>NZ_JAGHQR010000001.1:0-1150224 GCF_017744235.1 Erythrobacter sp. A6_0
GGTTTCTTCCAGTACGGCGCGGCGCGAGACCACGATGTTACCGCGGCGGCGGCCAATCGGGCGGCGGTTATGGCGGTGGCCAGTCGGGCGGCGGCTATGGTGGCGGCTCCGGCGGCAATCAGGGCGGTGGCTCGGGTGGAAGCCAGGGCGGCGGCTCCAATTACGACGATCTGGACGACGATATCCCGTTCTAGGCGGGTCCAGCTATTTCGGGGCGTCAGTCCTTCTTGAGAGCGGCGAGCGCGGCAAACGCGCCACCGGTCTCGGGATCGTCAAGACCGGCATCCTCGCGCGCGGCATCGGCTTCCGGCCCGCGCGCATAGGGATCGATGGCGAGGCCGAGGCTCTGCGCGATCGCCTCGCCCAAATCGAAGGATTGGCCTTCGAAAGGCACCTCGTCCAGATCGTCCTCCGACAGTTCGATTTCCTCTTCCTCGCTCGCCGAATCGGCGTGGGAATATTGCGGCACGAAACGCAGGGCGACCGTCTCGTCCACGCGATTGGCGAAGGGCTCGCCCGAAACCGCGCAGGCCTGGTCGAAGCGCGCGGTCAGAGACCCTTTCGCCGCAATTTCCTCTCCATCGCTTTCCAGCGCGATCTCGGCCACCAGCGCGTGCAGCGCGGGCAGGCCGAACCGCCCGGCCAGCTTGCGGCGCTCGTCTTCGTTCGCCTCGATCCGCAACGGAGCGTCGGGGAGGCGATCGATCTTCACGATTCGGCTCATTTCGGGAGCGCGGTTCTCGATTGCGGTCACGTGATATCTCCCGCCAGCATCGCATCCGCGCTCGTCGCGTCGAGACGCAGGCGCAGGGCGCGCAGCCGATCGGCGAACTGGCGGGCCAGCGCCTCGTCGGTCAGCGTGACATTGCGGCGCGCGGCCTCTTCGAGCGTGGGGCCATTGTCCGCAAAGCCGGTGCGATAGGCGCCGAGCCGCCCGCCCAGCGTGCTCATCAATTTGCCGATCTTCTTGCCGACCACCAGATCGCCTACGCCCGATTGGCGCAATTGCCCGTCCATATCCTCCACGAAAATCTCGGTGAGGTAGGCGGTGCGCGGCGCAAGCTCCGGATCGCCTTCCATACGCAGCATCACCACCGCCAGCGCAGCGGTCACCATGTCGAAGCGCCCTTCCAGCGTGTCGGCAACGCCGCAATGCCGGTACCATTCCGGTTCGCGCGCGATTTCTATCGTGCGATGCCAGAGGGGGCGCATCGCTTCGCGCGGGTCGGTCGGCTTGCGGAACAGGCGGTCGAATAGGCTCATCTGGGGGTTGGGGCTCCTGAAGGGCGTGGTGCAAAGGGCAAGGTCGGCTGCGTTCAGCGGCAATTCAAGCCCTGCCTTCCAAGCGCAAGCACGCAAATATTTGCAAGCCCGGGCGCGGGCGCTTAAGGCGGGGCCACCGGTTCAGGGCGCCCCGGCCGTTATGCCCGGCGCGCCAGACGATATGGAGTTTCTGTGGTTTCCACCCGTGCCTATGGTCGCAAGATCGCCAGCCTCGCGCTTCTCGCAGGGGCGGTCGCCGTGCTGCCCGCCTGCACCTCGATCCGCGAAAACCGCGGCTATATCGTCGACAGCACTCTCGTGAACGCGATCCAGCCCGGCCTCGACAACCAGCGTTCGGTCGAAGCCACCTTGGGCCGTCCGACCTTCATGAGCCAGTTCGGCGAGCCGACGTGGTACTACGTGTCGAGCACCACGGGCCGCAAACCCTTCGTCCGCCCGCAGATCGAAGCGCATCGCGTGCTCGCCATCCGTTTCGATCAGACCGGGAATGTCCTGTCGGCGGATACGTCGGGGATCGATCAGGTGGTTTATCTTTCGCCGGAAAGCGACACGACGCCCACTCTGGGCCGCGAGCGCGGTTTCCTCGAAGACCTGTTCGGCAATATCGGCGTGGTCGGTGCGCCGGGTGCAGGCGGCGGAGCGCCGCGCGGTCCGGGCGGCTGATACGCCGTTCTTGAACCGAACAGGCGCGGCCCCATATCGCGCCGCATGAGTGACAGCGAAAACCGCCACGGCCTGACCCAGTGGCATGGCACCACCATTATCGGCGTACGCAAGGGCGATCGGATCGTCGTCGCGGGCGACGGGCAGGTCTCCATGGGCAATACGGTGATGAAGCCGAATGCCCGTAAGGTCCGCCGGATCGGCAAGGACGATGCGGTCGTTGCCGGTTTCGCGGGCGCGACCGCCGATGCCTTCACCCTGTTCGAACGCCTCGAGAAAAAGCTGGAGCAATATAGCGGCCAGCTGCTGCGCGCCGCTGTCGAGCTGACCAAGGATTGGCGCACCGACAAATATTTGCGCAATCTGGAAGCGCTGATGATCGTCGCGGACAAGGACAATCTGCTGGTCCTCACCGGCAATGGCGACGTGCTGGAACCCGAAGGCGGCATCACCGCGATCGGATCGGGCGGCAATTATGCGCTCGCCGCGGCCAAGGCGATCGCCGAATACGAGGATGATCCGGAAACGATCGCGCGCAAAGCCATGCAGGTCGCCGCGGATATCTGCGTCTTCACCAACGGCAATGTGACGGTGGAAGAGGTCTAGGTCTTCCCGCCCGCACGAATGGCCGCACCAATCGGAATTTTCACATCTATGTCTGACTCCCTCACCCCCAAGGCGATCGTCGCCGCACTGGACGAGCACATCATCGGCCAGAAGGATGCCAAGCGCGCCGTTGCGGTCGCGCTGCGCAATCGTTGGCGCCGCCAGCGCCTCGCCGCCGATCTGCGCGACGAGGTTACGCCCAAGAACATCCTGATGATCGGGCCGACCGGCTGCGGCAAGACCGAGATCTCGCGCCGCCTCGCCAAGCTGGCCGACGCGCCGTTCGTGAAGGTGGAAGCGACCAAGTTCACCGAGGTCGGCTATGTCGGTCGCGACGTCGAGCAGATCGCGCGCGATCTGGTCGAAGAAGCGATCCGGCTGGAAAAGGACCGCCGCCGCGAGGCGGTGCGCGAAGCCGCATCGCAGGCCGCGATGGACCGGCTCCTGAACGCGCTCGTCGGCGAGAACGCCAGCGAAGCGACCCGCGAGGCGTTCCGCCAGCGCATTGTCGAGAATGCGATGAACGACACCGAAGTGGAGATCGAGGTCAAGGATCAGCCGCAAAGCGCGATGGAAGTGCCCGGAATGCCCGGCAATGTCGGCATGATCGATCTATCCGACATGCTCGGCAAGGCGATGGGCAAGTCCAATCTGAAGCGCCGCAAACTTAAAGTGCCCGATGCGTGGGATCGCCTCGTCGAAGAGGAGAGCGAGAAGCGCATGGACCAGGAGGACGTCGCCCGCGTCGCGCTGGAAAATGCCGAGACCAATGGGATCGTCTTTCTGGACGAGATCGACAAGATCGCGGTGTCGGACGTGCGCGGTGGCTCGGTTTCGCGCGAGGGCGTCCAGCGCGATCTGCTCCCGCTGATCGAAGGCACCACCGTGGCGACCAAATACGGGCCTATGAAGACCGATCACGTCCTCTTCATCGCCAGCGGTGCGTTTCACGTTTCGAAGCCCAGCGACATGCTGCCCGAATTGCAGGGCCGCCTGCCCATCCGGGTCGAACTGCGCGCGCTGACCGAAGAGGACTTCGTCGCCATCCTGACCGAAACGCGCGCCAATCTGCCTGCACAGTACAAGGCTCTGATCGGCACCGAGGACGTGACGCTCGACATCGCCGAGGACGCCATCAGCGAGGTCGCCAAGATCGCCGCGCGGGTGAACGAGAGTGTCGAGAATATCGGTGCAAGGCGGCTTCAGACGGTAATGGAGCGCCTGCTCGAAGATATCAGCTTCGAAGCCGAGGAGCATGCGGGCGAAACGATCACGATCGACGCGGCCTATGTGCGCGAACGGCTGGACGATCTGGCGGGCGATACCGACCTTTCGAAATATATCCTCTGAGGCCTGAGCACTCGGACAACGAAAAAGGCGCCCCCGGTCGGGAGGCGCCTTTTTTGTTAGCATCGAAGACCCTTTAGAATTCGGCGGAAATTGACGCGCCGAAGCTGCGGCCCACTTCGTAGCTGTTGATGTCGATCCGGCGCGTGCCGTTGTCCTGAAATTCGAAATGATCGCGCCCGGTGACGTTGCGGGCTTCGAGCTTCAGTTCGAGCGGCACGCCGCCGAGATTCAGCCCCTGGCGATAGACGAGATCGAGCCTGAGGCCCGGATCCTCGACGATATCGGGCAGGTTCGCCGTGCCACGGCTGGTCACGCGCTCGCTCGCATAGCTCAGCAGCATGGTGAATTGCTGCAGATCCTCGGTGTCCTCGAGGCCCAATTGCAGGTTCACGAGGTGATCGGACTGCCCGGTCAACGCCACGCCATCGTTGAAGAAGTTCGACGCGGGTTGGTCGGCGAAGGGGAAGACGCTGACGATGTCAGTGTCGCCGACCTTCAGTTCGGATGTCGTGTAGGTGTAGTTCGCGATCAGGATGGCGCGCTTCGTTTCGAAGAAGCCGCCCCAATCGTAGAGATTCTTGCTCAGCTGCGATTCGAATTCGAGCCCGTACAGCGTGGCCGCCGGTGCGTTGGCGAAGCCGCTTACCTGTTCGTTGTCGGAGAAGCTAGAAAACACCTCGATCGGGTTCTCGATATCCTTGTAGAAGCCCGCCAGGCTGATCTTGTCGCCCCCGCCGAGATAATATTCTGCGCGCGCTTCGGCGTTGATCAGCTCGCTGTCGACGAGGCGCGGATTGCCGTTGAACTGGCGATTGGTTTCGGGATCGAAATAGGTCTGGAAGATCAGCTCGCGGAATTGGGGCCGGGCGATCGTCTTAGACGCGCTGGCGCGCACTTGCAGGCGATCGGTCGCTTCCCAGGTGATCGTGCCGCCAGGCAGGAAATAATCGTTGTTCAGATTCGTGCCGCTGCCGGAATTCAGCGGAACGGCGAACACTTCGACCGGCGTCACGGTCTGTTCCGCATCTTCGTACCGCACGCCCAGATCGAGTGTGACGGTATCGAAGGGAACGATATTCACCTTCGCATAGCCCGCATTAACGGTCAGATTGGCGGCGAAGGCCGGATCGCTCTGGGTGGTTTCGAAGATGTTGAAATTGAACGGTCCGATCCCAGCCGCTGCCTGCGCCGCCGGGTCGTAACCCAGCTGGATCAGCGCATCGCCCAAAAGATTGTCGGGACGGAACGCGCCGAGTGCGTCGGGGAAGCCGGTGGTGGCGCGGATGTCGAATTCGCGCCGGGTCGAGAAGCGGTCGGTATCGCTATAGGCATAACCGATCGTGACGCCGAGCCAGTCCGACACGCGATAGCTCAGGTCGATGCCGCCGAAATAGAGATCTTCGGTGAGATCCGAGAACGCGACCACCGCGCCGCCGCGCTGCGGATCGAGCGTGTTGAGGAACAGATCGCCCAGCGGATCGCCGGCATTGTTGGTGCGCGTATAGGTGAATTCCCACTCATACGGTGCCTCGCGCTGGGTCTGGGCGTAACCGCCGCGCAGATCGACCGAGAGATCGCCGAACTCCATCTCGCCGACGAATTGCGAATTGTAGAGCTGACGTTCGAACCACGAGGTATCCTGCACGAGGTCGGTATCGCCGTTCTGGAGATCTTCGCCCAAAGAGAGGGAGCCGCGCTTCAGAGTGTCGCGGATGAAGAGGTTGGTGAAGCGAAACTGGTGTTCGCCGATTTCCAGCCCGAAACCGAGCAATCCGTTCAAAAGGATGCGGTTGTCGGTGACGAAATCGGTGAAGTCGGACCGCAATTCGAGATCGGCATTGATCGCGGTCTGCTGGGTTATGCGGCGATTGCGCCATTTGTTGCTGAGCGAGGCGGTGGCGATCACGCCGATGCGGCCCGTATCGCCGAAATCGGCGCTGGTGCCCATGGTGATCCCGCCCGACAAATTGGCGGGCGTCCAATCGGTCTTCTGCAAGAGGATGCGATTGGGATTGCCGAGCTGGGTCAGGATCGCTTGGCTGTCGACGCCGGGATCGCTGATGCGCGCGCCGCTGTCGAGGAAGCCCTGGAGTGCGGGCACGATATCGCGGCTGCCATCGTCGAAGCCGAACCAGTCATATTGCGAGCCGTAATAGGTGTAGCCCTTGGAAAAGGTCGTCTGCTCGTCGCCGCTGATCCCGGCGGACAGCGTGACGAAGCTTTCGTCCGGAATGGCCTTGGTCGTCAGATTGATGACGCCGCCGCCGAATTCGCCGGGAAAGTTCGCCGAATAGGTCTTCTGGACGAGGCTGGAGGCGACGACATTGGTCGGAAAGATATCGAGCGGGACCACGCGGCTCAATGGCTGGGGCGAGGGCAGGGGGAGGCCGTTCAGAAGCGCCAGCGAATACCGATCGCCGAGGCCGCGGACATAGACGAGACCGTTGCCCACGGTCGACAGGCCGGTCACGCGGCTCAGGGCGCCTGCAATGTCGCCTTCGCCGGTGCGCGCAATGGCTTCGGCGCTCAGGACAGAGATGACCTGCGTCGAATTGCGCTCGGGCTCTACGCGGCGGCGACCGGTCACGACGATGACGTCACCGCCGGGAACGGATACTTCGGGCGTCTCTTCCAGCTGGGTATCCTGGCCCGTGCCTTCGGCGGTATCGGTCAATACGTCGTCGTCCGCCGGATCGGGCGCTTCGCCTTGGGCCACGCCGCTGGGCGGGCCGCCGGTTCCTTGTGCGAAGGCGAGGGCGGGGCAGGACAGCGCCGTGGTGAAGAGCAGCAATCCGGTCAGCTTTCTGCCGGTGGACATGCCGAAGGACATGGGTGACCCCCTCATTTGGTCGAATTTCTATGGTCGGTGCGGGGCCGGACCCGGCCCTATCGAAGGTGATGAAAAGGGGAGCGGGCCGATACGCCCGCTCCCCCGATCGGGATTGCGATCAGGAATAGACCGGCAGCGAGGTGCAGGCGCTCACCGCATTGTCGAACGTCGCCGCGGCGGAGTTGCAGGTCCAGCCGTTGATCCAGGTGTCGTTGCCCGGATAGACGGCCCCGATATTGGTCGGATTGGTGAAGAAGCTGCTCAGCGCGGTCGGGTTGAACACCGCCACGCCATTCTCGTTCGCGCCGTTGACGAAGGTCATGGACAGCGTGTTCGTGAAATTGGCGTTGGTGTTCGTACCGGCGTTGAAGATGCTCTGCGTCTGGTCTGCGGTCACGTTGCTGCCGTTGCGGAAGTCGGTGGCGCAATCGAGCACGAAGGAATTGAAGCGCGGCGCGCCCAGCTCATCGTCGCCCGTCGTCTGGATCGTCTCGGAATTGTCGATGCGCAGGCACGGCGTGGAGCCCGAACGATCGACCAAAACGCTGTTGACGATCGCATAATCGGCACCGCCGCGAATGCGGATCGCCTGATCGCGCGTGCCGCTATTCGCGATGAAGGTCGCGTTCGAGATCTGCGTGTTTTGCCGCGGAGTCGAATTGTTGAAGGCGTTGCTCGAATCCGCTTCGATGATCGTGTCACCGACGCCGGCGCGCTGGACCGCGATCACGAACTGGAGATTGGCCTTCACGCCCGTGTCGGTGTCGAGCGAATCGTCTTCCGCGCCGACCACGATCAGCCGCGTTGCGTTGACGCTGCCGCCGAAGAATTCGACGCCGTCGTCCGAGCTGTTGTAGCTCATCACGCGGTCGAAGGTGGTGCCGGTGCCGGTGCCGCCGGTGGTCAGCGCCTGCAATTCGTTATCGCCCGAAAGGACGAAGCCCGAATAGCGGATCTGGACATAGGCGAGGTCGCCGCTCTTGTCGTTGCGCGTGGCGCCGCCGAACAGAGCGGGCTGCGCCGCACCTTCGACCTGGCGTTCGCAATTCACGCTGCCCGGCGTGGCGCCCGGCGCGATGCAGTCGGTCACGGGCGCACGGCCGGCGAGGACGATCCCGCCCCACTGGCCCGACGAGCTGTCATTGTTGAGGCCCTGAACGTTGTCGCGGCTCGTGAAGATGATCGGACGCGACTGCGTACCCACGGCGGTCAGGCGGTTACCGCGATTGACCATCAGGAAGCTGGAACCGGCGGCATAGACGCGCACGCCCGGCTCGATCGTCAGATTGACGTTACTGTCGGTCGCGCCGTCCGAACCGTCGGGGGCGGGGCCGCCATCGGTGCCGACATCGACGCGGCCGTTCATGCGGTAGAGGATGCCGCGGTTGAACGGCAGCGTGCTCGACGCGGTGAAGCGCGCGGGCATGGTGCAGACGCGATATTCGCCGGTCGGACCGGAGATCGTGCCGTCATTGACCAGCTGATCGGGGTTGGAAATCGTGGGGCAGCCGGCCGCCGGAGTCACCAGCGTGCTGGTCGGCGTGGGCGTCGGCGCAGGAGCGGGCGCTGGTGCCGGGGGATTGTTGATCGTGATGTCGCCGCCGGTGCCCGGCGAGACGATTTCGTCGGCCCCGCAGCTCGCCAATGCGAGCGCGCTGGTGCCGAGAACGAGCGTACGGAAAAGAATAGTCACGGGCAGCGGTCCCCTCAAAAAACCGGATGAAAATGTATCGCGAACCTTGATCGCGACTCGCCCGCTAGGCCTGCTGCGTGACAGTTTGTGTCCGTCCGTGACACTTCGCTTACAAAACCGGACGAATGGATCGGGAGGGCTGAAATCGGGGCGTTTTACCGTTTCCGACCGATGATCGCTGCGCCGCCGGGGTCCAAAATGACACCTAAATGACAATGTTACAGTTTTGTTGCGGGCGGGGGCTTCGCGCGGCATACAGGCTGCGGGAAAGAAGGAGATGCCTGATGATCGCTCTCGCACAAATCGCCGCGCTGGCCGTTGCCGCGCAAAGCCCTGCGGCCTTGGCCGCTGACCCTGCCGGGCCCGATTACGGGACGCAGGAACTGGTGGAAGGTCGCAATGGTGCCGCTCTTCGCACGCTGACCGCGGAAGCCGACAAGGCAGCCGATGATCCGGCGCTGCTGATCAACCTTGCCGTCGCGCATGCGCGACGCGGAGATGAAGAACGCGCGCGCGACCTGTTCGAAGCCGCAATGGCGCATGACGAACGCGCCGAGCTCGAAACAATTGACGGTCGTTGGGTGGATTCGCGCGTGCTGGCGCGCAAGGGGCTCGCCATGCTCGCACGCGGGGAATTCGCCTCCACCGCGTCGATCGCGTCACGTTAAAGCAGTTTAACGACCGCGCCCATGGGCGCAGGCACTATAGCGGCTTGCCCGAATTATCGGGTGAGCCGTTTTTTCGTTGGGACGAACGGGGGGAACTGGTTCATATCCGTGTCACCCCCGTGTCATGTATTGTAGCCAGAGCGACCGGGATGGTGGAGGGCGCAATGATTCGAGCCGCTTGGGCAAACAGAACGACATGGCACGCCTTGCGGGTTTTGCCGCTGCTCGGCGCGGCCATGCTGTCCGTGCCCGCCCAGGCCGACGTGCTGCAGATCGACGATGGCGCCGCGCGCTGGATCGCCGGTGGCGCTCCCGAAGCTCTGCCCGAAACGGCGGTTCTGGCCGTCGATGGCGATTTCGAAGCAGTGGAAGGCATGATGCTGCCCGATCGCGTACTTGCCGATCCGCGCCTGCATGCGGCGGCCGTACCGGAAAATTACCGCGCCAAGGTGAATGAGTTGGCTGCGCGGTTCGATCTCAGCCCTTCGCTGATCGAAGCGCTGGTCTGGCAGGAAAGCCGCTGGCGCCACGATGCCCGCTCGCCCGTCGGCGCGCGCGGCCTTGCGCAATTGATGCCGGGCACTGCGCGCGATCTGGGCGTCAATCCGGACGATCCTTTCGCCAATCTGGAAGGCGGGGCGCGGTATCTGCGCGAACAGATCGATCGCTTCGATGGCGACTTGGAGAAAGCGCTCGCGGCCTATAATGCTGGTCCGGGGAGAGTGATGCGCGCAGGGGGGATCCCCCGCATTCGCGAAACCCAGCTTTACGTTGCGGCCATCATGGGCCGCCTGTCCGATCATTCCCGGGAGTAGATATTTCTATGCGTTCCGTATTTCGTGCTGCCGCTCTGGCGCTTCTGGCTTTGCCCACCGCCGCTTTCGCGCAAGCCGCCGATCCCGCCGGTTCGCAGCCCATCGTCGCCGCACTCGGCTGGCTTCAGGGCACGCTGCTCGGCAATGTCGCTACCGCCGTGGCGGTCATGGCGGTAGCCGCGGTCGGCTTCATGATGCTGACTGGACGTCTCAACTGGCGCTTCGGGGCGACCGTGATCATCGGCGTCTTCATCCTGTTCGGTGCCGCATCGATCGTCGCGGGCATCCAGGGCGCGGCTTCGGGCGTGTAGGATGAGCCAGCTGGTCCGCCATCCCGTGCACCGTGCGCTGACTCGCCCGCAGATGTTCGCGGGCGTGACGTTCAATTATTTCATCATCAACGGGATGGTGACGACCGAGGCGTTCCTGATCACCGGTAGCTGGCTGGCCCTGCTGGTGTTCGCGGTGATGCACGCCATCGGCTATTTCGCCTGCCTGCGCGAACCGCGGATCTTCGACCTCTGGATCACGAAAGTGTCCAAGTGTCCGCGGGTGAAGAATTACAACAAGTGGGGCTGCAACAGTTACGCCGCCTAGAACCGGCGGGCCGATCTGGCCTGCCAAACCATAAGGATCGCGACCTATGAGCAAGTGGAAAGGCGCAGCGGCCTGGAGCGCGAAGGAAGCGCGCGCCGGAGACCGGCTGCCCTATGCCCGCCTGGTCGACGAGAGCACGCTGCTGCTGCGCGACGGCAGCCTGATGACCGCATTGCAGGTTCCCGGCCTGCTGTTCGAGACCGAGGATAGCGAGGCGCTGAACGCCCACGCCGCCACGCGCGAAGTGATGCTGCGTTCGACGCTCGATGCGCGTTTCGTGATGTATCACCACGTGATCCGTCGCCGGGT
This sequence comes from Erythrobacter sp. A6_0, assembly GCF_017744235.1. Lineage (NCBI taxonomy): Bacteria > Pseudomonadati > Pseudomonadota > Alphaproteobacteria > Sphingomonadales > Erythrobacteraceae > Erythrobacter > Erythrobacter sp. A6_0. The sequence goes on from NZ_JAGHQR010000001.1 coordinate 10,816, forward strand.
GGAAGTCGATCTCGACGCGGCCTTTCCCGATCCGCTCAGCCGCCATATCGATGCGCGCTGGCAGGAACGGCTGGGTTCGGGATCGCTCTTCATCAACGATCAGTTCGTGACGCTGATCCGCCGCCCCGCTCGCGGCAAGGCGGGCTGGGTGGAGCGCACGGCCAAGGCCTGGAAGAAGAAGGGCAAGGGCGGCGCAGAGATCGAGGTGGATCCCAAGGATCTGCGCTCGCTGCGCGCGGCGGCGACCGGCCTTGCCGCCTCGTTGTCGGCTTACGGCGCCCAGCCGCTGGGCGATTATGCCGGCCCGAACGGCACGACGAACAACGAACTGCTCGAACTGCTTTCCGCCCTCTATAATGGCGAAATGCGCCCAGTACGCCGTCCGGGCGACGACGTCGATATCGGCCACATGCTGCCTTATCGCCGGGTCAGCTTCGGCCTGGACGCGCTGGAACAGCGTGGTTCGGGCGCGCCCGATTTCTCGGCGATCCTGGGCCTCAAGGATTATCCTGAAGCGACCACGCCCGGCCTGCTCGATGCGCTGCTGCGCCTGCCTTACGAGATGATCGTAAGCGAAAGCTACGCGCCGACCGAGCGGCAGACCGCGCGCGAGCGGATGGATCTGGCGATCCGCCGCCTGAAATCCGCCGATGAGGAAGCGGCCGCCGAACGCGGCGACATGCTGGCCGCGCGCGACGCGCTGGGTGCGGGGTCGGTCGGCTTCGGCGATCATCACCTGACCGTTCTGGTGCGCGAGCGCGATCTGGCCCGGCTGGACGATGCCGCCGCCGCCTGCGCCGCCGCGATTTCCGACACCGGGGCAATCGCCGTGCGCGAAGACACCAATCTCGAACCCAGTTTCTGGGGCCAGTTCCCCGGCAACGAAGGCTATCTGGTGCGCCGTGCGCTGATCTCCAGCGCCAATATGGCAAGCTTCGGAAGCCTGCACGGTTTCGCTCTCGGCAAGCCGGACGGAAACCACTGGGGCGAGGCGGTGACGCTGCTCCAGACCACCAGTTCGACCCCCTTCTTCTTCAATTTCCACCACGGCGATCTGGGCAATTTCTCGGTCATCGGCCCGTCGGGGTCAGGCAAGACCGTGGTGATGAATTTCCTCGCCGCGCAGGCGCAAAAGTTCAAGCCGCGCACCGTACTGTTCGACAAGGATCGCGGGGCGGAACTGTTCATTCGCGGGATCGGCGGGCGCTACGATTCCATCCGATCGGGCGAGCCGACCGGGTTCAATCCGCTCGCTTTGCCCGATACGCCCGGCAATCGCGGTTTCCTGCGCGATTGGCTCAGCGTGATGCTGAAGGCGGAGGGGCCGGAAGAGGACGCGACCATCGCGACCGCGGTCGATGCGGCCTATGCCAATGACGGGTCGCTGCGGCGCCTGCGGCATTTCAAGGAATTGCTTTCGGGCGCGCGCCGTCCGCAGCCGGGCGATCTGGCCGATCGCCTCGCCGCCTGGATCGGGGATGGCGAGCATGGCTGGCTGTTCGACAATGCGGAGGACAAGCTCGATCTCGGCGCGCGCGTGCTGGGCTTCGACATGACCGCGCTGCTCGAAAATCCCAAGCTGCGCACGCCGACCATGATGTATCTCTTCCACCGCATCGAGGAGCGGCTGGACGGCGATCCGACCATGATCCTGATCGACGAAGGCTGGAAGGCGCTCGACGACGAGATTTTCGCCGCGCGCATCCGCGACTGGCTGAAGACCTTGAGAAAGCGCAACGCGCTGGTCGGCTTCGCCACGCAGAGCGCGCGCGATGCGCTGGAAAGCCGCATCTCGACCGCGCTGGTCGAACAGACCGCCACCATGGTGTTCATGCCCAACAGCCGCGCGCGGCCCGAGGATTACTGCGACGGGTTCGGCCTGACCCAGCACGAGCTGGCGCTGATCCGCACGCTGCCTGCGCACAGCCGCTGCTTCCTGATCCGCCAGCCCGATGCAAGCGTCGTCGTCCGGCTGGATCTCTCGGGCGCGCCCGAAGTGCTGACCGTGCTGTCGGGCCGCGAAAGTGCGGTTCGCCGGCTCGACCTTCTGCGTTCGGCGGTGGGCGATGCGCCTGCCGATTGGTTCCCCACGCTTACCGGCGCGCCCTGGCCGGGCGATGCGGGTGATGCCTTTGCGGACATTCCCGAAAAGCTCAACGTCACTCGACTGGCCGCCGAATGAGCGTCGATTGCTCCCAGGTCGCCGCGCAGGCAGGCTCGGGCGTCGCGGCAGCGCTGCGCGCGGTCGACTGCACTGCGGGCCAGGTCACATCCGAAGCCTTCGGCCGCCTGTTCGCGCCGGGTGGATCGCTGGCCACGGTGCTCGCGATCCTGCTCACCCTCTTTATCGCGGTCTTCGGCTTCCTGCTGATTACCGGTCGCACCAATCTGAGCGTGCGCTCGCTCGTCCCGCGCATGATTACGCTGGGCTTCGTGCTGACCTTCGCGACGAGCTGGATCGCCTATCAGAGCGTGGTCTGGAATCTCGTCGTCGGCGGTCCCAACCAGATTGCCGGGCTTCTGACCGGCGTGGACGGGTCGGCGACCGACGTGTTCGCGCAGAAGATCGACGTGGTCTTCCTCGCCATTCAGGAAGCGAGCCAGGGGCAGCAGGATATTTCCGCCTTCTCGCCGCCGGGGATGATGTGGATGGGCGCGATGCTGTTCATGCTCGGCACGCTGGGCCTGCTCGTCACGGCAAAGATCGCGCTGGCGATAATGCTGGCGCTGGGGCCGATATTCGTGGTGATGGCGCTGTTCAACGGCACGCGCGGGCTGTTCGCGGGCTGGATCAAAGGCGTAGTGATGCTGGCGCTCGCGCCGCTATTCGCGGTGCTGGGCGGGACGGTGATGCTCGAACTCGCCGTGCCGATCCTCAGCGCTCTGGTGGCGAATCCGGGCGAGATCAATCCGCAGGCCGCGATGGGCTTCTTCATGATCGGCGCGGTGCATGTCGCGCTGATGTTCCTGGTGCTGAAAACGACGGCGACGATGGTCGGCGGGTGGACGGTCTTCGGCCTCGCCGGATCGGACAGAGACCGCGATACCGGCCCGAACATGGCGGCTGCACCTGCCGCTCCCACCACGGCGGGCTATGCTGCCCGCCAGACCGAAGCGGCGCAGGCGGCGAGCAATTCGATGGCCCAGGCGCGCCAGATCAATCTGTCCGCCCAGCAGGTCGCATCCGCCGCAAACGATGGAAGCATGGGCGCAGCCTATGGGGGCGGGGGCGGTGGTTCGCGCACCGTCAAGGTTCTCGCCACCGCTTCAGGTGGCGCTCAGGCATCGCCGCTTACATCGGGTCCGTCGCGTGCGCAGGGGGTGGGCAGCCGGTTCCGTTCCCCCGAAACGCGCGGGCCCGGTTCGCAATCTCTGGAGAAAAAACGATGATCCGCCCGGTCGCAACGGCGCTCGCTCTGGTGCTCGCATCCGCGGGGCCGCTGGCCGCGCCCGCATTCGCCGACGATGCCCGCCTTGTCGAAGTGCGCTACGACGAAACCCGCGTGGTCCGCATCAACGGCCAGGTAAAGGTCCAGGCCACGATCAAGTTCGCCGACGACGAAGCGATCGAGAATGTCGCCATCGGCGATAGCGAGAGCTGGCAGGTCACGCCCAACAAGCGCGCGAATCTGCTGTTCGTAAAGCCGCTGAGCCCGCGCGCCACGACCAATATGACGGTGGTGACGAACGAGCGAACCTATCTGTTCGATCTCGTCGCTTCCCCCTCGACGCGGCCGATCTACGTGCTGAGCTTTACCTATCCGGAAAAGCCGAAGCCCATCGAATTGCCCGGCGAAACCCAGATGGCGGACGCGCGCACCCCGACCGAAGTCGCGGCCGCGCAGGATCCGCTGGCAGTGCAGGATCCGGCGGACCTCAATTTCGCCTGGGCAGCATCCGGCGACACCGAGCTTCTCCCCGTGCGGACCTTCGACGATGGCGAAGCGGTGTTCATGACCTGGCCCGAAGGCCGGGCCGTCCCCGCCATTCTGACCACCGGGCCCAAGGGGCTGGAAGGCCCGGTCAATTTCACCGTGCGCGGCGATACGATCGTGGTGGACGGCGTGCCGCGCGAAATCGTGCTGCGATCGGGCGAGGACCGTGCCACACTTGTCAATTCGGGGCCCGAGCGCCCGCAGCGCGGTGCCGCCGCGACGAACGGGGCCAGAACGGCTTTCGCTTCCGCTAAGGAGATGAACTGATGCGTATGGCCATGCGACTTCCGCCCAAGAGCGAGACGACGGGTGCAGCCAACGATGTAGATCCGCGTGACGAGAGCGAGGCCGAAATCATCGATCTCGCCTCGCGCAATGCCTATCCCGCCGTCGCTGCCAAGAAGGGCAGGACCGAGGGGCTCGGCATGGTGGCGGGCATCGCCCTGGTCGCGGGGCTTGGTCTGGTCACGCTCTGGAGCATGAGCTCGGCGCGGATGGAAGAGCCCGAGGGCGTCGGCGGCCAGCAGGTCCAGCCCGCGCCGCAACAGGCGGCTGTCGATCAGCAGGTTCCCCAGGGGATGGTCATCCCCGAAGCGGCGGTGACGCCCGCACAGGGCTATCAGGCCGATCCGGCACCGTCCCCGGTCTATTCCGCCCCGCCGCTGGTCACGCCGACTCCGATGGGCAATCCTTATGCCAGCCCCACAGTGGTGTTCGATTCCGGCGCATCGCCCGCCAGGCTCGCTCCGGGTGAAACCGGCGCGCCTGCCTCAGGCGAGAGCGCGGTGACGGCGGGCAATTCGCCCGGCGATTTCGCGAGCCGCGTCGGCGGTGTCGGCGGCGCTCCCGCGCGCGCGCAGGCAATGGCCAATCCGGGCACCACGGTCACGCAGGGCACGCTGATCCCCGCCGTGCTCGAAACTGCCATCGACACCAACGTACCCGGCTATGTCCGCGCGGTCGTAAGCCAGGACGTGCGCAGCTTCGACGGGACGCGCGTGCTCGTGCCCCGGTCCAGCCGCCTGATCGGCCAGTACCAGTCCGGCATCCAGGGCGGGCAGAAGCGCGCCTATGTCATCTGGACGCGCCTGATCCGCCCCGACGGGGCTTCGGTCAATCTCGCCTCGCCCGCGATCGGGTTCGACGGGACGACGGGCCTCGCCGGCAAGGTTTCGGGCGACGGGTTCTTCAGCCGCTTCGGATCGGCCATGCTCCTGTCCGTCGTCGGCGGGCTCGGCACGTTGGCGACCGGCGGTGCGGGCGCGGTGGTACTTGGCGGCGCGGGCACCTCCGCTGCGGCCACGGCGGCGCAGCAGGACAGCCAGCGGAGCCCCACGGTGCGTGTGCGCCAAGGCGAACCGATCCGCATCTTCACGGCGCGCGATCTCGATTTTACGCAGGTCAGCTGAGCCGGACGGAGACGCGATGAGCGCCGAGATCCACCCCTTTCAGGGCGAGCCCGAGGATGTCGATCCCGCGCCCGTCATCGGCGAGCGCAGCGTCTATCTCGACGCCTATCTCGCCCCCTTTCGCGAGTGGCTGGATCGCGACACGGTCACCGAGATTCTCGTCAACGGTCCGGGCGAAGTGTGGGTGGAGGACAGCGCCCATTCCGGCATGCAATGTCATCCCATGCCCGAGATCGACGACCGGCTGATCCAGCGCCTGGCCGAACAGGTCGCGCGCGTAAGCCATCAGGGGATCAATCGCGAACATCCGCTTCTGGGCGCGACGCTGCCCGATGGCGCGCGCGTCCAGTTCTGCGGCCCACCGGCCTCGCGCCGCCACTGGGCGATGGCGATCCGCCGTCACCGCAGGCTCGACCTGCCGCTCGACGCTTACGATCGCGGGCCCCTGCGCCCCGCCGTCCACGGCGCCATGCCCGATCCGCAGCAGGAGCCGATCCCGTTCCTGCGCGAAGCGATCCGGCAGCGGCGCACGATCTTGATCTCGGGCGGCACCAGCACCGGCAAGACGACCTTTCTCAATGCCATGCTCGGCGAAATTCCCAAGCACGAGCGTGTGGTGCTGGTCGAGGATACGCCCGAACTGAAACTGCCGGGCGAAAACGGCGTCGGCCTGGTCGCGGTGAAGGGCGAACTGGGCGAAGCCAAAGTCACGTCCAACGAACTGCTCCAGGCGGCCCTGCGCCTTCGGCCCGACCGGATCGTGCTCGGCGAATTGCGCGGATCGGAAAGCGTCAGCTTCCTCCGCGCCATCAATACCGGCCATCCGGGCAGCTTTTCCACCATCCACGCCAACAGCCTGCGCGGCGCGCTCGAACAATTGTCGCTGATGGTGATGCAGACCGGCATCGGGCTGACCCGCAGCGATACGATCGCCTATGCCGCCAGCGTGATCGACGTGCTCGTCCAGCTGGGCCGCGACGATCGCGGCGGACGCGGAATCAGCCATATTTCGCTCAGCGCCGATCTCGTGTGACGCATTAGAATCTTGCGCGGACGAACTGCGCGATCGTCTCTGCGTACACCACGGGATTTCCACATCGTGTAATATTGCTGCGCAGGGGACTTGCCAAGGACCTGCTTTGTGTTAGCCTGTTCGCGATAGACCGCAGGAAAGCGGCATCGACAGGGAGAGGAAACATGAGGGTTAAGGCCACTCTATTGGCCGGTCTGTGCGCCGGTGCATTCGCAATTCCAGCTCAGGCGCAATCGGCAGGCGACAGCGATCTCGAAGATCCGCAGATCAATTCGCCGACCATCATCGTCACTGCCCAGCGACAGAGCCAGAGCCTTCAGGAAGTTCCCATCGCGGTCAGCGCCTTCGATGCCGAAGCGCTTGAAGCGCAGCAGATCGAGAACGCAGCGGACCTTCAGCTGACGCTTCCCAATGTTTCCTTCACCAAATCGAACTTTACCGCGTCGAGCTTCACCATTCGCGGGATCGGCGATCTGTGCGTAGGCGTGACCTGCGACAGCGCGACGGCGATCCACACCAACGGATCGCCGCTGTTCGGTACGCGCCTGTTCGAAACCGAATATTTCGATCTCGAGCGGATCGAGGTGCTGCGCGGGCCGCAGGGAACTCTGTTCGGTCGCAATGCGACCTCTGGCGTGGTCAACGTCGTCACCGCGAAGCCTGAAATGGGCCAGTTCGCCGGGTCTGCCGAATTCGAATACGGCAATTACGACAGCATCAAGGCCAAGGGGATGATCAACGTGCCCCTCGGTGACAGCCTGGCTGCGCGCGTGGCGGGCTTCTATCTGAACCGGGACGGGTTCACGACCAATCTGTTCGACGATTCCCAGATCGACGGGCGCGATATGTATGCGGTGCGCGGATCGCTGCGGTTCGAGCCCACCGCCAGCACCACGATCGACCTCATGGGATATTATTTCCGCGAGAACGATGACCGGCTGCGCATCCAGAAACAGCTGTGCCAGCGCGACCCCACCGGCGTGCTCGGCTGCCTCAACAACCGGCTCGATTTCGACAAAACCAATGCCAATTCCACGCTTGCCTCCGTGCTGAGCTCGCAGGAATTGTTCCGCATCCAAGGCATCCCGGGCGTGCTCGGCCTGGGCAGCGTGTACGGCCCCGACGGCTACGCCAATTTCGACGAGCCGAACGATGTGCGCACGGTCAACACGGCCTTCACGCCCGACTACTTCGCCGACGAATTGCAGGTGCAGGCGCATCTCGACCAGCAATTGGGTGCGATGAACCTGTCGCTGACCGGCCTCTACCAGGAAACCACGGTCGATTCGCGTCAGGACTACAATCTCGGCGTGCTCGACCGGTCGGGCTATGCGACCGCGCTCAACACGCTGGCCTTCTTTGCCGCGAACGGCCTGCCCACCGGCCTCGCGCCGCCATTTCCCGCCTTCGTACCGGGATCGAACGCCTATTTCGCGCCGATCGCTTCTGCGCTCACCCCGCAGGGGCCGGGTGGACCGCTCTGCACGTCCGACAATGACGAAGGCAATCGCGGCGCCTTCGAAGGCAATTCGCTGTGCTCCAGCGTCCCGCTGGCCTTCGACCGTTCGAACCAGGACCAGACCGCCTGGTCTGCAGAAGCGATCCTGAGCAGCGATTTCGACGGGCCGTTCAACTTCCTGATCGGCGGCATCTATGCCGAGACGGAGGTGAGCGAGAACAGTTACTACGTGAACTCGTTCGGCCTCGATTACGCCGCGGGCATTCTCGGAACGTTCTCCGCTTTCGCGAACGGCCTGCCGCCATCCTATCTCGCAACGTCGATGTATCGGAACAACACGACCGACTTCAAGCTGGAGAGTTTCGGCATCTTCGCGGAAGCCTATGTCGATCTTACCGACCGGCTGACTTTCACCGGCGGTATCCGTTACAACGACGACAGCAAGTCCGTGGCCGCGCGCACAACGTTTGCCAATTTCCTGAACCCGTTCAGCAATGACGGCGATCCGTTCGCTTCCCCCTTCGTCGGCACGTTCGACGCCGATGCGGGTCTGGCGGGCAACCAGCTGTTGCAGGAACGCAGCGTTTCGTTCGATGCGATCACCGGACGTGCCGTGCTCGATTACGAGATCACGCCCGACAACAACCTCTATGTCAGCTATTCGCGTGGCTACAAATCGGGCGGTATCAATCCGCCGCTCGCTCCGGTTTTCGCCGTCCCGGAAAGCTTCGATTCCGAGCAGATCGACGCGTTCGAGATCGGATCGAAGAACATCTTCCTGAACGGCGCGGCGCAGATCAATCTCACCGGCTTCTACTACAAGTACAAAAATCTGCAGCTCAGCCGCATCGTCGCGCGCACCTCGGTCAACGATACGATCGATGCCGACATCTACGGTGCCGAGCTGGAAACCGTGTTCCGCCCGAGCGATGATCTGCTGATCAACATGAATCTGAGCGTGCTGAGCGCCAAGGTGGCGGGCGATCAGTTCTTCAGCAATCCGCGCGATCCCGGCGGCGGCGATCCCAATGCCGTCATCATCAAGGATATCTCGAACGGTTCGCTCTGCGCGGTGACCGGAGCGGGGGCGCGCGCTTTCGTTTCGGCAGTCAACCCGGCACTGGGCTTGCGCGGACCGACCGCCTTCCCGTCAGACGGAGGGATCGCATCGACAGGTGCTTTCTCGATCTGTTCGGTGCTGGCCCAGCAGGCGGCGGCGATCGGTCCGGCCTTCGGCGGCATTCAGGTGCTGAGTCCGGGGGTAGAGGTCAATCTGCGCGGCAACACGTTGCCGCAGGCGCCCAATCTCAAGGCCTCGGTCGGTGCGCAATACACCATGCGTTTCGACAATGGCATGAGCCTGATCCCGCGCTTCGACCTCGCGCTGACGGGCGAGCAGTTCGGCAATGTGTTCAACGGACGGGTCAACCGGATCGAGCCTTTCGTGCAGGCGAATGCGCAGATCCAGCTGAACGGTCCAGACAATCGTTTCTTCGTGCGCGGTTTCGTCCAGAACATCTTCGATGCGAACTCGATCACGGGGCTTTACGTGACCGATGCGAGCTCGGGGAACTTCACGAATATCTTCACGCTCGATCCCCGGCGCTACGGCATCGCGGTGGGCGCAAGCTTCTAGAGTCGATCCTGAAAGGACAGGGAGGGGAGGGCCGGGCGTCACGTCCGGCCCTTTTCATATCCGCGATCGGTCCTTGGCGAAGGGCGAGAAATCGGTTTCGGTATCGAAGATTTCGAGCCCTTCGCGTCGTTTCAGCCAGCCGACGACGGCATAGGTAACGGGGGTCAGCACCGCTTCCCACAAAACCTTCAGCGCCCAGTTCGTGACCATCACCAGCAGGACGTCGCCCGTCTCCCAGACGCCGAGAAACGCGATCGGATAGAACAGCAGGCTGTCCACGCCCTGCCCGACCACCGTCGATCCGATTGTGCGCGTCCACAGCGCGCGGCCCTTGGTCCAGATCTTCATCTTCGCCATGACGAAGGAATTGACGAATTCGCCCGCCCAGAAAGCGACGATCGAGGCGAGAACGATCCGCGGGACGAGGCCGAAAACCTGCTCGTAAGCATCCTGGCCCGTCCAGCTGGCTGCCGGGGGCATCGCCACGACGACTGCGCTCATCGCCGCCATGAAGATCAGCGCCGCAAAGCCCGCCCAGATTACGCGCCGGGCGCGGGCGTAGCCGTACACCTCGGTCAGTACGTCGCCCAGCACGTAGCTGACAGGGAAGAACAGGATGCCTGCGCCGAAGATGAAAGTGCCGTCGGCGGCGGGCCACCATCCATTGGGCCAGAACGGCACGGGCACGGCGGAAAGCTTGGCCGCGCCGATGATGTTCGACAGCAGGAGAACGGTGACGAAGCCCGCCATGACGAGATCGAAATAGCGGAAGCGCGGGCTTTCATGCGGCGCGGTGTCGCGCGGAATTTCGGGCTTTTCCATTATCGGCCTGTCTATCCACGATTGGCGTGCTCGCAAAGCGGCGTTATGACGCCCCCGGCGCGCGCCCGTAGCTCATCTGGATAGAGCGCGAGACTTCTAATCTTGAGGCAGCAGGTTCGAGTCCTGCCGGGCGCGCCATTCGAGTGTCTCAACGATCGTTAGATCGCCTCACGCGGATCGGTCAGCTCGCAAGAACCCTTCGCGATCGTCCAAGTAGCTCTTCGACCCGGAAGACCAGCATCTCGGCATCGAAGGGTTTGGTGAGATAGTCGTCGGCACCCTCGTAGAATGCGATGGACTGGTCGTTCTGGCTGGCAACGGCCGACAGCATCATGACCGGAAGCAGCGTTGTTTTGGCGTCCCGCCTAAGTTCGCGAAGCAATTCCATCCCAGGCATTCCGGGCATTCTCTGGTCGAGAATAACGGCGTCAGGGCGCCTGCATCGGATGGTGTGGAGCGCTTCTTGCCCGTCTTCCAGCCAACCGAATGTATGGCCGGCATCGAAGAACGCCTCGCTGGCTACCTGGGCAGTAATCTCATCGTCGTCTACGAGAAAAATCTTAGCCACGACTCCGCCCCCAATTGCCTACGTTAATTGCGTCAAACTTTCGGTCCATTAAGTCTATAATTTCATAGATATACGCCGGGCATTAAGAAATTCCTACGCGATCTGATGGGATGGCTGGAAGGCAGCCTCTCTCTCAAGTTGCACGGATCCCATGGTGCCTTCATGATTGCGACCGGCTGCGGCGCCAGCCTCGCAGCTTGCCGCCGGACGGAGGGGTTTTCACCATCGCATCGCCTCCCTAAGGCGGCGGCGCCCATGATTTCCCGCTTCTACCGTAACGATCTCGACTCCCTCGAACGCGTCCACCGTCGCCGTAGCCTCGTGCTTTCGTCGGGGCGCGACTTTTCCTCGAACGATTATCTCGGCCTCGCCGGATCGCAGGACTTGCGCGACGCTGCTGTCGAGGCGCTGGAGCGTGGTGTGGCGCTCGGGTCCGGGGGATCGCGTCTGCTGCGAGGCAATACGGTGGAGCACGAGGCGCTGGAGGCCGAGGCAGCGCGCTTTTTCGGCAGCGAGAGCGCCCTGTTCGTCGGATCGGGCTTTGCTGCGAACAGCCTGATCTTCTCGACCCTGCCCCAGCCCGATGATCTTATCGTGCATGACAGCCTCATCCACGCGAGTGCGCATGAGGGCATGAAATTGTCGCGCGCGCCCCGCGTAAGCTTCGCTCACAACGATGTGGACGCAGCGTCCGATGCGATTGCCGATTGGCGCGCGGCAGGCGGGACCGGCACGCCCTGGATCGCGATCGAGACGCTTTACAGCATGGATGGCGATCGCGCGCGGATCGAAGAATTCCTCGCGCTTGCCGAGCGAACGGGCGCAGTCCTCGTGATGGACGAAGCGCACGCCGCGGGGGTTTTCGGCCCGGACGGACGCGGGCTGGCCGCCGGTTTCGCGGGGCGCGAAAACGTCGTCTCGCTGGTGACCTGCGGCAAGGCGATCGGCTGCGAAGGCGGGTTGATCCTGGGCCCGGCGCTGTTCCGCGATTTCCTGGTCAATCGAGGCCGCAGCTTCGTCTTCTCGACCTCTCCTTCCCCATTGATGGCGGCGGTCGTGCGGGCGAGCCTGCGGATCGTGGAACAGGCCGACGAGCGGCGCGAGCGCCTCCGCGCGCTCGCCACATCGGCTGCGGACGCCTTCGCATCGCTCGGTTTCGCGCCCAGCGGGACGCATATCCAACCCATCGTGCTGCGCGACGAGGCGCGCACCATGCGGATCGCGGGCGCGCTGCAGGATAACGGCTTCGACATACGCGGTATTCGTCCGCCGACCGTGCCCGCAGGCACTTCGCGGCTGCGGGTATCGATTACGCTCAACAGCGAGGCAAGCGACATACGCGATCTCGCCGCAATTCTGGAGAGGCTATTGTGAGCTGGACCTTCATCGTCACTGGCACCGATACGGATATCGGCAAAACCGTGTTTGCCGCAGGCCTGACGCGCGCGCTAGGCGCGACGTACTGGAAGCCGGTGCAGGCCGGACTCGACGACGGGTCCGATCGCGAGCGGGTCGCGGCGCTGGCCGGGCCCGGTGCCCACATCCTGCCGGAAGCCTACCGGCTTTCGACGCCCTGCTCGCCCCACCGCGCCGCCGAGCTGGACGGGGTCACGATCGATCGGGCGGCGCTCGCTTTGCCTGAAGTCGAGGGGCCTTTGGTGGTCGAAGGGGCGGGCGGGGCGCTGGTCCCGGTCACGCGGACGCTGCTCTATGCCGATCTGTTCGCGGCGTGGCGCGCGCCAGTGGTGATCGTCGCGCGCACCGGGCTCGGCACGATCAACCACTCGCTTCTCACCATCGAAGCGCTACGCAGTCGCGGAATATCGATCCACGGCATGGCCTTCGTCGGCGCGGCGGAGGAGGACAGCGAGAACACGATCTGCGCCATCGGCGGCGTCAGACGGCTCGGACGACTGCCCATGCTCGAGTCCCTCGACGCGGACTCGCTAGCGCTCGCCTTTTCCGACAATTTCGCGCTGGAGGAATTCCAGTGAGCAAGCCCCCCATTTGGCACCCCTTTACGCAGCACGGATTGAACGAACCGATCCCGGAAGTGTCGCATGCCGATGGCGCGGTGTTGTACCGCAAGGACGGCGGCGAGATGATCGATGCGATCTCGTCTTGGTGGGTCACGACGCATGGCCACGCACACCCGAAAATCGCGGCGGCCATCGCCGAGCAGGCGGCGCGGCTCGACCAGATCATCTTCGCTGGCTGGACGCATCGGCCCGCAGAAGATCTGGCGCGGGGCTTGCGGGCGTTGATGCCCGACACTCTCACGCGAGTGTTCTTTTCCGATTCCGGCTCCACCAGCGTGGAAGTCGCGCTCAAGATGGCGCTCGGCTATTGGCTCAATCGGGGAGAGGATCGGCACCGGATCGTGGTGATGGATAACGGCTATCACGGCGATACCATCGGCACGATGTCGGTCGGCGCACGCGGGGCCTTCAATCGCGCTTACGAACCCTTGCTGTTCGACGTCACCTCGATACCCTTTCCAGCGTCGGGCTTGGAGCAGGCGACATACGACGCGCTGGACGCCGCGTGCAGGGAGGGAGCCGCCGCTTTCATCGTCGAACCGCTGGTTCTGGGGGCAGGCGGCATGCTGATGTATTCGGCGCGTGTCCTGTCGGAAATGCGGAGCATCTGTGCGAAATACGGCACCTTGTTCATCGCGGACGAGGTGATGACCGGCTGGGGCCGCACGGGCACGCTGCTGGCCTGCGAACAGGCGGGGATCGAGCCCGACATCCTCTGCCTGTCGAAAGGGCTGACAGGCGGCGCCGTTCCGCTGGCAGTGACGATGGCGAGCGAGCCGGTCTTCGAAGCGCATCTGAGTCCCGATCGCGCGCGGATGTTCTTCCATTCGTCCAGCTATACCGCGAACCCGATCGCTTGCGCCGCGGCGAACGCCAATCTCGCAATCTGGCGCGAGGAGCCGGTGATCGAGCGGATCGCCACGCTTGCCCGGCGACAGGAAGAGCATCTGGAGCAATTGAAAAACCACGCTCTGGTTCGCGGCGCCAGGCAGGTGGGCACGATCACGGCATTAGAGGTGGGCGAAGCGGACGGCTACCTCTCGGACCTCGCCCCGCGCATGCTGGCGATGTTTCGCGAACGCGGCGTTCTGCTGCGCCCGCTGGGTAACACCGTCTACGTGATGCCGCCCTATTGCATCACGGCCGAGCAACTCGCTCGGGTCTATGGCGCGATTGCGGAGGTGCTCGACGCGCTGGCCATCCGTTAGTCGGCTAAGGCCGGTTCTTCGCGAAGAGCTGGTGAGGATCGTTGACCACGAGCGCGGTATCGCTTCGCGCCAGCGCCAGTAAGGTCAGGCGGCCTTCGCGCGCTCGGGCGATGGCAAGGCTGGACGGGGCGCTGATCGTCGCCAGCATGGGAATCCCGGCTCGCACCGTCTTCTCGACCAGCTCCTGGCTACATCTGGCCGTAAGAAGTACGAACCCCTCCCGATGATCGACCCCGGCGCGGCCGAGCGCCCCGATCAACTTGTCCAGCGCGTTATGCCTTCCGACATCCTCGCGGACCAGAACGATATCGCCTTCCGAATTGCAGAAGGCTGCGGCATGCGCGGCTCCGGTGGCCTGGTCCAGCTTTTGATACGACCGCATGGTATCGAGCGCGCGCTTGATCGCGGCGGGACCGACCGTGGGAATCGCGTCCACGGGATCGATCGGGGCGAGCGCCGCCGCCACGGAATCGATGCCGCATATGCCGCAGCTGCTTTCCGAAACCCGGCTGCGAGCACGTTCCAGCAGACGCTGATGACTGCGCGCAGGCAGATTGGCGCGCGCGACCCAGCCACCCCCGGTCTCAAATAAATCGACCCCGTCGATCTCTTCCGGGCGAGCCAACCCTTCTGCAAGGGCGAAGCCGGTCACGAAATCTTCCAGATCGGTCGGCGTGGCCATCATCACGGCATATCCGATGCCGTTGAACTCGATGGCGATCGGGATTTCGACCGGAACCACGCGTGTCGCATCCGAAGTGTCGAGAGTTTCGAAGTCGAGCTCCCGCACCGGATGGGTCTCCGCCCCCGCGCCGAGCGCCATCCCTGTCTCCAGCGCAGCCAGAGCCTGGGGCCCATTGACATTGATCGGCGGGCGACCGCGATATTCGATGCGATCCGCGCCGCACGCCTCCACCCAGGACCGAACGGACCGATTGCCGCTGTGCAGATGGTTCTCAAGTTTCTGCGCCAAAGCGCTCGGCCAGATGCCGAACAGCCAGTGGTCGGCGATGACGGCAGGTCCGGGTGCTTCCAGCGTGGCGAGCAAATCGTCGGCAATGGGATGCGCATCGACCGGAACGGTCAGCACGGCGTCGAAACCTTTTTCGTGCGCGAAATGAAGCGCGGCACACAATCCGCCCAACGGGCCGAGGCCCGCTTCCGGACGGTCGGCAAGGATTTGCGTTTCCGCGAGGCGCCGCGAGGAATCACGCCCGCATACCACGACCTGCGCGACGCGCTCGTCCAGAGACTCGATGGCATGGGCGAGCAGGCTCTTGCCGTTCAGCAGCGCATCGCTCTTGTCCGATCCGAACCGCCGACTGCGTCCCCCGGCGAGCACGGCGCCAAGTAGGTGCGGCATAAACCTGTCCGTGCTCCTGTTGTGGGTGGAACGCTTGCGCAAGCCGCTATCGGCCCGTTCTCCGACTTCGCTCATCCCCTTTGCGCGCTGCCGAACGCTTCTTCGATAACAGGATAGCCTGCATCCTCTGGAATACGGAGCATCGGCTGTGGGCCGCTTTCGTCGATTTGCGGGATAATCGTGCGTACGGGAGTAGCCAGCGCATGAGCGCGGGCTTTTTCGTAGCTGGCGAACTGGGCCAGGCGTTCGAGATTGCGCCGCGTCGGAAAGATTACCGAAATCTCCCCTTCGTCCGCCATGGCAAGCGCGCCCTTGGCGCTGGTCCAGAACAGGCGCGTGTTCTCGGTCTCGTCGACGGCCACATCGACGGCTCCGGTGCCGAGATCGGCGAGATAGAAGCGCGTGTCGAAAATACGGTCATGCGCCAGGCCGAGCGGCAGCCAGCGCGCGAAGGGTACCAATGCTTGCGCATCGATCTTCCAGCCGAACCGGTCCAGCACCGGGGCGAGCGCGCCCTCTTGAAGCGCCAGTTTTCGCGCCGCAGCAGCGCTTTCCGCGTCGATCGCGCCGGACAATCCCAGTGCCAGCCCGGTCTCCTCCAGCGTCTCGCGGATCGCGGCAATCCGGTGCGCTAGATCGTCTTGCACGTTTTCGGTCTCGCCCGGTGCGTGTCGCGCTGCCAGATCGCGGTCTTCGGGATCGACGCGGCCCCCTGGGAAGACGGCCATTCCGCCGGCGAAGCGCAATTGCTTGGAGCGCACGACCATCAGGATCTCGGGCTCGGGCGCAGATCGTCCTTCGCGAAAGACGACCAGGGTGGCGGCGGGAATCGGATCAGATGGAGGGGGCATGAAGGCGAGTAGTGCATGCCGGGGGCAGTCTTGCCAAGCAGGGCCGCACATCGATGTTGTCGGAAAAATTTACACCGGGGAAATATCGCAGGGTTTCGTTAACCATAGAGGATTAGGTTTCGTGCAGATCGAGCGATTTGGCACGCAAAGTGCTTAGTATTCTCCGTCTCCAGAAGTCTTCGATCGGAGGCGGGCCGTTCCTGGTTTTTGGCTTGCCTCTTCCGCAAAAAAGAAGCCCCCGCGATTTGGTCGTCGCGGGGGCTTACTTTTAGGTTTTGATGGAGCAGGGCGAGGAGCCCGTCCCGTCGGGATCAGCCTTCCGCCTTGGCGACCTGCTTTTCATCCATCAGCGCCTGCATTTCGCCGGCTTCGAACATTTCCATCATGATGTCGCTGCCGCCGACGAATTCGCCCTTCACATAAAGCTGCGGAATGGTCGGCCAGTCGGAAAAGGCCTTGATCCCCTGGCGGATTTCCATGTCCTGCAGAACGTCCACGCTTTCATAGCCGACGCCGCAATGGTCCAGAATGGCGACCGCGCGGCTGGAAAACCCGCATTGCGGGAATAGCGGTGTGCCCTTCATGAAAAGGACGACGTCGTTGGCACCGACGATGTCGGAAATGCGGCTGTTTACGTCGGACATAAAGACCGATCCTTCGATAACTGAAAACGGGTGGTCAGGACGTGGGGGCTTGGGTGGTCAGTTGCAAGGCGTGCAGTTCCCCGCCCATGCGCGTGCCCAGGGCCTCGTAGACCATTTTGTGCTGCTGCACCCGGCTCTTGCCCGCAAAGGCGGGGCTGACGACATGCGCGGCGTAATGATCCCCGTCGCCTGCCAGATCGCGGATCGTCACTTCGGCTTCGGGAAGCCCTTCGCGGATCAGCCGGTCGATCTCGTCCGCTGCCATCGGCATGGGATCAGGCCCCCCCGCCGGATGCTTCGCCCATGAACTGGCGACGGGCTTCGACGCTGCATGCGTTGAGCTTGCTGCGGATATCGGCTTCGGTCACGTCGCAATCGGCTGCGGTCAAATCGCCGAGCAGCTTGCGGATCACGTCTTCGTCGCCCGCTTCCTCGAAATCGGCCTGGACGACCGCCTTCTTATACGCGTCGGTTTCCTCGTCGCTCAGATTCATCAGGCCCGCCGCCCATTCGCCGAGCAACCGGTTGCGACGCGCGGCAATTTTGAAGGCGTTTTCCTCGTCAAAAGCGAATTTGGCTTCTTCGCCCCGCTCGCGATCCTTGAAGTCCATAATCGTCATCCTCTCGAAAAATCAGGTCGCCGCGCAGATAGGCGCGCGGCGAGACGCGGGCAAGCCGGTCGCTGCACCGGATTTTTACATCGTGACGACGAGCTTGCCGATTGCGCTGCGGCTTTCGAGCTTGGCGATGGCTTCGTGCGCCTTGTCGAGTGGGTAGGTCTCGCTGATCAGCGGGGCGATCTTCCCATCCTGCCAAAGCTGGAACAGTTCGGCGATATTGGCTGCGTTTCTCTCCGGCTCGCGTGCGGTGAAGGCGCCCCAGAACACGCCGCCAATATCGCAGCTTTTCAGCAGGGTGAGGTTGAGCGGCATCTTGGCGATGCCCGCCGGGAAACCGATCACCAGGAACCGGCCCTCCCACGCAATCGAGCGCAGGGCCGGTTCGGAATAGTCCCCGCCGACGATGTCGTAGACAATGTCGGCACCTTCGGGCCCCACGGCGTCCTTGAATTGCTGGGCGAGCGCTTTCGACTGGTCCTTGTCGAACGGGGCGCGGTCGTAGATCACCACCTCGTCGGCACCCGCCTTTTTCGCGACTTCGCCCTTTTCTTCCGTCGAGACGGCGGCGACCACGCGTGCGCCATAGGCCTTGGCGAGTTCCACCGCCGAGAGGCCGACGCCGCCCGCCGCGCCGAGCACCAGCACGGTATCGCCCGCCTTGATGTCGCCGCGATCCTTAAGGCCGTGGATGGTGGTGCCGTAAGTCATCAGCAGCGCGCTGGCCTGCACGAGGTCGATACCCTCGGGAATCTTGAACAGGCGCGCGGCGGACAGCACGACCTGTTCGCGAAGGCCGCCCGCGCCGGTTCCGGCGATCACCCGGTCACCGACCTGCCAGCCGCTGACGCCCTCGCCCAGCGCGGCGATTGTCCCCGAAATCTCGCCGCCGGGCGAGAAAGGACGGGGCGGCTTCATCTGGTACATGTCCTTGATGATCAGGCTGTCGGGGAAATTGATCGCGCAGGCGGCGACATCGATCAGAACCTCGCCCTTGCCCGGCGTGGGGCGTTCGAGTTCCTCGACGACGAGCGTTTCGGGCCCGCCGACTTCTTTCGACAAGACTGCTTTCATGGCGGCTCTCTCCTGATTTTCGTTGAATTGGGTTTAGCGGCTGACCGCCAGTGGGCGATCCAGCCAGGGAAGGTCTTGCGCCCGCCCGGCCTCGTGATGTGTGATCGCATCGCCGCTGGCGAGCGTCAGACCGATCTCGTCGAGACCCTCCAGCAGGCAGCGCTTGCGAAACGGGTCTACATCGAAGGCGAAACGGTCCTGGAACGGGGTCGTCACCACCTGGTTGTCCAGATCGATGGTGATCGGGTGGGTGCGCGCGACTTCGAGTAGCCGATCGACCTGATCCTGTGGAAGTTCGACCGCCAATATGCCGTTCTTGAAGGCGTTGCCGGAAAAGATATCGGAAAAGCTGGGCGCGATCACGGCGGTCAATCCCATGTCGAGCATGGCCCAGGCGGCGTGTTCGCGGCTCGACCCGCAGCCGAAATTGTCGCCCGCGATCAGGATCGGCGCACCGGCGAAATCCTCAACGTCGAAGGGATTTCCCGGAGCCTGGCGGATCGTTTCGAACGCGCCTTTCCCCAGGCCTTCGCGGCTGACCGTCTTGAGCCAGTGCGCGGGGATGATCACGTCGGTATCGACGTTCTTGAGTCCCAGCGGAATGGCGCGACCGTGGATGGTGGAAACGGCGCGCATCAGTCGGTTTCGGGCTGTTCCCCGGAGGGGATCGGACCCGGCTGTCTGGCTTTGTTGCGATCCGACTTCTGCTTGCGCTTGCCGGCATACAGCAGCGCGGCGGCGATGGCGGCGGAGCCGATCGCACCTGCGATCGCGGCGGTGGATTTGGGAAGCTTGCTCATGAAAGTCTCATGCGGAAGGTGGCGAAGGCTGGCAAGATCAAAGCTGGCGTACATCGGCGATGCGCCCGGTGACGGCAGCAGCGGCGGCCATTGCGGGACTCATCAGATGGGTGCGCGCGCCGGGGCCCTGACGGCCGACGAAATTGCGGTTCGAAGTGCTGGCGCAGCGTTCGCCGGGCGGCACCTTGTCGGGGTTCATGGCGAGGCAGGCGGAACAGCCCGGCTCGCGCCATTCGAACCCGGCATCGGTGAAAACGCGGTCGAGCCCTTCTTCCTCCGCCTGCCGTTTGACGAGGCCCGATCCCGGCACCACGATCGCCCAGCGCACGCTCGCCGCCTTTTTCCGCCCGCGCAGCACTTCGGCGGCGGCGCGCAGATCTTCGATCCGGCTGTTGGTGCAGCTGCCGATGAAGACGTTCTCGATCCCGACATCGGCTATCGCGACGCCGGGTTCGAGCCCCATGTAATCGAGGCTCTTGCGCGCGGCGGCCTGCTTCGAGAGGTCAGCAAAGCTGTCAGGTGAAGGGATTTTTGCGCCGACCGCGATCACGTCTTCCGGGCTGGTGCCCCAGCTTACGGTCGGTTCAACATCGGCGGCGTCGATCACGACCGATTTGTCGAAGACGGCGCCTTCATCCGTGCGGAGCGAGCGCCACCATTCGACCGCACGGTCCCACGCCTCGCCCTGCGGGGCGTAGGGGCGGCCCTTGAGATAGGAAAAAACGGTATCGTCGGGCGCGATCAGTCCGGCACGCGCGCCGCCTTCGATCGACATGTTGCAGACCGTCAGGCGTCCCTCGACGCTCATCTTCTCGAACACGGCCCCACGATATTCGATCACATGGCCGGTCCCGCCGCCCGTGCCGATCACGCCGATGATGTGAAGGATCAGATCCTTGGGCGTGACGCCGGGTCCGAGTTCGCCCTCGACGCGGATTTCCATCGTCTTGGAACGACGCAGTTGGAGCGTCTGGGTCGCCAGCACATGCTCCACCTCGCTGGTACCGATCCCGAAAGCCAGCGCGCCGACACCGCCATGCGCGGCGGTGTGCGAATCGCCGCACACGATCGTCGCGCCGGGAAGCGAGAAGCCCTGTTCCGGGCCGACGACGTGGACGATCCCCTGCTCGGGCGCGATCGCGTCGATATAGCGGATGCCGAAGGAGGGCGCATTGCGCTCCAGAGCGGCGAGCTGCGCGGCGCTTTGCGGATCGTCGATCGGAAGGCGGGCCCCGTCGGGCGCGAGCCGCGCAGTGGTCGGCAGATTGTGATCGGGCACGGCCAGCGTCAGATCGGGCCTGCGAACCGTGCGCCCGGCCAGTCTCAGCGCTTCGAAGGCCTGCGGGCTGGTCACCTCGTGGACCAAATGGCGGTCGATATAGAGAAGGCAGGTATCGTCGGAATCGGTCAGGTCTGGACGCGCCACGACATGGGCGTCCCAGATCTTCTCGTAGAGAGTGCGGGGGCGGCTGGCCATAATGATGCTTTGTGTGCGGCACGGCCCGCGCCCGCGCAAGACGGCAACGCCTTAATGCGCGATGGGATTACGAATGTCATGGAAAGGTAAGGTTTAATGCGCTAACTGACACTTATGTCAGCAAAGCCCTTTAGCCATCCGATTACCGTCCACCCCGAAGACATCGACTTCATGGGCCATGTGAACAATGCCCGCTATCTCGGCTGGGTGCAGGACACGGTGCTCGCCCATTGGCAGAAACTCGCCCCTGCGGAAGAGGTGGCGAGCAAGGCGTGGGTCGCCCTGAAGCACGAGATCACCTATCGCCGCCCGGCATTCCTTCACGATGCCGTGATTGCGGAAACCGTGCTGGAAAAGATCGCCGGCGCGCGCTCGTTCTACAACACGGTGATTCGCCGGGGCGAGGAAGTCCTGGCCGAAGTGCAGAGCATGTGGTGCTGCCTCGACAGCGAAACGCATCGCCCGGCGCGCATCAGCAAGGCCGTGGCGGAAACTTTTTTCGGACTGCCCGCAAAGGCCAAGACCACCGAGGCCTGAGGCCAACCGCCGGGAAACCTTTGCGCCGATGCGGCGGCGCTCCTATATTCCTGTCATGCCCAGCCGAACCGAAAGAGCTGTCGCGACCTCGGGGCCGCGATTGCAGGCCGCAACCGGCCTTGCGCTGACGGCGGCCATCTTCGCCGCGTGGCTGGGCCTGCATCTTTATGCCATGTTCGGTTTCGACCTGACCTGGGCCAGCCTGCCTCTTGCCGTCGTAATGGCGGCGCTGCTGTGCTGGCTGTCGGTGGGCATGTTCATAGCCAGCCACGATGCCATGCACGGATCGCTGGTGCCGGGCGGCGGGCGGATCAACGATAGCATCGGCGGCTTTCTGCTGTTCGTCTATGCGGGGTTCGCGTGGAAGCGGATGCGGAGCGCCCATTTCGCCCATCACAAGGCGCCCGGCACGGCCAGCGATCCCGATTTCAGCGTGGATCATCCCACGCGGTTCTGGCCGTGGTACGGTGTGTTCCTGCGCCGCTATTTCGGTTGGCAGTCGATGGCCTTCGTCGGCACGGTCGTTACCGTCTATTGGCTGGTGTTCGGCGTTCCAATCGCGAATATCGTCCTGCTGTATGGGCTGCCCGCGATCGGGTCCTCGCTCCAGCTGTTCTATTTCGGCACCTTTCGCCCGCATCGCCATGCAGAGGACGGTTTCGCCGACCGCCACAATGCGCGCAGCGACGATCTGGGGACGCTCGCATCGCTGGTGTCGTGCTTCCATTTCGGCTATCATCACGAACATCACCGCGCTCCGCACGTCCCCTGGTGGGGCCTGCCCGCCGCGCGGCGTTCCATGACCGTCCAAGAGACCCGCCCGTGAGCCTTCCCGCCATCCTCCTGACTGTGTTCCTGTCGATCGTCGGCATGGAGATATTCGCCTGGTGGGCGCATAAATACGTGATGCATGGCTGGGGCTGGGCATGGCATCGCGACCATCACGAACCGCATGACAACGCGCTGGAGAAGAACGATCTCTACGCCGTCACCTTCGGCACGATCGTGTTCGCGATGTTCGCCATCGGCTATGTCTATTCGGACCTGCTGTGGTGGATCGCCTTCGGAATCACCTGCTATGGCCTGATCTACACGATCATCCATGACGGGCTGGTCCACCAGCGCCTGTTCCGCTGGGTGCCCAAGCGCGGCTATGCCAAACGGCTGGTGCAGGCGCACAAGCTGCATCACGCGACCGTGGGCAAGGAAGGCGGGGTCAGTTTCGGATTCGTGTTCGCGAGTGATCCGGCCAAATTGAAGGCGGAGCTGAAGCGCCAGCGCCAGGAAGGCAAGGCGGTGGTGCGCGAAAGCGCAGGGCTGGACCGGGCGGGCTAGCTATCCGCCGGACTGGCTATTCAGGACGCGTCGCGATCCAGCTTCCCGTGATCGCCAGAACCGCCAGCGAAATCCAGTAATAGGGCGCGCCGAGCGTCCAGTAGGTCAGCACCGCGCCCGCCGCCAGCGAGACCAGAGCGAGGATTTTCGCCCGCCGCCCGATGGCGCGCCGCGCCCGCCATTCGCGGATCGGCGGTCCCCAGCGCGGATGGTCGAGCAGGCGCTTCTCCCATGCGGGATTGCCCCGCGCGAAGAAGAAGGCGGCCAGCAGCAGAAACGGAACGGTGGGCAGGAGAGGCAGAAACGCGCCGATCGCGCCGAGCCCCAGGCTCAGCAAACCGAGTGCGAGATAGAGGCGGCGCATGATGGGGAGCGCCGCGCCGCGCCGTTCAGGCGGACAGCCGCGCGGCGTGTTCCTGCACCAGCGCGATCATGTTCGGCACCCCTTGCGTGCGGTTGCTCGACAGCTGGTTCTTGAGATCGAACGGGGCGAGCGCGTCCGCCACATCCATTTTCGCGACCTCGCCGGCGGGCTTGTCCTGCACGGCGGCGACCACCAGCGCGACGATGCCCTTGGTGATCGCGGCATTGCTGTCCGCGAGGAAGTGCAACTGGCCTGCATCGCCGGTGGGATAGACCCACACCGCCGCCGAACAGCCGCGCACCAGAGTGGCGTCGGTCTTGAGCGCATCGGGCATGGGTTCCAGATCGCGCCCCAGCTCGATCAGCAGGCGATAGCGTTCGTCGCCTTCGAGGAATTCATATTCTTCGGCGATGTCGTCGAGTGAGCGCATGCTCGCCATCTAGGCGCTTCGCTTCACAAATCCACCCCGCTTGCGATCGCTTCCAGTTTGCGGATGCGTTCCTTCAGGTCCGAAATCTCGATCCGGGCCGCGCCGATGGTGCTGCCGGTTTCGGGCGCGTGGTTCATGCCGGCCAGCTCGCGCTCCTTGAGCGCCAGCCAGCCGCGCCAGCCGACCAGCAGGGCCGTGGCCGTGATCGCCAGCCCGATCAGGGCGGCGACCGCGATGATAATGGTGGGTTCGAACATTTCCCTCATGTCCTTTCCTCAAACGGGCCCCCAGGCCCTTCAGTCCTTGTCGTGTTTCTCGTCCTCGGCGCGCAGCGCGTCGATCTCGGCGGAAAGCCGCCGTGTCTCGCGCGCATCGAGGGAATTGTTGTCGGTGGCGATGCGTTCGAGCACGCGGATGCGTTCGCGCAGATTTTCGACCTCGCGGCGCATTTCGCGCGCCTCGCCGTCATCGCGTGAAGGTGCGAAGACGGGATTGCCGTCCTCGTCGCGCGTCACGCCCAGCGTATGGTCGTGGCGCCTCGTGTAGATCTGGACGATACCCCAGATGACGATGCCGACCAGCGCGACCAGAGCCCAACCGGTCATTGCACACTCTCCTTCAGCTCACCGCCGTCGCGCAGATCCTCGATCTGCATGGCGAGATCGGAGCCGCGATCGGTGGCGATGCGTTCGAGCACGCGCACGCGGGCTTCCAGCTTCTGCGCCTTGGCGGCGTATTGCGCGGCCTGTTCGGCGGTCTTGTTGGCCATCAGCTCCATCTGCCTTTCCTTGTGCTTGAGCCAGGTCTGGAAGGTGTCCTGCGCCATGCCCAGGACGATGGCGACCAGCGCGACCGAGCCGATCATGATGGGGATGATTTCCCAGCCCATCAGTTCGCCTCCTTGCCGCTATCCTTCAGCCGCTCGAATTCGTGGCTGAGCTGGTAGCCGCTGTCGGTGACGATGCGTTCGACATTGGCGAGCCGGTCCTTCATCGCACCCATCTCGGCGCGAAGCTGGGCGTTTTCCTGCGTCAGCAGCGCCACGCGCTCCTGCGCCTGGCTGGTGTTGCCCGGTTTCAAGGACTGGCCCCACATCCCTTCGAGGGGATAGCCGTTCTTGATCTTGAGCCGGGTCGTATGGACCGAAGCGATGATCCCGGCCGCGCCGAGAGTGAAGGCGCCCCCGATGATCCAGCCGAGATAGGGGAGGAGGTCGGTGAACTGCATCACGCCATCTCCCGCTTTTCGAAGCTCAGCGGCGTGCCGCTATCTTCGGTCTCGACCGTGCGGGTGTCGCGCAGCGCCTCGATCTGGGTGGCGACGTCATAGCCCTTGTCGGTCACGATGCGTTCGAGGACGCGGACCCGGTCTTCGAGCTTCTGGACTTGGCTGGCATATTGGGCGGCGCGTTCGGCGGTGTGCTGCGCAGTGGCGGAAACCTGCATTTCCGCGACCTTGATCTTCTGCTTCGACCAGATGGCGACCATCGGAATGCCGCACCCCATGACGATACCTGCAAGCGGTATCAAAATCCCCAGATCCATCGTAAATTCCTCCTGTTCCCCTTATCCTGCGCCCCTCAGCGCAGGCGCTCGATCTCTGCGGTGAGCCGCGGGTTCGAGCTGACATAGAATGTTTCGACTTCGGCCAGACGGCGATCCACGTCCTTCATCTTGGCGCGGATTTCGCGGGCCGTGCGCTTCGGGCTCTGCCGCACGCGCTGCCAGTACCGGTTCTCGTCCTGATCGGCGTAGAGATAGGGCGGCTTCTTATCGAGCAGCAGGCCGGCGATGAAATAGGCGGGCAGGGCGAAGCCAGTGATGAGGACCATGATGACGACTGCCATGCGCAGCCAGAACACATTGACCCCGGTATAATCCGCGAGGCCCGAGCACACGCCCATCAGCTTCGCATTCTGCTTGTCGCGATAGAGAGTGGTGCGGGGGCTGTTCATTTCATCGATCCTTTCTTCTCGGCCATCATCTGCTCGAGTTCGCGCAGCTGCTGGTTGTCGACCTCGCTGTCATGGACGAGGCGGGCGGGCTTGAAATCGGGATTGTCGGTGGCGACCAGGCGTTCGACCGTGTCCATCCGGTCGTCCAGTCGCTTGGCGAGATTGTAGAGCTCTTCGAGCAGGGCCTCGTCATCGGTCGTGATGCTGGCGGAGGTCTTCCACTTGGTGACGTAGTGAAGGACGATCCACGGCAGGGCGATCAGCAGAGCGACAACGAAAAAGACTTCTTCCATGGATCAACCCTCCTTATTTCCGGCGTCTTCGGGCTTGCCGAGCGCCTTTTTCATCTGTGCCAGTTCGTCGTCGATCGCGTCCGAGCCTTCCAGCGCGGCGATCTCGTCGGCCAGCGAGTTGCGGTCGCCATCGTCGGCGATCGACAGCGCATCGGCGCGGCCTTCAGCGTAATCGACGCGGCGTTCGAGCTGGTCGAAGCGCGCCAGCGCCTCGTCGGTCCGCTCGGTGCTCATCAGCGTGCGCAGCTTGACGCGGTTTTCCGCGCTTTCAAGGCGCGCGGCGATGGCGGTCTGGCGGCTGCGGGCTTCGCGCAGACGGTTCTGCAACTTCGCGATGTCCTGCTCATAGGCGCGCAGCGCATCGTCGAGCACCGCGATCTCCTGCTTGAGCTGGTCGGAGATATCGGCGGCCTTCTTCTTCTCGACGAGCGCGGCGCGGGCCAGATCCTCGCGATCCTTGCTGAGCGCGAGCTGCGCCTTTTCGGACCAGTCGGCCTGCAACCGGTCGAGCTGCACGGTCTTCCGGTGCATCTCCTTCTGATCGGCGATGGTGCGCGCCGCGCTGGCGCGGACTTCGACCAGCGTCTCCTCCATTTCGAGGATGATCATGCGGATCATCTTCGAAGGGTCGTCCGCCTTGTCGAGCATATCGTTGAAATTGGCCGCGATGATATCGCGGGTGCGGCTGAAAATTCCCATCAAAGGTGCTCCGTTGGAAAAGAATTCGTTGAGTTTCGCTTCGACCCTGGCGCCGTCCATCCAGTCTCCGGCAGACATTCTGTCCGATCGGTCGGACTGGCGCTCGCGCTGGGTCGGGGTGGGGGACCGGCGCAGGCGCTCGACCTCCTCCTCGATGCGCGACGGGCGTCGCTCGGGACCGCGCTCGGGACGCAGATTGCTTTCTTCCCTCATCAGGCGGGGGTCCTCTCGCTCGCTCACGCCAGTTCGACCTGCGCGAAGCCGCCGATCGGCGGGGCGGGCGGATTGGCCGGGGCCTGGCTGGTGAAGGCGACGAAGGTGACCATTGCGGCCACGCTGACCATCGCGGCCTGGCCGAGGCGGGTGCGGAAGAAGCGAAGGTCGTACATGGGTGGTCTTTCCGGGTTGGCAGTGTGTGTTGTTCATAGATTAGCAATCTGTGTGCCAAACTTCACAAGCAACTGATATACAAAGAAATCTTGTAATTCGACGAACGACATGCTGGTGTCGGTTGCCAAGATGTGGGGATTTTCGCTAATCCATGGGAATGGAGCGGGAAAATCAATTCGTCGGGCAGTCGGGGGCGTTTCTCGATGCGGTGGAGCGGACCAGCCGCGCCGCGCCGATGCGCCGGCCTGTCCTGATCATCGGGGAGCGTGGGACCGGCAAGGAATTGATCGCCGAACGCCTCCACCGCCTGTCCACCCGCTGGGACGAACCGCTGGTGACGATGAACTGCGCCGCTCTGCCCGAAACGCTGATCGAGGCCGAATTGTTCGGCCACGAGGCGGGCGCGTTCACCGGCGCGACCAAGCAGCGCGTGGGCCGGTTCGAGGAAGCGGACAAGGGCACGCTGTTCCTCGACGAGCTGGGCACGCTGTCGATGGGCGCGCAGGAGCGCCTGCTGCGCGCGGTCGAATATGGCGAGGTGACGCGCATCGGCGCGAGCCGTCCGGTGCGGGTCGATGTCCGCATCGTCGCGGCCACCAACGAAGATTTGCCGACCAAGGCCGAACGCGGCGATTTCCGCGCCGACCTGCTCGATCGCCTGAGCTTCGAAGTGATCACGCTGCCTCCCCTGCGGGTGCGCGAGGGCGATGTGGCGGTCCTGACCGAATATTTCGGGCGGCGCATGGCGGCGGAGATCGGCTGGGACGGCTGGCCCGGCTTTGCCGACCATGTCCGCGAACAGATGGAGCAGTACGCCTGGCCGGGCAATGTCCGCGAATTGCGCAATGTGGTCGAACGTGCGGTCTATCGCTGGGACGATTGGGAAACGCCCATCGGGCACGTCATCTTCGATCCGTTCGACAGCCCGTGGAAGCCTGCGCCCCTACCCCTGCCGTCGGACAAGCGGGCGGCAATGGCGACTGGGGCGACTGCGGCGGCTCCAGCGGCGCTCGATTACGATTCGATCGCCGATCTACGCGCCGCGGTGGACGAACACGAGCGCGCGATCGTCGAACACGCGCTTGGCAAGCATCGCTGGAATCAGCGCCAGACCGCCAAGGCGCTGGGCCTCAGCTACGACCAGCTGCGTCACTGCATAAAGAAGCACGGGCTGGGCGAGGATGGTTGATCAGCTGAACTCGGTTACGATGCGCGTTTTATAATCCAATCCCTTGGCCGTCGCTTCTCGCTTGAGCTGATCGAGACGTTCCTGAGAAATGCGATCGTTGAAGCGGATTTCGACGGCCTGAATATTCTGATCTGCACGAAATTGCGAATGCGTCGTCTCGATGACCAGATCTTCTTCACCCAAAGCGGTCAGCATTGGGAAAATGTCGTCTTTTGCACCGTCAAGCGTCACGAACACGGTTCGGGTCTGATTTTCGCTTCCGACTACCAAGTCATTGCCGCTCTCGTCTGCCCCACACGCCGATAGCGCGAAAGCCGACATCCCCAAGATTACTGTCGAAACCTTCATTTTCACCCCATCCACTAAACAGATGATTGGGTGCCCTATCCGTTTCCGACTTGCAAGTCGGAGCCGTTCGCTCTATCTCACACGCATCCCGACATTGTCGCGACACTGGAGGGGCTGGCGCCGCGAGGGGCCGGCCACGCAGCTCTGTCGCTGCGGTGTCTTTGAGATTTGGAGAACGAATGGCCGATCTGGCGCGTCTGACCGAAGTGATCGAACCCGAAGCCCAAGCGCTCGGCTTCGAACTTGTGCGCGTCAAGATGATGCCGTCCGAAGCCGGAGACGGTGGGCAGGCCCTTCAGGTCATGGCCGAGGATCCCAAGACCGGTCAGCTCGTGATCGAACAATGCGCCGCTCTGTCGCGCCGTATTTCCGACCGGATCGATACGCTCGAAGAAGAGGGCGAAGTGCTGATCGACGGGGCCTATCACCTCGAAGTCAGCTCGCCGGGAATCGACCGCCCGCTGACCCGCGTGAAGGATTTCACCGACTGGGCCGGGCACGAGGTCAAGATCAGCATGGACAAGGCCTGGGACGGCCAGCGCACCTTGCGCGGCGATCTCAAGGGTATCGAGGATGGCATGGTGACCGTCGTCGATCGCAAGGCGGGCGAAACCAGCGTACCGCGAGAACAGATTCATTCGGCGCAGCTCGTCTTGACCGACGCGCTGATCGCCGCCACCCAGCCGCTCGATACGAGTGGCGCCGACGAAATCGTCGAAACTGAAGAAAAGGCAGACGACTGATGGCCAGTGCCATTTCCGCCAACAAGGCCGAACTCCTCGCGATCGCCAATTCGGTCGCATCCGAGAAGATGATCGACAAATCCATCGTGATCGAAGCGATGGAAGAGGCGATCCAGAAGGCCGCGCGCGCCCGCTACGGCGCCGAGAACGACATCCGCGCCAAGCTCGATCCGAACAGCGGCGACCTGCGCTTGTGGCGCGTCGTCGAAGTCGTCGAGGAGGTCGAGGACTATTTCAAGGAAGTCGATCTCAAGGCCGCGCAAAAGCTTCAGGACGATGCCAAGATCGGCGATTTCATCGTCGACCCGCTGCCGCCGGTCGATCTCGGCCGCATCGATGCGCAATCGGCCAAGCAGGTCATCTTCCAGAAGGTCCGCGACGCGGAGCGCGAGCGCCAGTATGAGGAATTCAAGGACCGCGCGGGCGAAGTTATCACCGGCGTGATCAAGTCGGTCGAATTCGGCCACGTCATCGTCAATCTGGGCCGGGCCGAAGGCGTCATCCGCCGCGACCAGCAGATCCCGCGCGAAGCCGCCCGTGTGGGCGAGCGCGTGCGCGCGCTGATCACCAAGGTGGAACGCAACAATCGCGGGCCCCAGATCTTCCTCAGCCGCGCCGCGCCCGATTTCATGCGCAAACTGTTCGCGCAGGAAGTGCCCGAAATCTATGACGGCATCATCGAGATCAAGGCCGCCGCCCGCGATCCGGGCAGCCGCGCCAAGATCGGCGTTATCTCGCATGACAGCTCGATCGACCCGGTCGGGGCCTGCGTCGGCATGAAGGGCAGCCGCGTCCAGGCGGTCGTCCAGGAATTGCAGGGTGAAAAGATCGACATCATCCCCTGGAGCGAAGAGCAGGCGACCTTCATCGTCAATGCGCTCCAGCCCGCCACCGTCGCACGCGTCGTGCTTGACGAGGAAGAGGGCCGCATCGAAGTCGTCGTGCCTGACGACCAGCTGTCTCTCGCAATCGGCCGCCGCGGCCAGAACGTGCGCCTCGCCAGCCAGCTGACCGGTCACCAGATCGACATCATGACCGAGGAAGAGGCGAGCGAGAAGCGGTCGAAGGAATTCGCCGAACGCTCCAAGATGTTCGAGGAAGAGCTCGACGTGGACGAGACGCTGTCGCAGCTGCTCGTGGCCGAAGGCTTCGCCGAGCTGGACGAAGTGGCTTATGTCGAACTGGACGAGCTGGCCGCTATCGAAGGCTTCGACGAGGAGCTGGCCGAGGAACTGCAGAGCCGTGCCCTGGAAGCGATCGAGCGCCAGGAAGCCGCGCATCGCGAAACGCGCCGCGAGCTTGGCGTCGAAGACGATCTGGCGGAATTGCCGCATCTGACCGAACAGATGCTGGTCGTGCTCGGTAAGGCCGGGATCAAGACGCTCGACGATCTGGCCGATCTCGCCACCGACGAACTGATCGCCAAGAAGCGCGAAGCGCCGCGCCGCCGCCAGCCGGCGCCCGGGGATATGAGCGGCCCGCCGATGCGCCGTCCCGCGCAGCGTCCTGAAGACAAGGGCGGCGTGCTCGGCGAATTCGGTCTGAACGAAGAGCAGGGCAATGAGATCATCATGGCTGCCCGCGCACACTGGTTCGAGGATGAAGAGCCTGCGGCCGCCCCTGTCGCCGAAACACAGGAGGCCGCGCATGCGGACTCCGAACAATGAGCGCCTAGCGTCCCAGACAGACCGAGCCGAACCGGCTTCGTTCCCTGATGGGGGCGAGGGCCGGAAGGCTGCGCGTGCCGACCGCAAGCAGAGCGAGCGGCGCTGCATCCTTGCAGGCGAATCCTCGCCGCGCGAGGGGCTGATC
This sequence comes from Erythrobacter sp. A6_0, assembly GCF_017744235.1. Classification (NCBI taxonomy): domain Bacteria; kingdom Pseudomonadati; phylum Pseudomonadota; class Alphaproteobacteria; order Sphingomonadales; family Erythrobacteraceae; genus Erythrobacter; species Erythrobacter sp. A6_0. The sequence goes on from NZ_JAGHQR010000001.1 coordinate 41,845, forward strand.
CGGCTTGCCGTATCGCCTTCGGGCCTGGTCCTGCCGGATGTGCAGGCCAAGGCACCGGGGCGGGGCGCCTGGATCGGCGTGACGCGCGCGGAACTGGAAGATGCCACCGCGAAAGGCCGTCTGAAGGCGGCGCTGGCGCGGGCGTTCAAGTCCGGCGATCTCCAAATTCCGCCCGATCTGCCCGAAAAGATCGAAAACGCTCTGGCCCGCATCCTGCTGGACCGGTTGGGACTGGAACTGAGGGCGGGAAGTATTATCTTGGGCGCCCAGCGCATCGCCGAAGCGGCGCGCGGCGGGGCGGTTGCATTGCTGTTCCACGCCGAAGATGCGAGCGAGGACGGGCGCAAGAAGCTCGACCAGGCCTGGCGCGTCGGAAGCGAGCGCGAAGGCAGCGGCGATCGCGGCCTCGTCTTGCCGCTGGACCGGATGGCGCTGTCTGTGGCATTGGGCCGCGAGAACGTGGTGCATCTGGCCGTGGGGCATCCCGCGGCGGCGGCGCGGATCGCAGGACTCCTGCAACGACTGGTCCATTTTACCGGGAGCGCATCCGATGCTCCCGCCCGGAACGCGGACTCAGGCGCGGCCTCAGGCGCAACCCCAGGCGCCGCACCGAACGCGGATCGGGGCGCGAACGATATGAATGACGACGCGGCGGCCCCCATCGGGGCGGGTCGCGAGACGAATACGGAAGAAAGAACGAGCTAGATGAGCGACGACGACAAGAAACCTGCCCGCAAGCCGCTGTCCCTCAAGGGCAGCCAGCCGGGCGAGGTCAAGCAGACCTTCAGCCATGGCCGCACCAACAAGGTGGCGGTCGAGGTGAAGCGCCGCCGCAAGCTCGTGAAGCCCGGCGAGGCCGCGCCTGCGCCCGCACCGGCTCCCGAAGCGGCGCCTGCGCCCGCTCCGGCACAAACTCCAGCGCCGAGCCCCGCTCCGGCCCCGGCGCCCGCGCCGGTTACGAAGGCCCCTGCGCCCAAGCGTCCCGCGCCGTCCGACGAGACGCCACAGGAACGCGTCGCCCGCCTCCAGCGCGAGGCCGAGGAAGACCGCCTGCGCATGGCCGAGGAAGCGCGCGTCCGTGAGGAGCGCGAGGCGAAACAGGCCGTCGAGGACGAGAAGAAGCGCGCCGAGACCAAGGCGCAGGAAAAGGAAGCGCAGAAGGAAGCCGAGCAGCAGGCCGAAAAGGATGCTGCCGCCCGCGCCGAGAAGGACGCCGAGGCAGCGTCCGCGAGCGAGCAGGAGGCGTCCTCCGATGCCGCAACGGGCGATGCCGCAGCCGGGGAAGCCGCCGCCGATGCTCCGGCCGCGCCCGCGCCGCGTCGATTCACGCCGGTCGCCCGGCCTGAGCCCAAGCGCCCCGAAAAGCCCAAGAAGGACGACAAGAAGTCGCGCACCGCGACGACTGCGGAGCGTCCCGACAAGCGCCGTTCCGGCAAGCTGTCGGTCACCAAGGCGCTGAACGAGGACGAGGGCCGCCGCGCCCGTTCGCTCGCCGCGCTCAAGCGTGCTCGCGAAAAGGAACGTCGCACGCATGGCGGCCCCAGCAAGCCGCGCGAGAAGCAGGTTCGCGACGTGGTCGTGCCGGAGGCGATCACCGTGCAGGAACTCGCCAACCGCATGGCCGAAAAGGGCGCGGATCTGGTGAAGGAATTGTTCAATCTCGGCATGATGGTCACCGTCAACCAGACGATCGACCAGGATACCGCCGAATTGCTGGTCGATCAGTTCGGCCACAACGTCCAGCGCGTGTCCGAAGCCGATGTCGACATCGTCAACGAAGAGGACAACGATCCCGAAGAGACGCTGCGTCCGCGTCCGCCGGTCGTCACTATCATGGGCCATGTCGATCACGGCAAGACCAGCCTGCTCGACGCGCTGCGCGGTGCCAATGTGGTGAAGGGTGAAGCCGGAGGCATTACCCAGCATATCGGCAGCTATCAGGTGAAGACGAAGAAGGGCGACGCGGTCACCTTCCTCGACACGCCGGGCCACGCCGCCTTTACCGAAATGCGTGCGCGCGGTGCCAATGTCACCGATATCGTGGTGCTGGTTGTCGCTGCCGACGACGGCGTGATGCCGCAGACGATCGAGGCGATCAATCACACCAAGGCCGCCGGCGTCCCGATGATCGTGGCGATCAACAAGGTCGACAAGCCCGAAGCCAATCCGGACAATATCCGCAATCGCCTGCTCGAACACGAAGTGATCGTGGAGAAGATGTCGGGCGACACGCAGGATGTCGAAATCTCCGCGAAGGAGAAGACCGGGCTCGACGAATTGCTCGAGGCGATCAATCTTCAGGCCGAACTGCTCGAACTGAAGGCGCGCCCCGATCGCGAGGCCGAGGCGACCGTGATCGAAGCGCAGCTCGACAAGGGCCGCGGTCCGGTCGCGACCGTGCTGGTCACGCGCGGCACTCTGAAGCGCGGCGATACGTTCGTGGTCGGCACCCAGAGCGGCCGTGTCCGTGCGATCGTCAACGATCAGGGCAAGCAGATCAAGGAAGCCGGGCCGTCCATGCCGGTCGAGGTCCTGGGCCTTGGCGGCGTGCCCAATGCAGGCGACACGCTCACCGTGGTCGAGAACGAACAGCGCGCCCGCGAGGTCGCGGAGTTCCGCCAGACCAAGGCGACCGAGAAGCGCACCGCGCTCGCCCCCACCAATTTCGACACCATGTTCGCTGGCCTCCAGTCGAACGTGATCGAATTCCCGGTGCTGGTGAAGGCGGACGTGCAGGGTTCGGTCGAAGCGATCAATTCGGCGCTCCACAACCTGTCGAACGACGACATCAAGGTGCGCGTCCTGCACGCCGGGGTGGGTGCCATCACCGAAAGCGACGTGCAGCTGGCCGCCGCCAGCAATGCGCCGATCATCGGCTTCAACGTGCGTCCCAATCCCAAGGCGCGCGAACTGGTCAAGCGCGACAATGTCGAGATGAAGTATTTCGACGTGATCTATCACCTCACGGAAGAGATCACGAAGGAAATGCTCGGCGAACTCGGGCCGCTCAAGGTCGAGAACGTCATCGGCCGCGCCGAGGTCAAGGAAGTCTTCAAGTCCGGCAAGAAGGACAAGGCGGCAGGCCTGCTCGTGGTCGAAGGCATCATCCGCAAGGGCGTCCATGCGCGCCTTACGCGCGACGACGTCATCGTCTCGGCCACAACCATCGCCTCGCTGCGCCGCTTCAAGGACGATGTGGACGAGGTCCGCTCGGGTCTCGAATGCGGCGTGGTACTGGCGGATACGAACGACATCCGCGCAGGCGACCAGCTCGAAGTGTTCGAGGTGACGGAGCAAGAGCGGACTCTCTAGTCCGCTCGCCGACCCGCGATGGCAAAGCACGCGTCTTCGTCCGAACAGCAATCCGTCCGCGTCCTCAAGGTGGGGGAGCGGGTGCGGCATATCCTGTCCGAACTGCTCGCCCGGGGCGAGGCGCATGACGACGTGCTGCGCGCGCATACCATCAGCGTGACCGAGGTGCGGATGACGCCGGACCTCAGAAACGCCAAGGCTTACGTGAAGCCGCTGATGGGCGAGGACGAGACGGCAGTGCTGAAAGCGCTGCGCACCAACACTGCGTTCTTCCAGAAGGAGGTCGCGCAGCGGCTGGGGCTGAAATTCGCCCCGCGCCTGAGTTTCCAGCCCGACGAGAGCTTCGACGAGGCCGACCGGATCGAACGGTTGCTGAGCGATCCCAAGGTGGCCCGCGACCTCGACGAGGACTGATGGCCAAGCTCTATTTCTACTATGCCAGCATGAATGCGGGGAAGAGCTCCACGCTGTTGCAGGCCGATTTCAACTATCGCGAGCGCGGCATGCGCACGATGGTATGGAGCGCGCGGCTCGATACACGTGGCGAGGGCATGGTCAGGAGCCGCATCGGGCTGGAGGCGGATGCGCATCTCTACGATCCCGGAACCGACCTGTGGCAAGCGATCCGCGCGGCGCATGATGCGCAACCGCTCGATTGCGTGTTGATCGACGAGGCGCAATTCCTGACGCGCGATCAGGTCTGGCAATGCGCGCGGCTGGCGGATGAAGCGGGCATTCCGGTGATCTGCTATGGCCTGAGGACCGATTTTCAGGGCGAGCTCTTCCCCGGTTCCGCCGCATTGCTGGGCATTGCGGACAAATTGGTCGAACTGAAGGGCGTGTGCCATTGCGGGCGCAAGGCGACGATGAATCTGCGCGTCGATGAAAGCGGCAAGGCCGTCCGCGCGGGCGAGCAGACCGAGATCGGCGGCAACGAGCGCTACGTCGCGCTTTGCCGCAAGCATTTCACCAGCGCGCTGGCGGGCTGACCGCGCGCATCCTATCTAAGCCCCATGACCGAAACCCTCCTTCTCGCCGCGATCCTGGTGCCGTGCCTGATCGTCGCCATCGTCTTCCACGAGGTGGCGCATGGCTGGATGGCGCTGATGCTCGGCGATCCGACGGCGAAGGAGCAGCGGCGGCTTTCCCTGAACCCGATCCGCCATGTCGATCCCATCGGCACGCTGCTGGTGCCGGGCGCGCTGGCGCTGTTCGGCGGGCCGATCTTCGGCTGGGCGAAGCCGGTGCCGGTGAATGCGCGGCGGCTGAACAATCCGCGCTTTGGGATGATGGCAGTCGCGGCGGCGGGGCCGGGGACGAACCTCGTTCTGGCGCTGATCGGTGCGGTGCTGGTGGGCGTGTTCGCGGGTCTCGCCTTCGATGCGGGCGAGGCGCTGCCCGACTGGGCGGTGACGGCGGGAGGCACCTTTATTCTGATCAATGTCTTTCTCGCGCTGTTCAACCTGTTGCCGATCCCGCCCTTCGACGGCTCGCACATCCTCGGCGGCCTCCTCCCCCGGCGCTATGCCCGTCACTGGCAGAAGGCGCAGGGGCTGGGCATGGTCTTCTTTATTGTCCTGATCGCGGCGACGTGGGCCTTTCCCGATAGCGGGATCGTTGAGAATGTGGTCCTCCCGCCCGTGATGTGGGCACAACAGGTTTTCGCCGGGATCGCCGATGCGGTGGCACGGGGGATAGCGGGATGAGTCACCCCGCTTCCGGCTGGCTGATACTCGACAAGCCGCGCGGGATGGGCTCGACCCAGGCGGTCGGCGCGGTCAAGCGCGTGTTGCGGCAGGGCGGCCATGCGAAGACCAAGGTCGGCCATGGCGGCACGCTCGATCCGCTGGCCGAAGGGGTGCTTCCGATCGCATTGGGCGAGGCGACGAAGCTTGCCGGGCGCATGCTCGACAGCGACAAGATATACGCCTTCACCATTCAGTTCGGCGAAGAGACCGACACGCTCGACACCGAAGGCGAGGTGGTGCGCACGTCCGACCGGCGCCCGCCGATGGCGGCGGTAGCGGCGGTGCTCGACCATTTCACCGGAGAGATCGAGCAAGTCCCGCCCAAATATTCCGCGCTCATGATCGACGGCAAGCGCGCCTACGACCTCGCCCGCGCGGGCGAGGAGGTCGAGATGAAGACCCGCCGCGTGACGGTGCACGATTTACGCCCGTTTCGGGAACCTGTTGACGATACGGGCGAAGTCGAACCGCTTCCGGCCTCGTCCTTCGCCACCACGCTCGGTCGGCCTGACCCTTACGATCCGCAAGCGCCGCTGGAACTCGCCGATAGCGTCACACTCGTCGCGCATGTTTCCAAGGGGACGTATATCCGTTCGCTTGCACGGGACATCGCACACGCGCTTGGAACTGTGGGGCATGTCACCTATCTCAGGCGCATCAAGGCCGGGCCGTTCCGCGAGGAACAGGCGATTTCGCTGGACACTCTTGAGGAAATCGCTAAGGGCGCGCCACTTGAACACCTTTTCCTGCCGCTGGAGGCCGGACTGGACGACATCCCGGTCCTACCCCTCGACCCGACAAGCGCGCAGGCGGTCCGCCAGGGCCGGGTCTTGTCGGAATTGTCCCAGCCCGATGGGCTCCATTTCGCGAAACTGGGCGCTGTCCCGATCGCCTTGATGGAGATCGAAGGCGGCACGGCCAGGGTCGTGCGGGGCTTCAACCTTCCCGATGTCGCGGAGTAGAATACATGTCGGTAACCGCCGAACGCAAAGCGGAAATCATCAAGGACAACGCCCAGAGCGAGGGCGACACTGGGTCTCCCGAAGTCCAAGTCGCCATCCTGACCGAACGCATCCGCAACCTGACCGAGCATTTCAAGGACAATCACAAGGACAACCACTCGCGTCGTGGTCTCCTGATGATGGTCAACCAGCGGCGCAAGCTGCTCGCCTTCCTCAAGAAGATGGATGTCGAGCGCTACAACGCCCTGATCCAGAAGCTGGGTCTGCGTAAGTAAGAGTTTTTGCGAAGGGGCGGCTCGATTGTCGCCCCTTCGTTTATCCGGCACCCGTGCAATACGGCAGGGTGCGGACCATGGAGGCGAAAAGCCTCGGACCGGACCGGGACGGAATACCCGGCACAGTAGGCCCCGCGACGCAATGTGGCGCGCGGGATCGTTAAGGAAAATACATGTTCGACACGAAAACCGTATCGCTGGAGTGGGGCGGAAAGACCCTCACTCTGGAAACCGGCCGCATCGCCCGTCAGGCCGATGGCGCCGTATTGGCCACTTATGGCGAAACCGTGGTGCTGTGCGCCGTGACCGCCGCCAAGAGCGTGCGCGAAGGGCAGGATTTCTTCCCGTTGACCGTGCACTATCAGGAAAAATTCTCCGCTGCGGGTCGTATCCCGGGTGGCTTCTTCAAGCGCGAAGGCCGCGCGACGGAGAAGGAAACGCTCACCAGCCGTCTGATCGACCGCCCCGTGCGGCCGCTCTTCCCGGAAGGTTTCTACAACGAAATCAACGTTATCGCGCAGGTTCTCAGCTATGATGGCGAGACCGAGCCCGATATCGTCGCGATGATCGCCGCTTCGGCCGCGCTCACCATCAGCGGCGTACCCTTCATGGGCCCGATCGGCGCCGCTCGCGTCGGCTTCCGCAATGGCGAATACGAACTGAACCCGTCGCTTTCCAGCGCGCTCGACGAAGAGGGTCGCCTCGACCTCGTCGTCGCCGCCACGCAGGACGCGGTGATGATGGTCGAATCCGAAGCCAAGGAGCTGACCGAAGAGGAAATGCTCGGCGCCGTGATGTTCGCGCACGAGGAAAGCCGCAAGGTCATCGGTGCGATCATCGATCTGGCCGAACAGGCCGCCAAGGATCCGTGGGACATGGATACGTCGGACGATACCTCGGCGATCAAGGAAAAGCTGCGCGGCATCGTCGGTGACGACATCGCCGCTGCCTACAAGCTGACCGACAAGTCGGCTCGCTCGGACGCGCTCAACGCCGCCCGCGCCAAGGCCAAGGAAGCCTTTGCCGACGAAGAACCGCAGACCCAGATGGTCGCCAACAAGGCGGTCAAGAAGCTGGAAAGCGAGATCGTGCGCGGCGCCATCCTCAAGGACGGCCAGCGTATCGACGGGCGCAAGCTCGATCAGGTCCGCCCGATCGAAGCGATGGTCGGCCTGCTGCCCCGCACGCACGGTTCGGCGCTGTTCACCCGCGGTGAAACGCAGGCGATCTGCACCACCACGCTGGGCACCAAGGATGCCGAGCAGATGATCGACGGGCTGGAAGGGCTCTCCTATTCGCCCTTCATGCTGCATTACAACTTCCCGCCCTATTCGGTCGGCGAAGTGGGTCGCTTCGGCTTCACCAGCCGCCGCGAAACCGGCCACGGCAAGCTTGCCTGGCGCGCGCTGCACCCGGTTCTGCCGAACCACGAAGACTTCCCTTACACGATCCGCATTCTGAGCGACATCACCGAGTCCAACGGCTCGTCCTCGATGGCGACGGTCTGCGGCGGGTGTCTGTCGATGATGGACGCCGGCGTTCCGATCGAACGTCCGGTCTCCGGCATTGCCATGGGCCTCATCCTCGAAGGCGACGAATTCGCCGTCCTGTCGGACATTCTGGGTGACGAAGATCACCTCGGCGACATGGACTTCAAGGTCGCGGGTTCGGAAAAGGGCATCACCTCGCTCCAGATGGACATCAAGGTCGCCGGTATCACGCAGGAGATCATGACCAAGGCGCTCGAACAGGCCAAGGCCGGTCGCGCGCATATTCTGGGCGAAATGAACAAGGCGCTCGGCTCGTCGCGTTCGGGCGTGTCCAAGCACGCGCCGCGCATCGAGACGATGCAGATCGACAAGTCCAAGATCCGCGACGTGATCGGCACGGGCGGCAAGGTGATCCGCGAGATCGTCGCCGAAACCGGCGCCAAGGTCGACATCGACGACGAGGGCACGATCAAGATTTCGTCGAGCAATGCCGACGAGATCGAAGCCGCGAAGAAGTGGATCGAAGGCATCGTCGAAGAAGCGGAAGTCGGCAAGATCTACAACGGCAAGGTCGTAAACATCGTCGATTTCGGTGCCTTCGTGAACTTCATGGGCGGCAAGGACGGTCTCGTCCATGTCAGCGAAATGAAGAACGAGCGCGTCGAAAAGCCGACCGACGTCGTGTCGGAAGGCCAGGAAGTGAAGGTCAAGGTCCTCGAAATCGACAATCGCGGCAAGGTCCGCCTGTCGATGCGCGTGGTCGACCAGGAAACCGGCGAAGAGCTGGAGGACACCCGTCCTCCGCGCGAACCGCGTGAAGGCGGCGGCGGCCGTGGCGGCGATCGCCGTGGCCCGCGTGGTGGCGGCGGCGGCGGTGGCCGTGGCGGCGACCGTGGTGGTCGCGGCGGCGGACGCGGCAATGACCGGGGCGGCAACCGCGATGGCGGCTCCAACGATGGACCGGCGCATGTGCCGGACTTCCTGAAGGACTGATCCTTCGGATGGACCAACAGAAAAGGGGCCGCGGCGATGCTGCGGCCCCTTTTTCGTGTCGGCAGTTTCTCTCTGCTGGCGGTCAGCCCATTTCGAGGATCGGCTTCATCACCTTGCCGTCATGCAGGTCCTTAACCGCCTGGTTGATGTCGTCGAAGCTGTAGCGCTTCACCAGCCGGTCGAACGGGAAGCGGTCCTGAAGGTGCAGGCGCACCAGTTCGGGGATGAACTGCTTGACCTTGGAATCGCCCTCCACGCAGCCGACGATCTTGCGGCCCGACAGGATCTGTTCGTTGGCATCGAAGCTGTAATCTGTGCCCGAAGGCGGCGCGCCGACCACGACCATGGTGCCGCGCTTGGCAAGGCTGCCCCAGGCGGCGCGCGCGGCACTGGCATTGCCGCTGCACTCGATCGCGTAATCGACACCTTCGGCCACGATCTTGCGGACTTCTTCGCCGAGATCGGTGTCCTTCGACACCTCGATCGAATGCGTCGCGCCCAGTTCCTTTGCGAGCTTCAGGCGTTCGGCATTCATATCGACTGCGATGATCGTGCTGCACCCGGCAAGGCGGGCCGCCATCACCGCCGACATACCCACGCTGCCGACGCCCGAGACCAAGAGGGCCGAACCCGCCTGGGGCTTAGCCGTGCGCAACACGGCGCCTGCGCCGGTCTGGATGCCGCAGCCCAGCGGGCCGAGTAGCGAGATGTCGACATCCTCCTCGATCTTCACGACATTGCGTTCATGCGCGATCGAAAGCGTGGCGAAGCTCGATTGCTGGAAGAAGGCGGCGTTGGGCCCGTCCGCGAAAACCGCGTCCTCGTCGCCCTGCCGCTTGTTCATGAAATTGAGTGCGTTGAAATCCTGGCAATAGGCTGGATCGCCTTCCTCGCAGGGGCGGCAATGGCCGCACGATCCGTAGGAGAGGACCACCTTGTCGCCCGGCGCCAGATCGCGGACATGCTCGCCCACGGCCTTGACGGTACCGGCACCTTCATGCCCGAGCACGACGGGGAAATTCGTCGGCAGATCGCCGTTCTGCACGGCGAGATCGGTATGGCACACGCCCACTGCGGCCAATTCGACCAGCACTTCATGCGCGCCGGGATCGTCGATGGTCTTCTCGACGATTTCGAAATCCGCTCCGGCTTTTTCGACCATGGCGATGCGAGCTTGGTTGGGCATAGGGGTGTCTCCTTCGTATCTACCCGATCAACCGCTGCCCAGGCCGGACAGTTCCGACGTGCATCGCAGCGAGCGCGGCGCTAGAGCCTGTCGCCATGCTTCCTCGCGAAACCCTTGCCACTGCGCAGATACCCGGCGGCGACACGCTGACCCTGATTTCCCACGGACGCGATTTCGTCATCATGCTCGGCAGGGACGAGCTGATGGGGACGCGGATGCAGTTCTCCGAAGAACAGCTGGCCGAGCTCACGCTCGCCGAACTGGCGCGTCCGAAGCCACGGGTGCTGATCGGCGGCTATGGCATGGGCTTCACCTTTCGAGCCGCGCTGGCGCATCTGCCGGAGGGTGGCAGCGTGACGGTGGCGGAAGTCGTGCCCGAAATCCTCGATTGGGCGCGCGGGCCGCTGTCCGAACTTACCGGACGGTCCCTGTCCGATCCGCGCGGCGAGGTGGTCCTGTGCGATGTCGCGGCGCTGATCGACGATGCCAATGACGGCACGCTGCCCAAGTGGGACGCGATCCTTCTCGATGTCGATAACGGGCCCGATGGAATCGTGCGCGACCAGAACAGTCGGCTCTATACCCGCACCGGCCTCGCCAAGGCGCGCGAAGCGCTGAATGCGGGCGGTATCCTGGCGATCTGGTCCGCCGCGCCGGACCACAAGTTCACCGTGCGATTGAAGGAAGCGGGCTTTGCCGTGGATGTCCGCGCGGTACGCGCACGGCCCAACAATAAGGGCCCGCGCCACACGATCTGGTTTGCTCGCAAGAGTTGAGCAACAGGGTCGAAACGACCTAGCGCCGCATGCGCAACCGACCGAGGAAATCGGTCTTGCCGATCTTGATGCCCAGCATGCGCAGAATGTCGTACGCCGTGGCGGCGTGGAACGCGTAATTGGGCTGGCTGAAGCTCAGCAGGAAATCCTCGGCATCGAAGGGAAGCGACAGCTTGCCGAATTCGAAGCGGACCTCCTGGCCGATCTTTTCTTCGAGTTCTTCCACGCCAACCTTTTCCAGCGCGGCCCTGGCCTCGTCCAGCTGCGCGCGCAGACCGTCGAAGCTGGCTGGCGGGGGCGCCATGTCGGGACTGAAGCGGCCTTCGTTCAACGCTGCGATCGCGGACTGGGTGTGCACGGCGACGCTTTTCACCTGATAGGCGAATGGCAGCATGTCTTCGTAGATGCGTGCGCCCAGCACCGTCTCGGCAGCGCGGCCTTGCTCATCGCACCATGTGTCGGCGGTATCGATCAGGCCGCGCGTGCTGCCGATGATCTGCAATGCGCTGGGAACGAAGGCTGCGTGGAGCGAGATGGGCATAGCGGTTCCTTGAGGACTTGCGGACGGGGTCAGGCGACTTCTTCGAGACGGGTGAGATGGCGGCGGAAATCGGTCAGCGCGATCGAGCGGTCCCGCCCGGCATCCTTGGCGGCGTAAAGCGCCCTGTCGGTGCGCCTGATCGCGGTTTCGAGGGTTTCTTCGGCCAGTACGGCCGACAGCCCGGCACTGGCAGTGACGGGGAAGGGCAGTTCCGGAACGCGCTGCGCCACCACGGCCGGGATGTTTCGCCTGGCGGCTTCGGCATCGCGCCGCCAGTCTTCGCCATAGAGAAGCAGGACGAATTCCTCGCCCCCCATGCGCGCCGGAAAGATGTTTTCTCCCGCACCGAGCGCCGCGCCGACGGCGACGAGCACCCTATCGCCCGTATCGTGGCCGAAATTGTCGTTGATGCGCTTGAAGAGATCGCAATCCAGCACCGCGATGCCGACGGGCCGCACCGCGCAGGAAGTGAAGCGATGTTCCAGTCCGCGCCGATTGGCAATCCCGGTGAGGGGGTCCAGCGCGCTGGCTTCGGTCGCCTGGCGCATTCCGACAAGAGCACGGTCGCGTTGGTCCTGCACGATCCGAAACCCGTCGCCGATGCCTATCGGTGTCACTATCAACTCGACCATCAAGGCAGCCAGCATGGCCTGGGCATAGAAGGGAAGCGGGCCTCCCAGTATAAGCTCGCTATAGATAGCGACCAGACCGACCGCGATGGCGGGGCCCCAGGCGATCGACTGGAACAGGGCGGGACGGCTTTTCTGGCGGATCGCGGACCAAAGGCCAAACGTCATCATCAGCACCATCACCAGCACCACAGCGCTGTGCAGCCACAGCGGGAGGATATCCCGCGCGATCAGCGGTGCGCATAGCGCGAGGCCGAGGCCGATCGGGAAGACCCCCCAGAACAGCCGACGCAAATGATTGAGTCCGAGCGAGCGTTCGAGATAGGTCGCCATGACTGGTCCCGCGAGTGCGATGCTCACATCGGTAGCGACGAGACGTGCCACGAGCAGCGCCTGCGGATCGGCGAAGATGAAACCCGCCATTGGCGGAAAGGTGAAGGCGAGCAGGCCGATCGCGAGCAGGCGCGCGCTGATCCAGAGCAGGAATTGGCGTCCGATCACGAAATAAAGGCCCGCCGCGCCCGCCGCGAAGGCGAGCATGCAGGCGGTCCATGCCCCGATCGTGAAACTCGCCCAATCCATCCGTGCGCTTCCGTGTCCCCTAAGGGGCTCTCTCGCACGCTGCGACGGCCCCGGCAATATATTGCCGCTTCGGGGCTATGGTTCGCTTAAGCGACAGCGTTAACGCCGCAGTTACGGCTGCCCGAATTCGACCGGGCGCGGCCCGTGCGGGCGGATCCGCACGGGTAATACCATCAGCGCACGCGCGGACCGCCGAACGGCAGCGGGGGCGGAGGACGTCGCGCACCGCGCGGCAGCTGTGCCTGATAGGCCCGCCCGCAATGTTCGACGCAATAGGGGAAGCCGGGATTGACCGCTTCGCCGCAGAAATGGAAATCCGGCTCGCCCGGATGGCCCATCGGCCAGCGGCAGACCTTTTCGCTCAGATCCAGCAGGCTGGTCTTGTCGGCGATGTCCGGGCTGGGCTTGGCGGGCACCAGGCGGCGCGGCGGCGCGGGCGGGATCGGCGGCTGCTGATCGCCGGGGCCCTGACGCAGGAAGCCACCCGGGCCGACCGAAACGATCTTGGGCGAATCCGACTGCTTGTTGGGCATCGGCTGCGACGTGGCGCCGCCTGCGTTGGCGGAATTGTTAACGGGCGGCGGAGCCGCAGCGGCGGGCGCAGGTGCAGTTGGGGCAGGCGTCGGCGCCGGAGCGGCTGCGGGCGCAGGTGCTTGTGTCGGCGCGGCCTTCTTGGCGGCGGGTTTCTTCGCCGCTGCGGGCTTGGCGGCGGGTGCCGCCTTCTTGGCTGGCGCAGCTTTCTTTTCGGCGGCCTTCACCGGAGACGGGCGCGCCTTCAGGCCCAGGCGATGCGCCTTGCCGATGACGGCATTGCGGCTGACTCCGCCCAATTCCTCCGCGATCTGGCTGGCGGTGGAGCCGCCCTCCCACATTTTCTTCAGCGTCGCGATGCGTTCGTCGGTCCAGCTCATGCGTCAATCGTATCCTGTCTGAGGCCGCAGCGTGCCCGCTGCGAATTTGCGGGACGACCGGGCCGGGCAAGCCTTGCCAGCGCGGGTGCCAGGGCCTAGTCGCGCCATCATGGCCGATCAAGCCCAGACTCCCCAATCAAGTCCCGCCGCGTTCGCAGCCGACACCGATGCCACATTCGTGCCGGGTGGGGATGCGGGAAGGACTCGCTTTGCGCCGCGCGGACAACCGGTCATCACCGGCATCAACCGCATCGGCCTTTGGAGCCTCTATATTAAGGAGGTTCGCCGGTTTCTCAAGGTCCAGACGCAGACGATCTGGGGTCCGGCGGTCAGTACGGTCCTGTTTCTGGTGATCTTCGACGTGGCCCTGGGGCGCGGCGATCGCAGTGTGCTGGGCGTGCCCTTCGCCGATTTCATCGCACCGGGCCTGATTGTCATGGCGATGATGCAGAACGCCTTTGCCAATGCGAGCTTCTCGTTTTTGTCGGGCAAGATCCAGGGGACGATCATCGATCTGCTGATGCCCCCGCTTTCCGAAGGCGAGCTGATGGCGGGCATCGTCCTCGCAGCGATGACGCGCGCTGTGGCAGTGGGTGCGGCGCTGGCCCTGGCGATCGCGCTGTATCCCGGCGCAGATCTGCATCTGGCGGGCTGGGGCGGAGCACTCGCCATCGTGTGGTTCGGCCTGATGGGTGCCGCGATGCTGAGCCTGTTCGGCCTCGTCACCTCGCTCTGGGCGGAGAAATTCGATCACAATGCGGCGATAACGACTCTCGTGGTGGCGCCGCTCGCGCTCCTTTCGGGCACGTTCTACCTGATCGACAATCTGGCCCCGCTCTTCCAGACGATCAGCCGTCTCAACCCGTTCTTTTACGTTATCTCGGGCTTCCGGTACGGATTCCTCGGCGCAAGCGATATCGGCGCGGGCACGATGCCGGTGGTCTGGGCGGGAATCGGGCTGGGCGCATTCAATCTGGCGCTGGCCGTCATCTGCTACAAGCTGCTGAAATCGGGCTGGAAGATCAAGGCCTGAAGCTGGCGCTTCCGCACCATCAGTGAATGGTTTTTAGTGAGTGAGGGCCCGCTGCATGCGATAGCGGCCTTGCGCGAAGCCATCGAACAGACGCGCGACTTCGGGGTGGTCGACCGGGCCATTCGCCGCATCGCGCACCAGATTCTGCTGGCTGACATAGGCGACGTAGCTCTCGTCCTCGTTCTCGGCGAAGAGGTGGTAAAAGGGCTGATCGCGATCGGGCCGAATGCTTTCGGGAATCGAATCGTACCATTCCTCGCTGTTCGCGAAGACCGGATCGATATCGAAGATCACACCGCGAAAATCGAACATGCGGTGCCGCACGACATCGCCGATGGCGAAGCGTGTCTTGAGAAGGGCGGGGGCGTCGATCGTGCGACCGGCCTGGGGAGAGAAGAACAGGGCGCGTTCCATAGATGTTGGATATGGGGTGCGGCCGCGTGGGCACAAGGGCGGGAAAGGGGTCGTCCACGGTTATCGTTTGCGGAGCGCGTATAATTGCCTTGGCAAGTCCGCGGCCCTGCGCTAACGGCGCGGCTCCCAAACGACCGGGGATGCCGATCGGGCCACGGCCCGATGATCGCGCACTATGCGGAGAGGTGGCAGAGTGGTCGAATGCGCTGCACTCGAAATGCAGTGTGCGGGCAACCGTACCGTGGGTTCGAATCCCACCCTCTCCGCCATCAATCTTCCGATCGGTCCAGGTAGGTCGGATCGTAAAGCAGGCTGAGATCTTCGGGTTCGCCCAGGATCGAGACGAGATCGTCTGCCTTCAGCTCAAGGCGCGGCTTGGCGATCATCAGCTGTCCGGCGCGCTCGATCATCATGACGAGGCAGGAGCCGGGCAGATCGACCTCGCGTAGCGGGACTTCGAGTTGCGAAGCCAGGGCCGGGATCTTTTCCGCACGCTCGCGTACGAAATGATCGTCGCGAACGAGCACTTCGGCCAGCTCGTTCTCGTCCTTCGCCGCCAGCCAGCGTTCCTCGAACCGGTCGCTTTGCGCCACTTCGGCGAGGTGGCCGACGATCCTGAGATCGAGCCCGGCGGGCTCTTCGGGCAGGATCAGATACATCAGCGTGTGGACGTTGCGCGCGCCCAGGATGTCGACGCTGGCGCGGCTGCCGAAGCGGAAGATGAAGAGCTGCGATTCCTCGATATCGGGGACGGTCTTGTAGGCGAGATACATGTTGGGCCGGATGGCGTGCACGTCCATCCGTTCGCCTTCGAAGACGTTGCGGATCGCCTCCTCGCTCATGCCGAAGCGGTCCTGACCGACGCTGACCATCTCCTCGATCAGTGCCTTGCGATCGTAAGTGCCGCGCGTACGGTCCATCAGCGCGCTGCGCGCCACCACGCTTTCGTAGCTCAGGTTCTGGGGCTGCGTGCGTTCGTGGACGATCGCGGTCAGCTCGTGCTCGATCCCTTCGAACGTGTTGTGGCCGAGATGGCGATGCATGTGGAAGATCGCGCCGCGCCGCTTCACGCGCTTGGAGGCGTAGAACTGGTAATACAGGCCGCACACGACGGACAGGGCGATGGTGAACAGGATCGCGACCGCGCCCATTTCGAGGATCAGCCAGAAGGCGAGCAAAACGCCCGCGATCGGCACCCACGGATAGAGCGGAGTGCGGAAGCCCGGCCTGTAGCTGTCTATCCGGCTTTCGCGCATGACGATCACGGCCAGGCAGACGAGGCCGAACAGCAGGAGCTGGAAGGCGCTGGCGAGCTTGGCGACCGATTCGACGTCGAAGACGATCAGGACCGCGATCATGACGAGGACGGTGATGGCGATCGCCAGGATCGGCGTACCGCTCTTGCCTAGACGCGCGAGACGGGCGGGCAGCAATTTGTCCTTCGCCATCGCATAGGGATAGCGCGAGGCGGACATGATGCCCGCATTCCCGGTGGAAGCGAAGGCGGCGACGGCGGACACCACGATCAGCGTGACGCCCAGATCGTAGGGCAGCCAGCCGAGGAAGCGCGAGCCGGCATCGGCAACCGGGGTCAGGCTTCCGAACAGTTCGTCGGGCGGCATGACGGTGACGATCACGAGCGTTCCGAAAGTGTAGATCGCCGTCGCCGTGGCGAGCGACAGCGTCATGCCGAGCGGGATGTTGCGATCGGGGTTCTCGATCTCTTCGGCCACGCTGGCGACTTTCGTCAGGCCCGCATACGATACGAATACCAACCCGATCGTGGCGAAGAAGCCGCCGAACCCGTCGCGGAAGAAGCTGCCATAGCCGGGCTCGGGCGCGAAGGCGTCGGCGATGCCCGTCCGCGCGAGACCGAAGATGCAGAAGGCGGTGAGGATTACGACCAGCGTGCCCACCAGGATGCGCTGCAACAGCGTGGTCTCCTTCGCGCCGAACATGTTCAACAGTCCGAAGGCGATGGTCAGCGCGATGGCGGTCACCGTGATCGGAAGATCGATATAGAGCGCGAGATACGCGCCCATGCCGACGAGGGCGAAGGCGCTCTTGAACACCACCGCGACCCACGATCCCAAACCGCCGACCGTGCCCATCAAAGGCCCCATGCTGCGGTCGAGGAAGAAATAGGTGCCGCCCGAACGCGGCATGGCGGTGGACAGTTCGGCCATGCAATACATGGCGGGCAGGATCATCAGGCCCGCGACGAGATAGGCCAGCCAGACCGAATTGCCGGTTTGCGCCGCGGCGATGCCGGGCAACAGGAAGAGGCCGGACGAGAACATCGCGCCGGTGGCCACCGCATAGACGTCGAAAAGCTTTAGGCTTTTGGCGAGTTTCGGTTTGCTACCCGCAGGCGCGGATGCTTCCGCCATGATGTTCCCCCGAAAATGTGCGTGACCCGTTGCTGTGAATAAAGGCTGGGAGCGCGAAGCGTTCCTCCTTCGCGCTGCCTACTCATGATCGAACCGCTCTCCGGCGCAACGGATATTGCGCGCAACGCCATGGCCGCGAGGGGGCCGCTGGTCTATCGGAGTCGATACGATGTTTGATGGTCTCGACGCCCTGCTGCTCGCCCGCATACAGTTCGCCTTCACGGTGAGCTTCCATTTCATCTTCCCGGCCTTTTCGATCGGGCTGGCGAGCTACCTCGCGGTTCTCGAAGGGTTATGGCTGAAGACGGGCAAGCCGCTCTATCTCGACCTGTTCAAATACTGGCTGAAGATCTTCGCGATCGCCTTCGCAATGGGCGTCGTGAGCGGCATCGTGATGAGTTACCAGTTCGGCACCAACTGGTCGGTGTTTTCGGACGTGGCCGGGCCGGTGATCGGGCCGTTGATGGCCTATGAAGTGCTGACCGCCTTCTTCCTCGAAGCGGGCTTCCTCGGCGTGATGCTGTTCGGGATGGAGCGGGTCGGCAAGAAGCTCCATTTCGCCGCCACGCTGATGGTGGCGGTCGGCACGACGATTTCCGCCTTCTGGATCCTCAGCGTCAACAGCTGGATGCACACGCCCGTGGGTTACGAGATGGGCGCCAATGGCCAGTTTCTGCCGGGGCCGAGCTGGTGGACGATCGTGTTCAATCCCAGCTTCCCCTATCGCCTCGTCCACACCGTGCTCGCTGCCTTCATCACCACGGCCTTCGTGGTCGGCGGGGTGGGGGCCTTCCATCTCATCAAGGATCGCACGAACGCCCACGCGAGGAAGATGTTCTCGATGGCGATGTTGATGGCCGCCCTCGTCGTTCCCGTGCAGATCGTGGCGGGCGACATGCACGGCCTCAACACGCTGGAGCATCAGCCGCAAAAGGTCATGGCTATGGAGGGGCATTACGAGAGCCACCCCGATGGCGCGCCGCTCTATCTGTTCGGGATTCCGAACGATGAGGAACAGCGGCTCGATTACGCGGTCGGCATTCCGAAGCTTTCCAGCCTTATCCTGAAGCACGATCTCGACGCGCCGCTGGCAGGGCTCGACACCATTCCCGACGACGAGCAGCCGCCGGTCGCCATCGTGTTCTGGAGTTTCCGCATCATGATCGCCATGGGGTTCGCCATGCTGGGCGTGGGGTTGTGGAGCCTGCTCGCGCGGTGGCGGGGGAAGCTCTACGATTGGAGCTGGCTGCACCGCGCCGCGCTGGTCATGGCACCCAGCGGCTTCGTCGCGGTCCTTGCTGGGTGGATCACCACCGAGGTGGGCCGCCAGCCTTACGTGATCTACAATCTGCTGCGCACGGAAGATGCCGCCAGCCCTCTCGCCGCACCGGCGGTCGGCGCTTCGCTGGTCGCCTTCGTCGTGGTCTATTTCTTCGTCTTCGGCGCGGGCGTCTGGTACATCCTGCACCTGATGCGCAAGGCGCCCCATGCGGGCGAATACGGGGTCAAGCGCGGCGACAAGGGGCCGATCCGTACGGCCGGTATCACGCCCGGTCTCACGCAGGACCCGTCCGACGAGACCACCAAGGATCTGTCCGGCAGCAAGCAGGAACCGGAGGAGCGGCCATGACCATGGACCTCACCACCATCTGGGCGTTCATCATCGCCTTCGCCGTCTTCGCCTATGTCGTGATGGACGGCTTCGATCTCGGCATCGGCATCCTGTTTCCGACATTCGAGGTCGGGCCGGAGCGGGACCGGGCGATGAACTCGATCGCGCCGGTCTGGGACGGGAACGAGACCTGGCTGGTGCTGGGCGGGGGCGGGCTGTTCGCGGCCTTTCCGCTGGCCTATGCCGTGATCCTGCCCGCAACCTATCCCTTGATCATCGCCATGCTGCTCGGCCTGGTCTTTCGCGGTGTCGCCTTCGAATATCGCTGGCGCGATCCGTCGCATCGCAAATTGTGGGACGTGGCCTTCACCGGCGGCAGCTTGGTGGCGGCGATGGCGCAGGGGATGACCTTGGGCGCGCTGTTGCAGGGGATCGAAGTGGTCGATCGCGCCTATGCGGGCAGCTGGTGGGACTGGCTGACGCCGTACACGCTGCTGACCGGTCTGGGCACGGTGGCGGGCTATGCTCTTCTCGGCGCGACTTGGCTGGTCTGGAAGCTCGACGGCGAGAGCCAGCATCACGCCCGCAAGCTGGGCAAGCGCGCTGCCTGGGCCACTTTCGTGCTGATGGGGGCGGTGAGCCTCTACAACGTGTTTCTCAACGCCGAATACGCCGAACGCTGGCTGAGCGCGCCGGAAATCTACTACGCCGCGCCCGTGCCGATCCTGACCGGATTGATCGCGCTGGCGCTGCTACGCGCGCTGTCGGTGGAACGGCATTCGAAGCCGTTCTGGTTGAGCCTGGCGCTGTTCTTTTTCGGCATGGCGGGGCTGGGCGTCACCATCTGGCCCTATGTCATTCCGCCGGACGTCACGATCTGGGATGCCGCCGCGCCCGAACGCAGCCAGATCTTCATGCTGGTGGGCGTGGCGATCACCATGCCGCTGATCATCGCCTACACCGCCTGGGCCTATTACGTATTCCGCGGCAAAGTCGGGCATGAGGGGTATCACTAACCCATGGAGCCCCGCGAAAAGCCTCTCTGGCAACGCCTCGCCTGGATGGTTGCCATTTGGGCGGGCAGCGTCGCCGTGCTGGGCGCGGTCGCGATGGTGATCCGATGGTGGCTGGGGGTCTGACTCCGTCGCTTCGCGCAGTCCCTACTGCACGTAATAGGTCGGCGATCCCGGCCCCACCGGCAGGCCGAGGATGAAGGTCCACAGATAGAAGAACGCGCTCCACGCTACGATGAAGAACATGGAATAAGGCAGCATCATCGCGATCAGCGTGCCGACGCCCAGATCCTTCTGATAGCGCGTCGCCCATGCCAGGATCAGCCCGAAATAGCTCATCATCGGGGTGATGATGTTGGTGGTGGAATCGCCGATGCGATAGGCAGCCTGGATCGCTTCGGGAGAGTAGCCGATCAGCATCAGCATCGGCACGAAGATCGGCGCGGTGACCGCCCATTGGGCGCTTGCGGAACCGAGCGAGAGATTGATCAGCGCGCAGAGCAGGATGAAGAGGAAGAACACCGTCGGCCCCGTCATCCCGGTATCGACCAGGAATTGGGCCCCGGTCACTGCCGTGATCCCGCCCAGATTGGTCCAGCCGAAGAACGCGACGAACTGCGCGGCGAAGAACACCAGCACGATATACAGGCCGAGCGAGGACAGCGCGCCCGCCATCGCGTCGATCACGTCGCGATCGCTCTTCATCGTCTTGGCCGCGCGGCCATAGGCGTATCCCAGCACCACGAAGAAGATCAGGATCCAGACCACGAAGCCGTCGAAGAAGGGCGAGTCCATCCGGTCGCCCGTCTCCGGATTGCGGAATACGCCCCATTCGGGCCACAGCGTCAGCGCCATCAGCGCGAAGACGCCGAGCATGGCGATCCCGGCCCAGCGCAGGCCCTTGCGCTCCGAAGCGTCGAGCGGTTTCATCATCTCGTCGTCGAGAATGTCGGGATCGGCTTTCGACGCGTCGTATTTCCCGAGCTGCGGTTCCACGATGTAGATCGAGACGAAGCTGCCGATCGCCGTGATGAGAAAAGTGCTCGCGACCATGAAATACCAGTTCGCGGTCGCCAGCACGCGATAATCGGCATCGATCAGCTGCGCGGCTTCCTGCGTGATCCCGGCAAGCAGCGGGTCGATCGTCCCGATCAGCAGATTGGCGCTGTATCCGCCCGAAACGCCTGCGAACGCCGCCGCCATTCCGGCGAGCGGATGGCGGCCGAGCGCGTAATAGATCGCGCCGCCCAGCGGGATCAGAACGACATAGCCGACTTCGCTCGCGGTGTTCGAAATAATGCCTGCGAACACGATCGCCACAGTGACAAGCTTGGGCGGAGCGCCCAGCACCATCGATCGCACCGCCGCGCTCAGCAGCCCGGATTTCTCCGCCACGCCCACGCCCAGCATCGCGACGAGCACCACGCCCAGGGGCGCGAAGCTGGTGAAATTATCGACCAGCCCGGTGAAGATGCGGCGAAGCCCGTCGCCATTCATCAGGCTGACTGCGCGGATCATCCCGTCCTCGGCCACGCCCGGCGCGCCCTGCGGCCTCGGATCGGTCACCGCCACGCCCAGCGCGCCGAAGATGCCGGACAGCAGGACGATGCCCAGCGCCAGCAGCGCGAACAAAGTGACCGGATGGGGCAGCAGATTGCCCAGCCATTCCACCCCGTCGAGGAAGCGCGTGAACGCGCCTCTCTTGGCGGGCACGGCGGGATCGGGCTGATCGGCGGGGGGCGGAAATTCGGTCATGGTCACTCCGGTCGATGCCCGATCGCGTCAGGGCAGGGGCGGGAGGCGCCGAAGCGCACGGTATCGAAGCGCAGCCGGTAGCGGCCACGCGTGCAAGGGAGCAAGCCGCAAGTGAACCTGCGGTGGACGATGGTGTGAAACCTCGCGTGCCGAGGAACCGGCAGCCGCGCCGCCCATTCCCTTCCCATGATAAAACTCGCGATCCTCTGCCTCGTCGTCGCCGCCGTTGCGGCCATCCTCGGTTTCGGGGGCCTTGCCGGGACGATGGTGGACGTCGCCATCGTTCTTGCCGTCATCGCGACCGTGCTCTTCGTCGTCTTCCTGGTGCTCGGGATCATGGCGGGCAAGAAGGTGAAGAACACCTTCAAATAGAAGCCGACCCCGCAATCACCGTCCGCGCAGGAACATGTTGATCGTCAGGCGCGCCTCGGCCGGATCGTCGGTAAGCGCGCCGGGATCGGGTATGACGCCCGAATGCAGCAGCTTGCCGCGATAGAGGATCAGTCGGTCGGGCTGCGCCTCGACCTCTCCGATCAGTTCGTAGCGATCGCTGTCCCCGTAATGATAGCGCGGCTGGGGCATCCCGTATTCGCGCTCGTCCTCGGCCAAAGCGGCATTGTAGGCGGCTTCGCGTGCGGGCGTGATCGTTTCGAACCCGGTGCGGCGATGGCGATAGAAGGCGGTCCCGCCGCTCTCCGGCCCCAGCAGGTAATGCATGATCGCCACGATTTCGCCGCTGGCATGATCGTAATGCGGGATGCGCTGGAGCGGACTCAGCTTTTGCTCGGGCAGAGTGACGATCGAGAAGGTCGATACGTCGAGGCTGATACCCTGCCGAAATCCGAACACCTGCTGGAGGGCGGAGAACATCAGGTCGCGATTGCGGTCCAGATAATCGGGCTCGCACCAGGCCCTGATGCCCGGATAGCTGGCGCCCCCGTCCTGATACTCCGCCGCGCGCCCGCGAGCGAGCAGTTCGTCCGCTCTGCCGCTGAAGCCGTCGATTTGCACCACCGGCTGCTTCTCATGCCCGAAGCGGTGGACGGTGACGTGCGGTGTTTCTGGCATGGCTGGACTATGCCCTTCGGCGCGCCTAGTGTCGAGCCATCCCCGGGGAGCGTGCTGACGCTGAGAGGGGCGCGTAGCACCGCCCGACCCGTCGAACCTGAACCGATTAAGATCGGCGGAGGGAGTGGGCGGGCCTCGATCCGGACATCCGCTCCTTCTCCGTCGCGATGGAGAGAGACGCATGGCCGATATCAATTCCAAATTCGAGATCGGTGTCACCACCGGCCCGATCCGCGGCAGCCGCAAAGTTCATGTCGGCGCGAAAAGCGGCAGCGGCGTGCGCGTCGCCATGCGCGAGATCCAGCTCGAGGGCGGCGAGGAGCCGGTCCGCGTCTACGACACCAGCGGGCCCTATACCGATGCCGACGCGCAGATCGACATTCAGGCGGGCCTGCCCAAGCTGCGCCGCGACTGGATCATGTCGCGCGGCGATGTCGAGGAATACGACGCGCGCGAAGTAAAGCCGGAGGATAACGGCCAGCTCGGCCCCGACCGTTCGGGCGGCGTGCCGCAATTCCCGAACGTCAACCACCGGCCCCTGCGCGCCAAATCCGGGGCGAACGTCAGCCAGATGCATTACGCGCGTCAGGGCATCATCACGCCCGAGATGGAATATGTCGCCGAGCGCGAGAATATCGGCCGCGACTATGTCGCCCGCGAGCTCGACGGGAATAGCTGGGGCGCCGCGATCCCGGAATATGTGACCCCCGAATTCGTCCGCGACGAAATCGCGCGGGGGCGGGCGATCATTCCCAACAACATCAACCACCCGGAAAGCGAACCGATGGCGATCGGGCGCAATTTCCTGGTCAAGATCAACGCCAATATCGGCAACTCCGCGGTTGCCAGTGACGTGGCGAGCGAAGTCGACAAGATGGTCTGGGCGACGCGCTGGGGCGCGGACACGATCATGGACTTGAGCACCGGCCGCAACATCCACGACACGCGCGAATGGATCATCCGCAATTCCGCCGTTCCGGTGGGCACCGTGCCGATCTATCAGGCGCTCGAAAAGGTCGGCGGCATTGCCGAAGACCTGACCTGGGAAATCTTTCGCGACACGCTGATCGAACAGGCGGAACAGGGCGTCGACTATTTCACCATCCACGCCGGCGTGCGCCTGCCCTACGTGCCCATGACCGCCAAGCGCGTCACCGGCATCGTCAGCCGCGGCGGTTCGATCATGGCGAAATGGTGCCTCGCGCATCACAAGGAGAGCTTCCTGTACGAACGCTTCGACGAGATCACCGAGATCATGAAGGCCTACGACATCGCCTATTCACTGGGCGACGGCCTGCGCCCCGGCAGTATCGCCGACGCCAATGACGAAGCGCAATTCGCCGAGCTCTACACGCTGGGCGAACTGACCAAGCGCGCTTGGGAGCAGGACGTGCAGGTGATGATCGAAGGGCCGGGCCACGTACCCATGCACAAGATCAAGGAGAACATGGACAAGCAGCTGGAGGCGTGTGGCGAAGCCCCGTTTTACACGCTCGGCCCGCTCGTCACCGATATCGCGCCGGGTTACGACCACATCACCAGCGGCATCGGCGCGGCGCAGATCGGCTGGTACGGCACGGCGATGCTCTGCTACGTCACGCCGAAGGAACATCTCGGCCTGCCCGACCGTGACGATGTGAAGGTCGGCGTGGTGACCTACAAGCTCGCCGCCCACGCGGCGGATCTGGCGAAGGGCCACCCGGCCGCCAAGGTCCGCGACGACGCGCTGTCGAAAGCCCGCTTCGAATTCCGCTGGCGCGACCAGTTCAACCTCAGCCTCGACCCCGAAACCGCCGAGCAATATCACGACCAGACACTCCCCGCGGAAGGCGCCAAGACGGCCCATTTCTGCTCGATGTGCGGCCCGAAATTCTGCTCGATGAAGATCACGCAGGAAGTGCGCGACTTCGCCGCAAAGCAGAACTCGGACAGCTATCTCGCGAGCGAAAACATCAAGCGCGAGACTTCGGCAGAAGAGACCGAAGAAGCGCGCGAGGGCATGGAGGAGATGAGCAAGGTGTACCGGGAGAAGGGCGAGAAACTGTACCTGCCCGAAGGCGAGACGGAATAGGAGTATCCGACCCTATGACGGAGGCCGACGCTGAGGCCATTCTCGACGATCCGTTCGAACAGGACCGGCGCGAACGGCGCCGCCTGCCGATCATCGGCCTGTGGCTGTCTGCGATCTATGTCGTCGGTCTCGTCATATATCTGGCGGTACAGGGCCAGAACCCGGCCGATCTGCGCCTGAACGAGCTGGGCGACTTCCTGGGCGGGGTCTCCAGCCCGCTCGCCTTTCTGTGGCTGGTTCTGGGCTTCTTCCAGCAGAGCCGCGAGATCAGACTGAGCAATAAGGCGCTGCAATTGCAGGCCAGGGAAATGCGCCGCAGCGTCGATGAGCATCGGCGGATTGCGGGTGGGGAGCGGGAGTAAGGAAGCGAAGCAGGTTGTGCGCGATTTCGCCGCCAAGCAGAATTCGGACAGCTACCTCGCGAGCGAGAACATCAATAACAACACTTCGGCCGAAGAGGCCGAAGAAGCGCGCGAGGGGATGGAGGAGATGAGCAAGGTGTACCGCGAGAAGGGCGAGCGGTTGTATCTGCCCGAAGGGTAGGCGCAGGATTGAGCGCCATTGCAGGAATTCCGCTCGTCTGAGCATGTCCGGACCGAATAAACCGGGCAGCGCCAATCGCTGCCGTGCCTCTTCGTGCGCAGCATTTGGAAGCCAATAAACAGTCCTTCGACAAGCTGATGGTAAATAGGTAGTATTAGGGCACGAGCGATGCTCCATATGCTAAATACGTTTTGAAATTTCGCGCCTATCTCCTTGCTCGGTAAAGCTATACCGTAAGGCTAGGAACCTTCAGGTTTAGAGGTTGAGTTGGCTGATGAAAAATATGGCTAATGAACGTGCCGTTGTCAGACTCGACCCATATTCATTATGCGTTACCAAGCTTGAAATTTATAGGCACGAGAGGCCAAGTGACCCGATACAATTGGCGATTGGAACAGGCTTCTTCTACAAAAGAGATTCTAGAATATATTTGGTGACAGCGTGGCACAATGTCACGGGGATCCATCCCGCTACTGGGCAATCTATCTCTAATACCGGCGCTCGACCAACCAACTTTGCAGTTCGTTTCATAACTTCTGATGTTTCATCTATACTCTATTTGAACCTCGGCTTGTACGATGAAAACGGCAACCCGGCTTGGTTGATCCACCCCAAACATCAGCAGAGCGCTGATCTTGTTGCGATCCCTATTCCAAAATGGCCTTCTGAAGCTATCAATGAATTTATAGGAGAGCTTGATGATCGTGCATTACCCCTTGAGGTTGGTGCTGATGTTTTCATCATAGGCTTCCCCCGAGGAGTTGATCGCGGCTTGGCGCCCCTTTGGAAGAAGGGTGCACTGGCAGTAGATCCGGACACGGCACGGGGACCATCGGCTCCATTTTGGTTGGTAGATAGCGCCTCTCGAACAGGGATGTCTGGCTCTCCCGTTGTGTTGCGTAGATTCTCACCCTTCGAAGATGAACACGGAACATTATTTTCCCGTGGATCGGGTACGAAGTTCATAGGATTATACTCTGGTCGTTTCGAAGATAGCGATCCATTGGGAGCTCATCTCGGTATTGTATGGCCCAAAGAACTTATCGAAGAGGTGCTCGATGCGGGTGAATTCGACCGTTCAATGGAGCGATAGAACTCAGAGCGAAATTGGAAGCCGTTGCCCTTAGCTTCATCGTATTTTATAATAACCGTATGGATAAGCCCCTCAAGATCACCAAGATCGGCAATTCCGCCGGGATCGTCCTGCCCAAGGAGGTGCTGGCGCATCTCGACCGGAAGGTGGGGGACGAGCTGACGCTGGTGCTCAGGCCGAACGGTATCGAGCTCGTCGGCGGGGAACCTGATTTCGAGGAGCAGATGGCGGCGGCGCGCAAGGTGATGGCGGCGCGCAAGCGCGCGCTGCGCGAACTGGCGAAGTAGCCTTGGCCCGCAAATGGGTCTGGATCGCTACCGAGGTGGCGCTGGCGGCGCATGCCGAGCAGCTGACCGAGCATGGCGGTGGTGACGGCATTCGTGATGCCGGAATGCTCGATAGCGCGATGGCACGTCCGCGTAACCTTGCCGATTACGGCGAACCTGATGTGGCCGATCTTGCAGCAGCCTACGCTTACGGCATCGCGCGCAACCATCCGTTCGTCGATGGGAACAAGCGCACAGCAGCGGTAATCAGCGAAACCTTTCTCATGCTCAACGGTCAAGCCTTGCAGGCGACCGATGCCCAACTTGTCGTGGCGTTCGTCGCCCTGGCCGCTGGCGAACTGTCGGAAGATGAACTTGCCGACTGGTTCCGCCAGCACCTCGTCTAGCGCATCCCTGCCAGCACCCGGTCCAACGCCTGAAGGAATTTCGAGCGATCCGCCTCGCTGAACGGCGGCGGGCCACCGCCCATGCCGTCCATCCCGGCGCGCAGGCCTTCCATGATGGCGCGGGTGGCAAGGGCGCTGCCGATGTTGGCGGCGTTGAAGGGTTTTCCGTCGTGTCGCAGCACCGTTGCACCCGCGTTGCAGCAGCGTTCTGCCAGCAGGATGTCGGCAGTGATCACCACGCTGCGCGGCCCGGCGTGTTCCGCGATCCAGTCGTCCGCCGCGTCGAAACCGTCGCTCACCACCACGCGCTTCACCCGCTCGCTCACCGGCACGCGGAAGGGGCTGTTGCTGACGACGCGGATATGCGCGCCGTATCGTTCGGCCACGCGGTAGATTTCCTCCTTCACCGGGCAGGCATCGGCATCCACCAAGATCGTCACAGGGTTCATGCGCGCCGACCTAGCAAATACGCACCCCGCGAAACAGCGGAACGAGCGGCTTCCCTGCGCGGGGTGAACCGTTCGGGGCGAGGCGCATCCCCGCTGGCCTTCGCGGCACAACCCGCCCATAGCGGCGCATGGCCGATCTCTATCGCAAGAACCTCGAATCCGAACGCCGCCAATTGTGGGCGACCTGCCGCCTCAAGGGATTGAAGCGCGACACGCCCGAGCGGCTTCGGATCGCCGAGATCGACCGGCTGCTGGCAGAGCACAAGGCGAAGGCCTCCAGCCCGAGCGCGCAACTGCCGGTCGAGCGCGAAGAGGGCTAGGCCCTCACGAGTTCTTCATATTCTCCAGGCCCTTGACCGATCCGGGCTTCACGCTCGGATTGGAAGCGTTGGTCTTGACCTTTTCCTTCTTGGGTTTGCGATTCTCGCGGCTCTTCTTCTGCTGGCCCTTGGCCATGGTCTCTTCCAATCGGGGCGGAAGGCCCCGCAGCGACCCTACGCGGCTTTTGCAAAACCCTTGCATCAATTCGGTTTCTCGCGGGCGCTCGTCCATCGGCTGGCAGGTGCGGTGCGAGCGACGGCGCGGGGGAACGCGCCACCGGGCCATCCGTTTTCAGAGGAGTAGTCACTAACGGCCAGGAGGACCCCCATCATGCAAGTTCAATTCAATTCCGACAGCTCGGTCATGGGCACGGAAAACGTCGCCGAGCGGATCGAGGTGGCAGTGCGCGAGAAGCTGGCACGGTTCGAAAGCAAGCTGACCCGGATCGAAATCCATGTGCGCGACGAAAACGGCGCGAAGCACGGGGCGGACGACAAGGCCTGCACGATCGAAGCGCGCATCAGCGGCGGCAAGCCCATCGGCGTCACCGGCAAGTCCGACACGGTCGATGGCGCGGCGCGCAAAGCGGCGAACACGCTGGCCCAACGGCTGGAGCGTCATCTCGGCAAGGCGGACAAGCATAAGCACGACCCAAAGCCCGAAAAGGTTATGTGACGATCGCTGGACCGTAAGAGGCCATCTTTCGGCCTCTATTGGAACCAGGCGCCGAGGCGTTCGTAGCTAGGGATGAAGGCGCGGGGATCGGAAGACCTGAACAGGTCCGAGCCCCGCGCCAATGCCTATCCTGGCTTACCACTCTCAAGGAGCAATTCATGAAGAAGCTCACTATCGCTCTCGCCTCGGCCGCCACTCTCGCGCTGGCCGCCTGCGGCTCGCCCGCCGAAGAAGACACGACCATGACCGAAGATACGGCGATGGCCGATCAGATGGCGAATGACGACATGGCTGCCGGCACGGTGGTCGAAGTCGCGCAGGGCAATCCCGATTTCTCGACGCTGGTTTCGGCCGTGACATCCGCCGATCTGGCGACCACGCTGTCGGGCACCGGCCCGTATACGGTGTTCGCGCCGACGAATGCGGCCTTCGAAAAGGTCCCGCAGGAAACGCGTGACGAGCTGATGAGCCCGGCCGGTCAGCAGGATCTGGCGAACATCCTCACCTATCATGTCGTTGAAGGCAATGTCGACGCTGCAACGCTGACGCAGGCTATTCAGGATGCAGGCGCCGATGGTTACACGATCAACACCGTCAATGGCGCCACGCTGACTGCGATGATGGACGGCGACAATGTCGTCCTTCGTGATGCGGCTGGCAACACGGCGATCGTGACCCAGACCGATGTGGAAGCGTCAAACGGCGTCATCCACGCGATCGATACGGTGCTGATGCCCGAATAATTCGGTCGGCACAGTAAGATAAAAGAGAGGCGGCTCCGGTTCGGGGCCGCCTTTTTTGTGCCTGGTTGCGCTCGAGTTTCGAAGGGCCTTTTCGCCCTTTCGCGGAAAGGAATTCAATCTATCGAGGGGGAAGGTGGCGGAAGCGTTACCGGAGCCGACACATCGAGCGGCTGGACCTGATCGGGTCCGATGGCGGGCGGTGCCATGTCGGAACGGACGGTTTGAGCCTGAGGTTCGGGCGCCATCGCGACCCTCGTCCGGCTAGGCACGTTTCGAGTGACCGTCACACCGTATGCCTGGCTCTGATGGGCATTCCCGCCCGCGCGGCTCCATTCGCTGTCGGCGAAGCCGGGATCGGGCTGCCAATCGCCACGTTCCAGCGTGGCCATTTCCGCATCCCATGCGCGGTCTTCCGCCGCGAGAGCGGCGTCGTAATGCGAATAGCGGCGATTGCGGTACAGTCCGCGGTTCCGCAATTCGCCGACTTCGAACCGGCCTTCGGGCGTTTCTATGGCGTATTGGTCGGCGGGGCGTTCCGCGGTCCGGGCGAGGCTCGGTGCGTCGGAATCGGCCTGGAAATCGTATCCCGGCCGCTCGCCGCCCACGCTGGCGCGCTGGAGAATTTCCGCATCGCCGATCTGCGCACCGATAACCGCGCCCCCGGTCGCACCGCCGATGGCGATGACTGCTGCGGCGAAAGCGATTTTCGGAGCGAGCCTCATGGTGGGAATAACGCATCAATCCGCCTTCGCGTTCCGATCCACGAGGCGATGTTAGATCGCGGGCGCCAGACCATTGAAGCGCCGCCCGCCATGTCTCATAGGACGGACGATGATTGCTCCCTCTCTTCGCATGGTCTTTTCGGCTTTCGGCGCGCTGACACTCGCGGGGTGCGGCGCGAGCGGCGGCGGTCCCGATGCGCGCGAGACGACTGCGTATGACGGGATTGCGAGCGGCGAGGCGATCCTGCTGTCGGGCACCGAACCGTTCTGGAACGCGCGGATCGAAGAGGGCACGATGCGGTATACGACCATGGAAGATCAGGAAGGGCGCGAATTTCCGGTCGAACGCTTTGCAGGGAATAACGGCCTCTCGTTCAGCGGCACGATCCCGGGCGAAGGCGGGAAATCGATCGACGTCGCCGTCACGCCGGGCGAATGCTCGGACCGGATGAGCGACCGTACCTATCCCTTCGTCGCGACCGTGGTGATCGGCAGCGAGACGCGCAGTGGCTGCGCCTATACCGACCGGCAGCCGTTCAGTGGGCCGGATCGGCCATGAGGCGCGGGTGACCGGTCAAGTCCCGCTTCTGCCCCGCCTGCTTGGCCTCGGGGGCCTGCTGCCGCAGATCGCCTGCGTCGCCGTGCTGTATCTCGGGCCGTCCGATTGGCGCGAACCGGCGGTGCTCATTGCATTCGCCTATGCGGCGCTGATCTTCACCTTTCTGGGCGGGACATGGTGGGGGATCGCTGCCTCGGCACCCGCAGCCGAACGGCGGCGGACGCTCGGCTGGGTCTGGATCGCGGCGGTGCTGCCCAGTCTGATCGCGCTGGCGGCGTTCCTGCCCTTCGTGTTCGACCTGATATGGCCGGAACCTTCGCTGGTCGCGCTTGGCGGGGCGATCCTGTTCAGCCCGCTGGTCGATCGCGCTCTCGGGCCGCTCGCGCCGCGCTGGTGGCTGGCCTTGCGCATTCCGCTCTCGCTCGGCCTCGGCGCGCTGACGATCGCCGCCGCGCTCTCCTAAATCCGTCCGACGCCTGCCCGTTCGAGCTCGGGGCCGAGCCGTCCGGTCAGCCATAGCCACCACATCTTGAAATCCGCTTTCAAGCTCCAGGCGGGGTACGTGAACGTGGCCGGGCGGTTCTTCTCGACGCCGAAATGCGCGATCCAGGCGAAGAAATAGCCCGCGATCGGCAGCGCGACGAGCAGCCACCAGTTGGCGGTGACGAGCGCGACCACAGCAAGCGCGACGACCAGGCTGGTGCCGATATAGTGGAGCGCGCGAGTGCGCGGCTTGGAATGCTCACGCAGATAGAACGGCCAGAATTCGGCGAAGGTGGTGTAGATGCGGGCCATGGCAAGCAGCTTGCGTTCCTGTTGCAAGTGGGTCAAGTCGAGCGCGCAAAGTGCACAGAGCGGAACGATTTTGGGCGACGAGCGTGGTCAGGTGACGTGGGACAGGCTCGAACCGACAGCAAGGATCCGAAGTGAAGGATGACAGCGAACACCGGTCGGAGGATCGGCCCTCCAGCGATGCGCCGGACGGGACGCAAGATCGCGACGGTGACGAGCGGTCCAGCAACCAATCGCAAATGCTGTTCGACGAAAGCCCCGGCCGCTTTCTGGCCTCGCGCGGAGAGGGCAAGTTCGAAGGCGCTTCGGGCATGCTGTTCGAACAGGCCATGGCGCAGACCCGCATGGCGATCTGCCTCACCGATCCCAACCAGCACGACAATCCCATCGTCTTCGCCAATCGCGCCTTCCGCGAGCTGACCGGCTATGACGAGGACGAAATCCTCGGTCGCAATTGCCGCTTCCTCCAGGGGCGCCGCACCGATCGCGAACAGGTTCAGGCCATGCGCCGCGCGATCGAGAGCGAAGAGGTCACGATCGTCGAATTGCTGAACTATCGCAAGGACGGCAGCGCGTTCTGGAATGCGCTGCATCTCGGGCCGATCTACAACGATGCGGGCGATCTGATCTATTTCTTCGGCAGCCAATGGGACGTCACCGACGTCAAGAGCGCGCGCGCCGGAGAGCAGCATGCCCGTGTGCTGGCCCGCGAATTGTCGCACCGCATGAAGAACATGTTCGCCGTCATTTCGGGAATCGTCACGGTCAGCGGGCGGATGCACAAGATCGAGGGCGAGGCGGCCGAAATCAATTCGCGGATTCAGGCGCTGGGCCGCGCGTACGAAACCACGCTGGACGACGCGGCCAGCGGATCGATCGAACTGGGCCCGGCGATCCGTGCGATTCTTGAACCCTATCGCATGGCGGGCATGGCGATCTCGATCGACGGGAACGGCGCTCGCGTACCTTTCGGCAGCGTATCGGTGATCGGCCTCGTGCTGCACGAATTCGCCGCCAATGCGGAACAGCATGGCGCCTGGTCGACCGAAGGCGGCAGTGTCACGGTGGACTGGGGCATCATCGAAAATGGTGAAAAGGCGCGGCTGGAATGGCGCGAAAGCGGCGGACCCAGGATCGACGAAGCGACGATCGAGCCGGGAGTTGGCACGGCGATCATGGACCGCATCGTTCGTTCGGCAGCCGGGAAAATCGATCGGGTGTGGAACCCGGACGGTTTGAAGGCGGTTGTAGAGGTAACGATATAGGATGCCTGTCTTGCCTGATCCGATCTCGATATTGCTGGTGGATGATGAACCCCTGATCCTGATGGACCTGGAATTCGCTGCCGAAGATCGGGGCTTCACGCCATGTTGTGCGTCCTGCGTCGGGGAAGCGATGAATCATATCGACGAAGGCGTCGATGTCGCCGTTCTGGATTTCAATCTGGTGGGGGGCGAAAATTGCCTGCCGATCGCGCGCGAACTGACCAAACGCTCCATTCCCTACATCATCCATTCGGGCGATGCGGACCGGCAGGAAGACGTATTCGACATGCTCGACGCGGTTTACGTTCCCAAGCCCGCATCCTCGGACAAGGTCATCGCGACTGCTCTGGTCGAGCTGCGCAACGCACAGAACGACGATGCGCCGAGTGCGGCCGCTGCCCAATAGCGAGCGTCTAGACACGCACTCCAGATGAAACGGGGCGACGGATTGCTCCGCCGCCCCGAAAATTTCTGAGCCAGACCTCGCCTAGAACAGGCCCGGTACTTCGCGTTGCGCAGGGGTGGGGATCCTGGGCTGTAGCAATTGCTGCCGGTTGCCTGCCGATTGCATCGTCTGGTCCTGTCCGCCGCTGATCGGCGTGCAGGTGCGCCCGCCCAGAAAGTCCAGCGCTGCGCTGATGGACGTTTCGTTGGGATCGCCAAGAGCTTCGAAAATTCCGTCATTCGCTGCGCAGGTCCGCTGCACCACGCTGGCAAGACCGGTGAAATATTCGCCCTGATCGTTGGCATTGGTCGTCTTGAACGCCACCGCGCGGAAGCGATCGTCGCAGGCCGAGCGATCGAAAGCGAATTGGCCGACGGGCTTTCCGAATGTATTGGTGCCGACCAGCGCGAGATTATTGCCGAGATAGGGAATGAAGGAATTGGTCACCAGCTCGCTCGCCGAAGCCGTGCCGCCGCGTCCGATCACAGCGATCTTGGTCGCCGAGATCGCTTCCGACTGGGCCGTGAAGCGATCCACCTCGTTCTCGGACGATTTCGACGGACGCAGCACGGTCTTGCTGAAGACCTGCCCGCTCTTGTCCGCTGCCATCAGATCGCCGAGCAGTTCCGCAACCGAAACCAGCCCGCCGCCATTATAGCGCAGATCGAGGATGACCTTGGTAATCCCCTGATTCTTGAACTGCTGGAACGCGGTGCGCAATTGCGGCCCCGCATCCTGTACGATGAAGGTGCGCAGATTGATGTAGCCGACCGGTCCGGTCCCGTCGTTCAGGATCTTGACGCCGTAGCGATCCGAGATCGGGTCGAGCGAGAATTCGGTCTTGCTGATATTGGCGTTGCGTTCGGTGCCTTCGCGCGTGCGGAAGGTGAACGAACGCGAAAGGCCGGGGTCCGACGGGCCAAGCGCATTGATCACCGCCTGCGGGCCGCCGCTCGACATCAGGGACGCGACCGACTGGCCGCCGATGGTCAGCAATTCGGTGCCGCGATCCATGCCCGCCTGGAAGCCCGTTCCTGCCTCGAACGCTTCGAGCACGAAGACGCGATTGGCGCTGGTATCGTAGCCGAGGCGAATGCCGAAGCCGGCGCTCGACCCGTTCTGGATCAGCGCGTTTTCTTCCTTGATCGAGGTGATGTAGGTGAAGAAGCGATCCTTCGACTGCGCACGTGCCGGGGCCACCAGCGCATCGATATAATCCTGAATATCCGTGTAGTTCGCCGCATTGACATTCGTCGCAAGCAGATCGGGGAACAGATACCATTCATTCAGCACGTCGCGCACGAATTGCTGGCGATTGGCCAGAGAGCAGCTGTCTCCGCCGGTAGCGGGCGGCGGCGTCGGCGTGGGCGAGACGTTGACCGGCGGCGCGGAAGAGCTCGACCCGCCGCCTCCGCAAGCGACCAGCGAAAAAGCGAGCGTAGCGGACAGGACCGTACGGGCAAAAGCCATAGATGCGACTCCGAATAGATGATTGCGATATCGGGAGAAGCTTCTCCCCCCGGACCAAGCATCTGTCAGTGTGCCTTAATCGTGGCTGAGTGCCAAGCACAGACGGTCGATCGACGCAGCGCTGCTTAAAAAAGGGGTGTTTTCGGATAAAAACGGTGCATAGTCCGCGCTTTCCCATGGCATCGCGATACGGCGCAGCCCACAGGAAGCGATCGAGAAAAGGCAATCGAAGGATTAAATAGCGTGAGCGATAGTCAGACCTGGGTGACCCGCGCGGTCGGTGGTGGAGCCTTCGCCAACGATCTGGCGATCGCGCGCTTCGGTTCGGAGAAGCTGCTCGGTCGTTCGGGCTTTGCGCTGACCAGCCCGGCCTTCCAGCATGGCGGCGAGCTCGATCCCAGCTTCACCGCGATCGAGGAAGATGCCGTCGCGCCGCCGCTCGAATGGACCGCTCCCCCGCCCGGAGCGCAGGAGATCGTTCTGATCGTGGAGGATGCGGACGCCCCAGCGGACAAGCCGCTTTTGCATTGGCTGGCATGGGGCTTCCCCGGCCAGCGCGGCAAGCTGTTCGAAGGCGAGGTGCCGCCGCGCGCTGGCAAGAATGCACGCGGCAATTCCGAATGGCTGCTGCCCGATCCGCCGATCGGCAAGGAGCATCGCTATGTGTTCCAGCTGTTTGCGCTCGATCTGCCGATGACGCTGATGCCCGGCGCCAGCCGCGAAGACGTCGAAGCCTCCATCGAGGGCCATATCACCGCCTGCGCGGTGCTGACGGGGCGGTTCGAGGGGCACGAGCGCGAAGAACTCGATCTCGAAGAGGATCTCGGCATCGATCCGGACGATCTCGATCTCGACTGACCATTACCCAATGGTGCGCGCTCCGTGCCGGGGCCGCATCTCGATAATACAAGCCTGACAGGAAAGGACATATCATGGCTGGCAAGAACAACGCATTGCAGAAGCCGGTGAATCTCTCGCCGGAACTCGAAAACGTCGTGGGCAAGGGCCCGATGACGCGCGCTCAGGTCACTTCCAAAGTGTGGGACCACATCAAGGCGAACGATCTGCAGGATTCCAAGGATCGCCGCATGATCAATCCGGACGACAAGCTGGGCGCGGTGATCGGCAAGGAACAGATCTCGATGTTCAAGATGACCGGTGCCGTTTCCAAGCACATGAGCTGATTACAACCGCGTGATCAGTGTGGCCGGCGGCGGAACGGCCAGTCCGTTACGCCGCCGGCCCACAGCGCCCACCAGACGATGATCGGTTGTGCGATCATGCGCGGAACATGATAGGCCAGGCCTAGCCCCTGGTCGGGCCGCGCCATTTCGAGCGCGAAGTGATTGATATTGGCTGGGAAGACGCAGACGGCGTAGAGTCCGAGCCCGATCGCGCCCGCTTTCCGTAACGATGTCGACCACCCCTGCACCAGCGCGGCAGCTCCAAGAATTTCGGCGATACCGGTCAGGAAGACGATCTCGGTCGGGAAAGGCAGCCCGCTGGGCATGATCGCAAGAAACGGGCGTGGCGCAACCAGATGGAGCACCCCCGCAATCGCATAGAGCAGCGCGAGGACGAGGCGTAGGACGGTACGGATCATGTCCTCGCTCTCTTAAGACGTGCGAACGCTATCCGGTAGGGGCCTTGGCGTTCGCGAAGCGCTTGGTCCTTCCAGCGCAATCGTTATTCAGGATGGCCGCTCGGCTTTTTCGTCGATGACGGCAGGCTACAGGCGCTCCAACGTCAACGGGTCGCGTTCCCCGTCGTAAAACTGTTCGAGCGCCGCGATGAAAGCGTCCGCATCGGCCGCCGACGCTTCGAACAGGGTCATGGAACTGCGGAACTTCATCGCGTCGACCGTTCCGAGAATATCTTGCGCCGACAAAGTCCCGGCCCAGTCGAGCATGGCTTCGGTCGCCTGCTCCAGCCGGTCCCCCAGAACGGGGTGATCGGCGAAACGACGCGCCTCGCTTCGACCGGACAGGGCATACCGCGCCGCCATCGCGCTCGAACCGAGGCCAGCGATCTGGGGAAAGACGAACCACATCCAGTGGCCCTGTTTCCTGCCCGCCTGCAATTCTTCCAGAGCCGTGTCGAAAACATCGTCCTGTGCGGCGAGAAAATGGTCGAAGCGATCGGCGTCGGCCATGCCCGTCAGTCCGATTTGAGCGGATCGTGGCCCCAATTCATCAGGCTGTACCGCCAATCCGTATCCTCGACATCGCCGTCCGGCCTCTGGGCGAGGTGGCGGTGAATATAGCCGACCACCTTGTCCATGTGGTCCCACTGGCTGTCGGTGAGATCGTCCTTGTTGGTGCGCTTGATCTCGACGATCCTTCGCCCGGACTTGTGGCCGGTGCTCTCGCTTCCGTCACTATCGCCGACCGACTTGGACTCCTCGGTATCGAGCCAGTCCTCAAGCTCCTTGGGCGCCATGTTGACGCAGTCCCGAAATTCGGACCAGGTCTCTTCGCGATCGTCGTCGGTGTCGGAGGCCATCAACTGTCGTCCTCATCGACATGCTCGGGCAGACCGTCGAGGTCGGTGGAGGCATAGTCCTCCAGCTCCTCTTCGCTCATACTGTCGTACATCTGCTTCGAAGCGCCCTGAAGGTCGCCCACCTTGGTCTCGCCGCGCTTGGCCGACAGAGCGGCTCCAGCGGCTTTCTGCTGCGCCTTGCTCCGAGCGGGCATCAGTTCTTCGCCGACAATTCGCTGCCGCGCTTCAGCACCTCGTCACCGTCTTCCTGCTTGATCAGATAGGCGGGATTGTCTTCCGTGCCATCCTTGGTGACTTCGCTACCCTTGAGCGTGCGCGTCACTTCGCGTTCGAAACGCTCCTTGATCTGGCCGCTCGCCGTGCCGTTGCCCCATTCCCATTCGACATACTGGTCGGTCTGGTAGCTATTGGAATTGCTCACGGAAATTCTCCTCGTACAATGTCGAGGAGTTCAATCCGTCAGAGCGAAGGGCGTTCCTGAAGCTGCGGCGGAGCGGGCCGTCAGTTTTCGACCGTTTGCAGCGGAGTGCCGTCTGTCGCGTCGTTGCCGGTGCCTTCGATATTGTCGGCATCGTCGATTTCGATGCCATCGATACCGGCCTCTTCGTCCTGCGCCTCAATCCGATCGGAAACGTTGACTTCGGATTCGACTTCGCCCTGCGAAGCCGCGCCGAAAATCCAGACGGCGGAAAGCAGGATGACGGCCAGCACGGTGCCGATGATCAGGACCCAGCGAACCACGCCTTCTTTCGAGCCGCCGCTGGCTTCGGTTTCGGAGACGTGGGTTTCGTTGCCTTCGCTACGCATGTGTCGCTTCTTCCCTTAAGATCAGGCGCGGTCGGTGTCGGATCGTTACCGCCTGCAGTCCCTAATGTTCCCTCTCGCGCGGCGCGTCAATCGCGCAGCAGCTCGTTGATGCCGGTCTTTTCGCGCGTTTGGGCATCCACCGTCTTCACGATCACCGCGCAGGCGAGCGAGGGGCCGCCGTTGGGATCGGGCAGAGTGCCGGGCACCACGACCGAAAACGGCGGAATTTCCCCACGCGTGACCTTGCCGCTCGCGCGCTCGACGATCTTGGTCGATTGGGTGATGAAGACGCCCATCGCCACCACCGATCCTTCGCCCACGATCACGCCTTCGACGATTTCGGAGCGTGCGCCGATGAAGCAATTGTCGCCGATGATCGTGGGATTGGCCTGCATCGGTTCCAGAACGCCGCCGATTCCGGCACCGGCCGAGATGTGGCAGTTCTCGCCGATTTGGGCGCAGCTGCCGATGCTGGCAAAGGTATCGACCATCGTGCCTTTGCCGACATAGGCGCCGATATTGACGAAGCTGGGCATCAGCACGCAGCCGGGCGCGATATAGGCACCTTCCCGCGCCACGGCGCCCGGCACCACGCGGAAGCCCGCCTCGCGAAAGCGCGCATCGTCCCAGCCTGCAAACTTGCTCGGCACCTTGTCGAAAGCCGGATGGCCGGCGCTGCCGCCTTCCATCACGCGGTTGTCGTTGAGGCGGAAGCTAAGGAGAACGGCCTTTTTAAGCCACTGATTGACCTGCCAGCCGCCATTACCATCGGGCTGTGCCACGCGCGCCTCGCCGCTGTCGAGCATGGCGAGCGCACGTTCGACGGCATCGCGCACGTCGCGACTGTCGGGCGTGACCGAGGTCCGGTCATCCCAGGCAGCTTCGATGGCTTGGGCGAGCTGTGCGGTCATTGGGACAATCCTTGAACGAGTGATCGAAACGAGCGGTCGAGGCGCTGTTAGATAGATGGGTGCGAACGGGCAAGCGCAGGGCGAAACAGCGTTAACAATCGCGACATCAGCTTGGTGTATGAAAGGCGGACGAAGAGGGTTCGCCATGGCATCGAGAAACACCGTTCGCAATTATCGCCTCATGCTGCGCAGCGGCGCGGCGTCGGGGGCGCTCGCCCTGCTGGCCGCCTGCGGGGGAGGGGGCGGAGGAGGCCCCGTCATCAGCACGCCCGCGCCGCAACCGGCTCCCGCACCGACACCTACGCCCACTCCGGCGCCTGCCCCCGCACCGACTCCGGCACCTACACCTACGCCTACGCCATCCTCGTTCGACACGGCGGAATTTCGCATGTCGGACGGGCCCGAACAGCATAAGGCGGTCAGCGCCTGGCAGCGCGGCGCAACCGGATCGGGCCGGACCATCGCGGTCATCGATACCGGCATCGATCTCGATAGTCCCGAATTTGCGGGCCGCATCCATCCCGATTCCCGCGATGTCGCAGGCAGCCGCAGCGTGGATGGCGAGGACGATCACGGTACGAACGTTTCCCTCGTTGCCGCGGCGGCGCGCAACAATCAGGGCATTCTCGGTATCGCGTTCGACGCGCGGGTTTTGGCCTTGCGTGCGGACAGGCCGGGTTCGTGCGGCAGCGACACGCCCGAGAACACCAATCTGACCTGCAGCTTCGGCGATGGCGATATTGCGCGCGGGATCGATCAGGCGGTCAGCTCGGGCGCGACGGTCATCAATCTCAGCCTTGGCGGAGGTGCTGCCGGACAGGCGACACTCGCCGCAGTGCGCCGCGCGGCAAGCGCTGGCGTGGTCATCGTCGTTGCCGCCGGCAATGGCGGCGACGGTAGCAAGGCCGATATCGATCCCAATCAACCGACACCGTTCGCGAGCAACATCCGCGACGCGGGCGGTGCCAATGTCATCATCGTCGGCTCGGTCGACGAGGGATCGCAGATTTCGAGCTTCAGCCAGCGGGCCGGAGCCCAGGCCAATTTCTTCCTGACGGCGCGCGGAGAACGGATCTGCTGCGTCTACGAAAACGGTCAAATCTTCGTCGGAACGGACGAGAGGGGCAGTTTCCGCCTGCTGTTTTCGGGCACCAGCTTCGCCGCGCCGCAAGTGTCCGGAGCCGTCGCCCTGATGGCTCAGGCCTTTCCCAATCTTACCGGCGCGCAGATCGTGCAGATCCTGCTCGAAACGGCGCGCGATCTCGGTGAGACGGGCATCGATACGACCTATGGGCGCGGCGTGCTCGACATCGCGGCGGCCTTCGCGCCGCGCGGTGCGACCACCGTGGCGGGCAGCACCAGCGTGATGCGGATCGGCGAGACGTCGGTGATCGGTTCCGCTCCGATGGGCGATGCGTCGGCGGGATCGCAGGGCCTGTCCGGTATCCTGCTCGACGAGTACAAACGCGCATACGAATACGATCTCACGAACGGATCGCGAGGCGCGGTGCCGGAATACCGCCTCCACAATGCGCTTGGAGGTGGACAGCGCCAGATCGGCGGCGGCAGCGATGCGCTTTCGCTGGGCTTCACCGTTGGCGATGCGCGGTTCGCGGCGCAGACCACGGCCGAAGGCGCGATGGCGCGCCAGATGCAACTCACGACGCACGAAGCCGACGGGGCGGAGGTGCTGGCCGCACGGATGATCGCGCGCATCGCGCCCGACATGAAGATCGGCTTCGCGATGCGCGAGGGCGCATTCGGGCTCGCCAGCCGGATGCAGGCACAGGATCGCCCGGCTTTCCTCATTGCAAGCGATGCGGGCGGCGATGTCGGCTTCGCGCGCAGCACCGATGCGAGCGTGGCCGTAAGGCGAGAGTTCGGCAGTCTCGGCCTCACCGCCAGCGCCGAAAGCGGCGAGGCCTGGATCGGCAATCGCCGCCAGGGCGAAGATGTGTTCAGAGGCGTGCGTGACCGGCGCAAGACGCACAGTTTCGCGCTCGCCGCCGATCGCCGCTTCGGCGCGCTCGATACCACGCTCGGCCTGTCCTGGTTGCAGGAGGAGGAGACGATCCTCGGCGCCTATCTGGCGCAGGGTTTCGGTGCGGGCGGGGCGGATACGCTGTTTGTCGATGCATCCGGCCGGTGG
This sequence comes from Erythrobacter sp. A6_0, assembly GCF_017744235.1. Taxonomy (NCBI): domain Bacteria; kingdom Pseudomonadati; phylum Pseudomonadota; class Alphaproteobacteria; order Sphingomonadales; family Erythrobacteraceae; genus Erythrobacter; species Erythrobacter sp. A6_0. The sequence goes on from NZ_JAGHQR010000001.1 coordinate 82,725, forward strand.
GATATCGCACGCGGCTGGGCACTGGGTGCCGCCTATCGCCATGGCTTCAGTCGCGCCGATGCGAGCGGACTTATTTCGAGCGGATCGCGTTTCGAAAGCCAGGCTTGGTCGCTCGATCTGACGCGCGCGGGCGTGTTCGGAAATGCGGATACGCTCGGTTTCAGAGTGTCGCAGCCGCTGCGCGTCACGCGCGGCGGGATCGATCTGACGCTGCCTGTGAGCTACGATTATGCAAGCGAGACCGCCGGCTTTGCCACGCGCCGCCTCTCGCTTGCGCCATCCGGCCGTGAGACCGTGGGCGAGATCGCGTGGCGCGGTCCGCTGGCAAAGGGCTGGGCCTCGGCCAGTCTCTATTACCGCACCGATCCGGGGCATTACGCACAGGCACCAGCAGATGCGGGCGGGGCGGTGACGTGGAGCCGCGGCTTTTAGTCGGCCGCGGCGTCCAGATCAGGCAGGCATCCCCGCATCCAGCGCGAACTGGTGGGCGCGCTGGACCAGCGGGACCACGCGCTCGCTCATCGCCTTGGCGTGCGCGGAACTGGCCGTGCCGTCGATCACGCGCTTCTTGATGCCCTGCATAATCCCGGCGAGCCGGAACAAATTATAGGCGAAATACCAGTCCATCGGCGGGACCGGATAGCCGGTGCGTGCGACATAGCGTTCGACTGCCTCGTCCTGCGACGGGATGCCCAGCTCATCGAGGTCGAGCCCGAGCAGCCCCGCGCGGCCATCCGCCGGATTGTGCCAGTTGAGCATGAGATAGGCGAAATCCGCGACCGGATCGCCGAGTGTGGAAAGCTCCCAATCGAGCACGGCGAGGACGCGATTGGCGTCCTTTTCGAAGATCAGATTGTCGAGCCGGTAATCGCCGTGGACGACCGAGCTTTCGTGCTGCGGCGGGATCGTCTCGGGCAGCCATTCGATCAGCCGGTCCATTTCCGGAATCGTTTCGGTTTCGGACAGGCGGTACTGCTTGGTCCAGCGCGCGATCTGGCGGGCGCAGTAATCCTGCGGTTTGCCGAAATCGTCCATGCCGATCTTTGCCGGGTCCGTCGTGTGGAGATCGGCCATCGTATCGATCATCGCGTGATAGATCGCGCGGCGATCCTCCTTCGCGATGCCGGGGAGCGCCCCGTTCCACAGGGACCGCCCATCGGCGAGCCCCATGACGAAGAACATCGATCCGATGACGTCCGTATCCTCGCAAAGGCCGTAGGTCTTCGGCACCGGAAACCCCGTCGGCCCCAGCGCCGACATCGCCTTGTATTCGCGGTCAACCGCATGCGCGCTCGGCAGCAATTTACCGAAGGGCTGGCGGCGCAGGACGTAGCTGCGGTTAGGGGTGTCGATCCGATAGGTTGGATTGGACTGGCCGCCCTTGAACTTCGAATAGGATATCGGCCCTTCGAAGCCTTCGACATTGGTCTCGAACCATGTCGTCAGCCGGTCGAGGTCGAGCGTGTCGGTATCCGGCACTGCGACCGTGCCGACCATCTCCTTGTCGAAATCGATCGCCTCCGTGGTGTTCGCCGTGTCCGCCATCAGTCGAACACCACCACACTGCGGGCGGAATGGCCATCGCGCATCGTATCGAAGCCTTTGTTGATGTCTTCCAGCGGAATACGCTCGGCAATGATGGTGTCGAGATCGAGCAAGCCGCGCATGTAGAAATCGACGAGGCGGGGCAGATCGACCGGAAAGTGGTTCATCCCCATGATCGCGCCCTGAAGCTTCTTGCCCGAAAGCAGATCCATCGCGCCAAGGCCGACCTTGCAGTCCAGCGGCATCATGCCGAGGATCGTGGCCGTGCCGCCGCGGCGCAGCAGCTTGACCGCGAGCTTGGCCGAGGCGTCGCGCCCCACCGCCTCGATCGCGTGATGGACGCCGCCGCCGGTGATCTTCATCACCTGTTCGACCGCATCTTCCGCCATCGCGTCCACCGTGTGCGTGGCGCCGAGCGCTTCGGCGAGATCGCGTTTCTCCTTCAGCGGATCGATCGCAATCACCTTGCCCGCGCCCGCGATTTTGGCCGCGTTGACCACGGCAAGGCCGACCCCGCCGCAGCCGACGACCGCGACCGCTTCGCCCGGCACGACCGAGCAGGCGTTGAACACCGCGCCCGCACCCGTCGTCACCGCGCAGCCGATGATGGCGGCGCGATCCAGCGGCATGTCCTTGTCGATGGCGACGCAGGCGTGTTCGTGGATCAGCATCTGTTCGCAGAAGGCCGAAAGGTTCAGCATCTGCGCGACAGGGGCGCTGCCGTCGGCGCGCATGATGCGGGGATCGGCGGTCTGCGGGCGGCGGGTATCCGCCCCCATGCACAGCGCCATCCGTCCGGTGACGCAAAATTCGCAATGGCCGCAAAAGGCGGAAAGGCAGGTGACGACGTGATCGCCCGGCTTCACCGTCTTCACTTCGGACCCGACCGCGCGCACCACGCCCGCCGCCTCGTGCCCCGGAATGGCTGGCATGGGGTGGGGGTAGGTGCCGTCGATGAAGTGGAGGTCCGAATGGCACAGGCCACACGCCTTGGTGTCGATCAGGACCTCGTGCGGCAGCGGATCGGCGAGTTTTACCTCGCCGATCGTGAGGCTGCCGGTCTGTTCGAGAATTGCGGCCTTTGCCATCAGCGCGAAGCTCCTACGTCACCGCTGCTCATGCCTGCGCTGGCTCCGGCGCTTCCCGCGCTTGCGGAATGAGCGTTGCCGCCCCGCAGCGCGTTCGACCCCGGCCCTTCATTGGGCGCGTGCTTGGCGAATTCCATTCGCGCGATGGAGCGGGCGTGGACCTCGTCCGGACCGTCCGCCAGGCGCAGCGTGCGCTGGTGGGCATAGGCGTTCGCGAGCCCGTAATCGTTGGACACGCCGCCACCGCCATGGGCCTGGATCGCATCATCGATGATCTTGAGCGCCATGTTGGGCGCCTGCACCTTGATCATCGCGATTTCCTGCTTGGCGGACTTGTTGCCGACCTTGTCCATCATGTCCGCCGCCTTGAGGCAGAGGAGGCGCGTCATGTCGATGTCGATCCGGGCGCGTGCCACGCGCTCTTCCCAAACCGAATGCTTGTAGATCGGTTTGCCGAACGCTTCGCGCTCCTGAAGACGGCGGCACATCTTTTCGAGCGATTCCTCGGCGACGCCGATGGTGCGCATGCAGTGGTGGATACGGCCCGGGCCGAGGCGGCCCTGCGCGATCTCGAAGCCGCGCCCTTCGCCCAGCAGCATGTTCGAGGCGGGCACGCGCACGTCCTTCAGTTCGACTTCCATGTGGCCGTGCGGCGCATCGTCATACCCAAACACGGGCAGATGGCGCAGCACCGTCACGCCTTCGGCATCGAGCGGCATCAGGATCATGGATTGCTGCGCGTGGCGCTGAGCGGAAAAGTCCGTCTTGCCCATCACGATCGCGACCTTGCAGCGCGGATCGCCTACGCCGGAGGACCACCATTTGCGGCCGTTGATGACGTATTCGTCACCATCCTTTTCGATCCGCGTCTCGATATTGGTGGCGTCCGAGCTGGCGGTATAGGGCTCGGTCATCAGGAAGGCGGAACGGATTTCGCCATTCATCAGCGGATTCAGCCACTGGTCCTTCTGCTCGCGCGTGCCATAGCGATGGAAGACTTCCATATTGCCGGTGTCGGGCGCGGAGCAGTTGAAGACTTCGCTGGCGAAGCCGATGCGGCCCATTTCTTCCGCGCACATGGCGTATTCGAGATTGGTGAGGCCGGGGCCTTCGAATTCGAAGCTTTCATCGACATGATGATGGCTGTCGTTGCGCGGCGGCATGAAGAGGTTCCAGAGGCCTTGTGCCTTGGCCTTGGCCTTCAGCTCCTCGACCACCGGGATCACCTTCCAGCGTTCCCCTTCCGCATCCTGTTCGAGATAGGTCGGCACGGCGGAGCGGATGTGATCGGCGATGAAGCTTTTCACGCGATCGCGCCAATAGGCCTGCCGTTCGGTGGGTTCGAAATCCATGTCTGAAGGTCCTCTCTCTCGTCTCGTTCAATCGGTTCGCGGCGCGAAACTGGCAGAGCAAAATAGCCGCGCCAACCCCTATTCGCCGCGCAATATTCAGGGTGGGGTGATCTGTGCGTCGCGATCGGCGCGTGCCGTAGCGTCGAGCGCGGCAAGCCTCGCTTCATGTTCGGCACGCGTAATCGGAAACCGAGCCAGCCAGAACGCCGCAATGGCCGCCAGAGCCGCCGAAAGCCCGCCGAACAGCAGCACCATCGTCGCGATGACGTCGCTCGCGATGGCCCCCTGAACGGCATCGTTGGGCAGGTCGGACAAAGCGATGACCTGACCGGTCACGAGGATGCCCGCGCCGGTTGCACATTTCTGGACGAACCAATTGCCGGAATAAAAAGTCGCTTCCGCCCGGCGTCCGGTTCGCTCTTCGAAGGCCTCTACTATTTCCGCAATCATCGAACTGGCCGAAATCAGCGCGACGATCCCGAACGCGTTCGCGACCAGGATAAAGGCGTAGAAGCCAGCGGTGGAGGCGATGCCGCCGACCTGCGGCCATGCTCCCAGCAGGAACAAGACATATGGCGCGAAGCCCAATGCGAAGGACCCCAGCATACCGATCGCCGCCGATTTCGGTTTGCCCCAGCGGGCATGCATCGGGCCGACGATGAAGAACATCAGCACAACGCTCGCGAACAAAACCACGGGATAAAGGATCAGGGCCAGACGATCGAACTGCCATACGAACAGGTTCAGATAATTGCTGATCGAGAAGGTCATGCCCTGCGAGACATAGGCCGCGAGCGCGCCTGCCGCGAAGATCAGGAAGGCACGCTCTCGAAACGCTTCTGCGATCTCGGCGAAGGCCAGCCGCAACGCAAAGGGCGCGGGCTTTGTCTCGGGCAGATGGGCGACAAGACGGTGCTGGCCGATTGCCGAACCGACCACCGAGACAAAGATGAGACACGCCCCGAAGATGCCGAACAGGCTGTAGCCGCCGGGCTCCAACATCCCTTCGGGGCCGGGCATAAAGACCGTGTAGGCAAGGAACATCATCGCGATCCCGCCGACCCAGCCGAACAAATAACGATAACGGAATAGCGTGGTGCGCTCGTCGTAATCCTGCGTAATCTCGGGCAGCAGGCTGACAGAGGGCACCTCGCAGGCGGACAACAGGACGCGCACGACGATCGCGATGCCGAGCAATTCCCAGAAAGTGGGCGGGCCGTCGGTCGCCGGGTTCCAGAGCACTGCCCATGCCAAGGCCAAAGGCAACGCGGCGGCATAGAGCCAGGGGAGGCGGCGGCCCCAGCGCGTGTAGGTGCGATCGGACAGATAGCCGAGGATCGGATCGATAACCGCATCGACCAGCAGCGCGCAGGCGAGCGCCGCACTGACGAGCGCCGCATTCATCCCCAGAACCTGATTGTAGAAGATCAGCAGGAAGAAACTGAACCCGCTATCTTTCACGCCGAAGGCGACCGCACCGAACCCATGCACGATCTTGAGGCGCTGCGGCAGCGGGCCGGTGGTGAACGCCGTCAAGACGACACCCCGGAACCGCGACGAATTCGCGCATTGGTGGCCATTTCTCGCTCCTCTTTCCCGGTTTCGAGCCTAGGCTTGCAGCCACCGGCGTCAATCGAAACCGCTCGACGCTACGGCATGGCGGCTCGGCGCGATGGCCCTTGCGGAAGGGGTGCGAATCGACTTAACGTTTACGTCAACACGAAGAGTCGAAAACGAGAGAGAGGCCCCAAAAATGTCCGATCCGGAAAGCTTCCGCGCCGAAGTGCGCGACTGGCTCGAAGCCAATTGCCCGCCCGAAATGCGCCAGCCCGTGCGGGACGAGGAAGACGTCTATTGGGGCGGCCGCAACGCCAGCTTCAAAAACGATGCGCAGAAGGCATGGTTCGAAGCGTGTCGCGACAAGGGTTACACCGTGCCCGAATGGCCCAAGGAATATGGCGGCGCGGGCCTGACGCCTGCGGAAGGCAAGATCCTGCGCCAGGAAATGGCCAGCATCGGGGCACGCCCGCCGCTGTCGAGCTTCGGCATCTGGATGCTCGGCCCGGCGCTGCTCCATTTCGGGACCGAAGGGCAGAAGCGGCGCTTCCTCAACGAAATCGCGCGGGGCGAAATCCGCTGGTGCCAGGGCTATTCCGAGCCGGGCAGCGGGTCGGACCTCGTCTCGATGCAGACCTATGGCGAAGACAAGGGCGATCATTGGATCGTCAACGGCCAGAAGATCTGGACCAGCTATGCCGACGAGGCGGACTGGATCTTCTGCCTGGTCCGCACCGACAAGCAGAACAAGTATCAGGGCATCACCTTCATGCTTTTCGACATGGCGAATGAGGGCGTTTCGACCAAGCCGATCAAGCTGATCAGCGGCAACAGCCCGTTCTGCGAAACCTTTATGGACGATGTGAAGGTGCCGAAAAGCTATGGCGAGGACATCCCCGGCTATGTCGGCGAGATCAATCGCGGCTGGGACGTCGCCAAATATCTGCTCGGCCACGAGCGTGAGATGATCTCGGCGACGGGCGGCGGCGATCGCGCCTCCTCGCTCGGTGCGGCGACCAGCCGTCAGGGCGAACTCGATCCGGTGCTGCGCGCGGAGATGGCGATGTTCGATGTCGATGCGCTGTCTTTCACCGCGATGAGCGAGAAGTTCATGGACGAGCTCAAGGTCAATAAGGGCCATCCCGCACAGCCGAACATGCTCAAATATGCCGGGACCGAGCTCAACAAGCGTCGTCACGAATTGCTGATGGCGGCAGGCGGCAGCCGCGCTCTCGAATGGGAGAGCGAGGAGACGAGCGGCGGCAAGACTGCCCGCAGCTGGCTTCGCACCAAGGCGAACAGCATCGAAGGCGGCACCAGCGAAGTGATGCTGAACGTCATTTCGAAGCGCATCCTCGACCTGCCGGGGGCCTGAGACTTCTTTCCAATCGCGCCGCCCCGGCGAAAGCCGGGGCGTTGTCGGCATCGTCCGACATGCCCGCACCCGATCCCGGCCTGCACCGGGATGACGATATAAAAGGCTGAATTATGCCCCTTTATCACGACGAAGATCAGGCGATGCTCGCCGAAACCGCCGAACAGTTCATGGCCGAACAGGGCGGCATTCAGAAACAGCTGCGCCACTGGCGCGATCGCAATTGCAAGGACGGTTTCGGCCACGAATTGTGGAAGCAGTTCGCCGAAATGGGCTTTACCGGCATTCTGGTGGGCGAAGATTACGGCGGGCTCGACATGGGCCATGTCGAAGCCGGCATCGTGCTTGAAGAGATCGGCCGCAATCTGACGCCGTCGCCCTTCCTGTCCTCTTCCGTACTCGCTGCAACGGCACTGCAACACGGTAGCGCCGACGTCAAAACCCGCTGGCTGCCCGACATGGTCGCTGGCGAAAAGGTCTATGCCGTCGCCATCGACGAAGGGGCCAAGCACCGCCCCGAACGGATCGCCTGCAAGGCCGAAAAATCGGGCAACGGGTTCCGCCTGTCGGGCAAGAAGGATTTCGTGGTCTATGGCGCCAGCGCCGAGATGATCGTAGTCGCCGCCCGCACGTCCGGCAACGATAGCGACGAAGACGGCGTGACGCTGTTTGCCGTTCCGCAGGACGCCAGCGGCATGAGCCATGACAGCGTGCGTCTGGTCGACAGCTCGATGGCGAGCCACATCACGTTCGATGGTGTCGAACTGGATGGCGATGCGGTGATCGGCGAGGTCGATGGCGGGCGTTCGGTCCTGAACGCCATGCTCACCGCCGGTCGCGTCGGCGCGGCTGCCGAAGGCGTCGGCGTGGCGCGCGGGGCGATGGACATGACCGTCGATTATCTGAAGCAGCGCAAGCAGTTCGGCAAATTGATCGGCGAGTTCCAGGCGCTTCAGCACCGGGCCGCGCATCTCTATTCCGAAGTCGAAATCGCCCGCGCGGTGACGATCAAGGCGGCGCAGCTGCTCGACGGCGACAGCGAAAAGGCCGAGCTGATGGCCAGCGTCGCCAAGGCCAAGGTGGCAAAGGCGGCAGGCCTCGCAGTGCGCGAAGGCGTGCAGATGCATGGCGGCATCGGCATGACCGACGAATACGATATCGGCCTTTATATGAAGCGCGACCGCGCGCTGCAGGAGTTCCTCGGCGACCAGTATTACCACGCCAACCGCGTGGCGGAACTGAGCGGATACTAAGAGACAGGCCCCGCCCGACGGGGCAAGGAGACAAGACATGACCCTCGAAGACCTATTCAGCCTCAAGGGGCGCGTCGCGCTCGTGACCGGCGGGAGCCGCGGGATCGGCCGCATGATCGTCGAAGGCTTCCTCGCCGCCGGTATCGACCGCGTCTACATCACCGCGCGCAAGGGCGGCGAATTGCATGAAACGGCCGAGGAACTGGGCGACCGGGTCGTCCCGATCCAGGGCGACATCTCGACCATGGAAGGCATTGAGGAACTGGTTTCCGAGCTGTCCGGCAAGGAAGACAAGCTCGATATCCTCGTCAACAATGCCGGGGCCGCCTGGGGTGCGGACTATACCGATTTCCCCGAAGCGGGCTGGGACAAGGTGATGGACCTGAACGTCAAGACGCCGTTCTTCCTGACCCAAAAGCTTCACACGCTCCTCACCGCCGCCGCCAGCGCGGATCGGCCAGCCAAGGTCATCAACATCACCTCGGTCGATGGGCAGCGCGTCAATCCGTGGGAAACCTACAGCTACCAGGCTTCGAAGGCCGCGCTGATCCATCTGACCCGGCGCATGGCCGCGCGTTTGGTGGACGATCACATCTACGTGACCAGCCTTGCTCCCGGCGCCTTCCCGTCGAACATGAACAAGGTCGCGCGCGACATGGAAGAGGAAAGCGCCAAGCGCATTCCGAACAAGCGCGTGGGCGACAAGTTCGATATGGGCGGCACCGCGGTCTACCTCGCCAGCCGGGCGGGCGACTACACGATCGGCGAAACGGTCACCGTGGATGGCGGCATCGTCAACGCCCATCTGCCGACCCATTTCGCGGATCCGGCTGCCGGACGCTGATCGAGAACTGCAACGGGCCGGGACGATCCCGGCCCGTTTCATTCAGACGATAAACTTGCGCGCCCGCATGCTGGTGATGGCGTCCTTGCCGATGATCAAATGATCCTCCAGCGCGATCCCCAGGCTGGCGGCGAACTGGTTCAACCGTCTGGTGCTGGCGATATCGCTGTCGCTCGGCTCGGCCGAGCCGGACGGATGGTTGTGCGCCAGCACCATCCGCCGCGCATCGCGGGATAGCGCCTTGGTGAAAATCTGCCGCAGCGACAGGCGCAGGCCGGTGTGATTCCCTTCCGCCACCAATTCGTGCGCCAGCATGCGACCGTGGGTATCGGCGAAGATGGCGACCATCCGTTCGGTGTGCATGTCGCGCATGGCCAGCAGCAGCCCATCGGGTATAGAAATCCCGGTCATAGGTCGTCTCCTCGAAATGGGTGCCTGCTTGCGACTGCGGCGAAGGAGAGTGCGGGCGCGAACCGTCGCTGCGGCCCAGCCATCCGCCGTCGCGCCGCCACCGTCCGGTGGTTGGCCCGTATCGGGCCGCAAAGCGCTCACCGATCCGTAGGGAGCAAGCAGCTTGCGCGCAGCGGAAGCGGGATCGGGATGCTTGCCCCGAAGCCGAAAGATCAATTCGGCGAGGCGATCCGTTCCCTGCGGGCGTGCAAGTACGTTCCCAGACCCGTAATAACCGTCGCGATCATAAAGGGCCATCGCTCCATAATTGCGTAAACGAGAGGCGGTATCTCCGCGTGGACGATCCGCAGCAGATGGGCGAGAACGGAAAGGAGCAGAACGGACCCTACCCATAGAGGCCACCATCGATCGGCGCGAAGAGCGATCGCGAGAACGATTGCGAATGCCACGACATCGATCGCAACTCGGAACCATGGAATACCGTCATATTGGGTCCAGTGCCCTCGGATGAGCGCTTGGCCGATGACGGCGGCCAACATTCCAAAAAGTACGATGGCAACATGGCGCTCAGGTCTCCCTCCCTTTTTCAGGGCAAAAAAGACGACGAGGAACACAATGGTCACTTGGATAGCAAATCGTACCATCTCGGAACGCTGGATGATCCCGCCGCCGAAAGCAATCAGGCGACTTGCGACGCGCTCGCGGTCGTAAAGATTTCCTGGTCGGGGCAAGTCGGTTCGTCGGGTGCGTTCACCACACGCGACACGTCACGCAGCTGTCCATGGACGCGCAGCGTATCGCCCTGGGCGGACACGAGGCCTTCGACCATCTTGCTCATCCGCTGCATCGCGGCCTGCGTCTTGGCTACGGGTGCGGCCACATCGCGCTGCGCGATGGCGGCGGTGTGCATCAGGCCGAGCGCTTCGATCAGCGCGTTCGAAACGGCGCTTTCGGTCGATTTCATCTGGCGCACGAGGCGTGCGGTGGCGGAATGGCTATCGAGCATGCTGGGTCTCCCAAAGGCGGTTGAAGCGCCGGGGAGCAGGCCAGCCTAACTGAGCAGATCGATCAGAACATTGCCCGAAGCAGCGACCAGCACGAAAGCCGCCGCCACCAGGAACGCTCCGGCCACGACGAACAGTAAACGTCCGCCAACACCCAGATCGGAAGGTTTGACACCCCGGTGCAGCCATCCGGTCTGGCGATCCCATTCGGAAGTCCGCTCGAAGATGAGAGCGTCGTCGAACGGGAGCGTTTCGCCCTCCGGCTGCGGTTCCAGTGATGCCGTGTCGGGAGAGGGGTGGGTGAGGGGGGATCGATCACCGGTGATCGGTTCACCGGTCCGATCGCTCCATGCGCGGTAGTCGCGCACGATCTGGCTGCGCGGCCGGGCGTCGAGCCGACCTCGCACCGCATCGATGCGCTTGTCGACCGAATGCGGCGAGATATCGAGTTCGCGGGCGATTTCCTTGGACGTGAGGCCATCGGCAGCAAGCGCCATGGCCTGGCGTTGCTTCGCAGTGAGCGTTTCGAAGACAGAGGCTGTGGCTGCGTCGATCATCGGCGCAAGCCTAGGTTCGAATCGCGACACGCGCAAACGGGATGGGCGCATCGGGCCGGACCAAGGGGGTTCCTACCAAGTTTTAATCCGCTGGGTACTTGCCACGAGGCGGGGCCGGATTCCCAGGGCAGGTGGGCTCCATAAGCACTGCGAGCCGCAGACGGAATGTCCGCGGCCCGCATTCTCGTATCGGAGGAAAGCCTCAGCGGATGAAATAGCCCACCACGCTCCAGCGGCCGTTTTCCTTGTGCATCACCACAGTCTCGACGCGCTCGGGCGAGGCGGAATAGGCGGTATCGAAAGAAATCATGCGATAATCGCCGGCCGGCGCGCCGGGCAGGTCGGTACGGGCTTCGATCGATTTTTCCGTCCGGCTGACGAGCGACCCGAGCGGTTCGCGGATCGGTGCGACCTGCGCCGCCCAGCCATCGGCGGTCACGGCCTGTTTGAACATCGATCCCGCTTCCGACCAGCTTTCGGTATATTCGCCCGCATCGATCAGGCGCACCCAATTGCGGGCGGCTTCGGTGGCGACGGCGTTTTCCTGAACGAGGTTTTCCATTGTCTCTTCTCCCTTTTCGGAGGCGACCTGACCGGGCGCGATGGGATCGGACGGGGTACCGGCGGTAAAAGCGAGAGTTGCGGCGATAAGGGCGGCTAGCATTGCGAAAGCTCCTATGATCCAGGGGCGATAGGATCGCGGCCCCGGGGTTGCTGATGGCTTCGCATGATCGCCGAGCGGTGCGGAACCGCCCATCCCGGTTTGTTCGGGTGCGGTTTTTTGGGGGGCGGCGCTCTCCTCGTCCCCCAAGATTCGTGCGGCCTCCCGGCTGCTCGACACCCCTAATTTCTTGCGGGCTTCGCGCAGGTAATCGTTGATCGTGTGGACCGACAGGTCGAGCTCGGACGCGGCGGACTTGGCAGTGTGGCCTGCGAGGAGGAGGCGCAAAACCTCCCTTTCGCGCTCGGTCAGATCTTGGACCCCCTCCGCCACCGGATCAGCTCATCAATTCGCGCACGAAGGGGATGAGGCCGGTCTGCCGCTGGCGCTTCATCCGCTCGGCATGGAGGATTTCGCGCACCTTGGCGAAGCAGGCTTCGACATCGTCATTGATGACGACATAGTCGTAGGCGTCCCAGTGGCTGATTTCGCTGCGCGCGCGGTCCATGCGCGCGTCGATCGTATCGGCATCATCCGTCGCGCGGCCTTCCAGCCGACTGCGCAGTTCGGCGATGCTGGGGGGAAGGATGAAGACGCGCACCACATCCTGCTGGTCTTTCTGATAAAGCTGCTGGGTGCCCTGCCAGTCGATGTCGAACAGGAAATCCTGCCCGTCCTTCAGCGCGTTGCGAATCCTGCCCTTGGGCGTGCCATAGCGGTTACCGAAGACGGGGGCCCATTCGTAGAAATCGTCCTCTTCGATCATCGCGTCGAATTCGGCATCGCTGACGAAGTGGTAGTGGACGCCCTCGATCTCGCCGGGGCGTGGACGGCGCGTCGTCACGCTGACCGAAAGGCGGATTTCCTCATCCGCGTCCAGCAGCATGCGGCTGATCGTCGTCTTGCCCGCCCCGCTTGGGGAGGACAGGATAAACATCAAGCCACGGCGATGGAGATTGGTGTCGGCGTCGGACGAGGGGGTGGGAGAAGATTCGGCCATGCGAGCCTATGGGACGGCCCGTGCCTGCGAATCAAGTCCGCAGCCTATCGATCGGGTGACACGCCTGCCGGCTATCAGTCCTCGCCGCGCGCCTGTTCGATCAGTTCACGATCGCCTTCGCGGCGCTGTCCGCCACGGCTCTTGCGGCGATCGTAAAGGGTTTTGACCAGCGCTCCGCCGCCCACGATCATCGCGCCGGGCAGGTTCTTCGTCGCGAGCTTGGCGAGGCCGAAGCTGACGAGCGACTGGCCCAGCGTCTTGTTCTGCACGATATTCTTCGCGACATCCTTGCCGTAGCGGCCCCGCAGGATGCCTTTTTCGATCGCGCGGCGGGCGACATAGGACCCGGCGCGGATCACCACGTCGGCCATCATGAGATTGGTTGCGGGATTGTCGGTCGGGCCGGGCATGCCGTCGGTCCGGCCCGGCGTTTTGGTCCGCGCCTTCGCAACTGCTCTCGCGCCGTAAGTGCTGACGTGTTTTACCATAGTACTGCCCCTGTCCGGCGCAGCGATGGTGCGCCTATTTCTTGCGGCCGAAATCGACCGTGACGACGTTCGATCCGTCTTCGCTTTTCTCAACGAGCGGCGCATCGCCCTGTTCCGCGCCATCGTTTTCCGGATCTTCGGTCTCGGTCGGGTCCATATCCTCGACCGTCGCCTGGAACTGCAGGCCGAAATCGACTGCCGGATCCACAAATTGGGTGATCGCGGCATAGGGAATCACCAGTTCGGCGGGAATCTGGTTGAAGCTGAGGCCCACGCTGAAATGGTCCTCTTCCACCTTCAGATCCCAGAACTTGTTCTGGAGCACGATCGTCATCTCGTCGGGGAAACGTTCGCGCAGGGACGGCGGAACGCTGACACCCGCAGCATGCGTCTTGAACGTGATGTAGAAGTGGTGGGCCCCGGGCAATTCGCTGCCCCCGGCGACGATTTCGCCGAGGACGCGGCCGACCACGGCGCGCAGGGCTTCCTGCACGATGGCGTCATAGGGGATCAGGCTGTCGGGCGTTTCGTCGCTCATGGCCCGCTAGGTGGAGCGGCCTCGCGCGCCGGTCAAGCCGGAATGCTTGCGAAGCCGTGCACAGCTTCTATAGCGCGCCCCATGCGCACCGGCCGGATAGAGCGGAACACCGCGGAAACGAAAATCCTCGTCGAGGTCGATCTCGACGGGACGGGCAGTTACGACATCGCGACGGGGATCGGCTTTCTCGACCATATGGTCGAACAGTTCAGCCGCCATTCGCTGATCGACGTGACGTTGAAAGTGGATGGCGATCTCCATGTCGACCAGCACCATACGACCGAGGACAGCGCGCTGGCGCTGGGCCAGGCGCTCAGTCAGGCACTGGGCGACAAGGGTGGGATCGCGCGGTACGGCACGGCCTATTCGCCCATGGACGAGACGCTGGCGCGCGTGGCGCTCGATATTTCGGGCCGTCCGTGGCTGGTCTGGAAAGCCGGTTTCACCCAGACCAAACTGGGCGAGTGGGATACCGAGCTGATCGAACACTGGTTCCACTCGGTCGCGCAGACGGCAGGCATCACGCTGCATTGCGAGTTGATCTACGGCAGCAACAATCACCATATCTGCGAAGCGATGTACAAGGGCTTCGCGCGCGCCATGCGCCAGGCGGTCGAAATCGATCCGCGCAAAGGCGGCGCGATTCCGAGCACGAAGGGCCAGCTCGGTGGGTAATTTCCAGACATCGGCTGCGCAGCAGCCGCAAGGCCGGAAGCGCAGTCTAAGACGCAGCTGGCCGAAGGCCACCTGCAGGGCCGCCCGCAGCGCCGGAAGGCGCGAGGATTTCGCGCGCCCGGAGGGGCGTGCGGAGACGAAAAATGGCTGAAAGCGTCGCGCTCGTCGATTACGGCGCGGGCAATCTCCATTCGGTCGAGAATGCGCTGCGCAAGGTCGGGGCGGAGGTGACCGTCACCGCCGATCCGGACGTTTTGCGCAGCGCCGACCGGATCGTTCTTCCCGGCGTCGGTTCGTTCAGGGCCTGCGCGGAGGGATTGCGGGCGCAGACTGGCGCTGTCGAGGCGATGACGGAGCGGGTCCGGGTCGGCGGCGCGCCGTTCCTGGGAATCTGTGTCGGCATGCAATTGCTCGCGACGCGCGGGCTCGAACATGGGACCACGCCCGGCCTCGACTGGATCGCGGGCGAAGTGCGCGCGATCGAACCGATCGATGCAAGCGTAAAGGTGCCGCATATGGGCTGGAACGACGTTGCGCTGACCCCGCATGCCCAAAACGATCCGGTGATCGAGACGGGCGAGGCCTATTTCCTCCATTCCTACCATTTCCACGCGGATAACGGGCGCGACGTGATCGCCATGACCGATCATGGCGGCGGTCTCGTCGCGGCGGTCGGGCGGGACAATCTGCTCGGCGTCCAGTTCCATCCCGAAAAGAGCCAGGCCTACGGGCTGGCATTGCTCGAAAGGTTTCTCGCATGGCGGCCCTGACCCGATGATCGTCTTTCCTGCCATCGATCTGAAGAACGGCCAGGTGGTGCGCCTCGCCGAAGGCGATATGGATCGCGCGACCGTCTATGGCGACGATCCCGCCGCGCAGGCGCTGCTGTTTGCCGAGGCGGGAGCCGGGCACTTGCATGTGGTCGATCTCGACGGAGCCTTCGCGGGCGAGAGCCGCAATCGCGCGGCGGTGGAGCGGATCGTCGAGGCGTTTCCCGGCCATGTCCAATTGGGCGGAGGCATTCGCAAACCCGCCGATGTCGAGGGCTGGTTCGCGCTTGGCGTATCGCGACTGGTGATCGGATCGGCGGCCCTGAAAGACCCGCAATTCGTCAAGGACATGGCAAAGGAATGGGAGAACGGCATCGTCGTCGCAGTCGATGCGCGCGACGGGATGGTGGCGACCGAGGGCTGGGCGGAAGTGTCCGACGTGCCCGTCCATGACATGGCCCGCCGGTTCGAGGATGCGGGGGTCGCCTCGCTGCTGTTCACCGATATCGGGCGCGACGGGCTGCTGAAGGGCTGCAATATCGACGCCACGCTCGACCTTGCGCGCCGCACCGATATGCCGGTGATCGCAAGCGGCGGAGTGAAGGGGCTGGACGATATCCATGTCCTGTCGTTGCACGCTCACGAGGGGATCGAGGGCGTAATCACCGGGCGGGCGCTGTATGACGGGCGGCTGGATCTAGGAGCGGCGCTGGCGATGGCCCGGCGAGAGGCAGGACGCGGGTGACGGGCCGATGACCGTCCGCGTCCGCGTGATCCCCTGCCTCGACGTGGCGAATGGCCGCGTGGTCAAGGGCGTCAATTTCGTCGACTTGAAGGATGCGGGCGACCCGGTCGAGCAGGCGCAGGCCTACGATGCGGCGGGCGCCGACGAATTGTGCTTCCTCGATATTTCCGCCAGCCACGAAGGGCGCGGGACGCTGCTCGACATCGTCCGGCGCACTGCCGCGGTCTGCTTCATGCCGCTGACCGTGGGTGGCGGCGTGCGCAGCGCCGAGGATGCGCGCGCGCTGCTGCTGGCAGGCGCGGACAAGGTCGCTGTCAACAGCGCGGCGGTCGAACGGCCCGAACTGGTCGCCGAGATCGCCCAGCGTTTCGGCAGCCAGTGCGTCGTGGCGAGCGTGGATGCCCGCCGGTCGGGAGATGGGTGGGAGATCTTCACCCATGGCGGGCGCCGCGCGACCGGGATCGATGCGGTCGAACACGCCGTGCGGCTCGCCGAACTGGGCGCGGGCGAATTGCTGGTGACCTCCATGGACGGCGACGGGACGAAAGCGGGCTACGACCTCGCTCTGACGCGTACCATCGCCGATGCCGTGCGCGTACCGGTGATCGCCAGCGGCGGCGTCGGCACGCTCGATCATCTCGTCAAAGGGGTGACCGAGGGGCATGCGAGCGCCGTGCTCGCCGCTTCGATCTTCCATTTCGGCCAGCATTCGATTGCCGAGGCGCACGATGCCCTGCGCGCCGCGGGCCTGCCGGTGCGCGTCTAGGGGCCGCAAACAGCCTACCGAAGCCGTCTCTCCAAGGGACAGCGCGTGCGCGATGCGCTTGTGCCCGATGTCCTATGTTAAAGGCCGCCCATGACGAATCACCTTGCCGCTTTCGCTTCCCAGGTCGCGGACTTGCCGTTCGTGCATGCCATGTCGCATGCCGTCGGCGAGCCGAGCGCGCTTGCCGTGTTCCTGACAGCTTGCGGTGCGCTGGTGGCCGGGCGCCTGATCGGTATCCGCTCGGGCACGCCGAGCGAGGATTGAGGCGACATCCGCGCGCGATGTTGATTTCGAAACCATCGCGCCGCATGGATGCGCGGCCATGGAAACTCTCGCTCGCCTAGAAGCCACGATCGCCGACCGCCGCCGTGCGGACCCCGACACCAGCTATGTCGCCAGCCTCGCGGCGCGCGGCCTGCCGGTGATCGCGCGCAAATTCGGCGAGGAAGCGGTCGAGGCGGTCGTCGCCGCGTTGGCGCAAGACCGCGAGGAACTGGTCGGTGAAGCGGCCGACGTGCTGTTCCACCTGCTGGTCATGCTGGCGGAAAAGAACGTGACCTTGACCGAAGTGATGGCCGAACTCGATCGCCGCGAAGGCGTTTCCGGGCTCGAGGAAAAAGCGAACAGGAGCCGTTGATGCCGATCAATGCGACCCAGCCCTATGACGACGACAATGTCTTCGCCAAGATCCTGCGCGGCGAGATCCCTTCGACCAAGGCCTATGAGGACGATTGGGCCTACGCTTTCGAGGATATCAACGCGCAGGCCGAAATCCATACGCTGATCGTGCCCAAGGGGCGCTATGTCAGCTGGGACGATTTTTCGGCCCGCGCTTCCGACGAAGAAATCGCGGGCTTCGTCCGCGCCGTGGGCACGGTGGCGCGGCAGAAGGGGCTGGTCGAGCCGGGCTATCGCCTGCTTGCGAATATCGGGGCGCATGGCGGGCAGGAAGTGCCGCATCTCCACGTCCACCTTTTCGGCGGCGAACCGCTGGGGCCGATGATCGCACGGCGCTAGGCCCTTCGTTTCGGGAGCCCGTCGTCCCGCACCAACGCTTCGTCGGTTTCGATTGCCGGGGGAGTCCGGTCTCGGCTAACGCGCCGCAATGGCTCGACCTTCCTTTCCCGATGGCACGATAGACGGCGCGTCGCATTTCTATGCGGTGCGCGTCTATTACGAGGATACGGATCTTTCGGGCATCACCTACCATGCCAATTACCTGCGCTGGTTCGAACGGGCTCGGTCGGACCTGTTGCGGCGCCTTGATATCGACCAGCGCGCCGCGATCGAGGCGGGGGTGGGGGCCTACGCCGTTTCCGAAGTGCGTCTGAAATATCTGCGCCCCGCTAAGCTCGACGATGACGTCATGATCGAAACGCGCTGCACCGAAATGCGCGCGGCGAGCTGCCGGATGCACCAGACTGCGCGCCGCGGCGACGAAGTGCTGGCGGAAGCGGAATTGCGGGTCGGCTTCGTCGCGCCCGATGGCCGCCCGCGCCGCCAGCCCGAAGAATGGCGCGACGCCTTTGCCCGTTTTATGGAAAACTCAGGACCGTAAATGACCACTATTTCCCTTCTTGCTGCCGCAGGGCCGACCCGGCTCGATCCGGTGGAACTGTTTCTTGACGCCGATATCGTCGTCCAGCTCGTTATGGCCGGGCTGCTGCTCGCCAGCATCTGGGTGTGGATGATCATCGTCGGCTTCGGCCTCAGGATGGGGCGGCTGAATGGGCAGACCAAATCCTACGAGGAGGATTTCTGGCAGGCGGAGAATTTCGACCGCTTCATGTCCGAACGCGGGCGCAAGGATCTGCCGCCCGCACGCGTCGCCAATGCGGGCGTCGCCGAATGGCGCCGTTCGACGCGCGACGGCGTAAAGGATCGCGACGGCGTGCGGCAGCGGCTTGCCTCGGCGATGGAAAGCCAGGTCGCGAACGAGGCGGACATTCTGGCGGACCGGCTGAACTTCCTCGCCACGGTCGGGTCGGTCGCGCCCTTCGTGGGCCTGTTCGGGACGGTCTGGGGCATCATGAACAGCTTCTTCCAGATCGGCGCGCAGGAAAACTCCTCGCTGGCCGTGGTGGCGCCGGGTATTTCCGAAGCGCTCTTCGCCACCGCGATCGGGCTCTTCGCCGCCATCCCGGCGGTGATCGCCTATAACCGCTTCAGCCATTCGGTGAATCGCTACGAAGCGCGGCTGACGCGCTTTTCCGACCGCCTGCACTCCAGCTTCAGCCGCCAACTGGAGCTTAAATAATGGCGATGTCGCTCGGCTCGTCCTCCAGCCGGAGGCGGCGCGGCGGCTCGCGGCGCGCGCCCATGGCGGAGATCAACGTCACGCCCTTCGTCGACGTGATGCTGGTGCTGCTGATCATCTTCATGGTGACCGCGCCGCTGCTGAATTCGGGCGTCCCGCTCGACCTTCCCGACAGCCGCGCCAACGCCATGGATAACGAGGCGCAGTCGATCACGATCAGCCTGGATGCTGAGGGCAACGCCTTTATCGACGATACGCCCGTGCCTGCCGGCGGCTTCGCCGAGGCGCTCGAAGGAATTGACCAGAGCGCAGACGGTCCCGATGTCGTGCTGCGCGCCGATCGTGCGCTCGATTACGGCCGCGTTATGGCGATCATGGGCGAACTGAACCGCGCGGGGCTTAACCGCATCTCGCTGGTCACCGGTCGTTCATCGGACGCGCCATAGCCGCGTGATGATGGAGAGAACGGGTCTTGTAGGGGAAGAGCGCGTCGGCCTGTTCGTGGCCATCGCACTGCATGTCCTGCTGCTGATCGTGCTCCTGCTTCAGCCGACGAAGCGTGAGAGCGTGCAGCCGATCGAGCGGATGACGGTCAATCTGACGGACGAGGTCGGCCTGACGTCGACCGCGCCCGATCCGGTCAGCGAGAGCGCCGCGTCGACGGCGCCCGTCCTGAGCGACACACCCGCGCCACCGTCCGAGATCCTCCCACTACCGATCGAGCGACCGGTGGAACGGCCCGTCGAAAGACCGGTCGAGCGGCCCGTAACCCGTCCAGTGGAACGCCCGGCACCGCGTGCGGCAGAGCGCCCCACGCCCCGCCGGACGGAACGTGCGCGCACGCCCGCACCTGCGCCTGCCCCGTCGCGCCGTGCCGAGGCGCCTACCCGCACTGCCGAACGCCCGGCGCAACCCGCTGCCCGGACCGGAGGCGCTTCGCGCATCGGCGACAATTTCCTCGCCGGAGCAGGCGACAGCGCCACCAGCACCGAAACCCGCACGCCCGCCTCGCAGATCGGGGCAAGCGCCAAGGCCTCGATCGCGTCCGCCGTCGCGCGCCAGATCAAGCCGCACTGGCAGCCGCCGAACGGCCCGGAGGTCGAGAAGATCGTCACCTATGTGCGCTTCCAGCTCGACACGGACGGCAAATTACGCGGGCGCCCCACCGTGGCGCGTCAGACCGGCGTCAACGACACCAACCGCGCCCAGGCCGACCGCCATGCCGAACAGGCGATCCGCGCCGTGCAACTGGCCGCGCCGTTCGACCTGCCGGAAGAATATTACGAGGCCTGGAAGACCATCACCGCAAACCTCGACTGGAGGCTCGCCCAATGATTTCGCGTATTCTCGCCCCGCTGCTGGCCACCGCAGCGCTCATCGCCACCCCGCTCAGCGCCCAGAATCAGGATTTGGGTGAAGCGCCTCCCGAAGGTGGGGTGATCGAGACCGTTGACGAGGGTGAAGGCCTCAATGTCTCGGTCAGCTACGAAGGTCGGCTCGACGATCTCGGCATCGCCATTCCCGCCTTCGCGACCGACCGCAACGTGCCGACGCCCGCCAACCAGTCGGGCACGTCCGCGCTCGGGATCGAGCTGGCGCGCGTCATCACATCGGACCTGCGCAATAACGGCCTGTTCAAGCCGACCGGCCCGGATTCGCTCCCGACGCCCAGCTATGCCGAAATCACTGCGCCTGCCTGGGCCACGTGGGACAATCGCCGCGCCGAAATGTTGGTGCATGGCTATGTGCGCGGGCGCAGCGACGGCAGGCTGACGGTCGGCTGCTATCTCTACGACATGGCTCTGCGTGACGAGCTGGTGCGCGAAGGCTGGGTGGTTCCGGCCGCCGACTGGCGCCGCGCCGCGCACAAATGCGCCGATCTCGTCTATTCGCGTCTGACCGGGGAAAGCCCGTTTTTCGACAGCCGCATCGCTTACATCGCTGAAACCGGCCCCAAGGATAACCGCACCAAGCGGCTCGCCATTATGGACAGCGACGGGGCGAACCATCGCTTCATCACCACCGGGCGTTCGACTGCGCTGACCCCGCGCTATTCCCCCGATTATCGCCAGCTCGTCTATCTGAGCTATGTCGACGGCAATCCGCGCATCTACGTCTACGACGTGGGCACGGGCAGCCAGACGCTGGTGACCGAAAGCGCCAATCCCACCTTCGCCCCGCGCTGGAGCCCGGACGGGCGCTACATCCTCTATTCTATGGCCGTGGGCGGCAATACCGACATCTATCGCGTGCCCGTGACAGGCGGCCAGAGTACGCGGCTGACCGACGCGCCGGGGATCGATATCGGTGGATCCTTCTCGCCCGATGGCCGCCAGATCGTGTTCGAAAGCGACCGGTCGGGCAATCAGCAATGCTATGTCATGAATGCCGACGGCACGAACCAGCGCCGGATCAGCTTCGGCGGATCGCGCTGCGCGACGCCCGAATGGAGCCCGCGCGGCGACCAGATCGCTTTCACCAATGCCAGCAATTTCAACATCTATGTGATGACGCCGAGCGGCGGGAATGCGCGCCGCCTGACCAGCGGATGGCAGGACGAAGCGCCCACCTGGTCGCCCAATGGCCGCATCGTCCAGTTTTTCCGCACCGAGCGCAATTCGGGCAACACCGGGTTGTGGCAGGTCGATCTGACGGGCGAGAACGAGCGCCAGTTGCCGACGCCGGTCGACGGATCGGACCCCGCCTGGGGACCGATCCTGCCTTAGGATCATTGGTTTGAGTATTGCATCTGCCGGGTCGCACACCGGTTTTGGAACAGTCGAAAAGGATCGGCCGCTATGAACACCCGCCTGACCGCCACCGTCTGCCTCGCCAGCGCGCTCGCGCTCGCCGCCTGCAAGAAGCAGCCGCCCGAAGAGCTGCCGCCGCCACCGCAGCAGACCACGCCCGATACCGGCGCGACGACGCCGACCGGACCGGGCGTGGCCGCTCCCGGCACGCAGCGCCATTTCACGGAGACTATCGGCGCGGCGAACACGGTCGTCTATTTCGACACCGATCGCTACAATATCGATGCGGAGGACACGCGCCGCCTTCAGGTCCAGGCGCAGTATTTCAGCCAGTATCCGCAGATCACCTTCACCGTTGAAGGCCATGCGGACGAGCGCGGCACGCGCGAATACAACCTGGCTCTGGGTGAGCGGCGTGCGAATGCGGCGAAGAATTATCTCGTCAGCCTCGGCATTCCGGCGACACGCATCCGCACCGTCAGCTACGGCAAGGAACGCCCGGTTGCGCTCGGCAGCAATGAAAGCGCCTGGGCGCAGAACCGCCGCGCTGCGAGCGTCGTGATCAACTGATCCGATTGCGGGGCGGGGGAGCGTTCCTGTTACAGGACGCTCTCTCGCCTCTGCGACATTGGCATTGCGGGCGCGAGAGCCTAGATTACTGGCGATGCCCGATTTCAAAGTGACTCATTTCGATGCCTAAGCCCCGTCGTTCCAACGATTGGGGCTTTCCCCGCTGGCGCGGCTATGAAAGCGAACGCGCGGCGGCGAACGTCAAATTGTGCGATCGCCATGGCTGCGAGGAAGTGGGCGATTGCCCCGCGCCCAAGGCGCCTAACAGCCGCGATCGCTGGTATTTCTGCCAGCGCCATGCCGCCGAATACAATCAGAAATGGGATTATTTCGAAGGCCTCGACAAGGCCGAGAAGGCTGCACGCGCCAAGGCCGAGCAGGCGGAAAATGCAGGCTATGCCGAAGCGCAGCATTATGGCTGGGGCGGCAGCGGCGATGGGTCGCGCACCCAGGACGAGATGCGCGCACTGGATGCGCTCGGCCTCGAGAGCGATGCCGACTTCCCCGCGATCAAGAAAGCCTGGCGCGAAAAGGCGAAAACTGTCCATCCCGACGTGAAGCCCAACGATGCCGAAGCGGCGCAGGAATTCCAGAAATTGCAGGTCGCCTACGAAGTGCTGAAAGCCGCCGAGGAACGGCGCGAGTGGAAGGGCTAGGCGAGCCGATCCGGCAGTAAAAACGAGGATATGCGGAGATGATCGGACTTTTGTCGGCTTTGCTCGGATCCGCCGCATCGGCGATCCCGCCGGAACCGCCCGTGGCCACGGTCGGAGTACCGATCGCTTCCTCGTCGCACGGTTTGTCGGGCCAGAGATTGGTCAGCTGGATGCCCGGTCCGGTCCGCTGTGAAAATGGCGAGGTCGCCTCGGTCGTTGAGGGACGCAGGCCCTACAATACGCTGTGGTCCGGGCGCGGGTCGGAGCCGCCGGCGATGAGTTTCGATTTCGCCATCGACGCGACGGGGCGGCCTGTCTCGATCACGCGGACGTCGCCCTCGCATTCCAATCATGGCTCCGGCGCCGCCGCAATGGTGTCGAGCCGGTTCGCGGCCAATGCCGCGCTTGATGGATGCTCCATTACCTATCGGCCCGTGATGCGCCCGATAGAAGAGGCGGAGCCGGTCGAGCTGGTATCCTACGTCATGACCGGCCAGACCCCGCGCCTTTCGAGGGAAGCTTACGATCGGCTTCATGCCGACGACGAGTGCCGCGCGGGCACGCAGCCGATCCTGCGGGCCTATCCGAATTTCGACCAGATCCCCGCGACGCCCGGTGTTCGCGACTGGACGGCGATCGGGTTCGACGTGAAGCCTTCGGGTGAAACGTCTAATGTTCGCCACCTTTACGGAACCGGCAACGAACCGCTCGATGGGGCGGCGGAAGAGGCGGTTGAGACCAGCCGTTTCAACGAAGGTCCGATGCGGCATAATTGCAGCTATCGGTATTGGCGCAATGCGGCGGTCTTGCCTGCACCGCCCGCGCCGCCGCGCGGGGCCGATTGGTCCGATCCCTGCGAAGCCCTGGAATGGGACCGCGCCCCACAGCTCGTTTTTCGCGAAGCCTACCGCTCGCGTTCGATCGAGGGATGGGCCGATATCGCCTACGATGTCGCGCCTTGGGGCGAGATCGGCAATGTCCGCATCCTGCGCGCCGAACCGATCGACGATTTCGGCGAAGCGGCGAAGCGGATGATAGAGCGGTCGAGCAAGCAGGAAGGGCAGGCGATCACCGGCTGCGAGACACGTGTCTTCTATCGCATGGAAGGAAACGCCGCATCTGCCCGTGATAGCGAGAGCAGCTAGGCCGACCGCTCCAGACGGCTCAGCACCGCCTTTGCCAATCGCTCGCCGAGGTCGGGCCCCTGTTCGGGATAGAGATAGGGCTCGATCATTTCCGCCTCCATCACTGCCAGTTCGCCCGACGGAAGCCGCGCCATGTCGATGCGGGCATAGAGGGGGGCGGTGAAGGGCAGGGCGGAGATCACCGCACGGGCGCTGGCGAGATCGGCAGTGTTCGGCGCGAACACGCTTTCCTTCCCGCCATAGAGAGACTGAATGCGATAGTCGCCCACAGCCGCCTGTTTCAGGACGCCGTGGCTGAACTCTCCGTCGATGAAGACGAAGGTGAACTCGCCCTCCTCGACCACGCTCGCGAGGAAGGGCTGGATAAGGCTGGCATGGCCCATGTGCCAGTCTGTGTCGGGCAGGGCATCGCGGGAAAAGCTGTGCTGACCCAGCGCGCCCGCGCCGACGCGGCGTTTGACCACCACGCGGTCGGTCTCGAACCGGTCGAGCGCGGCGGCGATGTCCGCGCGCCCCGCATCGTCGTGCCAGATAGTCGGAATGACTGGTACATCGCGCTCGGACAGGTCCAGCAGATAGCCCTTGTCGGCGTTCCAGCGGACGATTTCCGGCGGATTGCAGACGGTGATGCCTTTTCCTGCCAGCGCGTCGAGCTTCGCGAGGAAATCCTTCGGGTAGTCCTGATAATCCCAGGCAGTGCCCAAAAGGGCCAGCGCGGCACCATCGAAGGTTTCGAGCGGCGCGCGCCAGTCGATCTCGACCAGATCGAGTCCGGCGGCTTCGAAAGCGGGCCTCAAGGCGGCGATTTCGAGATCGTGCTCGAACGCATCGCCGCGTCGGGGGCCGGGGCCCGGAAGCGTATCGGCGCAGGCGAGGAAGGCGATGCGGATCATATGAAAAGCCTCACGCCACCCCGGCTCGAGTCCGGGGTGGCGATATCCGTCGGGAGCCGCTCAGACCTGTTCGAGGGCCTGTTCGAAATCGGCGATCAGATCGTCCGCATCCTCGATCCCGATCGAGATGCGCACCAGATTGTCCGAAATGCCGAGTTCCGTCCGGCGCCCTTCGGCAACCGAGAGGTGGGTCATGGACGCGGGATGGCTGGCCAGCGTCTCCGTCCCGCCGAGGCTGACGGCGAGCTTGGCGATCTTGAGCGCGTCGAGAAAGCGGAAGCATTCAGCCTCGCCGCCCTTCAGCAGCAGCGAGAAGGTCGATCCTGCACCGAGGCAATGGCGGTCGTAAATGTCCTGCTGACGCGCGCCTTCGATCATGCCGAGATAGCCGAGCCCTTCGATCTTCTCATGCTTGCTGAGATAGTCGCAGACCTTGGCCGCATTCTCGCCCGCGCGCTGCATGCGCAGTTCCACGGTCTCCAAGGACCGCAGCAGCATCCAGGCCGTGTTGGGATCGCAGATGCCGCCCATCGTGTTGCGCAAGCTGCGCACCGGATCCATCCACTTCTTAGCGCCGGCGATCGAGCCTGCCACGAGGTCCGAATGGCCGCCGACATATTTGGTCAGCGAATAGACCACGATGTCCGCGCCATGATCTAGCGGGCGCTGCCATAGCGGGCCAAGGAATGTGTTGTCGATCGCGATCGGGCAATCCCAGTCGAGCGCCGCGTCGCGCGCTTCCTTGACCGCTTCGATATCGACCAGCGCATTGGTCGGATTGCCGGGGCTTTCGAGATAGATCATGCAGACCTTGCCACCCTGATCCGAAGCCTGGCTCTTGGCTTTTTCCAGCACCGCGTCGATTTCCTCGCGCGTGGCGCTGGCGGGGAAATCGACATAGGTGACGCCGAATTTCGCCAGCACCTTAGCTACGAAGCCCTCAGACGCGGCATAGAGCGGGCCGGAATGGACGATCACGTCGCCCTGGCTGGCATAGGCCAGCATCAGCACGCAGATCGCGGTCATGCCGCTGGAAAAGCTCAGCGCGTCTTCCGCCCCGTCCCAGATCGACAGGCGATCTTCGAGGATTTCCTGGTTCGGCGCGTTGAAGCGCGAATAGACCAGCCCGTCCGCGCCGCCGGGGCGCTTGCCGGTTATGCCTTCGAAGTGGCGCTTGCCGTCAGCCGCGCTGGGGAAAGCGAAGGTGCTGGTAAGGAAGATCGGCGGTTTCAGGCTGCCTTCCGACAGAGTCGGATCGTAGCCATGGCCCATCATCAAGGTTGCAGGCTTCAGCGCGCGTCCGTCGATCTTGGTGACTTCCGGCTTGGGGTTCTTGCGCGGCGTGGTGGGGTCGATGATGTCGGTCTCGCTCACGGGTTGGAGCTCCTGAATGAAATGTCGAACCCCCAGGAAGGCGGGGGATCGCAAATGTCCTGGCAGCCGCGGGGCACCCGTTCCTAACCTCCGCAGGAACGCTTCTCCGCCACAGACTGTGATGGAAGCGGAGTAGAAGCGGCGCGGCAAGCGATCAACCCACGGCGAAGCTTGCCGGTTGGTTTACGAGACTTTCAGGATCGTTTCACGGGCGATGCGATAGATGGCGGTATGACTCGCTTTTTCTCCCGCTTCGCCTTCGGTTCCTCTAGCCGCGGATTGACCGCCGCGCTGGCTCTGGGAGCGGCCGCCACTGTCGCCGCTCCCGTTCTCGCGGAAGTTCCGCCGGCGCGCGCCTGGGAAATCGGCCCCATCATCAAAGGCCGCAATTATTCCGTCGGCATGCCATTGCAGCCAGAGGACACGCGCGAGGGCATCACCTTCGACATACCGAATATCCGTGAACGCTATGGCCACGTCCATTACGTCACGTTCGATCCGGGCAGCTTGCGCGGGGCGCGGTCTATCACGATGCGCTATCGCGTCGATGCCGCGCCTGGCACGCGGTTCGTCCCTCAGGAATCTACTGAGGAGCAGGCTTACATGTCGCTGTTCTTCCAGCGCCGTGGCGATAGCTGGAACGCAAAGGGACCCTACGAACATTTCCGCTGGTATTCGCCTTCGGACAGGAAGATTCCGCTACGGGCCGGGACGCACACTGTAACGATCCCGCTGGGGGGCGACTGGATATCGGTTTACGGTAAACCTTCGAGTCAGAACCCGGAAGCGTTCCGCGCGGCGCTTGCTCAAGCGGGCCGGGTCGGGTTCACTTTCGGATCGGACAGCGGCCGGGGCCATGGAGTCTACGCGACCGGTCGGGCCAGCTTCACTCTGCTCGATTTCGAGATCGAATGAAGCGCGCCTCGGTTAGGGCCTAACCGACAGATCGAACTGCTCGATGTGCCAGCGCCTCTGCTCGGCGCTTGATCCTGGAACATCGTTGACCCGGCGCAAGACGATCGGGCCTTCCAGACGTATCCGCCTGCCGTCGGGATCGGTTGCGGCGATCTCTGCCTGACTTGTGTAATAGCTGGACCCGGCAGCGCCTTCCATGCGTCCCGATGGGACGGAGACGGTTATATCGCGTAGGCCTGCAAACAAAGCGTCGAACCGTTTCTCGCTCCAGCGCGTCTTTGCGGTGTCGTTGAAAAATCGCCATGCCTGACCATATTCGCGCAATTCGACGGCGCGGGCGAAATTGACGAGCACGTTGCGTGCGCCGGTTTCCCCGCGCTCGGCTTCGGGCGTGAGGACAGGGGGCGAGAGATCGGGGTAGCCATCGTCGATGCCTGACCCATCGGAATAGCCCGAAGGCGGCGTTTCAGCGCTTGGCGTGTCGAGGCTCGGCGTAGGCGGGGCTTGCCCGGCGGGCACGGGCGGTTCCGATGTGCCGAGCTTCGCGGGACCGCTGCGTTCGGTCACTTCGATTTCGTCGCCATCCGAACAGCCGCCGAGTACGAGCGCGCCGGCGAAGCCGAAAAAAATGAGGGTTCGTCGGAAAGGATGGGCCATGCCGCCTCAACCAGGGGCGGCCAGCGCCGTTCCCCCGGTCTTGAGCGGAAATGGACGCGCCTTATTTCGGCGCGAGCACCATCAGCATCTGGCGTCCTTCGAGGCGCGGGAAGCTTTCGACCTTGGCGATTTCCTCGACATCGTCGCGGACCCGGTTGAGCAGGTCCATGCCGAGCTGCTGGTGCGCCATTTCGCGGCCGCGGAAGCGCAGAGTGCACTTCACCTTGTCACCGTTTTCGATGAACTTGACCACGTTGCGCATCTTCACGTCGTAATCGTGCGTGTCGATGTTCGGGCGCATCTTGACCTCTTTGATGTCCTGGGTCTTCTGCGTCTTGCGCGCGAGGTTCGCCTTTTTCTGCGCCTCGTAGCGATGCTTGCCGACATCGAGGAACTTGCACACCGGCGGGTCCGCATTGGGGGACACTTCGACGAGGTTCAGGCCCTTTTCGTTGGCCTGCTCGATCGCTTCGCGGGTGAACATGACGCCCAGATTCTCTCCCTCGTCATCAATGACGCGGACCTTGGGCGATTGGATGAAATTGTCGTAGCGAGGGCCGCTCTTGACCGGCGGCTGCATGGAACGACGGGGTGGACGGGCTATGGGGCTATCTCCTGTATCATTGCCTTGGATCGCCCCATGTAGGCATTCTCGCGCGGATTCGGAAGTGGATAGTGCGGATTAGCCGTATCGGACGTGACGGCGACGTCGCGCGCGCCCGTCCAGACTATCCCGCCCGCCAAAGGGGGAAGCGCGCCAACCGCCCCTTTGCGGGCACCACCGCATCGATCGCATTGGCGGGCTGGAGCGCCTTGAGAATGGCCGGATCGGCGGCGTTCATGCCGCCCGTATAGGCGCCGAAGGCTGGAAGGATCATGCGGCCCGAAGGCTTGCCGTCCACGCTGTCATTGGCGCTGATTACCGCGCAGGGGCGGCGGATGTGGCGGCGCTGGACGGTCAATTGCACGCGCGGGTGATAATGTCCCGACAGTTCGGGCCGGGTTTCGCCGGGGAGGGCGCGATGGCGCAGGATCGTGCCGCCGATCTCCAGCTCCTCCACCAGCGTGCCGCCGCAGCGGGCCTCCATATCGGGATCGTGGTTTCCCGTGATCCATACCCAGTCGACCGCCTTGGTCAGCGCTTCCAGCATGCCGCAGGCATGCGGTTCCAGGCGCGTGCTGCCGTCCGAATCGTGGAAATTGTCCCCCAGGGTGATCACCCGGCGCGCGCCGGTCTCCCGAATGGCCAGCGCCACCCGCTCCAACGTTTCGCGGCTGTCATAGGGGGGGATGGGCTGGCCGTGGCGCGCAAAGAAGCTGCCTTTTTCCAGATGCAGGTCGGCCACCAGCAAGGCCTGCTCGCGCGGCCAGTAGAGCGCGCGTCCTGTGGTAAGCAGCCATTCCTGATCGGCGAACGAAAGGGGAACCATGGCCCGCTATTGCCCTTGTGGATTCGGCTTGGCAAGGGGGCAGGATGACCGACTGGACCCAGCAGACAGAAACCGCCCGCACCTGGTTCGAAACCTTGCGGGACCGCATCTGCGCCGAATTCGAAGCGATCGAGCGCGAGGCGGGATCCGGCGCTGCCTTCGAATATCTGCCCTGGCAGCGGCAGGAAGAGGGCAATCCCGATCCCGGCGGCGGCACGCGCGGGCTGATGAAGGGCGAAGTGTTCGAGAAGGTCGGGGTCAACGTGTCCACCGTACGCGGACGGTTCGAATCCGAATTCGCAAAGACCATGAACGGCGTCGATCCCGACGATCCGCGCTTCACAGCTACCGGTATAAGTCTGGTGGCGCACATGAAGAACCCGCACGTTCCCGCAGTGCATATGAACACGCGCTTCCTGGTGACGGGCAGGGCGTGGTTCGGGGGCGGGGCGGATCTGAATCCGCCGATCCCCTATCCGCAAGACACCGAAGACTTTCACGCCCGGTTCCGCGCCGCCTGCGCCGCGCACAATCCGACCTATTACGAGCGTTTTTCGAAATGGGCGGACGAGTATTTCTACATCCCCCATCGCGGCGTCCATCGCGGGGTGGGCGGGATCTTCTACGACCATCTCGAATGCGAGGACGAGGACGCCTTCGCGCGCAATTTCGCCTTCACCAAGGATGTCGGCGAAGCCTTCCTCGACATCTTCCCTGAACTGGTCCGCCGCCGGATGGAAAGCGATTTCACGCCCGAAGACAAGCTGACCCAGCTCGAATGGCGGGGGCGCTACGCCGAATTCAATCTGGTGTACGACAGGGGCACTCTGTTCGGTCTCAAGACCGGCGGCAATATCGACGCGATCCTGATGAGCCTGCCGCCGGAAGCGGTCTGGACCTGATCAGTCGCGGTCGGCCCAGACGCGGACCCAATCGACTTCCATCTGCACGCCGCCCGCCTTCACCGCGTCGACCGTGCTTTGCGGAATGCCGTAATAGGGCTTCTCGATCTTGTTGACCTTGCCCGGATAGACGCCGCCGATCGCGAAATTGAGGATCAGGTGCTTGGGCGTATCGAAGCGCCATTCGCCATAGCGTTCGATCTCTTCGCGCGTGACGGTATAGAATACGTCACCATCGACATCGAAGGCGATCTTCCGGTCGGTCCATTCCACGCCGTAGACGTGCCAGCCCATCGCGTTCTGCCCGGCGGGGAATTGCCGGCGTTCGACCAGCGGCGTCTCGCCCGAATAGCCGGGGCCATGGATTGCCACGGCGGTCCATTCAGGTTCGCCGACATATTCCATGATGTCGATCTCGCCCGTATAGGGCCATTGCCCGTTGCCGAGCAGCCAGAAGGCGGGCCAGGCGCCGCGTTCGCGCGGCATGCGGATGCGCGCTTCGGCGCGGCCATGCGTGAAATCGAACTTGCCGCGCGAATCGATCCGGCCCGAAATGAAATCGGCCTGGCGTTCTATTTTGGTGTCGGCCCCCGGCTTCCACACCGGGCGCAGGATCAGCGCGCCGCCGTCGGCGCCCGGCACATCGTCGGAAAAGGCGATCGTTTCGGGGCTGTCGGTATAGGCCTGCTGTTCGTCATTGACCCAGAAATCCATGCCTTCGATATTCCATTTGGCGCGGTCGAGCGCAGGCGCATCGAATTCGTCGGCAAAGATCAGCTCGCGTTCGGCGTCTGCGGTTTGCACGGTGAGCGGCGCATCGGGCCGGTTCATCTGACTGGCTGGCTGGCATGCGGCGAGCGCGACCAGGCTTGCGAGCGCAAAACGGGTTTTCATCATCGACCTGCTCCCTGAATTTTCTTGTGAACGTTATCATGGAGGCATTGCGCGGCTTTGGCCAGCCCCGATGGCTGCCATCCAGTCAGCATCGCGAAAGCAGGGTTTGCGCATCGTGCCCGAAACTCGCAGAGCCTGCCTGCATTGACCGAACGAACAGATATTTTGCGGAGAATCCTTCATGCGTCGCATCGTCGCCCCTTTCGCCCTGCTGCTGGCCAGCACCGCCTGCACTTCGATGTCGGGTGAGATGCCCCTGTCCACCGCAACGCCCGAACCCATGGTTTCGCCCATCCTGACCGGGCCTGAAGCGTTCGATAAGCTGACCTATGCGCAGCCGCAGATCGCGCGGGTCACGCATGTCGCGCTCGACCTGGCGCTCGATTTCGAAGGGCAGGGCATTGGCGGGACCGCGACGCTCGATGTGCTGGCCCGCGACGATGCGCGCGAGATCGTGCTCGATTCGAACGGGTTGCGCATCGCCAGCGTCACCGATGCTGCGGGCCGCGATCTGCCGTTCACCGTGGGTGAGGCGGTGGCCGAAGGCGGCAAGGGCGCGCCGCTGACCATCACGATGGGCGATGCGCGCACGATTCGCATCCGGTATGCCGCGCCCGAGGATGCCGAAGCGCTGCAATGGTTGAGCCCGGAACAGACCGCGGGCGGCGAATACCCGTTCCTCTTCAGCCAGGGCCAGGCGATCCTCAATCGCAGCTGGATCCCGACGCAAGACAGCCCCGGCATCCGCCAGACCTGGGAAGCGCGGATCACCGCGCCCAAGCCGCTCGACGTGGTGATGAGCGGGGTGCGCCAGGGCGAGCCGGAGGATCTGGGCGATGGACGCCGCGCCTTCCGCTTCGTGATGGACAAGCCGGTGCCGCCCTATCTGATCGCGATCGCGGCGGGCGATATCGATTTTCGCGCGCTCGGTCCGCGCAGCGGCGTCTGGGCCGAACCGTCGGTAATCGAACGGGCCGCGCGCGAAGTGGGCGATACCGAAGCGATGATCGCGGCGGCGGAAGACCTCTACGGCGAATATCGCTGGGGCCGTTACGACATGATCGTGCTGCCCCCCGCCTTTCCCTATGGCGGGATGGAAAACCCGGTGATGACCTTCCTCACCCCCACCTTCATCGCGGGCGACCGGTCGAACAACGGCCTCGTCGCGCACGAGCTGGCGCATAGCTGGTCGGGCAATCTGGTTACCAATGCGGTGTGGGGCGATGGCTGGCTGAACGAAGGCGTCACCAGCTATTTCGAAAACCGAATCGTGGAAGAAGTCTACGGCAAGAAGCGCGCCGAACAGGAAGCCGCGCTCGCCTTTGCGAATATCGAGGAGACGCTGGCCGAAGTCGGCCGGGATGCGCCGGGCACCGCGCTGCATAATGATGGCAGCGGCGAACTGATCGGCAGCGCCATCGCCTACGACAAGGGGCATTTCTTCATGCGCACGGTCGAACGGATCGTGGGCCGTGAACGCTTCGATGCGTGGCTGCGCCAGTGGTTCGACAACCACGCTTTCGAACCGGCGACCAGCGCGCTGCTGCTCGCCGACATGCAGGAAAACCTCGTCCGCTCTCCCGCCGAAGCGGAGCGCCTCATGCTGCGCGAATGGATTTTCGAGCCCGGCCTTCCGAGCAATGTCGCGCGTCCCGATCCGGCGGCCTTCGCCGCAGTGGATAGCGCGGTCGACACCTACGCAAGCAATGGCACGATCCCCGCTGGCTGGAACGGCTGGACTGCGGCGGAGCGGATGCGCTTCCTCGACAACATCCCCAAGGATCGCAGCGCGGCGCAGCTTGCCGAGCTGGACCGGCAGCTGAACCTGTCAGGGACTGGCAATAACGAGATCCGCTTCCTGTGGCTCGAACTGGCGCTCGCCAATCGGTACGAGCCGGCGGTGCCGCAGGCCGAAGAATTCCTCGCTCGCGTGGGCCGCGCGAAATTCGTGCGGCCGCTATTCGCAGTGCTGATGGGCGAGGGCGAATGGGGCCAGCCGATCGCGCGGCGGATCTACGCCCAAACGCGGGACAGCTATCATGCCGTGACGCGGGCCGGCGTCGATCGGGTGCTGGGGATCGCCGGATAAGCGGCCTTGTCCCGGCCCGGCGTCGAAAAGAGCCGATCGACGCCGGGCCACGGCAGGTTTTGCGTTGCAATAAACAGCCCGCCACCGCACATCTAGCGACGATGCTGCGCCAGTACGAACTTGTGGAACGGGTCAAGGAATACGACCCCGACGCCGATGAGGCGATGCTCAATCGCGCTTATGTCTATACCGTGCAGAAGCACGGTACCCAGACGCGGGCGAGCGGCGATCCGTATTTCAGCCATCCGGTCGAAGTCGCCGGACTGATGACCGATCTCAAGCTCGACCAGGAAACGATCGCTACCGCGCTTCTGCACGATACGGTGGAAGATACGCTCGCCACCATCGCCGATATCGAGCTGAACTTCGGCCCCAAGGTGGCGCGGCTGGTCGATGGCGTCACCAAGCTGTCGAAGATCGAACAGATGCCCGAAAACGAGCGGGCGGCGGAAAACCTCCGGAAATTCCTGCTCGCGATGAGCGAGGACATCCGCGTGCTGCTCGTCAAATTGGGCGACCGGCTGCACAATATGCGCACGCTCCATTTCATTAAGAATCCGGACAAGCGCCAGCGCATCGCGCGCGAGACGATGGATATCTACGCCCCTCTCGCGGAGCGGGTGGGGATGTATGAATATATGCGCGAGATGCAGCTGCTCGCCTTCGAACAGCTGGAGCCCGAAGCCTATCGCACCATCGAGAACCGTCTCGATCAACTGCGTGCGCTCGACACCGGGCAGGTCGACAAGATCGCACTCGATATCAAGCACGCGCTCGCCGAGGCGGGATTGAAGGTCGAAGTGACGGGCCGCGAGAAGCACCCTTATTCGATCTGGCGCAAGATGGCCGAACGCCATGTCAGCTTCGAACAGGTGACCGACATCATGGCCTTCCGCGTTATCACCGATGACGAGGCGGATTGCTACGCGGCCTTGGGCGTCCTCCACCGCACGTGGCAATTCCTGCCGGGCAAGTTCAAGGACTACATCTCGACGCCGAAGACCAACGGCTATCGCAGTCTTCACACCAGCCTGATGTACGAAAATTCGATGCGCGTCGAAGTGCAGATCCGCACGCGCGAAATGCATCGGCTGAACGAATTCGGCCTCGCCGCGCACTGGGCCTACAAGCAGGGTGGCGCGAGCGGTACGGTCAGGCCGGACGGGCAGGTCGGCTGGCTGCGCGATCTGATCGAGATCGTCGATACGAGCCACGATCCCGAAGAACTGCTCGAACATACCAAGCTCGCCATCTATCAGGATCGCATCTTCGCCTTCACGCCCAAGGGCGCGCTGTTCCAGCTTCCCAAAGGGGCGACGCCGGTCGATTTCGCCTTCGCGGTGCACAGCGATCTCGGCACGCAGACCGTGGGCGCGAAGATCAACGGCCGCCACGTTCCGCTGCGCACGCCGCTGGCGAATGGCGATGTGGTGGAGATCATCAAGGGCAAGGAGGCCGAGCCGCAATTGTCCTGGCTGGCCTTCGTCGTCACCGGCAAGGCGCGCGCCACCATCCGCCGCGCAGTGCGGCTGAAGGAGCGCGCCGAACTCGCCGAGATCGGCCAGAAACTCTATCAGGAAATCGCCGCCAAGGTTCCTGCCAAGATCGGCAAGAAGGCGCTCGGCGAAGCGCTCGAACGTCTCGAAATGGAAGAGCCCGAAGATCTTTATTTCGCGATCGGTTCGGCCAAGATCGAGGACAGGGAGGTGATGGAGGCGCTGCTGCCCGGCTGCACCACCGAATTGCCTGAGGGGCAGGACTGGACGCCGGGGAAGAAAGCGCTCTCGATCCGCGGTCTGACGCCGGGCGTCGGCTTCGACCTCGCGAAATGCTGCCATCCGGTTCCCGGCGACCGGATCGTCGGCACGCGGCGCACGGGCGAGAAGGTGGAGGTCCACACGATCGACTGCCACCGGCTGGCGAGCGGGATCGATTCAGACTGGATCGACCTCTCGTGGACGCGTCAGTCGGTCGGCGCGGTGGGGCGGCTGTGCGTGACGCTTTACGACCGGCCCGGAACCTTGGCCGAGATGGCGGGCATATTCGCCCAGAACAACGTCAACGTGACCTCGCTGGATCAGGTCCAGCTCGACCATCCCTTCACGACCTACGAGGTCGACCTGCAGGTGCAGGATCTGGCGCATCTGACGCGGATCCTGAGCGCCCTGAGAGCCAGCGACTCGGTCGCGCAGGCGGAGCGTATCTAGTCGCCTTCAGTCGGCAGGCGACGTCCTTACCGGCACGGGGATGTTGCAGATATCCGCGCCGCCCGCAGGCACGATGAAGAACGGATCGCGCCGATTGGCCCGCGCTTCGGCATAGCGGGCGAAGGTCTCGCTTTCGGTCGAGAGATATTCGAAACGGGGCTGTTCGGCGGCGGGCAGATCGCTCGCCACTCGGATCGAGCGGATCGGCGTGCGCTCGTCCGTTTCCTCGCTCGTATAGAAACCCAGAGCGCCCGATCCGCGCGGGAGCGAGGAGAGGTGCTCCATTCCCGAAACGATCCGGCCGACGAGCGCGATATTTCGGTCGAGATGGCGCGGCGCATGGCCGATCACCGTGTATAGCTCCGCGCCCGAGCCGGTGTCGGGCGACATCCCTCGTCCGACGCCGACCATGCCGTAGCAATGGACGGGCCAGACAACTTCCGAGCTTCCTTCTCCCGCCCCGGCTCCGAATGGCCAACCTTTGATCATCATTGTTTCTACAGCGTAACTATCCCCTTGTTGTCGTTCGATTATCTGCCGCACCTGCGGCAAGTCTGGCATGCCGCCCCGCTCAATGAGGTCCGCCACCGCCGACATCCGCTGAGTGGCAGTGACCGGATAAAGCGGCTGAATTTCGAAAGGAGCAACATAGTCGCTCTCCTCCATCACCCGCAGCCCCTCCGGCAAAGACTTCGCCGCACCCTCCGCCTCCGGATTGTCGTAATTGGGATCGCCCCACTGGACGACGTAATTGTCCTGCACTCGATTGACGCTGATCCCGTCATACCAGCCCGCGCGGGCGAGGGTGCGGATATTGGCGACCCAGCCTTGGCTGAAAGGTTCGGGCATCAGTTGGATCACGACCTTGCGCGGCTCCCCGTCCCGGTCCGGGGCCAGCGTCATCACCAGCAGATCTTCGGCGGGAATGGCGACCCATTCGTCCGCTGACGCCTCAGCGACGATCTGGTTCGGACTGGGTTGGTTCGGGCGGGGCGCATCCTGAGCGACTGCGGGGTAGGGCAGGGTGAGGGTGGCCAGGATGGCGGTGAGGGTGCGGATCATGGCCGCCATCCTGCCATGCATATCCTTACTTGCAAGCGCGCATCGCCCGGCTAGGCTTGCAGGCGATGGAGCACACTCCCCGCATCGCGATCCTCGTCGCCCGCCTCACCGATGGGCCTGTATCCTGCCTCGCTTCGCTTAACGGCCAGCGCGGCTTTCACGAGGACGATCTGTTCCTCGCGACCGGGACCGATTGGGCCGAAACGCTGAACCGCGCGTGGGAGACCGCGATCGCGACGGAACGCGATTACGATGCGTTTCTGTGGATCGACGAAGATCTGATCCTCGATCACGGCGCGCTCGATCGCCTCTTCGCGGATGCGGTCATGGTCGCGGACCCGCACGAGCCGCTGGTGATGGCGGGTGCGGTGCTGGCCCCTTCACGCGATCGCCCTGTCGGCGGCGCTTTCGTCCAGCGCGATCCGGCCCACCCGCTCGAACTCGATCTGATAAGGGCCGACCGCGTACCGCAAATGGCAGCGAGCGTTTCGGGCGAGGCTGTGCTGGTCACGCGCGCCGCTCATGCCGAACTCGGGATTCTGGACGCTGGGCTGGACGGGCCGCGCGCCGCGCTCGATTACGGGTTGCGCGCTTACGAAGCGGGCGTACCGGTGATGCTTGCGGGCGAACCGGTCGGCGTGCTCGCAAGCGAACGGAAACCCATCGTCTGGTCCGAAGATGCCGCGATCGCATCCCGGCATGCGCCCGGCCTGCTGGAACGAGTGCGCAACGCCATCGGTCTGTGACCCCGGATTTTCGTTTCGTGACCAGGCCCGATCATCCCCCGCTTGCACACGAGGCATACGACCGCTAGAGCGCCGCCTTCCCGATCCCGGCGCATATTGACGCGCCGACCCGGGAATGCGGAGCAGTGGCCGAGTGGTCGAAGGCGCACGCCTGGAAAGTGTGTATACGGTAACCCCGTATCGAGGGTTCGAATCCCTCCTGCTCCGCCACTCCTTTTGCGGATTTTGCTCAATGGCTGCTGATCGTTGCAGGCGCCGCTCGATGCCGCGCTCGCGATCATTGCGCGAGATAGGCGCGCCAGATTTGCTTCCCGATCCGATCGTAACGGACCATCGCCTCGATCAGGCTTTGCAAACCGTCGGAAGGACACAGCGCTTCGGGTAGAAGCGGATCGCGCGTGATCTGCCTGATTGCCCTGCGGCCGAGCTGCAACGTTTCCGCTGCGGCGGCGGGGCGCTCCATGCTCTCCACGACAATGGCGCTTCGATCGAGATGTTCGGCGAGCGAGAGGTGGGCCGCGCGAAGCGCCTCGCCCTGCCAGAGCGATCGATAGCGGTCGACGCGATCCTTATCCAGTTCGCGAGCCTCGATCACGAGGAGCGAAGACACTGCATCGAGTTTAGCCAAGCGGCTTCGTGCGGCATCGGCACCGGCCAGGAGATTGTCCGGGCGGGCCCAGACATTGGTTTCGGCTTCGGCGAACCCTTCCAGCTCGAGCGCACGCAACGTCCTCCGCCAGGCTGTCCGGTCGGCCCGCTCCTGGGGGCCGGCAATGGCAAGCAGCCAATGCCCCTGCCATTCGACCCGGCTGCTCAATCGCGTGCGCCATCCGAGAATGCGCTGCTTGAGCGGCTCTGCCTTGGGGCCGATCGCGTAACGTCCGCGAGCGATCGGGCGCACCCGCCCGTCGGCCTTCAATCGGGTCAGGGCCGTGCGGATGCCGGGCGCTTCGATACCGAGAGCTGCCCCTGCACGGACCAGCTCGGCGACCGAGAAATCGGCCGGATCGCCGGTATCGAAGAGGTCGAGGATCACCGTCCTTGCGCTCATCATCTCCGTATCGGCCTTGTCAATTAGCATGTTGCGCGTTTCGTCCAAACGTGACAGGTTGTGAAACAACTTGATGGGAGGCAGGAATGGTGCCGCTTGAAGGCATAACGGTAATCGATCTCACCAGCGTTGTCGCGGGGCCGCTTGCTACCCAGATTCTCGCCCAGCAGGGTGCCCGCGTCTGGAAGGTCGAGCCGCCCGAAGGCGATCGTTCGCGGTTTCTGGGGGCGGTGGCATCTCCCGCTTTCAGTTCGACGCATGTCGCGCTCAACGCGGATAAGCAGTCGATCGCCATCGATCTGGGCTGTCCGGACGGAATTGCGATGCTGCGCCGACTGGTGCCCGAGGCGGATTTGTTGATTCACAATTTCCGGCCCGGCGTGATGGAGCGGATGGGGCTCGGCGTCGATGCTCTGCATGCGCTCCGTCAGGATCTCGTCATAGCCAGGATCAGCGGATTCGGACCGGAAGGCCCGATGAGCGCGGTGCGCGCCTACGATCCGATCGTGCAGGCGGAAGCCGGCATGGCGACATGGACCAGCGATGGTCCGATCCTCGCGCCGCAGTGGATGTGCGACAAGAATGCAGGGCTTTATGCCGCGCAGGCAGCCACCGCAGCGCTGTTTGCTCGCGAACGCAGCGGGAAGGGGGCGGTGATCGACATTTCCATGCTCGAAGCTGCAATCGCCTATGGGTGGATCGACCTGCATGGCGATCTCGCTTTCCCCGACAGCCCATCGCATATGCCGGATATCGGCTCGGTCTATCGCCCCTGGGCGACGAGGGACGGTTGGATCGTGGTGGTCATGCTGTCGCAGGACGAATTCGAAGGGTGGGCACGCGCGATCGAAGCCACCGATCTGCTCGAAAATCCTCTCTTCGCCGACATGATTAAGCGGTTTCTCAATTGGAACGAACTGAGGGCGTCGTGCGCTCCGCACATTGCCAGGCTTTCGACCGAGGAAGCGGTCCGACGCCTCGCCGAAGAAGGAGTGCCGTGCGGGGTGGTCAATCGTTCCGGATCGCTGCCCGACCACGTGCAGGTGGCTCATGACCAATTCGTGACCGTCACCCACCATCCGCAGGCAGGCCGCGTCCGCCGAACGCGCCCCGTGGCGCGGTTCGATGGCGCGAGATGCGAACTCGATAGCCATGCGCCGCGAGTGGGAGAACACAGCCACAGTGTCCTCCAGGCGGTCGGGCTGAGCCCGGCGGAAATCTCCGCTGCCTTCGAAAGCGGCGCCATGCACGCGCCCGGGGAGAAGAACTGATGGATTTCGAAACGCTGACTTACTCGGTGGATAATCGCATCGCGACGATCACGCTCGATCGCCCCGAACATTTCAATGCGATCGCGCATAAAATGCCGCGCGAGATCCGCGCCGCAGTCGAGCTGGCGGAAGCCGATCACGATGTCCATGTCATCATCGTGCGCGGCGCGGGGCCCGGCTTTTGCGCAGGTTACGACCTTAAACACTATGCGGAGCGCAAGGGTGCCATCAGCGGTTCGCAGGACATGCCGTGGGATCCCACGCTCGACTTCCAGATGATGTGGCGCAACACGCAGGATATCATGGCTCTCTGGCGCGCGACCAAGCCGACGATCGCGCGGGTTCACGGCGCGGC
Organism: Erythrobacter sp. A6_0; assembly: GCF_017744235.1. Classification (NCBI taxonomy): domain Bacteria; kingdom Pseudomonadati; phylum Pseudomonadota; class Alphaproteobacteria; order Sphingomonadales; family Erythrobacteraceae; genus Erythrobacter; species Erythrobacter sp. A6_0. The sequence goes on from NZ_JAGHQR010000001.1 coordinate 122,578, forward strand.
GGTCGCGGGTGGCTCCGACATCGCATTGTGCTGCGATTTCCTGATCATGGCCGAGGATGCGCGCATCGGATATCCGCCCGCGCGCGTCTGGGGTGTGCCCACGCCGGCGATGTGGGTTTACCGCCTGGGTCCGCAGATGGCGAAGCGGATGATGATGACCGGCGATCTGATCGACGGGCGCGAAGCGGTGCGTATCGGCCTCGCGCTGGAGGCCGTGCCGGAGGCGGCGCTCGACGATGCGGTCGATCGCCTTGCGGGCAGACTGCGCGGCGTTCCCAAAAATCAGCTGATGATGACCAAGACGGTCGTCAATCAGGCCTATGACAATATGGGTCTAAACACGACGCAGATGTTCGCTACTTTGTTCGATGGCGTCTCGCGCCATTCGCCGGAAGGTATCTGGTTTCGCGAACGCGCTCAGGAAGTCGGCTTCAAGCAAGCGGTAGCCGAACGCGACAGCGGCGATCCGATCGCGAGCCAGGTGTCGAAGCGCATGCCGAAAGAGGACTGAGAGACAAGGATGAAAACGCCGATACCGACAATCGAACGGCGCGACACGCACGAGGTGCTGAACCAACCGCCGCCCTTCGAGGACGTCAATCTGTTTACGAGCGATCGCGGCCTTGCCGAGGCCTTTTCGCACGCGGGGGGCGACACGGATGCGGCGCGTCTCGAAGCGCTTGGCGAACGCTGCGGATCGGCCGAAGTGATCGCATGGGGCGTCGAAGCCAATCGGAACCCGCCGGTTCTGGAAAGTTTCGACCGCTACGGACACCGCATCGACGAGGTGCGGTTCCATCCCGCCTATCACGAATTGATGCGCCTCGGCCTCGATGCGGGGTTCGCGGCGTCGGCATGGTTGCCCGGCGAGAAAGGGCATGCGCTTCACGCGGCAATCCTGTTCCTGACCGGGCAGGCCGATTCCGGCACCAGTTGCCCGATGACTATGACCTATGCCGCAGTGCCTGCGCTGCGCGCCGAGGCCGCCGTCGCCGAGGCATGGCTGCCGCGTATTCTTGCAAGCCGCTACGATCCAGCCTTCCGCCCGCCGGAGGAAAAAGCGGGCGTCACGATCGGCATGGCGATGACGGAAAAGCAGGGCGGCAGCGACGTGCGGGCCAACACAACGCGCGCCGTCCCTGTCGCAGAGGAGGGGTGGTACAGTCTTACGGGCCACAAATGGTTCTGCAGCGCGCCGATGTGCGATGCATTCCTGACGCTCGCGTATGCCGAGGGAGGCCTGACCTGCTTCCTCGTGCCGAGATGGCTTCCGGACGGAGAACGCAATGCGGGCTTCCGGATCATGCGCCTGAAGGACAAGCTGGGCGATCGATCCAACGCTTCGTCGGAGATCGAATATCATGGCGCGCTGGCGCAGCGTGTCGGCCCCGAAGGGCGCGGGGTCGCGACCATAATCCAGATGGTTCAGCACACGCGCCTCGATTGCGTGATCGGATCGGCGCAGCAGATGCGCGGCGCGCTTGCCCAGGCGCTCTGGCATACAGCGCACCGCTCCGCCTTCCAGAAGCGCCTGATCGACCAGCCGGCGATGGAAGCCTTGCTTGCAGACCTTGCCATCGAAAGCGAAGCGGCGACCGCATTGGGCTTCCGGCTTGCACAGGCTTTCGACGACAGCGATCCCCTGGCGCGCCTGTTGACCCCGATCGCCAAGTACTGGGTGTGCAAGCGGGCGCCCGGAATGGTCTACGAAGCGATGGAAGCGCATGGAGGCGCGGGTTATGTGGAAACAGGACCGATGCCGCGCCTGTTCCGGCAGTCTCCGCTGAACGCGATCTGGGAAGGCTCGGGCAATGTCATTGCGCTCGACGTGCTGCGCGCGATCAATCGCGAGCCTGACGGAGTGGAAGCGCTGCAGGCCTATCTGGCCAAGGCGCGCGGTCGCATTGCGGCCTACGATGCCTGGATCGACGGGATCGATTTGCGCGGCATAGGGGAAGGAACGGCGCGATTGCTGGTCGAAAGACTGGCCCTAGCAGCGCAGGCGGCGGTGCTGATCGGACAGGATAATCCGATCGCCGAAGCCTTCTGCCGTCTGCGGCTCGAGCCGCGCGGCCATGCCTTCGGTGCCTTCGATGCCGCAATCGATACGCGCGCAATCATCGACCGTGCGATGCCTTCGACATGAGCGTCCGGATTTCAGACGAAGGCGCGGTTCGTACCGTCACGATCGATCGGCCGGAATGCCGGAACGCCGTCGATCCCGAAACGGCCGTTGCATTGCGCCAGGCGTTCACCGAGTTCGAGGAAGACGACAGCCTGGCGGCAGCTGTCCTGACCGGGGCGGGCGGATATTTCTGTGCCGGCTTCGACTTGAGGGCTGTGGGCCGGGGTGACGACGCGTATGAGCCAGAAGGTGTCGGACCGATGGGGCCGACGCGAATGCTGGTGTCGAAACCGGTCATCGCCGCAGTCGAGGGTCATGCGGTCGCAGGGGGGCTTGAACTCGCCCTGTGGTGCGATCTGCGCGTCGCCTCGTGCAGTGCGGTGTTCGGCGTGTTCTGCCGCCGCTGGGGCGTCCCTTTGATCGACGGTGGTACGGTTCGCTTGCCGCGCATCGTGGGCCAGGGAAGGGCGCTCGATATGATCCTGACAGGGCGGCCGGTCGATGCCGATGAAGCTCTGGCGATGGGGCTTGCCAATCGCGTGGTCGACGAAGGCGGCGCGCTTGGCGCGGCGCAGGAACTGGCGGCGCAAATCGTGCGCTTTCCCGCAATGTGCATGCGGATCGATCGCATGTCCGCCTATCGCCAGTGGGATTTCGACCTCGCCGACGCGCTTCGCTTCGAAGGGCGCGAAGGGGCCAAGCCGTTGCGCGCCGAAGCGAGCGCTGGCGCGAGCCGGTTCACGAGCGGAGCAGGGCGCGGCGGCAAAGTGGACTAAGACTTCTCTTTCGCCACCCCCGGTCCCCGCGCGGATACATCAAGTAGCTAGGATCATGGCCCCGATTATACCCGATCGGGACCCAAGGCGCGGTGCGACGATTGTGTGCCGCGTCCCTCCCGGCAGATAGCCGGCATCGAGTTCGCGTGCCCGCGCAGCGATCCGTTCGCGCAGGTTCGGCGTTTCGAGAACACCGCCCCCCAGGACCACCGTTTCCACCGATGTCGACGCGAACAGCGTGTGGCAGGCCTGAGCGAGGTATCCCGCCACGCGGTGATGCGCGGGATGGGTAGGGGGCAGGTCCGACAGCGTCGCTCCCCAGCGCGCGGATATGGCCGGTCCGCTGGCGAGGCCTTCCAGGCAATCTCCGTGAAAAGGGCATACCCCTGCAAACTCGACATCATCCGCGGGCCGACGCGGGTAGTAATGGCCCATTTCGGGATGGGCGGCGCCATGGACACAGCGTCCGTCTATGACCAGGCCCACACCGATCCCGGTGCCCACGGTCATATAGGCCAGCGAACCCGCTTCGTCCCGCGCCTGCGCCTCGGCGAGCGCGGCGGCGTTGACGTCGGTCTCGACCGCGACGGGGACGCTCAGACCCTCGGCAAGCGCACCGGCGAAATCGTACCGGCTCCAGCCCGGCTTGGGGGTGGCCAGGATATGACCATGGTCCGGCCGCTGCTGATCGAGCCCGACCGGGCCGAACGTCGCCAGGCCCAGCGCCGATATGGCGGGTTGCGAGGCAAACCAGTCGAGTGCGTCGGCGACCGTTTCGTCCGGGCCACGGGTGGGAATGGTGTGCGTGGCGGCGATCGAGTCCGGCGAAGGTCCGACCGCGAGGACGCACTTGGTGCCGCCCGCCTCTATTCCGCCGATCATCGCGCCTGCACCTCGCCAGCTAGGCTGACGGTTTCGCTATCGAAAGCAAGCTGCAGGAGCGGGGCAGGCGCACCGACGAATCCGTGCGCCCCCGGATCGTCGACGAAACTCGCCGCGATGCCTTCCGCACTCACGAACCAGCTATAGGCGCGGCGGGGATCGTCCGCCGGATTGGCGAGCACGAGGCCGCTGCCGTTGAGCGGAGCCCACGGCCCCGACAGCGAGTGTGAAGCCATGCCATACAGTCCGGTCGGTCCGGCATTCGCATCGGGCGCAAAGGTTGACGTCTGTGTCACCCAGAAAAGATAATACATTCCGTTGCGAAAAACGACATGGGCGCGTTCGAGTTCGTTGTTGACGCCATCCGCATGGACGAGCGGCGGCAAGAGCGACCATCCCGACCCGTCCCGTCGTGCTAACCCGACAGCGCCGTTGTAATCCGAACCGGTCGCGGCGAGCGATGCGGTGAAGACGAGATATTCCGCGCCATCCATCGGATCGCGGAAGAAGGCCGGATCGCGAAACGCCTTGATCCGGCCCGGCTCGCCGTGATGCTCGTCCGCCGCGCAATATTCGGGGGTCAGAGTCTCGATCGAGGGGCGGGGGGCAGACCATTCTCCGATCGTTCCATCACCGGAAACGGGCGCGCTCGCTTCGAACAGGCGCTGCTGATAGCCGCGGGACCGCCCGACGATACCGGCGCCGGTGAAGAACAGCGTCAGCCTACCTTCGTCGAACAGGGCGGAACCGGCCCATTCGCGTTCATAAGGCACGGAAAATCGTGGAAGGACGGCTCCATTGTCCACCCATCCTTCTTGCTCGCGCACGAGCCAGCGGATGTCGGCTTCGAAATGTCGGGCCTCGGGATCGCCCCGATCGGGCGCCGACAGGGCCATCCACATCTCACGCGGCCCCAATCGGGCGATCGTTCCGTCACGATTTTGGACCGGCCACATATCCCAATAATATCGGTCCTCGCCCCCCACCGGTCGCGGCGCGTTGCCGATTTTCGGGACTGACGGGCAGCTTTCGGGTGCGATCGCGGCCGCGTGGGCCCTGGTCCATGCAGTGGTCACGGTGCGTCCTCGGATTATCTCGAAACAAAGCGATGCCAGCGGGGGGATCAGAAGTCGAACCGTACGGAAGCCGACAGCGTGCGCCCGTTGATCGAACGGGCACGGACGATCCCGTTTGCTGGAATCGCGCCTTCCTCCGCTTCGGTAAATCCTTCGACGTCGAAGACATTGTTGGCGTTCAGTGACAGGGTGATACCGTCCGCCGGTCGCAGATTGACGAAGGCGTTGACGGCGGTGAAGCCGGGGAGGACGAGCTGGTTGCTGTCCTGCGCGTAGCTATCGCTGGTGCCTACCGCATTCACGCCCAGTCCGAACAGCTCGCTGTCATAGGCCGCGGTCGCCTGATAGATCCAGTCGGCCTGGCGGCGCGGCGTGTTGCCGACATTGGCCGGGCTGATATTGTCGCGGTCGATCTCGGCATCGGTGTAGGTCGCACCGCCCGACAGGCTGAACGGACCCATCCGGTAAGAGCCTTCCAGCTCCACGCCGCGCGCCTTGTAGGCCCGGCTGAAGACGGTCTGCGTGGTTGCTTCGAAATTCTCCTCCTCGGTCCGCGCATCGAATGCCGTGGCGTAAAAGGACAGGCCGCCGGCGCGATATTTGACGCCGATTTCCGCCTGCTTGACGAAATCGACTGCCACGTCGCTATTGCGCAGCTCGCCGGTAGCCGGATCGACATTGTTGGCGTTGAACAGGATGCGATCCGCATTGGCCCGGCCACCCCGGCTGTAGCGCCCGAAGATCGAGAAGGAGTCCGAGACGAGATAATTCGCACCGACCGAGTAGGAGAGGTAATCCGTGTCGTAATCGACCAGGGCCGCGCCTGTGGTGGGCAGCACGCTGACCAGCGTTTCGGCCCGGTTGATGGCCCCGTTTCCGTTGATGTCACGAGTCGTCACCGGCCCATCGCCGAACGTGCGGCCCTTGGCCTCGCTGAAATCCCAGCGCACGCTGCCATCGAGAGACAGTCCGCCGAATTCCAGGCCCAGAGCGGCGAAGGGTGCCTTGGTCGTATAATCGAGATCGTAGGAGCGACGGCAGCAATTGCCGAAGAACGCGGCGCTGTAACCGACCGTGCCGTTCTGGGTCTGCGGCACGCCTACGGCATTGCGGACATCCAGCAACACGGCATCGCCATCGCCCTGGACGCTCATCAGATGCGAAGTCCACAGCCAGGCGGTGTCGATATCCTGCTGCGAATAATAGAAACCGCCCGTCAGGCTTGCCGAACCGCCGCCGACATCGAATTCGGTCGTCGCCCGCAGATCGTTGGTCAGATTGTCGAGGCTGTTGAGCCTCGTGTTGAAAGTGACGATGTTGGCCACCAGCCCGTTGCCGCCGAGCGATGCGGGATTGGCGACGATCTGGCCTGCCTGCGGGCCGCTGGCATAGAAGAGGCTCGAGCCCGGACCGCCGATCGCATCGGCGGCGGCCTGCGCTCCGGTCACGCTACCCGGGAAGGGCGAGACGAACGCGCCGCTGATGTCGGCATAGCGGAAGCGATTGGTCACCGTAAAACCGCCGACATCGAACTGCGCTTCAAAGCCGCCGGCCAGCACTTTGGGGTGCATACCTTCATCGATGTTGTAGGTCTGGACCTGGTTCGCTTGATCGAGGGTCGTGATCGGCCTGAAATTGCGCGAATGGAGCGAATTCGAATTGATCGAGAAATTCGCGATGCTGGTATAGGTCGGGTCGGCATCGCTGCCGGTTACGAATACCGGGTTCGGCAGGTAGGCGACCGAGTGATCGTTCAGATACTTGCCGTAGACGCGCACATAGCCGTTTGCGAAATTGCGAGTGATATTGGCTTTGATCTGGCCGCCGCGTGACCCGTCAAAACCGACATCGCGCGGACCGTCGCCGATATGGCTGAAACCGCCGATGTGGAAATCGGTGTTGTCATCGATGCTGCCGCCATAGTCGAAATCGGCGCGGAACTCGCGATAGTCCAGCCCGGCGGTCAGACCCAGCGATCCGCCTTCGCGCGTGCCGGTCTTGGAAATGAAATTGATGACGCCGCCGGGCGAATTCGACGCGAAGGTCGATGCGGACCCGCCGCGCACCGCTTCGACTCGAGCAACCGAATAGTCGGTACGAAGGAAGATGTCGGCATTGCCGAACGTGATGTCGCCGAATTCGAGGATCGGAAGACCGTCTTCCTGAAGCTGCAGGAACTTGGCACCGCCCGAAGCGACCGGCAGACCGCGCACGGCGATATTGGCATTCCCATCGCCGCCCGAGCTTTCCGAACGGATGCCCGGGATCTGGCGGATGAGTTCCGCCGAAGACCGCGGCGCGAGATCGACGAGCGCCTCGCTATCGATCGAACTGACTGAAACCGAGCTGTCCAGCACGTTCTGACCGCGCGCGACTGCCGTGACGACGATCTCCGATGCGTCGATGACGGGCGGATCTTCTTCCGATGCGGCGGCATCCTGCGCCATGGCAGGCATGGCGAACGCCGAAAGCGCAGCGCTCAGGGCAAGGGTGTGACGGATTTTCATGGCAGCTCTCCTCCTGCATTCGCGTCGATGGCGCGATTCGGCTTTAGGACTACCTCTCTTGCAATCGTTTGCAAGCGATTTGTTGCAAACGATTGCAAATCGTACTCCGTGCTGTCATCAAGTCGCTCAAGAGCCCCCATCGAGAGGGCCCCAGACGAGAGGATCCGCCATGAAAAACGCGGCAAAACCAAGGCTTTCCCTGCTTCGAATCGTCGAAATGAATATCGGCTTTTTCGGGCTGCAATTCAGTTTCGGGCTGCAACAGGCCAATATGGGGCCGATCTACGGTTTCCTGGGCGCGGACGAGGCGACCATGCCGCTTTTGTGGCTGGCGGGTCCGATGACCGGCCTGATCGTTCAGCCCATCGTTGGCGCATTGAGCGATCGTACGTCGAGCCGTTTGGGGCGGCGCACGCCTTATTTCCTGATCGGCGCCATCCTGTGTTCGCTGGCTCTGTTCGCGATGCCGTATTCGCCCACATTGTGGGTCGCGGCTTCCCTGCTGTGGATCCTCGATGCGGGCAACAACATCACGATGGAACCCTATCGAGCCTACGTTTCCGACCGCCTCGCGCCCGACCAGCGGCCCGTAGGGTTCCTCACGCAAAGCGCCTTCACCGGTCTCGCGCAGACGCTGAGCTATCTGGCGCCGACTCTGCTGACGGCGTTCTTCGCGAAGGACGTAATCGACGCGAACGGCGTTCCGGCGATCGTGAGGGTGGCTTTCATCATCGGAGCGATCCTGTCGATCAGCACGATCGTGTGGTCGATCTGGCGCGTGCCGGAATTGCCTCTGAGCGAAGCGGAGCAGGCTGACCTCGCCGCGCGCCCGCTATCCGCCTCATCCGCCCTTTCGGACATCGCTACCGCCATTCGCGAGATGCCCAGGCCGATGCGCCAGCTTGCCTTTGCAATGCTGTGCCAATGGTATGCAATGTTCGTGTACTGGCAGTACATAGCCTTTGCGATTGGTCGTTCGCTCTACGATACTGCCGATCCCCAAAGCGCGGCCTTTCGTGAAGCGACGCTCACCGCGCAGCAGATCGGTGCTTTCTACAATTTCATCGCCTTCGCTTCCGCCTTGGCCCTGATCCCGATCGTGCGCCGTCTGGGAGCGCGATCGGTCCATGCGGTTTGCCTTGCCGCGTCGGGCGCGGCGATGCTGTTGATACCCGGGATGGAAGACAAGGCCGGACTGTTCGTGCTGATGCTCGGGATCGGGCTGGGTTGGGCGGGCATGATGGGCAACACCTATGTCATGCTGGCCGATGCGATTCCGCCTGCGCGAACGGGCATCTATATGGGTATCTTCAACATGTTCATCGTGATTCCGATGCTGATCGAAACGGTGACGATGCCGCTGATTTACGAACCTCTGCTGGGCTCCGATCCGCGCAATGCGCTGATGCTGGGAGGAGGGCTGATGCTTCTGGGCGCGGTGGCGACTCTGTTCGTGCAGGCAGGCGGACGTCCCGCACGGGCCGTGTCGGAGGCCGCGTCTATTCCGCCGGCCTAGTCGCGTGTAGACGCTGGGACGATGAGCGCGAAAGAAACACCCAGGGGCCGCCCCGCCGTCCGCACCCTCAGCGATCTCGCGCGCATTGCCGGGGTGTCTGCAGGCACTGTCAGCCGGGCGCTTGCAGGCAACAGCCTGGTCAACACGGACACGCGCGATCGCATCGTCGCTCTCGCGCGCGAGCATGGTTTCCGTCCGAACAAGATGGCCAGCAGTCTGCGCCGCCAGAAGACCGACGTCATCGGCATCGCCATCCCGCTGGGCCACGATCGCAGACAGCAGATTTCCGACACCTTCTTCATGACGCTGCTGGGCCATCTCGCCGATGCACTGACCGAGCGCGGGTACGACCTGATGCTGCGCCGCGTGATCCCCGAACGCGACGAGGACTGGCTGGACCGTTTCATCGGATCGGGATTGGTCGATGGAGTGCTGGTGATCGGCCAGTCCGACCAGTTCGACCGGATCGAGGATGCAGCCGACGGCTATCTGCCGATGGTCGTCTGGGGCAATCATGCCGAAGGGCAGCGCCATTGCGTGGTCGGCACGGACAACCGCCTGGGCGGGCGGCTTGCGACCGAGCGGCTGATCGCTGGCGGCGCGCGGCATATCTATTTTCTGGGCGACACATCCGCAGTCGAATTCGCAGCTCGCTATGCCGGCGCGCTCGATGCGGCAGGCCGGTTTGGCGTGACGGTCACACCCCTGACGAGCCACCTCTCCAGCGATCGGCTGGAAGCGGAAGTGGCCGCCAATCTCGATCGTCCGTTCGTGCCCGGAGACGCCATCTTCGCCGCGACCGACACGCTCGCGATCGCCAGTCTCGCGCGGCTGAAGGCGCTCGGCATCTCTGTGCCCGACGAGGTGCGCATCATCGGGTTCGACGATCTCCCGCTGGCCGCCCAGACCTCTCCGCCGCTCACCACCGTTCGCCAGGACATACGCGCGGGCGCCTTCGCGATGGTCGATCTGCTGATCCGCCGACTGTCGGGCGAGGAAACCGAAAGCATCGTGATGCCGCCGCGCCTCGTCGTCCGGCAGACAGGGTAGTGCCGAACGGGGAACGGCCCTGTCTCTCGGGCCTTTTGATCTGTGCGCGACCGGCCGCTTCCCTGGTCCAACCGCGCCGCGAAAGGGTTTCCCGAGATTGTCTTCGACCGATGACGAAACCGCCGCTGCGATCGGCATGGGTGCAAAGGTGCTGCGCATCGTTCGAAATATCGGCGATGGCCCGGTGCTGTACCTGTGCGACGACGATACCGAGGCCGAGAGCCTTGCCACGGCTCTCGAGGCGCTGCTGCCGGAGGTGACGATTGTCCATCTTCCCGCAAGCGATACCCTGCCGGGCGACGATGCGCCGCCATCGCCAGCCAATGTCGGCCACCGCGTCACCGCGCTGCGGCGGCTGCGACAGCTTTCGTCCGAAGAACGACAAGAGGATCTCGTTGTGGTGACCACGGGAGAGGCCGCCGCGCGGCGTTATCTCCCTGCAGACGCTTTCGATGCCGAACCACCCTGCATCCGCGTAGGCGATCCGATCGATCCCGACGAGTTTCGCGAAAAGGCGATCGAACTCGGCTATTTCCTGGACGATCGCATCGACGAGCCGGGCGAAATCGCCATTCGCGGCGAGGTGATCGATCTCTATCCCGCCGATGCCGGAGGTCCCGTCCGGATCGATCTGGCCGATGGCCGGATTGCCGCGATCCATCATTTCGATGCCATCTCGCAATTGCGCAGCGATGCCTGCGACGCGGTTGCGATAGGCCGCGCGGCAGAGCCGGAGGGAGACGCGACGGCTACGCTTGTCGATCATATGACACCCGGCATCCTGTTGCTGTCGCCAAGGGCGGAAAATCGGCGCAGGCGGTTCGCAAAGCTCGCGCAGCGTGCGGCGAAAGAGACCAAGGCCGATCTGGACGCCGTCGACGATGCCCGCTGGCAGGCGGCGATCGAAAACTGGCGGCTGGAAAGCGATGGTTCCTCAATCGCTCTCGAAGCAACTCCCCGCTTCGCGGAAAAGAAATCCCCGGCGCGGGCGGCCATACGCTTTCTGAAGTCCGAACGCGAAGCGGGTCGCGCTATCGCCATTGTCGGCAGCGAGCGCGACCTGCGGTTTCTGCGCAGCCGCCTGAGCCATGCCTTCGAAATCGTCCAGCATTGCGAGAGCCTGCGCGCCTTGTCGGCAAAAGACGACAATGCGCTCAATTTCCTGTGCGCCCCGCTCGATCGCGGAGCGCGCGATGACGATGTCGCGCTCATCGCGGCGGCGGATATTCTGGGGTCGCGCGCGCTGCTCGATACCTCGCCTTCCGCTGCGCGTCAGGTCGGCCTTGTCGGAGCGGAATTGCAGCCGGACGATCTGGTGATTCACGAAGATCACGGCTTTGCCAGAGTCATCGGTCTGGAACCCGCGCCCGAAGCGCAGGGGGGCGAGGTGATCGCGCTCGAATATGCAAAGGAAGCGCGGCGTCTGGTGCCCACCAGCGACGCGGCCCTGCTGTGGCGTTACGGCGGCGATGCCGACAGCGTGAAACTGGACAAGCTCGATGGCACGGGCTGGAACAAGCGCCGCGCGGAAATCGACAAGGCGATCGCCGAAACCGCGAAATCGCTGATCACTCTGGCCGAAGAACGGGCCAGGCAGTCGGCCCCGGCGATGGAGCCCGATGCCTCGGCCTATGAACGCTTCGTCTCGGGCTTTCCCTATAACGAGACGTCCGATCAGGCGCGCGCCATCGCTTCGGTGCGCGACGATCTGGCTTCCGGCAAGCCGATGGAGCGGCTCGTCATCGGCGATGTCGGCTACGGCAAGACCGAAGTGGCTCTGCGCGCCGCGGCGATCGCCGCGCTGTCGGGTTATCAGGTTATCGTGGCCGCGCCGACCACGGTGCTGGCGCGCCAGCATCTGGAGGAATTTACGCGCCGCTTCGCCGATACCGGCGTCAAGGTCGCCGGCCTGTCCCGGCTGACGGGCGCGGCGGAGAAGAAGTCTGTCCTGGCAGGGCTTGCGGACGGATCGATCGGCGTGGTCGTCGGCACCGCAGCGGTGGTTGGCAAGTCGGTCGAATATGCCAGGCTCGGACTTGTCGTGATCGACGAGGAGCAGCGCTTCGGTGCAGCCGACAAGGCGAAATTGCGACAGGCCGCCGACGTCCATCTCCTGGTGATGAGCGCGACGCCCATTCCGCGCACGCTGCACCGGGCGATGATCGGCTTGCAACAGGTATCCGTGATCGCCACGCCGCCCGCCCGCCGCCAGCCGATCCGCACCACGACCAGCACGATCGACGATCCGGCGATCGGCCTTGCACTGCGCCGGGAAAAGATGCGCAAGGGGCAGAGCTTCGTCGTCGTCCCGCGCATCGCCGATCTGGACGCCATGCGAGAGCGGATCGAGACGATTGCGCCCGACCTCAGCATCGTCGAGGTGCACGGCAAGATGCCCGGTGGCGAACTGGACGAGGCGATGGTCCGGTTCGCGGCCGGTGATGGGGACATTCTGCTTGCGACCAACATCATCGAGGCCGGGCTCGACGTGCCGCGGGCCAATACGATGATCGTCTGGCGATCGGATCGGTTCGGCCTTGCGCAATTGCATCAACTGCGCGGACGCGTGGGGCGGGGGCGAAGGCGCGGGCAGGTGATCCTGACCACTGCGGAGGAAACGATTTCGCAAGCGAGCGAGAAGCGTCTGCGCACGCTCGAAACCTTCGATCAGCTCGGCTCCGGTTTCTCGATCGCCAGCGCCGATCTCGATCAGCGCGGAGCGGGCGACATTCTGAGCGATGCGCAGGCCGGGCACATGAAATTGATCGGCATCGATCTCTACCAGCATTTGCTCGAAGGGGCGCTACGTAGAGCGCGCGGCGAAGCGCAACGCGAATGGCATCCTGAAATCCGTACCGGCATCACGGGTGCGTTCCCGCCCGACTGGATTCCGGAAGAAGAGGTGCGCCTCAATCTCTACATCCGCCTCGCCCGATTGAGCGGGCGTGCCGAGCTGGATGCTTTCGAAGCGGAACTGGCCGACCGGTTCGGACCCTTGCCGGACGCCGCGCAGTCGCTGATCGATCTGGCCCTGCTGACGATACTCGCGCTCGAAACCGGTATTCGGGCGGTGAATGCAGGCCCGAAGGCGATAGCGCTCACGCCGACAGAAGCGGACGAAGACGCTCTGGAAGCGGTCGGGCTCGTTGCGAGCGACGATCGCTGGCTGGCAAGCCCGGACAAACCCTTCGCCGAACCGGCTCGCGCGGCGATCTCGATTCTTGAAGCTCTGGTGGAGAGTTGAGGGAGAAGGGACCGATCGCGTGCGACATTCCCCAAGAGCCTGAAGGCTGTTCGCAGCGCGTCCGGTCCGTTTGTAATCCATCGTGGCGCATGCCAAGCCGTGCTCCATGACAAACGCTCCTTCCAGGCCGAGCTGGCGCTTCGCAATCGATCGCGGCGGCACTTTCACCGATGTCGTCGCAACCACGCCCGACGGGCGGCTGGTGACCGACAAGCTGCTGTCGGAAAATCCCGAACTTTACGATGATGCCGCCAGCGAAGCCGTGCGCCGATTGATGGCGCGATTTGGCAATGGCGATGAGACGGCTACCATCGCCGAAATGCGCGTCGGCACCACGGTCGCCACCAATGCACTGCTCGAACGCAAGGGGACGCGGCTGGCTCTGGCGATCACGCGCGGCTTCGCCGATGCGCTCAGGATCGGCACGCAGGCGCGTCCCGACATCTTTGCGCGCCATATCCTCCTTCCGGAACAATTGCCCGAAAGAGTGGTCGAGATCACGGAGCGCGTCGCGGTCGATGGCGAAGTGCTCGAACCTTTGGATATCGAGGCGGCGCGGCACGACTTCATGGCCTTGCGGGAGGACGGGTACGATTCGATCGCAATCGTCCTGATGCACGGATGGACGCATCGCGATCACGAAATGGCTTTGGCAGATCTGGCGCGCGAGCTTGGCTTCGCGCAGGTCAGCGTCAGCCACGAGGTCGCGCCTTTGATCCGCCTGGTCCCGCGCGGGGATACGACCGCCGTCGATGCTTATCTCTCTCCCGTCCTCGATCGGTACACCGATAATCTGCGCGCGAGCCTGCCGGAAACGGGAGCGCTGCGCTTCATGCAGTCGAATGGCGGCCTCGCCGAAGTCGGCGCGTTTCGGGGCAAGGATGCGATCCTGTCCGGCCCGGCGGGCGGTGTTGTCGGCATGGCGGCGACCGGCGCCGCGCTCGGCCACACGAAGCTGATCGGGTTCGACATGGGCGGGACCAGCACCGATGTCGCGCATTATGCGGGCGAATACGAGCTGACCGGCGACAGCACGGTGGCGGGCGTGCGCGTGGCCGCGCCGATGATGCAGATCCACACCGTCGCGGCAGGCGGCGGATCGATCTGCAGTTTCGACGGATCGCGCTTCCGCGTCGGCCCGGAAAGCGCCGGAGCGGACCCGGGCCCCGCCTGCTATCGCAAGGGCGGGCCGCTGACGGTGACCGACTGCAATCTCGTTCTGGGCCGGATCGATCCAGCCTTTTTCCCAAACGTATTCGGCCCCGATGGCGACGCGCAGCTGGACCCGGCGGCTGCGCGGGCCCGTCTGGAAGAGATCGCCGCCGCTCTTCCAGAGCCGCGCCCGATCGAGGATATCGCCGAGGGCTTTCTCGCCATCGCGGTGGACAGCATGGCGAATGCGATCCGCAAGATCAGCGTGGCGCGCGGCCATGACGTGACGCAATACGCGCTCGCCTGTTTCGGCGGCGCGGGCGGACAACACGCCTGCAAGGTGGCGGACGAATTGGGCATCGAAACGGTGCTGGTTCACCCGCTGGCAGGGATGCTCTCCGCCTACGGGATTGGCCTTGCCCCGGTGAAGGCGATCCGCGAGGTCAGTCTGGTGCGGCCACTGGAGGAATCCTATGATGACGGCCTCGCGGCTTTGCAGGACGAAGCGCGCGCGGCCCTGCTCGAACAGGGGATCGCCGCGGATGCGATGGAAATCGACAGCCGGGCACGACTGCGGTTTTCCGGCAGCGACAGTATCCTGACCGTCGATTGCGAAGACAAGGGCGCGATGGATGCGAATTTCCGCCGCCTGCACCGCCAGCGCTTCGGCTATTCCGACGATACGGCCCCGATCGTGGTCGAGGCGCTGAGCGTCGAGGCGAGCGGCTTTTCTGGTGGGCTCGACGCGGCGGAGGTAGAGCCGGTGGCGGCGGGCGGGACGCCTTCTGGCGAATGGACCACGCTGGAGCGTGCCGCGATGAGCGCGGATGAGGGCGTGGATGGGCCGGCCCTGATCATCGATCCGGGCTCCACCACCGTGGTCGAGCCCGGCTGGCAGGCGCGCCTCCAGTCGGAAGGCAGCCTCGTGATCACGCGCACCGAACCGGTGGAGCGCGATCGGGCGGCGGGCGTTTCGGCGCATCGCCATGTCGATCCGGTCCGGCTCGAAATCTACAACAATCTCTTTATGGCGATCGCCGAGGAGATGGGCGTCGTGCTCCAGAGCACGGCGAGTTCGGTCAATATCAAGGAACGGCTCGATTTCTCCTGCGCTCTGTTCGACGCGCAAGGCGCGCTGATCGCCAATGCGCCCCACATTCCGGTGCATCTGGGAAGCATGGGCGATTCCATCGCGCGCGTGATCGAAACGCGTGGGGGCGCGCGGGATGGACGCGGATTTCGCCGTGGCGATGCCTATATGCTCAACGATCCCGATCGCGGCGGCACGCACCTGCCCGACATCACCGTGATCGTTCCCGTCTTCTATGGCGAGGATTCGCAGGAGCCCGACGCCTTCGTCGCCGCGCGCGGCCATCATGCCGATATCGGCGGGATCGCGCCCGGATCGATGCCGCCCGAAAGCCGCACGATCGTGGAAGAAGGCGTGATGATCGACGATTTCCTGCTCGTCGACGAAGGAGCGTTCCGCGAAGATGCGGTCCGAACCCTGCTGGCGAGCGCGGATTATCCCGCGCGCAATCCCGATCGAAATCTATCCGATCTGCGCGCCCAGCTCGCCGCCTGCACGCGCGGGGCCGAATTGCTGCACAGCGCCGCGCGCGATTCCGGCGGCGAGACGGTTGCGGCCTATATGGGCCACGTGCTGGCGAATGCGGAAGAAAGCGTGCGGCGGCTGCTCGATCGGCTCGAAGACGGGCAGTTCGCCTATCCGATGGATAATGGCGCAGTGGTGAAGGTGACGATCCGTATCGATCGCGAAGCACGATCCGCCGTCATCGACTTTACCGGGACCAGCGATCAGCGCCCGGACAATTTCAACGCGCCGCGCTCGATCACCCGCGCCGCGACGCTCTATGTCCTGCGCACGCTGATCGACGATGCGATTCCGATGAACGATGGCTGCCTCCGCCCGATCGATCTGATCGTGCCCGAAGGATCGATGCTGAATCCGCGCCCCGGCGCGGCGGTGGTGGCGGGCAATGTCGAGACCAGCCAGACCGTCACCGATGCGCTGTTCGCCGCAACGGGCCGCCTTGCGCCCAGCCAAGGGACGATGAACAACTTCACCTTCGGGAACGAGAGCGACCAGTATTACGAGACGATCTGCGGCGGATCGGGCGCGGGGCCGGACCATGACGGGACGAGCGCGGTCCAGACGCACATGACCAATTCGCGCCTGACCGATCCGGAAATTCTCGAAACGCGCCTCCCTGTGCGGCTCGACCGGTTCGCCATAAGGCGCGGCTCGGGCGGGAAGGGCGCGCAAACCGGCGGCGACGGGGTGGAGCGGCGCGTGACCTTCCTCGAACCGATGCGCGCCAATATCCTCGCCAATCGCCGCAAACATCCGCCGCAGGGCATTTGCGGTGGCGGCGATGCCGAGCCGGGACGCAACTGGGTCGAACGGACCGACGGCACAAGCGAGGATCTGGGCGCAACCGGATCGGCCGAAATGCGACCCGGCGATGCTTTCGTGATCCTGACCCCCGGCGGCGGAGGATACGGCGCATGAATTACTGGCCGCTGCTCGGCATCGCGCTGGTCGTCATCGGTTTCGCGCTGCGGTTCAATCCGCTCCTCGTGGTGGTCGGCGCGGCGGTCGCAACCGGGCTGCTGGCCGGGCTCGACATCGTCGCGGTTGTCGAAGCGCTGGGCCGCGCTTTCAACGACAATCGCTATATCTCGGTGACCTGGATCATCCTGCCGGTGATCGGCCTGCTCGAACGCTACGGATTGCAGCAGCGCGCACGGAGCCTGATCGAAAGCGTGCGCGGCGCGACGATGGGCAAGCTGCTGGTCCTCTATCTCGGCTTTCGCCAGATCACGGCGGCGCTGGGAATGAAGGATATCGGCGGCCACCCTCAGGCGGTCCGCCCTCTGGTCGCACCGATGGCGGAGGCGGCTGCCACCAAATCGCACGGGCCCCTGCCCGAAGCCGAGCGGCAGAAAGTGCTCGCCATGTCGGCGGCGACCGACAATGTCGGGCTGTTCTTCGGTGAGGACATCTTCTTCGCGATCGCATCGATCCTGCTGATTCAGGGCGTGTTCGAAGCGGCGGGCTATCCGCTGACGCCCCTGCAACTCTCGGTCTGGGCGATCCCGACCGCGATCTGCGCCTTCCTGATCCACGGCGGACGCATCCTGGCGATGGACCGGCGCATGGGCAGGCTCACGCCTCCTGCGAATGGGGAGGAGCGGGCATGATCACCTATGAATGGCTCTACATCCTCGCAGGCGGCTTCTTCGCGGTCTGGGCGCTGCTGTCCTTGCGCGACCGGCGCTGGGGCAATGGCGTGTTCTGGGGATTGCTCGCGGCGAGCTTCCTGTTCGGCAGCCATATCGGCGATTTCGCCAACGGCGTGCTGGTGCTGGCGATGGTGGCTATCGCCGGGTTGGGCCTGCTGAAGCGCAGCGATCCGCCGACGACCACGCCGGAAGAGCGGCTCAATTTTTCCGAACTGTTCGGCAATCGCCTGTTCTTGCCCGCGCTGATCGTGCCGCTGACGGCAGTGGTGGGCACGCTGCTCTACAATTACACGCCTTTTGGCGAGACCGGCCTGTTCGAAGCGCGGCGCGAAACGCTGATCCTGTTCGGCGTGGGCGTGGTGGTGGCGCTGGTGGCGGCCATCGTCTGGTTGAGGCCGCCGGCGCTCGCGCCTGCTGAAGAGGGCAGGCGTTTGCTCGATTCGATCGGCTGGGCGGCGATCCTGCCGCAGATGCTGGCAGCGCTGGGCGCGGTGTTCGCGCTCGCCGGGGTGGGCGAGGTGATCGGCGCGCTGGCGGGGCAAGTGATCCCCGAAAACAGCGTGCTCGTCTCGGTCGTGGTCTACTGCTTCGGCATGGCGCTGTTCACGATGATCATGGGCAATGCCTTTGCCGCCTTCCCGGTGATGGCCGCCGCGATCGGCATTCCGCTGCTGGTCGAGGGGTTCGACGGCAATCCGGCGGTGATCGGCGCTGTGGGGATGCTGGCGGGCTTTTGTGGCACGCTGCTCACCCCGATGGCGGCCAATTTCAACATCGTCCCCGCAGCCCTGCTGGAACTGGACGATCAGAACGGCGTGATCCGCCAGCAGGTGGGGACGGCGATCCCGCTCTGGGTGTGCAATGTGGCGATCATCTATGTCGCGGGATTCTGGTTGTGGAGCTGACCGAAACTATCGCGCGCAGCTACGCCCGGATCGCGCTTGGCCATGTGGCGCGGCCCTATCCCTATAAGGACGATCACGTGTTCGCCTCGGACGCGGATGTCCGCCCCCCGCGCGAGGCGCATCCGGTGTTCTTCGGAAGCTTCGACTGGCATAGCTGCGTCCATGGCTGGTGGACTTTGCTGACGCTGCGGCGGCTGTTTCCCACGATGCCCGAAGCGCACGAGATCGCCGCGCTGG
The DNA here is from genome assembly GCF_017744235.1 of Erythrobacter sp. A6_0. Taxonomy (NCBI): domain Bacteria; kingdom Pseudomonadati; phylum Pseudomonadota; class Alphaproteobacteria; order Sphingomonadales; family Erythrobacteraceae; genus Erythrobacter; species Erythrobacter sp. A6_0. The sequence goes on from NZ_JAGHQR010000001.1 coordinate 141,315, forward strand.
CCGAGGCGACCTTCACGCCCGACAAGCTTGCAGTCGAACTGGCCTATCTCGACCGCCCCGAAGCGCGCGGGTTCGAGCGGCCCTATGGCTGGGGGTGGCTGCTGGCCCTGCACGCCGAGGCCGCGCGGCATGAGGATCGCGCATGGGGCGCGAGGCTGCAGCCACTCGCCCGCGCTTTCGCGGACCGGTTTGCAGCCTATCTGCCGCTGCTGACCTATCCGATCACGGTCGGCACCCATTTCAACACCAGCTTCGCTCTGGTGCTGGCGCGCGACTGGGCGGAGCATCGCGATGCCACGCTTGTCGCGACTATCGACGATTGGGTCGAGACCGGTTTTGCGGATCGCAGCGACTATCGCGGGTGGGAGCCGGGCGGGGACGAATTCCTGTCGCCCGTCCTCACCGCTGCCCTGTTGATGAGCCGTGTCTGGCCGCGCGAACGGTTCGCGCCCTGGTTTGAGGCGCTGGTGATCGACAATGGCTGGCTGAAGCGCGAATGCGAGCCCGCCTTCGTGTCCGACCGCAGCGACGGCAAGATCGCCCATCTCGACGGCCTCAATCTCAGCCGTGCCTGGGCCTTGCGCGAAATCGCCTCTGCCATCGCGCCGCATTCTGCCGAAACAGACCTGCGCGCGCTGGCCGACCGCCACTTCGCCGCGGCCGAAGCCAGCGTGGCGGGCGACTATATGGGCGAACACTGGCTGGCGAGCTTCGCGCTGCTGGCGCTGCTCGCGCCCCGCTAGTCGACGAAGTCGCTAACCCGCTCCACGATGATCGCCGGAGCCATTCCGCCCGCCGCGCACATTGTGACGAGGCCATATCGCTTGTCCTGCCGCTCAAGCTCGTCCACGATCGTGCCGATCAGGATCGATCCGGTCGCGCCGATCGGGTGGCCCAAGGCGATCGAGCCGCCATTCACATTGACCTTGTCCCAGTCCAGCCCGAGATCGCGAACGAATTTCGCCGCGACCACCGCGAAGGCCTCGTTGATTTCGAACAGGTCGATATCGTCAATGCTCAGTCCGGCCTTCTCCAGCACCTTCTTCGCTGCCGGGACGGGGGCGTTCAGCATCAGCGTGGGATCGTCGCCCATATTGGCCGTCGCCACGATCCGCGCACGCGGCTTCAGCCCGTGCTTTTCGGCATAGGCCCGGCTCGTCACCAGCACCGCCGCCGCGCCGTCGACCACGCCCGAGGAATTGCCTGCATGGTGGAAATGCTCGATCTCGACGTCGGGATATTTCGCATTCACCAGTCCGCGAAACGTGGTGCCTTGTTTGTCCAGCGGCACGTCGGCGATCTTGGTGAAGGCGGGCTCCAGTTCGGCGAGGCCTTCGCGCGTGGTCTGGGGGCGGGGAAATTCCTCGCGGTCGAGCACGATGTTGCCCTCGTCGTCGGTCACCGGAACCACCGATTTGTCGAACCGGCCCTCGGCAATCGCCTGGGCGGCGCGCTGCTGGCTGCGATAGCCGACCTCGTCCAGCTCTTGCCGTGTGAATCCTTCCATGCTGGCGATGGCATCGCCGCACACGCCCTGATGGCTTTGCGGGTGGGTCGCCTGCAGCCGCTCGTTATAGCTGCCCATCATCGGCGGCCTGAGGCCTGCCGCCATCTTGTCCTTCGCCATCTGTGCGGTCAGGCTCATCATCTCGGTCCCGCCCGCGACGACGCAATCTTCCATCCCGCTCATCACCTGCGCCGCAGCCAGCGCCACGCTGGTGATCCCGCCGCCGCAGAACCGGTCGAGCGTGGTGCCGCTCGAGGTCACGTCATAGCCTGCATCGAGCGCGGCCATCCGCCCCAGATCGCCCGCCTGCATTCCGTCCTGCGTGCTGACCGACCAGATCACATCGTCCACCGTCGCGGTGTCGAGATCGTTGCGCTCCGCGATGGCCTTGAGGACGGTCGCGGCGAGGTGCTGCGGGTGCATGGCGGCGAGCGCGCCTTTCCCCTGCTTCCCGATCCCACGCGGGGTGCGAACGGCGTCGATGATATAGGCTTCAGGCATGGCGTACTCCTCTCTCGCTCCGGCGATTGCCGGTTGACGTTTGCGTAAGCCTCAAGCAGCACTGCGGCAAGACCAGTTTCGAAATGCAATGGAGAGAGGCATGAGCGAAGAGGTAAAAACCGAGGTCGAGGACGGCGTTCTGATCGTCACGATCAACCGCCCCGAAGCCAAGAACGCGATGAACAAGGCGGCGGCCGAAGGGATCGCCGCAGCGATGGATCGGCTGGACGCGGAAGACGATCTGCGCGTCGCCATCCTGACCGGGGCGGGGGGCACGTTCTGTTCGGGCATGGATCTGAAGGGCTTCCTGCGCGGGGAAAGCCCCAGCGTGGAAGGGCGCGGCTTCGGCGGGGTGGTCCAGGCGCCGCCGTCCAAGCCGCTGATTGCCGCAGTCGAAGGCTATGCGCTTGCCGGTGGGCTCGAATTGATGATCGCCTGTGATCTCGTGGTGGCGAACGAAGGTGCCAAGTTCGGCATCCCCGAAGCCAAGCGCGGCCTCGTCGCGGCGGCAGGCGGCGTGATGATGCTGCCCGATCAGATCCCCGAACGGATCGCGATGGAGCTGGCGTTGACGGGCGATTTCATCGACGCCGCGCGCGCTTACGAACTCGGCCTGATCAATCGCGTGGTTTCCGGCTCCGCCCTTGAAGGCGCGAAGGAACTGGCCCGCAAGATCGCCGAAAACGGCCCGCTGGCAGTGCGCGTGTCGAAACAGATCCTCAAGGAATCGCGCGGCTGGTCGATGGACGAGCGCTACGACAAGCAGGCGCAGCTGATCGGCCCGGTCTTCGTCAGCGAAGACGCCCGCGAAGGTGCAGCCGCCTTCGCAGAGAAGCGCAAGCCGAACTGGAAGGGGAAATAAGCATGGCCGTCATCGACGTACCCGAGCCGGAATATATGCAGGACGAGGAGATCGCGATCTTCTCGGACGCGGTCGGCAAGTTCTACGAGAAGCATGCGCCCGAAAAGCGCGTGCTGAAATGGCGCGAGGACGGCCAGGTCGAACGCGAATTCTGGAACGAGGCGGGCGCAGCGGGCTTGCTCGGCGCGTCCGTGCCTGAGGAATATGGCGGTCATGGCGGCGATTTCCGCCACGAAATGGTGGTGATCGACCAGCAGGGCAAACACGGCGTCGAAGGCTTTTCCGCCAGCCTGCACAACACCGTGATCCTGCCCTATCTGGTCCGCCACGGGACCGAGGAGCAGAAGAAAAAGTACCTGCCCAAGCTTGTCTCCGGCGAGCTTGTCAGCGCGATCGCCATGACCGAACCGGGCGTCGGTTCCGACCTTCAGAGCATCACCACCACCGCTCTGAAGGACGGGAATGGCTACCGCATCAACGGGGCCAAAACCTATATCTCGAACGGCCAGATCGCCGATTTCGTGATCGTCGTCGCCAAGACCGACCCGAAGGAGCGGGCCAAGGGCATCTCGCTGATGCTGCTGGAGACCGAAGGCGCCGAAGGGTTTCAGCGCGGCAAGAAGCTCGACAAGGTCGGGCTGGATGCGCAGGACACCAGCGAATTGTTCTTCGACGACGTGTTCGTCCCGGCAGAAAACGTGCTCGGCGGGGAAGAGGGCAAGGGCTTCTACCAGCTGATGGGCGAATTGCCGCAGGAACGCCTGATCATCGCGATGGGCGGGATGACCACGATCGAACGCGCGCTGGAAGAAACGGTGAAGTTCACCAAGGAACGCAAGGCGTTCGGCCAGACGATCTGGGATTTCCAGAACACCCAGTTCGTGCTCGCGGACCTCAAGGCGAAGGGCACGGCGGCGAAGATCTTCGTCAACGATTGCATCGCCAAGCACCTGAAGGGCGAGTTGGACGTGCCGACGGCCTGCATGGCGAAATATTGGGTCACCGAATTGCAGGGCGAGGTGGTCGACAAGTGCCTGCAGCTGCATGGCGGGGCCGGCTACATCAACGATTATCCGATTGCGCGCATGTTCCGCGACAGCCGCATTACGCGCATCTTCGGCGGATCGAACGAGATCATGAAAATGGTGATCGCGCGTTCGATGTGATCCTTACGCGTAACGGGAAGGGGGACCAAGCTTTAGGAGCGGTCCCCCTCTCCGATATTCGGAGGCCTTAGGCCTCCACCACCTTCTGTTCGATCGCGCCGAAGATCGAGTGGCCCTCGCGGTCCTTCATCTCGACGCGGACGGTGTCGCCTGCGCGCATGAAGCGGGTCTTTGGCTCGCCGTCATAGATGGTCTCGATCATGCGGATTTCGGCGATGCAGCTATAGCCGCGCCCGCCTTCGCTGACTGGCTTGCCCGGACCGCCATCCTCGCCCTTGTTCGAAACCGTGCCCGATCCGATGATCGCGCCTGCGCCCAGATCGCGCGTCTTGGCGGCGTGGGCGACCAGCTCGGCGAGGCTGAAGGTCGCATCCTCGCCCGCTTCGGCGCGGCCGAAGGGCTCGCCGTTATAGTCCACCATCAGGGGCAGATGGATCACGCTGTCCTTCCACGCATCGCCCAATTCGTCCGGCGTCACCGCGACGGGGCTGAACGCGCTGGAGGGCTTGGACTGAAAGAAGCCGAACCCCTTGCCGAGTTCCGCCGGGATCAAGCCGCGCAAGGACACATCGTTGACGAGCATGAGCAGCTTGATGTGATCCGCTGCCTGATCCTTCGATACGCCCATCGGGACATCGTCGGTGATGACGGCGATCTCGCCTTCCATATCGCAGCCCCAGGCGGAATCGCCCAAGGGAATGTCGGCACGCGGCGGCAGGAACTTGTCCGAACCGCCCTGGTACATCAGCGGGTCGTGATAGAAGCTTTCCGGTACCTCCGCATCGCGCGCCTTCCGCACCAGTTCGACGTGGTTGATATAGGCCGAACCGTCCGCCCACTGATAGGCGCGCGGCAGTGGCGAATGCGCCTCGCGTTCGTGGAAGCGTTCGCAGGGCACCGCTTCGTGTTCGACATCGGTGTAGAGCGCTTGCAGCTTGGGTGCGATGGCTTCCCAATCGTCGAGCGCGGCCTGCAATGTCGGCGCGATGTTGTCGGCGGCGCAATAGCGGGTCAGGTCCTTGGACACGACTACCAGCTTCCCGTCGCGGGTTCCATCGTTGAGCGTGGCGAGTTTCATGTATGTCCTCTCAGGTGTTTTCGGGATTATCGGGCTGCGCGCCGGGATGGGCGCGCTGAAATTCGGTCATGGCGAGGCAGGACCGCTCGATCCGCGCGATATGCGGCTTGTCGGCAAAGCCGAAATCGAAGCGGCGCGCATTGTAGATCTGCGGCAGCAGAACGACTTCGAACAGGCCGGGGCGGTCGAACAGGAAGTCCTTCGTATCGAGCTGGGCCAATCGCTCTTCCAGCGGATCGAGCGTGCGCGCCAGGAAATGGCGGTAGAAGGTGTCTACCTCGTCCTGCGAATGGCCGAGCGGGTCTTTCAAATATTTCAGCACCGGAAGATTCAGCGGCGCGTGGAGTTCGGTGGCGATCGCATAGGCCAGCTCGCGCGCGGTGAAGCGATCCTCGATATCGGACGGCAGCAGGCGCGGCGTATCGGGATAGGCTTCGTCCAGCCATTCGAGCTGCGCCATCGATTGCGCCCGGTCGCGCCCCTTCGCTTCCAGCATCGGCACCGATCCGAACGGGTTGCGCGCCCGGTAGGCCTCGTCCTTCTGTTCGCTCTTGAGCAGATTGACGGGCACGTATTCATGGGCGAGCCCCTTCAATTCCAGCGCGATGCGCAGGCGATAGGAGGTGGAGCTGCGGTAATAGCCGTGCAGGCGAATGTCTTGGGTCATCACCTCTCCCAATGCATGGTGCGCGCCGTAGGTCCGGCGCGCGCGGAATTGGAAGTCAGAACGCCGGAATGCCCGTTATCGCCCGGCCCAGGATCAGGGCGTGGACATCGTGCGTGCCTTCGTAGGTGTTGACCGTTTCGAGGTTCACCATGTGGCGGATCACCTGATATTCCTCGGAAATCCCGTTGCCGCCATGCATGTCGCGGGCCTTGCGCGCGATATCCAGCGCCTTGCCCACATTGTTGCGCTTGACGACGGAGATCATCTCCGGCGCGAATTTGCCCTCGTCCATCAGGCGCCCGACGCGCAGGCTCGCCTGCAGGCCCAGGCCGATGTCTGTCAGCATGTCGGCCAGCTTCAGCTGGTAGAGCTGCTTGGACGCCAGCGGAACGTCGAATTGGTGCCGGTCGAGCCCGTATTGCCGCGCGGCGTGCATGCAGAATTCCGCCGCACCCATCGCACCCCAGCTGATGCCGTAGCGTGCGCGGTTGAGACAGCCGAACGGCCCCTTCAATCCTTCCACATTGGGAAGCAGCGCATCGGCGCCCACGCGCACCTCGTCCATCACGATCATGCCGGTGGTGCTGGCGCGCAGGCTCATCTTGCCTTCGATCTTGGGTGCGGAGAGCCCTTGCATCCCCTTCTCCAGAACGAAGCCGCGGATCTTGCCGCCATGCGCCTCGCTCTTGGCCCAGACCACGAAGACGTCGGCGAAGGGGGAGTTGGAAATCCAGGTCTTGGACCCCGAAATGACGTATCCGTCGCCATCCTGCTTCGCGACCGTCTTCATCGAGCCGGGATCGCTGCCCGCATCGGGTTCTGTCAGGCCGAAACAGCCGATCAGTTCGCCGCTGGCGAGGCCGGGGAGGTATTTGCGGTGCTGCTCGTCCGATCCGTAGGCGTGGATCGGATACATCACGAGGCTCGACTGGACGCTCGCCATCGAGCGATAGCCGCTATCGACTCGCTCGATCTCGCGCGCGATCAGCCCGTAGGCGACATAGCCCGCGCCCGCGCCGCCGAATTCCTCGGGGATGGTCGCGCCCAGCAGGCCGGCCTGACCCATCAGTGGGAACAGTTCGGGCGCGTCCTTTTCCGAGCTGAAGGCTTCGCGAACGCGCGGCTGCAATTCGCCTTGCGCGAAGGCATGCGCCGCGTCGCGGATCATGCGTTCGTCTTCGCTCAACTGGTCGTCCAGGGCGAAGGGATCGTCCCATGCGAAGGGCACCATGCCAGCCATATTATCTCCTCATCTCTTTATAGAAGCGATGGCAGGCTTGCGGGGGCGCTTCAAGGGGAAGAACCCGTTGATGAGGGCGCCGCGTTATGCCGCGACGCCGCCTCGGCCGAAATGCCCGATCAGCGCAGGGCGTTCTGGACGGAATCGATGATGGCGGCGGGCGGGCAGGGCTTGGCCAGGGCATGCGAGTGCGGGAAGCGTTCGGAAACCTCGCCAGGCGTGTAATTGCCCGAATGGAAGATCACCGGAATATCCTCGGCCATCATCTGTTCGGCCAGGGGGAAGACGTTGCCGTCTCCCAATTGCACATCGAGGATGGCGACGTCGGGCTTCTGCTTCTGATAGGCGAGCATGGCGGAGGAGATATCGGTATAGGGCCCTTCGACCGTGTAGCCCGCTTCTTCTACCGTGGCACACAGATCCCAGGCGACGATCGTTTCATCTTCCGCAACGAGAATGACTGGCTGGCCCATAGTTCCGTTCTCCTCTCATCCCCCATCGCTCGCGAAGTTTCGCGCCGAGTCGCAAGGCTAGGGGTCTAGGAGAGGACGTCAAGCTGTAACATAAATCAATCGAGCCGTCCGAACTTGGCTTCGTAGGCGGCTTTGTCTCCGCCGGTAAGCAGGCGGGCCTGCGTGACCCAGTCGTCGCGCCTGATGCGGCCCTGGAAGCGGCCAAGCTTCGAATCCACGCGATCGATCTCGGCATCGTCCCAGTTCGCGATCGTTTCCAGCGAGGTGATGCCGAGCCCTTCCAGCGCGGCGGCAAGCTTGGGGCCGACGCCCTTGAGACGCGTCAGATCGTCTTTCCCATCCGCATTCAGCGACGCGGTGGCAGGAGCCGGTGCCGGAGCTTGGGGCTGTGCGGGCGCAGGCGTCTCTGTCGAAGAAGGCGTATCCACGACCTCTTCCGCACGGGTTTCCTGCGCGTCTTCTACGCTGGCGGAGACCGCCGCGCCCGTCCCTGCCAGCCCCATGGGTGTCGCGGGCGGCACAGTCGAGGGCGCTTCCTTCCGTGTGGCGGAGGCAGTCGGAGCCGGAGAGGGGGATGGCGCAGCGCCCGCGGCGGGAGCGGAATCGATCAACGCCTGATTGCGCGCAGCGGGCGCGGCGCCTTCGTCAAGCACGTCCTGCCGCTCACCCTTTACCTTGGTCCGGCGGCTCGCATTGAAAAGGAACCACGCGATCGCGAGGCCGATCAGGAAGGCGACCAGCAGCAGCGGCCAGTTCGCTTCAATCATCTCCATCATCATGCGTCTCCGTCACTGTCATCATTGTCGAATTCCGGCCTGTCGGGTGCGGGGCGATTCCACAGCGCCCATCCCGCCGCCACGCCCAGCCCATAGGCGCTCAGCATAATCACGGTAATTTCGAACCAGATCGGCATCAGCGGGCTCCCGGCGTATCGACGGGCGTGGGGACGAGCGGTTCGGTGGCGATGACCGAGAATTCGATGCGCCGGTTGGCCGGATCGCCGGGCGCCAGTCCCTCGACCGGCTCCTGCGATCCGATCCCGCGTGCGCGCAGCCCGTCGCGCGGAATGCCGCGAACGACCAGGCCTTCGCGCACCGTGCGCGCCCGTTCCTGGCTCAAGGCCAGATTGCCGGGCTCGGGCCCCGTGTTGTCGGTGTGCCCGGTAATCGCGATGATCGATCCGAGACAGGGGCGCAGCGCATCGGCGACCTCGTCGAGGAGAACGCGGCTCGCCGGATCGAGCGCGGCGGAGCCTTCCTCGAACCGGATCGAGCGTGAGCGCAAAAGCCCTTCGACATCCTCCTGACAGTGGAGCGGCGTGTATTGCAGCGTACCGGCCTGCGCAGTGGCCGATCCGTCCGCCCAGGAAACGCCGCCGATACCCGGTACGGCGGCGACGGCTTCGGCCACGCGCGCGCGTTTGGCTTCCGACAGCGATCCGGCATTTTCGAGGACGGGATGGCGCGTGGGCGATCCCAGCGGGTTGATCAGCCGGGCCGTTACCGTCCCGCCATCGGCGGAAGCGATCGCAGCTTCGACTTCGGAGGATTTGGACGCGAGAAAACCGGCGCCATAGCTTTGGCCCGCGACATAGCCGATTCCCGCGACGAGCGCGGCACCGGCGACAAGAAAAAGTGTTGGGCGAAGGGACATGTCCCGCGCCTTAGCGAGCGTGGGCGCGGAGCAAAAGGGGGCTTTGCCCGCCTGGCCTGTGTCTCAATCGGTGTCGGGGGCCACGTTGCGGCGGAAGAGGACGCGGTCCTCAGGCCCGAAGCCCTTGCGCCAGATCACCCAGCCATAGGTCAGCAGGATCGCCGGGATGCCGAAGACCAGCTCCGCCCATTCGGGAAGGCGAGTCACCCCGTAGCCCACCACCACGGCGGGCGCTGCCGCCCACACCACCGCCCAGCGCCAATTGTTGACCGGATGGCCCAGAATCCGCCCGAGCAGGATCGCCTTGACGAGACTTGCGAGGCCGAGCGCGATCATCAGCGCGATCGCGGCGGCGGCGGCTTTGAACGGTTCGGGATATTGCAGTTCGTCGACCAGCAGGATCAGCCCCACAGTCAGCACCGCCTGGAAGGCGATGGTGGCGATGGAGATCCAAAGATTGCGGACCCGCGCGACATAGATCAGCGCGGCTTCCGACACGACCGCCGTCGCCGCGACGACCTCGGCGGCGAGGAGGAAAGCGAGCGCGCCGGTGCCGCCGACAAAATTCGGGCCGACCAAGCCCATCACCGCCTCGCCCGGCACGCCTAGCGCCAGTGCGATCCCCGCCTGCATCGCCGTGATCCAGAATCCGACCTGACAGACCTGCTGCGCGATCTTGACGTAATTCTTCGTTTTCAGATTTTTGGTGATGACCGGGCCGAGGATCGGCTCGAAGCTCGTCTTCAGCTTCTGCGGCAGGCTCGCGACCTGCTGCGCCACATAATAGACCCCCACGGCGGCGGGCGCGGCGAACAGGCCGAGGAGGAAGATGTCGATACGCCGCGTGCCCCATTCGATCGCGTCCGCGGTCGCCAGCGGAAGGGCGCGTACCGTCATTTTGCTCATGGCGCGCGGGCGCGGGCGCCAGCCTTTGGGGAGGCCATAGCTCTTGAGGAACGACCAGAGGCCTGTCGCCAGACCGGCATAGATCGAGATGAGATAGGCCAGATTGAGGCCGGAAGACTGGAGAACGGGGACGAAATAGAACACCCCCGCCATGATCGAAATCGTCCACGGCTCCACTACGGCGCGTGCCCTGACAGTGGTTGCGATGTCGTATTTGTAGGCCTGGGCGGCGAGGACGATCTCGGTCAGCGCATAGCCGGGGATGGCGAGCACGATCAGCAGGTCGAGCCAGTTATACTCACCCGACGGGAAGAGCGGCGCGGGCACGAGCCAGAAGAACAGGGCGGCGAGTGAGGAAAACAGCGTCGCCAGCAGAATGCCGTCGAAGACGACATTGGTGGGATGCTTCTTCCCCTCGCCTTCCGCCAGGCGCTGCGCAAGCCCGCGCTTCTCGCCGAGCGAGCACAGCAGCGCGACGAGTTCGACCACGACGAGGGCCGAGGCGAAGCGGCCGAGTTCCGCCGCGCCGTAAAGCCGCCCGGCGATGAAGAGGAAGGGCAGGCGCGCGGCAAGGCGCAGAAGGAAGCCGAAGAAGTTGGTGCGGCCACCCTTGGCCAGCGCCGCGATATCGCCGTCCGGCTCTTCCGGTGGCGTACCGGCTGGGGTGCCGGGGACAGGCCCGACATTGGGGGTTGTCGGTGGCAGGCCCATGCTCAGGCGCTGCGTTCCGCGCGCAACGGTCTTGCAAGCAAGTCGGACACCACACCGCGCGCTTCCGCGCCGTCCAGCAGGCGTTCGACGGCGGCGACGATCGGCATGGCGATATCCATGTTGCGCGCCATCCGCGCGAGGACCGGCGCGGTGTGTGCGCCTTCCGCCACGGTGCGGCGATCCGCCATCAGATCGGCGGCGCTGCGCCCTGCGCCAAGCGCTTTGCCGAGCGAGAAATTGCGGCTGGAGGTGGACGAGCAGGTAAGCACCAGATCGCCCAGTCCGCACAGACCCGCCAGCGTCTCCGCCCGCGCGCCCAGCGCCTCGCCAAAGCGCAGCATTTCGGCATAGCCGCGTGCGATCAGGGCGGCGCGGGCGTTCTGGCCGAGGTCGAGCCCGTCCACCACGCCGCAGGCGATGGCGAGCACGTTCTTGACCGCACCGCCGATTTCCGCGCCCGCGACATCGTTCGAGAAATAGGGGCGAAAGGCTGGCCGGGCGATCAGGGATGCGAGCCGGTCCCACTGATCCTCGCCCCCGCCGCACGCCAGGGTGACGGCGGTGGGAAGACCTTCGGCGACTTCGTGCGCGAAAGTGGGCCCGGACAGCACGGCGATGGCCGAACCGGGCGCGGCATCGCGCGCGACGTGGTTCATCAGCCGCCCGGTACTCGCCTCGATCCCCTTCGAACACAGTACCAGATCATTCGGATGGCTGGGCATCGCTTCGAGAACGCTGCCCATATGCTGCGCCGGCGTGACGACCAGAGCGACGTCGAGCGAGGCCATCTCCGCCAGATCGCTGGTGGCGCGGATGGTCAGCGCGAGCTGGGCAGAGGGGAGATAGACCGAATTGGTACGCGCGGAATTGATTTCCTCGACCAGAGCCTCTTCGCGCGCCCACAGCAGCACGTCGCGCCCGTCGCTCGCCAGCATCTGGGCGAGCGCGGTGCCCCAGGCGCCTGCACCGATGACGCCGACCGTGGGAGAGGAACCGGTCGCGCTCATGCCTTTACGCCCGCGCCGCGCGCCGGTTCGGCATCCGGGTCCAGCGGCCAGCGCGGCTTTGCAGCGATGTCCAGCGGATCGGGCCGGAACCCGTCCAGCGCCAGCCGCTCACACCCCGCCCAGGCGATCATGGCCGCATTGTCGGTGCAGAGGCTGGGCGGCGGAGCGACGAAGCGCATCCCGCGCGCCTGTGCGAATTCCTCCAGCCCCGAACGGATCGCGGCATTGGCCGCCACGCCCCCGGCGACCACGAGAGCGGGCACAGGATCGATCCGATCCGCGCTGAATGCCAGCCGATCGAGCACGCAATCGAGCGCGGCCTGCTGGAAGCTCGCCGCGATGTCGGCATCGGAATGGATGCCCGCATCTTTCGCCCGCAACACCGCGCTTTTAAGCCCTGCAAAGGAGAAATGCGGCTCTTTCGAACCGAGCAGGGGGCGAGGCAGAGGCACATTCGCCGCATCGCCCTCTTTCGCCAGCCGTTCCACCGCCGGGCCGCCGGGATAGCCGAGCCCCAGCACCTTGGCGCTCTTGTCGAAGGCTTCGCCCAGCGCATCGTCGATCGTCGTCGCGAGGCGGCGATAGTCGCCCACGCCTTCGACCAGCAGGATCTGGCAATGTCCGCCGGATACGAGCAGCAGCAGATAGGGAAAGCCGAGATCGGGATCGCTGAGGCGCGGAGAAAGGGCGTGCCCTTCCAGATGATTGACCGCGATCAGCGGCGTGTCGCTCGCCATCGCCAGAGCCTTGGCGCTGACCAGGCCGACCATCACGCCGCCGATCAGGCCCGGCCCGGCCGTGGCGGCGATGGCATCGCAATCGGCAAGCGTCTTGCCCGCATCCTTCAGCACCGCATCGATCATCGGGGCCAGCCGTTCGGCATGGGCGCGCGCCGCGATTTCGGGAACGACGCCGCCATAGGGTGCGTGTTCCGCATCCTGCGAGGCGATGCGCTGCGCCAGAATCGTGCGCTCGCTCGTGACGAGCGCCGCCGCGGTTTCGTCGCAGCTCGATTCTATTCCCAGTACCAGGCCCATCGCACTTTCCCTTAGCGACCCACACCGCTAGGGCAAGGCGACGCGATGCCAGCCTCCAATTCAAGAACCCCTCGTCTCGATCGCCCCATCCGCCTCGGCACGCGCCGTTCGCCTCTGGCGATGGCGCAGGCGAGCGAAGCCCGGGCGCGCCTGTGCGCGGCGCATGGATGGGACGAAAGCGCAGTCGACCTGATGCCGGTGATCGCCAGCGGCGACAGGATACAGGACCGCCCGCTGGCGGAAATCGGCGGCAAGGCGCTGTGGACGCGCGAACTCGACATCTGGCTGGAGGAAGGCTGGATCGACGGGGCGGTGCATTCGATGAAGGATGTCGAGACGATCCGGCCCGAAGGGTTCTCGATCGTCGCCATTCTGGAACGCGAGGACCGGGCGGACCGGCTGCTCGGCGCGGAGACGGTCGTGGCTCTCCCGCAAGGCGCCACTATCGGGACCAGCGCGCCGCGCCGCGCCGCCCAATTGCTGCATCGGCGGCCCGATTGCCGCGTGGTCACGTTTCGCGGCAATGTCGCGACGCGCATGGCGAAGCTCGCCGCCGGAGAAGTCGATGCGACCTTTCTTGCCGCTGCAGGCCTCAACCGGCTGGGCGAGGATGCGGTCGGTACGCGGCTCGATCCCGAAGACTGGCTGCCTGCGCCCGGCCAGGCCGCGATCGGCATCGAATGCCGCGCCGGGGACGAGACGATGCAAGATATCTTCGCGGCGATCGACCACCGCGCGAGCCATGACGAGGTGATGGCCGAACGCGCGCTGCTCGCCGGGCTGGGCGGATCGTGCCATAGCCCGGTCGCTGCGCTCAGCCGGATCGAAGGCGAAGAGCTGGTCTTGCGCGCCGCGATCTACAGCGCGGAAGGCGCCATCCGGATCGAGGATGAAGCCCGCATGGCGCGCGCCGATCGCGAAGGCCCGCGCGCTCTGGCCGAAACATTGCTCAAGGAAGCGCCCGAACAGGTCCGTTCTCTGTTCGAAGGCGCGGCGTGAGCCGTCCGGCCTTCCTGCTCCGCCCGGAACCGGGCTGGAGCGCGAGCGCCTCCACTGCCCGCGCCATCGGCCTTGGTATCGAAGGCGAGCCGCTTGCCCGCGTGGAGCCCGTTTCCTGGGAAGCGCCCGCACGATCCTTCGACGGCCTGCTGATCGGCAGCGCCAACGTGTTTCGCCATGGCGGGCCAGGCCTTGCGGCCTTGCGCGATCTGCCCGTTCATTGTGTCGGCGAGACGACGGCCGAAGCCGCGCGCGCTGCCGGTTTCACCGTCGAAACAGTGGGGCGGGGCGGGCTGGCGCCTGTCGTCGCATCGCTGGCTGGGCGCAATCTCGACCTTCTGCGCCTGTGCGGGGAAGCGCGCGTCGCGCTCGATGTGCCTGCCGGGATCGCGGTGACGGACGTCATCGTCTATCGCGTTACTCATTTACCGATCCCTTCGGCGCTCGCCCAGCAAATGCGCGTAGGCGGCGTCGTAGTGCTGCATTCCGCCGAGCTGGCAGGCCATTTCGCTTCGGAATGTGACCGTCTGGGACTGGATCGGTCCAGCTTAGAACCGGTCCTGATCGGACCGCGCCTGGTGCCTATGATCGGGACCGGCTGGCGCGCCATCCACATCGCAGAGCGGCCCGAGGACGCGGCTCTGCTGGCCTTGGCTGCGCAAGTGTGTAGTAAGGCAGGGTAAAGGCGCGCCGGTTCATTTCGGTGCGGGGGGCCAAGGTGCAATAGCGCGGGATCGCAAGCGGACCTGAATGAACGACACTATTTATACCAATCGCGGTGCCGGATCGGGGCGCAAATCCTTCCGCCCGGTGCTGATCGCACTCACCGCGTCCTTCCTGCTGGGCGGGGCGGTGATCGGTTACGGAACCTATCGCTATCTCGACGCTCAGGCTGGGGCGCAGGCCGGGGCCGAGCGCGATCCGGCGCAGGCCGAAGCGGCGATGATGGCCGGCGAGACGCCACAGACGGCGCAGGCAGCCGCATCGCCCACGCCGACACCGCGCGCCAGCGCCACCAATGCCGCGCGCCAGGCCGCCGCGGTGGAGCGCGTGGTGGACCAGCAGGGCGGGATCGACCAGCGATTGGCCGCCGCCGAACAGCGGCTGGCCCGGCTCGACCTTCAGGCGCAGGCGACGGCAGGCAACACCGCCCGCGCCGAAGGGTTGCTGATCGCCTTCGCCACGCGCCGCGCCATCGAAAAGGGCGCGGAGCTGGGCTTCCTCGCCGATCAGTTGCGGCTTCGCTTCGGTGACGCGATGCCCAATGCAGTGCGCACCATCATCGACCAGTCGCGCAATCCGATCACGCTCGACATGCTGACCGCCCGGCTCGACGGGCTGGCACCCAGCCTGTCGGAACCCGATCGCCGGTTCAGCTGGGATCTCGTGCGCAGCGAATTGTCGCAGCTCTTCGTCGTTCGCCGCGAAAGCACGCCGTCGCCGCAGCCCGAACGGCGCCTCGACCGGGCGCGTATGTTCCTCGAAAGCGGACGCACCGAAGCGGCCATCGCCGAAGTGCGCAATCTGCCCGGTGCGGACAATGCCGCCCAATGGATCGCGCGCGCCGAACAATATGCGGCCACCCAGCGCGCGCTCGACCTGATCGAGACCGCAGCCGTTCTCGAACCGCGCCGCCTGCGCGACGGGGCGGGAAACCGGATCGAACAGGCCAGCCCGGTTCAGGGCGCACCCGAACTCTGACGCTTCAGGCGCGCAGCAGCTCCGGCAGGTCGCCGGTGATCCCGCGCGCTTCGTCCATGAACCAGTCCTTCAACGGGCCGATGCGCTGGACGCCGCCCATGCCGAAGCGGCGCACGGCCGAGGCGGTCTTGCCGGGCACGCCGAACAAGCGCGTCAGCCCGTCGGTCGCCAGCGCCACCATGAAACTGTCGAGCCCGCGCCAGCGCTCGTAGCGTGCGAGCACCTGCGCATCGCCGAGATCTAGGCCGAGCCGCAGTGCCTCTTCGAACACCTCCACCAGCGCGCCGACATCGCGCAGGCCGAGATTGAGGCCCTGGCCCGCGATCGGATGGATGCCATGCGCGGCATCGCCGACCAGCGCGAGGCGCCGATCGGTAATGGTGGCGGTGTGATGAAAGCCGAGCGGGAAGCTCGATCGCGGGCCGACGTCGGTGATAGCGCCCAGAATGCCGTGCATCCGCTCCTCGACTTCGGCCAGAAAGGCCCGGTCGCCGAGCTTGAGCGTGCCCGCCGCATCCTTTTCATCGACCGTCCAGACCAGCGCGCTATGGTGCGAACCATCTTCCCCGTCGCGCATCGGCAGAAGCGCGAACGGCCCTGCGGGGTAAAAGATTTCCCACGCCACCCCGTCATGCGGCTTGGCATGCGTGAGCCCGGCGATGATGGCGCGGTGATCGTATTGCCACTGAGCGATCGAGATCCCCGCTTCCTCGCGCGTGGGCGATCCGCGCCCTTCCGCGCCGACCATCACGGCCGCCTTCAGCACGCTGCCGTCCGCGAGAGTGACCGAAACGCCATGCTCTCCACGCTCTCGCGCCACGATCTCGGCGCGTTCGTGCCAGCGGATCGCGGGCTCGGCGCGCGCGGCTTCGAACAGAGCGAGCCGCAGCTGGCGGTTCGGGAACATCCGACCGAGCGAGCCTTCATGCGGTTCGGGCGTGAAGTCGATCCGGCCCGGCTTCATCTGGTCGGTGACGGCGATGGATTCGATCGGACAGGCGAACGGCTCCAGCGCGTCGCCCAGGCCGATATGGCGGAACAGGCGCCAGCTGGCGGTAGAAATGGCGGAAGCGCGCCCGTCGAAGCCTTCCGCCGTCAGATCGGCGGGATCGGCGCGGTCGACCACATGGCTGGTGATCCCTTTGCTCGCTGCCGCCAGCGCCAGCGTCATGCCGACGAGGCCGCCACCGATGATGATCAGATCGCAGGTATCGTTTTCGGCCATGTCGGGGCTCCTTAGCTCGTTGCGCGGCGCACGTCCGGGCAGTAGAGCCTGCCGCGTGAGCGAGGCAAGGATATTGACGGATTTTCGCGCCGCTCTGGCGCTGTGCCTCGTCGTCCTGCTTTCGCTCGTTGCCCAGCCGTTGGGGGCACAGCCGGTCCGCGCGCAGGACGCGCGCTTCGGCGATGCGAACATGGCGGTGGCGCTTTATGCCGATGGCGCGCCGGTGGCGGGCGAGGAGTGGATGCTTGCCTTGCGCTTCCGGCCCAGAGCGCCCGAATGGCACGGTTATTACGCCAATCCGGGCGATGCGGGGCAGGGTATGGACCTGACGCTGAACCTGCCGGACGGCTGGACGATGGGCGAGCCGATCTATCCCGTGCCCGAACGGCTGTTGATCGCAGGCCTCATGAACCACATCTACGAAGGCGATTACACGGTGCTCGTCCCCGTCAGGGTGGGGCCCGATGCCGCCGCGCTCGACGCGCCGTTGACGGGGTTCGTCGCCTATCTCGCCTGCACCGACCGGATCTGCGTGCCGCAGGATGCGCGCCTGGAAGCGACGCGCGGGGGCGATTTCGATCGCTGGCGAGCCGAGGTCGCGCCCCTGCTGGACCGCGAGGGCGGGTTCGAAATCGTCGGCGAGACGCTGCGCGTCGCGATTCCCCTGCCTGCCGATCTGGCGCTGAGCGATCCGCATATTTTCGTGCGGCAGAGCGATCTGGGGGGCGGCGCGCGTGTGGATTATGCAGCGCCCCAGCGTTTCGTGCGCAAGGGCAACCTGCTGGTTGCGGATGTCCCGCTGGCAGGCGCAGCGCCGGAAGGGAACGGCCTTGCCAGCCTGTCCGGCATTATCGGCTTCGGCAACGGGGAGGGGCTGCGGTTCGATGCCGTCCCGCAGTCGATCTCCATCGATGGCGCGAGGCCTCTCGCCTCCGAAGCGGAATTGCCGTCGCTCTGGCTGTTGATCCTCGCTTCTTTCGCAGGCGGATTGCTGCTCAACATCATGCCCTGCGTTTTTCCGATCCTCAGCCTGAAGGCGCTGGCTCTCGCCAAAGCGGGCGGGGACGAGCGGGCGGCGCGGCATGACGCGCTGGCCTATATGGCGGGCGTGGTCTTCGCCTGCGCCGTGCTCGGCGCGCTGGTGATGGCTTTGCGCGCGGCGGGCCAGCAGGTCGGCTGGGCGTTTCAACTGCAGGAGCCGGGCGTGGTGCTGGCTCTGTTCGCGCTGACCGCCGCGATCACGGCCAATTTCCTCGGCCTGTTCGAGCTCCCCGGCTTCGCGATCTCCGGACGCGGGCCGAGCGCGAGCGGATCCTTCGCCACCGGCCTCCTCGCCGCCTTTGTCGCGACACCGTGCACCGGGCCATTCATGGCGCTGGCTCTCGGCGCGGCTTTGGTGCTCGCTCCGCTGGAGGGCATGGCGATCTTCGTGGCGCTGGGTGTCGGGCTGGCGCTGCCCTTCGTTGCAGTCGGTTTCGTGCCTCGGCTGCGACGGCTGCTCCCGCGCCCCGGCCCCTGGCTCGGGCGGTTTCGCGCATGGATGGCCTTGCCGATGGGGCTGACGGTGCTGGCGCTGGGATGGCTGGTCTGGCGGCTCGGCGGGTGGACGTTTGTCGGTCTGGCAGCGCTGATCGCGATTCTGGCCGTCGCGGGACTGGTCGTGCTTCTGGCGCGCCGCAACAGATTTGGCTGGGTCGCGCTGGCAACCGCGCTTGTCCTTGGATGGTGGAGCGCCAGTCAGCCCCTCGCGCGCGAGGTTTCCGTTGCGGACAGCCTGCTCGATCCTCAACCTTTCTCCGAAAGCGCTCTGGCAGAAGCGCGCGCTTCGGGCCGTCCCCTCTTCGTCTGGTTCACGGCCGCTTGGTGCGTGACCTGCAAGGTCAATGAAAGCGTCGCGATCGAGCGCGAGGCGACCCGCGCCGCATTTGAAGAAGCGGGCGTCGTAACCCTGCGCGGCGACTGGACGCGCCGGGACGAGGCGATTGCCAGCTTCCTCGCCGATCAGGGCGCGGCGGGCGTTCCGCTCTATCTCTGGTATCCGCCGGGGGGCGAGGCGCGGCAATTGCCGCAAGTCCTCACGCCGCAGGCTCTGCCCGATCTGGTGCGCGCTCTTTCGCCCGAAGCCGCGCCCGGCAGCGATCGATAAGTTCGCCCGGCAGCGGGCTGGCGTTCAGGATGACCGAACCCGCGCCCGGCACCGTCGCTTCGACCGAGCGTCCGCCGGTCAGCGCGTCCAGCCCCGGCTCGTCCGCCGGGCTCGCGCCGCGCCAGATCCACGCTTCGCCCATTTTGGTCGAATCCACGAACAGCCGCGTGACATGTGAATTGCCGATGAGGGCCAGAATCGCCTGCGCCCGCGGATCGGCGCGGACCAGCCTTTCATAGGCGACGCGCGTGCCGTCCTCGTCGTCGAGGCAGGACAGCGCCATCAAGGGCCGCTCACCGGGCTTTCCGTAGATGATCCGCTCCACCGCGCCCTCGCGCGGCTGGCCTTCCACCCAGGCAGCGTCTTCGGTGTCGGGCGACTGGATCGGATCGGCGGGCGCTTCCCGCTCGTCGATCGGGATGCGCGCGACGTAATCGTCCGATGCGGGCGGCTTGCAGGCGGCAAGGGCCAGAAGCGGCAGGAACGGAAGGAAGCGACGCATCGCGGCCCCGCTAATCCCCATCGTGCCCGGCATGCAAGTCCGCTATCCCCAGCCTAGCGCGCACGGATGAAGACGCGCAGATCGCGGGACAGCTTCGCGCGGTCTTCTTCGCGCACATACATCATGTGGCCCGCGTCGTAATAATGGAACTCCACCCGATCCTGCGGGATGCCGACGCGGTTCAGGGAATATTCCGCGCCGAAGAAAGGCGTGGCGAAATCGTAATAGCCTTGCGCCACGAAGGTGCGCAGCCCGGAATTCTCGCGCATCGCCTTGCCGATATAGGGCGCGACATTGAGATAGGCGCCGCGACCCTGGCCGAGCGTCCAGTCCCAATTGCGGCCCGGTTCGAACCCGATCGACTGATATTCGCGGCGCGTTTCGAAGCCCAAAGTCTCGCGCAGCCAGCTGTTGATCGCGGCGGTATAGCCTGCATCGATGCCGTAGAAGCTGGGATCGTTATCGGGCGTCTCGCCGGCGGAATCGAAATCGCGGCCCGTATAGCGCGCATCGAGCCGCCCGATCGTGAGGCCGCGATCGCGCAGCAATTCCTTGTAGAATCGCTGGTCCGTCACGCGCAGTTCGGCCTGGTCGAGATAGGTTTCGGACAGGCCGGTCAGCCGCGCCATCTCCGCGCGAACCGCTGCCCGCTCGGCGGCGGGCAGGTCCTGCCCCTTGAGCAGCGCGGAAGCATAGGGCCCGATGGCAAAACGGCGCGCTTCCTCCACGATCGCCTCGACGGAAGGCGCCTGAACCTTATCGTGATAATAGGCGGCTGCGGCCATGTTGGGGAGCGTGACGACATAGGCCAGCTCGTTACCCGGCGTCGGCTCGCGCCCGGCGAAATCGAGGATGGTCGAAATGAGGACTAGACCGTTCAGACCGACATCGTTGAACGTGCCCGCCTCCAGCTCGTTGACGACTGCGGCGGTGCGGGTGGTGCCGTAGCTTTCCCCGCCGAGATATTTCGGGCTGTTCCAGCGCCCGTTCTCGTTCAGCCACAACCGGATCACGTCCGCCACGGCGCGCGCATCCTGGCTGATGCCGTAATATTTCTTGGGGTCGGTCCCTTCGGTCAGATAGCTGAAGCCGGTGCCCGGCGGATCGATGAAGACGAGGTCCGCAACGTCAAGCAGGCTGTCCGGATTGTCGAGGATGGGATAGGGCGGCGCCCCGTCGTCGCGCGCATCGCCGGGTATCGCGACCCGCTTCGGCCCGAAGGCACCCATCTGCAACCAGACCGATCCCGAGCCCGGCCCGCCATTGAACAGGAAGAAGACCGGGCGCGAGGTGTCGCGCGGATTGGCGACATAGCTCGTCGTGACGATCACCGCCTCGGGCTTGGTTTCGTCTTCGGAGAACAGGAGGTTCTCCTTGACGGTGGCGGTATAGGACACGCGCTTGCCGCCGAACGTGCCGGTCAGATCGCGGCTTTTGACCTGCGGGACGATTTCGCCGACAGTTTCCGCAGTCGGTTGCTCCTGCGCGAAGGAAGCGGACGGGACGGCGGTGAGGACGAGAGCGGCCAAAGCGACGGGAAATTTCATGGCTCAGGCTATGGCAGGGCCCGCCGAGCCGGTAAATGCACGATCAGGGCTTGCCGCCCATCTTCTTGTAGCGCGTCTTGCCAAACCGGGTCTTTCGCGTGCCCGGCTTGCCTTCATTGCTGCGCCCTACCAGCGGGGCTTTCTTCTCCTGTTCTCCAAGGCCGAGTTCGTCGTTCTCGAGGCGGCGGATTTCGTCGCGGAGGCGGCCCGCCTCTTCGAATTCGAGATCGGCGGCGGCGTTGCGCATGCGCTTCTCCAGATCCTCGATATAGGCGCGCAGATTGTGGCCGACGAGGTTGTTGCGCTCGTCGTCTCCGGTGTCGACCGTGACTCCGTCGCCCGCCGCGGTGTGCGCGACGATATCCGCGATCTGGCGCTTGATCGTCTGGGGCGTGATCCCGTGTTCCTCGTTATATTCGCGCTGTTTCTCGCGGCGGCGGCCGGTTTCGGCCATCGCGCGTTCCATCGATCCGGTGATCCGGTCGGCATAGAGGATCACGTGCCCGTCCACATTGCGGGCGGCGCGACCGATGGTCTGGATCAGCGAGGTTTCGGAGCGCAGAAAACCTTCCTTGTCCGCATCGAGAATGCAGACGAGGCCGCATTCGGGAATATCGAGCCCTTCGCGCAGGAGATTGATGCCGACCAGCACGTCGTAAACGCCCAATCTCAGGTCGCGGATCAGTTCGATACGCTCGAGCGTCTCGACGTCGGAGTGCATGTAACGGACCCTGACGCCCGCTTCGTGCATGAACTCGGTCAGGTCTTCGGCCATGCGTTTGGTGAGCGTGGTCACCAGCGTGCGATAGCCCTTCGCGGCGGTCTTCTTGCACTCCTCGATACAATCCTGCACCTGATCTTCGACAGGGCGGATATTGACCGGGGGGTCGATCAAGCCGGTCGGGCGGATGACCTGTTCGGCGAAGACGCCGCCGGTCTGTTCCATCTCCCAGCTTCCCGGCGTGGCGGACACGCAGAAGGTCTGCGGGCGCATCGCGTCCCACTCGTTGAAGCGCAGGGGCCGGTTATCGATACAGCTGGGAAGGCGGAAGCCGTATTCGGCCAGCGTGATCTTGCGGCGATGGTCCCCGCGCGCCATCGCGCCGACCTGGGGCACGGTCTGGTGGCTTTCATCGACGAAGAGCAGCGCGTTTTCGGGCAAATATTCGAACAGCGTCGGCGGCGGTTCGCCCGGTAGCCGTCCGGTAAGGAAGCGCGAATAATTCTCGATTCCCGCACAACTGCCGGTGGCCGCGATCATTTCGAGATCGAAATTGGTGCGCTGTTCCAAACGCTGCGCTTCGAGCAGGCGTCCTTCCTCATTCAATTCCTTCAGACGTTCGGTCAGTTCGAAGCGGATCGCTTCGGCGGCCTGTTTCATCGTCGGGCCGGGGGTGACGTAGTGCGAATTGGCGTAGACGCGCACCTTGTCGAGGATCTGGCCCTTCTTGCCCGTCAGGGGATCAAATTCGGCGATCTCCTCGATATCGTCACCGAAGAAGCTGATCCGCCAGGCGGTGTCTTCCAAGTGGCTGGGGAAGAGTTCGAGATTGTCGCCGCGCACCCGGAAATTGCCGCGCGCGAAGCCGGCATCGTTGCGCTTGTATTGCAGCGCGACGAGCTTGCGGATCAGCTCGCGCTGGTCGACCGTCTCGTCTTTCTTGATGTCGAAGATCATCGCCGAATAGGTTTCGACCGAGCCGATGCCGTAGAGGCAGCTGACAGAGGCGACGATAATGACGTCGTCGCGTTCCAGAAGCGCGCGCGTGGCCGAATGGCGCATCCGGTCGATCGCCTCGTTCACCGAGCTTTCCTTCTCGATATAGGTGTCCGAGCGGGGGACGTAGGCTTCGGGCTGGTAATAGTCGTAATAGCTGACGAAATATTCGACCGCGTTGTTGGGGAAGAAGCTCTTGAATTCCCCGTAAAGCTGCGCGGCGAGGATCTTGTTGGGGGCCAGGATCAGGGCAGGGCGCTGCAATTCCTCGATCACCTTGGCCATGGTGAAGGTCTTGCCCGAGCCGGTGACGCCGAGCAGCACCTGGGTCTGTTCGCCCTCCTTCGCGCTTTCGGTCAATTCGGCGATCGCCGTCGGCTGGTCGCCTGCGGGGGTATAGTCGCTCACCAGTTCGAAGCGCTTGCCGCCCATGGATTTCTCCGGGCGGTTGGGCTTGTGGGGCACGAATTGCCCGGTGGTGTCGGGCTCTTCCAGCCCCCTGCGGATTACGAGTTCGGCCATGCGCGCACATATGGGGAACGCGAGGGCACGAGGCAACGGGCGGAGGCGCTTTGGCTTGCGTTACGGTTTCGTGACACGACGAAGACGCATGCGCTTTCGGGATCGGATCGGCGGGGGTCCGCGTTATGAAGCCATGATGGCAACGTTACCGTTCAAAGACATTCCGCTGCGCGAAGCCGCGCTTCAGCACAAGGCGGAGCTGGCGCGGCGCTGGGCGCTGGCGAGCGAGCCGTGCGCGGAAGAGGTCTCGACCCCGCCGACCAAGCTGCTGCTTGGCGAGTTGGGCTGGGTGGCCGAACCCTTGAAGCGCCTGTTCCGGCCCGCGCTCCACATCCCGCAGGCCCGCCATCCGCAGACGGTGATGCTGCTGCCCGGCTTCGGCGCGCACCCCATCCGCATGCGCTACATGGCGCGGCAGCTCGAAAAGGCGGGGCACACGGCCAAACGCTGGGGCGTGGGATACAATTTCGGCGCCACCGAAGACCGCTTCCGCAAGGTGGAAAATCGCCTGATCGACCTGTTCGATCGCAAGGGCGAGCCGGTCGTCCTCGTCGGTTGGAGCCTCGGCGGGGTCATGGCGCGTGAAATCGCCAAGCTGCATCCGGACAAGGTTTCCAAGATCATCACCATGGGTTCGCCTTTTTCGGGCAGTCCGCGCGCCAACAATGGCTGGCGCGCCTATCAGGCGATTGCCGGGCATCGGGTGGACGAGCCCGAATTCGACGCCATTCCGTCCGAAAAGCCTCCGGTGGAAACGATTGCGCTGTGGAGCCCGCGCGACGGCGTCGTCAGCCCGCGCAGCGCCTGTGGCCGCCCGGGAGAACGCGATCGGACGGTGTGCTTGCGCTGTACCCACATGGGCTTCGTGAACACGCCGGAGGCGATCGAAGCGGTATTGCGGGAACTGGACGCGCGTTGATCCTTTGTTAAGGTGACGCGGCGTTGCACCGCACCATTCTTATCGAACCTGCCGATTCCGGCGGGGCGAGACATATCGGGGGACCATGGCCGCTAGCGACCAATTCGATGAAATGCACATGCCTGACGGCTCCGTGCGCGAGGCTTATGGCGGCTATCAGGATTGGTTCGCGGAACAAGATGGGTCCTTTCTCAAGCGCAAGCACCGCGATGCCGAACACGCTTTCCGCCGCACCGGCATCACTTTCAACGTCTATGGCGAGGACGAGGCCGAAGAGCGGCTGATCCCCTTCGACATGGTGCCGCGCATCATTTCCGCCGGCGAATGGCGCCGGTTGACGCGCGGGATCGAACAGCGCGTGTCGGCCCTCAACGCCTTCATGCACGATCTCTATCACCGGCAGGAAATCATCCGCGCGGGCCGCGTGCCCGAACGCCTGTTCCGCAACAATGCCGCATGGCTCCCCAACATGGTCGGCTTCACGCCGCCGGGCGGGGTCTATACGCACATCGTCGGCATCGATCTGGTGCGGACCGGGCCGGACGAATTTTTCGTGCTGGAAGACAATGCCCGCACGCCCAGCGGCGTGTCCTACATGCTCGAAAATCGCGAAACGATGATGAACATGTTCCCCGAACTGTTCATGCGCGTTCCGGTGGAATCGGTTTCCAACTATCCACGTCGCCTCGCCCGCAGCCTGGCGGCCTGCGCGCCCGATTGCACCGAAGGCAAGCCGGTGATCGCCGTGCTGACGCCGGGCATCTACAATTCCGCCTATTTCGAACACGCCTTCCTGGCCGATCAGATGGGCGCCGAACTGGTCGAGGGCAGCGATCTGCGCGTCGTCGGCGGGCGCGTACAGATGCGCACCACCGGCGGCTACAAGCCGGTCGACGTGATCTATCGCCGGGTCGACGATGAATTTCTCGATCCGCTGACCTTCAATCCGGACAGCGTTCTGGGCGTTCCGGGCATCATGGATGTCTATCGCGCGGGCCGCATCACCATCGCCAATGCGCCCGGCACCGGCGTGTGCGACGACAAGGCGATTTACAGCTTCATGCCGGAAATCGTGGAGTTCTACACTGGCGAGAAACCGCTGCTTCCCAATGTCGAGACGTGGCGCTGCGCCGAAGAGGACAGTCTGAAGTACGTGCTCGACAATCTCGAAGAGTTGGTGGTCAAGGAAGTCCACGGCTCGGGCGGATACGGGATGCTGATCGGCCCGACGGCATCCAAGCGCGAGATCGCCGCTTTTCGCGACAAGCTGAAGGAGAGGCCGGAAAACTACATCGCGCAGCCGACGCTGTCGCTGTCGACCTGTCCGATCTTCACCAAGCAGGGCCTCGCGCCGCGCCATGTAGACCTGCGACCCTTCGTGCTCGTTTCGCCCGACAATGTGGACATCACACCGGGCGGGCTGACGCGCGTGGCGCTTCAGAAAGGGTCTTTGGTAGTCAATTCCAGCCAGGGTGGCGGAACCAAGGATACGTGGGTGTTGAAGGACTGATGTTAGCCCGGACAGCCAATTCGCTCTTCTGGATGTTCCGCTATCTCGAGCGGGCCGAGAATACGGCGCGCCTGCTCGATACGGGCGTTCGCATGGCCCTGACGCGGGACGTCGTCAGCGCGGAAGAGGAATGGCGCTCCGTCATCCTCACCGCCGGACAGCAGCCGGGCTACGAAGCCAAGCACGCCAGCTATACCGGCATGCAGGCGTGGAATTACGTTCTGCGGGACAAGGACAATCCCGCCAGCGTGCTCGCCATGCTCGGCAATGTGCGGTCCAATGCGCGCCAGTCGCGCAACGTCATCACCGGCGAGGTCTGGGAAGCGATCAACGACAGCTGGTTGCAGATCAGCGAGATGCTGGCCCGCCCGGTGGGCGAACAGCGGGTGGGCGACGTCCTGGCGGCGGTACGGCGCGCGGGCACACTGGTTCACGGCGCGGTGATCGGCACGATGCTGCGCGACGAAAGCTTCCATTTCGCCCGTGCGGGCACGTTCATCGAGCGGTCGGACAGCATCGCACGCATCCTCGACATGAAATATTATCTGCTGCTGCCCTCGCTATCCTATGTGGGCTCCAGCCTCGATACCGGGCAGTGGGACACGGTGCTACGCGCCGTCTCGGGCGATCGCGCCTATCGCTGGCTCAATGCGGGTCAGGTCGATGCGCGGGGCATCGTCGAATTCCTGGTGCTGGACGAGCGTTTCCCGCGCAGCCTTTCCTATTGCCAGACGGCCCTGCGCGAAAATCTCGCGGCGCTGGCCCGGATGCGCGGCAGCGAAGGGCAGAGCAACCGCTTGATGCGCAGCGCCGACATATCCTTGAGCGAACGCACTATCGACTCGATCTTCGATCAGGGGCTGCACGAATTCCTGCGCCAGTTCATGGCGTCGAACGCGACGATCGGCGCGGCCATTTCCGAAGATTACAGGTTCCTGTCCTGATGCGCCTCTCCATTCGCCACACCACCCGCTATCGTTTCTCCGAACCGGTCGTCCACGCGTTGCAGCGCCTGCGGCTGACGCCCAAGGAAACGCAGGGCCAGGAAATCGTGTCCTGGGAGATGGAGTACGACAATGCCTCGCCCGAACTGACTTACGAAGATCAGCACCACAACACGACGACGCTGGTTTCTGTCGATAGCGAGGCGTCGATCGTCACGATCACCTGCCGGGGGGAAGTCAACACCAGCGACCATGCCGGCGTGATCGGGCAGCACGCCGGGCACTTGCCGCTATGGAGCTTTTGCAGCCAGAGCGACCTGACCCGGCCCGGCCCCAAGATGCGTGCGCTCGCCGCGGAGTTGCGCGGGCGCGATCTCGGACCTCTCGACATGCTTCATGCCCTGTCGGCCGAGATCCTCGATCGCGTCGAATATCGGATCGGCAGCACCGGGGTCGACACGAAAGGCGAAGAGGCGCTCGGCAAGGGGGCCGGGGTCTGCCAGGACCATGCCCATATCTTCATCGGCGCGGCCCGGATGCTCGACATTCCGGCGCGCTATGTCAGCGGCTATCTGATGATGGACGACCGGGTCGAACAGGACGCGACCCACGCCTGGACCGAGGCCTATGTCGAAGGGCTGGGCTGGGTCGGTTTCGACATTTCCAACGGGATCAGCCCGGATCAGCGCTACGTCCGGGTTGCCACGGGACGCGATTATCGCGATGCCGCTCCGGTCACCGGAATCAGCTTCGGCACGGCATCGCAGGAGCTTGAGGTGGAAGTCGCGGTCGAACAGCGACAGGTTCAGCAGTAACGCCTGAAGGGCGAGGGGTTTCAATGACATATTGTGTAGGCATGATGGTCGACAAGGGCCTCGTGTTGATGAGCGACACGCGCACCAATTCGGGCGTCGACAACATTTCCGTTTTCCGGAAGATGTTCTCCTGGCGGGTCGAGGGGGAGCGGATCATCACGGTGATGACCGCGGGTAATCTCGCCACGACGCAGGCCGTGGTCAGCCAGCTGGAAGAGCGCACCAAGGCGCCGGACGAGCGGGACAACGTGCTGCTGAAATCGCCGACCATGTTTCAGGTCGCCAGCGAGATCGGGCGCCTGCTGCGCCACACGGTCGGCAATCGCCAGCAGGAAAACGGCGATCGCGGGCGGGGGCGTTTTACCGCCTCGATCATCGTGGCGGGCCAGATAGCAGGCATGGAGCCGCGCCTGTTCCTGGTCTATCCCGAAGGCAATTTCATCGAAGCGAGCGCGGACACGCCCTTCTTCCAGATCGGCGAGACGAAATACGGGCGCCCGATCATCCTACGCGGATACGACCGCGAAATGAGCATGGAAGATGCGGTCAAGCTGCTGATGGTGAGCTTCGATTCGACGCTGAAGGCCAATCTCTCGGTCGGTCTGCCGCTCGATCTGATGGTGATCCCGCGCGACACGTTCGAAGCGACGCATACGGACCGGATCGCGCATGACGACCCGTATTTCCAGGCGATCTCGTCAAGCTGGGGCGATGCGCTGAAACACGCGTTTCATTCGCTGCCCGACTACAGTTTCTACCAGCCCGACCCGGAATAAATCAGCGGCAGAAGCTGCCGCTCCCTTCCTCCAGATGGAAGTGATTGGCGTGCGCCGCATTGTAATCCGGTCCCAGCACCGTTCCGAACCGTTTGCAGGCGCTGCGCTGTACGGTGCGCAGGAATTCGCGCTCCTCCGCGTCGCCCGCATTCCAGTCTTCGAGGACGCTGATCCTGCGCCCGTCGGCCAGCACGAAGGCCGCGACATCGATGGCTTCGGCCCGCGCATGGGCGGACCGGCGGCCCGTGCCCGCGACATTGCGGCAGGAATAGCTGCCCATCGTCTCGATCCGGATGAGCGAACTGCCCAGGATCTGCCGCGCCGCCCGATCGACGCCGTAGCGCGCCCATCCGGCAAAGGTCTGTGCCAGCGGACATGTGACAGCGCCCAGATTGGTGACGGCGATATTGGCCGCGTCGCCTGACAACCCCTCGATCCGCACCGTGTTGATGGTGGAACAGCCCGCGCCATAATAGGCATCCGGCTGGACCGTAAAACGCGTCTGATTTTCGGCCAGTTCGGCAAGACAACGCCGCGCTTCGCGTGTCGGTTCGGGCGGGGTGGCCGGGCGGCTGATCGGGCCGCTCGGCACCCGCTCCGGCGCGCGTCCGGCGGGAAGGGCATTGCAGGCGGCAAGCAGAACGAGAAGCGGCAGGGCAGCGGCGCGTCGAAACATGCCCTCTGCTATGCCGCAGGTCTGGTTAACGCAGGCCGAAGAGAGCCCGCGTCACCTTCACTCGCTCAATACCCCGAGGCCTGCCCGTCCTTGCGCATCTCGGTCGCTCCGGTGAGAACCCCGGTTTCGGGATCGCGCGCGATCGCCTGATAGCCGCCGAACATGATCCCATTATCGACCACTTCGACCTTGTGGCCCATCCCGCGCAGCCGCTCGATCGTGGCGGTAGGGATGCCCGGCTCGACATAGAGCGTGCCCATCGGATCCTCGATTTCGCCGTCCAGAGTATCGGTCGGCTGGCGGCCGCCATCGTGGTTGAACCGCGCCGCATCGCCCGCTTCCTGCAGGTTCATCCCGTAATCGACGATGTTGACCAGCACCTGGACGTGGCCCTGCGGCTGCATCCCGCCGCCCATCAGGCCGAGCGTCATGTAAGGCGCGCCGTCCTTCTTCACGAAAGCGGGAATGATCGTCTGGAAGGGGCGCTTGCCGGGCTCGTATGCATTGGGATGCGCGGGATCGAGGCTGTAGAGCTCGCCGCGGTCCTGAAACATGAAGCCGAGGCCATCGGGCACCAGCCCGCCGCCCATACCGCGATAGTTCGACTGGATGAGGCTCACCATCATGCCGTCGCCATCGACCACGGTCAGATAGGTGGTGTCGCCTTCGCCCTCCAGCTTGGGCTCGCCGGGGCCGTAGGCGGTGGCTTTCGCCGGATCGATCAGCGCGAACCGCTCGCGCCCGTAGCGCTCGCTCAAGAGGTCCATCGGAGTCGGCGAGAAGTCGGGATCGGCGTAGAATCGCGCAACGTCCTCGTAAGCCAGGCGCTTGGCTTCGGTCATGTAATGCATGGCTTCCGGGCTGCCGCGCTCCCACTGGGCCAGATCCACATTCTTCAGGATGTTGAGCATCTGCAAGGCGGCAAAGCCCTGGCTGTTGGGCGGCAGTTCGCACAGTTCGAATCCGTCGCGATAGGTCGCGCAGGCGGGATCAACCCATTCGCTGTCATGCGCGGCGAAATCGGCGCGGGTGAAGGCACTGCCCTGACGCTGGAGGTAATCCACCATCGTCTCGGTCAGCGCGCCGTCATAGAACGCATCGCGCCCTTCGCGACCGATAGTCTCCAATGTGTTGGCGAGGTCGGGGTTCCTGAACATCTCGCCCGCTTCCGGCGCGCTGCCATCCGCAAACCAGACCTGCCGCGCATTCGAGAAGTCGAACTCGTCCTCGCGCCGCGAATAGGCGGCGAGGGAGCGTTCCAGATACATGGCGATCACGGGCGCGACCGGATGGCCTTCGCGCGCGTAGCGCACCGTCGGCGCGAGATTGTCCGCCATCGGGCGCTTGCCGAACCGTTCATGCAGCGCGAACCACGCATCGACCGTGCCGGGAATAGTGACGGGGAGGGGGCCGTAAGCGGGTATCGATGTCGCATCGCCGAGCTTTTCCTTCAGCTGAGCGAGCGTCTGACCGCGCGGGCTGCGGCCCGATCCGTTGAGGCCGTAGAGCTTTTCGGTCTTTGGGTCCCAGACGATGGCGAACAGATCGCCGCCGATGCCGTTTCCGGTCGGCTCCATCAGACCGAGCGCCGCATTGGCGGCAATCGCCGCATCGACCGCGCTGCCGCCCGCTTTCAGGGTATCGAGCGCCACCTGGGTCGCAAGCGGATGCGCGGTGGCGGCCATGCCGTTTTCCGCGATCACCGGGCTGCGCGACCAGTTCGCGCCGACCGGGCGCCCGCCGCCGCCGATCTGCTCCTCGATGGGTTTCGCATCCTGCGCCGTGGCGGGGTGGGCGATCAGGGCCAGGATGGCCGCGGCGGTAAGGAAACGCATTGAATTCTCTCCCAATCAGGCGGGAGCTTTGTGGCCTTCCGTTGCCTTGCTGACAAGCACGATCGCCAGCCAAGATGCGATGAAGCCGGGCACGATTTCGTAAAGGCCCTGACCGTTGATGAAATCGCTGTTCCAGCCCAGCGCGATCCAGATCCCGACCACGGCGGCACCGGTCAGAAGGCCGGCCACCGCGCCTGCGCCCGTCATCCGGTTCCAGGTCAGTGCCAGGATGATCAGCGGGCCGAACGCTGCGCCGAAGCCGGCCCATGCGTTCGAGACGAGGCCGAGAACCTCGCTGTTGGGATCGCGTGCGATGAAAATCGCGGCCACCGCCACCAGCGCCACGCAGATGCGCCCGACATTCACCGCCTCGCGTTCGCTGGCGTGTTTGCGCAGGAACAGGCGGTAGAAATCCTCGGTCAGCGAGCTGGAGGAGACGAGCAGCTGCGAGCTGATCGTGCTCATGATCGCGGCGAGCAGGGCTGCGAACAGGAAGCCGGTGATGAGTGGGTGGAAAAGCAGGTCCGACAGGACGATGAAGATCGTCTCCGGATCGTCGAGCACGATGCCGTTGCGCTGCGCATAGGCGCGGCCTGCGATCCCCACGCCGAGCGCCCCGATCAGCGCCACGCCCATCCAGGCGAGCCCGATATTCCGCGCGACCTTGACCTTTTCGACCGTGCTGATCGCCATGAAGCGCACGATGATATGCGGCTGCCCGAAATAGCCCAGCCCCCAGGTCACGGCGCTGACGAAGCCCAGGAAGGTGAGGCCCTGCGTCAGGCTGAGAAAGCCCGGCTGGCTCGCCGCGACCGCCTCGATCGATCCGCCCGCCGTGCCGCCGGGGCCGAACATCACCACCAGCGGCATCAGCACCAGCGCGACGACCATGATGCAGCCTTGCACGAAATCGGTCAGGCTGACGGCCAGGAACCCGCCCACCATCGTATAGGCCAGCACCACCAGCGCGGTGATCCAGATGCCCATCATGTAATCGCTCATCCCGCCCGCAGGCAGGATGTCGGCAAAGGCGGTCTCGAACAGTTTGCCCCCGCCGACGAGGCCCGCCGCGGTATAGACCGTGAAGAAGACGACGATCACGAGGCCGGACACGACGCGCAGCGTCTTCGCCTTGTCGGGAAAACGGTTGGCGAGGAATTCGGGGATCGTCAGCGCATTGCCCATCTCCTCGGTCTGCTGGCGCAGGCGAGGGGCGACGATGATCCAGTTCGCGACCGCGCCAACGAACAGGCCGATCCCGATCCACGCTTCGACCAGGCCCGCCGCATAGAGCGCGCCGGGCAGGCCCAGCAGCAGCCATCCGCTCATGTCGGAAGCCCCCGCGCTCAGCGCCGCGACCGCCGGATGAAGATTGCGCCCGGCCAGCATGTATCCCTCGCTGGTATCGGTCGATCGTTTCCAGGCGAACAGGCCGATCCCGATCATCAGGAGGAAATAGAGGGCGAGCGTTATGAGGGTTCCTGTTTGCATGGGGCGATACATACAGACGCGAGAGGCTCTGTCATCCTTGGGCCGGAAATTTGATCGAAGCCAAGCCGGTGGGGTCTACGCGGCTTATATCTTTACGCTGAGGCTCACCGGATCGAAGCTTCCTGTCCCCGGCGAGCCGTGTCGACGGGTCGCGGATGTGGCCCATCCGACACATCGGCGTGGTGAAAATGACGCCGCCTCACCGATTTTTCGCCAGTTTCATCGAGACGACACGCAACCGACACGGCCCGGTCATGCGCGGATACGAAAGGCCCTCGCGTCTTCCAATGACGGGAAAAAAGCCATGTCGCATCTTACCTCGCTCGTCCGCCTGCTCGTCCTGTCGAGCGCTCTTGTTCCCGTGACGGCCTTGCAGGCACAGGCCGCCGCCCAGCCCGAGCAAGGCGAGGAAGCTGCGGAAACGAGAGGCAACGAGATCATCGTCACCGCGCAGAAGATCGAACAGCGCGCCGCCGATGTGCCGATCACCATTTCCGCCTTGCGCGGCGAGCGGATTCAGGAACTGGGCGTCACCGACCTCGACGAATTGTCGAACTACGTGCCCGGCCTGAACATTCAGGAACAGAGCGCCAACAATCCCGGCGTGGTGATTCGCGGGATCACGTCGGATTCGGGCTCCTCGCAACAGGGGCCGCGCGTGACGCTCTATTACAATGGCGTCGATATCTCGCGCTCACGCGGGTCGTATCAGGCGATCTACGATCTCGACCGGGTCGAGGTTATCAAGGGCCCGCAGGCGACCTTGTTCGGAACGGCCAGCGCCGTTGGCGCGATCAGCCTCGTCTCCGCGCGTCCGCGCCCCGGTTTCTCGGCCGAAATCACAGGCGGGTACGGTAATTTCGATGCCACTTTGCTCTCAGGCTACGTCAATGCCGGATCGGACGTCCTGGCAGGGCGGATCGCCTTCGAGTGGCGCACGCGCGACGGATATGTCGAAAATCTCGCCGCCTCGCAGGAGGAAGAATTGTACGCGCAGGACAATCTGGGGCTTCGCGGCTCGCTGCGCTTCATGCCTACCGATCGCCTGACCGTCGACCTGATCGGGACGTTCGACCGTCAGCGCAATGGCGGCACACCGTTCATCTCGGGCACGTTCCCGACTGCGAATGGCTCCGCCGATCCGTTCGGCCCGGCGCAATTGGGCGGCTCGCCATATTCGCAAGCACATCTGGGCGATGCGCAGCTTGGCCTCGACCGTGAAGTCTATGACGCGAACCTCACTGCCGAATACGAATTCGGCGACAGCTGGACCTTCACCACCGTCAACGGATATCGCGAATTCGACAGCGCCGAAGTGTTCGATGCCGATGGCGGGCCCGCGCCCTTCCTCGAATTCGCCGAGATCGCGGACGGCTGGCAGTTCAGCCACGAAGGCCGCTTCAGCTATGTCGATCCGATGTGGCGCGCGGCGTTCGGGTGGAATTTCTTCACCGAGAAGGGGCGCCAGAACGTACCGTTCTCGACCGAGGAAGGCACCTTCCTGCAATGCCTGACCTCGGTGGCGACACCGCGCCCCTTGATCCCCGGTATTCCGTGTGTAGCGCCGGACGGATCGGTGTCGGCCTCTCAGGTCACCGCTCTCGTAACAGGCGGGGCCGCATCGGCGATTCCCTATACCTCGACCTTCGAGAACCGCGGCGAGAATCAGAGCTATTCGGTTTTCGCCGACGTGACCTACATCGCGACCCCCGCGCTTGAACTGACCGCAGGCGCGCGGTTGCTGATCGAACAGCGCAAGTCCGGCTATGTCACCGATGTTCCCAACTCGATCATTACCGGCGCGCCCCTGATCCCGGGACAGGTGGATACCGGCGGCCGCGTGTTCGAGGCCGACCGTAGCTATTCCGCCGTGCTCCCACGCTTCAACGCGCTTTACCGTCTGACCCCGGATCTCAACGTCTTCGCCACCGTATCGAAGGGCCGCCGTTCGCCGGTGGTGCAGTTGAGCGCACGGCGCGCGGGCGGGGCGGTCGTGTCGAATTTGCAGGAAGTGCCCGAGGAAACCGTATGGAATTACGAGGGCGGGCTCAAATTCGCGAGCGGGATCGTGTCGGGATCGCTGGGCGTCTATTACCAGGAATATGAAGGCTTCCAGGTCAGCATCACGCAGCCCGACGGTACCACGGTTACGCGGAGCGCGGGCAGCGCCAGCAATCTCGGCGTCGAAGCGGAACTCGCGGTAAACCCGACCGAGTGGCTGAGCCTGTTCGGCAATGTCGGCTATATCGACGGAGGGATCGACGACAAACCGGAGAACGGCGTATTCGCGGGCGATCGCTTCCGTCTCCAGCCGGAATGGCAGGCGGCGGGCGGCTTTACCGTGGATGCGCCAATCGGCAACGGGATGCGCGCCTTCGCGACGCCCAGCGTGACCTATCGCAGCCGCATCTTCTTCGAAGTGCCGAACAGACCTTTGATTTCGCAGGAAGGCGTGACGCTGGTGAATGCGCGCGCAGGCGTGAGCTTCGCCGACGACAGCTTCGAGATCGCCGGGTTTATCCGCAATGCCTTCGACGAGGACTATCTGCTCGATGCCGGCAATACTGGCGGCGCCTTCGGGATCCCGACTTTCATTCCCGCCGAACCGCGTCATTATGGGGTGAGCGCAACCGCCCGGTTCTGACATCGTCACCGGGGCGGTTCGTAGAGCCGCCCCTTTCGGCCCCGGGCGAGGCGCGCTAGGCATCGCGGGATGCCCGCGATCGAACCTGTTACCGCGCTGATGGCGCTTGGCTTTTGCGCGGTGCATCTGTTCGTCGGGAAACTGCGCTTCCTCGATGTCGAGCCGCGCAGCCGCTGGCTGAGCTTTGCGGGCGGGGTGGCGGTCGCCTATGTGTTCCTGCACATCCTGCCCGAACTGGGCGCGCATGGAGCGACGTTTCAGCGCGCCATGGGCCTAGCGCGCGGAGCGGCGGAGGCTTGGGTCTATACGATGTCGCTGGCAGGGCTCGCGCTGTTCTACGGGATCGAGCGGGCGCTGGTCGTCTCGCGCGGGGGCCGCGATCGTACCAACAAACGACCCGGCAGCGGCATCTTCTGGCTGCACATCGCGGCGAGCGGCTTGCTCATCTTTATCGTCGCCTATCTTCTCAACCACCGCGAGGACGAGACGGCGGGCGGGTTGATCCTGTTCTTCGTCGCGCTGCTGCTCCACTTCGTCACGGCCGATTTCGCCAGCCGCGCCGATCATCCCGAAATTTACGACCATGCAGGTCGCTGGGCGCTGGTGGGCGCCACGTTGGCGGGGTGGATCACCGGCCTGTTGGTGGAGCTGCCCGAAATCGCCATCGGCTGTCTGTTCGCTTTCGTCGGCGGGGCGATGGTCCTTGTGATATTGAAGGAAGAACTGCCGGAGGAGCGGGAGAGCAAGTTCTGGCCGTTCCTGCTTGGCGCGACGCTGTATGCAGGGCTGGTGCTGGCGGAATTCTATCTGACCGGGTGAAAAGACCGGTAGAGGTATCGGACCTTCCAGCGGACAGAAGGGTTGAAGGGGTGAACCCTTCATTCTTCAAAGGCCCGACTCCATGAACCGTTTTTCCGAAACCACCGTCCTCGTCACAGGCTCGTCTTCCGGCATCGGTGCCGCGATCGCGCGCCGGTTTTCCGCAGAAGGGGCGAATGTCGTCCTGAATTCCCGCACGCGCGAGGATCTTGAAAAGGTCGCGAAGAATCTGCCTGACGATCGCACTCTGATCGTCGAAGGCGCGATCGGCGGCGCGGATTTTGCGAAGGAGATCGTCGGGAAGACCGTCGAACGCTTCGGTGGGCTCGACGTGCTGGTGAACAATGCCGGCATCGCCGCCGCCGGTCCTCTGGCCGAGGCGGACGAGGACGATATCGAGAGCGTGATCGATATCAACGTGAAGGGCATGCTCTATATGTGCCGCGCGGCCATCCCCGAACTGGCGAAGAGCCAGAGTGCGGGTGGTGCTTCGATTATCAACACCTCCAGCGTGTCGGGCAGCGGCGGCGACTGGACCATGCCGATCTACAACGCATCGAAAGGCGCGGTGACCAATCTGACTCGCGGTCTTGCTCTCCAATTGGGCGCGCAGGGCATCCGCGTGAACGCCGTCATGCCTTCGCTGACCCGGACCGATATGAGCGAGGGCATTCGCGACAATAAGAACCTGATGGACGCGTTTCTGCGCCGCATTCCGCTGGGCCGCGTCGGCGAGCCGGAAGATGTGGCGAGCGTCGTCGCCTTTCTCGCGAGCGAGGATGCGCGGTTCGTGACAGGGGCGAACCTGCCGGTCGATGGCGGGGTCAGCGCGTCGAACGGACAGCCGAATTTCATGGCGCTCGGCGACTGACTTTGGGCCATCGACCTATCATCGCGCTGCCGCTTCGCCTCGGCTCGCTCGCCGCACTTGTTTTGCTAGCGGCATGTTCGAACGATCCGTCAAACTCGCAGGAAGACCGGAACTCCGGAAAAGTCGCTACGCGGACCGAACCGGGCGAGGTCGCTCCACCTGACCCGTCCAGCTCTGCGGAATTGGCGCCTAACGAAAGCCCGGCTCCGCAAAAAGAAGAGGAGCGGGGCGTTGCCGGGGCTTCCGTGCAGGACACGATACCGGCGCGTTTCCACGGGCTTTGGTCGGAAGATCTCGACCATTGCGGCGTGCCCAGACACCAGCGCTACGACATCGGAGAGAGCCGCATCGGCTTTTTCGAAAGCACCGGCATCGTGCGCACGGTGCGGGTTCGCGGCGACTACGCCGCCGCGACCGTCTTCGAACAATATGGCGACGGCCCGGGCACCCGATACGCCTTTTATATGGCGCTGGAAGGTCCGGACCGGATGCGGGCGCGCTACGATACCAGAGACGGATTCGTGTTGCGCCGCTGCCCGGACTGATCGGACCCCGGCGGGCGGATCTCAGCCGTCCTTGCGCTTGGCCTTCTTGCGCTCGTGCGGATCCAGGATCGCCTTGCGCAAGCGGATAGTCTGCGGCGTCACTTCGACCATCTCGTCATCGTCGATATAGGCGATGGCCTGTTCCAGCGTCATCACGCGCGGGGGCGTCAGGCGGATCGCATCGTCCTTGCCGGTCGAACGGAAGTTGGTGAGCTGCTTGGACTTCAGCGGGTTGACTTCGAGGTCCTGCGGCTTGGCATTCTCGCCGATCACCATGCCTTCATAGATCTTTGCGCCGCCGCTGATGAACAGCTCGCCGCGATCTTCCAGCGCGTACAGGGCGTAACCGGTCGCCTCGCCCGCCACCATCGAGATCAGCACGCCGTTCTGGCGGCCTTCGATGGGGCCCTTGTGCGCGTCGTATTTCTCGAACAGGCGGTTCATGATGCCGGTGCCGCGCGTGTCGGACAGGAATTCGCCGTGATAGCCGATCAGGCCGCGGCTGGGGGCGGAGAAAGTGACGCGCGTCTTGCCGGCGCCGGAGGGGCGCATGTCGGTCAGCTCGGCCTTGCGGCGCTGCATCTTTTCCACGACCGTGCCGGAATGCTCGTCGTCCACGTCGATGACGACCGTTTCGAACGGCTCCATGCGCTGACCGTTTTCTTCACGGAACAGGACGCGCGGGCGCGAAATGCCCAGCTCGAAGCCTTCGCGGCGCATCGTTTCGATGAGGACGCCGAGCTGCAATTCGCCGCGCCCGGCGACTTCGAAGCTGTCCTTGTCGGCGCTTTCGGTAACGCGGATGGCGACATTGGTTTCCGCCTCGCGCATCAGGCGATCGCGGATCATGCGGCTGGTGACCTTCGATCCCTCGCGGCCCGCCAGCGGACTGTCATTGACCGAGAAGCGCATTGCCAGCGTGGGCGGATCGATCGGCTGGGCGGCAATCGGTTCGGTCACGGCCGGATCCGCGATGGTGTTCGACACGGTCGCCTTTTCGAGGCCCGCCATGGCGATGATGTCGCCCGCCTGCGCGCTTTCGACCGGCACGCGGTCGAGCCCGTCGAAGCTCATCAGCTTGGTCGCGCGGCCGACTTCGACCACGTTGCCGTCGGCATCCAAAGCGCGGATCGGATCGTTGATCTTGACCGTGCCGGACTGGACCCGGCCCGTCAGGACGCGGCCCATGAAATTGTCGCGGTCGAGCAGGGTGGCGAGGAAGCTGAACGGCCCGCTGGTGTCGAGGCCGGGGGACGGGACATGGTCCACGATCAGCTTGAACAGCGGTTCGAGATCGCCCGAGCGCGCGGTCGCATCGGGGCTGGCATAGCCATCGCGACCCGAGGCCCAGAGCGAGGGGAAGTCGAGCTGCTCGTCATTCGCATCGAGGCTGAGGAACAGCTCGAAACATTCGTCCAGCACTTCGTCGGGGCGGGCATCGCTGCGGTCGATCTTGTTTACGACGACGATCGGCTTGAGGCCTAGCGCCAGCGCCTTGCCGGTGACGAACTTGGTCTGCGGCATCGGGCCTTCCGCAGCGTCGACCAGCAAGATCACGCCGTCGACCATGCTCAGGATACGCTCCACCTCGGCGCCGAAATCGGCGTGGCCGGGGGTGTCGACGATGTTGATACGCGTCGTCTTGCCTTCGTGCTCCCATTCCACGCTGGTGCACTTGGCGAGAATGGTGATCCCGCGTTCCTTTTCCAGATCGCCCGAATCCATCGCGCGCTCCTCCACGCGCTGGTTTTCGCGGAAGGTGCCGGACTGGCGGAACAGCTGGTCGACCAGCGTGGTCTTGCCGTGGTCGACGTGGGCGATAATGGCGACATTGCGCAGGTCGCGGGACATGGGCGGGGTGCTTTCGTGAGGATCGGAAAATAGGGGGAACGGGCGAGCGAACACCCTGTCCGCGCGGCCCCTAGCCGACTTGCTGCAATGCGGCAAGCTCACAGACGGCTTCCCACCCTCGCCAAGCCGTAGCGGAAGGTGTGGCGGAGGCGCAACACGGATCGAAGCTCGTCGAAATGGCGGGATCGCGCTTGTTCCGGGGGGGCGCGCCACGTAAAGGGCGGCGGTGCAAGCGCGGCTTTACCGCGCGCATCGGAGAGAAAAGCGGTTCCAACGATATCGCTTTCGAGAAGAGAGGTTTTTTTTCATGAATTTTTCGCGTTCGTTTTCGCGTGGCGTTTCCGCCGGCCTGTTTGCCGGTGTCGCCGCGATCGCCCTCATGCCCAGCGCGGTCGCCGCGCAGGCGATCGAGGAAGATACGACGACGCTCGACAACGATGCCGACCTGACGGATGGCGAGCCCGATGTGGCCCCCGCCGCCGATAACGACGTCATCATCGTCACCGCCACCAAGCGTGCCCAGACTCTTCAGGAAACGCCCGTCTCGGTCAGCGTCACCACGGGCGAGACGCTCGAACGCGCGGAAATCCGCGACCTGCTCGACCTGCAGACGGTCGCGCCGTCGCTGCGCGTCAGCCAGCTGCAGAGCTCGGCCAACACCACCTTCTTCATCCGCGGCTTCGGCAACGGTGCGAACAATGTCGGCGTCGAGCCTTCGGTCGGCGTGTTCATCGACGGGGTCTACCGTTCGCGTTCGGCGGCGCAGATCAACGATCTCGCCAATGTCGCGCGCATCGAAGTGCTGCGCGGGCCGCAGTCCACCTTGTTCGGCAAGAATGCCAGCGCCGGCATCATCTCGGTCGTCACGCGTGAGCCGCAATTCACCTTCGGCGGCAGCGCCGCGCTGACCTACGGCAATTACGACAATATCGTCGTGCGCGGCGACGTCACCGGCCCGATCACCGACAGCGTCGCCTTCTCTCTGGAAGGCAATTACAACACGCGCGACGGCTATGTCGATGTCGTCAACCTCGACGAGAAGATCAACGATCGCAACCGCTACGGCGCGCGCGCGCAGCTTCTCTTCGACAATGGCGGGGCGCTGCGTGTCCGCGCGATCGGCGATTATTCCAAGATCGACGAGAATTGCTGCTTCGCCGGCAACGTCCTCGCCGGGCCGACCTTCGCTGCGACCCGCGCGGTGGGCGGCAATGTCGCGGCGAACGATCCGTTCAGCTACGAAGCCTATCTGAACCAGCTGCCGACCAACGACATCGAAAGCTATGGCGGCTCGATCCAGGCCGATTACGAGATCGGCGCCTTTTCGCTGACCTCGATCACTGCCTATCGCGAATTGCGCGCTTTCAACCAGCAGGACGTCGATTTCACCAGCGCGGACGTGGTCAGCGAATTCCGCGACCAGGCGGTCGACACCTTCACGCAGGAACTGCGCCTGACGTCGGATTTCGACGGTCCGTTCAACTTCCTGCTCGGCGGCTTCTATTTCAACGAAGACGTGGTGCAGACCAGCGGCCTCGACAATGGCGCGGCGGCACGGCCGTTCTTCAACGCCTTGGCGGGCGGCGCGCTTCCGGCGGCCGAAGCGGCGCTGGGCATCCCGCAGGGTGGCAGCTTCGCCCAAGGGCCGCTTTCGCGTGAAGCCTTCACGCTTCAGAACGAAAGCTATTCGGTCTTCGGAACGGTGGATTTCGAAGTCACCGATCGCATCACGCTGACGGGTGGCTTCAATTACACGAAGGACGAGAAGGACTTCACTCTCGCACAGCAATCCTTCGATCCGCTGGCGAACGTGAATCTCGTCGATGCCTTCATCGTCGGCCAGATCGCCCGTGCGCTGAACGTGGCGCCCGGCGCGGTGACCCCTACGGTCATCAACGGCTTTGCGACCAATCCCGCCACGCGACCGGCCTTCGGAGCGATCACGAATGCCGCGCTCAATCCGGCGGTCAATCCGCTGCTCGCCCTTCAGCCGCTGCAGTTCATCCCGCCCTTCCTGGGCGTGCCGAATGCGGTCGAACCGGGCCAGACGGAAGACGACGACTGGAGCTATACCGGCCGCATCGCGTACGAGGTGAACAACAATATCAACGCGTATTTCACCTACGCCACCGGCTTCAAGGCGAGCTCGGTCAACCTGTCGCGGGACAGCCGGCCGCTGGCCTCCGACTTCACGCCCGGTCCGCGCGGCAGCCTGATCCTCGCGCCGTCCTCGCCGATCCGCGACGCGGGCATTGCGGTGCCGAATCTGGGCACCGGGTCGCGCTTCGCCGGGCCGGAAGAATCGGAAGTCTACGAACTCGGCATCAAGCTCGATTATCCCGGCTTCGCGCTGAACGTCGCGCTGTTCGACCAGACGCTGGACGGCTTCCAGTCGAACGTCTTCACCGGCACCGGCTTCGCTCTGGCGAATGCGGGCGAGCAATCGACGCGGGGTTTCGAGCTCGACAGCACGATCAGCCCGACCGACGCTCTGGTGTTCACCTTCGCGCTGACCCATCTCGATCCGATCTATAACAGCTTCACCAATTCGGCTGTCGGCGATCTGACGGGCACGCGCCCGGCGGGGATCCCCTCGTTCACGATCGCCACCTCGGCGACCTATACGCAGGAATTGGGATCGAGCGGCAATCTGCTGATCGGACGCGTGGATTTCTATCACGAGAGCGACACTCAGCTGATCGAAGGCGTTCCGGGGTTCGGCACATTCGACCAGCAGCGCGCGATCGCCCGCAACTACACGCGCGAAGTCAATCAGGTGAACGCCTCGCTGACCTTCGCGATGGAGAACGGATTCGAAGTGACCGGCTATGTCCGCAATCTGGGCGACGAGCAGTACCTCACCCAGATCTTCCCCAGCACCGCGCAGGCGGGCTCGATCTCGGGCTATCCCAGCCAGCCGCGCACGTACGGCGTGACGGCGCGGGTCCGGTTCTAAGACCGCGCTTCACAGCATCGACTAAGGAGAAAGGGGGCTTTCGAGCCCCCTTTTCTTTGTCCTGTGATCCGAGCCTGAGAAAGCCGGGACTGCGGAGCGGCATGTCAGAGCGTGCGCAGCGCCTGCGCCGGCTTGGCCCGTAGCAGAGGCAGCGAGCCGCCGATCGCGAAGGCCATCACGACCGCAAGCCCCATGCCGAGCACGGCGAAGATCTCGCTCCAGTCGGGCAGCCAGTCGAACTCGAACAATTGGGTGATGACCAGCCAGGCGAGCAGGCTGCCGAGCCCCAGAGCCACCACGGCCAGCGCCAGCGCCAGCACGCCGTATTCGATCAATTGCATCGCCAGCACCTGCCGCCGGTCCGCGCCGAGGACGCGCAGGATCACCGTATCGTAGGTCCGCGCCGCACGCGCAGCGGCGATGGCCCCCAGCAGCACGGAAAGACCCGCCAGCACGGCAACGCTTGCCGCGGCCAACGTGGCGAGGCCGACCTGTTCGAGCAGCGTGCGCGCCTGTTCGAGAATGCCGCCGACCTCGATCACCGAGGAAGACGGAAATTCGCGCACCAGCCCCTGGAGAATCGGTGCAGTGGGCGTCTCGTCCGCAAGTTCGATCGTGGCGGCGAGATTGTGCGGCACATCGTCGAGCGCATTGGGGCTGAGCACGAAGACGTAATTGAAGCCCAGGCTTTCCCAATCGATCGTGCGCAGATTGGCTATGCGCGCGGTCCGCTCGGTCCCCAACACGCCGAAGGTCAGCAGATCGCCGATTTCGAGCCCGGCAGCCTCGGCGAATTCCTGATCGACCGAGACCAGCGGCTCGCCCTCATGGAACGGGCCCCACCAGTCTCCTTCGACGATGGTATTGCCAGGGGGAACCTCGTCGGCATAGGTCAGGCCGCGTTCGCCGCGCAGCGCCCACGCGCCGTCGGGGATTTCCTCGAGCTCGGCGGTGCGGGTCATGTCGCCGTCCGACCCGAAGGCCAGCACCGCGCCGCGCAGGGCGGGAACGGTGCGGATATCGGCTTCGGGATCTTCGCTGCGGACGAGATCTTCGAACGCCGTAACGCGATCGCGCGGAACGTCGAGGACGAAGTAATCGGGGGCCTGATCGGGAACGCGGCGCTCGATATTCCCGTCGATCGCGGATTGGACTGCGGCGAGGAGCACGAAGGCGGCAAGGCCGAAGCCGAGCGCAGTAACCAGCGCGCCAGTCGAAGATCCGGGGCGGTGGAGATTGGCAAGCGCGTTGCGCGCGATCGGATTATGCGGGCGAGGGAGCGCCCCGGCGATTTTACGGATCGCTAGACCCAGGAGAGCGAGCAATCCCAGAGCGGCCGCCGCGCCGATCAGGAACAGGCCCGATAGCTGCCAATTGCTCGCCGTCAGAAG
This sequence comes from Erythrobacter sp. A6_0, assembly GCF_017744235.1. Classification (NCBI taxonomy): domain Bacteria; kingdom Pseudomonadati; phylum Pseudomonadota; class Alphaproteobacteria; order Sphingomonadales; family Erythrobacteraceae; genus Erythrobacter; species Erythrobacter sp. A6_0. The sequence goes on from NZ_JAGHQR010000001.1 coordinate 184,525, forward strand.
CGCCAGCGCGACGATCGCCGCCAGCCCCGCGCCGACGGCGATCAGGGCCTGCCGATCCCGCGCCAGCGGCGCGATCCGCGCCCGCATCAGCGCCATGGCAGGGAAATGGCGCGCGCGCAGCAGCGGCGGCGCGGCGAACACGAAGGCGACCAGCAAGCCGTAAGCCAGCGCGGTCAGCAGAGCGAGCGGATCGACCACGAAGCCGGTTTCGACCGGCAGCAGGCCGGACAGGGCCACGGCCAGAAGCGGGGTCACCGCCACGCCCACCAGCAGCCCGGCAAGGCTGCCCGCCAGCGCCGCCGCCCCGATCTGGAGCGCGTAGATGCGCGCGATATCGCTGCTGCTCGCGCCCAGGATCTTGAGCGTCGCGATCGCCTGCCGCCGCGCGTCGAGATAGGACGTTACGCCGCCGCCGATCCCGATACCGGCGATGACGAGCGCGGCAAGGCCGACCAGAGTCAGAAATTCGCTCATTCGGCTGACGAAGCGATCCGCGCCGGGCGACGCGCGATCGGCGGTGCGAAAATCGAACCCGGCTTCCGGGAAGCGGTCTTCCAGTTCGTCGCGCACGGCCTGCGGATCGCGGGGCGTGGCAAAAGCGACGCGGGTCTTGCTCTGGAACATCGATCCCGGCGCAAGCAATCCAGCCGCTTCCGGCAGGCCTTCCGCCACGATCACGGTCGGGCCCAACTGGAACCCCTCGCTCAATTTGTCGGGCTCGGTCGCGATGATGCCGCCGACTGTCAGCGTGCGCGTGCCGATGGCGATGGTCTGGCCGGGTTCGACGCCGAGTCGTTCGGCAGCGCCGCGATCCAGCCAGGCCTCGTCCAGCGCAGGCGCACCCACATTGCGACCGTCTTGCAGGGTCAATGCACCGTAGAGCGGATAGGCATCGTCGACCGCCTTCAAGCCGATCGGCACCGCCTGATCGCCGCGCCGCGCCATCGCCTGCAACCGGTATCCACGCGTCAGCGACCCGTATTCGGCGAGGGCGGCGTCTTCTTGCGCGTTGAGCGAACGCTGCCACAATTCGATTTCGAGGTCGCCGCCGAGCAGTTCCTGCCCGCTCGACGCGATCTCTCCTTCGATCGCCGCAGTCAGAGTCCCGATCGCCGCCAGCGCGCCTGTGCCCAGAAACAGGCAGACCAGCAAAAGGCGCAATCCCTTGAACCGCGCATTCAGATCGCGCCGCGCGATCCGCCAGGCTTCGCCCCAGGTCATGTGCGCGTGTCGCTCGCAATCACCCCGTCGCCCAGCTGAATCACCCGATCGCAGTGTTTGGCGAGTTCCGGATCGTGAGTAATGACGAGCAGGGTCGCGCCGGTTTCCGCGCGGCGGGCGAAGAGCAGTTCGACGATTTCCTGCCCCGTCGCCGCGTCGAGATTGCCCGTGGGCTCATCGGCAAAGATCAGGTCGGGTCGCGGCGCGATGGCGCGGGCGATGGCGACGCGTTGCTGTTCGCCGCCGGACAATTGCTGCGGATAATGGTCGAGCCGATGGCCGAGCCCGACTGCCTCCAACTCCGTTCGGGCGCGTGGCTGCGCTTCCTTCTCTCCCGACAGTTCCATCGGCGTGGCGACGTTTTCCTGCGCGGTCATGGTCGGCAGGAGGTGAAAGGCCTGCAGCACGATCCCGATCCGCCCGCGCCGCGCATGGGCCAGCGCATCCTCGTCCATGCCGACGAAATCCTGACCTGCGACTTGAAGCGTACCCCCGCTCGCGCGTTCGAGACCGGACAGGACAGCCATCAGCGAGCTCTTGCCCGAGCCGGACGGGCCGAGCAGCGCCACCGTTTCGCCCGGCATCACGTCGAGATCGACGCCGCGCAGGATTTCAACCGGCGCTTCCGCGGTTCCAAGAGTGAGGGTGAGATTGCGGGCGGAGATCGCAGCTTGAGAATTGGTCACATCGCTGCGATGGCACAGGGTGCCGCCCGTCACAAGGAGCCTCGCTGGTGCATCTCGTCCGTTTGTCGATCCTTCCGCTGCTGATCCTCCTTGCCGCCTGCGGCCAAAGCGCCGACCCTGCGCCTCAGGCCGACGAAACGGCACGTCGGGCGACGCCCTCCGCCGCGAACGACGATACGCCGCAAGTCCCTGTAAGCGGGCCGGAGCGCCGCATCCTCGCCTTCGGAGACAGTCTGTTTGCGGGCTACGGTGTGGGAGTGGAGAACAGCTATCCCGCCAAGCTGGAAGACGCGCTGCGGGCGCGGGGGATCGATGCTCGGATCGTCAATGCGGGCGTGTCGGGGGACACCAGTGGGGCGGGGCGCCAGCGTCTGCCCTTCGTGCTGGACAAGCAGACGGATATCGATCTCGTCATTCTGGAACTGGGCGGTAACGATTTGCTGCGCGGCATCCCGCCTGCCGAAACGCGCGCCAATTTCGAAACGATGCTGGGTGAATTGCGTGAGCGGGGCATTCCAGTCCTGCTGATGGGAATGCGGGCACCGCCCAATTACGGGCCGGAGTTCCAGCGTGAATTCGACGCGCTCTATGGCGATCTGGCGAGGGAATACGGAGCCGAGCTGATCCCGTTCTGGCTGGAGACGGTCTATCAGCGGCCCGACTTGTTTCAGGACGACCGCATCCACCCGACCGAAGAGGGCCTGCAGGTCCTGGCGAACGACACGGTGGCGCAGGTCGCAAAGGCCTTGCCGGAGCCCGAAGAGTAGAAGCCAAGAAACGCGCGGGCCACTGAGTCAGGGGCGCGTAACCGCGCCATCGCGCACTTCCCAGACCGACGCTTCGCCCGCGATCGCTTCGAAGGGAGCGGTCTCTGTCCCAGTCATCCAGACCTGTGCGCCGCCGCTGCGCAACCGATCGAACAAGGCCACGCGCCGATCGGGATCGAGATGCGCGGCAACCTCGTCCAGCAAGAGCAGCGACGCGCGACCTCTCGCCGCGAGCGCCGCGTGCGCCAGCGTCATTGCGAGCAGCAGCGCCTTCTGTTCTCCGGTCGAGCAGGCGGCGGCCTGCATCCGTTTCGCGGCGTAGAGCACGTCCAGATCGTCGCGATGGGGGCCGGTCAGCGTCCGCTGGGCGGCGCGATCGCGGCGGCGCCCGTCATGGAGCGCCTGCGACAGGGCTTCGAAACCGAGCGGGCCGCCCGGCGCGTAGCTCAACGCGGGACGGGGGAAGGGCGCTTCGGGTTGCGCCACGATCTCGGCCATCATCGCATCGACCAGCCGCGCGCGTCCCGCAGAGAGCGCGTCGCCATGTTCGGCGAGCTGCTTTTCGATCGCATCGAGCCAGGCGGGATCGGGCTCGCGATCTTCGCCGAGCAGGCGGTTACGTTCGCGCAAGGCCGCTTCGTAACGGTTGGCGTGGCTCGCATGCTCGGGATCGAGCGCAAGCGCCAGCCGGTCCATATAGCGTCTTCGATCCTGCGCAGGCCCGGTGAAGAGGCCATCCATCGCCGGGGTGAGCCAGCCGATCGCGATCCATTCGCCGAGCGAGACGGCGCTGGTCTCGGCGCTGTTGATGCGCACGCGGCGGCGGCCCGGCTGCGCGGCTTCGGTATAAGTGCCGATCCGAACGGGTTCGTCACCGACATTATCGTGAGCCAGGCTCGCGCCGATCGCGAAACCGCCGGGCCCGTCCTGGCGCGCCATATCGGCCAGCGCCGCCCGCCGCATGCCCCGGCCCGGCGCGAGGAGAGAGAGCGCCTCGAGGATATTGGTCTTGCCCGCTCCATTTCCGCCGACGAGCAGGTTCAGCCGACCGGTCCCATCGATCGCGGTTTCGGCATGGTTGCGGAAGTTCGAAAGAGAGATGCGGTCGAGCGCCATGAGCGGGTGAGGAGATAGCCGTGCGCTCGCGATACCGCCACTCGAATTGGGTGGATTCCAAAATGTGGTGAGATTTCCCAACCTTTCGGATTGATGAACGAACGCGTCAGGAAGCGAGGAGGCCGAAACGGCGAAATTCAGCCGTTTTTCAAGTTTGGCACGGCGGTTGCAATCATTCTGGCATCCCCGGAAGGGCCGGGGTTCAGGGAAAAAGGAAATTCAAAAATGTCTCTCTTCAAAGCCAACAACGCCTTCGCCGCCATCGCCGCTTTCGCCATTTCGGCCATCTGCATGGCCGCCGCGATCGTCCCCGCCAGCCCGTCCGGCCTCATCGCCTAAGCCCATTTAGAAAAAAGGAAATCATCTCATGTTCGACTTCGACGGCAGCAAGCTGTTCGCAGCCGCCTTCTCGCTGGCCCTCTCGGCCGTGTTCCTCGCCACCGCGATCGTCCCCGCTACTCCGAACGGAATGCTGGCATGAACGATCTTCGCAACTCATCCACTGGCGGCGCGCCTAGCAAGAGCTTCGCGCTCGACCGCCGCAATGCCAAGCTGATGGGCGTGTGTTCCGGCATCGCCCGTCATTTCGGGATCGACGTTACTCTGGTGCGGGTCGGTTTCGTCCTCGGCACGCTGCTCAGCTTCGGCAGCTTCCTGCTGATCTACCTCGCGATCGGACTGATCGCGGATTGAGGGGAGGGAGATGATCCGCTCTCCCTCCCGGCCGCCAAGCCGTTCCACGGAAGCAATCGCAGAGAAATTTACATAGCGGAGATTCCGCCGTCGAGCTTCAGCTCCGCGCCGGTCATGAACTTGCTCTCGTCGCTGGCGAGATAGACCACGGCATCGGCGATATCGTTGGGTTCGCCGACCTTCTTCAAAGGGATCTGGCGGGCAAGCTTTTCCAGCAGCACGTCCTTGTCCAGATTGTGGTTCTTCGCCGTCCCGTCCAGGATCGGCGTATCCACGAAGGTCGGGTGAACCGAATTGCAGCGGATATCCATACGGTTCTTCGCACAGTGGAGCGCGATCGATTTCGACAGCATCCACACCGCCGCCTTCGACGAATTATAGGCCGGCATGGTGTCGCTGGCGATCAGCCCGGCAATGCTGGAGATATTCACGATCGATCCCGGCGCATGTTCGCGCATCAGCGGAAGCGCGGCCCGACAACCGTGGAAGATCGAATCCACATTGACTGAGAAGCATCGCTTCCAGTCGTCGAAATCGCAGGTCTCGATATTACCGCCCACGCCGATCCCGGCATTGTTGACCAAAACGTTCAACCCGCCGAGCTTGTCGCGCGCCATATCGACCGCCTTCGTCCAATCGTCCGGATCGGTGACGTCGTGGGCGCAGGCGAAGGCGGTTCCTTCGCCGAATTCCTCGTTGATCAGTCGCGCGGTTTCTTCGGCGCCTTCGCCGTTCCGGTCAGTGCAGAGCACGCGCGCGCCTTCTTCAGCCAGCCGGGTCGCATGGGCGCGCCCCAGACCTTGCGCCGCACCCGTCACCAGCGCCAGCTTGCCCGCGCACCTGCCTTTATTCGCCCGGCTCTTATTCGCTTCGGCCATAGTCACTCTCCTGCGATTATATCCTGTCCCAGCAGCAAGAGCAGGCGCACGTCGACGCCGCAACCTTCGGCGCGTTTCCGGTCGAGAAAATCCTTCAGCCCGGCGCGCGAAACGCGGTGTACCGCGATATCCTCGCTGTCGGTTCCGCCACCGGGTCCGATCTCTTCGAGCTCGGTCGCGCGGACGAGCGTGAAGCTTTCGCTGACCATGCCGGGAGAGGAATAGAACCGGCCGATCTCTTCCAGCCTGCCCGCGCGAAAGCCGGTCTCCTCCTCAAGTTCGCGGCCTGCGGCGGCCAGATCGTCTTCATCGGCATAGCCTTCTTCATCGCCAATCAGGCCCGCGGGCAGTTCGATGCAATTGCAACCCAGCGGCACGCGATATTGTTCGACGAGGATCACGTCGTCGCCGATCAGGGGCAGGATCACGGCGGCGCGGATATTGCGCGCACGCCCGACATATTCCCACCGCCCCCGCGTCTTGGCGGTGATATAGTCGCCCTTCCACTCGATCGTTTCGGGGGCGTCGTGGTCGGGCGTGTTGCGGGGATCGATCATGGATTTCCGTTCGGGACTGGCATTCGGCACGGGAGAGGCGGAATCGAAGGTCAGACCTCGATCAGCCGATCGGGCAGTTCGTTGGTGTCCTCGGCATCGCGCGGGAAGCGTTCGGCCAGAACCGCGCCGACATCGCGTACGCCCACCGCCAGACCTTCGGCGATGCGCCCTTCGCGAATTTCGGCCAGCATGTCTGCCATCGCCTCACCCCATACCTCTGCCGGGACCTGCCCTGCGATCGTTTCGTCGGCGACGATCTCCGCGCGGTGCTCGCGCATGGAGAGGTAGAGGAGGACGCCGGTGCGCCCATGCGTGCGGCTTTCCGCGCCGACCTTGAAATGACGGATCGCGGCGTCGCGTGCGCGCGCGGCTTTTACGGGTTTGGGAATGAGGGCGAACCGCAGGGGATCGATGGCCAGAAGCAACCAGGTCGCCGCGAACGCCACGAGGCCCAGTGCGATCGTCATGCTCGCAAGTTCTCCGGTCGTCCAATCGTGCCCCCAGCCGCCGATCAGGGCGTCCCACAGGTCGAGGAAAGGCAGGGGCAGGGCGGCAAACACGCTCATCGCGGTAAAACCCATGCCCGCCGCGTAGACGAGCACGACGTCCGAAAAGCCATCGCTGCGATCGGCCAGGACGGTCACGATTTCGCCGCTGGTCGCCGTTTCCGCTTGTGCAACGGCATCGGAAACGAGCTTATGCTCCTTTTCGGAAAGATACGCCATCTACCAGCCTCCCGAAGCGCCGCCGCCACCGGACATGCCGCCGCCGAAGCCACCGAACCCGCCGCCTCCGAAGCCGCCACCACCGCCGAAGCCGCCGCCACCACCCCAATCGTCGCCGTCGGAAAGACCGCGAACCACGGCCTTGCCAGCTTCCCACAGGATGATGTCGCGCGCCGCATTGCCCCATGGGCCGCCTCGTCCGCGCCTTCTGCCTCCGAAGCGACGCTTGCGCCCGCGGCCGCGCAACATCGGAAGGACGAAGAAGAACAGGAGGAAGGCGATCCAGATGATCGCGCCGATGGGAAAACCACCATCGCGCGACTGACGTTCCTGCCGGGCGGCCTGCTGCGCCTCTTCGATCGCGATCGCGTCTTCCGGACTGTTCGCCAGGTGATCCAGGATGGCATCGACACCCTGCGTCACTCCGGCATCGAAATCGCCTGCCTTGAATTGCGGCGTGATCACATCGTTGATGACGCGCCCGGCCATGATCCCGCCGAAATACGGGTGGAGGCCGTAGCCGACCTCGATCCGCATACGGCGTTCGTCCTTGGCGACGAGCAGCAACAGCCCGGTGTCCCGCTGCTCGCCCCCGATGCCCCACTCGCCGAACAATCGGGTCGCATAGGGTTCGATGGTCTCACCGCCCAGCGAAGGTACCGTCGCGACTATGATCGACCGTCCGGTTTCGCGATTGTAATCGCGCAACCGCTGGTCGAGTGCGGTTTCGGTCGCGTCGGACAGCATGTCCGCGCCATCATAGACCGGCCCGTCGGGGCGCGGCGGCAGCTCCGCCTGCGCCAGGGCAGGCGCAGTAGCGAGGGCCGCCAGGAGCAGCCAGCATGCAAGGAACAGGCGCATCATCGCGCCGCTCAGTTCGCGCTTTCAGTTCCGGGCGTCTGTACGGCCGTCGCGCTATTTCCGGTGATGCCGCTCATATCCACCTCCGGATTTTCCCGGCTGACGGCATCGGCTTCGAAATATTCGAGCGGCTCGGCACCGTGAATGATGTTCGCCCCGATGGTCGAGGGGAAGGTGCGGATTTCCGTGTTATAATCGCGCGCCGCTTCATTATAGCGGACGCGTTCGGTGTTGATGAGATTGTTCGCCTCGTCGATAGCGACCATCAAATCCCCGAAGCGCGGCTGGCTGGCGAGCTGCGGATAGTTTTCGACCACGGTGCGAAGCTGGCCCAGTGCCTGTGTAAGCTGGTTCTGCGCTTCGTTGAAACGCTGAAACTCTTCGGGATCGCTGAGATCGTCGGTCGTGATGTTGATCGAGGTCGCGCGGGCGCGGGCATCGACGACGCCCTGAAGAATGTTCTGCTCCGAAATCGCAGCGGCTTGAACCACCGAAACGAGATTGGGAATGACATCCGAACGCCGCTGAAGGGCGGTTTCGACATTGCCCCACTGCGCCTTGGCCGCCTCTTCCTTGGTCGGGACCGAATTGATCCCGCAGGCCGACAGCGTGAGCGCGGCCATGGCTACGATTGCGGTACGGAAAGCGGCGATGCGTTTCATGATGCGACAAATTCCCCTGATGAGTGTCTTGGAAAGATAGCACACCCGATGCGCGGTTCAAGCGTGGGTGGACGATTTCCGGTGCTTGATCGCGCCGCCGGGAAAAGGCAAATCGGCGCCGGGTCATAGATAGAGAGGACGGCATGGCACTGGGAACCGAATTCAGGAAATTCATCGCGCGCGGCAATGTGATCGATCTCGCGGTCGGCGTGGTGATCGGCGCGGCGTTCAGCGGCATCGTTACGCAATTGACCGAGGCGGTGCTGATGCCGCTGATCGGCTGGATCTTTGGTGATATCGACTTTTCGAACTGGTTCCTGATGCTGGGCGACGTTCCGGAAGGCTATGAGGGCGCGCTCGACAATTACGAGCAGCTGAAGGAAGCGGGCGTGGCCATGATCGGCTATGGCGCGCTGATCACTGCGATGATCAATTTCCTGATCGTCGCCTTCGCGCTCTTCATGCTGGTCCGCAGCGTCAACAAGGTGACCGAGGAAATTCAGCGCAAACAGGCGGAAACCGAAGAGAGCTCGACCAACCCGGAAGTGCCCACCGATCCGCAGCTGGACGTTCTGAAGAAGATCCTGGCGGAACTGAAGGACGGCAAATCCGCGCCTTCATCCACTTCACATTAAGGCGGAAGCGCCTATATGGGGTCTGTCGGTTTCGACCGACTATGGCGATAAATGGTGCCGTGCAATAGGTACAACGGACCCGGGGGCGGTACCCGGCGGCTCCACCACAAACCGCGTATTTTCGGGGTTTATGACGGGGCCGAACTAGGATCGACGTGTGCTGAAAGACGGTATTTTCGCCCGGGCTGAGTAACCCGTAAAACTGTTCGCAACACACAAGTGCCAACGATAACGAAGCACTCGCTCTCGCTGCGTAATCTGACGGCCTAGCGGCCTGATCTTACAAAGCTAAAGCGCGGTTGGACCCACCGGGCAACAGAAGCGGATTCCGGGGCTCCGGGGGTAGCTAGCAACAGAAACCCCCACCTCACACATTCAAGATATCGAGCGATGACGAGGCTCATGCCTCTGGTGGTTCCGCCGCTTCCTTCTCCGCGCGCTCGTAGCGCAGGCAGTCGAGGATCTTCGCGCCGCCCAGAAACACTGCGCCCGCCGTTGCCGCCATGAGGACGTAGCCCATCGGGCCGGGATAGATCTCGGTGTAGTGCGCGCCACGCGTCATCGCGCCCAGAGCCAGGGCGAAGATGATCAGATACGCTTCGAAGCGATTCTTGATGACAAAGAGACGCTTGATCTTATGCAGCACAGGGAACGCGATCCTTTCTTAACCATACCCGACGCAAGAGCCGTGCCAGGCGAGGATTCCTGCGGCTTGCGATCGTTAACGCAAACGCTCTTGTAAAGCTACCCGACAGCGCCGACCGAACGCGCCTACGTCAGAGCAATTCGTCCAGCGACAATACGCCGAGCAAGGCTTCGCGCGCATCTCTGACGCGCCCTGCCAGCGATTCGCTGCCGATCTCGGAAGGGTGGATGGTTTCGGGCCACATTTCGGCCACCACCGCCTCGATCCGCGTCGCCTTTCCTTCGTCGAGCAGAAAGCGCGCATCCACGGTCCTGGGATCGGCGACGACGCGCAAACGCAGGCAGGCCGGCCCGCCGCCATTGGCCATCGACTGGCGCACATCGACCGGGATGACCTTGCGGATCGGGCCGTTGCTCTCCAGCATCCGCTCGCACCACGACCAGACGCTGGCGCTATCCCGACACTCGCTCGGCACGACCAGCGCCATTTCGCCCGAGGGCAGCGTGAGAAGTTGGGCGTTGAACAGATAGGTCCGGATCGCTTCTTCGAGGCTGACAGCCTCTTCGGGCACTTCGACCACTTCCAGCGCCGGAAAGGCGGCGCGGATCGCTGCGTAGGCGCCCTGCTGGTCCGCAAAGGCGCGGGCGTGGGTGAACAACATCCGCTCGTTGGCGACTGCGACCACGTCGTTATGGAAAGCCCCGGCGGCGATGGCTTCGGGGTTCTGTTCGATGAAGACGCAGGCGTCGGGGTTCAGCTGATGGAGGCGCGCCACGGCGCGGCTGGCCTGTTCGTGCTGGCGCGCGGGGAATTTGCCGCCCTGCCGACCCCATACGAACACTTCGACACCGGGCGATCCGTGGCTTTCGCAAAAGCGCATGTGATTGGCCGCGCCTTCGTCTCCGAAGCTGGAAGGCACCGCGTCATGCACTGCGAAATGGCGGGGATCGGCAAAGGCGATGTCGAGCTGGGCCTTGGTATCCCGCCATTCCTGCCCGCGATGCAGCATGGTGACGAGATTGGCGGGCGTCAGATGGCAACGATTGTCGGCGGTATCGGGTGCCGGGCTGACCGTGGCGGCATTGGCAGTCCACATGCTCGACGCGGACCAGGCGGCGGCGAGGAGCGGACCGTCCAGGCTCTCATCCGCGCCAATAGCGCGCAGCAGGCCGTCATTCGGGCGCGGCAAGGGCAGCAGAAAACCTTGCGCCAATCCGCGCTCCATATTCCCCCGCATTTTCGCAATGCCTTGCAGGGCGGCGGCGCGCGGAAAGCTCGGATCGCCCTTGTGGCTGGCGCTGGCGATATTGCCGAGGCTGAGCCCTGCGTAATTGTGCGACGGGCCGACGATCCCGTCGAAATTGATTTCGACCAGGCTCATCGCGTCACGCTCCAGACCTCGTCGCCCACGGCGACTTCGAGAGCCTGTGCACAAGCCGCATCGATCGCGATATTGCCGTCTGCGTCGACTTCCCGCCGACCGTAGGCGCAGCGGAAATCCTTGAGCGATCCGGTGGCGATCAGCGCGCGTTCCCCGATATCGAGCGAGATGTCGCTCAACGTGCCCGGCGTCGCTTCAGCGATGCTCTTCACCTGATCGGTCCGCGCGGTCATGGTGGGGCCGCCATCGAAGATGTCGACGTAGTTTTCGTACGCGAAGCCTTCCTGTTCCAGCATCCGCATCGCAGCGCGGCCGGTGGGGTGGGGCAGGCCGATCACCTTGCGCGCATCCTCGTCCAGCATCGCGATATAGACAGGGTGCTTGGGCATCAGATCGGCAATGAACTGGTTGCCGTTGATGGCGTTGAAATAATCCGCTTCCTGGAAGCTCATCCCGAAGAAACGCCCCGCGACCCCGTCCCAGAACGGCGAGCCGCCCGCATCGTCGATAATCCCGCGCAATTCGGCGAGGATACGCGGGGCAAAGCGCAGGCGATGCATGGCGATGAAGAGATAGCGGCTGCGCGCCAGGAGCAGGCCAAGCCCGCCCGCGCGCTCGTTGGGATGAAGGAACAGGCCGCCCACCTCGCTCGATCCTTCAAGATCGGTGACGAGGCTGAGCAATTCGGCGCGCACCGTGCGGTCCAGTTCCTGGCTGTGCTGCGTCAGCGTGGTGAGCCGATAGGAATAGAACGGCCATTGCTGGCCGACCTGGGTGAACAGCTGGCACGTGCCGCGCACCTGTCCGTTCTCGGTATTCTCCAGCACCAGCACGAACTGATCGTCGCCAAGCTCGTCGTCTTCTCGCGCGAAGGCGTTTTCGGCGCGGGCCAGCTTGGCTTCCAGTGCGCTGCGATCGGCGGGCAGATTGGTGAAGCCACCCCCCGTCAGTTTCGCCATTTCGTAAAGCGGTTCGATGTCTTCGGGCCGGGCGGCGCGCAGGCGGAAGGTCAAAGCGGGTCTCCGTTGGCGAGTTTTTCGAGCACCAGAGCCGACAGCGCGGCCCGCTCGGCGAGCGAGGGGACGATCATGTATTCGTCCGGCGAATGGATGGCGCCGCCGCGTACGCCCATCGTGTCGACCACGGGGACACCGCAGGAGGCGATGTTGTTGCCGTCGCACACGCCGCCGGTCGGCTGCCAGCCAATGGTCTGCCCCAGTTCGGCGCCGCAGCTCTTCACCAAGTCGAACAGTTTCTGCGCGCGATCGTCCACCGGCTTGGGCGGGCGGGTCACGCCGCCATGGCGATGGATCGCGATTTCATGGTCCGCTTCGATCGCGGCGAGGATCGGGGCCAGTTCGCCGTCGAACCGCTCCATCGCGTGGGTGGATTTGGGGCGGATGTTGAAGCGCAGGATGGCGAGATCCGGTACGACATTGTTGGCCGCGCCGCCTTCGATCTTGGCCGGATTGATCGTGATATCGTCCTTGGCGAGCTCCACGATCCGCATCACGAGATCGGAGGCGGCGACGATGGCGTTGCGCCCGTCCTGCGGATTGCGCCCGGCATGGGCGCTTTGGCCGCGCAGGGTGATGGAATAATTCCCCGTCCCCCCGCGCGCATGGGCGAGCGTCCCGTCGGGCCGCGCGCTTGGCTCGTAAGTCAGCGCGGCGTATTTGCCCTGCGCCAGTTTTTCGATGAGGGGGCGGCTGGCGAGGCTGCCGGTTTCCTCATCCGAATTGATCATCACGTCATAGCCGAGACGGTCGGCATTCCCGCTCGCCTCGAAGGCCCTGAGCGCATGCAGGATCACGCACAGGCCGCCCTTCATATCGGCGGTGCCGGGGCCGTTGACGGTCTCGTCGTCCAGCCAGCTGTTTTCCTGAAACGGGTGATCGACCGGATAGACGGTGTCCATGTGCCCTGTCAGCACCACGCGCCGAGCCGCTTCGGGGCGGACGCGCAGGACCAAGTGCCTGCCGTGCGGCTTTTCGAATTCGGTCCCGTCGGCGGAAATGGCGGAGACCGGCGCGGGCTCGACCAGTTCGACCTCGCCCGGAAGCACTGAGAATGCGCTGGATAGCTTGTCGGCCATCACCGCCAGCCCTTCGAGATTGGCGGTTCCGCTGTTGACCGACGCCCAATCGAGCGTCTGGTCGAGCATGGTCTTCGCGTCGATGCGGTCGAGCAGGGCGTTTTGTGTGGTCATCGCCAGCGGGCTTAGCGGCGGTCCATAGGCTTTTCCAGTCCGGTGCCCGCTGCGTAAGGCAACGAGCCACAAGTCTGCGCGGACCGCCCCAAACGCCATGGGAATCGGCTTGCAAGCGAAGGCTTGCAAATCATCTTGCCCCGGGACATAAACGGGCTCGCTCCTCCCCGGGATCCGCTTTTCGATTATTAGCAGTATACGGGTGAGTTGCCTTTCATGACCGATTACGTGAACCGCGCCGGGATCCAGGCCGATCCGGCCTTGGCCGATTTTATCGAGAACGAGATTCTCCAGCCGCTCGGCAAAGATACGGGCGCGTTCTGGACGGGCTTCGCGTCCCTTCTCGAACGCTTCGTCCCGCGCAACCGGGCGCTTCTCGACACGCGCGGAGAACTCCAGGCGAAGATCGACAGCTGGCATCTGGATCGGGCCGGGCAGACGCACGATGCAGATGCGTATCGCGCGTTCCTCGAAGAGATCGGCTATCTCGTTCCCGAGCCCGAAGCGTTTACGATCGGGACCGAAAACGTCGATCCCGAAATCGCGACCATGGCCGGGCCGCAGCTCGTGGTGCCCATTCTCAATGCGCGTTTCCTCCTCAACGCTGCCAATGCGCGGTGGGGCAGCCTGTATGATGCGCTGTACGGCACGGATGCGCTCGACGCGCCGCCGCCAAAGCCCGGCGGGTACGACCGGGCGCGCGGCGATGCGGTGATCGCGGAAGGACGCCGGTTCCTCGACGAAGTCCTGCCGCTGGCGAGCGGGAGCTGGCGCGATATCGCTGGCGCGGAGGATATCGACCTTGCCGATAAGGGCGCCTTCGTCGGCCGGAGCGAAGATGGGCTGCTGTTCCGCAACAACGGCCTGCACATCGAAGTGCAGTTCGCATCCGATCACCCGGTTGGCAAAACCGACAAGGCCGAAATCAGCGACATCGTCCTCGAGGCGGCACTTACCACGATCGCCGATCTCGAGGATTCGGTCGCCGCAGTCGATGCCGAGGACAAATTGCTCGGCTATCGCAACTGGCTCGGCGTGATCCGGGGCGATCTGGAAGAAAGCTTCGAGAAGGGCGGATCGACACAGACGCGGCGGCTGTGCGAAGACAAGATCTTTCGCGACGCGGAAGGGGCCGAACATCGCCTGCCGGGCCGCAGCCTCATGTTCGTCCGCAATGTCGGGCACCTGATGACCAATCCCGCCATGCTGTGGGACGGCGGCGAGATCCCGGAAGGAATCATGGACGCGGTCGTCACCGGAGCGATCGGCGCGCTCGACGTGGCGGGCAAGGGGCGCTTCGGAAATTCGCGCACCGGTTCGATCTATATCGTGAAGCCCAAAATGCACGGGCCCGAAGAATGCGCCTTCACCAACGACCTGTTCGATGCGGTGGAGGATATGCTCGGTCTTGATCGGCATACGATGAAGGTCGGCGTGATGGACGAGGAACGGCGCACATCCGCCAATCTCGCTGCCTGTATCCATGCGGTGAAGGACCGCGTCGTGTTCATCAACACCGGCTTCCTCGATCGGACGGGTGACGAGATGCACACCTCGATGCGGGCCGGGCCGATGCTGCGCAAGGGCGCGATGAAAGGCTCTGCGTGGCTCAAGGCCTACGAGGCGCGCAATGTCGGTATCGGTCTCGCTCATGGCCTTTCGGGCCGGGCGCAGATCGGGAAGGGCATGTGGGCCGCGCCCGATCTGATGGGGCAGATGATGCTGGAAAAGATCGGCCATCTGCGCGCCGGGGCCAACACCGCCTGGGTGCCGAGCCCGACTGCCGCAACCCTGCATGCGATCCATTACCACCGCGAGGACGTGTTCGAGATCCAGCGGGGCCTGCCCGATGCGGCGAAGCTGGACGAGCTGCTGACGATCCCGCTGGCCGAAGGCGTGAACTGGTCGGAAGAGGAAATTCGAGAGGAGCTCGACAACAATTGCCAGGGCCTTCTGGGCTATGTCGTGCGCTGGATCGATCAGGGCGTCGGCTGTTCCAAAGTGCCGGACATCAACGATGTCGGGCTGATGGAGGACCGCGCGACGCTGCGGATCAGCTCGCAGCATATCGCCAACTGGCTGCTGCACGGTGTCGTCAGCGAGGATCAGGTCATGGATTCGCTCACTCGCATGGCCGCCAAGGTGGACGAACAGAATGCGGGCGATCCGGCATACGAACCGCTGCTCGAAAATCAGGACGCGCCTGCTTTCAGCGCGGCGAAGGATCTGATTTTCAAGGGCGTCGATCAGCCGAGCGGGTATACCGAACCGCTGCTGCACCAATGGCGGCGGGAAAAGAAGGCGGCGGGCTGAAGGTCAGCTCGTGCCTGGATAGGGCTCGTTCTTGAGCAGCCTGGCAAGATGGGCGGCATTTGCTGCCACCGTGGCCGCAGTGACGTCCGTCTTGTCGGGCGTCTCGTCCAGATCCTTGAAGTCGATACTGCCCATGGCTTCCCCGACCCAATAGCAAGCGGCAGCGGCAGGGATCGTCCAGCCCGTATCGTTCAGCGACTGGAAAAGCTGCGCCGAACTCCAGTGCGCGCCATCCTCATTGCCCACGATCGCGGCCACCGCGATCTTGCCAGAACTCGGCATACGGCCCTTGTCGTCGGTTTCGCCTAGAAACGCATCCATGCGTTCGAGCACGCGCTTGGCGATCGAACCGATCTGTCCCATCCAGATCGGGCCGCCGAAGATCAGGATATCATGCGCGAGGATCTTTGTGCGCAGTTCCGGCCAGTCGTCTCCGTCGCCTTCGTCCGAGGTGACCCCGGGTAGCACATTGTAGTCCGCGATCCGCAGCGTTTCGGTGATCTCGACATCGTGATTGGAGAATTTTTCCCTCAGCAATGCGATCATCGCGTCGGTCGAGCTGGGCTCGCCGCTGCTTTTCTTGAGCGAACAATTGATGGCGATGGCTTTGACGGACATGGAAATTGTCTCCTTCAGCCCGTCAATGCATGGCGCGACGCTATCGTTTCGCCATCCCGTCCACCTGCCTCGCCAGTGCGACGAAATCGGCGACGCGCAAGGTTTCGGCCCGCCGTTGCGCATCGATACCGAGGGTTTCCATCGCCTCGATCGCGCCCGGCACGCCCTTGAGGCTTTGACGCAGCATCTTGCGGCGTTGCCCGAAGGCGGCTTCGGTGAGGCGTTCGAGCGTGCGGGCGCTGACGCCGTCCGGCATGGACGCGGGCGTCACATGGACGATGGCGCTCATCACCTTGGGTGGGGGCGTGAAGGCGCTGCGATGGACCTTCATCGCCAGCTTCGCCGTGCCGCGCCACTGGGCCAGAACCGCCAGCCGGCCATAGGCAGAACCTCCAGGCGCGGCGACGATCCGTTGGGCGACTTCCTGCTGAAACATCAGCGTCAGCCCCGTCCAGAGCGGGGGCCAGTCCTCGCCCGACAGCCAGCGCACGAACAGCGCGGTGCCGACATTATAGGGCAGGTTGGCGACCACTTCGAACGGTTCGCCCCCCATCAACTCGGCATGGTCGAGCTTCATCGCGTCGCCCGGAACCACGGTCAGTCGGTCCGGAAACGCCTCCGACAGTTCGGCAAGCGCGGGCAGGCAGCGCGGGTCCATTTCGATCGCGGTGACACGCGCTCCCGCACGCAGCAGCGCGCGGGTCAGGCCGCCGGGGCCGGGGCCGATCTCGAGCACGTTGCGGCCCGCCAGATCGCCGGGAACGGCTGCGATCCGGTCCAGCAGATGTTCGTCGAAGAGAAAATTCTGGCCGAGCGCCTTGCTGGCCGACAGGCCGTGCCGGGCGATCACTTCGCGCAAGGGGGGCAGGTCGGCCATCAAGGCTTCGCGCGCCGTTCAGCCATCGTACCTGCCATGCGCAGACCGGCGATCATCGCGCCGGGATCGGCCAGGCCCTTGCCTGCGATGTCGAACGCCGTTCCGTGGTCGGGCGAGGTACGGACGATCGGCAGGCCGAGCGTGACATTGACGCCTTCGTCGAAATCGAGCGCCTTGATGGGGACCAGCGCCTGATCGTGATACATCGCCAGTGCCGCATCGTAGGTCTGGCGCGCGCGTGGGGTGAAGAGCGCGTCGGCGGGGTGCGGACCTGTCACCGCCATGCCTTCTGCGCGCAGCGTTTCGATGGCGGGGGCGATGATGTCGCGCTCCTCGCTGCCGAATTTGCCGCCTTCGCCCGCGTGGGGATTGAGGCCGCAGATCGCGATGCGCGGAGCCGCGATCCCGAAATCCCGCGTAAGAGCCGCGGCAGTTATTCGCGCTTTCGCGGCAATCGTCGCCTTGTCGAGCAGGCGGGGCACGTCGGCGAGAGCACAATGCACAGTCACCGGAACCGCGCGCAGGCTCGGCCCGGCCAGCATCATCACGACATCGTTTGGCCCCAGCCCGCAGGCGGCGGCGAGAAATTCGGTCTGGCCGGGAAATTCGAAACCGACGCGCGCCAGATGGGCTTTGGAGACGGGAGCGGTGACGGCTGCGGACGCCTTGCCGAGCAAGGCCATGCGGACCGCCCCGGCCAGCGAGCCGAGCGCGAGCGCCGCTCCCGCATCGTCGGGCACTCCCGGGCGATAGGTGCCGTCCTCCGCTCCGAGCACCGGAAGGCCCCGATCGAAAGCGTCGTTCGCTTCTGCCGCATCGTCGATAGGCACGATAGGGCAGGCGAGATCGCGAACCGCAGCCGCTTTCTCCAGCACGGTAGTACCGCCGACTACGAAAAAGGGCGCAAGCTTGCTTTCACGGCGCCGCGCCCAGCTCGCGACGATGATCTCCGGCCCGATCCCCGCCGGATCGCCAAGCGATACGGCGAGAGGGGGCATGTCAATTATACTCGATATAGGCGTCGTTGCGCAGATCGCGCAGGTAACGCTGGGCGCGCTTGCCGATGCGCTCATCCTCGATCTGGTTCATCAGAGTCTCGAAATCGGGTCCGGAATTCTGTTCGGGATCGTCACGACCGCACAGCATCAGCACACGGATGCCGTCTTCCACGCTGCCGAAGGGCGGGGTGGTCTGACCGATCTGCAATTGCAGAATCGCGTTCTGCAAAGCCTCGGGAAGCGAGCGAACGCGGATTTCGTCGTTGGTGACGATGCTGGCGCCGAGCGCAGCGGCCGCGCTGTCCGCATCGCCGCAGCCGCGAATCTGCGACACGCCTTGGGTGAAGGCCTGCACGCGCGCAGCCGCCTGCGCCTGCGTGGTGCCCGGATCGAATCCGATCGAGATCTGCTTGAGGCTGAGCACGGCGTCACGCGGATCGGCGGTCAGCACCTGACGCTTGTCGATCAGATACAGGATCGAGAACCCGCCCGGAATGGGCAGGGGGCCGACCAATTGGCCGGGCTGCATCTGGCCTGCGACTTCCGATAGCTGGGCGGGCAACTGGCCGAGCCGCACCCAGCCCAGATCGCCGCCCACGGCTGCTGTCGACGCTTCGGAGAACTGACGTGCATAAGCGACGAAACTGCCGCCCTGGCGCAATTGTTCGACGATACGGCGCGCATTGTCCTGCACCGCCGCCTGGCTTTCGGGCGTTGCGGACAGGAAGATTTCACCCAGCCGGAATTCTTCGGTCCCACGCGAGGCTTCGAGCCGCTCGAGCTGCTCGTTCACTTCTTCACCCGATACGCTGACGAACGGAGCCACATTGCGGCGCAGCAGGCGCTGCCAGGCAAGCTCGCCGCGAATCTGGCGCTTCAGGGACGCGGGCGAGGAACCGACCTGCTGGAGATAGGCCGCCATCGCGCCGTCTTTCTGGCCGAAATTCTGTTGGGCCACGGCGTTGTAACGCTGCTCCACCTCCTGGTCGGTGACCTCGATTTCCTGCGCTGCGGCTTCCTGAATTTGCAGGGTTTCGTCGATGAGATTGCGCAGCACCTGCATTTTGAGGCGCTGGAAATCGTCGGCGCTCAATTCCTGATCGTTCGCTGCCGTGACGAGCGCTACCCGCTGATCGACATCGGTTCCGGTGATGACATCGCCGTTCACGACCGCGGTCGCGGTGCGAACGTTCGGATTGCTCTCGCCCAGCAAGGTTACCGATTCGGGCAGGCCGAGCGGGTTGCCGGCTTCGGGCGCATCGGCCTGCACCTGCGCGATGGCAGGCACCGGCGCGGCCATCAGGCCGAGCATCGCCGTAAGGGAAACGAGAGAGGATAGCGGTTTGCGCGTCACGTAGATCGTCCAATTGCGGCGCCATGCAGGCGCCCGGATACAGTCCGGTATTGCCGCCGTCCGGCTTAACCGTAGCTGATTGGCGGCGGCGATTAGCGCATAGGAGCCCGCATGCCAACGGGCGCGGCCCGCACGCGTCAGCGGAAGCCCAGATTGCGGAGCGCGAAATAGACCTGGAAGGTGTCGCCGCGTTGCGCATCGCCCGTGTCGAGATAGTCGCGCCGCCAGGTCAGCCCCATTTCGAGGCAATCGTCCTCGTAGGCGACACCCAGCCGCGTACGGATAGGCTGGAAGCCGTCCGATCCCAGATTCGGATCCTCGTCGCGATTGGTGAGATTGAAGACGCCGGAGCCGAATACAGACCAGTAGCGGCGGAAGGCGACACGCGCGGCGGCGCGCAATTCCTCGCGATCCTGCAAATCCTCGACCTGGAAGATATTCCGGTTGAGCCGGAGATAGCCGACCTCGGCGTAGGTTCGCGCGCTGCCGACAGTCGCGTCGATCTCGTTGCGGCGCACCGCCAGATTATCCTTGTCGAGGCGGAAGCGGTGGGTCAGCTTCACGAAATCGCGGAACCGCACTTGGGTCCGTCCGACGATGTCCGATACGCGCTCCGACAGGCCGGTGCCATCGACGAACACGCCCGGATCCTTGTCCAGCCTATAGGTCTGGCCGAGCGTGGTCTTCAGATCCCATCCCGGCGCGCGCAATTGCCAGTCCACGCCATATGTCACGCGGGCGCCATCCTCGACCCGGTCGTATCCGGGAAAGCGGTTGAGCGCGAAGAGGTTGGAATCCTCCAGATCGATCGCGCGCGAATCCTCGTTGGGGATCGCGAGGTTGCGGATCGGCGGGCTGGCGGCGAACTGGACGCGCGGGGTCAGCACCTGATCCCAGCCGAGAAACTGGCCCACCAACGGCCATTCCACATCCACCGCCGCGACTGCGATACCGCGTGCTTCCCATCCCGGATTGCCGCGATAGAGCGCCGTGTCGGTGAGCGCATTGTCGCTCGAATGGTATACATCGCCGCGCACCCGGCCGGTCAGCGTCACCAGCTGGCCCATCCCGGTCACGCGGCGCAAATCCCAGCGCGCGCGGGCGAAGGCGCGCTGCGTGTCCTGCCCCTCGTCGCGCAGGATGGCGAGGCTGTTGGCCTGTAGCTCGACCTTGCCGCCCAGAACCGGATCGTTGAGCCGATACCGATAGTCGATCGCGGGCAGGGCCAGCGGAACCTGCCCCTGATCCGCGCCCAATCGCAAGGTCTGCGTCGCCCAGCCGGCGATCGAGAGATAGGATTGCCGGTCGATCCGCTCGAGATCGATGGTGGAGCGCAGGCGATCGTCGCGGCTGATGTCGTAACGGCGCAGGAACGTGCGGTCGCTCGCGCGGCGCACCGATCCGGTCAGGCTCCAATTGGGATCGAACTGGAACTGGCCGTTGGCGAAGACATAGCCGCGGAAATCGCGTTCTCCGACGCGATTGCCCGTCAGACTGGAGATGCGGCGGCTATAGGTCGCATACCCCGTGATCTGGAACGCGCCCTTATCGGTCAGCTGGCGGTACTGCCCGCTTACCATCGGGAGCGCTTCGGTGAAGACATATGCGCTGGCGGTCGCATCGCGATTGGGGCCGAGACGCCAGTAATAACTGCCGCTGACCTCAAGGCCGTTGCTCTTCGAAATGCGCAGATCGGGCACCAGGAAGCCTGCGACCGGTCCTCCATCGGTGCGGATCGAAAGGCCGGGCAACGGCAGGAGACGCGCGCCGAACAGTTCGAGATAGGCGTTGCGGAACCGGACCCGGCTGTCGCTGGGATCGTACGTCACGCGATCGGCGGTGATGCGCCAGCTCGGCGCCTTGTCGCAGCCTTCGGGCGTGGTGACGGAGCAGGCGGTGTAGGCCGCGCGTTCGAGCTCGATCGTCCCATCCGCGCCGCGCGATCCGGTTTCTGCGGCCAGCCGCCCGCCCTGGCGCAGCGCCAGCAGCAGGTTCTCCATCGCGCCGGCTTCGAATTCGTCAGTCAGCACCACGCTGTCCGAGAACAGCTGATTGCCGTTTTCGTCCACGAAGCGCACGCGTCCTTCGGCGAGGATTTCGCCACTGTTACGGTTCCAGGTTACGCGATCGGCCCGCACCGAGCGATCGCCGCTGCGCAGGACGACGCTGCCGCTGGCAGTGACGGTGTCGCTGGACGAATCGTAGCTGAGCGTGTCGGCTTCGAAGGCGATCTCTTCGCTGTCGGCGCTTTGGCCGGTCGGCAGGTCGACCGTGTCCTGCGGTGCATCTTCCAGCGGGCGCGTGGAGAGGTCGGCACTTTCTTCCTCGTCGTCGAACCGGTCGGGATCAGGCCGGTCGGCCTGTTCCTGCGCGGTCGCCATGCCGGTGGCCGCGCCGTCCTGCGCGAGTGCGGCGGAGCCGTGAAAACCGGCTATCAGACAGATGCTTAGCGCGCTGGACAGCGAGAGCCCCGCCCGGATGCGGTGCAAATCGGGCGCGGATACGCTGGGCGTGTGCATGGCTTGCCTATCGCATCGCCGCTCCCTAACTGCAATCGCGTTCACGAGCGGCCTTTCGCATTGCCTCAAATCGCGTCGCGGCCGCGCCACACCTATTACTCGCGGGAGTTTCCATGCAGATCGAATTCAGCCCATCGCGTCCCGAAGGATTGCGCCTCGTCGCCCAGGCCACCGTCAAGGGCACGCTGCCCGACGGGCTGGAGCGGGCGATGGAAGAAGGCGCTAAGGCGGCGCGTTTCAAGGGCTCGGCAGGCCAGCTTTTCGACGGCTTCGTCGAGCGTGACGGCGCGGTCCTGCGCCTGGTCCTGGTCGGCACCGGCGCTGTCGACGCCGAAGGACGCGCGGCGAATTGCGAGAAGGCGGGTGCTGCGATTTCGGCCAAGTACCAGTCGGCAGGCGAGGAGACGATCGGCTTCGATGCGACCGGCCTCGCCGCCGAAGATCTCGCGCATATCCTGCTCGGCCTCAGACTGCGCAATTGGCGTTACGACATCTATCGCACCAAGCTGAAGGACGAGCAGAAGGTGACGCTGAAGCGCGTCGTCGTCCTGAACGCGCCCGAAGGTGCCGAAGACGCCTGGAACGAGGCCGCCCATCTCGCCGACGGGATCGAGTTCACGCGCGAACTCGTCACCGAGCCCGCCAACATCATCTACCCCGAAACCTTCGTGGAACGCTGCCAGAAGCGCTTCGAAGGCAGCGGGGCGGAACTGATCGTGCTCGACGAAGCGAAGATGGAAGAACTCGGCATGGGCGCGCTGCTCGGCGTCGGGCAGGGCTCGACCCGCGATTCGCGCATCCTCGCCATCCGCTGGAACGGCGGCAATGACGGCGACGCGCCGATCGCCTTCGTCGGCAAGGGTGTGACGTTCGACACGGGCGGCATTTCGATCAAGCCCGGACCCGGCATGGAAGACATGAAGTGGGATATGGGCGGCGCCGGCGCGGTCGCAGGCGCGATGCTGGCGCTGGTGCGGCGCAAGGCCAAGGCCAACGTGGTCGGCGTGGTCGGCCTGGTCGAGAACATGCCCGACGGGAACGCGCAGCGCCCCGGCGACGTGGTCACCTCCATGTCCGGCCAGACGATCGAGGTCCTGAACACCGACGCCGAAGGCCGCCTGGTTCTGTGCGACGCGCTCCACTGGACGCAGAAGGAATTCAAGCCCGCCCGGATCGTCGATTTCGCGACGCTGACCGGTGCGATCATCGTATCGCTGGGCAACGAACATGCGGGCGTGTTCTCGAACGACGATGCGCTGGCGCAGGATCTTGCCGATGCGGGCAAGGCCAGCGGAGACAAGGTGTGGCGCCTTCCCATCGGCCCGGCCTACGACAAGCTGATCGACAGCCCGATCGCCGACATGAAGAATATCGGCGGCAAGGGCGCGGGCTCGATCACGGCGGCGCAGTTCCTCCACCGCTTCATCGAAGACGGCACCCCCTGGGCGCACTGCGACATTGCGGGCACCGTGTGGAGCGACAAGCCCGGTGCCACCTGGGGCAAGGGCGCGACCGGTTTCGGTGTGCGCCTGATCGACCGGCTGGTCGCCGACACGATCGAAGGCTGATCGGCCAATGGCAGGCGGCGGTACAGGCAAGATGCGGCCCAAGGGCGACCTGCCGCACAAGACCTGCGCCGCCTGCGGGCTCGATTTCGCCTGGCGCAAGAAGTGGGAGCGGGATTGGGACAGTGTGAAATACTGTTCCGAACGCTGCCGCCGCTCTGCAAAAACGACCGGCCAATCGGCCTGATCGCATGCGCGTCGACTTCTACCAGCTGACCCGCGATCCGGTCGAAAAGGTCGTTCCTGCGCTCGCCCGCAAGACCCTGCAGGCGGGCCAGCGCATGCTGATCGTCGGCGCGGATCAGGAGCAGCGCCGGATCATTGCCGAAGAATTGTGGAAGGAAGGCCCGGCGCATTTCCTCGCCAATGGGGAGGCGGCGGAGCCGCACGCCGCGCGCCAGCCGATCCTGCTGTCGGACAGCTGCGAGCCGCTCAACGAAGCGCGCTTTCTCCTGCTCGCGGATGGCGTCTGGCGCGAAGAGGCGAGCGCCTTCGCGCGCACGTTCCTGATGTTCGGCCCCGACCAGACCGAGGCTGCGCGCGGGTTGTGGCGCGATCTGAAAGCGCGCGCCGCCAGCGACGGCACCGTCGAATTCGGCGCCTTTCGCCAGAACGAGGATGGCGGCTGGAACCCTCTGTGACTCCCACCTGTTGGTTGGGAGAAGGAGGCTCTTTTGCGTATCGCC
The DNA here is from genome assembly GCF_017744235.1 of Erythrobacter sp. A6_0. NCBI lineage: Bacteria > Pseudomonadati > Pseudomonadota > Alphaproteobacteria > Sphingomonadales > Erythrobacteraceae > Erythrobacter > Erythrobacter sp. A6_0. Next base: position 208,492 of record NZ_JAGHQR010000001.1, read on the forward strand.
GGTTCCATCGCCGCTCTGTTTCTGCTCGCAGCCTGCGGTGCGTCCGAAGACGAGCCGCCGCGCGACGATCCGCAGCCCAAGGGCCATTACGTCGTCGATCCCGAAACGGGAGCGACACGCGCCTCGATCACCAATGAAGACGGCACCACGATCCTGCGCGCACGGGATGGCAGCGAAGGCAAGGTGGCCGAGCTGCCGACCGGCTTCACCGTTTATCCCGACGCCGAAATACGCTCCACCGTGGAAGTCGGGCGCGGCGAGCGGCGCTCGGTCACGATGACACTTGCCAGCGATGCGCCCCCGGCGGACATGATCGCCTTCTATCGCGCCGAGGCGGAGGCGGCGGGCGTCGCGGTCGATGTCGAGCTCGCCACCGATACGCTGTCGATGGTCGGCGGACGTGCCGAGGACGGGACGCATTTCACGTTCCAGGCGGCGCGCGAGGAGGACGAGACGGTGGGCCAGCTTACCGTGGGCCAGCTCAGCGTGGATCAACTCCATGGAAACAGGCCACGCAACTGATGCTTGCCGTTATCCCCTCACGCGGCTACGGGCGCGCGCATTGCACCCCCTAAATTCGAGGAAATTACGATGGCGGTTACGCGCACCTTTTCGATCATCAAGCCCGATGCCACGCGCCGCAATCTGACCGGCGCCGTCACCAAGATGCTGGAAGATGCCGGTCTGCGCGTCGTCGCGTCCAAGCGCATCCAGATGAGCGAAGACCAGGCGAAGAAGTTCTACGAAGTCCACGCCGAACGCCCGTTCTACGGCGAACTGGTCGATTTCATGACCAGCGGCCCGGTCGTCGTCCAGGTGCTCGAAGGCGAAGACGCCGTGAAGCGCAATCGCGACGTGATGGGCGCCACCAACCCGGCCGACGCCGAAGAGGGCACCATCCGCAAGACCTATGCCGAGAGCATCGAAGCCAATTCGGTCCACGGTTCGGATTCGGACGAGAACGCGAAGACCGAAATCGAATTCTTCTTCAACGACGACGAAATCGTCGGTTGATTTAGGACGCCGAAAAGCCCGCGATCTGCGAACGGTGCGCGTGATGCGCGCCGTTCGCGGCACGGGCCTGTTCGGCGCCCATGCCCTCTAGCGCCTCGTCGGTCAGCGTCAGGCCGAGCGCGGCGTAGATCTGCGCGATCTCGCTCTGCCAGTCGCGCCCCAATGCTGCGAAATCGACGCAGGCCAGAGGGCCTGTGAAATCGGCGAGCGCTGCGGCCATCCGCTCTTCGCGCAGCGCCAGCTTGCGAGCCCATTCCTGCCGGATCTTCTCAAGCGACAGCTCCGCGCTCTGGAAGGCGGACTGCGCCGCCACCAGCGACACCGAACTTGCCAGCACATCGTCCGGCTCTCGCCTGGTGACTACCAGCCGCGTGCCCGGAAGCTCGGCTAGCAGCGCGGGGATATCTTCGGCGAACTTCGGACATTTTAGCACTCTGGGCCGGTCCGCATTGCCCATCATCGCGGCATCGGTGCGCAGGATGCGGGCGAATTCGCGATAGAGCGGGGCTGCATCGCGCGCCTCGCTGAAGGCGACATAGCCGGGGATGCGCCATTGCGCTTCGAAGGCGCACACGTCGAGCGCGGTGGTCAGCCAGCCCAATTCCTCGTCCGCGCGGGTGGGTCCGAAGGGGTGCTGGCTGTCGAGCCACGGATTGACGAGCCGTGCTATGGCGAGGCCCGCGCGCAGTTTGAGCGGACGCCAGTCGAAAACATTGCCTGCGGGAGGCACCGGATCGACCGCATTGCAGAACCGCGTCCCCGCATGGCGCGGATCGGCGGCAAGCAGGCGGTGGACTCGCGTGGTGCCCGCGCGCATCTGGCCGACCACGGCGATCGGTGGCGCAATCGGCGTTTCCGCGAAATCGGGCCGTTCGCGCCACAAGCGGCCCAGCGCATGGCGCTTCTCGATGGCGGCGACGATCTGGCCATAGGCCATGGTGTGGCCCAGCGCGTTGAGCTGCGCTTCTTCGCGCAGCGAGTGGCACAGCGCCTCCAGCCGGGCACGGAAATCGGCCACATCCTCGGGCGCGCGGATCGATATCTCGTCGTCGGGCGCAAAACCCTCGCTGCCTTTCGCCCACAGGAAATCCGGATCGAGCGGCGGCTGCACGGTCAGCCCGCGTTCCCACATGCCGGCGATCGCGCGGTTGGCCAGCGTGGCGGTGCGCGACACGCAGAGGGGGTGAGGGCGGGGCGGCATCAGACGGTCGCGCAGGTCCCGGCATGCCGCAGCACATGCTCGGCGAGGATGCGCGGATAAAGCTGATGTTCGGCGATGCGTACTCGCTCGGCGAGACTCTCGGCGGTCTCGCCCGGACGGATGGCGATCGCGATCCGTCCCAGCACTTCGCCCGCATCGAGTTCCTCGGTCACCAGATGGACCGACACGCCGCCATGCGTGTCGCCCGCCGCGATGGCGCGGGCATGGGTGTCGAGACCGGTGTATTTCGGCAGCAGCGAGGGATGGATATTGAGCATTCGCCCCTTCCAGCGCCGCACGAAAGCCGGGGTCAGAATGCGCATATAACCGGCGAGCGCGATGTGATCGGCCCCTGCCTTGCGGGCCGCATCTTCCATCGCGGCATCATGGTCCTCGCGCGCCATGCCTTTGTGCGAGAGGGCGAAGGTCGCGATTCCCTCCGCCTCGGCCAAAGCAAGCGCTTCCGCATCCGGATCGTTGCTGGCCACCAGCGCGATTTCGTAAGGCGCGCCATCCAGGCGGCTGGCATAGAGCAGCGCCGCCATATTGCTTCCGCGACCCGAGACGAAAACCGCGACGCGCGCCCGTTGCAGGGCGGTTTCAGGCATTATGCACGGCTTCCCAATCGGCGCGCGCGGACCAGACGCCCGCCGCGCCGCGCACGGTGCAGCCGCGCTCGCCTTCAACGATCTCGCCCACCGCCAGCACCGTATCGCCCGCCTCTTCAATCCGCGTGCGGACCATCTCGGCCTGCGCGGGCTCGACGGCGAGCACCATGCCGACGCCGCAATTGAAGGTGCGGGCCATTTCCTCCGGTTCGATCGCGCCCTGCGCCTGGAGAAAGGCCATCAGGCGCGGCTGATCCCACAGACCGGCATCGACCATCGCATGCGCGCCCTTGGGCAAGACGCGCGGAATATTTTCGAGCAGCCCCCCGCCGGTGATATGCGCCATCGCGTCGATCAGCCCGTCGCGTACGAGGGGAAGCAGGTTCTTCACGTAAATCCGGGTCGGCTCGATCAGAGCATCGATCAGCAGGCGGTCGGAATCGAACAGGGCCGGGCGGTCGAGCTTCCAGCCCTTGTCCGCCGCAAGCTTCCTGACGAGCGAATAGCCATTGGAATGCACGCCCGAACTGGCGAGGCCGAGCAGGACATGGCCGGGCCGAACGCGCTCGCCCGTCAGCTGTTCGCCACGCTCCACCGCGCCGACGCAGAAGCCTGCGAGATCGTAATCCCCCGGTTGGTACATGCCCGGCATTTCCGCCGTCTCGCCCCCGATCAGCGCGCAGCCCGCCATTTTGCAGCCTTCGGCAATGCCTGCGATCACGCGCTCGGCAATGCCGTTTTCCAGCCTGCCGGTGGCGAAATAATCGAGGAAGAACAGCGGCTCCGCCCCCTGGACGATCAGATCGTTCACGCACATCGCGACGAGATCCACGCCGACCGAATCGTGCCGGTCATGATCGATGGCGAGCTTCAGCTTGGTGCCGACACCGTCATTCGCGGCGACCAGCAGCGGATCGGTGTATCCTGCAGCCTTGGGGTCGAAGAAGCCGCCGAACCCGCCAATTTCGCCATCGGCGCCGGGGCGCGCAGTGGCCTTCACCAGCGGCCCGATTGCCTTGACCAGCGCATTGCCTGCGGCGATCGAAACCCCCGCATCGGAATAGGTATAGGACGAATTCTTTTCCTGCATGGCGCCTGCCATACGCATTCGCGCTTGGATTTCCATAAGCCATTGGGCAAAAGGCGCGCGGTTTCCCCCATGCACTTGATCCCATCCCTTCCTGCGCTGCGCCGTCCGCTCCCCATTTTCGCCGGGTTGGCGGCGCTTGTCCTGCTTGCAGCGGCGGTCTGGGCGCAGGTGGGGGGCGAGCGCGGCATCGCTCCAGTCGCGGCCTCGAGTGACATTTCGGTCACGGGGATCGAAGTCGACGCCACCGGCAAGAGCAGCGACGAAGCGCGCGCTAACGGCTGGGAGCAGGCACAGCGCAAGGCGTGGGAGCGGCTGAAGGGCCCGGAATTGTCGGATTCGCAGATAGCCGGTCTCGTTTCGGCGATCGTGATCGAACGCGAGCAATTGGGTCCGCGCCGCTATATCGCGCGGCTGGGCGTCATTTTCGACCGGCAGCGCGCCAATGCCTATCTTGGCGGCACCGAACAGGCGCGCCGGTCCGCGCCGATGCTGCTGGTACCGGTGACGTTTTCCGCCGGGACGGAGCTGGTCTACGAGATGCGCAATCCCTGGCAGCGCGCCTGGGCCGAATATCAATCGGGGTCTAGCCGGATCGACTATGTCCGTCCGGCGGGATCGGGTGGCGATTCGCTGCTGGTCACTTACGGGCAGATCGGGCGTCGAAGCCGAATCTGGTGGCGCACCGTGCTAGATCAGTTCAGCGCATCGGACGTTCTCGTGCCGATCGCGGACCTGCGATACACCTATCCCGGCGGACCGATCGAAGGCACGTTCACGGCGCGCCATGGACCGGACAATGTCTATCTCGCCGGATTCCGGATGACGGCCGCCAATCCCGAACAATTGCCCGCGATGCTGGAAAAGGCCGTGGTCCGCTTCGACGCGATCTTCGAACAGGCGCTCGCCAATGGGCGGCTGGCGCCCGATCCCACGCTGGACCTCGGCGATCTGGAGATCGATCCGGCGATCCAGCGCTTGATCGATCTGGGCCGGGCCGAGGCCGAGCGTGAGCGGGCAGCGGCGGCCGCGGCGCGCGCTACGCGCGAGAACCAGCAGGCCGAACCGGGCTCGAGCGTAACGTCCGCGCCGATCGACAATCCGCCCCCGCCGGGCTCTGTCGGGCTCTACACAGTCCAGATCGCTACGCCCGATGCCGACGCATTCAACGCAGGCGTTGCGCAGGTGCGCGGCGCTTCGGGCGTTCGCACCGCCGGGATCCGCAGCACGGCGATCGGCGGCACGTCGGTCCTGACGGTCGGCTTCGAAGGTTCGATCGACCAGCTCGCCGCCGCTCTGCGCAGCCAGGGCTTCACGGTCCGGCAGGCGAACAACGCGCTGTCCGTCAGCCGCTAGGCGCATCGTCGCGACCGCCATTCCCGTGTCTCAGATCGCTCTTCCGCTTTCCGTCGCCGATCCCGATCGGGCGGTGCGGATCGTGGTGGGTGGTGCGAATCGAGCCGCCATCGCCGCATTGGCCGAGCCATCGGACTGGCCCTATCGCACGGCCGTTCTGGTGGGGCCGCCACGCTCGGGCAAGACGCTGCTGGCGCGCTGGTTCGCGTCGTCCGGGCATGGAGAGGCGATCGACGGGGCGGACCGCTGGGATGAAACGGCGTTGTTCCACCGCTGGAACCGCGCGCAGGAGGATGGCCGCCCACTGCTCCTCGTCAGCGATGCGGATGGATGGAGGATCGACCTGCCGGATCTGCGCTCGCGCCTGGGCGGATCAATCCAGCTTGCAATCGCCCCGCCGGACGACGTCATGGCGGGCGAGCTTATCCTGGCGCATGCGGAGCAGCGCGGCCTGCAACTCGCGCCTGCGGCGGCGGATTACCTCGTCCCGCGCGTCACCCGCAGCCATGCCGCGATCGAGAGGGTGGTGGCGGAAATCGACCGTATTTCCCTTGAACGCAAACTGCCCGCCACCATGTCGGTATGGCGCGATGCGCTCGAAGCGGTCCAGGGGCCGGAGCAGGGGCGCTTGCTTTGATACGCGATTGGTGGGAGAATCCTGCGTCATGTTCGACCGGCTGACCGCCTATCTCGACTCCATCCGCGCGCGCGATCCCGCGCCGCGCAGCCGCTGGGAAATCCTCACCTATCCGGGCGTCTGGGCGGTGTTCTGGCACCGCATCGCGCATTGGCTGTTCGAAGCCGAATTGCATTTCCTTGCCCGGTTCGTGAATCATTTCAGTCGCTTCCTGACCGCGATCGACATTCATCCGGGCGCGAAGATCGGACGCAATTTCTTCATCGACCACGGCTTTACCGTGATCGGCGAGACGGCGGTGATCGGCAACGACGTGACGATTTACCAGAACGTGACTTTGGGTGGGACCAATCCGACCAATGGGATCGGGGGCAAGCGCCACCCGACCATCATGGACAATGTCATCATCGGATCGGGCGCGCAGGTGATAGGCCCGATCACGGTGGGCGAGCGCGCGCGGATCGGCGCCAATGCGGTCGTCACCGACGACGTGCCCGAAGGCGCGACGATGATCGGCTTCAAGGCGCGCAGCACGCTGGTGCCGGTCGAAACCTATATGCGCGAATTCATGCCCTACGGCACACCGTGCGAGGAACCGTGCGAGCCCGACATGCGCCGGTTCGAGGCGCTGGAGCAGCAGCTGACGGAAATGCGCGCCGAGCTGGAAGCGCTTCGCAAGATATCGACGCCCGAAGCTTCCGACATTGCGGACGCCAAGCGGAGCGGATCGACAAACTGATGCAGCCGAGCGGTGGATCAGGCGGGGCAGTCTTGCCATTTCCTGCGCGCAATGCCGATCAGGTCGGCTTCACGCGTGAAGAGTTGACGCGCATTCTCGACCTGTATGGCCGGATGGTCGCGGCAGGGGAATGGCGCGATTACGCGATGGATTTCACGCGCGATTTCGCCAGCTTCGCCGCCTTTCGCCGCGCCGCTGAAAAGCCTCAGGCCCGCGTGGAAAAGCGGCCCTCGCTGCGCCAGCGGCAGGGCATGTGGACTTTATTCGGAGAGCACGGCCAAGTGCTGAAACGCGGCCATGAATTGGCTGGCGTGCTCGCGCCGATGGAGCGGCGGCTTATGAAAGCCGTCGATACGTAAGCTTCGTTCGAGAAAAGGCCGAGGTCCGAAGACCCCGGCCCCTTTTTCTATCCAGCGACGACACCCGCCACCGGCACGCGCGCCTGCCACCCATTGGGCAATCCCGCGACCACCTTGTTGCGGATCGGCGTCCAGAAGGCCGACAGGCTGAGCAGGGCGGATCCGATCACCAGCGCGGTCAGCGCGAAGGTCAGCTCAACCGCACCGAAACGGTCGAACAGGAAAGCCAGCGCCACGAGGACATAGGCGAGAGCGGAAACCAGCAGCGCCCGCCGGTCGATCGCCAGCGCGACGAGGCCGAACAGGACATAGATCGCCAGCACGCCGATTGCGGAACCGACGCCGACCCGATCGCCACCCTCCATTACGCCGAGCGAATAGAACACCGGATGCGCGATCATGGGCGCTGCGAGCAGGTGCAGCCAGAAGGCGACATCGCTGCGGCGCGTGGTGCGTTCACGGTCCGACATGTCCCAGCGCATCGCGAAGGCGAAGACGCCGAGACCCATCAGGAAGGTCAGTGTCAGCAGGGTGTCGCCGACCGTTTCTTCGTTCAGTCCGAGCGGGCCGTAGAGCAGCGAGACGATCAGCGCGATCACCGTAACGGCGGCGGCAGCTGCACCGGCGGCGACAGTGATCGGCACCATGAACCGCTTCCAGTGGAGCCATGCAGCTCCCGCGGCCAGCAGGCCAGCCCCGGCCACGAACAACGCGCCGGTGCTTTCATTGTCCATCGCGCCAAGAGACAGCCCGATGCCCATCGCGGCGGCGAAACATCCACCGACGAAAGCCAGCAGCAGGATGATGCTGGGCAGCGCCATGCGGCGGCGGCGGGTGAAGAATTCGGAGAGCGGCCAGGCAGTCGCGGCGATCAGGGCCCCGGCAAACAGGGTCGTGAGCGCGCTGCGCCATTCGGATGCGGCAGACCAGGCTGCGATCTCGGCTTCGGTCGGTTCGACATTGGAGCCAAGCGTCCAGATATCCGTCATCGGCGCCATGGCACTCGCGATCGCCTGCCCGATCGCGCCTGCCGCGACCAGCATGATGACCACGCCGATCGCCACGAAGATGTCGTTGAAGCTGTTGATCAGCCGGAAATTCTCTTCGTCACCGCGCGGCATGTCGCGAATCTGCGTCATATGCGCGCGGAACGCAGCCGCCGCATCGGCGCTAAGCGCCCCGGCACTGACGGCGGAATTGATGTCCTCTTCTGAATACACCGGACGGCTCCTACCCTGTTGAAGGGCGGATACTACGTCCGGTGTGTTATTCAGTCAATACGCCTGAGGATCGTCGTGTCAGCCGCGTGCCGAGCTCGGCCCGGTGCCGGTGACCTTCTGCATCGCGGTCAGGATCGCGCCCGACTGTTCGGAACCGCTCTGCGGTGCCTTCAGGTTAGAGAAGTCGCTGATCTTGTCCCAGTTTTCGGCAAAGCCTTCGACCGTGCGCTGCTCTTCGGGCAGCCACACCGCGTCGTTCATCACGGTCCAGGCGCTGTGGAAACCGCCCGCACCCGCGCCGACGATGGCGTTGGTCGGCGCATCTTCGCTGACGAGGAAGAGCGCGGCGGGAACCACGTTCACCGGATCGAACAGTTCGAAGGCCTGTTCGGGGAACAGATCTTCCGTCATGCGCGTGCCCGCGACGGGGCTGAGCGTGTTGACCTTGATGTTATACTTCGCGCCTTCGAGATAGAGCGTCTTGGTGAGACCTGCGAGGCCGAGCTTGGCCGCGCCGTAATTGGCCTGGCCGAAATTGCCGAACAGGCCGGTGGAACTCGCGGTCATCAGCACGCGGCCATAGGCCTGCTCGCGCATGGTTTCCCACGCCGCTTTGGTGGCGTTGGCGCTGCCCAGAAGGTGGACCTTCACGACGAAGTCGAAATCCGCCGGTTCCATCTTGGCGAAGCTCTTGTCGCGCAGCACGCCCGCATTGTTGATGAGGACGTGGACACCGCCCCATTTCTGCTTGGCGTCGGCGATCATCTTTTCCATCTGATCGTATTCGGTGACCGATGCGCCGTTGGCGATCGCTTCGCCGCCCGCCTTTTCGATTTCCTCGACCACCTTGGCCGCCGCGTCGGACGTGCCGGTGCCGTCACGCGATCCGCCCAGATCGTTGACGACCACCTTGGCGCCGCGCTTGGCGAGCTCGAGCGCGTATTCGCGGCCCAAACCGCCGCCTGCGCCAGTGACGATGGCTACCTTGTCCTTGAAATCGATGCTCATGCGGCTCTCCGTTCTCGTTTACGTTAAGGTCAATCTGGGAAGCGGAATGCCATGTGCGCCGCTTGCTGGCAACAGGCCGCACGGCAGGGCGCGATGCCGTAGGGGCGGGACGAGCTTCGAGAGCCTATTTTTGCGCGAATCGCGCCTCAGAGCGCCTCGATCGCCGGGATCAGCTCGTCCATCTGATGGATCAGCGCATCCGCTTTGAAATCATCCTCGCTCAGATCGCAATAGCCGTAGCAGGCGGCGATGAAGGGCACGTCCGCCGCACGCGCCGCATCGCGGTCGTAACTGCTGTCGCCGATATAGATCAGCGATCCGCCGCCGCAGCGGTCCCGCGCGGCCACGATGGGATCGGGCAGCGGCTTGGCGCGATATTGTCCATCCTCGCCTTTGCCGAGGCTGTCTCCACCGATCACACATTCGAAGCGATCGATAAGGTCCAGTTCCGTCAGGACGCCGCGCGCGAAATCCTCGAACTTGTTTGTGACGACGGCGAGGCGCGCCCCGCGTTTGGTCAGCCTATCGAGAGTTTCGATTACGCCCGGATAGGGACGGGTGTGGACCGCGTAATGATCTCCGTAATAGGCCAGCATCGCTTTGTAGAGGCGCTTGAACTCGTCTCTGTCGAGCCCGCCTTCCGCCTTGCTCTGGGCGTCCACCGCCTGACTCAGCATCGCCTTCGCGCCGCCGCCGATCAGATCCTTCGCATTGTCGATCGGGACCGTCGCGAACCCGCCCAGCGTCAGCGCGTGATTGACTGCCGTGCCGAGATCGCGGTGGGTTTCGAGGAGAGTGCCGTCGAGGTCGAAGCACACGATGTCGAAGGGAAAATCGCTCATGGCGCGGATGGGTGCAGGATACGCCTTCAAACCGCAAGCTTGTCGTGGCAAGGCGCCCAGTATGAGCCAACACGAATTCGCCGCCATCATCCTCGCCGCAGGCAAGGGCACGCGCATGAAGAGCGCGCTGCACAAGGTCCTCCATCCCATCGCCGGGCGCCCGATGCTGAAGCATCTGATGGCGAGCGTGGAGGCGCTGGGCCCGAAGAAGCAGGTCGTGGTGGTCGGCGCAGGGCGCGAGCAGGTCGAAGGTGCGCTGGGCGATACGGCGCAGACCTGCCTTCAGGAACCCCAACTCGGCACCGGCCACGCGGTCCAGCAGGCGCAGGAGCGGCTGGCGGGCTTCAAGGGCGACGTGCTGGTCCTTTACGGCGATGTCCCCTTCGTGCGCGGCGAGACCATGCAGGCCATGCTCGATCGCCTCCATGCCGAGGATGCGCCGAAAGTCGTCGTGCTCGGATTCGAACCGGACGACGCGCTGGCCTATGGCCGCGTGATCGCCGACGATGCGGGCCGGATCGCGAAGATGGTCGAATTCAAGGATGCGAGCGATGACGAGCGCACCTGCCGCTTGTGCAATTCGGGCCTGATGGCGGCGCGGGCAGAGGATATGTTCGCGCTGCTCGACCGCGTCGGCAACGACAATGCGCAGGGCGAATACTACCTCCCCGACATCGTCAATATCGCGATATCGGACGGGGACGTTTGCGCCGCCGTCACCACGGCCGATCCGGGCGAGGTTGCCGGCATCAATTCGCGCGGCGAACTCGCCGCCGCCGAAGCGCTCTGGCAGGCGGAGCAGCGGGCGCACTGGATGGCCGAAGGCGTAACGCTGCGCGCGCCCGAGACCGTGTTCTTCAGCTGGGACACGCAATTGGGTCGCGACGTCACGGTCGATCCCAATGTCGTGTTCGGCCCCGGCGTCACCGTGGCGGATGGCGCGCACATCAAGAGCTTCAGCCATCTCGAAGGCGCGTCGATCGGTGAGGACGCGCAAGTCGGCCCCTATGCCCGCTTGCGGCCCGGCGCGGTCATGGCGAAGGACAGCTTCGTCGGCAATTTCGTCGAGATGAAGAACGCCCATCTGGGCGAAGGTGCCAAGGCCAGCCACCTGACCTATCTGGGCGACGCGGAGGTGGGCGCGCGCGCCAATATTGGCGCGGGCACGATCACCTGCAATTACGATGGCTATTTCAAATATCGCACCGTGATCGGCGAAGGTGCCTTCATCGGATCGAACAGCGCACTGATCGCGCCGGTGCGGATCGGGCGGGACGCCATCGTGGCCGCGGGCAGCGCGGTGACGAGCGATGTGGCCGATGGGGATCTGCGCATGGTGCGCGGCGAGCAGATCGTGAAACCGGGCTGGGCCGACCGGTTCCACGACGCGATGCGAAAGAAGAAAGCGGCGAAGAAGGACTGACCCGGCCGGGCCGCAAATCGGGCGTCAGCGGCGGCGCCAGGCCCGGATGGTTCGTTCACCCAATTTAGCACTTGCGAGCGGCTCGTAATCGCTTTGCAGCGCGTTGCGAACCAATTGCCCCGCCGTTTCGTTTTGCCGCGTCAACGGGTCGCTTGCAGTCACGATGACGGAGGGCTGGGTCGCGAGGACACGCGCGACCTCTCCTGTCTGATCCACGCCGAGCGCGTCCGTTTCCAGCGCGTTGTTCAAGTGATCGGGATAGACGAAGCGCGTCGCGATGCAGCTGTCGGCGGTGGTGTAGAGAACGCTCGGCCCGTCGAAGATCCACAGGCATTCGCTGTCGCGATCGACGAACGGCGCGATCGCCCGCGACAGATGCGCCACGCTCGCGCGCCGATCCGCGCTCTTCCCCGCCTGATCGAGCCCGACATAGAACAGCGCATAGAAGCCGAAAAGCATGAGGACCGAGACCCGTGCAAGCGGCGCCGGGGATGCGAACAGGGGCAGGGCCAGCACTATGGCCGCCGGCACCAGCGCGGCCAGATAATAGAGATACACCGTCCCCGGCAGGAACACCGTCCCGACCAGTCCGACAGCGAACAGCGCATAGCTGGCATAAAGCATCGGATCGCGTGGCGGAGCAAGCCGTACCGCCGCCCACAGGCCGAGCAGGGCGGGGACGAGGATCGGGAGCATGGCAATCGGCAGTTCGCCGCGCCAGCGCCCCGCGCCCTCGCGCAGGAAGAAGGAGCCGAAATTGGCCCACCAAAATGCGTCACCGGCTCCCAAAGCCGCGAAGATCGCATAAGCCAGCACGGTGGGCGCAATCCCGATCGCGGCGAAAAGGAGGGCGGGTTTTGGCAGGCCGTCAAGTTGAACGCCTTGGCGATGGAAGCGCAGAAGAGCGAGCCCTCCAAGCGCCAGGCAAGCGGGGAGGGCCGTATACTTCAACTGAAGGGCCAGACCGCCGAGCAACATGGCCCATGCAGCTCGCCTAAAAGAAAGGTGCTCGCGATCGCTCGTCACGAGATAGAGCGCGCCCAGAAGAAGCGGCAGGAAGAACACCTCGCTCTGCCCGGCATGGCTCCCATAAAGCGGCAGCATCAGCGGGTAGGCGATCCCCGCCAGCAGCGCCCCCCAGCGATCGGCGAGCGGCCGGGCGAGCTCGTATATCGACAGGCTGCCCGCAAGGGTGAACGCCATCGCCAGCACTTGATACGCGACCGGTGACGGTCCGCCGACCGCGTGCGCCATGGCGAACAGCGCGAATAGCCCTGCGGGTTTGCGGTCCCACAGATCGGCATAGGGCAGCGCCCCGTCGAGCCAGCGTAGACCGATCAGCGAATAGAGCTGCTCGTCGTAATCCGCCGCCGGATCACCAAGCCAGATCGCACGTGTCGCGACGACGGCGAGCGCCAGCACCAAGGGCGCCAGCCAACGAGCCTCGCTCTTTGTGCGATGGGTAGCAAGAGGAAGGGCTTGCGGCGCGGACATCGTCCGCCGCCATGCCCGATCATGGTTAAGGAGCGGTGTGCACCGCCCTTAGGACTGGATCAGCCCTCGACGTGTTCGGCCAGAACGGTCAGGCCCTTTTCGCCCACTTCGGCAAAGCCGCCGCGCACTTCTATGCTCTCGGGCGTGCCGCCTTCGGTCTTGTAGACCTGTACCGCGCCATCGCGGATCGTGGACATGAAGGGCGCATGGCCTTCGAGCACGCCGAACTCGCCCTCGGTTCCGGGCACGACGACCATATGCACCTCCTCCGAACGGACGAGCTTGGCGGGGGTCACGAGTTCGAAATGCAGTGCCATCTGTTCCTCACATCTCTCTCCCCATTAAGAGGAGAGACAACGCGACTTGCGAGCTTGCCCGCCAGTCGCAGTCGAGAGGGGCCAAGCGCGGCCCCTCTCTCTGAGTTTTCTCCCCGCGAATAGGGGGAGGGTTATCGCTTACGCGTCTTCCGCGAGCTTCTTGGCCTTTTCGACCGCCTGATCGATGCCGCCGACCATATAGAAGGCGGCTTCGGGAAGGTGATCGTATTCGCCGTCGACCACTGCCTTGAAGCTCTTCACCGTGTCTTCGAGCTGCACGAACTGGCCCGGAATGTTGGTGAAGACTTCCGCGACGTGGAAGGGCTGGCTGAGGAACTTCTGAATCTTGCGCGCACGCGCGACCGTCAGTTTGTCCTCTTCCGACAGCTCGTCCATGCCGAGAATGGCGATGATGTCCTGAAGCGACTTGTACTTCTGCAGCGTTTCCTGGACGCGGCGGGCCGTCTCGTAATGCTCCTGACCCACGACGCGCGGTTCGAGCACGCGGCTGGTCGAATCGAGCGGATCGACAGCCGGATAGATGCCGAGTTCGGAAATCGCGCGGTTCAGCGTGGTGGTCGCGTCCAAGTGAGCGAAGGAGGTGGCGGGCGCCGGGTCGGTCAAATCGTCCGCGGGGACGTAAATCGCCTGCACCGAAGTGATCGAGCCCTTGTTCGTGGAGGTGATGCGCTCCTGAAGGTTGCCCATGTCGGTCGCCAGCGTCGGCTGATAGCCCACCGCCGAAGGAATACGGCCGAGCAGTGCCGACACTTCCGAGCCCGCCTGCGTGAAGCGGAAGATGTTGTCGACGAAGAAGAGCACGTCCTGGCCTTCCTGATCGCGGAAATATTCCGCCATGGTCAGGCCCGACAGGGCAACGCGGGCGCGCGCGCCCGGCGGCTCGTTCATCTGGCCGAAGACCAGCGCCACCTTGGAGCCTTCCGAGATCGCGTTTCCGTCCGCATCCTTGGCGATGACGCCCGCGTCGAGGAATTCGTGATAGAGATCGTTACCCTCGCGGGTGCGCTCGCCCACGCCCGCGAACACGGACACGCCGCCATGGCCCTTGGCGATGTTGTTGATCAGTTCCTGGATCAGAACGGTCTTGCCGACGCCTGCGCCGCCGAACAGGCCGATCTTGCCGCCCTTGGCATAGGGAGCGAGAAGGTCGATGACCTTGATGCCGGTGACGAGAATGGCCGCTTCGGTCGACTGGTCGACGAACAGCGGAGCTTCGGCGTGGATCGGAGCGGTCTGATCGGCGCCGATGGGGCCGCGCTCGTCGATCGCTTCGCCGACCACGTTCATGATGCGGCCCAGCGTCTTCGGGCCGACCGGAACGCTGATCTGCGCGCCGGTGTTGATGACTTCCTGCCCGCGCACGAGCCCGTCCGTCCCGTCCATCGCGATGGTACGCACGGTGTTTTCGCCGAGGTGCTGGGCGACTTCGAGAACCAGCGTGTTGGAGCCGTTCTTCGTTTCGAGCGCGGTCAGGATCGGCGGCAGTTCGCTTTCGAAAGCGACGTCGACGACGGCGCCGATGACCTGGGAAATCGTGCCGTTAGGCGACTGGTTGAGTACGGGTGCGGTGGCCATGATGTCTATCCTGACTTGGTCCTGAAATGCTTGAACGGGGCGCGTCAGCCGACGCAGACATTGTCCGGTTCTGCGAAGGCCCAGTCGCCGTCGCCGGCGGTAAGGGTCGCGGAATTGCGGAGATACTCGTCCTCGCCGAGGCCGAATTCGCAGATGACGTCTTCCGAGCCCAGCCCGGCGCGCTTGCACACTGCGGTGTTGACGGCTTCTTCCTCGGGGCAGGCTTCGGCGTATTTCGCAGTGAAGAGAGCCTGATCGGGCGCGGGCAGCGAAGGGGCCGCCTCTGCAACCGGCGCAGCGGCTTCGTCAACCGGCTGCGGCGCGGGCTCTTCACCACAGGCGGCGAGGAGGGCGAGGGGAAGAAGCAGAGCGAACTTTTTCACAGGTATCAAATCCTAGGGAAACGGGTGAGGGGGGAAAGGTCGCTTATTCGACCGTACAATCTTCAGGGATATCGACGAGAGCGTATCCATCACCGCGAGCGGCAATGATCGATTGCCGCTCCGTTTCAGGCGTATCGCCATCGAGCGTGTAACGGCAGGTGAACGAGGTGCCATCGGCTTCGGCAGTGCATTGCGCTTCGACGACTTCGGGCGCTTCCTGGCACTGTGCGAGCGCCAGCTGGACTTCCGCAATGCTGGGCACATTGCCATCCGCACCGACGACCTGCGCGGCAGGATCGGTCTCACCGAGATCGTCGAGTGTTCCGGTCGCATAAGCCTCCACCGGTTCATCCTCGACCGGCTCGGCGCAGGCCGACAAACCGTACGCCGCGAAAGCGAGCGCTGCGGCGCCGCGGGCAAGCGAGGCGCGGATCGCGATCACAGCGCTTCCGCCCCGGCGATGATTTCGATCAGTTCGGTTGTAATCGCGGCCTGACGGCTGCGGTTGTACTGGATGGTCAGATCCTTGATCAGATCGCCCGCATTGCGCGTGGCATTGTCCATCGCGGTCATCGAGGCGCCCTGTTCGCTCGCCTCGCGCTCGAGCAGCGCGCCGAACAGCTGCGTCTTGACGTAACGGGGCAGCAATTCCTCGAGAATGCCTTCCTCGTCCGGCTCGTATTCGACCACGGCATCGCCGGATTTCGGCGCGTCGCTCTCGATCGAGGGGACGGGGATCAGCTGGTCGACCGTCGGATCCTGCACCAGAGCGCTCTGGAACACCGGATAGACGAGGTGCGCGACGTCGAATTCGCCCTTCTCGAACCGTTCGATCAGATCGTCGGCGATCGCTTCGGCTTCGTCGAAACCGGGGGTGCGGACCTCGGACGTGTCGAAATGCTTTTCGATCCGGTCGGCATAGTCGCGCTTGATCGGCGCGCGGCCCTTCTTGCCGACGAGGTAGAACTGCACGTCCTTGCCTTCGTTGAGAAGCGCGCGCGCCTTGACCTTGGCGGCCTTGACGATGTTGGCGTTGAGACCGCCGCACAATCCCTTGTCGGTGTTGACCACGACCAACAGATGACGCTTGTCCATGCCCGTGCCTGCCAGCAGGCGCGGGGCGGAGCCGCCCGAAATGCGCGAGGCGAGGCTGGCCATGACGCCCGCCAGCCGCTCCGAATAGGGGCGCGCCGCTTCGGCCGCAGCCTGCGCACGGCGCAGCTTGGCCGCTGCGACCATCTGCTTGGCCTTGGTGATCTTCTGGGTCGACTTGACCGAGTTGATCCGGCCCTTGAGTTCCTTGAGGCTTGCCATGTCCTGAGTTCAGCCTTCCAGCGCTTTTACTTCCACGAGTTCCGGCGCGGATTGCAGCCAGTTCTCATATTTGGCGAAAACGTCTTTCGTATAATCCTGAGCATGGTGGAAATCGAAAGCATCGCGATCCGCCCACTCTTCGAAAATCATAATCGTGCTCGAACCGTCAGCTGCACGGCGCGGTTCGAACGCGATGCACCCTTCTTCGCCACGGGTCGCGGGAACGATGGCAGCCACGGCGTTGCACGCGGCGTCCATGTGCTCCTTTTTGACCGGGATCGTGGCGAAGACGGTATAACTCATTCGGCGATCAGGCGAACTGCTTAGCGAAGGTGTCGAGCGCGCTCACCACCTTACTCTTCGTGTCGTCTTCGAACTTGCCGGTGGTGCGAATCGTTTCCAGCACGTCGGCATGCTCGCTGCGCATATAGCTCAGCATGGCGGCTTCGTATTCGGTCACGCGGTTGGTCTCGATTGTGTCGAGATAGCCGTTGGTGCCCGCATAGATCGAAACGACCTGTTCTTCCACAGGCATGGGCGAGAACTGGCGCTGCTTCAGAAGCTCGGTCAGGCGCGCACCGCGGTTGAGCAGCTTCTGCGTTGCGGCGTCGAGGTCCGAACCGAACTGCGCGAAGGCTGCCATTTCGCGGTACTGCGCAAGGTCGAGCTTCATCGAGCCGGCGACCTTCTTCATCGCCTTGGTCTGCGCGGCACCGCCGACGCGGCTGACCGACAGGCCGACGTTGATGGCCGGGCGGATACCCTGATAGAACAGGTCCGTTTCGAGAAAGATCTGCCCGTCCGTGATCGAGATCACGTTGGTGGGAATATAGGCCGAAACGTCGCCCGCCTGCGTTTCGATGATCGGCAGCGCGGTCAGCGAGCCACCGCCTTCGCTCTCGTTCATCTTGGCCGCACGCTCGAGCAGGCGGCTGTGGAGGTAGAACACGTCGCCCGGATAGGCTTCGCGGCCCGGCGGACGGCGCAGCAACAGCGACATCTGGCGATAGGCGACGGCCTGCTTGGAAAGGTCGTCATACACGATCACGGCGTGCATGCCGTTGTCGCGGAAGAATTCCCCCATCGCGGCGCCGGTATAGGGCGCAAGATACTGTAGCGGAGCGGGCTCCGACGCGGTCGCGGCGACCACGATCGTGTAGTCCATCGCGCCGTTTTCTTCGAGCGACTTGACGATCTGCGCGACCGTCGAACGCTTCTGACCGACGGCGACGTAGATGCAGTAGAGCTTCTTCTTTTCGTCGTCCGACTGGTTGTTTTCGCGCTGGTTGATGAAGGTGTCGATCGCCACCGCGCTCTTGCCGGTCTGACGATCGCCGATGATCAGCTCGCGCTGGCCACGGCCGACGGGAACGAGCGCGTCGATCGCCTTGAGGCCCGACTGGACCGGTTCCGAAACGGATTCACGCGGGATGATGCCCGGAGCCTTCTGTTCAACGAGGCGGCGTTCGGTCGTCGCGATCGGGCCTTTGCCGTCGATCGGATTGCCGAGCGCGTCCACGACGCGGCCGAGCAGGGCCTTGCCCACCGGCACGTCGACGATGGTCTGCGTGCGCTTGACGCTGTCGCCTTCCTTGATGTCGTTGTCCGACCCGAAGATCACCGCGCCGACATTGTCGGCTTCCAGGTTCAGGGCCATGCCCTGCACGCCGTTGGCGAATTCGATCATCTCGCCGGCCTGCACCTTGTCGAGGCCGTGGATGCGGGCGATCCCGTCACCCACCGACAGCACGGTGCCGACTTCGCTGACTTCGGCTTCGGTGCCGAAATTGGCGATCTGGTCCTTGATGACCTTGGAGATTTCTGCGGCGCGGATATCCATGATGTAAGTCCTTTAGGCCTTCATTGCCTGGGAAAGCGAATTGAGACGGGTGCGGATCGAGCCGTCGATCCGCTTCGATCCGATGGTGACGACAAGGCCGCCGAGCAGCTCGGGGTCAACCTTGGTCGTAAGCTTGACGGTGCGACCTTCGCGAGCGGTCAGCTTGGCCTTCAACTGGTCGAGCTGCGTGTCGGTGAGGGCGTGCGCGCTGGCGACTTCGGCGCTGACTTCGCCGCGCTGGGCAGCGGCGATGGCGCGGAACGACCGGATGATGGCGGGCAGTTTCGACAGGCGGCGGTTCTGCGCCAGCGTGCCGAGGAAATTCTGGGTCAGTTCCGACAGGCCCATGATCGCGGACACGCCCCATAGCGCCTTGTTCGCGGCATCGCGCGACACTTTGGGGCTGGTGGTCAGCATCGCCAGTTCGGACGATTCGGAAAGGCCGGCCTCGATCTTGTCGAGATCCGATTCGACCGCAGTCACGGTCCCGCTCTCGCTCGCCAGATCGAACAGGGCGGACGCATAGCGCCCTGCTAGGCTTGCCTGTATACCGGCGGAAGTCTCCACGCGCTCTCGTCCTCTCGGGTGACGGAAAAAATACCGATGCGAAACGCCGGCCGTGTCGAGTGGGCTATTGCCACCCCGGCCAGGCTGGCGCGCGACTAGCACCGGGTCTGCAAATTGGCAACCGGCTGTCCTTCGCGAATGCGGTCGCCCTGCTTTGCCGACCTCCGGCAATAGGGTATATTCGCGTGGATGTGGGGAGAGAGACCATGTCCACCATCCTGCGAAGCGAACCGTTGGCGCCCGAATGCGGCGTGACCGTCCACGATGTCCAGCTGGCCGAAGCGGAGGGCGAAACGCTCGATGCGATTCGGCAAGCGGTGTTCGAACATGGTGTGGCGGTGTTTCGCGGCCAGTCTCTCTCGCCCGAACAGCACATCGATCTGGCGAAGCGCTGGGGCGGGATCGACATCAACAATTATTTCCCGCTTACGGACACTCATCCCGAAATCGCGGTGGTGCGAAAGGCTGCCGAACAGCAGACCAATATCGGCGGTGCCTGGCACACCGATCACAGCTACGATCAGGTTCCGGCCATGGGATCGATCCTGGTCGCGCGCACGCTTCCGCCGAAAGGAGGCGACACACTGTTCGCCCATATGGGCGCGGCCTACGATGCGCTGGACGAGGATACCAAGCGCGAGATCGAAGACTTGGAAGCGTTCCACACCGCAGACCATGTCTACAAGGAGGGCGGAATTTATGCCCGGACCGATATCGGCGGTGAGTTACGCGGCCAGGATCTTCAGACCGGCGCGACTCACCCGGTCGTGGTGCGCCATCCCCGGACCGGGCGAAAGCTGCTCTACGTCAATCCGTCCTTCACCGTCACCATCGTCGGGCGCAGCCGCGAAGACAGTCTCCCGCTGCTGGAACGTCTCTTCGCCGAAGCGCGCAATCCGGACCACCACGCGCGCGTCGTGTGGGAGCCGGGCACGGTCGCGATCTGGGACAATCGCACCACCTGGCACAATGCGCTGAACGATTATCAAGGCCACGCGCGCGAAATGCACCGCATCACTCTGACGGGCGAAAAGCTGGCGGCGTGATCCGCACTCAGTCGGTGACCGCCTCGCATTCATAGACCAGCCGTTCGTTTGGGCTGGAGGGCAGGGCGGCGAGCACGCCGCTTTGCATTTCGCCGAGCGTGGTCGCCGCGTCGTCCGCCTCGCAGCTCGGGGCATTGTATTCGCCGCGTGCGGAGCGGGCGGCGGCCATGGCGTTGCGCGCGAGGAGATAGCGCTCGGTCCGGAAAATGCCGCGCTCGGGATCGAAGCTGTTCACCGCCACCGCCATCTCGTCGTTCGGCACAAGCGCGCGCGACCATGTTCCGCCTGATCTGCCGTACTGGGTCCGACCGTTGACGCAGCCTTCGGGCGACCAATCGAAGCGCACTTCGCCGGTCTGGGCGTTGGTCACGCGGCTGCGCTGCGTGTCGAGACGGCACACGAAGCTGCGCGCTTCGGGCGATGCCGTGCCGCCTTTCGTTGGATTGCCGGAGTCGCGGTCCTGCATGACATTGGCGACGCGCCGGTCGATCTCGTCGATCCCCGGCCGGGTGAGATGGACGAGAAGGGCGATAACGATCGCGCCGATGCCGAAGGCCAACGCCACGCGGTTGCGAACTGGCCAGCCGCTGGGAGTCGGCTCATCTTCGTCGGGCTGGGGCGGGCGGCGCTTTTCGAACGCCCACCAGATCGCGCCCGCGCCGATCAGCAGCAGCACCATGCTCGCCAGCATCCGGTCGTCGCGCTCGTCGCGCACCTGCATTTCCGCCTCTAAGCGCGCGCGATCCAATCGTTCGCGCTGTTCCTCGCCGCGCGCCGCCATGTCCTGGCGCGCCGCCGCCTGTTCGCGTTCCAGCCGGTCACGCTCCTCGTCTTCCAGATCGGCGAGGCTGCGGCAGGCGGTGTCGTTGGTGCGGGCGGTGACGTCGTGGGCGCGCAGAAACGGGATCAGCTCGCGGTTCGAGACCGCGAAGAAGAATTCCGCGTCCGATCCGCCCGAATCTGCGCCGAAGCTGTTGACGCCGAGCACGCGCCCGCATCCGTCGAGCAGCGGACCGCCCGAATTGCCGCGCGCGATGGGGGCGGTGTGCAGCACGGTGTCGAAATTCCGGCTCGGGCGCATTCCGGCAAGGAAGCCGCGGCTTTTCACCGGCGGCTGGCTCTTGAAGATGTCGCCGATCTCCAGTCCCTGCGCCCGGTCGACATTCATCGGATAACCGACCGCGAAAGCCTCGCCGCTGTCCGAAACCGTCCCGCCCGCCAGCGTCAGCGGCGGCAGGCGTAGCCCGCTGGTGATGCGTAGCAGCGCAAGGTCGCTGCGCGGATCGACCGCCACGATTTTTGCATAGCCCGCGTCCGCCCCGTCCGAGGGGACGATCCCGATGCGCAGGCGATCGTCCATCATCGCATCGCGCACGACATGGGCGTTGGTCACGATCCGGTCCGGCGCAACCGCCCAGCCGGTGCCGTGACCGATGGGATAGACCTCTTCGCCGTCGGGCGTATCCTCAATGCCGATGATCACCACGCGCACCACGCCGCGCGCCGCCGCGTCGATATCGGCGGGTTCTGCGTGGAGAGGCGATTGGAGCATCGCGACCAGCGCGGCCAGACCGAAAAGCAGGGCGAGAAAGCGGGCCATCGCCGCAGCCTCTACCGCGCGGCGGACATTGACCGCAAGCTTCGGGATGCGCGGTTCGGCGGGGCGCGCTATCGCCCCGTCTCATGGCGAGCGAAACGATTCCCCTGACCGACGACGAGTGCTGGCGGATCGCGCTGGCGAAGGATCGCGCCTATGACGGGCACTTCGTGACCGGCGTGCATTCGACGGGCATTTACTGCCGCCCATCCTGCCCGGCGCGGGCGCCGAAGCGCGAGAATGTCCGCTTCTATTCCTCCCCTCCCGAAGCCGAGGCGGCAGGCCTTCGCGCCTGCAAACGGTGCGCGCCAGACCAGATCAGCCGCGAGGATAGGGCGTTGCGTGCCGCGATCGCGGAGATCAAGGCCGCAGCGCAGGCTGGCGATACCACGCCCTCGCTCGGCGAGCTTGCACAACGGGTCGACTACTCGCCCGCGCATTTTCAGCGGCTGTTTTCGCGGGCCACCGGACTGTCTCCTGCCGCCTATGCACGCGCCCTTCGCGCAGAGCGGGCATGCAGCGCGCTGGGCCGGGCGGACAGCGTGACGGACGCGATCTACGATGCGGGGTATAAGGCGCCGAGCCGTTTCTACGCCGATACGGAAGGACGATTGGGCATGGCTGCAAGCGATTGGCGGCACGGTGGACGGGGTGTGCGCATAGCCTGGAGCGTGGTCGAAACGAGCCTGGGAGCGATGCTGGTCGCCGCGACCGACAAAGGCGTGTGCTGCCTCGCTTTCGGGGAGGGTGAAGCCGATCTGCGCGCTCGCTTTCCCGAGGCCGACCTCGTCGCGGCTGGAGACGATTTCCGCGCCCTGTTCGCGCGCGTCGCTCAAGCGGTCGAACGCCCGGGCACCGGCGCGGACATACCGCTCGACGTGAAGGGCACTGCGTTCCAGCAGCGCGTCTGGCAGGCGCTGCGCGAAATTCCGGCGGGCGAGACCCGCAGCTATGGCGAACTGGCCGCCGCGCTCGGCAACCCCAAGGCCAGCCGCGCGGTCGGCGGCGCGAACGGAGCGAACCATGTCGCAGTTCTGATCCCGTGCCACCGCGTGATTGCGGCGGATGGCGGGCTGGGTGGCTATGCCTATGGGACCGAGATCAAGGCGGAATTGCTCAAGCGGGAAAGGCCCGATCGGGCCTGAGCTTCGCTTGCGCGTGGTCAATCGTATCGAGCATTTTACGCGCGTCTCAGGTCGTCGAGAGGCGTCGCAACAGCGCGGTCGAACCGTATCGATAGATCGGGGCGAGCAATTCGCTAGGGATCATCCCGAACGGACGCTCGCCCCTGATATGGCAATCAATCGCTGCCGATGAAGATCGCCTTGGCGTTGGCGAATTCCTTGACACCGAAGCCGCCATGTTCGCGGCCGTAGCCCGAATCCTTCACGCCTCCGAAGGGCATGGACGGATCCGCGACGCCATAGGTGTTGATATAGACCATGCCGGTGTCGAAATGCTTCGACGCGAGTTCGATCGCGCGTTCGGTGTCGCCACACAGGATACCGCCGCCAAGGCCATAGCGGCTGTCATTGGCGATACGCATCGCGTCCTCGTCGTCCTTGGCGCGGATGACGCTGGCCACGGGGCCGAACAATTCGTCGTCATAGGCGGGCTGGCCGGGCTCGACATCGGTCAACACGGTGGCGGGATAGAAGGCGCCCGGACCGTCCGGCACCTTACCGCCACACGCGATCTTGGCGCCCTTCGAAACAGACTTTTCGACCTGTTCGTGCAGATCCTTGCGCTGATCGACCGAGGACATCGGGCCCATATCGGTACCTTCCTTGGTCGGATCGCCGGTCTCGACGCCTTCGAAGCGGGCGACGAATTTCTCGATGAAGGCATCGTAGACCTTGTCAGTAACGATGAAGCGCTTGCCGTTGATGCACGTCTGGCCGTTATTATAAAGGCGCGCCTGCGCGCAGACCTTGGTGGCGAGATCGAGATCGGCGTCTTCGAGCACCATGTAGGCATCGTTCGAGCCCAGCTCCATCACCGTCTTCTTGATGACCTTTGCGGCCTTTTCCGCCACGTGACGGCCCGCCCCATCCGAACCGGTCAGCGTCACGCCGCGCACCTTGTCGTGCGCGATGATCTCGTCCGAGGTATCGTGATCGATGACGAGCACGGTGAAGACATTGTCGGGAAGGCCGCCTTCCTTGAAGATCTTCTCCAGCATCAGCCCGCTGCCGACGCAGAGCGAGGAGTGCTTCAGCAGCACGCCATTGCCGACCATCAGGCTGGCGATGGCGTAGCGGACGACCTGATAGGACGGGAAGTTCCAGGGCTGGATGCCGTAGATGACGCCGATCGGCGAATAGGTGACGATGCCGCGCGCCGCGTTGTTAGGATCGCGCTTCTCGTCGGCCAGCTCGCTGGGCCCGGTCTTCGCGGTATAGTCGCAAATCCCTGCGCACAGTTCGACTTCGTCGCGGCTGTCGCCGATCAGCTTGCCGACCTCCGCGGTCATCAGCTGGGCCAGCTCTTCCTTGTTGTCGCGCAGGGCCTTGCCAATGCCCTTGATGATTTCGGCGCGCTCTTCGAGGCTGCGCGTCTTCCATTTCGTGAACGCCTCGTGGCAGGCAGCGACCTTCTTGAAGGCTTCGTCCTTCGTCATCTGCGTATAGGTTTCGATGTCCTTGCCGGTGGCGGGGTTGACGGTTGTGACAGTGGCCATGAATGGGGTTCTTTCCTGTTGGAGTTACAGGAATAAGGGGCGAGAGGGCCGATCGGTTCCGTTTCGCAACCGGGTTTCCGGCTGTTGGGCGACGGGTTGCAGCCTGCATAGGGCCACCCGTTCGACAGGCTTCGTCTCAGGCCGCCTGAACTGGCCGGATCATTCCTCGCGCGCCCAGCCGCCGCCGGCCGGATCCAGCGTGGCGAGGAAGCTATCCGCGCTGTCGAGATATTCCTTCTTCCGATCGTCATCCATCCGATCCCAGGTCGAATAGATCCGTCCGATGCGGTGATTGCTCTCCAGCCGGTCGCGATGGCGGTCCATGAAATGCCAGTAGAGCGGATTGAACGGGCAGGCGCCTTCGCCGGTCTTCTTGCTGGGAGAATAGGTGCAGTTCGAACAATAGTTCGACATCTTGTTGATGTAATTCCCGCTCGCCGCATAGGGCTTGGACGCCAGCTTACCGCCATCGGCATAGAGGATCATCGCGGCAACGTTGGGCAGTTCCACCCATTCATAGGCGTCGGCATAGACGACCAGATACCAGTCCTGCACCTCGCGCGGATTGATCCCCGCCAGCAGGGCGAAATTGCCGAGCACCATCAAACGCTGAATATGATGCGCGTGGGCGTTGTCGCGCGCCGACCGGATACAATCGGCAAGGCAGGCCATGTCGGTCTCGCCCGTCCAGTAGAATTCGGGCAGGCCGCGCTGGGCGTTGAGCGCATTGGCCTTCTGCAGATGCGGCATCTGATGCCAGTAGAAGCAGCGGATATATTCGCGCCAGCCGATCAGTTGACGGATGAAACCTTCGACGCTGTTGAGCGGTGCGTTTCCATCCTCATACGCTTTTTCGGCGCGCTGGCACAGTTCGAGAGGGTCTAGCAGGCCGATATTGATGCTGGTCGACAGCATCGAATGGAACAGATCGTCCTCGCCGCAGACCATCGCGTCCTGAAACGGCCCGAATTTCTCGATCCGCTCGGCGAAGAAGGCATCGGCGGCTTTCTCGGCCTCGTCTCGCGTGACGGGCCAGCGGAAGTTCTCGAGACTGCCGAAGTGATCGCCGAAGCGATCCTCGACCAGGTCGATGCAGGCCTGCGTAATCTCGTCGGGTTCGAATTTCGGTCTTTCGGGCGCGGAGAGGCCTTCCTTGGGCGGCTTCCTGTTCTCGCTGTCGTAATTCCATTCGCCGCCTTCGGGCTTGCCGTCCTCCTTCATCAGGAGCCCGGTCTTGCGGCGCATCTTTCGGTAGAAGAATTCCATGCGGAGGCTGTCGCGATCCTCGGCCCAGTCCTCGAATTCGGATTGCGAGCAGATGAAGCGATCGTCGCGCAGGATTTCGACCTCGCAGGCGAACTTGTCCGCCCATTGCTCCATATCCTCGCGCACGCGCCACTCGCCCGCTTCGACCACGCTGACGAGGCGCGGCTCGTGCCGCTCGATCGCGCGGGCGGTTTCGCCGGTGAAGCTGCCAGCATTGTCCTCGGCGTCCAGCTTCACGTAATCGACCGTCCAGCCGGCATCCTCCAGCTCGGCGGCGAAATGGCGCATGGCGGAAAAGATCAGGACGATCTTCTGCTTGTGATGCTTGACGTAGGTCGCCTCGTCCCAGACCTCCATCATCAGGACGACCGTATCGTCTTTGGTCCGCCCGCGCAGCGAAGCCAGGGTGCGGGTCAGCTGATCGCCGAGAATGGGAACGAGGACGGGGCCGGTGCTGTCAGATGCCATGCGCGCCTAACGGTTCATGGGCACAGGCGTTTCCGGACGGAAAATTACCCGGCCTTCGTACTCGCGCCGCTTTCCTCTTCATCCTCTTCGCTCTCGATCGCGATGGCGCCGACAGGGACGGGGCCGCCACCGGCCTTGGCCTGTTCCAACCGGGCGATCGCGTCCTTGGCCGAACGATTGTCGGAGTGGGGGTTGTTGGCGATGATCTTGAGCAGGGCGATCGCGGAATCGTAGCGACCCTCGGACGCGTAATGCATGGCGAGGGCGGATCGGAACTCGGTCGATTCAGGCCGGAAACCGAATGCGGTTTCCAGCGCCGGACCGACCATCGCGTCACGCTCGCCAGTCCGCTGGAAGGTCTGCGCATAAAGGTAAAGCGCCAGAGGATCGCGCGGGTCGAGCCGGTTCGCTGCAAGGAAGGACGCGCGTGCTTCTCCCCACAGGCTTTCGTCGGCCTCGTCGGCTTCTTCGCCATGATCGAACGGTTCGAGAAGGATGCGGCCGTTCAGGACATGCGCGCGCGCCAGATCGGGATCAATGGCAAGGGCACGATCAATCGATCCCTGCGCCGCGGTGAAGTCGTAGGACGGTTCCGCCTCGCCCTCGCTGCGATGCGCGAGGCGGTAGTCGAGTTCGGCAAGCTGCAGCCATGCGAGCGCCGAGTTACGTTCGGCGGCAAAGCGCACCAGTCGTTCGCGCACCTTCATCGGTTCGGGCGAGGCCAGCCGGTCGAGCGTCAATTCGACCAGTTCCGAAGCCTGGTCGTCCAGCGTGGTGACGGTTATGGCGTCGCGATAGGGGATCGACTTGTCCGATTTCGAATATCCCATCGATTTGCGCACATATCCGCGCAGCGATCGTTCGAGTTCGCCCAGATCGCCGAAATTCTTTTCTGCGGCGGCCAGATTGTCCATGCCCGAATTGATGTCGCGCAGATACCGCATGATCTGATTGCCACGCTCGTCCGGATCCGAATAGAGCATGTGGGTCAGCGCCCAAGCCCAGCCATAGAAAGCCGATGTCTCCGCTCCGTTCATTCCCGAATACGTGTCGGACAGCAGCCGTTCGATCGGAATGTTCGGACCGTTCTGGACCGAGTAGGCGCGATGATGGGCGGGAAATCCGAACGTCCAGTCGCCGTTCCGCTTGAACTCGGCGGTCGAGACGTACTCCGCAAACCCTTCCACGAACCAGGCGGGGGCCGGAATGGCGAAATTGTGGAACATGAAATGGTGTGCGTATTCGTGAAAGAGCACGCGCTTGCCGCTAAGATCGGTGCGATCGCCGCCAAATTCGCGATTGCCCACGGCAAAGGTCTGGCCAAGGCGCACGGAATAGAAGCCCGCCGCACCCTTGTGCAGCGCATCGACCGCGTTGGAATTCCTCAGCAGATAGATCGTCAGCTTGGCGGGATCATCCTTCGCCGGTCGGCTGAATATCATCCGCAGCAGCGCGTCGAATTTTTCGACCTCGTGCGTGAAATCTTCAAGCTGGCCCGCGCTTCCATCCGAATAGATGGTGAAGTGATGCGAATCGGCGCGATGCCACGTTTCTGCCGCAGAAACAGCATTTGCCCCTGCAACGCTCAAAAATACTGCGAGCATTGCGATGCTCTTGCGATAAAGAACCGATTTCATTTCTGACCCCAACGTCCCGGTAGTCAATACAGACTATCAAAGATGGCCGCAGGGTCCAGCAGCTATTTACACGAAACTGTACGGGTCGATATCCACACCCACCCGGACGCCGTCCGGGTGGTTCAAAGCGCCCAGCCATTCGCGGATCGTGTCCTGAAGTCTGGCGCTGCGCTTCGCGTTGATGAGCAGGCGATAGCGGTAGCGCCCGCGCAGCAGGCTCAAGGGGGCAGGGGCCGGGCCGTAGATCGCCATGTCGTCGCTTCTCGGGCGGGCGTCGCCGATGCGGCGGGCGGCGTCGCGTGCTTCGCTTTCCTCCTCGCTCGACACGATGATCGCGGCCCAGCGGCCGAAGGGCGGGGCGCCCGCCATGCGGCGCGCTTCGGTTTCCGCTTCATAAAAGGCGTCGCGATCGCCTGCGGCCAGCGCCGCGATCACCGGCGCATCGGGATGGCGGGTCTGGATCAGCACTTCGCCGGGTTTGGACCCGCGCCCCGCACGACCCGCGACCTGCGCGACCTGCTGATAGGTCCGCTCTGCCGCGCGCAGATCGCCGCCTTCGAGGCCGAGATCGGCATCGACCACGCCGACCAGCGTCAGCTCGGGGAAATGGAACCCCTTGGTTACCAATTGGGTACCGACGATCACGTCCACGCCGCCATTTTCGACCAGCGCGACGAATTCCGCCGCGCGGCCGGGTGAATTCAGCGTATCGGACGTAGCGACGAACACGCGCGCATCCGGCAGGCGCTCGGCCACCTCGTCAGCGATCCGCTCCACGCCGGGCCCGCAGGCGACCAGGCAATCGGGTTCGCCGCATTCGGGGCAGGTTTCGGGCGGCGGGGTCTCATGACCGCAATGGTGGCAGGCGAGGCGGCGGGAAAAGCGATGTTCGACCAGCCAGGCGCTGCAATTGGGGCATTGGAAGCGGAAGCCGCAATTGCGGCACAGCGTCAGCGGCGCATAGCCGCGCCGGTTCAGGAACAGCAGCGACTGTTCGCCGCGCGCCAGCCGCTCCTCCAGCGCTTCGACCAGCGGCGGTGCGAGCCATGATCCGCGCCCCGGCACATGTTCGGTGAGATTGACCGTGCGGATCTCGGGCAGCTCCGCTCCGCCGAAGCGGCTGGGCAGGTCGAGCTTGGCGTAAGTGCCGCTCTCCACCATCGCCAGGCTTTCGAGCGCGGGCGTGGCGCTGGCGAGGACGACAGGGATTTCCTCGAACGCGGCGCGCATCACCGCCACGTCGCGGGCGTTGTAGCGCACGCCGTCATCCTGCTTGAAGCTCACCTCGTGCGCCTCGTCCACCACGATCAGGCCGAGCTTCGCATAGGGCAGGAACAGCGCCGACCGGGCGCCAACCACGACCTGCGCGGTCCCGTTCGCAATGGCGCGCCACGCGCGGCGACGTTCGGTGGATTTGAGCGAGGAATGCCACAGAACCGGCTTGGCCCCGAACCGCTCCTCGAACCGCGACAGGAACGCTTCGGTCAGCGCGATCTCCGGCAGGAGGACGAGCACCTGCCGTTCCATCCTGAGCGCATCGGCGATGGGTTCGAAATACGTCTCGGTCTTGCCCGATCCGGTCACGCCGTCGAGCAGGAAGGGCGCGAATTTTCCTTCCCTCACCGCCTGAGCGATCGTTCCGGCAGCGGCCTGCTGCTGATCGGACAAATCGATCTCGGCGAAATCGGGACGCGCGGGGTGGTAGGGGCGGTCGCAATCGACCTCAACCGGTTCGAGGCAGCCCTGATTGACGAGGCCGCGCAGCACGCCTTCCGATACGCCCGCAATCCCCGCCAGCTCGCGGATCGTCGCCTGTTCCCCCTCCAGCGCTTCCAAAGCGGCCTGTCGCTGCGGCGTCATGCGTTCGGGGAGGCCACCCGTGAGGCGGTATTCGATCGTGGTCGCCGGACCTTTCAAGGCACCGCCCGAACTCAGCGCCATCCGCGCCACGCTGGCGAGGGGGGCGCAGTAATAATCCGCCGTCCATTCGATCAGCCGTCGCAGGGGTGCGGGGAGGGGTGGAATCGGCAGCAAGCCCCTCAGCGCGCGTAGTTTTTCCGCCGGAACCTCGGCCCCGGGCAGCCGTTCCGCCTCCCAGACGATTCCGATCACCGCGCGCGGGCCCAGCGGACATTCGACCACCTGGCCCGGTTCGACCATCATCCCTTCGGGGACCTTGTAATCGAGCGGGCCGAGGGCGGCATTGAGGACGAGGCAGCGCACGCGGTTCATGAACGCGTCAATATGGGCGGGGCACGCTCAGGAAAACAAGGGTGGGACCTTAAAGGAGACTTCAAATGACCGATATTCTCATCCTTTCCGATAGCAGAGCATCATCCGCGGGCGCATCATCGCTCGATCGACCGACCGGGCGGCGCGGCTTTCTGGGCAAGATCGGCAGTGGACTGGGCGCGGGCGCTGCCCTGCTGTCTCTGCCCGCCTGTACCAGCTTCGGCGGCGGCGGCTTCAGCCTGGTCGATGCGGTCGAGCGGCTGCTGTTCCTGTCGAGCGAGCGCGCCTTCACGCGCATGCTCCAGCCAGATGGGTTCTGGGACGAGCAGGTCGCGCAATTGGGGCTGGGCGGATTGCTCGGCGCGCGCGGCGACGTGCTCGGTCGGATCCTCACCTCAGCGCCGTTCAAGAACCGTCTCGAAGGGGCCTTTGCCAATTTCGCCTACGACGCGGCCTATCGCGCTGCGCCGATCGTGACCGATGCGGTGCGGGTGATCGGCTTTTCCAACGCCATCGATCTGGTACGCGGCGGGCCGACTGCCGCGACATCCTATCTGCGCGGCAGCATGGGTTCGCGCCTGATCGACGCGATGGTGCCCGAACTCGGACAAGCCATGCGCGTCGCACAGGATCCGCTGGTGGGCGAACTGCTGGCCGGCCTCACCGGTGTCGACGTGCCGCGCATCGCGACCACGTTCGCGAGCCGGATCGACGACACGATCTGGAACGAGATCGGACGCGAGGAGAGCCTGATCCGCGCCAATCCCCGAAGCGCCAACGATCCCCTGATCGCTGGCGTCTTCGGAGCGGAAGCAGCGTTCTAGAGCGTCAGAAGCGGTAGAACAGCGACACCTGGCTCACATGGGTGTGCCGGGTGTTGCCATTGTCGCGCGGGCGGATCTGGAACAGATATCCGCCGGTCAGATCGAGCGTGGGCGTAATGCGCGCAGTCGCGCCGGCGTTGAGGCGCCACTGGTCGATCCGCTGCGGGCCGCCTTCGTTGCGGTCGCGCAATTGATAGAGCAGTTCGCCCGAAGCGAATCCCGTCACCTTGTTGGCGATCGGCGTGCGGAAGCGCGCGCGCTGGCGCAGGCGCAGGGCCATGCGATCGGCACCGTCATAGAAGCGCTCCTCGATCCGGCTGCGGAAATCGAACTTGCCCACGCCGAAGGTCAGCTGCTGATAGGGGCGCACTTCGGTGAAGCCGTCTTCGTCGTGGATCTCGATCCCGCCGCCGAGGGCGACCGCATCGGAAACATCGGTGTTGAATTCCGCACCGAGGATATATTCGTTCGGCCCGTCGCGACGGCGGGTTTCAAGCTCCAGCTTGAAGTCGGTTCCGGGCGCGATATCGCCCTTGATGCCGGTTTCGATCCACAGCTCGTCATCGCTGGTGGCGGCGCGCGCGGCACTCGGTTGCATAATGGCGCCCAGAGCGGCAAAGCCGATCGCAAGGACCGGAAGGGTGTTCGACACGGATTGAATCCTTCGGTTGGAAAGCAGTCGTAATTACGACACAAAAATGAAATTTTCCTCAGCCGGATTTTTATGACCGGTTCGTGACAGGAGCGCTCGCCAGATGAAATTTTTTGCCGACACCGCCGAGATCGCCGAGATCGAGGAACTGATCGATATCGGCCTGCTGGACGGGGTTACCACCAACCCGTCGCTGATCGCCAAGTCGGGCCGGGACTTCATGGAGGTGACGAAGGAAATCTGCGCGCTGGTGGACGGGCCGGTGAGCGCGGAGGTCGTGGCGCTCGATCATCCCACCATGATGAAGGAAGCGGACAAGTTGCGCGCCATTGCCGACAATGTGTGCATCAAGGTGCCGCTGACGATCGACGGGCTGAAGACCTGCAAGGCGCTGGCAGAAGACGGCACGATGGTGAATGTCACGCTGTGCTTTTCCGCCAATCAGGCGCTGCTGGCCGCAAAGGCCGGAGCCACGTTCATTTCGCCCTTCATCGGTCGCCACGACGATAACGGCTTCGACGGGATGGACCTCATTCGCGACATCCGCCTGATCTACGACAATTACGGGTACGAAACCGAAATCCTCGCTGCCAGTATCCGCCATGCGACTCACGTGCTGGAAAGCGCGCGCATCGGTGCCGATGTGGCGACCATGCCGCCCAAAGTGATCAAGGCGCTGTTCAATCACGTCCTCACCGACAAGGGGATCGAAGGCTTCCTGAAGGATTGGGCGGGAACGGGTCAGTCGATCCTGTGATTTTCCATACATGACCGAACAGACGCCCCTCGACCGTTTCAAGCAGGCCCTGACCTGCACGGCCCGCGCTCTCGCGCGTGAGGATGAGGTCGAAGTCGCCTGGAGCGCGGACACCCCGTCTCAGGCGGGCAAGAACTTTCGCGTTCCCCTGCCGGGCCGCACGCTGCCGCACGATCAGGCGCGGCAGGCGCGCGGGTTTGCGGACAGTTTCGCGCTGCGGCTGCGCCATCACGACGAGGGGGTCCATTCGAGCGGCGCCCCGCGCGAGCCGATCGCGCGCGCCTGTTACGACGCGATCGAACAGACCCGCTACGAAGCTCTGGGCGCGACGCGCTATTCGGGCATCCGCGCCAATCTCACCTCGGCGGTCGAGATGCGCACGGCCTCGGACCCGATCGCGCGCGCCACCGAAGCCTCGCAAGTGCCGCTTCCGACCGCGCTGTCGCTGATGCTGCGCGAGGCGCTGACCGGCGATCCGATCCCCGAGCGGGCCCGCGAAGGCGTCGACATGGTGCGTGAGGAAATCGAGGCAAAGGCGGGCATGGACATCGCTTCCATGGCCGACAATCTCGAAGACCAGTCCGCCTTCCAGAAACTGGCGCTCGACATGCTGCGCCATCTCGACCTGACCTTGCCGGAGGATGCCGAGGATTCGGGCGACGACACCGGCGAGGACGAGGGCGAAGCGCCCGAAGAGGACGAGACCGGCGAGGACGAGCAGGACGAAGGCGATGCCGAGCCGCAGTCGAGCGAGATCGCGGGCGAGCCCGCGCAGGGCGAAAGCGATGCCGACACCGATGGCGAGGAGGGCGGCGAGCAGGAAATGGGCGAGGGCGATCCCGCCGACGATGGCGAGGAGGGGATGCAGCCCGTCCGCCCGAACCGCCCCTGGACCGATCTGCCAGAAGAGTTCGACTACAAGCACTTCACCGACAAGTTCGATGAAGTGGTCGAGGCACCCGAGCTGTGCGACCACGAGGAACTCGACCGGCTGAGAAGCTATCTCGACAGCCAGCTGGCGGGCCTTCAGGGCATCGTCACCCGGCTCGCCAACCGGTTGCAGCGCCGCCTGATGGCGCAGCAGAACCGCAGCTGGGATTTCGACCAGGAAGAGGGCCTGCTCGACGCCGCGCGCCTGACCCGCGTGGTCATCAGCCCCGGCCATGCGCTCAGCTACAAGGTGGAGCGGGATACCGAGTTCAAGGACACGGTCGTCACGCTGCTGATCGACAATTCCGGATCGATGCGCGGGCGTCCGATCTCCATCGCCGCGATCAGCGCGGATATTCTGGCGCGTACGCTGGAACGCTGCGGGGTGAAGACCGAAATCCTCGGCTTCACCACCCGCGCCTGGAAGGGCGGCCAATCGCGCGAGGCATGGCTGGCGGACGGTCGCCCCGCCGATCCGGGCCGCCTCAACGATTTGAGGCACATCATCTACAAGAAAGCGGACGAACCCTGGCGCCGCGCGCGCCGCAATCTCGGCCTGATGATGCGCGAAGGATTGCTGAAGGAAAACATCGACGGTGAGGCGCTGTTGTGGGCGCACACCCGCCTGCTCGCCCGACCAGAGGATCGCCGCATCTTGATGGTCATCAGCGACGGCGCCCCGGTCGACGACAGCACGCTGAGCGTCAATCAGGCAGGCTATCTCGAAGGACATCTGCGCAAGGTGATCGGCTGGATCGAGAAGCAATCGCCGGTGCAATTGGTCGCGATCGGCATCGGTCATGACGTTACGCGCTATTACAAACGCGCGGTGACGATCATGGATGTCGAGCAATTGGGCGGCACGATCATCGAGCAGTTGGCTGGGCTATTCGAGGGGGAAAAAGGGTGAAGGTTTCAGAAGCCGTCGCTACCCGCCGTTCCGTCCGCGCCTTTACCGACCAGCCGGTCGAGCGCGCAATCCTAACCCGCATTCTCGAAAAGGCGCAGCGTTCGCCTTCGGGCGGCAATACGCAGCCTTGGCATGGCATCGTCCTCACCGGCGAGCCGATGCAGGCACTGTTCGACCGCATCGCCGAGGAATTTCCCAAGGGCCGCGCGGCGCACAAGCCCGAATACGACATCTATCCGCCGGAACTCGACGGTGCCTATGAACAGCGCCGCTTCGGCGTCGGCGAGGACATGTACGGCGCGCTCGACATCGCGCGCGAGGACAAGGGCAAGCGGCTCGAATGGTTCGCGCGCAATTTCCGCGCCTTCGGTGCGCCGGTGCTGATGCTGGTTCATACGCCCAAATATATGGGCCCGCCGCAATGGAGCGATATCGGCATGTGGTTGCAGACCGTCGCGCTGCTGCTGCGCGAGGAGGGGCTGGATAGCTGCTTTCAGGAAGCGTGGGCCGTCTATTCCCCGCAGATCCGCGAGGTGGTCGATATTCCTGAGGATCATATCTTCTTCTGCGGCATGGCGATCGGCTACCGCGACGAAGAGGCGGCGGTGAACCGCTTCGAGGTGAAGCGCGCCGGTCTAGACGAAAGCGTACGCTTCGAGGGGTGGGGCGCCTAGTCCTTGCCCTGCTGTTCGGCGCTGACTTGGTGCGCGATATCGGGATCGCGCCAGATCATCACGCCCATGATCACGAACCATGCCAGCATCAGGAAGGCGAGAAACCGCTCATAGAGGCCGTCCCAACCCGTGGGCATCATGAACAGGCCCGGCCCCAGCAGAGCGAATGTTCCGCCCAGCAGATAGCAGGCGATGCCGATCCGCTTGTCGATCTCGTAAATCTGGCCCGCCGTCAGCAGCGCGGCGAGGGGAAACGCGACCCCCAGCGTATAGACCAGATAGATATGGATCACCGGACCATCGCCGGTGGAATAGGCCTCATACGCGGCAATCAGAGTAACTGCGGCGGCATAGACGACCAGGAGAGCGGCGCCGATCTTCCAGTCCTTGCGGTCGATCCGCCAGCGCAGCAGGCCCGCGGTCGCGGCCAGAACGCCGAGGACGAAGGCGTAAAGGCCGAGATCCGCCAGCAGGTCGTATTCTCCCGCGGCCATGTCGGATATGGTATCGGCTGCCAGTCCGATACGGTCGGACAGCGCCACGCCCAGCAGATCGGTGACGGCCGTGGCGAGACTGCCGGTAACGGCCAGGCCGCCCAGAATGCGCGACGTGGCGTCGCTTCGCGAATTCTTGCTCATTGGAATGCCCCGCTTGCGCTTGCCGGTCGGTTCGACCATTTGCCGCGTCATGACCGAAGCCCTGACCGACGCTCCCTTGCGCCTGTTCAACTCTCTTAACAGGCAGGTTGAGCCCTTCGTTCCCGTCCATCCGGGTGAGGCGCGGGTCTATAGCTGCGGGCCGACGGTCTATAACTACCCGCATATCGGCAATATGCGCGCCTATGTCTTCGCGGACGTATTGGGCCGGACGCTCAGCTGGAAGGGCTACGATCTCACCCACATCATCAACATCACCGATGTCGGCCATCTGACCGACGATAGCGATGCGGGCGAGGACAAGCTGGAGAAGGCCGCGGCGCAGAAATCGCAGTCCATCTGGGACATCGCAAAGCACTATACCGAGGCGTTCAAGGCGGATGTGCGCGCTCTCAATATCCGCCAGCCATCGCAATGGTCGGTCGCCACCGATTACATCGAGCCGATGATCGATTTCGCGAAGAGCATCGCGGACAAGCATTGCTACGAACTCGACAGCGGGCTCTATTTCGACGTTTCGACCATCGCGGATTACGGCCGGTTGGCGAGGGCCGTTACCGAAGAGGGTGAGGGTCGGATCGATACGGTCGAAGGCAAGCGCAACGCCGCCGATTTCGCGATCTGGCGCAAGACGCCGCCGGGCGAGACGCGGCAGATGGAATGGGACAGCCCTTGGGGCAGGGGCGCGCCGGGCTGGCATCTGGAATGTTCGGTGATGGGGGAGAAGCTCCTGGGCTTCCCCTTCGACATCCATACGGGCGGGATCGACCACCGCGAAATCCACCATCCCAACGAAATCGCGCAGAATCAGGCCTTCTGCGGCTGTGCCAAAGGTTCCGGGGGCTTGGGCGAGGCGACGCATTCGGGCGCCAAGATCTGGATGCACAACAACTTCCTCGTCGAGCGTTCCGGCAAGATGAGCAAATCGTCGGGCGAGTTTCTGCGGCTCCAGCTGCTGATCGACAAGGGCTACCATCCGCTCGCCTATCGGATGATGTGCCTCCAGGCACATTACCGCAGCGAGCTGGAATTCAGCTGGGAAGGGCTGGGGGCCGCGCTGACCCGGTTGAAGCGGCTGGTGATGGCGGTCGAAAAGCTGCGCGACGAACCTTCGCAGGCGGTCGCCGAGCATCCCAAATTCGCACCCATCCTGACGAGGTTCGAGGATGCGATTGCCGACGATCTCAACACCCCTGTCGTCCTCACGGCATTGGAAGACGCGCTGGCGGTGAAGAAGGTCGATGCCGGAATGAAACGCGCCGTTGTAGAAGAGATGGACCGGGTGCTCGGCCTCGATCTGCTTCGGCTGAAGCGCACCGACCTGCGCCTGCGTCCAAAGAACGCCCAGATCACCGAAGCCGAGATCGAGGCCGATCTGCTCCGCCGCAAAGAAGCGCGCCTTGCCAAGGATTTCGCCACTTCCGACGCGATCCGCGCCAGCCTTTCCGCCAAGGGCGTGGAAGTGATGGACGGCGATCCGCTAGGCTGGGAATGGAAGCTCGCATGACCAAAGCCGTCCTCTCCGCCATGATCCGCCCGCTGGTCGAGCCGCGCCTGCCCGACTGGGTCGAGCCGCTGTGGTTCGCCAGCAAGGACGAGGCGCTGGAGCTTGCGCCGCAGGCCGAAATCGGCTGGTTCGATTTCACCCATCCCGAACCGATGGTGGAGGTGGTGAAGGCCGCAACGTCGCTGAAATGGCTCAATTCGATCTATGCGGGGCTCGATTTCCTCCCCCTCGACCTGCTCGATGAACGCGGCGTCACGGTCACCAACGGGGTCGGCATCAATGCGATCACGATCGCCGAATACACGGTCATGCTGATGCTGGCGCACGCTAAGGGTTACCGCGACGTGGTGCGTGCGCAGGACCGGCGCGAATGGCTGATGGACAGCCCCGGCAAACGCGAACTGGCGGGCGAGCGGGTGCTGCTCTTGGGCCTCGGCGCGATCGGATCGCTGGTGAAGACGCGGCTGGAAGCGTTCGACATGGACGTCGTGCCGGTGCGCCGCTCGCGCCACGAAAATTCGCTCGCGCCGGACGAATGGCGCGGCCAGCTCGGCAATTTCGACTGGGTGGTGCTTGCCGTCCCCTCCACGCCCGAAACGGTCGGCATGATCGGCGCGGAGGAACTCGCGGCGATGAAAAGCACCGCCGTCCTCGTCAACATCGCGCGCGGCGACGTGGTGGATCAGCCCGCGCTCCTTGCCGCACTCGAAGAAAAGCGGATCGAGGCTGCGCTGCTCGACGTGACCGATCCGGAACCGCTGCCCGAGGATCACCCGCTCTGGGCGCTCGATAACGCGCAGATCACCATGCACCTTTCGGGCCGCGCGCAGACGAAGATGTTCATGCGGTCCGCCGATCGCTTCATCGAGAATCTTCAGCGCTGGCACGATGGCGAGCAAGTCGCGCCGCAGATGGATCTGACGCTCGGTTATTGAGCGGACCGTAACCCGGAACGTCACACGGTGGGCCGCCGTTAATGTCTCGAAACGGAGACCACTATGCCCACCTTGAAAGACACGTACCCGCTCTACCTCTGCAACAAGGCGGAGCAGCCCAACACCGATCTCGAAGTCACCGACAAGTTCACCGGCGAGGTCGCGTTCAAGACTGCGCTCGCCACGCCCGAGATCATCGACAAGGCCATTGCCGGCACCGTCCGCGCCGCAGAGCCGATGGCACGGCTCGCCAGCTATCAGCGCAAGGCGGTGCTGATGCATTGCGTGGAGCGGTTTCGCGAACGTTATGACGAGTTGGCCTATTCGCTCTGCGTTGAAGCGGGCAAACCCATCGGCGATAGCGAGGGCGAGGTCGACCGCCTGATCGACACGTTCGAAATCGCTGCGGAGGAAAGCGTGCGGATGGGCGGCGAGGTCATGCCGCTCGACATATCGGAGCGCGCGGCAGGCTATCAGGCGATGTGGAAGCGCGTGCCGGTGGGTCCGTGCAGCTTCATTTCGCCGTTCAATTTCCCCCTCAACCTCGCCGCGCACAAGATCGCGCCCGCTCTCGCGGTGGGCTGCCCCTTCGTCCTCAAGCCTGCCAGCAAGACGCCGCTGGGCGCGCTGATCATCGGGGAAATTCTGGCCGAAACCGATCTGCCTGAGGGCGCGTTCAGCATCCTGCCCGCCAGCCGCGACGGCGCGGATCTATTCACCGAGGACGAGCGCCTTAAGCTCTTGAGCTTCACCGGATCGGACACGGTCGGCTGGGCGCTCAAGGCCAAGGCGGGCAAGAAGAAGGTCGTGCTCGAACTGGGCGGCAACGCCGCTGTCGTCATCGACCACGACGCCGATCTCAACGATGCGTGCGAGCGCGTGATCAAGGGCACGTTCTACCAGTCCGGCCAGAGCTGCATCAGCGTCCAGCGGATCGTGATCCACGAGGACGTCTATGACGAATTCCGGGAAAAACTGGTCGCTGCGGCGAAGGAACTGAAGGTTGGCGACCCCAAACAGCGCGACACCTTCATCGGCCCGATGATCGACGACGACGAGGCCGAGCGGCTGGAAAGCTGGATCGGCGAGGCGGTCGATAACGGCGCGACAGTGCTCTGCGGCGGCGGGCGCGACGGGCGGCTGGTCGAAGCGACTCTGCTCGAAAACGTCGATCGCGCGGCGAAGATCGTCAACGAAGAGGCGTTCGGCCCGGTCGCCGTGCTGATGAAATTCCGCGAATGGGACGATGCGCTGGCCGAAGTGAACCGCAGCGAGTTCGGCCTTCAGGCGGGCATCTTCACGCGCGATCTGTTCAAGGTGCTCGAAGCCTGGGACCGAGTCGATGTCGGTGGGCTGATGGTCAACGAAATCCCAAGCTACCGCGTCGACAACATGCCCTATGGCGGGGTGAAGAACTCCGGCCTGGGACGCGAAGGCATCCGCTTTTCGATGGAGGACATGACCGAGATCCGGAACATGGTGATCAGGCGGAACTGATCGTGATCGGGCGGTGGGGGACCTATCCCCTCCCGCCCGACCGTCATCCTTCTTCCAGCAACAACACCTCGCAGGTCACGATCAGGCGCGGGCTCGGCAAAAGCCGGTGTTCGACTTCGGTGACGGTCGCATCCGCCACCAATTGGCCGGCGAGCGCGAATTCGTGATCGGGCAGGGCGGCTATGAAGCGCTCGCCCGCCGCGACCGCGTCCTCGCCTGCGAACAGCAGAATGAAGCCATGCCGCGCGCCTGCGAAGGTGATGCTGGCCCAGGCACGCTCGGACTGCGCGAGAAGCTGGCCCCGATGCTCGCTCAGAGCCAGTAACGCGTCGCGAAGTCGGTCTGCCGCAGTCTTGCGAGCGCGTTTCGGCGGTTTCGCGACCACGAGCGCGGAGGTCATAACGTCAGACATACAGCGGCTCCTCGTAATCGTTCATCCAGCGCGTGACGCGCTGTTCGGTGCGCCCGCGCGGTTCGCGTCCGCGCCGCAGATCGAGCACGAATCGCGGATCGCGCGCCGCGAGGCGTCCGAAGGTGGTGGCGGCCATGCGGTGGCGGCGGAGGAATTTCTCGACTTTGCGAAGCAGCATGTTTCCCTCTGTGGCAGGTGACGAGTCGCTTGATGTTCACGATACGTTCCAGTCGAAATCCTACTTGTCTAGGAAAAATACTAAGCTATAGGAAAAATATAACGCGGCACTCGGAAAGGACCGCTCATGGACAGGCAGGAACCGCTCGACCGTTTCGATCCCGAGGAGCGCCATGCGCGCGCGCGGCTCGCTGCCATTGCCAAGGAGCAGGGCCACACGCTGAGCGCGCTGGCGCGGTTGATCGGGCGCAATCCCGCTTATCTCCATCAATATCTCAATCGCGGCAGCCCCCGCCATCTCGACGAGCCTGACCTGCTGCGGATCGCGGAGTTTCTCGGAGTCGCGCGCGACGCCATCGCCACTCGCTCGCTTGCTCGTCCAGCCGGGCAGTCCTCCGCCAATCCGCCGGTCGCTTCGCGCGAAGACGCGTATATCTCGGTGCCGCGCCTTCCGCTCGAAGCGTCGGCGGGGCCGGGATCGGTAGGCGCGGAGGAAATTTCCTATGACACCTTTCAATTTTCCAAGCGCTGGCTGCGCGAGATGGGGCTGGACGGGGCGGATCTGTCCGCCATCCGGGTCGAGGGCGACAGTATGGAGCCGCTGCTGCGTTCGGGTGACGAAATCTTCGTCGACCGCACGCGGCGCACGGGCGAGGGCGTGTTCGTCGTCCGCATCGGAGATGCGCTCCACGTCAAGCAGATCCAGGCCAGCGCGCCGGGCCGGATCGCTCTGGTCAGCGCCAACGACGCCTATGCACCGATCGAGCTTGCGCGGGACGAGGTCGAAGTGATCGGCCGCGTGGTGTGGAAGGGCGGGCGGATGTGAATGCGCCTGGTTTGGCGTGCGCTGGAACGAGAGGCGCGTGCGTTCGTATGAGCTTCATCGACTGCGTGAGTGGGCACGCAAATCTTTGATCTTGCAGGAGCATCGCCATGAAGACGTCCCTTATCCCCATCCGCCTCATCCCCGCTCTCGCCGCGACCGTCCTGTTGGGCGGCTGTTCGGCCTATGGCGGCCTCGGCGGGCTTGGCGGAATTCTCGGCGGCGACACATATCGCAGCGGCTCGGGCGGGTACGAACCCTATCGCGGGGACGATCTTTACGGGACCAATTACAGCAACGATTTCGAGCGCGCGGCCTTCAACGCCTGCGGACGCCAGGCCTCGCAATATGGCCGCGTGGCGATCGACCGGGTTGAGCAGATCGACCGCAATGCCGTGCGCGTGATCGGCCGGATCGATTCGCGCGATTCGCGCCGCGATGAATTCGGCTGCACGTTCCGCAGTGATGGGCGGATCGTCGATTTCCGCTTGGGCTGACTTCAAGCCGACTCTCATTTCGACGTAGTGGTGGGCGAGCCGGTCCTGCGGCCTCGGAAATTCCCTTCCTTTCGCGCTCGCTATGAAGGAGCCGCTATGTTCACCAAGAATCCCTGGCCAGGCATCGGGTTCGATGCCTGGCTCCTTTCCCTCGACGCCATGACTGTCATCGGGCTTCGCACCATGCGGATCGCGCAGGGTGGCGCGTTGGGCGATCGCGAGGCGCAGCGCATGGTCGAGGAAAAGATGCTCGCCATGGTCATGCTGCCCTTCGCCCTCTGGTCCTCGCCCACCGATAGCGCCGCCACCGTCACCCGGCGCGGCCTATCCCATTTCGGCAAGACCGTGCGCGCCAATCGGCGGCGGCTTTCGAAGGCCGCGTAACGGCCACCCGATCGGGGCGGCATTGCAAAGCCGGGGGCGCTGGGCCATCTCCGCGGCATGACCGAAACGACGACTACACCGCCCCGCAATCCGCCGATGAAGGCGGGCATCATCCCCGTCACGCCGCTCCAGCAGAATTGCTCGCTGATATGGTGCACCGCCACCAATAAGGGCGCGCTGGTCGATCCGGGCGGCGATCTCGACAAGGTGAAGGCGGCGCTGAAGAATTCCGGCGTGGAGCTTGAAAAGATTCTGCTCACGCACGGCCATATCGACCATTGCGGCGAAGCGGGCATTCTCGCCAAGGAACTGGGCGTTCCCATCGAAGGCCCGCACGAAGCGGATCGGTTCTGGATCGCCCGGCTCGACGACGACGGGGCGCGGTTCGGCGTCCACGGCCAGACCTTCGAACCCGATCGCTGGCTGGAAGAGGGCGAGACGGTCACGGTCGGCGATCTGGAGCTGGAAGTCTTCCACTGCCCCGGCCACACGCCCGGCCATGTCATCTTCTACCATCGCCCCAGCAAATTCGCTCTGGTCGGCGATGTTTTGTTCCAGGGCAGTATCGGTCGGACCGATTTTCCGATGGGCAACCACCAGGATCTGATCGATGCGATCGTGACCAAGCTCTGGCCGCTGGGGGACGATGTGACGTTCATCCCCGGCCACGGCCCCACCAGCACATTCGGGCAGGAGCGCAAGACCAACGCCTTCGTAAGCGACGCGGCGCTGGCCTGACGGATCAGATCACGGCGAGCGCAATCCCCACTGCATAGCCCGCCAGGAAGAGCTGCGTCACGAAGGTGACGATCACGCCAACCTTGCGGGGCAGGGTGGGGTTTTCGCCGTCCATGCCGATCCCGTGGGCCACACGCGCCAGCAGATAGATGCCCGCCGTGGCCGACAGCCACAGATCGCCGTGCCCGGCCAGTTCGATCCCCGCGATAAGGATCAGGACGAAGGCGGTGTTCTCGACGAAATTGAGCTGCGCGCGCATCCGCCGCGTCAGCGGTCCGCCGCCATCGTCCCCGTGGCTGGTCTTGGTCGCCAGGCGCAGCTGGCCGACTCTGAAAGCGAGCCAGATATTGATCAGCGCCGCGGCAGCGGCGGAGGTAAGCGTGATCGGCAGGACGATATCCATGCGGCAGGTTCCCCGGTTTTGCGTGAGACGCTCTGCTAGGGCCCGGCCAGTGTGCTTGCAACGTGCGAAAATATCGCTATAGCGCCCGCCTTCACCGTCACGGGTTGGAATTTTCGGTCTGCCGCGCTCTTGTGCGGTCCCGGACCTTCCCCTAGGGCGGCCACCAACCATTCGAATTGATTGAGGAACAGGTGCCGCCATGGCCGTCCCCAAAAGAAAAGTATCGCCCCACCGCCGCGGCAATCGCCGTTCGCACGATTCGCTCAAGGTCGAAGCACATCACGAATGCTCGAACTGCGGCGAACTGAAGCGTCCGCACAATCTGTGCCCGCATTGCGGTTTCTACAACGGCCGCGAAGTCATCGCCGTCGGTCTCTGACCGTTAGCGACCGGAGAACGCCATGAGCTTGCCGCGTATCGCCGTTGACGCGATGGGCGGCGACGAGGGCGTTCGCGTCATGGTCGAAGGCGCCGCATTGGCGCGTCGCGACCACGACAGCTTCAAATTCCTGCTGGTGGGTGACCGGGCGCGGATCGAAGCCGCGCTCGAAGAGCATCCCAACATGCGCGGCGCGTCCGAAATCCTCCATTGCGAGGATGTCGTCGCGGGCGACGAAAAGCCCAGCCGCGCGCTCCGCCGAGCCAAGACCACCAGCATGGGCCTCGCCGTCGACGCGGTGAAGCGGGGCGAGGCGGGCGCCGCCGTCAGCGCCGGAAATACCGGCGCGCTGATGGCGATGAGCAAGCTTGCCCTGCGCACCATGCCGGGGCTCGACCGGCCCGCGCTGGCCGCGCTGCTTCCCACGCTGACCGACGACGACGTGATTATGCTCGATCTGGGCGCCAATCGCGAATGCGACGCGCGCAATCTCGTCCAGTTCGCGATCATGGGCGCCGCCTATTCGCGCATCGTGACGGGGCGCGAGCGTCCGCGCGTGCGCCTGCTCAATATCGGCACCGAAGAGACCAAGGGCACCGAGGATATCCAGGAAGCCGCCAACCGCCTGCGGGCGGCGACCGGCCTGGCGATGGATTTCGAAGGCTTCGTGGAAGCCGACAAGATCAATCGCGGCCAGTGCGACGTGGTGGTGTGCGATGGCTTTTCCGGCAATATCGCCCTCAAGGCCATCGAAGGCGCGGCGCGCTTCGTCACCGATCTGCTGAAGCAGGCCTTCAGCTCCTCGATCCGGTCCAAGGTCGGTTTCCTCGTCTCGCGCCCGGCGACCGAGTTGCTGAAGCACCATCTCGATCCGAACAATCACAACGGTGCCGTCTTCCTCGGCCTCAATGGCGTGGTCGTCAAAAGCCATGGCAGCGCCAATGCCAAGGGCGTGGCCAATGCGGTGAAGGTCGCTGCACGCCTGCTCGAAGACGATATCGTCAACCGCATCGCCCACGATCTGGGCGAAGTGTCGGACACCGGCTTCGCGGCGACCGGAAACGCGAAGTGATTCGCTCGGTTCTGACGGGCACCGGCTCGGCTCTGCCGCGCCAGGTCGTTACCAATGCCGATCTGGCGGAGCGGATCGACACGTCCGACGAGTGGATCGTCGAGCGCACCGGCATCCGCCAGCGCCATCTCGCCGAAGAGGACGAGACCACCTCCAGCCTCGCCACCGAAGCCGCGCGCCGTGCGCTCGACGCTGCGGGTGTCGAAGCGAGCGAGATCGGC
Source organism: Erythrobacter sp. A6_0 (assembly GCF_017744235.1). NCBI lineage: Bacteria > Pseudomonadati > Pseudomonadota > Alphaproteobacteria > Sphingomonadales > Erythrobacteraceae > Erythrobacter > Erythrobacter sp. A6_0. The sequence continues at coordinate 252,871 of NZ_JAGHQR010000001.1, forward strand.
CTGATCGTCCTTGCCACGGCAACGCCCGACCACACCTTTCCCGCCACCGCCACGCAGGTCCAGCACGCGCTGGGCTGCAATAGCGGCGTGGCCTTTGACGTGCAGGCGGTCTGTTCCGGCTTCCTCTACGCACTGGCGACGGCCGATTCGCTGCTGCGCACGGGCATGGCGAAAAAGGCGCTTGTGATCGGCGCGGAAACCTTCAGCCGCATTCTCGACTGGGAGGACCGCACCACCTGCGTCCTCTTCGGCGACGGGGCGGGGGCAGTCGTTCTAGAGGCGCGCGAGGTCGCGGAAGACGGCCCGGGCATCATTGCCAGCAAGCTGCATGCCGACGGAGCGCACAAGGAATTGCTCTATGTCGATGGCGGCCCGTCGACCACCGGCACGGTCGGCAAGCTCAGAATGCGCGGGCGCGAAGTTTTCCGCCACGCGGTCGTCAATCTCGCCGAAGTCCTGAGGGAAACGATCGAGGAGGCCGGTATCGCGGTCGACCAGATCGACTGGGTGGTCCCGCATCAGGCGAATGCGCGCATCCTCGATGCGACGGCGCGCAAATTGGGCCTGCCGGCGGAAAGGGTGGTCGTCACCGTGGATCGCCACGCCAATACTTCGGCCGCCTCGGTTCCGCTCGCGCTCGATGTGGCGGTGCGCGACGGGCGTGTGAAAGAGGGCGATCTCGTCCTGTTCGAAGCGATGGGCGGCGGCTTCACCTGGGGTGCCGCGCTCGCACGCATGTGACCATTTCGGGACGCTTCGGCCCCTTTGGTTGCAGCTTTCGTACCCTGCGCCTATAGACTTAGGTTAATCGATACAGGGTCGCACCTGTTAGGAAAGGAAGCGACATGCGCTCCGTGGGCACATTAACCCGCGCCGATCTGGCTGAGACCATCAATCGCAAGATGGGTTTCAGCCGTGCGGAATCGCTCGACATGGTCGAAGCGATCCTGAAGAATATGTGCGACGCGCTGAGCGATGGCGAGAACGTGAAGATCTCCGGCTTTGGCAGTTTTGTGCTGCGCGACAAGAACGAGCGCGTCGGCCGCAATCCCAAGACCGGGGTCGAAGTTCCGATCACCTCGCGCCGCGTGCTGACTTTCCGCGCCAGCCAATTGTTGAAGGACCGCATCGCCCAAGGGTGATCGCGCTTGCCGGGAGGGACGCATGGCTGAATTCGACGCCACATTCGAAGACGGCAAGGATGACGGCGCCCTGCGCACCATCGGAGAGGTCGCCCGCGCGCTCGGCATCAAGCAACACGTCCTGCGCTATTGGGAGCAGCAGTTTGCGCAGCTTCAGCCGCTGAAGCGCAGCGGCAATCGCCGCTATTACCGCCCTGCCGATATCGCCCTGATCGAGCGGATCGACCGGCTGGTCAATCGTGACGGCTATACGCTGAAAGGTGCGCAGGCGGCGCTTCGCGAGCAGGGCAATCGTTCGGCTGAAGATACCTCATCGGCCCCGCGGGGCGAAAGCGCGGCTGCGAGCAAGGGCGCAGAGGACGTGTCCGAAATCCTCCCGCGCCTCAAGGCCATACGGGACGATCTGCGCGCCGCTCTGGCGGCCTGATCCCACCCGGCCCCGGCTGCGCGCGCGGCCTTTCGACAGAGATCCGGATACGAAGCGGGGGCGGAATCGCTTCCGCCCCCGCCAGTCCGGTCTTGAAACCGTCTTACAGCCCGTCGACGCTCTTGCTCACGAGGATGTTCACCGCCACGCGGCGGTTCTGTGCCTTGCCCTGCTCGGTGTAATTGTCGGCCAGGGGATCGGCTTCGGCCATGCCGGTCGGCGTCAGCATCCGGTAGGGCTTCCAGCCGCATTGCTGCTGGAGATAATTGACCACGCGCGCGGCGCGCTTCTCGCTCAATTCCTGGTTGAATTCGTAATCGCCGGTCGAATCGGTGTATCCCACCACCAGCAGCAGGGCGTTGTCCGTGCTGTCGGCCTGCGCGGCGGCGGCACAAAGATCGGCCTGCGCCTGCCCCGAAAGCTGGGCCTTGCCGGTGTCGAAGAACACATTGGTCGTGCCCTTCACATTATACTGGTCGATGTCGCCCACGCGGCTGCGCAGCGCATCGGTGGCGGCGGTCTGCTCGGCGAAACCCTGAGCGGTGCCGCGCTGGATCATCGAGGCGAATTCGAGATCCTCGTTGCGGAAATCGATCGCGCTCGCGACCAGCTCGCCATCCGCGGTCTGTAGGGTTTCGACGCTGACCGGCAGGCCGTTGACCAGCGCATCGGCGGCCATGTCCTTGTTGCCGAGGCCCAGAAAGCCGCCCTTGCCCTTGACCCGCGTTTCCTGGTCGATCGTGACCACGGTGTTCGTGCCGTCATCGGCGGTGATTCGGATACGATTGTCGCGCCGGGCGGAGATGATCCCCTCGACATCGGGCCCTTCCACGAGGGCCGAGCCATAGACATCGACCGTTTCGGGCTGGACGCTCTGCTGCTGGGCGTGAAGCCCGGTGGCGGGAAGGGCGATCGCGGCGGCGATGGCAAGCGCGCGGGGCGCGGCGGTGAGTGTGTTCATGGCTTGCTCCTTCACGAACGGAAATGCGGCGCCTGGGCCGTGCTTCGAGAGAAAGGGGGCCGGGTGCCATCGCGGCCTGTCGCCCGGATGAACGAATCTGTCAAAAATGAGGCATCGGGGGGCGGGCGGGTCGAGTGCTGCGATCAATGGAGCTCGGGGGAGCGTGGCAAAGGTCTCTATTCCGCCGCCAGCAGATCTTCCGCGCCGCCGAGATCGACGCTGACGAGGCGGCTGATCCCCTTCTCGATCATGGTGACGCCGAACAGGCGATGCATCCGGCTCATCGTCACGGCGTTGTGCGTCACGATCAGGTAACGGGTGTCGGTTTGCTTCACCATGGCGTCAAGCAGGTCGCAGAACCGGTCGATATTGGCATCGTCCAGCGGCGCGTCGACTTCGTCCAGCACGCAGATCGGGGCCGGATTGGTCAGGAACAGGGCGAAGATCAACGCCACGGCTGTCAGCGCCTGCTCTCCGCCTGAAAGCAGCGTCAGCGATTGCAGGCGCTTGCCGGGCGGCTGGGCAAAGATTTCAAGCCCGGCTTCGAGCACGTCGTCGCTGTCGATCAGGGCCAGATGCGCCTTGCCGCCGCTGTCGCCGGGCAGATTGCCCGTATCGAAAAGCTGCGCGAACAGGCGCTGGAAATGTTCGTTCACTTCCTCGAACGCCGCCTTCAACCGCTCTCGACCTTCGCGATTGAGGCTGCCGATGGAGCCACGCAACCGTGCGACCGCTTCGGCCAGCTCGGCCTGTTCCTCGGCATTGGCACCGTGCTCGCCCTCGATCCGCGCAAGCTCGTCGGCGGCGACCAGATTGACCGGGCCGATGCGTTCGCGACTGGCGCTGAGGCGGTCCATCTCCTCGCTCTCCGTCTCGGCGGAGCGCAGGGACTCCTCCTCGAACTGGAACCGTTCGGGCAGGAGCGGGGGCGGGCACTGGAAACGCTCGCCCGAAACCCGGCCCATTTCGATCCGGCGCAATTCCTGGTTTTCGGCACGCGCGGAAAGCCCGGCGCGCTCTTCGCGGGCGGCGGCCAGCGCTTCGTTGGCAGCAGCGAAGGCGCGGTCCGCTTCCTCGCCCGCCGCCTGCGCCTGCGACAGGGCGGCTTCGGCCTTGTCCAGCTCTTCCGAAAGCCGGGCGCGCACGGCATCGCCCTGCTCGATTTCGCGCATCAGGCCTTCGGGCTTGACGGCGATCGCCGCACGCTCCTCGCCGATCTCCTCCAGCCGCCGCGCCATGTCGGACAGGCGCCGCGCCGCATCGCCCGATCGTGCCTGCCAGCCCGCCATGTCGGAACGCTGCCCCGCCGTCCGCTCGCGCGCGACTGCCAGCGCCTGATCGTGCGCGGCGAGCGCTACAGCGGCGCCCTGCATCGCGGCGCGCGCAGCTTCGTTGCGATCGCGTGCGGCATCGCGCTTGTCCCGCCCCGCAGATGGATCGGGCAGGGCGCTGCGCTTGGCCTCCGCTTCGGCAAGATCGGCGCGCGCGCTGTCGAGCCGCTCCTCGTGTTCGGATGCCGCGGCGTCCAATTCGGCAAGGCGCGCCGTCACGCGCTCACGTGCCGCTTCGGCTTGGTCGAGCGCGCGCAGGGCCTGCCGTTCGGCGTCGGAAGCGGCGGCGGATTGGCGTTCGGCGGCGACCAGATCGCGCTGCAGCTGCGCCAGCTCATCGCGCGTTGCGGCCTCGCGCGTTTCCGCTTCCCTGGCCGTCTCGCGCAAGGGCGGGAGCGCGGCGTCAAGCTCGGCCAGGCGATTTTCCGCTTCCAGCCGCGCCGCATCCGCCGCCCCTTCGCCGCGCGCAACCAGACCGTCCCAGCGCCGCAAATGCCCTTTGAGAGTGACGAGCCATTCTCCCGGCTCCAGCGCGCGGCCATCGTCGCTTTGCGCAACGTGCACCAGAGCCAGGCGCGCCGCGAGCTCGCTGGGGCAGTCCGCCACATGGTCGAGCAAGGCATCGTCGAGGCGGTGCTGTGTCTCGCCCCCGGTCCAGTAGCGCCCCTCTTCCCCCTCGGGCGATCCGAGCAGGGCCCTCCCATCGCGGCCCAATGCCGCTGCCAAAGCACGCTCGAATCCCGGTTCGGCGCGCACCGAATCGATTGCCGGCCCGCGGCCCGATCGCTTCGCCGCCGCCCGCTGACGTGCCTCGCGATCGCGAGTCAGCGCCTGCCATTCGCGCTCCACTCCGGATAGTTCGGCACGCGCTTCCGAAAGGGCACTGGCGGCCTCGTCGCGCGCGGTCTGGAGCGCTGCCTTGCGTTCCCGCATGGCTTCGAGCGCCTTGCGATGCGCTTGCAGTTGCGTTGCAGCGCCTTCGGCAGCTTCGCGGGCTTGGGCCACCGCATCCGTACCATCCTGCCGGGCAAGCGCCGCGCGCTGGTCGGCCATGCGGCGTCCTTCGCTTAGAGTGCGATCAAGCCGGACGCGCGCTTGTGCGATTTCCGCTTCGACCACGCGCCATTCGGCCTCGACGCCGGCCAGATCCGCCGTCGCATTCGCCAAAGCCAGTTCGGCGGCGCGGCTGGCACGTTCGGCATCTTCGGCGCGCGCCGCGAGGGTCGGGCGCATCGCCTCGTCCTCGGCCAGCGCTTTCTCGTTCGCTGCCAGTTCCTTGTCGAGCCGCGCCAGCGCCTCGGCGGCATCGCGCGTCAAGCGGTCCGCCTCGCCGCGATCCTCTTCGAGGCGTGCCGTCTGGCGGTCCAGATCGGCGAGGCGCTGTTCGGCGGTTTCGAGCTGGTTGGTGAGTGCCGCCATCCGGTGGCCATGCGCAGTGGCATCGTCGCGCCGGTCGGCCAGTTCCTCGCGCGCCGCCGCCAGCTTTTCGGCGGCAAGACGCTGCGCCTTCTGCGCCGCGTCGCTATCGGATTGCGCCGCCAGAAGCTGCGCTTCGGCGCCCTTCGCGGCCTTTTTCGCCTCGTCCGCCGCCCGCGCGGCATCGCGCCAGCGCACGAAGACCAGCCGCGCTTCGGCGGTGCGGATTTGTTCGGACAATTCGCCGTAGCGTTCGGCCTGACGCGCCTGTCGCTTCAACGAGGCGATCTGGCTGTCGAGCCCCGCCATCAAATCTTCGAGGCGCGCCAGATTGGCCTCGGTCTGGCGCAATTTGCTCTCGGCATCGCGACGGCGGACATGGAGGCCCGCAATCCCCGCCGCTTCTTCCAGCATCTGCCGCCGCTCGGTCGGCTTGGCGGCTATGACCTGCGCGATCTTGCCCTGGCTGACGAGTGCGGGACTATGCGCCCCGGTGGCCGCATCGGCGAAGATCAGTGCGACGTCCTTCGCGCGCACGTCGCGCCCATTCAGGCGATAGGCCGATCCCGCACCGCGTTCGATCCGGCGCACGACTTCCAGCTCGTCGCCATCCGAGCGCGTCCCCGACAGGACGACCTCCGCGAAATCGCGCGGCGGGCGCGTGGCGGTGCCGGCGAAAATGACATCCTCCATCCCGCCCGATCGCATGCTCTTGGGCGAGTTTTCGCCCATGACCCAGCGGATCGCTTCGAGAAGGTTGGACTTGCCGCAGCCATTCGGGCCGACGACGCCGGTCAGCCCCGGCTCGATGCTCAGCGTGGCAGGCTCGACGAAGCTCTTGAAGCCGCTGAGCCTGAGCTTGCCGAGCTGCATCGATCCCGCTTAGCGCGCGCCGGCCTGCTGGAGCCGCTGTTCGATCTGGGGCCAGGGAGCAGTCGGTTCGAGTTCGAGCTTGCGACCGTTGAGGAAGAAGCTCGGCGTGCCGGTCACATCCAGCTCACGCGACTGGGTTTCGGAGCGTTCCGCGATAGCTTCCATAGCGGAAAAATCGGCAAGGCAGGTGCGCGCCTGGTCCTCACTGAGGCCACGCGCGGCGAAGAAATCGTAGAAATCCGCGACACCTGCAGCCTGAACGAAACGCTGATCTTCGGGCAGCGAGAGCGCCTGACCGAATTGCTCCTGACGTTCGAATACCGGATTCAGCACTTCCTCCAGGTTCTTCCAAACCTGATCGGACAGCGGGTGATAGGTCTCGGGCGCACCGCAGCGGACCATCTGAGCCAGGATCAGATCGTGCGGACCGTGAATCTGGTTGCGCAATTCGTAGCTGACCTTGCCGGTGGCGACGTAATCTTCCTTGAGCTGATCCGCCCCGTTCTGCGCAAAGGCTGCGCAGGCGGGACAGGTCAGCGAAGCGTATTCGATCAATTTGATCGGCGCATCCGGATTGCCGAGCAGATACCCGTCGGAATCCGTCACCTGCACGGTGTCCACCCAGTTCGTGCCCGCTGGCGCTTCGACCGCGGCGACCGGTTCGCCCGACAGCGCTTCTTCGTCGGCCGCATCGGTGGAATCGCAGGCGGCGATCGCGAGAGTCAGCGGAGCGGCGAGGGCGGCAAGAGCGAAGGAGCGGATGCGAGTCATACGAAGTCCTGAAATGTGAAATACGAAATGCAGGCCGCTTCTAGCCAGCGATGGCTCCGCTGGAAAGAGCGGGAAGCCCCGACTAGCGCCGCTTGTCGAGCACCGGGCGAAGCGCGGCCCAATTGTGCACGCCATCGAGGAGCGTTCCGTTCATCACGAAGCTCGGCGTGCCTTGCAGCCCGTATTTCTCGACATCGGCCTGGCTCGCTTCGGCAAGCGCGTTGGCCTTCGCTTCGTCGGTCAGGCAGCGATCGAGTTCGGCGCGGGAATAGCCGCGATTTTCCATCAGCTCGTAAAAGCCGAGATCGCTGGCGATGGCCTGACGCCGTGCCCCGTTCGATCCGAACTGCCAGCGCGCCTGTTGAGCGCGCGTGGTCTTGCGGCCCTTTTCGAACCAGGCGTCCTGGTTCAGCATGATGGCGTTGTGATTGCCCGCGAATTTCTTCGGATCGCCGCAATGCGTCAGCAGCGCTGCGGTCAGATCGAAGGGATCGCGCAGCAGATGGCGGATCTCGTAGCTGACATCGCCCTTGGGCAGATAACCAAGCTTGATCGCCGCATCGCCTTCGCGCGCGAAATCTGCGCAGTGTGAGCAGGTGTAGCTCATGAATTCGACGAGTTTGGTCTTGGCCTTGGGGTTGCCGATGCGATGCCCGTTATCGCTTTCGACAATTGTGGCCCCCCAATTCTGCGCCAGCGCCGCCGCGCCGGTGCCCACCAGAGCCAGCGCGGCCAGTGCCGATCCGATCCGGGCGGCCAGTTTGCGACCGCGAAATTTCGTCGTCATATCTCGCATCATCCTGTTCAATCGCCGAAACTGCGCGCCAGCGATTCGAGCACAGTGCGCAATTCCGGATCGCCGATATCGCGCAGGCTTTCGCCCAATTCCATCGGAATGGGCTTGAGCGAAGGCGGCGCCTTGGTCTTTGCCATGTCTTCGGGTGGCCTAACCGTACCTTGCCGCATCTTGACCCGCGCCACTGCGCGATAGCCGAAGAAGGTGTTCACCCGCTCCATGATTTCGGGAATCACGTGCTGGATCAGCGGAGCGTGCGCTGGGCTGACGACGAGCTGGAGCACGCCCTCCGATTTTTCACCGGGAGGGAAGCGGATCGATTCGGGCGCGCAGACCCTCGCGTGCGTCGTACCGACGATTTCCGGCCAGCGCGTGACGACCGAGGACTGGACGAAGCCGAAGCGGCGAAAGGCAGTGCGCCCGATCTGGGGCATCAGGTCGGAAACGGCGCGCGCCGGCCCGCCGCGCGGGCGATGATATTCGCGGAATTTGGCTTTCTTGCGCGGTTTGGCATCGGTCCGCGGAGGAGTGGGCGTCTTGGCCGGGGTGTCGTCGCTTTCCATTACGCAATGGCTTATGCCATAGGACCGGCGTGACCTCCAGCATCGCAGCCCATCTTCTCGCCTGGTACGACGATCATGCGCGCGTGCTGCCGTGGCGAGCGCAGCCGGGTGAGCCGCCGAACGATCCCTATCGCGTCTGGCTGTCGGAAGTCATGCTGCAGCAGACCACCACCGCGGCGGTGAAACCGTATTTCCACGCCTTTACCGATCGCTGGCCCACCATCGACGATCTGGCCGCCGCGCCGGAAGAGGAGATCATGGCCGCGTGGGCGGGGCTGGGATATTATTCGCGGGCGCGCAATCTGGTGAAGGCGGCGCGCGCGGTGGCGCAGCGCGGCGGCTTTCCCGAGACGGAAAAGGGCCTGCGCGAATTGCCGGGGCTCGGCGCTTATACCGCGGCTGCGGTGGCGGCGATCGCGTTCGGGCAGCGTGCCGTTGTGGTGGACGCCAATGTCGAGCGCGTGGTTTCGCGCCTGTTCGCGATCGACGAGGTTCTGCCCGGCGCGCGCAAATCGATCCGGGCCAAGACGGATATGATCACGCCCGACCGGCGCGCGGGCGATTTTGCGCAAGGCATGATGGATTTGGGCGCAACCATCTGCACGACGCGCGATCCGAAATGCCTGCTCTGCCCCCTGGCGGGCGATTGCGAGGGCAGGATCGCAGGCGATCCGGCGCGCTTTCCCGTCAAACCGGCGAAGAAAGCGAAACCGCTGAGACAGGGCCGCGCCTGGTGGATCGAGCGTGAGGGACCGGAAGGGCCGGTGGTCTGGCTGGTAACGCGTCCGGGCAAGGGCATGCTCGGCGGCATGCGCGCTCTGCCCGATGACGGCTGGTCCGCGCGGGGCGATGGCCTCGGAGGGGAAGAGGGCGAGATGCTCGGCCTGGTGCGCCATGGATTCACGCATTTCGACCTGGAATTGTCGGTCGTGCGCGGGTCCGTCCCTCTGGGAGAAGGCGAATGGTGGCCGATCGACCGGATCGAGGCTGCCGGCCTACCGACGCTTTATGCAAAGGCCGCGCGGCTCGCGCTGGCCTGACTCCGCGCCTGAAAATCCCGCGTCAGATAATCCCGCCGCCGAGCGACAGCCGGATCACCGCGACGAGCAGCACGATCAGGCAGAAATTGCGGCCCGAGCGCTTGGATGACAATTGCCCGGCCACCACGCCCGCCACGATCAGCGGCAGGGCGAACCAGTTTCCCCAGCCAAGCAGAGGAATGGTCGAAGGGATCACGATGACCAGCGAGAGAAGTCCGAGCAGGAAAGAAATGATGTTCAGCATGTGTCGTAGATAGGCAACACGGCGCGCGGCGCAAGGGCTCGATACCCCGGTCGAACGGGTTGCAATCCGCAATCCATCGTTCACAGTGCCGCGCGTAGAGGGCAAAAGCCCTGACCGTCAGAGAGGAACACGACTTGGCCTATCGCGACTTCGACACTGCCTTTTCCCGCCGCGCGCTGCTGCGCGGAGGAGCTCTTCTCGGCGCGGGCGCTGCCCTTTCCGGCGCACCGGCGCTGTTCGCGCAGGACAAGGCGGCGGCAAGCAACGCGATGCGCGCGATGTGGCCGTCGGTCGCCGCAATGGTCGATAAATATGTCGACGAGCGCAAGGTCGCCAACATGGTCGCCACGCTCGGCTGGGGGCAACAGGCACCGACCACGATTGCGAAGGGCACGCTGGCCATCGGGCAGAGCCAGCGCGCCGATATCGATTCGCTCTATCGCATCTATTCGATGACCAAGCCGATCACCGGCATGGCTGCGATGATCCTGATCGACGAGGGCAAATTGGGCCTCGACCAGCCGCTCGCTGAAATCCTGCCGAAATTCGCCGATATGCGCGTTCAGCGGACCTATGACGGATCGCTGACCGATACCGTGCCCGCCGAACGCCCGATCACCATCCGCCAATTGCTGACCCACACTGCCGGGCTCGGCTACAATATCGTTCAGAAAGGCCCGATCTCGCAGGCCTACGTCCAGCACGGGATCGTGCCCGGCCAGGTAAGCCGCCTGCCGATCCCGGGGCTCGGGCGCGCGCCTGCGGTACAAGGTCTCGACACTTTCGCGGACCGGCTGGCCGAGATGCCACTGGTACTTCAGCCGGGATCGAAATGGAGCTATTCGGTCGGGCTCGACCTGATGGGCCGCGTGATCGAAGTCGCTAGCGGGATGCCGTTCGATCGCTTCCTCGACGAGCGGATTTTCCAGCCTACCGGCATGACCAGCACCTGGTTCCGCGTCCCGCAGAGCGAGATCGGGCGTTTCACGACCAATTACGGTATCGTCAACGGTGTGCCGATTCCGATCGATCCCGCACGCGCCTCCATCTATCTGGACGAGCCGTCCTTCCCCTTCGGCGGGGCTGGCCTGGTCTCGTCGCCCCGCGATTACGACCGCTTCCTGCGCATGCTGCTGGGATACGGCGCGATCGACGGGACGCGCGTGATGAGCGAGGCGGCGGTCAAGCTCGGCACGTCGAACATCCTGCCTGAAACCGCCACTACCGAAGGCACGTGGGTCGCTGGCCAAGGTTATGGCGCGGGCGGCCGCGTTAGCGAAGGCTCCTACGGTTGGGGCGGCGCGGCGGGTACGGTCGCCTTCGTGAATTTCGCCGCCGATCTGCGCGCGGCCCTGTTCACGCAGTATATGCCGTCCGAAGCCTATCCGATCCATGAAGGCTTCCCCGCCGCGGTGGTGTCTGACCTTACTGCCATGCGGGCGGCGGCCTGATCGCGGTGGCGGCTTCGTCTCCTCTGGCCTTCACCGGATCGCGGATCGACCGCGCCGACCACGTTCGGGCCGATCCCGAGCGCTTGGCAGGCATTATGGGCTGGCGCGCGCGGCTGCTCGCGCTCGACGGCCTGATGCCGGGCGTGGACGATACAGGCGCGCTTGCCTGGACCAGCCTCGCCGAGGCTCCCGAAGATGCCGAACTGGTCTTTCTCGGGCTGGATGGAGACCGGCCCTGTTTCGCCTGTGTCCCGCCCCGGGGCGACAGCGCGCCGCGCATGGCCAATCCGGCTTTGTGGGCGGCGATGGCCGCGCTCTCGGCCGACGACCTCGCGGTCTATGGCGGCGCGCGCAGTCTGGTGGACTGGCACGCGCGGCATCGCTTCTGCGCCCAGTGCGGCGGGGCGACGCAAATCGCCAAAGGCGGCTGGCAGCGCAATTGCACGAATTGCGGCGCGCAGCATTTTCCGCGCACCGATCCCGTCACGATCATGCTGGTGGAACATGAAGACCGCCTGATGCTGGGGCGTGGGCTCGGCTGGGGCGAGGGCCGCTTCTCCGCGCTCGCCGGTTTCGTGGAGCCGGGCGAGAGCATCGAGGAGGCGGTCGCGCGCGAGGTGTTGGAGGAAAGCGGCGTCGTGGTGCGCGATGTCACTTACGTTGCCAGCCAGCCCTGGCCGTTTCCGAGCCAGCTGATGATCGGCTGCCACGCCTTTGCCGACGATGACGCGTTGACGATGGACGAGACCGAGCTGGCCGAACTGCGCTGGTTCACGCGCGGCGAGGTCAAGGCCGCGCTCGAAGGCGGGCCCGACGCGGCCTTCGCCAAGCCTCCGCGCGAGGCGATCGCGACGCATTTGCTGACCTGGTGGAGCGAAAAATGACCGAACCCCGCACGCTGACGATCGACATCTGGTCCGATGTCATGTGCCCGTGGTGTCTGGTCGGCTGGGGCAATCTCAGACAGGCGCTCGATAGCCTCGAAGGCGAGATCGCGGCGAACCTGCGCTGGCATGCTTTCGAGCTGAACCCCGACATGCCGGAAGAGGGCGAGGAGCGCACTGCGCATATCGCGCGCAAATACGGCCGCACGCTGGAACAGTCGCGCGACGTGCAGGGCCAGATGCGCGCAGCGGCCGAGGCGGCTGGCGTGTCGCTCGATTACGAGGGCGAGGAGCCCGCACCGGACGCGATGATGTGGAACACCTTCGCCGCGCACAAGCTGCTGGTCTGGGCGGGCGAAGTGCATGGTCATGACCGCCAGACCGCTCTCAAACTCGCTCTGTTCGAAGCGCACTTCAACGCGCGCCGTCCGATCGGGGAAACGGACGTCCTGCTCGACGTGGCGGAAGAAACCGGGTTCGATCGCGGGGCCGCCGGAGAGGCACTCGACAGCAAGGAATGGGCGCACAAGGTCCGGGCCGAGGAACACGCGGCCTACGATCTCAATGTAACCGGCGTGCCCGCCATGGTGGTGGAGAACGCCTTCATGATCCCCGGCGCGCAGTCGCCGCAAGTCTATCGCGATGCGCTGAAGCGCGTGGCGGAGAAAATTCCCGCCTGACATGCGAAACGCCCCGCCGAGTGAGGGCGGGGCGTTGTATCGTCGATCCTGTCGACAATCAGCTGTTCCGGTTTTCCTGGATCGCCGCGCGGGTCTTCGGGCCCTTCTGCGCGTCCTGAGCGGGATTATCCGATCCCACTTCGGGTTCGCGATTGGCGGGATCCGTTGCACCGTTCAATTCGGCACGCTTGCCGACCCGGCGATTAACCTCGCCGCCGGACGAACCGGACTGCGAAGGCGTTGCGCCTTCCGTGATGTCGGCGATCAATTCGTTGTCTGGATGGCGGGACTGGCGTTCGGGCATTTTTCAAATCTCCTTTTCCCTTCAACGGGTAAGGGAGCGGTCCCGTTCCAATTAAATCAGTCCGAGCCTTTGCAGCTTGGTCGCGATCTTGCCGGGGATCACGTCGCCCACTTCCTCGCCATCCTTGAGATCGCGAGGAGGCTCGCCCTTGAGATAGCGCCAGCCCTGATGCGCGCGCTTGGGCTTCGGAAGCACCGGGATCAGCTTGGGTTCGAGGTCGATGAACCAGTGGCCATTGTCCTGTTCGGTGAAGCCGATGATCGGGCTGCGCGCGACGAGATTGTGCTCGTGGATCCAGAACAGCGATCCGCCGATGCATTCCTCCCACCGCGTGGGGCGATAGCGGGTGTTCACGCTCATGCGCGGGCGATTGGCGAACCAGCTTTCGATATCGGCATAGCTTTTCGCGCCAAAGGCGATCTTGGTGAGGTTGAGCGGCATCGAGTCCGATATGGGAACTGACGACCGATTGTCATCCCACCACGCCGCTCGCGACCGCCAGGCCGAGAAACGCGAAGAAGCCCATGGAATCGGTAATCATCGTCACGAACACGCTCGACGCAACCGCCGGATCCTGATCCAGCCGATCGAAGATGACAGGGACGAGGACGCCCGCAAGCCCTGCCACCAGCACGTTCACCACCATCGCCGCCGCAATCACACCGCCCAGCAGGGGAGTGAAGAATACCCCCGTCGCCAGCCCGATCAGCACCGCGATGGTGACGCCGTTCAGCATCGCGACGCGCAGTTCGCGCCACAGGATCCGCCTCGTGTTGGATCGGGTGAGCTGGTTCATCGCGATGGCGCGGACCGTCACCGCCATGGTTTGGGTGCCCGCATTGCCGCCGATACTGGCGACGATCGGCATGAGCACGGCGAGCGCAACCAATTGTTCGATAGCCGCGCCGAACAGGGCAATGATAAAGCTGGAGAGCAGGGCCGTGCCCAGATTGGCGACCAGCCAGCGCACGCGCGCGGAATAGGCGTCGCGGATCGGCTCGTTGATGTCGCCATCGCCTGCGCCGGACATTAGCAGCGCGTCCTCGCCGGCTTCCTCGGCGATGATGTGGACCACGTCGTCCACTGTCATCTGGCCGACCAGCCGCCCGCTCTCGTCCACCACGGCGGCGCTAATGAGAGCGTATTTCTGGAACATATTGCCGACCTCTTCCTGGTCGAGCATGGCGGGGATCAGCGTCTGGTCGCGCTTCATCACGTCGGCGAGCGCGACGCTGCGCGGCGTGCGCAATATCCACGAGAGCTGGCAGGTGCCGACCGGGTGATGCCGTTCGTCCACCACGAAAACCTCGAAGAAATCCTGCGGCAGATCGCGCCCGTCGCGCAGGAAATCGATGAGATCGCCCACGCTCATATGCTCGGGCACCGCGACCAGTTCGCGGCTCATCAGGCGCCCGGCGGTCTCCTCGGGATAGGCGAGCGCGCTTTCGATCGCGATGCGATCTTCGTCGTCCAGCTCGGCGAGGATCGCCTGTTGGTCTTCCTCGTCCAGATCCTCGATCAGCTGGACGGCGTCGTCGGTCTCGAGCTGTTCGGCGATCTGCGCCACGCTGGCCGCGGGCAGATCCTCCATCATGTCGTCGCGGACGTAATCGTTCAATTCGGCGACCACGTCGCCGGTCATCAGATCGGTGATGGCGGAGGCGAGCTTGCGCCGATCCTCGCGGTCGAACAGTTCGAGCAGATCGGCGACATCGGCGGGGTGAAGCGGTTCGACCAGGTCGTAGACCGCGCCATCGTCGCCTTCCTCGAGCGCATCCTCCACCCGGCGGACGAATTGCGGCTTGAGCGTGTTCTCCTCGTCCATCCGCTCGTCGTCGATGCGGTCGTCCGGACGGCCGCCATCCTCGGGCAGGTCGTCCGTCAGCCGGTCGTCGTCGAGGAGAGCATCGTCTGCCATGCGGCCCGCTCTAGGCAGTCGGACGCGGATGGCAAGCGAGAGGGTGACATCAGGGCCCGAGCGCCTATGTAGGCGGCCACATATTCATCAGGAGACACACACGATGGCCGACACTCTCACATTCACGCTCGACACCGGAGACGGCGAAAACAAGGACGTGGTCATCAAGCTGCGGCCCGATCTCGCGCCCGGCCATGTCGAGCGCATCACCGAACTCGTCGGCGAAGGCTTTTACGACGGCGTGGTGTTCCACCGCGTGATCCCCGGCTTCATGGCGCAGGGCGGCGATCCGACCGGCACCGGCATGGGCGGCAGCGACAAGCCCGACCTGAAGGCCGAATTCAACGCCGAACCGCATGTACGCGGCACCTGCTCGATGGCCCGCACGCAGGTGCCCGATAGCGCAAACAGCCAGTTCTTCATCTGCTTCGACGACGCGCATTTCCTCGACGGCCAGTACACCGTCTGGGGCCAGGTCGAGAGCGGCATGGAACACGTCGACGCCCTGCCCAAGGGCGAGCCGCCCAAGGAGCCGGGCAAGATCGTGAAGGCGACCGTTTCGTAAGCCTCACGAATAGCGACGAGGGAAGGGCGGCCAGGTGCCGCCCTTTTCGTTGAAAGGAGCGCCTCCCTCGGGTATTGGCGCGCCACTCATGAAACAGACAAATTCCCCCAAGACCTACCGGGTCAAGTCCTTCGGCTGCCAGATGAACGTCTATGACGGCGAGCGCATGGCCGAGATGCTGGCCGAGCGCGGCATCGCTCCTGCGCCGGAAGGGGAGGAGGCCGACCTCGTCGTCCTCAACACCTGCCACATCCGCGAAAAGGCGGCGGAGAAGGTCTATTCCGACATCGGTCGCCTGACCAAGGCGGGCCGGGCGGCGGGGAAGGAACCGCTGATTGCGGTCGCGGGCTGCGTCGCGCAGGCCGAGGGCGAGGAGATCATGGCGCGCGCGCCCGCCGTTTCCATGGTGGTCGGCCCGCAGGCCTATCACCGCCTGCCGGATATGCTCGACCGGGCAGTGAAGGGCGAGCGGGCGACCGATACGGACATGCCCGCGATCGCGAAATTCGCGGCCCTGCCAGAGCGCAGGCGCGTGACGCCGAACGCCTTTCTCACCGTGCAGGAAGGTTGCGACAAGTTCTGCACCTATTGCGTAGTGCCCTATACGCGCGGCGCGGAAATCAGCCGACCCTATCGGGACCTCGTGACCGAAGCGCGCAAGCTGGTCGATGCGGGCGCAAAGGAGATCACGCTGCTCGGCCAGAACGTCTCGGCGTGGAGCGGCGAGGACGAGCGCGGTCATGCGGTCGGCCTCGCAGGCCTGATCCGCGATCTCGCGAAGATCGATGGCCTTGCACGCATCCGCTACACCACCAGCCATCCTGCCGATATGGACGATGCCCTGATCGCTGCGCACGGCGAGATCGACAAGCTGATGCCCTTCCTCCACCTGCCGGTACAGGCGGGCAGCGACCGGGTGCTGAAGGCGATGAACCGCTCGCACACCGCCGAAAGCTATCTCAAACTGCTCGAACGCTTCCGCGCGGCGCGCGCCGACATCGCGCTCAGCGGCGATTTCATCGTAGGCTTTCCCGGCGAGACCGCGGTCGAGTTCGAAGAGACGCTGAAGCTGGTCGATACGGTTGGGTACGCGCAGGCCTTCAGCTTCAAATACTCGCCGCGCCCCGGCACCCCTGCCGCGTCGATGGATGGCCAGATCGCGCCGGAAGTCATGGACGAGCGCCTCCAGCGCCTCCAGGCCGCCCTCAACCGCGATCAATTCGCCTTCAATCGCGCCACCGAAGGCCGGACTTGCCAGGTCCTGGTTGAACGCAAGGGCAAGCTCCCCGGCCAATGGCTCGGCAAGTCGCCCTGGCTCCAGAGTGTGTGGTTTCAGGGAGACTGCGCGATCGGCGATCTGATCGATGTGACGCTGGGCGAGGCTGGGCCGAATTCGATGGCCGGTCAGCTTAATCAGGAACAGCCAGTCTCCGCCTGATCGCTATTGCCTCATGAAGGTTCTATCTCGTCGCCGGTTCGACCCTTGTCTGCAATCAGGCCGCGATAGCGCCGCAGGGTCATATTCCGCACCGAACCGCTTCGGGCATAATACTGCGTATCGTAAAGAGCCGTCAGATAAGCCTGATCGAATTCCGTCCATCCGGCGGGAGCGGTTTCACCTTCGTCGAACAGAATCATGATCGTGGGGATCCGCGTATCGGAACCTTCGACACGTTCGCTACCGGTCATGCCCAAAATCCGCATCGAAGCGTAATCGGCGAGCTGGCGGAATGTCTTACCGGAAACATGGGCAAGATCGATCAACACGACCGATCCGGTGAGTTCCATGCTGATAGGGATCTGAAGCCGACTGGCTTTGTAAACGCGAAGAACGGGCATCTCGATGTGTCTGCCATTGATTAAGACCACTTCGTACGGGATTTCCCGTCCGGCGCTGTCTCGCATCATCTGTGTGTGCCAGGCGCGCACGCCGCTGTCTTCTTTGGCCACGCGATCAAACTCGTGGCGCATCATGTCGTTGAACAGCCACGGCTCGTCCTCGCGCAGACGCTCGAACAGGCCGGGTGCGTCATTCACGAAGGCGACCAGCGTATTGATCTTGCAGTCCGGTTCAGCCAGCTTTGCGCCGACCTGTCTCGCATTCGCTTCGATCCGATCCTCGACCAGCGCCGCCATTTCTTCGGGCATGCCGCTGACCTTGAGGCAGACCGGATCCTGGAAGCGTGAAATCGGCTTGTCGACGCGCGAGCGGCGGGTGATGGTTTCGGCGAGATCCTTGACCGCATCGGCTTCCGTTTTGCCGACTACGACGATTTCATCGTCGGAAGGAGCATCCTGTGCTGTCAGCGGAGAAGCGATCAGGGCGCTCGCCAGAAGAACACGCTTGAGGCCAAATCCACGCATCATTTTCTCCTTCCGAAAGATTGATAAATCAAAAGGTATAGAGAATCTCACGATAGGCAAGTCCGATCATGTATTATCGAAATTGACTTGTTTTGATCCCATGATCCAAAAGTTGATCGGGACGACTTCTCAAATTTTTACGAATAGTATTGCGATCGACGCGCGGGATGCCGGTTTGGCTTCGGCGCGAGCCTGCAAAACACCGCCCTACCGATCGAGATCCTGCCCTTTCGCTGACCGATAGCGCCGCAGTGTCGCGTTCTGAAGCGAACCGCTCATGGCGTAATAAGGCGCGCCATAGAGCGCGGTAAGATAGGCTTCATCAAAAGTCGAAAGCGCAGAAGGTGTCGAGCCTGGATCATCAAACAGGGTCGTGATCGAAGGGATGGACTGGCTTTCAGCGCTCACATTCTCGCTGCCGCTCAGCGCCAGGATGCGCAAAGTGGCGTAATCGGCAAGTTGCCGGAAAGTCTTGCTTTCGATCCGAGCGAGATCGAAGAGGACCACCGCGCCTGTGAGCTCCATGCTGATCGGAATGAGGCGCCGACTCGAATCATAGCTTCTCAGATTGCGCATGAAGACGTCACGTCCGTAACGCGGCAGTTTGATCTTCTGTATTGGTATTTCGCGCCCATCCTTGTCGCGCAGCATCTGCGTATGCCAGGCGCGCACGCCGTCTTTTTCGTCAGCCAGAAGCGCGAATTCGTGCTCGAGCATATCGTTGAAAAGCCAAGGTTCTTCGGCGCGAAGATGGGTCAGGAGATCCGGCGCGTCGTTGACGAAAGCCACCAGCGCGTTGATCGCGCAATCCGGCTTCCCAACCTTTGCGCCCACTCGCTCGACATTCTGCCTGATGCGTTCTTCGACCATGGCAGCCATGTCCATGGGCATGCCGTTCACCTTGACGCAAACCGGACTTTGGAAACGCGAAATCGGTTTGTCGATGCGAGACTTGCGAGTGATATTTTCGGCGAGATCCCTGACCGCTTCGGCCTCGCCTTTGCCGATAACGACGATCTCGTCCTCGGGCGAGGTGTCCTGCGCCGAGAGAGGGGCTGTCCCAAAAAGAATGATCGAAACCAGGCAAATGAAGCGGGACCGGCGCATCGAATATTCCTCCCCAAATATTTTGGGAAGAATGACTTATTCAAGCGCACGAATCAAGGATCGTCAGTCAAACACGAAGATCGATCGTCTCAGTCTTCCATGCCGAGATTGGTGCGATACCGAGTAACGGCTGCCGCAATGACCTGCCCGTCACGGCTATTGGCAGGCAAGTCGTAAAGCGATTCGAGATAGGCGCGATCGAACTCGCTCAACTCGGTCGGTTGATAGGGCGAACGCGGACCGAACAGCGTCAGCATCGTCGGAAGGCTGGAACGCGCCGTGTCGATCTCGTCACTGACCGAAGCGAGAATGCGGATCGTGGCGTAATCGGCGAGCTGGCGGAAAGTCTTTTCCCTGAGTGCGCCCGTTTCGACCAGCACCACGGCGCCCGTCAGATTGACGCGCGTCCTGCCGAACCGGCTTGCATTTTCGATCATGTTGATAGTGCTTGCGATAGAATCCTCGCCGCTGGTCCCACGTTGTTTGCCCGGAATCTGCGATCCGTCCATATTGCGTTCGTCGAAGACATGCCAAGCGCGCACAGCCTCCGATCCGTCGTAGATCCGGTCAAGCTGATAGCTTAACAGGCCTTCGAACAGCCACGGCTCATCGGTACGCAGATTATCGACGGCCTGGGTGACGTTGTTGAGAACCCCGACAAACGCATTCGGCTTGCAACCTTCTTCGCCGAGCGACACGCCGCGGATGGAGGATACGTTGTCGCGGATACGTTGCGCGACCAGTTCGGCCATATCGTCCGGCAATCCCGATACCTTTACGCAGACCGCATCATCGAAACGAGCGATCGGCTTGCCCGCGCGCGAGGGCCGGGTGATGATTTTTCCGAGCTCCTCGACCACTTCGCGATCGCTCTCGCCCGTAACGATGATAGTATTTTCAGGATCGGCGACGGCGTCTTGGGTCTGTTCGACCTCCGCCTGCGCATGAACGGCAGCGGGAGCGAACATCAGGGCGGTGCCGAGGGCGAAGGCTTGGATCGTTTGTCTCATGGCGAGACCTATTGCAGACAAATTGTTCAAAACAAGGACGAATACGACGTAGCGCGATCCTTGCTCGACGAACGTAAATGCGTTTATCTGTGCTCGCGCGATTCAAAATCCGAAAGTTCCGGGACATATCTGCAAAGAGTTTCGCGGATTATTCTTCCACTCGATCGGCCGCGCGATATCGCCTGCCTGCAGCGGCAATAACTTGAGCATCGCGACTATTGATGGGAAGTTCGTATAGCGCATCGAGATAGGCCCGATCGAACTCGCTCAGCTCTGGCGGCTGGTACGCAGATGAAGGGTCGAACAGCGTGAGGATTGTAGGCAGACTTGGCCGCGAACCGTCGATTTCGTCGGTGACCGAAGCAAGGATGCGGATCGTCGCGTAATCGGCGAGCTGTCGGAAAGTCTTGCCTTGCAGAGCGGCCGTCTCCACCAAAACCACGGCTCCCGCGATCTCGACCGGAGTTCTGTTGGAACGCCCGGTGTAATGAACTCTGTTGGCGGAACTGGCGATCGATTGCGCGTCGCTGGCGCCGCGTTGCTTCCCGGGAATTTCCGTACCGTCGATATTGCGCTCGCCGAAGACATGCCAAGCACGAACCGCTTCCGAACCCTTGGAAATCCGTTTCTTTTGGTAAATGAACAAACCGGTAAAAAGCCATTTTTCCTCGACAAGAAGACTGTCGAAGGTCTCGTTCACATTGTTTAGAATGCCAACGAAGGCGTTCGGCTTGCATCCCTCGTCCCCAATTCGGAGTGCGGGAATAGAGGAAATGTTTTCTTTGATGCGTGTGGCGACGAGTTCTGCCATTTCGGCAGGTAATCCCGAAACTTTTAAACAGATGGGCTTGTGGAACCGAGCGATCGCCTTGTTCGCACGCGCCGGGCGGGTGATGACCTTTCCAAGTTCTTTGACGCGTTCACGGTCGGATTCACCGGTAACGACAATCGTATCGTCATTATTGGATTTCGGTTCGACTGCCGAGGATTGTTCTCCTGCTCCGTCCACCGACTGCGATTGCGCTGCTGCAGAAGTGAAGATGCCTGCCGAGCTAAGGATGAGGGTGGACAATGCTTTTTTCATTCCGAGCCTTTCGCAAGCAATTCATTCATTGCAAACATTTAGAGAGCCTCGTGTAAAGCGAAAACCAATCAAATGTTGATGTCCTGACTTCGCGGCAGACGACGCTGCTCCATCAATGGCCTAATCTTGCGAATTGAAGATTGCCTCGGCATTGATGGTTCGGGGCAATCGGAACAGTTGGAAGCGAACTTTCCGACGGCGCCAACGCGGCAAGCGGATTTTCACTATTTCGTCGTAGCCGGTATCGGCTCGCCATCCGTCGAATCGTACGCTCACCTTGTGACGTGCGCGGGGCCGACCGAGCACATGTTACGCGGTATCTTCGCCGCGTGTTCGGGGCTGCGACGTTTATGGAATTCAACAAAATTTCTTTGCCTCACTTCGGCAGGAGCGAGCGCATCGCTCTGTCTGGATTGCCGCGCTTCATGCAGGCCATTGTAAGAACCTCGCCCCTGGGGCTGGCGGCGCTGGCCGCGCCGGCGCTGGCGGATATTCCCTTTACCACGGACGATCCGGGGACGCTGGCGGCTGGCGAATACGAAATCCTCGCCTATTCGGACGGCACCATCACCAGCATGGATTTCGAAGGCGAAGCCGGGATCGATGTGAGCGTCGGGATCGCGGATAATTTTCAACTCGGCGTTACTGTGCCGGTGGCGAATTTTGGGCCGCAGCTGGAAACCGATCGCTTCGCCATCGGCGATACGACGATACAGGCCAAGATCGGGTTGATCGCGGGAGAACCCGGCCAAGTGTCGCTCGCCATCGCGCCGACCCTGGCCGTGGGGATGGCGAGCGAGGGAAGGAGCAAGACGGGCTTCGACCTGCCGATCTGGATCGGGACCGATATCGGAGACTGGTCGCTTTATGGTGGGGGAGGCTATTCCTTCTCGAGCGACGAAGATGGGGGCGATTTGCCCTTTATCGGCGCCGTCGTCAGCAAGCGGATAATACCGAGTCTGTCGCTAGGTGGAGAATTCTACGCGCAGGGCGAAGGTCTTGGCGGACAGAAGCTTTATCTGTTCGGACCTGGTCTGGCGTGGGATTTCGCCCCCGGACTGACCCTGGCCGCAGCCGGCCAGGCAGTTCTGGGCGATAGCGACGGGAGCGGCGATTTCCATGTTTTCGCCGCGCTGCGCCTGGCGCGGTAATCCACTGAAATAGCAACGCAGGACGCTTGCTCTCGGCGCGAAGGCTCCTAAATTCCCTTTCGGAACACGAAAGGAGCGCATGGCTCGAAAACCCGCAAACCGGCCGGAGCGTGATCAGCGCATCGGCTTCAGCAAGCCTCCCGTCCCTCAGCGCGAGGTACGACGGGCCCAGCTCGATCTGAGCTTCGATAATCAGAGCCTTCTGGGTGCCCTGTTCGGACAGTTCGACGCCAATCTGGTGCAGGTGGAAAACCGCCTCGGCGTATTCATCTCGGCGCGGGGGAACGAGCTGCATCTCGAAGGGCCGGAAGACAGCGTCGCCCGGGCGCGCGATGTATTGAGAGCGATGTATGACAAGCTCGCCATCGGTCAGGATCTCGATGCGGGTCTGATCGAATCGATCATCGCCATGTCGGACGAGCCGACCCTCGACGGGATCGTCGAGGGCGAGCCGGGCGAGCGGGCGGGTATGCCGCCGATCATGATCCGCACCCGGCGCAAGACGATCGTGCCGCGCTCCGCCACGCAGGCGACTTATATGCGCAGCCTGGTGCGCGACGATATCATCTTCGCTCTCGGCCCGGCGGGGACGGGTAAGACCTATCTCGCCGTGGCGCAGGCCGTCGCGCAGCTCATCACCGGAAGCGTCCAGCGCCTGATCCTGTCGCGCCCGGCGGTCGAGGCGGGCGAGAAGCTCGGCTTCCTGCCGGGCGACATGAAGGACAAGGTCGATCCCTATCTGCGCCCACTCTACGATGCGCTCTACGATTGCATGCCGCCCGAACAGGTCGAGCGGCGGCTCGCTTCCGGAGAGATCGAGATCGCGCCGATCGCCTTCATGCGCGGACGCACGCTGGCCGATGCCTTTGTGATCCTGGACGAGGCGCAGAACACCACGCGCGAGCAGATGAAGATGTTCCTGACGCGCTTCGGGCAGAACAGCCGAATGGTCATCTGCGGCGATCCGCGCCAGGTCGACATTCCCGGCGGCGACCGGATGAGCGGGCTGGCCGATGCGGTCGACAAGCTCGAAGGCGTCGATGGTTTCGGCACGATCCGGTTCACGGCGGCCGATGTCGTGCGCCACCCGATCGTGGGGCGGATCGTCGAGGCCTATGAGGGGCCTGCCGCCTGATGGATCTCGATATCGAGGTCGACGGCTGGCCTGCGGACGAAGCGGATTGGGCGGACCTTGCCGAGCGTGCGTATTCCGCCGCCGAATCGGTCGAACCCGCGCTCGCCAATCCGCGCCTGACGGCTAGCGTCCTGTTCACGCTGGACGAGGAAGTGTGGGCGCTGAACAAGGAATGGCGGGCGAAGGACAAGCCGACGAACGTTTTGTCCTTCCCCATGCTGTCGCGCGATGCGCTGACCGGTCTGGCTGAGGAAGGCGCTCCGGAAATGCTGGGCGATCTCGCTCTCGCTTACGAGACCTGCGCGCGCGAGGCGGAGGAAAAAGGCATCCCGCTCGCCCGGCATACCGCCCACTTAATCGTCCACGGTCTGCTGCATTTGGCGGGTCACGATCATGTCGAAAGCGACGATCAGGCCGAAGCGATGGAACGATTGGAGATTGCGGCGCTTGCCAAACTGGACATCGCCGACCCATATGGGGACCGCGACTAGCTTAAGGAGCACGCAAGAGGGCCATGCCCGATCCTGACACCGCCGCGGGAGACGCGGAAAGTAACGGCGGACTGGTGTCCGCTTTCAAACGCATATTCGGAGCCGGAGAGGGCGGGCGCTCGCTGCGCGCGCAGCTCGAAGAGGCTATCGACGAACACGAACACGGCCATGACCAGAGCGTGGACGAGGATTCGCCCGAAGAGAAGGCGAAGGGCGATCTCAGCCCGGTCGAGCGGCAGATGCTGCGCAATCTCCTCCATTTCAGCGAGCACGACGCGGACGACGTTGCCGTGCCGCGGGGCGAGATCGTGGCGATCCGCGCCGATGCCAGCTGGGACGAGATGATCGCGATCTTCGCGGATAACGGCCATTCGCGCATGCCGGTCTATCGCGACCAGTTGGACGATGTGATCGGGATGATTCACATCAAGGACGTGTTCCCCTATCTCGCCAAGGCCGATCCGCCGCCCAGCGACTGGACCGCGCTGATGCGGCAGCCCCTTTACGTGCCTCAGACCCGCAACGCGCTCGACGTGCTGGCGGATATGCGCTCGCAACGGATGCACCTCGCCATCGTGCTGGACGAGTTTTCCGGCACGGACGGGATTATCACGATCGAGGATCTGGTCGAGGAGATCGTCGGCGAAATCGAGGACGAGCATGACGATGCGCCGCTCGAAATGATCCGTCCGATGGGCGACGGGATCTGGGAATGCGACGCGCGTGCCGAACTGGACGATGTCGCCGAGCTGATCGATGCACGCCTCGCCGAAGTCGAGGAATCGGTCGATACGCTGGGCGGCCTGGCTTTCGTTTTGGCAGAACAGGTGCCGCCGGTGGGCACGATCGTCGATCATCCCAGCGGCTGGCGCATCGAAGTGACCGAGGGCGACGAAACCCACGTCACACGCTTGCGGTTGCATGCGCCGCAAGAAAGCCTGGAAGAAGATTAAAGGTTGCGAAATCTGCAATTCCCGCTCGACAGCAAGTGGGGCGGTGAATACGAGTAGGCCCCATGGCCGTTCGTCGTCTTCCACCCTTGCGCGCATTGGAAGCTTTCGTGCGCACGGTGCGCATGGGGTCCGCACGTGCCGCTGCGGATGAATTGGGCCTAAGCCCCTCGGCCCTGTCGCGCCGGATCGGGAATCTCGAAAGCTTTGTGGGCAAGAAGCTGTTCACGCGCGCCCGCCAGTCGATGCAGCTGACCGACGAGGGGCAGGCATTCTACGAAGCGGTCAATCCGCATCTTGAATCGCTTGCGCGCGCGGTGGAAAGCCAGTCCGAAAACCTGTCGCTTCTTCGCCTGCGTCTCGGCGTCCTCCCGCTGTTCGGCAGCCAGCGTCTGTTTCCGCGCCTTGCGGAATTGCGTCGTTCGCATCCCCTCCTGCATATCGACATCGATACCGGTCCGCATATCGAGGACCGGGTCGGCGATACGCTCGATGCCGGGATCATCCTGTCGCGCGGCCCGGCGAGCGGGCTTCATGCGGTGCGGCTCGACCATAATCGCGTCCACGCGATCGCCAGTCGCGATATCGCCGCGGCAGTGGGCGACGAACCCGATCGGGCAAGGCTGGAAGCGCAGACTTTCCTCATCCACAACGAATTGCCCGCCAGTTTCGAAGCGTGGAAGGCGGCGCTGGCAATGCACGATCTCGAACCGGCGGCGATCGACCATTACGATTCGGGTCAGCTGATGCTCGAGGCGGCCAAGCAGGGCCTCGGCATCGCAATCATGCATGACGATCACATGCGCCGCGCGGCCGACGATCGGCTGACAAACCTCTTCGGCGTCGATGTCGAAAGCCCGTATAGCTATTGGTTCGTCTGCAAGCCCACGGCGCTGGAAGAACGACCGGTGCGCATCTTCCACGACTGGCTGGTCAGGGCCGAGCTTTAAGTCTTTTCTGTGGAGGCGGGAGGGCGATACCGGATCGCCTCGACCGTATGCTGGTAATCGCGCAGGGGTTTGCCGAGCACCTCCTCCAGGCGCTCGACGATCTGCGTGCGCGCCTGGGCGGCGATGGCCTTTCTGCCGCGATGGTCTTCGGGGCTGAACGGGTCTAGGAAGTGGATATCCAGTCGGAACGTTCCGGGCCGCGCCATCACGCGCATCGCATTGTGGAGGCCGCTTTCCTCGCCGATCCAGCTGATTTCTTCGGCGACCGCGCCGTAATCCATCACCACCGGCTGGACCAGGACGCCGGAAGGCGGCGGTTCGAGCACGCTCAACATGCTGGATTTGAAGGGGAGGAGAGACTGGCCGTCGGTCACCGTGCCTTCGGGAAAGACCGTGACCGACCAATTGTCCTGCAGCGCTTCCTTCAATGCATTGATCTGCTCGGCCACGCCCATCCGGTTTTCGCGCTTCACGAACACGGTGCGGTTGAGGCTGCATAGCCAGCCGATCACGGGCACTTCGGACAATTCCTGCTTGGCGACGAAGGCAGTCCCACTCGCTCCGGCTAGCGCCAGAATGTCGATCCATGACAGGTGATTGGAAACGAAGAACACGTCGCGCCGCAACGGAGTGCCGATCCGATGGACCTTCGCACCCACCACGCGCGCGGTGTAGCGCAGGAACAGCATGGGGAAGGGCGATCCGTATGCGAAGATGCGATAGAGATAATGGAGCGGTACGAATACGATCAGCAAAGCGAGAATGCCGATCGCCCGTATCGTGAAGCGGATCCAACTGGGTACGGTCAGGGGCACCGTTTCGCCGCGCATCGCGGCCATGCGCTTGCGCCCGTATTTCTCCGCCCGGCGGCGGGCCCGATCGCTCAAAGCCGGTCTATCCACCGGCGCCTCGCTCACTTCTCGTCGCGTTCCAGACGAACGCCGTAAAGCTCCATACGGTGATCGACGAGGCGGTATCCCAGCTTTTCCGCGATCTGTTTCTGTAGGGCTTCGAGTTCGGGATCGACGAATTCGACCACTTTGCCCGTCTCGACATCGATCAGATGGTCGTGATGCGCTTCGGGCGCAGCTTCGTAGCGCGAGCGGCCGTCACCGAAATCGTGCCGGTCGAGAATGCCGGCCTCTTCGAACAAGCGCACCGTGCGATAGACGGTGGCGATCGAAATGCCCGGATCGATCTTGTTCGCGCGTTCATGCACCATCTCGACATCGGGATGGTCATCCGCGTCGGACAGGACGCGCGCGATGACGCGGCGCTGTTCGGTGATGCGCAGACCTTTGTCGGCGCAAAGCTGTTCGAGATCGATCCGATGCGGCAAGACTGGCTCCGGCTAAACAAAACGCCCCGAACCCATAGGGGGGCGGGGCGTTTGGCTCAAGTCGAAGACCTGTATGATCAGTCGACTTTCTTCTTGCGGCCGCGCTTTTGGCCGGGCTTGCGGCCGAGACCGATCTGCTTGGCGAGTTCGCGGCGCTTTTCAGCGTAGTTCGGAGCGACCATCGGATAGTCGGACGGAAGATCCCAGCGCTGGCGGTATTCTTCCGGCGACATGTCGTAATTGGTGCGAAGATAGCGCTTGAGCATCTTCAGCTTCTTACCGTCTTCTAGGCAGACGATGTAATCGGGCTTGACCGAAGCGCGGACGGACACCGCCGGCTCAGGGCGTTCTTCTTCCTGCTGCTTTTCGCCGCCGAGGCCCGAAAGAGCGGAATAGACGGTTTCGATCAGCGTAGGGACGTCGGCGACTTCGACATTGTTGTTGGCAACATGTGCCGCAACGATGTCCGACGTGAGAGTGATGAGCGTTTCCGACATGTCGGTCTGGAAATCTTCCATGGATTTTCTCCTTTTTTTGGGCCCCTAGACCCTCGATATAGTGAATGTCCAGTCGAACAACCGGTTTCGACACAAAAACTGTAGCCTTTTACCTAAAGGAACGATTAAAGTCCCAAAATCAGACGCTTTTGCCGAAAGTTATCGCATCGATGCGCGATCCGTCGCCCAGTCGGTAATAATCGGGACGGCGTCCGATCTGTTCGAAGCCGAGTGCTGCATAGAGACTGCGCGCCGGATTGTTCGCCCGCATTTCCAGAAACACGCGATCGGCACCGGACTGGCGGGCCTGGCTGAAAAAGGCTTCGAGAAGCTTTCGGCCAAGACCGTGCTGGCGAAACCGGGGGCGCACTCCGATAAGCAGCAATTCCTCCTCTCCCGGCGCACGGCGAATAAGCGCGAAACCCGCAGGCTCCCGTACGCCCGCCGTAAGGGTGAGGCTGCCTGTGCTGTCGATAATCAGCGCATAGGTGTGCGGCATGGCGAGAGAATTGGCGACTTGTGAGCGAGTCCAGGCTTCGCCCCAATGCGGCTCGAACGCTTCGTCCATGACTGCCATGATCTGATCGAGCGTGGTCACGAGCGAAGCTTCCCTTGCGGGAGTTTCGCGTCGGGTGCTCTGCCGTAGATCGGGGCGAGCCTGTCGGTGAACAGTGCTTGCGGCAGCGCGTTTGCGTACCGCGCATCGGGAAGGATGTCGTGCGCTTCGCCGAAGCCGCGCTGTTCGACCAGCATGGATGCTTTCGCTCCCGCGACCAGATCGATGTCGAACCGGGCCGCTGCAGCTTCGGGAGCCAGCGAAGAATGGCTCTCGATCGGCTCTCCGCTGGCGGCGAAGGGCTGGACGAAGATCTCCCCATGCCCGCCGGTCATCGCGACGAGAATATCGCGCTTTTCGTCAAAGCTCCTGGCCATCGCAGCGATCAGTGCCAGCGTCGGATATCCGAACACTTCGGCACCCCAGGCGATCGCAAGCGAGCGCGCGGCGGCGAGGCCGATCCGGGTTCCGGTAAAGCTGCCGGGGCCGAGCGAGACGAGAATGCGCGCCGCGCGGCCCCGATCCGGCAATTCGGCAATCAGCGGTATCAGGCGCTCGGCATGGCCGCGCCCGATCGTTTCGTGGCGATGATCGAGCAGTTGCATGCCATCATCTTCGAAAAGGGCGACCGAACACGCTTCGGTCGCGCATTCGATCGCCAGTAATCGCTTATCGGTTTGCATCGAATGCGCGATGCCTCAGCCGGGGGCAGGCTTCAAGGCACCGTCGCGAGACCGGTCAGGCTATACGCGTGAATTTGTCGAAATCCGGGCGCGGACTGCGCTCGAAAATGCTCTCCGCATCGCCATAGCCGATCGAGCAGATGAAATTGACCTTATGCTTCGGATCGTCGGCGAAGAACGCCTTTTCGACTGCCTCGACATCGAAGCCGGACATCGGGCCGGTATCGAGGCCGAGTGCGCGGGCGGCGATAATCAGATAGGCCCCCTGCAGCGCGGAATTGCGGAAGGCGCCTTCCTTGCGCCCTTCCTCGTCACCTTCGAACCAGCTCTTGGCGTCGGTGTGCGGAAACAGCCAGGGCAGTTCCTCGTGAAAGTCGATATCGTAGCCGACCAGCGCGGTGACGGGCGCAGCCTTCACCTTGTCCTTGTTGCCGTCGGACACGCATTCGACAAGCTTCGCCTTCGCTTCGTCCGACTTGACCCAGACGATCCGCGCGGGCTGCATATTGGCAGAGGTCGGCCCCATCTTCATCAATTCATAAATCGCGTGAAGCTGTTCGTCCGACACGTCCTTGTCGAGCCAGCCATTATAGCTGCGCGCTTCGCGAAAAATCTGGTCGAGCGCATCGTCGGACAAATGCGTATCGTGAAACTGCTTGGGCATGGATGAACCTCGTAACTGGAGGATGGTGCGCTCAGGCGGCGCGAACTTCTTCGACCTCGGGAACGTAGTGCTTCAAGAGCCCCTCGATCCCGTGCTTGAGCGTCGCTGTGGAAGACGGGCAGCCGGCACAGGCGCCCTGCATGGTCAGATAGACGATCCCGTCCTTGAATCCGCGATAGCGAATGTCTCCGCCATCGCCGGCGACCGCAGGGCGGACACGGGTTTCGAGAAGTTCGTTGATCTGGGCCACGATGTCGGCATTAACGGGATCGTCCTCGACCAGCATCGCCTCCTCTTCGGGAGGGACCGAGAAGCCCCCGGCCGTGCCGGGCGCTGCCACGAACAACGGCGCTTCGCTGACGAAATGGTCGAGCAGGATCGACAGGACCATCGGCTTCAGGTCCGTCCAGTCGACGCCGGGTGCGGCGGTGACGGTGATAAAATCGCTGCCGAAAAACACGTTCACCACGTCGCCGGTATCGAAGATTGCCTGGGCCAGCGGGCTCGCTTCGGCGGCTTCGGGATCGGAGAATTCGCGCGTGCCGTTATCCATCACCGGGCGACCGGGAAGGAATTTGAGGCTGGCGGGATTGGGCGTGGTTTCGGTCTCTATGAACATGGCTGTCGAGATAGGCAGGAGGCGGAGCGCCTACAAGGCGGAGCTGGCTGGCAAGGGACAATTCGCGCGCGCTCTATCGGAATTATCGGGCATTCACTCGCGCTTCAGCGCCGCAATCCCTATAGAGGCAACATGACATTCATCGCGCGCGCATTCCGGCGCCTCGCCTTTCTCGCCCCTCTTTCCGCTCTCGCCGTTCCGCATGCGGCGGCGCAGCCATCCGCCGTGGCAACTGCGCCTGCGAGCGGTGCGGTCGCGCTTCACGATCCGATTGCGCTTCAGACCGGAGACGAGACGCCGTGGATCTACGAGGGCAGCGATGTGCCGCGCGATCCCGAATGGCTGTTCGGCAAGATGAAGAACGGCCTGCGCTACGCGGTGCGCCGCAACGGCGTGCCGCCCGATCAGGTCTCGATTCGCGTTCGTATCGATGCCGGTTCGCTTCATGAAAGCGACAAGGAGCGGGGCTATGCCCATCTGCTCGAACACATGCTGTTCCGCGAAAGCAAATATCTGGGGCCGGCCCAGGCGATCCCGACATGGCAGCGGCTTGGCGCGACCTTCGGCAGCGATACCAATGCCGAAACCACGCCGACCCACACCGTCTACAAGCTCGACCTCCCCAATATCGATGCGGCGAAGCTCGACGAGAGCATGAAACTGCTGTCGGGCATGGTGCGCGCGCCTGTCCTGAGCGATGCGAATGTGCGCGCCGAAGTGCCGATCGTGCTCGCCGAAATGCGGGAGCGGGGCGGCGCAGCGCAGCGCAGCGGCGATGCGACGCGCAAGACACTGTTCGCCGGACAACGCCTTGCCACGCGCAGCCCGATCGGAACGCTGGAAACCTTGAGCGCGGCGCGCGGTCGCAGCGTGTCTAACTTCTACAAGCGCTGGTATCGGCCCGAGAACACCGTGATTGTGGCGGTGGGCGACATGGATCCGCAGATCCTCGCCGCCGAAATCGAGAAGTGGTTCGGCGAATGGAAGGGCAGCGGCAAGGCCGTGGCTGCTCCCGATTTCGGCGATCCGGTCGCGCCCGTAGGAGCCGATCCGGCCAATCCGGTGGGCGAGACCTCGGTAACGGTCGAATCCGATCTGCCGCGGTCCTTCACGTATGCGGTCCTGCGGCCCTGGCGTCCGGTGCAGGACACGATTGCCTATAATCAGGGCCTGCTGCGCGATTCGCTGGCGCAACAGCTCATCAATCGGCGGCTCGAAGCGCGAGCACGAGGCGGAGGCAGCTATCTTTACGCCCAGGTTCAGCAGGACGATGTCAGCCGTTCGACAGATGCGACCTTCGTCAGTTTCGCGCCGATCGGTGAGGATTGGCGCGGCGCGCTGACCGATGTACGCGCGGTCATCGCCGATGCCCTCGCCACCCCGCCGAGCGAGGAAGAGCTGGCGCGCGAAATCGCCGAATTCGAGCAGGTCTTCGTCAGCTCGGTGGAAGAACGTGCCGTGCTCGCCGGTGGCAGACTTGCCGACGATATCGTTCAGGCCGTCGACATTCGCGAAGCGGTCGCCGCGCCCGAAACCGTGCTGACGGTGTTCCGCGGCATGAAGGATACGATTACGCCCGAACAGATCCTCGATCACACTCGCGCCTTGTTCGATGGCGCAGTGATCCGCGCTTCCTATACCACGCCCGCCTCCGGCGAAGCGGACGCCGCCGCGTTGCGCGCCGCGCTGTCCGCGCCGGTTGAGCCGGATGCGAGCGCCCGCGTCACGACAAGCGAGATATCCTTCGCGGATCAGCCCGCCATCGGCGAGCCGGGCGAGGTCGCTTCCGCGCAGCCGATCGGCGTGCTCGATATCGAGCGGGTCGACTTCGCGAACGGGGTCAAGACGATCCTGTGGTCGAACGACGCGGAACCGGGCCGCGTGGCGGTAAAGGTTCGCTTCGGCGGCGGATATCGTGCCGTGGGGCCGGAAGATGCGGTCTATGCCAGGCTCGGCCAGATGGCGCTTGTCGGTTCGGGTGTCGGCGAACTCGGCCAGGACGAACTCGATCGCATCTCGACGGGCCGCAAGATGGGCTTCGATTTCGGTATCGACGAGGGCGGCTTCACCTTCTTCGCGCAGACCCGTGCGGAGGATCTTGCGGATCAGCTTTACCTGTTTGCCGCGAAGCTGGCGATGCCGCGCTGGGATCCGAACCCGGTCCTGCGCGCCAAGGCGGCGGCGCGGCTGGCTTACGAAAGCTATGCGACCAGCCCGGCAGGCGTTCTGGGTCGCGATCTCGACAGTCTGATCCGCGATGGCGATCCGCGCTATGCGACGCCCGATCTGGCGGCTTTGGAAGCGGCGACGCCGGAAGGCTTCCGCGCGTTCTGGGAGCCTATCCTTGCGCAGGGTCCGATCGAAGTGCTGGTCTTCGGCGATTTCGAACGCGACGCGGCGGTCGAGGCTTTGGCGAAGAGCTTCGGCGCGCTGGAACCGCGCAGTGCGCTGTCGCCGGACGTCACTGCGCGCATTCCCGGTTTTCCCGAAGCGGGCGAGACCGAAGTGCTGTATCATCGCGGCGATGCCAATCAGGCGGCGGCGGTGATCGCCTGGCCGAGCGGGGGCGGCGTGACGGACCTGCGGGAATCGCGCCAGCTCGAAATCCTCGTCCAAGTGTTCAACAACCGCCTGCTCGATGCGATGCGCGAGCGTGCCGGTGCCAGTTATGCGCCAAATGTGCGCAGCGAATGGCCGAATGACATCGACGGGGGCGGACGGATCAGCGCGCTCGCTCAGTTGCAGCCCAAGGACGTGCCGATCTTCTTCGAAGAGGCAGACCGGATCGCGCGCGATCTTTCGACGGCTCCGCCGAGCGCGGACGAACTCGAGCGCGTTACCGAGCCGCTGCGTCAGTATATCTCGCGCGCTTCGACCGGAAATCTGTTCTGGCTGTTCCAATTGGAAGGCGGCACGCAGGATCCAAGGCGGATCGCGCTGCTTCGATCGCTCCTAAACGATTTTTCGCGCACCACCCCCCAGGCGATGCAGGCGCTGGCGCAGAAATATTTCGGTGGGCGCGAAGGCTGGCGGTTGGCGGTGATCCCCGAGGGACAGGCGCTCGCCTCGCGTCCGAAGGGCCGATAACCGATCACGGCAATCGGGCTTTTGGGCTGGCCAAGCAAAACCTGTTTGCGCCACGGGGTGCACTGGTCTTGCGTAATAGGCCAAACCTGATGTGAGGGACGATACGATGACAGAGGCGTGGAGCCCCGATAGCTGGAAGCAGGCCGAAGCGCGGCATCTGCCCGTGTACGAGGATGCCGCCGCGCTGGCAGCAGCGGAAGAGGCGCTGGCCTCGCACCCGCCGCTCGTGTTCGCCGGAGAAGCGCGCGCGCTCAAGGCGGACTTGGCCGAGGTCGCGGCAGGGCGGGCGTTCCTGTTGCAGGGCGGAGATTGCGCCGAAAGCTTCGCCGAATTCCACCCCAACAATATCCGCGATACCTTCCGCGTGCTGTTGCAGATGGCGGTCGTCCTGACCTTTGCCAGCAAGCGCCCGGTGGTGAAGGTCGGCCGGATGGCGGGCCAGTTCGCCAAGCCGCGCAGCGCGCAGACCGAAACGCAGGACGGCATTACGCTGGCCAGCTATTTCGGTGACAATATCAACGGCATCGAATTCGACGCAGCCAGTCGCGCGCCCGATCCCCAGCGCATGGTGCGCGCCTGTTCGCAGGCCGCCGCCACGTTGAATCTGCTGCGCGCTTTCGCAGGCGGGGGCTACGCCAATCTGCGGCAGGTCCACCAGTGGACGCTCGATTTCATGGGCCGCAGCCCGTGGGCGGACAAGTTCAAGGACGTGGCCGACCGCATCGGCGAAGCGCTCGACTTCATGGAAGCGTGTGGGATCGACCCCGAAACCATGCCGCAATTGCAGCGCACCAGCTTCTACACCAGCCACGAGGCGCTGCTGCTCCCTTACGAGCAGGCACTGACGCGGCGCGACAGCCTGACCGGCGACTGGTACGATACCAGCGCGCATATGGTCTGGATCGGCGATCGCACGCGCTTCGACGGTAGCGCTCATATCGAATTTGCCCGCGGGATCGGTAATCCGCTCGGCATGAAATGCGGGCCGAGCCTTGAGCCCGATGCGATGCTCCGCCTGCTCGACACACTGAACCCCAATCGCGAGGCGGGGCGGATCACTTTGATCGCGCGCTTCGGGCACGAGAAGGTCGAAGCGGGCCTTCCCCCGCTGGTGCGTGCCGCCAAGCGGGAAGGGCACCCGGTGGTGTGGAGCTGCGATCCGATGCACGGCAATGTCGTCAAGTCGGAAAGCGGCTACAAGACCCGGCCTTTCGACCGCATTTTGCGCGAAGCGAGGGATTTCTTCGCGGTCCACCGCGCGGAAGGGACGCATCCTGGCGGCATCCATGTCGAGATGACCGGTCAGGACGTGACCGAATGCGTCGGCGGCGCGGTCGCCATCACCGACGATGCGCTGGGCGATCGCTATCACACCCATTGCGATCCGCGCCTGAATGCGGCGCAATCGCTCGAACTCGCCTTCCTGCTTGCAGAGATGTTGAACGAGGAGGAGGCGGAGCGCCGCGCCGCCGCTTAATCTAGGTTAAGGTTTGCGAAGAAAATCCGTGCTTTCCCTTTCGCGTTCGGGTTCCGTTCGCCATGTAGGTGGCGGCCTGTGCGAATCCTGCGGGCGCAGATATGCGAAGGGGGCACGAGCATGGCCCATATCCAGACCCGTTCCCAACCGGATAACCGGGGCGCCCATGCGCCTGATAGCGCGCCTGAACTGGGCAGCGCTTTCGCCAGCACACGCGCGCTGAGCGAGGCTTTGGTCGAGCCGCTGAGCGATGCGGACGCGACGATCCAGTCGATGGAAGATGCCTCGCCCGCCAAATGGCATCTGGCGCACACGACCTGGTTCTGGGAAACCTTTCTGCTGCGCGAACATGGGCCCGGCTACACTCTGTTCGACGAACGCTGGCCCTTCATCCACAACAGCTATTACGAGGCCGAAGGCGAGCGGATCGCGCGCTTTTCCCGCGGAATGCTTTCGCGCCCGACGCTGGACGAGATCCTCGCCTATCGCGCGCATGTCACGCAGGCGATGGACGTTCTGCTGGAAAACCCCGAGCACGAGCCGCTGATCCGCCTCGGCATCGCG
This sequence comes from Erythrobacter sp. A6_0, assembly GCF_017744235.1. Taxonomy (NCBI): domain Bacteria; kingdom Pseudomonadati; phylum Pseudomonadota; class Alphaproteobacteria; order Sphingomonadales; family Erythrobacteraceae; genus Erythrobacter; species Erythrobacter sp. A6_0. The sequence goes on from NZ_JAGHQR010000001.1 coordinate 287,965, forward strand.
CACGAACAGCAGCACCAGGAATTGCTGCTGACCGATATCAAGCACGCCCTGTTCCAGAACCCGCTGGGCCCGGCGATGTGGCCGAGCGATGGTGCAGGGCCGGAAACGGGTGCATCCGATCTGGGCTGGCACAGCCATCCCGGCGGAATCGCCAAGATCGGCCATCAGACGGGCGGATTTGCCTTCGACAATGAAGGCCCGGTCCACCGCGTTCTGCTCGAACCCTTCGCTCTGGCCGATCGGCTCGTAACGAACGGCGAATGGGCGGATTTCATCGCCGATGGCGGATACGAGACCGCCGCGCTCTGGCTGTCGGACGGGTGGGGCTGGGTCAACGAAAACGGCGTTCGCGCGCCGTCATATTGGAAAGGGGATCGCCACTTCACCCATTCCGGCTGGCAAGAGCGCGACCCGAACGCGCCTGTCACGCATATCAGCTATTACGAAGCCGATGCCTATGCGAGCTGGGCGGGCCATCGCCTGCCGACCGAGTTCGAATGGGAAGCGGTTGCGCGTGGTCAGGAAGGCGAAACGGCCTCGCACGATCCAGCAGGTGGCAATCAGCTGGATTGCGCCGCGCCGCCGCTTCCCGTTGGCGGCACCAATCTGTTCGGCGATTGCTGGCAATTCACGCGATCGGGCTATCTGCCCTATCCACGTTTCCAGCCTGCCGAAGGCGCGGTGGGCGAATATAACGGCAAGTTCATGAGCGGTCAGTTCGTCCTCAAGGGGGCGAGCTGCGCGACCGCGCGGGGGCATTCGCGCAGTTCCTACCGCAATTTCTTCTACCCGCATCAACGCTGGCAATTCACCGGCCTAAGGCTCGCAAAGGATATCTGATGGCAAGCGAAGGGGGCATCGCGCTCGTCGATCTGGACGAACAGGGAGTCGACCGGGCTTTCCGCGCGGACGTGCTGGACGGGCTGGGCTACGACCAGAAGGCGATACCCGCCCGCTGGCTCTACGACGAAGCCGGCTCGCAATTGTTCGAGGATATCACCCAAATCCCCGAATATTACCCGACCCGCGCCGAAACCGAGATCCTGACCCGGCGCGGCGCGGAATTCGCCGAAGCGATCGGCAAGGATCGGGCTGTGGTGGAATTCGGATCGGGCAGCTCGGTCAAGACGCCGCTACTGCTCAACGCGATCAACCCGGCGGCTTACGTCCCGCTCGATATCTCGGGCGATTTCCTGCGCCAGGCGGCGGACGATCTCTCGGCCAAGTTTCCGGGTCTGCCGGTGTATCCGATAGAAGCCGATTTCATGCGCGAGGTCGATCTTCCGCGCGCGGTGCATAGCCTGCCCAAGCTCGGCTTTTTCCCCGGATCGACCATCGGCAACATGGTCCCGCGCACTGCGGTCGATCTGCTGCGCTCGATGCGGGCGACCTTGCAGGCCGATCACGGGGTTCAGCCCATGCTGCTGATCGGGATGGATCTGGTGAAGGATCCGGATGTGCTCGAAGCCGCCTACGACGATGCGGGCGGCGTGACGGCGGAATTCAACTACAATCTTGCGCGCCGGATCAATCGCGAACTCGGCGGGACGATCCCGCTCGACGCCATGCGCCACGAAGCGCGCTGGAACGACCGGATGGCGCGGGTCGAGATGCACCTTGTCGCCACCCGCGACATCGCGTTCGAAGTTTCCGGCAGGTCGTTTCAGATGGCCGAGGGCGAGAGCATCCACACCGAGAACAGCCACAAATTCACCCGGCGCAGCTCGCATCTCCTGTTGCAGGCGGCAGGCTGGTCGCCGCGCAAGCGCTGGCGCGACAGCAAGAAGCGCTTCTCGCTGATCCTCGCCGAGGCGACCGAGCCGCGCAACGCGCCCTGATCGCGCCGTTATTACGCCGTGATCACGGGGGCTTCGTTCAGAGTTTCGGCAGGCATTATGGGCTAGGAATTGGACATGGATTTTTCCGCCGCTTTCGATGCCCTTGCCGAGATCGTGCGCGCCATCCCGCGTTTCGAGCTGCTGATGATCGCGCTCGCCGCGATGGTCGGCGGGTGGATCGGGTCGATGCTGGTGCGTAATCGCGTGCCGGGCGGGCGCCTCGTCCGCACTGCGTCGACTTTCGCTCTCGTCGGAGTGCTGGTGACGGTCGTCCTGCAGCTTTCCCGCATGGATCCGCGCCTCGACATCGCCGTGCCCGAACTCGGCCTGCCCCAACAGGTGGTCGCGGGAGGGGAGACGCGCGTGCCGCTTTCGCCCGACGGACATTTCTGGCTGGAAGCCGAATTGAACGGCGTGCCCGCAAACTTCCTCGTCGACACCGGCGCGACGGTGACCGCCGTGTCGCAGGACGTCGCGGCCGCTGCGGGGCTGGAGGCGCGCCGGGGCGGCATTCCGGTGCGGATCACCACTGCCAACGGCCCGATCAACGCCTCCATCTCCAGCGCCGAATCCCTAAGCTTCGGCAATGTCGAGGCTCGCGGGATCGACGTGGTGATCGCGCCCAATCTGGGCCGCACCAATGTGCTGGGAATGAACGTTTTGTCGCGCCTTTCCAGTTGGCGGGTGGAGGACAACACGCTGATCCTGGTTCCGGACGAAGAGGATCGCGGCGAGGGCGAATAGGCGCGCTGCGCTTGTCCGCGCGGCTTCGACCTGCCACGCGCTACCCATGCAGAATCCCGATCCCTTTCTCATCACCGAAGGCATCCACAATTTCCGCGATTTCGGCGGCTGGCTCGGAGCAGACGGCAGACAGGTCCGCACCGGCCTGCTCTACCGTTCCGGTCAGCATGTCGAGGCGAGCGACGCCGATCTCGCCGCCATCGATGCGCTCGACATCCGCACCGTGATCGATTTGCGGGGGGAGGGCGAACGCGCGCGCAATCCCTGCCGTCGGGTCGAGGGGTGGGACGGCGACGTCCTGTTCTACGAAGGCGAGACCAGTTCCAGCCCGCCGCATATGGACATCACGCCCGAGACCACCACTGCCGAATTCGCGCGCGAGCGCATGCTGGCGGTTTATACCCGCATGCCCGTCAATCCGGCGATGCAGACCATGTTTGCTCGGTATCTGCGCGCGCTGGTGGAGCGCGACGGGGCGAGCCTCGTCCACTGTTTCGCTGGCAAGGACCGCACCGGCATCGCGGCGACGCTGGTCCTGCACATTCTCGGCGTTAGCGAGGCGGACCAGCGCGCCGAATTCCTGCGCACCAACGACGCACCGACCATCGATGTTCTGCGCCGCCAGTCCGTACCGGGGATCGAGGCGCGCCTTGGGCGTACGCTGGACGAGGAGGGCATTCGCGCGCTTCTGGAAGTGCATGGCGACTATCTCGACCGCTTCCGTGCGATCGTGACCGAGTCATACGGATCGCTCGACGCCTGGCTCGAAGCCGAGATAGGTGTGGACGATGCATTGCGCGAAGCGCTTCGAGAACGCTACCTGACGTGACAAGCGCGGCCCCGCTTCCCATATAGCGGCCGAGACATTCCGACAGACTTTCGTAAGAGATTTTCCATGGCTACCCATCGCACCAAGCTCCTCATCATCGGTTCCGGCCCGGCGGGTTATTCCGCCGCGATCTATGGCGCGCGGGCTATGATGGAGCCGATCGTGGTCCAGGGCCTCCAGCCCGGTGGACAGCTGACGATCACCACCGATGTCGAGAATTATCCCGGCTTTCGCGACGTGGTGCAGGGCCCCTGGCTGATGGAAGAGATGAAGGCGCAGGCCGAACATGTCGGCACGCGGATGCTGTGGGACACGATCGTCGAGATCGATCTCGAAAACGGCAGCCCTTTTCGCGCAATCGGCGACAGCGGGGACGAATATATCGGCGATGCGCTGGTGATCGCTACGGGCGCGCAGGCGAAATGGCTGGGCGTTCCGGGTGAACAGGAACTGGGCGGCAAGGGCGTGTCGGCCTGCGCGACGTGTGACGGGTTCTTCTATCGCGGCAAGAAAGTGGCGGTGATCGGCGGGGGCAACACCGCTGTCGAGGAAGCGCTTTACCTCACCAATCATTCCGACGACGTGACGCTGATCCACCGCCGCGACGAATTGCGGGCCGAGAAGATCCTGCAGGACCGGCTGCTGAAGCATCCGAAGATCACGGTGATGTGGAACAAGGCGGTCGAGAGCTTCGAAGGCGATCCGCTGGCAGGCGGGCTCACGCATCTGGCCCTGCGCGACACGGTCGATGGGTCGAGCAGCGACCTGAAGGTGGACGGCGCCTTCGTCGCGATCGGCCATGCCCCTGCGACCGAGTTGGTGAAGGGCAAGCTGCCGCTCGACGATGGCGGCTATGTCGTCGTCGAACCCGGCACGCCGCGCACCGAAATCCCCGGCGTGTTCGCCTGCGGAGACGTGATGGACCACACCTATCGCCAGGCCGTCACCGCGGCGGGCACCGGCTGCATGGCGGCCCTCGACGCCGAACGCTTCCTCGCCGGGCTCGAAATCGAGCTCGACGGTCATGTGGAAGAGGTCGAAGCGGCGGAGTAGCGCTAGAGCAGCGTGGGGTCCGCGAACAGCGTCAGCGCCACCGCGCGCCAGGCGAGGCAGATCAGCGCCAGCGTCGAGAGCAGGAACAGCAGGAAACGCACCGAGACGATATTGACGGTTGCCTGCCAGATCGAATGCACGACTCTGATCGCGACATAAATCCAGGCGAACACCGGATCGAGCGCGCCGGGGCCCATGATCGCGATGATGACCACGGCAGCGTAGAAGATCGTCGGCTGTTCCATCAGATGGGCGTAATTATGCGCCTTCCAATTGATCTTGTCCGGAATCACGCCTTCGAGATCCTGCCCACGCCCGCCGGGCTTGGCGTTTTTCAATCCGCCGCCCTTGGACATCGCCGGCAGACGCGTGAACGCCATCCAGAACAGCATGACCAGCGACCAAGCGACCAGCACGGCGGCGGGTGCGAGCATTTGAGCCTGCATTGAATTTCCTCCCTGTTGCGCGCGAAACTAGGGCCACGCGAAGGGCTGTCAATCGCTGGTGAGAGTTTCGGCGAACCGCGCCGGGTCGCAATTGCCGCCGGTGACCATGATCACCGTATCCTCGCTCAGTGGCACTTTCCCCACGAGCGCCGCTGCCAGCGCCGCCGCGCCGCCGGGTTCGACGACAAGATTGAGATTGGAAAAGGCGAACCGCTGCGCTGCGCGGATTTCGGCATCGGTCACCGTCACGCCCGGTTCCGCGCGATCCTTCAGGACCGCGAGATTGATCGGTTTGGTCGCATCGGGCTGGAGCGCGTCGCAGATGGTGGAGGGCGGACTGTCGCCCACGCGCACGATCTCGCCTGCTTCCAGTGCTTGTCCGACCATGTCCCAGCCTTCAGGCTCGACGATATGGATCGCGCTGTCGGGGCAGGCGAGCGACAGCCCCGCCGCAAGGCCGCCGCCGCCGCAACATACGAGGATGCGGTCGGGCATCCGACTGAGCTGCGACGCGATCTCTATGCCCGCGCTGCCTTGGCCTTCGATCACCCACGGATCCCCGAAAGCATGGACCAGCGTCGCGCCGCTCTTCTCGACCAGTCGGGCTGCAACCTCGTCACGGTCCTCGCCGGGGCGCTCGTACAACACGATCTCGGCGCCCAGAGCGCGCGTCGCGTCCAGTTTCACCTGGGGCGCGTTGCGTGGCATCACGATTGTGGCCTTGATCCCCAACCGCCGCGCCGCCCAGGCGACGCCCTGCGCATGATTGCCGCTCGACACCGCGACCACGCCACGCGCTCGTTCTTCGCTGGAAAGATTGGCGAGCCGCCACCACCCGCCGCGGATCTTGAAAGCGCCGATCGGTTGCAGGCTCTCCGCCTTAACATGGCAGCGAATGCCGCCGATTTCGATGGGAAGCAGAGGCGTCGGCGGAAGAATTTCGGCGATCGAGCGTGCGGCGGCCAGCACGCCGACACGGGTCGGCATCTGCTCGGAAACGGGGGCGACGGGCAAATCTTCGCTTTGGATCATTTGGCGCACCTAGCGCATTTCGCTAGGGAGCCGGCAAGATTCGAATACGGAGAAGCGCAAAATGTCGAAAGTCCTGGTAATCGGCGCGGGCGGCGTCAGCAGCGTGTGCGTCCACAAGATGGCGATGAACGCGAGCATCTTTTCGGACATCCACCTTGCAAGCCGCACGAAATCGAAATGCGACAGCATTGCAAAGAGCGTGAAAGAGCGCACCGGCGTCGATGTCGCGACCTATGAGATCGACGCCGAAGAAGTCCCGGCGATGGTCAATCTGATCCGCAAGATCGAACCCAGCCTCGTCGTCAATCTGGCGCTTCCTTATCAGGACCTGCCGATCATGGATGCTTGCCTCGAGGCGGGCGTCGATTATCTCGATACGGCGAATTACGAGCCCAAGGACGAGGCCAAGTTCGAATATCACTGGCAGTGGGCCTATCACGACCGTTTCAAGGAAGCGGGGCTGATGGCCTTGCTCGGGTCGGGCTTTGATCCGGGGGTCACCAGCGTCTTCACCATGTGGCTCAAGAAGCATAAGCTGAAGAGCATCCGCCAGCTCGACATTCTGGACTGCAATGGCGGCGATCACGGCCAGGCCTTCGCCACCAATTTCAATCCCGAGATCAATATCCGCGAAGTGACCGCGCCTGCCCGCCACTGGGAAAACGGCGAATTCGTCGAGACGCCCGCCATGGCTAAGAAGGTCGAGTTCGACTTCGAGGCGGTCGGCAAGAAGAACATGTACATGATGTATCACGAGGAGCTTGAAAGCCTCGCCAAGTTCAATCCGGAATTGGAGCGCGCGCGCTTCTGGATGACGTTCGGCGATGAATATATCAAGCATCTGACCGTGCTGCAGAATGTCGGCATGACGCGGATCGATCCGGTCAAGTATCAGGGCAAGGAGATCATCCCGCTCCAGTTCCTCGCCGCCGTGCTGCCCAAGCCCGAAACGCTGGGCGAGACGACCAAGGGCAATACCAATATCGGCGTCATCGCCACCGGCGAGGCGCTGGACGGTTCGGGCGAGAAGACCTTCTACATCAACAATATCTGCAGCCACGAAAAGGCTTACGAGGAAACCGGCAATCAGGCGGTCAGCTATACCACCGGTGTGCCCGCGATGATCGGCTCGGCCATGATGGTGCAGGGCACATGGGAAGGCGATGGCGTCTTCAACATGGAGCAGATGGACCCCGATCCCTTCATGGACATGCTCAACGATCACGGTCTGCCCTGGCAGGTCAAGGAGCTCGACGGGCCGGTGGATTTCTAATCGGTGGACATTAGCGGTGATTTCACGCGTCGGATTCTTCGATCTATCGGGATAAAGAAAGGCGCAGCCGTTCTCGATTTCGGTTGTGGTGCGGGGGCTGTCACCTTCGAACTGGCAAAGATCGTCGGCTCCGAAGGTTCGGTGACGGGCGTCGATAGCGGCCCCGAATCGATCGAAAATGCGAGAGCTGAGGCCGAGGCGAGGGGCGTTGCAAATGTGAAGTTCCGCCAGATAGATCTTACTGCCTTGCCTGAAGACCTCGGTAGATATGATGCGATGTTCGGGCGGCGAGTGCTGATGTACCTCCCGAATCCGCTGGAAGCGGTGAAAGCGTTATCCGAGCACCTGAAGCCCGGCGGCGTTTTCATCGCACACGAACACGACTTCGCGTTTCGTTATTCCGGCAACCACGATCATCCTGCCTTTGATCGTGGCAGAGACCTTGCTCAAGCCATGCTGGAACATGAAGGAGCGCAGACCCGGCTGGGGCCTAAGCTTTTCGAAATGTTCGACGAGGCGGGTTTGACCCGGCGCAATGCGCGCACCGCAGTGTTAACCCATACTCCCGACAATCCGTATCCGCTTGCGGATATGTTGCGAATGTCGAAATCGCGGATCGACGCAGCATCGCTGTTATCCCGCCAGGAGTACGAAGAATTGCTCGAACGGCTTGAGAAAGAGCAATCAATTGAGGGGATTTATCTCGCCGATCTGATGTTCGGGGTGTGGGGGTACAAAGACTGATGGAAACAAGAGCCGGCGATCCGGGGGCTTTCGCCCAATTCGATCTGAACCGCGTCGACAGCCCCGCTTTCGTCGTCGACGCGGCGAAGCTGCGCGCGAATTGTCAGGTGCTGGCGGATATTCGCGATGCGGCGGATATCAAGATGCTGTCCGCTCTGAAGGCGTTCAGCATGTTCTCCGCCGCGCCGATCGTCGGCGAATATCTCGACGGGGTCTGCACCTCCGGATTGTACGAAGCGCGGCTGGCGTCCGAATTCTACGATGGCGAGATCAGCACCTATTGCGCGGCCTACAAGCCCGAAGACCTCGACGAGGTCATCCGCCTGTCCGATCACGTCATCTTCAATTCGCCGCAGCAGATCGAGCGCGCCACGCTGATCCTCGAAAATGCGCGTGCGGCGGGGCAGGATTTCGATGTCGGCCTGCGTATCAACCCGCAGGTTCCCACCGGGGAGGTGCCGCGCTACGACCCGTCTAGCCCGGGCAGCCGCCTCGGTTTCCCGATCGACCAATTGACGCCCGAAATGATGGAGGGGATCGACGGGATCCATTTCCACAATCTGTGCGAGCAGGATTTCGAGCCGCTGCACCGGACCTGGGACAAGGTGTTCGACGCGATCGAGCCGTGGTTCGGGCAGCTCAAATGGATCAATATGGGCGGCGGCCACCACATTACCCGCGCCGATTACCAGCGCGACGAATTGGTCGAATTCCTGAAGGATGCGAAGGAGGATTCGGGGGCCGAGATCTATCTCGAACCGGGCGAGGCCGTGGCGCTCGATGCCGGTATCCTCGTCGGCACCATTCTCGATAATGGCACGAACGAAGTGCCCTTCGCGATTCTCGACGTGTCGGCCACCTGCCACATGCCCGACGTGATCGAAGCGCCGTACCGCCCCGCGATGCTGGGCGAACAGCCGGGCGAGGCTCCCGTCAGGCTTGGCGGACCGTCCTGCCTCGCAGGCGACGTGATCGGCGATTATTCGCTGCCCGTTCCCAACCAACCGGGCCAGCGGGTCGCCTTCCTCGACCAGGCGCATTATTCGATGGTGAAGACCAACACGTTCAACGGGGTGCCGCTCCCGTCGATCTGGCTATGGGACAGCGAAAGCGACCAGCTCGAACTGGTGCGCGAATTCGGCTACGAGGAATTTCGGAACCGTCTTTCCTGACAGCGTTGAATCCCTGCACTCCTGCGAGTTGCCGCATCGCGGATTTCACTTGCAGTTCATGGCGCAGTCCCTAGAAGCGCCGCTCCGCTGCCCCAAGGGGACTCGAACCGCAAGGCAGCCTTGTCTGAAACCTAACCGTTTTGGGGGTCCCTTGAATTGCAGCATTTTCCTGACGCCCGGTCTGTAGTTCGCGCCTTTTCGCCGGACGAGCCCGTCATTCTCAACCGGCCGCATGCAGCGGCGCGGGCGGCGCGGTTCTTCGTCGAAAAGTTTCCCGGCAAGTCGCTCTATGCGGTGAAGGCGAATCCCTCGCCCGATCTCATTCGCGTATTGTGGGACAATGGCGTGACGCATTACGACGTCGCCTCGATCGCCGAAGTGCGGCTGGTCCGCGGTCTGCTGCCCGATGCGGTGCTGTGCTTCATGCACCCGATCAAGGCCCCCGGTGCAATCCGCGAAGCGTATTTCGTACACGGCGTCCGCACGTTCAGCCTCGATTCCTCCGAAGAGCTGGCGAAGATCGTCGCGGCGACCCGCACGGAAGACGGCACGGCGGCGCGCGACCTGCGCCTCTGCATCCGTCTGCGCGTCTCCAGCGAATATTCCGAATTGAGCCTCGCATCGAAATTCGGCTGCGACCTAACCGAAGCGCCGACCCTGCTGCGCGAGGCGCGGCAATATGCGGACTGGCTGGGCGTGTGCTTCCATGTCGGCAGCCAGGCGATGACGCCCTTCGCGTATGTGCAGGCGCTCGACCGCACGCGCGCCGCGATTGCCGAGGCTTCGGTCGTGATCGACATGATCGATGTCGGCGGCGGGTTTCCGAGCGTCTATCCGGGGCTCGAACCGCCCCCGCTTGAAGACTATTTCGCGTTGATCCACCAGCACTTCTATGCGCTCCCCATCGCCTACAACGCCGAATTGTGGTGCGAGCCCGGTCGTGCGCTGTGTGCGGAATACAGCAGCCTGATCGTGCGCGTCGAAAAACGCCGGGGCGAGGAATTGTACATCAACGACGGTGCCTATGGCGCGCTGTTCGATGCCGCGCATGTGGCGTGGAAATTCCCGGTCCGCGCGCTGGAAGACGATCTCATCAAGCCCGAAATGGACTTCGCCTTCTACGGCCCGACCTGCGACGATGCGGATTACATGCAGGGCCCGTTCCCGCTGCCGTCCGACATCCAGGCGGGCGATTATATCGAGATCGGCATGCTCGGCGCCTATGGCGCGGCGATGAAGACCGATTTCAACGGCTTCGGCGCGACGCGGCACGTGGTGGTCGAGGACGAGCCCATGGCCAGCCTTTACGACGGCAGCCGCACGCGCGTGGCGAGCGATAACGTGGTGAGCTTGCGGTAGAGCGCGCGCAAAAGGCGTGGTGAGCTTGCGGTAGAGCACGCACAAAGGCGTGGTGAGCTTGCGGTAGAGCGCGCCGCGCGGCAGGGTCGGGTCATGTGCAATCTTTATCGCATGACCAGGAATGTCGATGAGGTCGCGCTTTGGTTCGACGCTGTGGACGCTGTCGGCGGCGCGAATTTCGGCAGCGAGGTCTATCCCGGCTATCCGGGGCTTGTCGTCGCCGAGGGACGCGTTCGCACGATGAATTGGGGCTTCCCCCTGAAGATGAAGGGCAAGGCCGGTCAGACGCTGAAACCCCGCCCGGTCAACAACACGCGGGCGGACAAGCTCGACAGCTTCTTCTGGCGCTACAGCTTCGAAGAACGGCGCTGCCTGATCCCGCTCACCGCCTGGGCGGAAGCGGAGGGGCCCAAGGGCGGCAAGACCCGCACATGGTTCGCGCGACCCGATGCGGAGATTATCGCGGTGGCGGGACTCTGGCGATCGAGCGACGAATGGGGCGAGGTATATTCAATGGTCATGACCGACGCCGCCGGACTGGCCGCCGAATGCCATGATCGCATGCCGGTGCTGCTGGCGAAAGAAGACTGGGCGCAGTGGACCGATGCATCGCCCCAAGCGGCGCGGGGACTGTGCGTACCGTGGCGCCGCGAACTGACGATGGACCGAACCGACGAGGCGTGGACCAAGCGGTAAATCTTATCCGTAGGTGCGGCGATGCGCGTCGAGCACCGGTTTGATCCGCCCAAGTGCCGTTCCGATCAGTTCGGGAAATTCCCCGCTGTCCAGCTCAAGCACGGCGTTGTGCGCAGCGGCGATGCGGCGCGTATCGGCCCAATCGATACCCAGCGCGATCGCCCATTCGCGGAATTGGTCGGCCGCCCCGGCCTCGGCATGAAGCGCCTTCTCGAGTGTCGGATGGAAGCCGAGCCGCCGGTTCATCGGCAGCAGGGAAAGCGGCGGGCCCTTGTCGAGATAGACCAGCGTGTCGTCGACATGCAGCGTCCCGCTCGCGCGGTGGAGGGCGAGGACCGACGAGAAATGGACGCTCTCGTCCGAGCACACGAGCGGCACGCCTTCGGGCGTAGAGAAGGCGAAATCGGCTCCGTACCGCTCCGCCAAGGCCGCGTCCTCGCACAGCGTCTCTTGCCAGGGCAGTTCGGGAAACCGTTCGAGATGCCGCGCCGTGCCATAGAGCGCCGCGCCCGGAAACGCCGCGTGCATCCATTCGCAATGGAGCGTGTGAAAGGGATGGAGATTGAGGATCGCTTCGATCGTCGCGCCCTTCGTCAATCCCATGACCTCGCGATGCAGGTCGGGCGGCAGCGTATAGCTGTCGAGGAACACGAAATTGCCGTTGGCGAGCCGCACCAGCGACGCGTGGGTGCCGAAATCGACCACACCGCCGATCTTCATTTCACCGGCAATGCGCCAGAACCCATCCGCCAATTGTTCGATCGTTTCGGCCATCGCGCCTTATCCTTCTTCGAAGCCCACGAAGCGTGCCGCTTCGTCCACGGGTTTGCGTTCGCTGACAACCGCGTTGGCGGGGAAATCCTCGTCCGGCCAGCCCATGGCGACCGCTTTCATGATTACTTGGTCGTCCGGTATGCCTGCATGTTCCCGCACGACCGGGCTTTGCATGATGCCCTGCGAATTGATCACGCAGCCGAGCCCGCGCGACCAGGCCGCGTTGACGAGCGCGGTGGTGACCGCGCCGCAATCGAAGGCGGTGTCGTCGCTGCCGCTCAGCTCGCGGTCGTAGGTCACGATCACGCAGACCGGCGCATCGAACTGGCGAAAGCCGCGCAGCACCCAGTCCTGCCGCGCATCCTTGTCGTCACGCTCGATCCCCATCGCGCCGAACAATTGCTTGGCTACGCCGATCTGCCGCTCGCGATGGACGCCTGCGAAGGGCTCTCCCCGGCGGAACTCCCGGCTGTCGGGCTCGCCCGCAAGGATGCGCTCGGTATTGCCCTTGCGGATCCGGTCGAGCGGTTCGCCGGTGATGACGTGGAAATGCCACGGCTGCGTGTTCATCGAGGTGGGTGAGCGCATGGCGAGCGCCAGGATTTCCTCGATCAGATCGCGCGGCACGGGCTTTTCGAGATAGCCGCGGATCGATCGGCGGGAGGTGACGATGTCGGCGTAGGTCTGGTTCGGGTTTCCGCTCATGGCCGTTCTCTAGCCGCCGCTGGCCGCGCCGCCAAATCCCTTACGGCACCCGCGCGCCATCATGGCCGTGCACGCGGCATGCAACGACCCTGCGATGGAGTGGGGAAAAGCTGACAATCGAAAAAGATCGCTTCTCCATTGCCGGACCGGGCTGGCAGGAAGCTGAAACGCAGATTTCGGCGCGCCCGATCCGACAGCGGGAGCGCATCGGGAATGGCCTCGCTCTCGGTCCAGCCATAGACCTGGCAAAAACCCTCGCCCGGGCACAGCGCGCGGGCGCGTTCGATGAGGGCGGCGGGATCGTCCGAGCGGGCGACCAGCACGAAGTGAACGCGCGGATCGCCGGAGCTGGGGAGCGGCCTGTCCTCGCGGCGTTCGATCACACGGGGGCTATCTTGCGCGCCTGCAGTAATCGTGCGCATCGCCGCGCCGTCCTCGGCGAAACTGCGGGTGGGGAGGGTGGGGCGCTCGACCGCTTCGGCGGTGGCTTCGAGGCCGAGCGGGTCGGGTTCGCTCCCGCGATAGCGCGCGCTCAGCGCCTGGGGCGTGCCCCAGAAGCCGCGCCAGCGATAGAAGATATGCGGGCCTTCGACGGCGACCTTGTCGAGGCGGGGGCTCCACCACGGCCAGACGTAATCGGCGTGGTAGTGGGTCGCATTGCCGACGGGCGCGTGGACATAACCCCCTAGCGCTTCGATGGCGCGGCGGCGGGCGGACTGCATCGCGGCGGCGGGATAGGTCCGCGCGAGCGATCCGTCGCAGGTGAAGCTGAACTGGCACCCGGTCGCGCGCTCCGATCCTTCGAAGACGACGCCGCAGACGGTGTTCGCGAAGGCGGGGTGGCGTACGCGGTTGAGCACCACCTGCATGACGGCGCGCTGGTCCGAATCCCCCTGGCCCGCTTCGGCCAATGCCGCCAGTGCGAGGCACCCGGTCGCGCGTTCGCGGTCGACGCCGTTGCCGGTGAAGGCGAAGGGACGCGCGGTTCCGACACCGCCCGCCGCCAGCGGCACGGACGCATTGCGCGCCCGCGCTTCCTCCGGCCCGAGCCGCGACCAGACCACTGCCGCATCGTCGGCATCGGCGGGCAGGGCGTCGAGCGCAGGCGGAGCGCCGGTTCTTGGGGACGCTGCGATTGGGCGCTCAACTTCAGCGGGCGGTGCGGGCGAACCCGCTCTCCAGATAGCCAGAGCTGCGAACACTGCGATCAGAAGCGCCCCGATCGCATAGAGCGGAGCGTTATCGCGCCAGCGCGAGGCGGAAGAGGACGGTGCTGTCATCGTCTGCCGCCGCCAGGCTTGCGAACGGCGCGGGCTGTCACGCCGCCTGGCGCAGTTCCAGTTCCATGCGGTCCCAGATCTCGACTAGCGCATCGCCCAGTTCGTGCATCATTTCGACCGTATGGGCCGGGCCGGGGGTGAAGCGCAGACGCTCCGTCCCGCGCGGCACGGTGGGGAAATTGATCGGCTGCACGTAGACGCCGTATTCGGCGAGCAGGATGTCGCTGATCTTCTTGGCACGCACCGGATCGCCCACCATCAGCGGGACGATATGGGTGGTCGAATCCATTACCGGCAGGCCGCGTTCGCGCAGGATCGCCTTCAGCATGGCGGCATTGGCCTGCTGCGCATCGCGTTCCTCGCTCGAACTTTTCAGATGCCTCACCGCCGCCAGCACGCCGGCGACCAGCACCGGAGACAGCGAAGTGGTGAAGATGAAGCCCGGCGCATAGCTGCGGATGCAGTCGATCACGCGGGTGTCGGCGGCGATATAGCCGCCCATCACGCCGAACGCCTTGCCCAGCGTGCCTTCGATAATGTCGATGCGGTGCGCCGCTTCGTCCCGTTCCGAAATGCCGCCGCCGCGCGGGCCGTACATGCCGACCGCGTGAACCTCGTCGATATAGGTCAGCGCATTGTATTTTTCGGCAAGGTCGCAGATTTCGTGGATCGGCGCGACGTCGCCATCCATCGAATAGACGCTTTCGAATGCGATCAGCTTGGGCACGTCCGCGTCTTCGGCAGCGAGAAGCTGTTCGAGGTGATCGAGATCGTTGTGGCGGAACACCCGCTTCTCGCAGCCCGAATTGCGGATGCCGGCGATCATGCTGGCATGGTTCAGCTCGTCGGAGAAGATCACGCAGCCCGGCAGCAGCTTGGCGAGCGTGGACAAGGTGGCATCGTTCGAGACGTAGCCGCTGGTGAACAGCAGCGCGCCTTCCTTGCCGTGGAGATCGGCCAGTTCCCGTTCGAGCGCGACGTGCAAATGCGTGTTGCCGCCGATATTGCGCGTGCCGCCCGAACCCGCACCGACATCGTGCAGCGCTTCTTCCATGGCTTCGATCACCTTGGGATGCTGGCCCATGGCGAGGTAATCGTTGGAACACCACACGGTGATCGGCTTGGGGCCGTTATGCCCGTGGAAGCAGCGCGCATTGGGGAACGCGCCCTTGTTGCGCATGATGTCGATGAAGACGCGATAGCGGCCCTCGGAATGGAGCCGATCGATCGCCT
Organism: Erythrobacter sp. A6_0; assembly: GCF_017744235.1. Lineage (NCBI taxonomy): Bacteria > Pseudomonadati > Pseudomonadota > Alphaproteobacteria > Sphingomonadales > Erythrobacteraceae > Erythrobacter > Erythrobacter sp. A6_0. The sequence continues at coordinate 303,143 of NZ_JAGHQR010000001.1, forward strand.
GGTCGAAGATGTGTCCGTAATTCACGCGTAACACCGCTATCCACGCCGCCTTTCGAGCGGCCGTCATAGGCTCGCCATCTAATCCTTAAAGCGCGCTTTCGCCACCGCGATCTTTGCGAACGATTCGCAAGGGCCTGCGGGCGCTTGCGCCGCTAGAACTGCACCAGATGCTCGATCCCGTGCCGTGCGAACGCAGGGGCCAGGCGGTCGAAATCATCCGCCGGTCCGGTCGTGACGGCGAAATCCGGCTTTGCGCGCTCGAACGCCTGGCCCTCGACCAGGCTGGCGATCCGCCGCGCGATACCGTCCGCCCCGTGGATGAACCGCACTTCGGGCCCAAACGCCTCGCGCAGCTCGGGCTCGAGCAGGGGGAAATGGGTGCAGGCCAGCACGACCGTGTCGAGATCCTGGCCGTTTTCCTGAAGCACCAGCCCCTTGGCTGCGTCCGCCACCGCATCGACGCTGACCGTGTCGCCGCGCAATTTGGCCTCGCCCAGCGCAACCAGATCGTTTGCGCCGTATCGCAGCAGCGTCTTGCCCTTGGCGAATTCGCGCTCGAGGTCGTCGACATAGCGCTGGCGCACGGTCGCTTCGGTGCCCAGCAGGCCGATCGTGCCGGTTTTCGTCATGGCGGCGGCGGGCTTGATCGCAGGCACGGTGCCTACGATCGGCGTTTCCAGCGCATCGCGCACCATGCCGAGCGCAATCGTGCTGGCGGTGTTGCAGGCGATGCAGATGAGGCGCGGTTGGAAGCGTTCGGCCATGCGGCCCAGCAGGCCGGAGACGCGCGCGGCGATCTCCGCTTCGGTCTTCGCGCCGTAGGGCAGGCCTGCGATATCGGCGGCATAGATCACCGGCGCCTGCGGCATCAGCGCGCGCAGTTCGGCGAGCACGGTCAGTCCGCCGACGCCCGAATCGAACAGCAGGATGGGGGCGGGGCCTGCGCTTTCTTCCAAAACCGTTCGTCCTCTGCTTGCCGAAGGACCGTCCTTCACCGTAGACCCTGCGCTAGACAAAAAAGCGGTCCCCCGACAACCGCCTTCGCGGTCACGAGGTGGGGACGAACGGAGTTCCAGGTGGACAATATTCTCGCCGCGCTGCTCGGCTATCTTATCGGATCGATACCCTTCGGCCTGCTGCTGACGAAAGCTGCCGGGCTCGGCGATGTGCGCCAGCAGGGCAGTGGCAATATCGGCGCCACCAACGTGCTGCGCACCGGCAACAAGAAAGTGGCGGCGGCGACTTTGCTGCTCGATCTGGCGAAGGGATTCGTGCCGGTCGCGCTGGCGGGCGCGATCTGGGGCGAGGTGGCGATGGCGTTCGCCGCCGGTGCGGCGGTGATCGGCCATTGCTATCCCGTCTGGCTCGGCTTCAAGGGGGGCAAGGGCGTGGCGACCAATGCGGGTGTCAGCTTCGGCCTCGCCTGGCCCATCGGGCTGGTCTACGCAGCGGTTTGGCTGGGCGTACTGGCCGCGTTCCGCATCTCCTCGCTCGCCGGACTATGCGCGGTGGTGGCGGCTGCGGCGGCGGCGCCGCTGTTCGGCTATCCGCAATTCTTCCCGGTGCTTGCCGCGATCGCCGTGCTGGTGATCTATCTCCACCGCGCCAATATCGCCCGGCTGTTGAAGGGTGAAGAGCCGAAGGTGGGCGGCAAGACGTGACATTGACCCAGGCCGAGGCGTTTGCGCGCATTCGCCTGCTGCGGTCCCCGCGCATCGGCCCGGTCAGCTACGCTCAATTGCTGGCGCGATACGGCGATGCCGAGACGGCGCTGGAAGCCCTGCCGACGATCGGCAGAAGCGGCGGCGGTTCCTACAGCGCGGTGCCACGCGAAAAGGTGGAGCGCGAGGTCGAGGCGGTGCGCCGGGCGGGCGCGAAATACTTGTTTCACGATCGGCCGGATTACCCCGCTCCGCTGCGCGAAATCGACGGAGCGCCGCCGATCCTGACCTTTCGCGGCGATCTCGCTCTGGCCGCGCGGCCCTGCGTCGCCGTGGTCGGCGCGCGCAATGCCAGTGCGGCGGCGGTGAAGCTGGCGCGCGATTTCTCGCAAGGGTTGGCGGAAGCGGGCTTCACGGTGGTTTCGGGTTTGGCACGCGGGATCGACGGCGCGGCGCATGAAGGCGCGTTTCCACAGACCATCGGCGTGATCGCCAGCGGGATCGATATCGCCTATCCGCCGCAGCATCGGGACTTGCAGGACCGGATCGCGAGCGAAGGTCTGCTGATCGCCGAACAGCCACCCGGCACCGAACCGCGCGGCAGCCATTTCCCCAGCCGCAACCGCATCATCGCCGGGCTCGCCTCGGGGACGCTCGTCGTCGAAGCGGCAGTGAAATCCGGCAGCCTCATCACCGCGCGGCTGGCGGGCGAGGCGGGGCGCGAGGTCATGGCGATCCCCGGCAGCCCGCTGGAGCCGCGCAGCCACGGCTGCAACCATCTGATCCGCGAAGGCGCGGTGCTGGTCAATTCGCCCGAGGATGTCGTGGAACTGCTGAGCGGCTTCGACGGAAGCCCGCGATCGACCTTCCGCGAGCCGGTGGGCACGTTCGATCACGCACCCGAAGAGCTGGCGGAAGCGGAACCGGCTGACATCGCCGCCCTGCTCACGACCGCACCCGTTTCGGTGGACGAGCTGATCCGCCAGTCGGGCGCAGGCGCGGCGGCGGTGCAATTGGCGCTGCTGGAACTGGAAATCGCCGGAAGGCTGGAGCGGCACGCCGCAGGGCGGGTCTCGCTCAGGTAAGCGCCGCGCCATCTTTTCTCGCTGGATAACTATCCCGCTTGACGCCGCTCTCACCCGATCCCCATTTTCGCGCGTATACGCACACGTGCACGTATAGGCACACCTAAGGGACGGCTCTCACATCCATGCAACTCGTCATCGTTGAATCACCGGCGAAAGCCAAAACCATCGAGAAATATCTCGGCAAGGACTTCAAGGTTCTCGCCAGTTACGGCCATGTCCGCGATCTGCCGCCCAAGGATGGCAGCGTGCGACCTGACGAGGATTTCGCGATGGACTGGGAACTCTATCGCGACAAGCAGAGCCGCTTCAAGGAAATCGCGGACGCCGCCAAGAAGGCCGATCGCCTCGTCCTCGCCACCGACCCCGATCGCGAGGGGGAGGCGATCAGCTGGCATGTCCGCGAGCTGCTGAGGAACCGCAAGGCCCTGCCGACCAAGGTCGACCGCGTGACTTTCAACGCGATCACCAAAGGCGCGGTGACAGAGGCGATGAAATCCCCGCGCGAGCTCGACCAGCCCTTGATCGACGCCTATCTGGCGCGCCGCGCGCTCGATTATCTTTACGGCTTCACGCTCTCGCCCGTCCTCTGGCGGCGCCTGCCGGGCGCCAAGAGCGCGGGCCGCGTCCAGTCGGTCGCCCTGCGCCTGGTGTGCGAGCGCGAGCGCGAGATCGAAGCCTTCCGGCCCGACGAATATTGGAGCGTGCTCGCCAAGCTCCAGCATGACGGCACCGCCTTCGATGCCCGGCTGGTCCGGTATGACGGCAAGAAGCTCGAGAAGCTGACGCTCGGCGAAGAGGGCAGCGCGATGGCCGCCAGGAAGGCGGTCGAGGAAGGGCGCTTCACGGTCGAAGAGGTCGAGACCAAGCCGCTGAAGCGCAATCCCGCGCCTCCCTTCACAACATCCACCCTGCAGCAGGAAGCAGCCCGCAAGCTCGGCTTCTCCGCCAGCCACACGATGCGACTGGCCCAGTCGCTCTACGAGGCGGGCGCGATCACCTATATGCGGACCGACGGCGTGCAGATGGACATGAGCGCCATCATGGCTGCGCGCGATGCCATCGTGGAGCGGTTCAGCGACGATTACCGTCCGGAAAAACCGCGTTTTTACAGCACCAAGGCGAAGAATGCTCAGGAAGCGCACGAAGCGATCCGGCCGACCGATTTCCGCAAGGACCGCGCCGGATCGGGCGACGAGGCCAAGCTTTACGACCTGATCTTCAAGCGCGCCATGGCGAGCCAGATGGCGACCGCGCTTTTGGAGCGCACCACCGTGACGCTGCGCGATGCGACCGGCCAGCACGAGCTGCGCGCGACCGGCCAGGTGGTCAAATTCCCCGGATATTTCGCAGTTTATCAAGAAGGTAGGGACGATACCGACGACGACGACGAGGACGAGGGCCTGCTCCCCGTCCTTCGCAAGGGCGATGCGCCGAGCAAGAGCGCGGTCGAGGCGAACCAGCATTTCACCCAGCCGCCGCCGCGCTTTTCCGAAGCCTCGCTGGTGAAACGCCTGGAAGAACTCGGCATCGGACGGCCCTCCACCTATGCCAGCACCATCCAGACCCTGCGCGATCGCGCCTATGTCCGGATGGAGAAAAACCGTTTCTTCGCAGAGGAATCGGGCCGATTGCTGACGGCATTTCTCGAGCGGTTCTTCCCGACCTACGTCGCCTACGAATTCACCGCCGGGATGGAGGACGAGCTCGACGAGGTGAGTGCCGGGAACGAGGCCTGGAAGACATTGCTCGAAGCCTTCTGGAAAGACTTCAAGCCCAAAACCGAAGAGGTGATGGAGAAGAAGCCGTCCGAAGTCACCGAGGTGCTGGACGAATATCTTTCCGACTTCCTCTTCCCCGAACGCGCCGATGGCAAGGATCCGCGCTTCTGCCCGTTATGCGAACAGGAGGGGCGCGATGGCGGGCGCTTGGCGCTTCGCGGCGGGCGCTATGGCGCGTTCGTCGCCTGCGCCAATTATCCCGACTGCAAATACACGCGCCGCTTCGCCCAGCCGGGCGCGGATGGCGAGGATCCTGCCGATGACGGCGTGATGGGCGAGGACCCGGAGACCGGTCTGCCGGTCGAGCGCAAGAGTGGACGCTTCGGGCCGTATGTCCAGCTCGGCGAGGGCAAGGAAGCCAAGCGCGCGAGCATTCCCAAGGATCTCGACGATTTCGATCTCGAATGGGCGATCAAGCTGCTGAACCTGCCGCGCATCGTCGGCCAGCATCCCGAAACCGGCAAAGATATCGAAGCCGCGATAGGGCGTTACGGGCCGTATCTCAGGCACGATGGCAAATACGGCAAGCTGTCGAACACGCGCGAAGTGTTCGAAGTCGGCATGAACCGGGCGGTCGATATCCTCGCCCAGTCGGCCAATCGCGGCGGCGGACGCGCCAAGGCGGAACCGATCAAGACGTTGGGCGAACATCCGACCAGCGGCGGCGAAATGAAGGTGATGCCGGGCCGCTACGGTCCCTATGTCACCGACGGGACGACAAATGCGACGATCCCCAAGGACATGAAGCCCGAGGACGTGACCGAAGCGCAGGCGATCGAACTTATCGACGCGCGAGCGGCCAAGGGCCCGGCGAAAAAGAAGCGCAAGGCTCCGGCGAAGAAGAAGGCTCCGGCGAAGAAAGCCGCTGCGAAGAAGGCTCCGGCGAAGAAAGCCGCCGCCACGAAGCCTGCCGCGAAGAAGAAGGCGGCGCCTAAGAAGACGGAGGCCGAGTGATGGCGAAGGAGTTTTTCGAACGCCACAAACAGCCCTGGAAAGCCGAAGAGGCAGGCCAGCTGCGCATGCTGGCCGGCAAGGGCAAGGGCCTCAAGGAAATCGCCAAGGCAATCGGGCGGAGCGAGGAGTCGACCAAGGATTTCGCGAAGAAGAACAAGATCGAAATTTTGAAGAAGCGGTAAGCAGTTTGTCGGTTCTCTTAATGAGGCGACGCTCAAATCTGATGAGCAAGGTCGCTGTAGACAGTCTCAAAATCGCGATTTAAAAATCTTGAGGATTCGAATTCGGAAAAACCCCGAAAGGGAGGAGTCACTGCTATGCGGCGCAAAATGCCAAGGAGAAAAATGCTTCTTCTCATGATGGGTGTGCTCGGATTCGTTGCATCACCATCTTTGGCAGAGACTACGGCGCCTTCATTCGACCGAAGATCGCTCAACATGCTCACCTCAGGACCATTATCGGCCAGCGCTGATCGCGTTTCGGCCTTTGCCGTCACCGTGGATCTGTGGGTCGATCCTAGCGGGAAGATCTACAAGTGCTCCTCCTCGCTTTTCGCCGGAGAGATAAACAAGGTCGATGAAGTCTGCGCGAGTTACGAGCAGGTAAAATTGGTTCCGGCAAAAAATCATGAGGACGAGCCGACCTTCGGACGTCTGATAACCATGTTGAAAATCGTCAGTCACGGTCAAAAGAACGAGAGGGAAGTCAGAAACGCTACAACGTCTCCCGATGTCGAAATTGTTTTGAACAAATTTCCTGAGGGTTCCGATGGCCCGTACAACCTTTCTCTTGTCGTGGCGGTCGACGATCAGGGTAACGTCGCCGAATGCGACGGCTCGCCTGAAATTGCCGAGGTGCTGAAAAAAATTGTCTGTTCCCGGATCGAGGATGGTAATTTCGGCGTGATGACCTCTCAGAGCGGACAGGCGGTGCCGTATGTCACTAACCTGAGCGCGAGGTTTACGTCACAAGCGCAGTGACCGTTCGAGTAGTGAAGGAAAATCCTTCACCGCACCCAGTCCAGCCCCATCTCCTCGAACATCTCCTTGTCCTCGCTCCAGCGCTCGTCGGTCTTCACGTGCAGGAAGAGGTGGACCTTGCGGCCCAGCAAGTCGCTTAGCTCTTCGCGCGCGGCCTGTCCGATTTCCTTGATGCGGCTGCCGCCCTTGCCGAGGACGATTGCGCGCTGGTTGTCGCGCATGACGACGATCTGCTGGTGGATTTCGACGCTGCCGTCCTGGCGCTCGACATATTTCTCGGGCCGCACTGCGCTGTCATAAGGCAGTTCCTCATGCAGCTGCTTGTAGAGCTGTTCGCGCGTGATCTCGCAGGCCAGCAGGCGCTCGCTCGCATCGCTGACCTGGTCTTCGGGATACATCCACGGCGCTTCCGGCATCAGCGCGGCGAGGGCGGCTTTCATCTCCGCGACGCCATCGCCCGTCAGGGCGGAGACGAAGTAGATTTCGGCAAAGTCTACCTTTTCGCCCAGCTCCTGCGCCAGGGCGAGCAGCGGCTCTTTCTTCGCCCGGTCCACCTTGTTCAGAACCAGGATCTTGCGTTCGGGCCGACCGGCAATCTGTTCGATCAGCGGTTCCAGTTCGTGCCTGCGCTGCTTGATCGGATCGACCATCAGCAGCACCGCGTCCGCCGCTTCCGCGCCTTCCCAGGCCGCGCTCACCATTGCGCGGTCGAGGCGCCTTTTGGGAGCGAAGATGCCGGGCGTGTCGACGAGGATCATCTGCGTGTCGGGATCGGTATCGGGGTGCAGCGCGATGCCCATCATGCGGGCGCGCGTGGTCTGTGCCTTGGCGCTGGTGATCGCCACTTTCTGGCCGACCAGCTGGTTCACCAGCGTGGACTTGCCCGCATTCGGCGCGCCGATCACGGCGACGACGCCGCATTTGGTCTGGCCGCCTTTGATTTGATTGTCGCTCACCCGTATTTCTCCATGAATTTTTTCGCCGCCGCCTTTTCCGCCTCGCCCTTGCTGCCGGCGGTGCCTTGCGCCTCGCCGACCTTGTGGACCTTGACCCGGACGGTGAATTTCGCCGCGTGATCGGGGCCCGACCGGTCGACGACTTCATATTCGGGCGGCTTGCGTTGATTGCCCGCTGCCCATTCCTGCAGCGCGCTCTTGGGATGCTTGGCCTTGCCCGCGCCGCTTTCCAGCGCGGGCCGCCACAATTGGTGCACGAGATCGCGCGTTGCGGCAAAGCCGTGTTCGATGAAATGCGCGCCCAGCAGCGATTCCATTACGTCGCCCAGAATGTTGTCGCTGTCGCGCCCGCCATCGGCCATGGCCTGTTTCGAGATGCGGACATGCGGCGCAAGGCCGATGCCGCGCGCGATCTCGGCGCACATGGCGCGGCTGACGAGAGCATTGAGGCGCTGGGACAGCTTGCCTTCGGGCGCTTCGCTGCGTTCGAACAGCCAGTCCGCAATGGCGAGGCCCAGTACCCGGTCGCCCAGAAATTCCAGCCGTTCGTAATCGCGCTTTTCTCCCATGCTGCCATGGGTGAGCGCGGCCTGCCACAGGGCCTGATCGGTGACCGTATAGCCGGTCGCTTCCAGCCACTGCCTCGCTTCGGGCGTCAATTCGCTCATAATCGTGGCCTCATAGGGTTTTTCCGATGCGGTCCCACCGCGCGGCGGTGAACCAGGTCCAGGGTTTGACCCATTCGGCGCTGCCATCGGTGGAAAAAAGGATCATGCTCGCGCGTCCCACGAGCCGATCCGCAGGCACCAGACCGACTCCGCCGCCGGGTTGCGCGGCATAGCGGCTATCCTGCGAATTGTCGCGGTTGTCGCCCATTACGAACAGACGGCCATCGGGAATTGCGATGGGGCCGAAATCGTCCGCCGGCCCATAGCCCAGGTCGAGCACGCGATAGGAGCGACCGTTGGGTAGGGTTTCGATCGTGCTGGGATAGTCGCAGACCGGGCCTTCCTGCGTCGTCCGTTCGTGCGCCGCGGGGTGGCAGCCCGTATTCGCGGACAGCGGAATTGCGAGCGGCGCCGCCCCGTCCTGCGGCACGGGCGCACCATTCAGCAGCAGACGCCCGCCGCGCAGTTCCACAATATCGCCGGGCAGGCCGATCACCCGCTTGATGTAATCTACCTCGTCATAGGGATGCTTGAAAATCACGACGTCGCCGCGTTCCGGCAGGCGCGCGAAGATGCGACCTTTCAAGAAGGGCGCATCGAAGGGCAACGACAGGCGCGAATAGCCATAGGGCCATTTCGCCGCCACGATGTAATCGCCGTTCCGCAGCAAAGGCAGCATGCTTTCGCTGGGGATGGTGAAGGGCGCGAACAACAGCGTGCGGAAGAGGATGACCGCCAATACCAGCTTGAGCACGAAGGCGATAAAACTCCCCCAGCTTTCGTCCTTCTCGGATCGGCCGTCCGCCTGGTCCCCGTCGCGCCGGGCATCCGACGGTTCGAGCTTGGCACTCGTTGTCATTCCGGCCAGGCTTCGGGCTTGTCGATCATCGCAGCGATCCCTAGGCGCAGGCGGATCGCCACGAAAGGATTTTCGCATATGTCCGCCGCACCCGACCATGCCGCCGCTGTCGATATCTGGACGCGTATCGAAGCGCTGCCGCGCCCCACGCTGGGCGAGCTTTTCAGTAGCAAGCGCGACGGGGGAGAGGGCGCGGACGAACCGGCCGGGGCGGAGCGAGTCGCCATGCTGTCGGGCCGGATCGGCTGGGGCAAAGAGGAATCGGCGGGCGGCATCCTGTTCGACTGGTCGAAGACGCATCTCGACAGCGCGCTTCTCGATGCATTCGAAGATCTCGCCAAGGCTTGCGATTTCGCCGGGCGGCGGGCGGCGCTGCTGGCGGGCGAGCGGATCAACGTCACCGAAAACCGCGCCGTAACCCACACTGCGGAACGCGGGACCGGGGCGGATGCGGATGTGGAGGAGGCCGCGGCGCTCCACGACCGGATGCGAATGCTGGTCGAAGCGATCCACCAGGGTGCTCTGGGCGAGGTGAAGCACCTGATCCATATCGGCATCGGCGGTAGCGCGCTGGGCCCCGCGCTCGCCATCGACGCACTGGCCCGCGACTTCCCGCTGGTGGACGTCCATGTCGTCTCGAATATCGACGGCGTGGCGCTGGAAGCGGCGTTCGAAGCCTGCGATCCGGCGACGACCATGATCGCGGTGGCCAGCAAGACCTTCACCACCATCGAGACCATGACCAATGCGCAGAGCGCGCTCACGTGGCTCAAGGATAATGGCGTCGCCGATCCTTCGGGCAGAGTGGTCGCACTGACGGCGAGCCCGGAAAAGGCAGTCGAATGGGGTGTCGACGAGACGCGGGTGCTGCCCTTCATGGAAAGCGTCGGCGGGCGCTATTCGCTGTGGTCCTCGATCGGCTTTCCGGTCGCGATCGCGGTGGGATGGGACGATTTCGAAGCGATGCTGGCAGGTGCGCAGGCGGTCGACCGGCATTTCGCCGAACAGGAAGGGCGGGCCAATCTCCCGCTCCTCGCCGCTTTCGCCGATCGGTATTACGCCCGCGTCCGGGGCTGCCAGACCCGCGCCGTCTTTGCCTATGACGAGCGGTTCGGCCTGTTTCCCGACTATCTCCAGCAGCTCGAAATGGAATCGAACGGCAAGCGGGTCACAACCGACATGCAACCGGTGAACGAGCCGACTGCGCCGATCACCTGGGGCGGCGTGGGCACCGATGCGCAGCATGCGGTGTTCCAATTGCTGCATCAGGGCACACATCTGATCCCGGTCGATTTCATCGCCAGCATCGCGCCGGGCGATGCGCTCGACCCGGCGCATCACCGAATCCTGCTGATGAATTGCTTCGCGCAAGGGGCCGCCTTGATGAAAGGCGATCCGGGCGACAATCCCGCGCGCCATTTCCCCGGCGACCGGCCGAGCGCCACCATGCTGGCCGACGATCTCGACGCGGCGAGCCTGGGCGCGCTGATCGCGTTCCACGAACACCGCACCTTCGCCAATGCCGTGTTGATGGGGATCAATCCGTTCGACCAGTTCGGCGTGGAGCTGGGCAAGAGCATGGCCAAGGCAATCGAGCGCGGCGGGGAAAGTTTCGACGCCAGCACCGAAGCCCTGCTTGACGCGGCAGGGATGGCACAATGAACCGCGCCGCCCGTTTGGCCCTGTCTGTCGCGGCTTTCGTCACGGGGGCGCTCGCCGCGCCGCTCGCGGCCCATGGGCCCGACCGCATCCTGTTCATCGGCAACAGCTTCACGCAGGGCGCGAACAGTGCGGTGCTGCGATATCGCCCCGACAGCGTCGAGGATCTGAACGCCGAAAAGCCCGAAGATCGCGTCGGCGGCATCCCCGCTCTGTTCGCCAAATTCGCCGAGCAGGCGGGCATGGAATGGTCGGTCCACCACGAATTGCGCGGCGGCACGACGCTCGATTTCCACCTCAACGAAAAGCGCGAGGCGATCGATCAGGGCTGGGACGTGGTGGTGATGCAGCAATATTCGACGCTGAATCCCGAACGTCCGCTCGATGCCACCGACACGCGCCGCGATGCCCCCGCGCTCGCCGCTTTGTTTACTGCCGCGAAGCCCGACGTGCGCGTTTATCTGATGTCGACCTGGAGCCGCGCCGACCAGACCTACAAGCCGAACGGCCACTGGTATGGAAAGCCGGTGGAGACCATGGCGCTCGACCTAAGGCGCGAACTGGACGCGGTCGACGCGGCGAGCGAGGATATCGATGCGGTGATACCCGTGGGCGAAGCGTGGAATGCCGCGATGGCAGCGGGAATCGCCGATCCCAACCCCTATGACGGGCGCGATTACGACACGATCGATCTGTGGAGCTACGATCACTACCATGCCAGCGCGGAAGGGTCATATCTCGAAGCGCTGACGGTGTTCGCGCAAGTGACCGGCTACGATGTGCGTCAATTCGGCGGGAGCGAGCGCGCCGCTCACGAACTCGGGATCGAAGGCAAGGTGGCCGAAGCCTTGCAGCGCATCGCGGCAGCCCAGGTGGGCATGGCCGAGTGACTCAAGGACCCGACGAAGGAAACAGCGGCTCCAATACCGGCGAGCAGGCACCCGCCGCGCCGCCGCCCGTTCGGATTCAGGAAAACGTGCTGGCGCGCAGCGAGAGGAAGCTGCTGAACGCGATCTGCGCCCGCCTGCCGGGCTGGGTTACGCCCGACATGATGACCTTCCTCGGCATGGTGGGGGCGGTGCTCGTCTTCGCGGGCTATCTGCTCAGCAATCTGGGCGAAAATTGGCTGTTCCTCGCCATCGCGGGCTATGCGGTGCAATGGTTCGGCGATTCCACGGATGGGAGCCTGGCGCGCTTCCGCAAGATCGAACGCCCGCGCTACGGCTATTTCCTCGACCATAGCTGCGACGGACTGGCGACGCTGCTGGTGCTCGCGGGGATCGGCCTGTCGCCTTACGTCGAACTGGAAGCGGCACTCGTCGCGCTGGCGGGCTATCTCCTACTCTCGATCCACGCCTTCCTGCGCGTTCGGGTGCTGAGCGAGATGAAACTGTCCTACCTTGCCGCCGGGCCAACCGAGCTGCGCTTCCTGTTGATCGGCTTCACGCTGGCGATGATGACGTTCGGCAGCGAAGGGCAGGGCTGGTTCGGGCGGATTTCCGGCTTCGATATTTTTACCGCGTCTGCGGGCACGATCATGATCGTCCTGTTCGTCCATCAGACCCTCGTGACTGCGCGGCGATTGGCGGTGGAAGAGCCCGCGCGCAACGCGGAATGGCGCGGGCGCAGTTGAGCCGTGCTTGACTTTAGGCGCGGGCGCGCCCACTTGGCGGTCACCGAAGCGCGCTAGCCAGCGTGAAGCGGCGCAGGGCGAGATAGCCGGCGCCCCGGCCGCGCCTCGGAAATTCCCAGACTCCCCTTTTCACGCGGGTGGTTTCCAAACCCCGCGACCGTGCGCCCATTTTCCGCGCGCGCCGCATTTCATGCGAGTTTTCATGACACAGTTTTCCGATCTCGGCCTCTCTCAGCCGGTTCTCCAGGCCCTCGACCTCAAGGGTTACACCACGCCGACGCCGATTCAGGCGCAGGCGATCCCGCCCGTCCTTTCGGGCCGCGACCTGCTCGGCATCGCGCAGACCGGCACCGGCAAGACCGCCGCCTTCATGCTTCCCAGCATCGATCGGCTGCGCGATGCGGACAAGCAGACTCCGTTCAAATCCTGCCGCATGCTGGTGCTCGCCCCGACGCGCGAACTGGCCGGGCAGATCGCCCAGAGCGCCAAGGATTACGGCGCGCTGGCGGGCCTCAAGGTCCATTCCATCGTCGGCGGCACTTCGGTCAACAAGGACCGGAACAAGCTGCATCGCGGCACCGATATTCTCGTCGCGACGCCGGGCCGCCTGCTCGACCTGATCGATCAGAAGGCGTTCAATCTGAACGGCGTCGAAGTGCTGGTGCTGGACGAAGCGGACCAGATGCTGGACCTCGGCTTCATCCACGCGCTGCGCAAGATCCACCAGCTCGCGCCGAAAGAGCGCCAGACGCTGTTCTTCAGCGCCACCATGCCGAAGCAGATCAAGGAACTGGTCGGCGCCTATTGCAAGGACCCGGTCCAGGTCAGCGTGACGCCGGAAAGCACGACCGCCGAGCGGATCGAGCAATATCTCTTCATGGTCCAGCAGGACGAGAAGCAGAGCCTGCTCGAACTGATCCTGTCGGGCCGCCATCAGGTGCCGGGCAAGATCGAGCGCGTGCTGATCTTCGCGCGCACCAAGCATGGCTGCGACCGCGTGGTGAAGAAGCTGGCGCAGACCGGTATCCAGGCCAATGCGATCCACGGCAATAAGAGCCAGCCGCAGCGCGAACGCGCGCTCGACGAGTTCAAGCGCGCCAAGACGCCGGTGCTGATCGCGACCGACGTGGCGGCGCGCGGGATCGATATTCCCGGCGTCAGCCACGTGATCAATTACGAGCTGCCCAACGTGCCCGAACAATATGTCCACCGCATCGGGCGCACCGCGCGCGCCGGGGCGGACGGGATCGCGATCGCTTTCTGTGCCGAGGACGAGCGGAGTTATCTCAAGGATATCCGCAAGACGACCGATGCCGAATTCGAGCGTCTGCCGCTGCCCGACAATTTCCGCGCCGTGGTCGAAGGTGTCGGCCCGACCAAGCCCGCGCCCAAGCAGCAGCGCATGGCCCGCCCGCGCGTCACGCCCACCGGCGATGCCGCCAAGCAGCGCAAGGCCAAGCATCCGGCACGCAAGGGCCGTCCGCAGGGTTCGGGCCAGAGTGGCGGATCGGGTGGTCAGGGCCAAGGGTCCGGCCAGTCCGGTGGAAACCGCAATCGTCGCCGCAGGAGCGGTGGCGGTGGTGGTGGCGGCGGGGCCCCGCGCGGCTGATCTTCAGCGGGGCGCTTCGGCGTCCCGCTCTTCAGGCTCGGGCGAGACGATCCGCAGCTTGGCGAAGGCTTCGGGCTGATTGTCCGCCAGGAATTCCAGCATTCCTTCGCGAATATCGCAGCGCAGGTCGAACAGGGTGGGCGAATCCTTCGCGCTCATCAGCAGGCGGACCTCGATCGCGTCACGCTTGGTTTCGGTCACCTGCGTTACCTGTACGCGCTGGTCCCAACGCGGATTGACGCGCACCTGCCGTTCGAATTCCGCGCGGATCGGCCCGATCCTGGTCGCGGGATCGAGATAGAGGAACACTGTGCCGAGAAGCTGCGAGGTCTTCTTGGTCCAGTTCTGGAACGCGCCTTCGAGGAAATGGGTGGTCGGCACGATCAGGCGCCGCTCGTCCCAGATCTTCACCACCACGTAAGTCGTGCGGATATCCTCGATCCAGCCCCATTCGCCTTCGATGATGACGACATCGTCGATATTGATCGGTTCGGTCAGCGCCATCTGGACGCCCGCGATGAGGTTCTTGAGCGCGGGCTGGGCCGCAGCGCCCACCGCTAGACCCGCGAGACCCGCCGAGGCGACCAGCGTCAGCCCGACATCGCGCACGCCGGGTATCGACAGCAGTACCAGCCCCACCGTCACGAACACGATCAGGAAAGTGGCGATGCGGTTCAGCATCGTCAGCTTGGTGCGGCGGCGCCTGGCGGCGAGATTGTCCGCCACGGTGATGTCCGCGCGCAGCTTCATCGCTTCCACCAGCGCGTGAAGGATCGAAAGCGCGATCCAGCCGACCAGCGCCGGCATCACGAAGCCGGCGACCTTCTGCCAGATCGTGTCGAAAGCGGGTATCTCGCGCGCCGTCATCACCAGCGCCAATCCGATCAGCGCATAGCGGGTCGGACGGGCGAGGCGGCGCACCAGCACAGTGTCCGATTCGCTGTGCGATCGGCGCGCCAGCCGGCGCAGGATGGTGAAGGCGATCCAGTGCACGGCCAGCGCGGCAAGGATCGCGATGGTGGCATAGGCGACGAGGTTCCAGGGGTAGGGCAGAAGCCCGGCGGTCTGGACAACGCGATCGGTAATGGGGTCTTTCATGCTGTCTCCCGTTCGGAAGGACGTGATCGGTGCAGCATCCCTCCCGGGGGATACCCGACCAATGGCTGAGCGCGGCGCGCGGTTCCCGCCCGTTTCCCGCCAAACTTCGATGGCTCTCGCGGTTGGCAATCGCGCCAGCGGCCTCCATATCGCCCGCTCATTCTCTTTCTCCCCCCCGATTGGAGCACCCGATGGCCGCGAACAGCGAGACGAACGAATACGATTACGACCTTTTCACCATCGGTGCCGGATCGGGGGGCGTGCGCGCCAGCCGGGTATCCGCCGCGCATGGTGCGAAGGTTGCGATCGCGGAGGAGCACCGGGTGGGCGGAACCTGCGTGATCCGTGGCTGCGTGCCCAAGAAGATGCTCGTCTACGGCGCGCATTTCGCCGAGGATCTGGAAGATTGCCAGCGGTTCGGCTGGGAAATCGGCGAGCGCAAGTTCGACTGGAAGACCCTGCGGGACAATGTGCTCGACGATGTGACCCGGATCGAGGGGGCTTATACCGACACGCTCGAAAATCACGACGTCACGATCTTCAAGGAACGCGCCGAGATCACCGGCCCGCACGAGATCACGCTGGCCAGCGGCAAGACCGTGACGGCCAAACATATCCTGATCGCCACCGGCGCGCATCCGCGCATGCCCGAATGCCAGGGTGCCGAACACGCGATCAGTTCGAACGAGGCGTTCCATCTCGACGAATTGCCCAAGAAGATCATCATTGCGGGGGGGGGCTATATCGCCAACGAGTTCGCAGGTATTTTCAACGAGTTCGGCTGCGACGTTCACATCGTCAATCGCGGCGAGGTGCTGCTGCGCCAATATGACGAGGCGGTGCGCGATCGCCTGTTGCAGATCAGCACGATGAAGGGGATCAAGTTCCGCTTCAACACCACGTTCGAATATATCAAGCCGTGCGACGAGGGTGGCTATTTCGTCAAATTGTCGGATTGCGACGAGGAGAAGGCCGATCTCGTGATGTTCGCGGTCGGCCGCGTGCCGAACATCAAGGGGCTCGGCCTGGAAAATGCGGGCGTCGAGCTGGGCGATTCGGGCGAAATCAAGGTCGATCGCTTCAGCAAGACCAATGTCGATCACATCTATGCGGTGGGCGACGTGACCGATCGCGTTCAGCTGACGCCTGTCGCCATCCGCGAAGGCCAGGCCTTTGCCGATACCGTTTTCGGCAAGGGCGATCCGGTGGCCGTAGACCACAGCTGCATTCCCAGCGCCGTCTTCAGCCATCCGCCGATCGCGGCGGTCGGCATGACCGAGGGCGAAGCGAAGAACCAGCTCGGCAGCGTGAAGGTCTATCTCAGCGATTTCCGCCCGATGAAGAACGTGCTGGCAGGCCGCAACGAACGCAGCCTGATGAAGATGATCTGCGATGGAGAGAACGGCAAAATCGTGGGCATCCACATGATCGCGCCCGAGGCGCCCGAAATGATGCAGGCCGCCGCGATCGCGGTGAAGGCCGGGCTGACCAAGGCCGATTTCGACGCCACCGTTGCGATCCACCCGACCATGGCGGAAGAACTGGTGCTGATGCGGTGATCTGCGCTCTGTGATTGGCAAGCGATGCGCGACCCGCCACAAGCGGGCGGTGTCGCGAATCGGTATCGGGGGACGAGAACCGTAATGACCATGCTTGCCTCGCGCGGACAATTGCGCGCCAGTTTCATTCGCTGGGCGCTGTTTACCGTGCCGCTTATCGTGTTGCTGGGTTTCCTCGCCGGTCAGGCTGGCGGGCCGGATTCCTTGTGGTTCCAGACGTTAGACAAGCCCGCGATCTATCCGCCGCCTGCCACGTTCGGGATTGTGTGGTCGATCCTCTACGTCATGGTCGGCCTGTCGCTGGCGCTGATCTGCGCGGCGTGGGGGGCGCGCGGACGCACGATCGCGCTGGTCGTGTTCGCGGTGCATTTCCTCTGCAATCTCGCCTGGACGCCGGTTTTCTTCGGAATGCAGGAGATGACCGGCGGGCTCGTGGTGCTGGGCCTCGTGATCGCAACGTTGATCGCCACCATCGTGCTGTTCTGGAAGATCCGCGTTCTGGCGGGCGTTCTGTTGCTGCCCTATCTCGCCTGGGTGCTGTTCGCCTTCGTGCTGAACTGGCAGTTTCTTCAGCTCAATCCCGATCTCGACGGCGGCCTTCCCGATGCTCCGGTGGAGCGGGTGCGGATCGGCACCTGAATCGGCAATTGAAGCCGGGCCGCGCTGCGCCTAGATAGGCGTCATGCAGAGCCAGAACCCGCTGATCGCCGATTTCGTCAAGCTCGCCAATTCGGCGGCCGGAACCTTTGCCGGAATGACCCGCGAGGCGCGCGAGACCGCGCGCGAACGGGCGCGCGAAGCGTTCGGCGGCATGGATTTCGTGACGCGCGAGGAATTCGACGCGGTCAAGGCGATGGCCGCCAAGGCGCGCGAACAGGCCGACGATCTCGCCGCGCGCGTCGCAGCCCTGGAAGCCAAGTCTTCGTGACTTTCGCCCCGGACTAGGGGCTGCCCATGCACCTGTCCGCTCCCGCTATCGTGATCGCTGCGCGCCCGCATGGCGAGACGGCGGTGATCGCGCGACTGTTCACGCACGAAGCGGGCGTGGTCGCGGCCTATGTGGCGGGCGGGCGCGGGCGCCAGCTGCGCCCGGTGGTGATACCCGGCAATATCGTCGCGGCGGAAATCCGCGCCAAATCGGACAGCCAATTGCCGTTCGCGCGGCTGGAACTTTCCGTCAGCCGCGGCCCGTGGTTGAGCGAGCCGCTGCCATCCGCCGCCATCGCCTGGGCCTGTGCGGTGACGGCCGCGACCCTGCCCGAACGCAATCCCTATCCCGCACTCCACGCCGCGCTCGGCGCGCTGCTCGACGCGGTCTGCCATGCCCCGTCGGCGCGCGGCTGGGTCGAAGCGCTGATCGGATACGAGACCCTGCTGCTGCGCGAGGCGGGCTATGGCGGAAGCGCCACGACCCGGCCCGAGATAGCCGATCTAGGCCGGGGCCTCGAAATTCTCGACCGGCTGGAGGGCCCGATCGCGACCTATCTGATTGCCGACATGCGCGCCGATGTTATGGCCGCTCGCAGACAATTGCGCGACCGGTTGGCGAGGATTTTGGCATGAAGATCGCAGTTTTGCCCGGCGACGGGATCGGCCCAGAAGTGACCGCAGCGGCGCTGCGCGTGCTCGACACGCTGGCGCTGCCCGGCCTGGTATTGTTCGAAGGCGATGTGGGCGGCATCGCCTATAAGCGCCACGGCCATCCGCTTCCGCCTGAAACGCTGGAGATGGCGCGCGCCGCCGATGCGGTCCTGTTCGGCGCGGTCGGCGATCCGGCATGCGACGATCTGCCGCGCGAACACCGCCCGGAACAGGCGATCCTGGGCCTACGCGCCGAACTCGGCCTGTTCGCCAATCTGCGCCCGGCGGCGGGCTGGCCGGGGCTGGAGGATCTGTCGCCCCTGAAGCCGCAGCTCGCGCGCGGGATCGATCTGCTGGTGGTCCGCGAGTTGAACGGCGATGTCTATTTCGGTGCCAAGGGCGAGCGCGACAGCGATGGCGGGCGCGAAGGGTGGGATTCCATGTCCTACAACGAAGCCGAAGTGCGCCGCATCGCCCATACTGGTTTCCGTGCCGCGCAGTCGCGCCGCAAGCGCCTGACCAGCGTGGATAAGGCCAACGTGCTCGAAACCAGCCGCATCTGGCGCGAAACGGTGATCGATGTCGCGCGCGACTATCCCGATGTCACGCTCGACCACATGTATGTCGACAATGCCGCGATGCAGCTCGTCAAGAGCCCCGGCCGGTTCGACGTGATCCTGACCGGAAACCTGTTCGGCGATATCCTGTCCGATCAGGCGAGCGCCTGCGTCGGTTCGATCGGGCTCCTGCCCAGCGCCTCCCTCGGCGAACGCACGACAGAACACGGCACGTTCGGCCTGTATGAGCCCATCCATGGCAGCGCGCCGGACATTGCTGGTGAGGGCAAGTCCAACCCGCTCGCCGCGATCCTCAGCCTCGCCATGCTGCTGCGCCATTCGCTGGGGCGCGAGGCGGATGCGGGCCGGGTGGAACGCGCGGTGGCACAGGTGCTGAAGGACGGTGTGCACGGAGCGGATCTGGGTGGCACTGCCTCGACCGAAGCAATCTGCGATGCCGTTATTAGGGCGCTGGAAACCATATCTTGAGAATTGCGGCTTAGGCGAACATGGCATGGACATGACGCCTTCGACCCTTTCCGAAGAGACGATAGTGAGCCAGTCGGTGGCAGCGCCGCTCGAACTCGCCATCGTGCTGCCGACATTCAACGAACGCGACAATCTCGCGCCCCTGATGGACCGGATCGCCGACGCGCTCGGCCCGGTGGGCTGGGAAGTCGTGGTGGTGGACGACCACTCTTCCGACGGCACGTCCGACGAGGCGCGCCGCCTGGCTCTGTCCGACCCGCGCATTCGCGTGATCGAACGGATCGGCAGGCGCGGCCTGTCGAGCGCGGCGATCGAAGGTTTCTGCGCCACCGCCGCACCCTATGCCGCGGTGATGGACGCCGATCACCAGCACGATCCCAAGCTGCTCGTGCCGATGCTGGCCGCGGTCAAGGCGGGCGAGGCCGATGTCGCCGTCGCCAGCCGCTTCGCCGAAGGGGCCAGCATGGCCGAATGGAACCGCCCGGACCGCGAAAAGCTGTCGGGTGTGGCCAACACGCTGGCCCGCAAGCTGACGGGCGTGGATCTCAGCGATCCGATGAGCGGGTATTTCCTGCTCGAAACCGCCACTGCCCGCAAACTCGCGCCGAAACTGTCGGCGATCGGCTTCAAGATATTGCTCGACCTGCTCGCCACCAGCGAAGAGGCTCTGCGCGTCAAGGATTTCCCGATGAACTTTTCCGCCCGCCGCTCCGGCGAAAGCAAGCTCGATCGCGCGATCGCGTTCGATTTCCTCGCCGGGCTTTACGATAAGAGCTTCGGACGCGTGATACCTACCCGGTTTGCCCTGTTCGGAACGGTCGGCCTGATCGGCGTGGTCGTCCACATGGCTCTGCTGTATCTGTTCCTCGCTGCGGGCACCCAGTTCAGCATCGGCCAGGCCGTGGCGACGTTCGGCGCGATGACGTTCAATTTCTGGCTCAACAATTTCCTGACCTATCGCGACCGGCGCCTGACCGAATCGAAGGCAGTGTTCTGGGGCTGGGTCAGCTTCATCGCCGCCTGTTCGATCGGCGCCTTCGCGAATGTCGCGGTGGCGACCACGCTGCACGATCGCGGACTTCACGAAATCGCGGCCGCTTTGGTCGGGATCGGGATCGGGTCGGTCTGGAATTATGCCCTGTCGAGCCGCTTCGTCTGGGGCCGCTTCTAAGCGTCTACTGCCAGCTTTTCAGCCAGGTGTATTCGAGAAACGCCATTTTCCCATCGAGCGGGGCGGCGGACAGGATCGGGTAGAACCAGGCGAACAGCGCCGCGCTGATCGCGAGCGGACCCAATGCCAGCCAGCGCCTGCCGCTCTGCCACAGCGCGTCGAGCGCCAGCGCCAGCGCAGCCAGCAGGAACATACTCGGCAACAGATAATGGTAATAGAACTGGATGGGCTTGGCTGCCACGATCCAGAAGCCGAGCGTGAGCAGATAGAGCAGCGCGACCGACAGCGCGGCGGGATCGCGCTTTGCCAGACCGCGCCAAAGGCACCAGACGAGCGCGGGCAGGCCCAGCAGCATGGTCAGTGGATTGCCGATCAGCAGAATACCGCGATAGGCGCCATCGACCGGTTCGTAGAGATACCAGATCGCCCGCCAGTTCAGCACCCATTGCCACCACACCGATTGGTAGGGATGGGGCTTCACCACGTTTTCCTGCATTGTCAGCATGGTACGGTGCAGGTCGAGAATGTTGGCAGGTGCGCCCGCGCTGCCGATTGCGCCCTCACTGAAGAGATAGGCTGGCAGATAGGTCGCGGCGTATACCATCAGCGGGAGCAGGCCGAGCCAGAATGCGGCTTCGACCAGCGTGATCCCCGGCACCGGCAGGCCGCGACGGCTGAGGAACAGACGCCGCCGCCCCGCCGCCCAGCGCAGGGCCAGGAAGACGAGACCGGGCACGGGCGCGAGAACCAGCGCGTTCCATTTCGACGCCATAGCGAGGCCCAGCATTACGCCTGCGATTGCGAGGCGGCGGCGGCCTGTCTCCGGCTCGCGCATGGCGGCTACGCTCTGCCAGAAGGCGAGCGCGAGGAAGGCGAGATAGAAAATGTCGAGCATCGCGATGCGCGCATTCACGAACAGCAGGAAACCGGTCGCGAGCAGGACGCCATAGGCGAGCGTGGCGAACCGGCTCAGCGTGGCGAACCACAACGCGCGCATGGAAGCGAACAGTGCGGCCGCACCGGCCACCACCGGAAGGGCGCGCCAGCCCAGGGGAGTGTCGCCGAAAACCAGGACGCTCAAGGCCAGCAATTGCTTGGCGAAAGGCGGATGTTCGCGATTGGTGAACTCGCCGAGCGACAGCCACTCGCGCAGGGCGGGGACGTAATGGACCTCGTCGAAATAGGCGATGCCGGGGATTGTCAGCCGCACGCAGCACAGGGCCAGGAATGCGATTGCCAGCAGCGCGCACCAGCCGATGGGATCCTGCGATGCAGTGCGCGCTGATTTCATTCCGGGCCCGGTACGGTCGGCTCGCGCGCTTGACAAGTCCGGTGCTTGCCCTGGATCCTGCCCGCCACAGTTGCGTTCCCGCCACAGCCATTGTGCGAAGCGCCCGGATCGCGCAATCAGGCCCGGTGTTGCGTCGGCATCATGCTATGCTATCGGAAACCTACCGAACTTTCGGGCCTGTTTGGTGGAAAAAGTCGCAATCGCCCGGTCGCCTTCGATGATCGAAGAAATGGAGAATTTGTTATGAAACGTGCTCTTGCACTCGGCGCAGCCGCAGCCGCCATGATCGCGGCTCCGCTTGCCGCTGCCGATCGCATGTCCGCTCCGGTGGACAGCGAATCGGAAATCGGCGGTGCGAACCGCGGCCTCCTGCTGGTCGGCGTCGCAGCCGCCCTGGTCACCGTCATCCTCATCGCCAATGATGACAATGAGGACGAAGCGGTCAGCCCCTGAGGCCTCCACGATATGAATAAAAAGGGGCGGGAAGGCGACTTCCCGCCCCTTTTTGCTGCGCCCTTTTTATCGCGCGCCCCGTCAGCTTTGTTGCGAGCTGCGGCACCCTTGCCTAAGCGTGCAGGCATGAAAAAGACCACCGGAACCGACCGCTCGATCACGCAGACTTGGCGCCCCGCCACACAGGCCGTCCGCGGCGGCACCTGGCGGTCAGAGCATGGCGAGACCAGCGAGGCGCTGTTCCTGACGTCCGGCTATACGTACGACGATGCCCAGACCGTGGCCGATCGCTTCGCTGGCGAGGCCGAGGGCATGACCTATTCGCGCCTCCAGAATCCGACCGTTGCGATGCTGGAAGAGCGGATCGCGCTGCTCGAAGGGGCGGAAGCCTGCCGCGCGCAGGCGAGCGGGATGGCGGCGATGTCGACTGCGCTTCTGTGCCAGCTGTCGGCGGGCGACCATGTCGTCGGCGCACGCGCTGCCTTCGGTTCGTGTCGCTGGCTACTCGACAGCCTGCTGCCCCGTTTCGGGATCGAGACGACAGTGGTCGACAGCGCCGATAACGATGCGTGGGAAAGGGCGATCAGGCCCAACACCAAGGTCTTCTTTTTCGAAACGCCCGCCAATCCGACGCTCGATATCGTGGATATGGATTACGTGTGCCGCCTTGCGAAGGATCGCGGCATCGTGACCGTGGTCGACAACGCCTTTGCCACCAGCGCCTTGCAGAAACCGATGGATTTCGGCGCGGACGTGGTCGCGTATTCGGCCACCAAGCTGATGGATGGGCAGGGCCGGGTGCTGGCGGGCGCGGTGTGCGGATCGAAGGAATGGATCGACGAGGTGCTGCTGCCGTTCCAGCGCAATACGGGGCCCAATATCGCGCCGTTCAACGCCTGGGTGGTCTTGAAGGGACTCGAAACGCTCAGCCTGCGCGCCCACCGGCAGAGCGAGAATGCCGTCACGCTCGGCAAGGCGATCGAGGGGCGCAAGCTTGAAATGCGCCACCCCGGCCTTTCCAGCCATCCGCGCCACGCGCTCGCCATGCGGCAGATGGCCGCGACCGGGCCGGTTTTCGCCTTCGATGTCGGCAGTCGCGAAACTGCCTTCGCCGTGCTCGACGCGCTCCAGCTCATCGACCTGTCCAACAATATCGGCGATTCGCGCAGCCTCATGTGTCACCCCGCCAGCACGACCCATGCCGGGATGACGGCCGAAGCGCGTGACGAAATGGGCGTTAGCGAGGGCCTGCTACGGATCAATGTCGGGCTGGAGGATGTCGAGGATCTGATCGAGGATCTCGACCGCGCGCTCGACACGGCGGGGCTGTAACTCCCGGTCAGGCCGGGCAGCAATCGTCGAGCGCTGCGCCAAGCGCGGCGGCGGTCGACCACGCGCGGTTGCAGGGCGCATCGTCTGTCAGCGCGGCATGCGCGGCGAGGCCTTCGCCATCGATCATGGCCAGAATCAGACCCTCGTCGCGCGTCATGCCCGGCGCGCAGCAGGGGGCGAGGCGGATCTTGCGGCGCGAGCTGCCCGCGAGTTCGACTACGAGACTGCGCGCAAGCGTCAGCGGGCGCTGGAAGCCCGATCCGAACGTATCGAGAGCGAGCAGCGCCGCCGAGGCGTCGCGCAATCCGCAGCCGACCATGCGGCGAATCAGCACCATCGCGACGCGCCTGCCGCGGTTCTCCGGCATCGGCAGCACCAGGGCGGTTTCGGGCCGACCGGGCGCGGGAGCAGGGGTGGGAGCGGCGTTGGACATCGAATCCTCCTTGTTTCGGTCCCACCATAATATGCAAATGCAAATCATTCGCAACAGGTGATCGGACGCAGGAGGCAGTTATTCCCAAGCCAGTTCTGCTTGCAGCCAATCCCGCGGCTTGTCGTAATCAGACCTCGCAGGCGATCCCGTCATCGTCGCGGTCCAGACCGGCGCGATAGCCGGGATCGCCGCGCCGCAGCGGCGCCTTTCCGGCGGCTCGCACGGCGGCGCAATTGGCGTAATAGACGCGCCCGTCGATCGATTGCGCGGTGGCAACCGGCTGTGACGCGCGCCCGCTGCGATGGCAGTGATAGCCGCCCGTCTTGCGATTGTTGTGGCAGCCTTCGCCGTTCAGCCCGCCGGGATGGGCGATGGCCGGTCCGGCCCAGGGGAGAGTGGCCGCTGCCCCGGCAAGGGCCAGCAGTGTGAGGAATGTCCTTCGCATCGGCCGAGCCCTAGGCCATGTTTCTTGCCAATTCCCTGCCCGCCCTTGCCCTCGGCGCGTCTATGCCTATTCTGAAGCGCGATGAAATTTCTCTTCCCCCATGCCGCCATCACGCACGACATCACCGTGAGGGTCTCGGTCAATTATATGCCCGAACAATCGCGGCCCGAGGTCGGCAAGTGGTTCTGGGTCTATCACATCCGGATCGAGAACGGATCGGACGAGACCGTGACGCTCAGGCGCCGACACTGGCGGATCACCGATGGCGAAGGGCGGATCAGCATCGTCGATGGCGACGGAGTGGTCGGCGAAGAGCCCACGCTCGCGCCCGGCCAGTCGCACGATTACGTGTCGGGCTGCCCGCTCGAAACGCCGCACGGGTCGATGGAAGGTTTCTACACCTTTCACCGTCAGGACGGATCGCCGATGGAGGTGCGCATCCCCTTCTTCCCGCTCGCTGCGCCCGCGACGACGCATTGAGGCACGGGGACTAGATTCCGGGCGCGTCCGCCTCGGAATCGTCTTCCGGATCGGTGTCGGTCGGCGCGATCTTCAGCTTCGCTTCGAGGCCGAGCCAGGCGGCCAAATTCTCGAAGTCGCGCGTGACCGGATAATGGGCGAGTTCGGCACGCGACGGGTCGATCCGCAGCACAAGTCGCTTTTTCTTGCACTGCAGGCGTGACGCCGCGAGCGCGGGGCGCGATCCGCCGCCGAGCTTGCGCGCCAGCCGAAAGCCGAGCCCCCAGGTCACGGCTTCATGCAAGGTATCGCGATCGGCCAGTGCCAGCAGTCGCTCGGGATAATCGGTCCGCCCGATGCTGGCATGGAGCGCCGCGCAGATCTGGGCGCGTTCGCGCGGCGTGCAGTCGATCCAGCGCTTGTCGAGCGCCCAGGCGATGGCGTGCGACAGTCGCAGATTGGGCTCGACCCGCTGCAAGGCATCGGACAATTGCGCTGCGACCAGCCGCAGGCGCTCGGTATTCGCAGATCCGTCGGACCGTCCGCCATCGCCCGCCAGATCGACGCTCCAGCCTGCGACCAAAGCTGCATCGGTGATCGCTGCGCCCAGCATTGTGGCGAATTCGCTGACGCCCGCAATCAAGGGATCCTTGGCGCGCTGGACGGGATCGAGCCGGTCGAACAGCAGCCCTTCGCGAATGCCCCAGCTGGAAAAGACCAGCTCGTCCGGCTCCAGCGATTTGAGCAGCGGGCGCAGCAGGGCCGCGGCGTCGGGCAGATATTCGGCGCGCATCTGGCTGATGCCGGGGCATTGAGCCAGCTTTTCGGGATCGGCGGAAATCAGCCGCTGCGCCAGGGTATCGGCCTCTTCCACGTCGAGCCGGAAGCCGTGCGGATCGCTCAAGGGATAATCGCGCCGCATCATCGCGTAGGCGGCAAAGGCCCGCCATGTACCGCCGACCATATAGAGCGGTCCGGGATGCGCCGCCGCCCAGCCGACCCGATCGAGCTGCGCGCGCACGCGCTTGGCGAAACCCTTCTTGTCGGACCGGTCGAGCGCGGGAAGGCGCAGAGTGCCGAGCGGCAGGCTGGACGCCTGATGGCATTCGCCATCCACGATCGAGACCAGTTCGAGGCTTCCGCCGCCAAGATCCGCCACCACTCCGCGCGCGCCGGGGAAGGCGCCGATCGCGCCGGTCGCGCTGATGCGTGCCTCCTCCTCGCCCGTCAGCAGGCGCGGTTCGAGGCCGAGTGCGGCGACGGCGGCAAGAAATTCCGGCCCGTTTTCCGCATCGCGCGCCGCCGCCGTGGCAACGGTCTGTATATCCGTGACGCCGAGATCTTCGAGGATGCGCGCATAGCGGGCGAGTGCGCCGAGCGCTTCGTCGCTGGCCTCTTCGGGTATCCGCCCCGTTTCCGACAGATCGCGCCCGAGCCGTGCGGCCACTTTCTCGTTCCAGACGGTGCGCGGTGCGCGAGGCGATCCTTCGTAGATGACCATACGCACCGTGTTCGATCCGATGTCGATCACTGCGCGCGGCAGGTGGACGATGCGCTTCTCGCGCCGTGTGCCAAACGCTTCGCTCACGATGCGGCCTCCTGCTCGGGATGCTGGCCCAGCCGCAGGCGTGGCACGGCATCGGCTTCCAGCGCCTGGCCGCGACCGGATAGGGAAGGATTGCTCATGAAATAGCGATGGCAGTTGAAGCCTTCCGCTTCCACCCCATCAGTGTCGGCATCGTCCGATCCCATGCGCTCGTACTGGCCGTCGGCATGCAATTCCCAGCTCTGTTCGGTGTCGAGGATGTTGGCCAGCATGACCTGGCCCAGCACCTGATCGTGCACAGTCTTGTTGGTGATGGGCACCATCACCTCCACCCGCCGATCGAGATTGCGGCTCATCGCGTCGGCGCTGGTGATATAGACTTTGGCCTGACGACTGGGCAGCGTCTTGCCATTGGCGAAGGCCCAGATGCGGCCATGTTCCAGAAAGCGCCCGATGATCGATTTGACCTGGATGTTTTCTGACAGGCCGGGAATCCCCGCCTTCAGCGAACAGATGCCGCGCACCACCATGCGGATTTCCACGCCCGCTGCGCTGGCTTCGTAGAGCTTGTCGATCATCCCGCGATTGGTGATCGCGTTGAGCTTGACCCAGATGCCGGACGGCTCACCTGCGCGCGCGGCGGCGATTTCCGCATCGATCAGTTCGTAGAGTTTTTCGCGGATGCCGCCGGGCGATATCGACAGCGCTTCGAGCTTTTCGGGCTCGATATAGCCGGTGACGAAATTGAACAGCCGCGCGGCATCGCGGCCCAGGGCCGGATCGGCGGTAAAGAAGCTGAGGTCGGTATAGATCTTGGCGTTGATCGGGTGATAATTGCCCGTGCCGAAATGGCAGTACGTGCGATACCCATCCTCTTCGCGGCGGACCACCAGGCTGACCTTGGCGTGGGTCTTCAACTCTGTGAAGCCGTAGATCACCTGCACGCCCGCGCGCTCCAGCTCGCTCGCCCAGCGGATATTGCGCTCCTCGTCGAAGCGGGCCTTCAATTCGACCACGGCGGTCACGGCCTTGCCGTTCTGTGCCGCCTCGACCAGCGCGGCGATCACCGGGGACTGGTCGCCCGCGCGATAGAGCGTCTGCTTGATCGAGACGACATTGGGATCGTTCGCCGCCTGAGCGAGGAAGTCGACCACCACATCGAAGCTTTCGAAGGGGTGATGGATGACGATGTCCTTCTCGCGGATGGCGGAAAAGCAATCGCCGTCATGCTCCAGAATGCGCTCGGGATAGCGCGGGCTGAAGGGCGAGAATTTGAGATCGGGGCGCGGCTCGTCGCAGATCGCATCGAGATTGCGCAGGCCGAGCATCCCTTCTGTCTTCACGATCATGGCGGCATCGACGTCGAACTGTTCGCGCAGCAGCGCTTCCGCCTTGTCGTCGCACTCGTCGTCCAGTTCGAGAAGGACAGCGCGGCCGCGGCGGCGGCGCTGGATCGCGGTGCGGAAATAGCGGACGAGATCCTCGGCCTCTTCCTCGACCTCGATGTCGCTATCCCTCAGGACGCGGAAAACCCCGTCGCCCAGGATTTTGAAACCGGGAAAGAGCAGGGTGGCAAAGCGCGTCACCAGCTTCTCGATCGCGATATAGACCGCCTTGTCTCCCGGCACGCGCACGAAGCGCGGCGCGCCGCTGGGGATCAGCACCATCTCCATCAGATCCGCCTTGCGCTTGCCGCGCTTCAGGCGAAAGATCAGGCCCAGCCCCATGGTCTGCACGAAGGGGAAGGGGTGGCTCGGATCGATGGCCTGCGGCGTGATCAGCGGCAGGATATCAGTGGTGAAGTACTCTTCCGCCCATTTTGCCTGCTCTTCGTCGAGCTGGTCGGTATCGGCGATCAGGATGCCTGTCTCCGCCAGCAGATCGCGCAAGGCGAGCAGGCTGCGCTGCTGGCGATGCTCCAGCCTCAGCACCTGTTCGCGGATCGCGGTCAATTGCTGGCGCGGAGTGCGCCCGTCGATCGCATGCGTATCGATCCCGCGAGTCATCTGCCCTTCCAGCCCCGCGATGCGCACCATGGTGAATTCGTCGAGATTGCTGGCGGAGATCGACAGGAAGCGCAGGCGTTCGAGCAGCGGATAGGCCGGGTTCTCGGCCTCTGCCAGCACGCGGCGGTTGAAGCTCAGCCAGGACAATTCGCGGTTGGTGTAACGTTCCGCCGCCTCGTCCAGCGTCACGGGCGTCGCCGAAGCGGTGTCCGAGGTGTCGACGGGGTCGGAGGCGTTCATCGGCGTATCGTCCATCTGCTCGGCGCTAGAGGCGCTGTGCTACGGAAATGTGGCAGAGGTATCGCCCTGTCAAACCGTTCGCTTGGAAATGCTCGCATATTGCGCGAGCGCGCCGCTCTGCCTATTCGCCATTTCCATCATGAAGCGCACCCATCTGCCCCTGAACGCCCTGCGCGTCTACGACGCGGCCGCCCGGCACCTCTCCTTCACCCGCGCCGCGGACGAGCTGGCGGTGACGCCCGCCGCCGTCGGCCAGCAGATCAGAGCGCTGGAGGACCATCTCGGCACGGTCCTGTTCCGCCGCACCAGCAAGGGGCTGGAGCTGACGGCGGAAGGCGCCGCCGGGCTCGATCCCTTGCGCGAAGGGTTCCTGAAATTCGAAGAAAGCGTCAGCGCGATGCAGGCGGGGCAGGCGAGCGACAGCTTCACCATCGCCGTCCCGCGCGAATTCTACGCCCAGTGGCTCGCGCCCCGGCTGGCGGAATTCGGCGCCGACAAGCCGGAGACGCGCTTTACCTTCGTCGCGGACGAGCATGCCGACTTCACCGAAGCCAATCTCGACTGCGCGATCCGGCTGGTGGACGGGCCGGGCGATCTGGAGGGCGTGGAACTCGCCCCCGCCGCGCGGATGACCGTGGCCCGCGCCGAAGCGCATGGCGGCGCGCCGGACCGCTGGATCGACTGGGGCGTGGCCCTGCCGGAAGGCGAGAGCGCCGCGATCACCGTCTCGAACGCAGGGCAAGCCCTGTCGAGCGCGCTGGCCGGGCTGGGCCGGGCGATGCTGCCCGAATTGCTGGTGAAGGATGCGGTCGAGGATGGCCGTCTGGAAGCGCTCGCCGGGCCGGAGCCGGGCCGCCGGGCCTACTGGCTGGTCGCGCCCACGCCGCAATGGCGGACGCGCAAGGTGAAGAGCCTGGTGGATTTTTTGAGTAGTTGAGTTTGTGTTTCGAACCCGCCTCCGCGGGTTCGTCCTCGGTGCTGTTCCCTCCGCTTTGCTCCGGGGCACCTGCGGGGCGCGCCGTGCGCTTGCGGTCCGCTGGTCGCGGACTGGGCCATTCCCGGCCTAGAGACTTTGCGGCGGAGCTCGGTCGGCGACCAGCCGACCGCAAGGGCGACCGCCCGCCCGCAGCGCCGTCAGGCGCGAGGACATCGCGCGCCGGATGGCGTGCGGAAAACAAGAAACGCTCGGTCGGCGACCAGCCGACCGCAAGGCCGACCGGCCGCCCGCAGCGCCGCTAGGCGCGAGGACATCGCGCGCCGGATGGCGTGCGGAAAACAAAAACCTCAACGCCAGCTCTTGGCACCCGCGCTCTCGGCCTGGTCCCCGAGACCTAGTCCGCGCTCTCGGCCCGGTCCCCCGAAGCCAACGCCAACCCCTCCGCACGCCCCTCCTTGCGCCCTTCGCTTCTGGCTCGCGCCAGCAGCTCGTCCAGCTCCGCGCGGTGGCGGATTGCGCCGGACATTTCCTCTAGGATTTCGGCCCGGATGCGTTCGTACAAGGGATGGCCGGCGGTGACGTGCGCCGCGTATTTGTCCGGGCGGCGATTGCGCAGGAAGAACATCACCAGCGCCTCGTTATGCTTGGTGCCGTAGCTCATCATCCCGCCATCGGGCATGGCCTTCCAGACCGGCGTGCCCTCGATCGCGCGGGCGAGGGCGCTGTGTTCGAGATGGTCGACCCCGCGCTCCACCGCCGCGTCCCAGGCATTGGCGAAGCCTTCCGCGCCGGGCCGGGCGCGCAGCTTGTAAAGCGCCTCCATGCTCCGCCCGATATGCCGCGCCGCCTTGCTGACGATGCCGGTGGCGGCGAGATGGGCGATGAAGGCGCGCTGCTTGTCGGGCGTGATCGAATTGCGGCGCGGTTGCTTGTGGATGAAGGGCGCAAAGCCGAGCAACGGATCGTCCGCCCCCGGCTCCGGCCCGACGAAAGCGACGGCGGAGGTCGCCTGCCGCGCAATGGCGCGGGTGGGGGTGAGACGGGTGGTGCCCTTGCGTTTCGAGCCCACCTCCGTGGGCTCGTCCTCGGTGCTGTTCGCGCCGCTTTGCGACGCGGCACCTGCGGGGCGCGCCGTGCGCTTGCGGGAATTTTTGTCTTTCAAGCCCGCCTCCGCGAGCTCGTCCTCGGTGCTGTTCGCGCCGCTACGCGCCGCGGCACCTGCGGGGCGCGCTGTGCGCTTGCGGGCGCTCACGCGCCCGTCTCCGGTCCCAGGTCATAGGGGTAGGAAAAGCCCGGTCCGCGACCAGCGGACCGCAAGGCCGACTGGCCGCCCGGAGCGCTACGCGCGGAGGAAGCCAAGGCGGACGGATGTCCGCCGCCCGGCGCTTGAGTGGCTAAACAAACGACTCCCTCGGCAGGGCTAAAAAAGGTCTCTGGGGCGAAGCGGGGAGGGGTGTGGCCAAGCATGACCACGCTCAGTTTGCAGATTTTTCCCGTGTAGGAAAATGGTATTTCGAGATTGAATTGAAGCTGAGGTGATCACTTTCCAGACTTACCGGTTGAGGTTATGGAAGCCCTATGATCACCCGCATTGAGATCGACGGCTTCAAAAGCTTTGATAAATTCGAATTGAATTTTCGCCCTTTTTCAGCGGTGGTTGGGCCGAACGCGAGCGGCAAATCAAATTTGTTCGATGCTCTCCGTTTCCTCTCTGCCCTCGCACAGGATGACATAAGATCAGCGATGCAAGCGCTCCGAGGAGAGCCCCTAGAGCTTTTCCGCATTACGACCAATGGCTCCGTTGACACGATGAAACTTGCTATAGAGGTTATCCTTCCGCGCGAAGGATTAGACCCTTTCGGCACTTCTTTTTACATATCAGCGCAAAGAATTAGATACGAAGTTGCTTTGGGATTGAAAAAAGATAGCCATTCGCGACTTTCTGGAATTCGCCTACTCAGTGAGAAATGCGAGCAAATTCACAAAAAGAATGAAACTCTAGATTACGTTATTGAAGGCTCATATAATTACTCATACCGGAAAAATCCCTTCATGAATACAATTTCAGAAGGTGGTATGAAGGTTATTGAGGTTCGACAAGATGGCGTAACAGAAACTGGAACCTCCAGAAGAGGTCGGCCGCTGAAAATCTCTGCAGGCGAGTCGACGCGGACTGCACTTTCGGCTGTGTCCAATGCGGAGTTTCCTCATCTTTTCGCTCTCAAAGAACTACTTTCTTCGATCAACTTTCTTGAAATAAATCCGAATTCTGCGCGTAAGCCAAGTGATATTTTCGAAGAGAAAAAGTTGCGACCTGATGCGTCAAATCTCGCGGCAGTCCTTGCTTATTTGAAGGATGCAACCTCCTCTGATATTCAGCCTGATGGATGCCTCAATGATATTTCGATGGATTTATCATCTCTGATTTCTTCTGTCAGTAAAGTTGAAATTAAGGATAGCCGCGACGTTAAAGAGTACGATTTTTCGATCCGAATGTCGGATGGTGTAGAGTGGAGCTCTAGAGTCATCTCAGATGGCACGCTGCGCCTTTTGGCCTTATTGGCTATTGTCGACGACCCCTTTAAATTTGGCGTATTATGTTTTGAGGAGCCGGAAAACGGTGTGCACGAAGGACGAGTAGAATCATTAATAGACCTTCTTCGCGATGCAACTTACCCTGAGGGCCAAGGGCATCCGCCTTTTCAAATACTCATAAACACCCATTCTCCGGCGGTGTTGAGGTCGCTTGATGATCAAGAAGTCATCGTTTCAGACACTGTGAGGGTGGTAGCGACAGACGGAGCGTCGACTCACCGGACAAGAATGCGGAGCGGTGTTGTCGACGGAACTTTGGAATTAGATCCCGAAAGAATTTTAACGAGAAGCGAAATTGATCGTATTTTAAAGCGTAGGCAAGGTCACGCTTGATGTATCTCGCGTGGGCAGCGTTCTATGAAGGAAATGCGGACGATACCTATTTCCGTGTATTAATCCCACGAATTTTAGACGATCTCGCTCGTTCGCATGGTGGCCGACTGCCGATTGTTATTGGCGACTACCCGGCTTTTAGGGCGGGCGTGCGGTCCCGCGATGTAGAATATGTCGGGCAAGAGATCTGCGACGGTAAAGAAGCTTTTGATATTATGTTCGTGCATGCCGATTGCGGTGGAAGAAATCTCGCTTCGACGCTTAGTTCGAGATGTGATGCATATATCGACGCCGCCGCGAGAAAATGCGATTTCGAAGCAAGTCGTGCGGTGCGTATTTGCCCACAACATGAAACGGAGGCGTGGGCGTTAACAGATCCAGCGGCGATTTGCTCTGTCCTTGGTTATCGGGGGCCCGCAACTGATCTTGGACTTCCCCAAACACCTCGACAAGCTGAGTCACTCACGGACCCAAAAGCAGCGCTATCCGCCGCCATTGTGGAGGCATCTGGTCGTCGGAAGATCCGCCCTGGCCGCCTTTTGCCTCTTATCGCTCAGACTCAGAGATTATCTGAGCTACGAAGAGCGCGGTCTTATCGGAATTTCGAAGCCGAGCTGCGTTCCACAATGCAGACTCATGGGTTCCTTAGATAGCCCCCGCACCCTTGACCCAACCCCCATCCCCCGCTAAGCGCGCCTCCATCCGGTGTAGGACTCGTCCAACGCCGGTCAGATAGAGCTGAACATTGCCGGTCATGTCCCGGGGGCCAGTCGCCAGGTGCGGCGTGGCTCTTTTCTATTGGGTTCCAGGCCTCGACGCGATCCCGGTTTTTAACCGGGCGACGACGGGGAGGGGCTCGGGGCAGCCGTCAGAGTAACCCGGTGGCCGTGTGGGCCGGGGGTGGAGCGTTTCAGCTTAGTCGTCATTCCAGCGAAGGCTGGACGCTTTGACTGCCTCGCAACGCGCTGGGTGGAGAGCGATCCCAGCTTTCGCTGGGATGACGGACTAAGCCGAACAATCCGACCCCGTCCGCTAGTTGTCACCAGCCCGCGATGGGTATGGGAGCCGGTTTTGGCGCTTCGCGCCGTCTTCGACTCCCGCCCGGAAGGGGCGCCCCGAGCGCGCAGATGCGCGCGCTCGGATCATCAGGTGAAGAGAAAGAACTCACATGCCGACAATCAACCAGCTGGTCCGCAAGGGCCGCGAACCGCAGAAGGCCAAGTCCAAGGTCCCTGCGATGGAGCAGAACCCGCAGAAGCGCGGCGTCTGCACGCGCGTCTATACGACGACTCCGAAGAAGCCGAACTCGGCTCTGCGCAAGGTGGCCAAGGTGCGCCTGACCAACCAGCGCGAAGTCATCTCCTACATCCCCGGCGAAGGCCACAACCTCCAGGAACACAGCGTCGTGCTGATCCGCGGCGGCCGTGTGCGCGACCTTCCCGGCGTGCGCTACCACGTCCTTCGCGGCGTGCTCGACACGCAAGGTGTCAAGGACCGCAAGCAGAGCCGTTCCAAGTACGGCGCCAAGCGTCCGAAGTAAGGTTTAGCGCGGGTCCGGCTCTGGACCGCTCCCCCTCCCAGCTGCCCTTCGCGGTAGTCTCTGGGTGGCCGGGAGGGGAAGTGGGCTGGTGCCGCAGGACGCTCACGCCAAGAAATTTGGTGAGGTGAGCGGCCACTCCGAAGGAGTTAGAAATATGTCACGTCGTCGTCGCCCAGAGAAGCGCGAAATCCTGCCGGATCCCAAGTTCGGGGATCAGGTCCTGTCGAAGTTCATGAACAACCTCATGCTGGACGGTAAGAAGGCCGTCGCCGAAGGCATCGTCTACACCGCGCTCGACGTGGTGGAAACGAAGGCCAAGGCCAATCCGGTCGAGCTGTTCCATGCCGCGCTCGACAACATCAAGCCGCAGGTCGAGGTGCGTTCGCGCCGCGTCGGCGGTGCGACCTATCAGGTCCCGGTCGAAGTGCGCCCCGAGCGTGCCCAGGCTCTCGCCATCCGCTGGCTGATCACCGCCGCGCGCGGTCGCCCGGAAACCACCATGTCGGCACGCCTGTCGGGCGAGTTGATGGATGCGGCCAACAATCGCGGCAACGCGGTCAAGAAGCGGGAAGATACCCACCGCATGGCCGACGCGAACCGCGCGTTCTCGCACTACCGCTGGTAGAGCGTTCGGTTTGAAGGCCGGGGCGGTGCGTCCCGGCCTTCAACCTGTCACATTAAATCCTACATAGGGGCAGAGCTCGCTCGTCCCCCGACCACCCTCTCGCATTCACGAGGAATTCCACATGGCCCGCGACTATCCGCTGGAGCGCTATCGCAATATCGGCATCATGGCCCACATCGATGCCGGCAAGACCACCACGACCGAACGCATCCTCTATTACACCGGCAAGTCCTACAAGATCGGCGAAGTGCATGACGGCGCTGCGACCATGGACTGGATGGAGCAAGAGCAGGAGCGCGGCATCACCATCACGTCCGCCGCGACGACCACGTTCTGGACCGCCGAAGACGCGACCATGGACCCGCGCTCGGACCCTGAAGCGCTGCGCGCCGACCAGCCCAAGCACCGCATCAACATCATCGACACCCCCGGCCACGTCGACTTCACCATCGAAGTCGAACGCTCGCTGCGCGTACTCGACGGTGCTGTCGCAGTATTCGACGGTGTCGCCGGAGTAGAGCCGCAGTCCGAAACAGTATGGCGCCAGGCCGATAAGTACGGCGTGCCCCGGATGTGCTTCATTAATAAGTTGGATCGCACTGGTGCGGACTTTTATTACTGCGTGAAGTCGATCGTCGATCGTCTTGGTGCTACGCCGCTCGTGCTTTATCTTCCGATCGGTGCCGAAAGCGACCTCAAGGGCGTTGTCGACCTCGTCAATATGCGCGGCATCGTTTGGCAGGCCGAAGACCTCGGCGCCAAGTACGAATTCGTCGACATCCCCGAAGACCTCGCCGACAAGGCTGCGGAATATCGTGAGCAGCTGGTCGAGATGGCGGTCGAGCAGGACGACGACGCGATGGAAGCCTATCTTGAAAGCGGTGAGGCGCCCGACGCCGCAACGCTCAAGAAGCTGATTCGCAAAGGCACCATGGCGCGCGCGTTCGTTCCCGTGCTGTGTGGCTCGGCCTTCAAGAACAAGGGCGTCCAGCCCCTGCTCGACGCGGTTGTCGACTACATGCCGTCGCCGCTCGACGTTCCGGCGATTAAGGGCGTCCTGCCCGACAGCGACGTGGAAGAAACCCGTCCGTCGAGCGATGACGAGCCGTTCTCGGCCCTCGCGTTCAAGATCATGAACGATCCGTTCGTCGGCTCGCTCACCTTCACGCGCATCTATTCCGGCAAGCTTTCCAAGGGTTCGGTTCTGAACTCGGTGAAGGACAAGAAGGAAAAGGTCGGCCGCATGTTGCTGATGCATTCCAACAACCGCGAGGACATCGAAGAAGCATTCGCTGGCGACATCGTTGCGCTGGCGGGCATGAAGGACACGACCACGGGCGACACGCTGTGCGACCCGGCCAAGCCGATCATTCTCGAGCGCATGGAGTTCCCGGACCCCGTGATCGAGCTTTCGGTGGAACCGAAGACCAAGGCCGACCAGGAAAAGATGGGCGTCGCGCTCAATCGTCTGGCCGCCGAGGATCCCAGCTTCCGCGTCAGCACCGACCACGAATCGGGCCAGACGATCATCAAGGGCATGGGCGAGCTTCACCTCGACATCCTCGTCGATCGCATGAAGCGCGAGTTCAAGGTCGAAGCCAATGTCGGCGCACCGCAGGTGGCGTATCGCGAATATCTCGGCCGCGAAGTCGAAGTGACCTACACCCACAAGAAGCAGTCGGGTGGTTCGGGTCAGTTTGGTGAGGTCAAGGTCGTGGTCACCCCCGGTGAGCGCGGCGAGGGCGTCACCTTCGACGACCAGATCAAGGGCGGTAACATTCCGCGCGAATACATCCCGGCGATCGAGAAGGGCATGCGCGAGCAGGCCGAAAGCGGCCATCTGGTCGGCTTCCCGATCATCGACTTCGCGATCCGGCTGGTCGATGGTAAGTACCACGACGTTGACTCGAGCGCGATCGCGTTCGAAATCGCCGGTCGCGGTGCGATGCGCGAAGTGGCCCAGAAGGCCGGCATCAAGCTGCTGGAACCGATCATGAAGGTGGAAGTCGTGACCCCCGAGGACTATCTCGGCGACGTCATCGGCGATCTGAACAGCCGTCGTGGGCAGATCCAGGGCACCGACAGCCGCGGTAACGCGCAGGCGGTCGAGGCGAACGTGCCGCTCGCGAACATGTTCGGCTACGTCAACGAACTGCGCTCGTTCACGCAAGGCCGTGCGCAGTACTCGATGCAGTTCAGCCACTACGACGAAGTCCCCGCCAACGTGGCGGCGGAAGTTAAGGAAAAGCTCGCCTGACGGCGAATGGGGTAAACGAGTAGCTTGCTTAAGGCGAGCGATACAGCTAGGGGCGGCGCCTGTTTCGGCGGGTGCCGTCTCTCTCCCCCGCAGAGATTCAATCTTAGACAGAGGTTAAGAGTACAATGGCGAAGGAAAAATTCGAGCGGAACAAGCCGCACTGCAACATCGGCACCATCGGTCACGTCGACCACGGCAAGACCACGCTGACCGCCGCGATCACCAAGGTCCAGGGTTCGGCCGTCGATTTCGCCAACATCGACAAGGCCCCCGAAGAGCGTGAGCGTGGTATCACCATCTCGACCGCGCACGTGGAATACGAAACCGACGCGCGTCACTACGCGCACGTCGACTGCCCGGGCCACGCCGACTACGTGAAGAACATGATTACCGGTGCTGCCCAGATGGACGGCGCGATCTTGGTCGTGAACGCCGCCGACGGCCCCATGCCGCAGACGCGTGAGCACATCCTGCTCGCTCGCCAGGTCGGCGTGCCGCAGCTCGTCGTGTACCTCAACAAGGTCGACCAGGTCGACGACGAGGAACTGCTCGAGCTGGTCGAACTCGAAGTTCGCGAACTGCTGAGCGAATACGGCTTCGACGGTGACGAAATCCCCGTCGTCAAGGGTTCGGCTCTGGCCGCTCTCGAAGGCCGCGACGAAGAAATCGGCGAAAAGTCGATCAAGGAACTGATGGACGCTGTCGACAGCTACATCCCGCAGCCGGAACGCCCGGTCGATCAGAGCTTCCTGATGCCGATCGAAGACGTGTTCTCGATCTCGGGTCGCGGTACCGTCGTCACCGGCCGTGTCGAAACCGGCGTTGTGAACGTTGGCGACGAAGTTGAAATCGTCGGCATCAAGGACACGCAGAAGACCACCGTCACCGGCGTGGAAATGTTCCGCAAGCTGCTCGATCGCGGTGAAGCCGGCGACAACATCGGCGCCCTGATCCGTGGTGTCGGCCGTGAAGCCGTCGAGCGTGGCCAGGTCCTCGCGAAGCCGGGTTCGGTTACGCCGCACACCGAATTCAGCGCCGAAGTTTACGTGCTGTCGAAGGATGAAGGTGGCCGTCACACGCCGTTCTTCGCCAACTACCGCCCGCAGTTCTACTTCCGCACCACCGACGTGACCGGCGAAGTGATCCTTCCCGAAGGCACCGAAATGGTGATGCCGGGCGACAACGTGACCATCTCGGTCAAGCTGATCGCACCGATCGCCATGGACGAAGGTCTGCGTTTCGCAATCCGCGAAGGCGGCCGTACCGTCGGCTCGGGCGTCGTGGCCAACATCACGAAGTAAGCGCGCTAGCGGCTTCCTCCCGTTAGAGGGGCTGTAAGCTTAGAAACGTGGGCCCGGTTTCCCGTCAGGGAGGCCGGGCCTCGTTTTATGGAGGCGCGATTTGCGATCCCAGACTGGCGAGCGGCACGGTTCGTCGCATCGAGACGTCTGGGTCGAAAATCGACCGGATTAGGGGGTTGTCAGCCAACCGCCTTCCCCGTATATGCGCGCCTCCAGCAGGGGATTCGTCCCTTGCTGCACCAATTTCACGAGGCCGCCCGTTCCGGGAAACCGGGCTAAAGCGAGGCAGGCCTTTGTTTTTGGGGATAACCCGGACACTTCGGGAAAGTCCCTTGGCTCTTTCGCATCGGTATAGGTAATGGAAGCTCAGAACATCCGCATCCGCCTCAAGGCGTTCGATCACCGCGTTCTCGACCAGGCGACTGGCGAAATCGCAGAAACCGCACGTCGCACGGGTGCTCTGATTCGCGGGCCCATTCCCATGCCGACGCGTATCGAGAAGTTCACCGTGAACCGCGGCCCGCACATCGACAAGAAGTCGCGCGAGCAGTTCGAGGTGCGCACCTATAAGCGGCTGCTGGACATTGTGCAGCCGAACGCCCAGACGGTCGACGCGCTGATGAAGCTCGACCTTGCTGCGGGCGTGAACGTCGAAATCAAGCTCGCCTAAGCGAGGGGTTTCCGTCCTGCCGGAAGGACGCTAAGCGCACCGGATAGTTAAGGGCCCCCGAAGGCCCGTCTCGCCGCGAGGCTAGACAAGACATCGGGATACCGCCGGATTTCATCCGGGCCTGCGTCCCCCGTCTCGCTCTTCCCTAGGGGAGGGCAGTTCAGCCCGGACGGGGCGACGCATCGAAAAACGGGCTGACACGCACTTCGGATTTCGCCGATGTGCCTCTGTGAAGGAGTTTTGACGATGCGCACCGGCGTGATCGCAAAGAAAGTCGGGATGACCCGCCTGTTCCAGGAGGATGGACGTCACGTTCCCGTGACCGTTCTCGCTCTTGAGAACTGCCAGGTTACCGCTCACCGCACGGGCGACCGTGATGGCTATTTCGCTGTCCAGCTCGGCGCGGGTGAAGCCAAGCAAAAGAACGTCAACAAGCCGCAGCGCGAAGCCTTCGCCAAGGCGGATGTCGGCCTGAAGATGAAGGTCGCGGAATTCCGCGTTGAGAGCGAAGACGGGCTTCTGCCGGTCGGTGCACGCATCTCCGCCGAACATTTCATCGCAGGCCAGAAGGTCGACATCACCGGTCACACGCAGGGCAAGGGCTTCGCCGGCGCCATGAAGCGTTGGGGCTTCGGTGGTCTTCGTGCCACGCACGGCGTCTCGCTCAGCCACCGTTCGCACGGTTCGACGGGTAACCGCCAGGATCCGGGCCGCGTGTTCAAGGGCAAGAAGATGGCCGGCCACATGGGCGACCGTCAGCGCACCCAGCAGAACCTCGAAATCGTGCGCACCGACGCCGATCGCGGCCTGCTCTTCGTCAAGGGCTCGGTGCCCGGCGCGAAGAACAGCTGGATGCTCGTTCGCGACGCCGTGAAGGTGAAGCATGAAGACCTTCCGTTCCCGGGCGTGATGTATCGCAATCGCGACGAGTTCGAGCACCAGGAAGCGGATGCCGGTCTCATCGAGAGCGCTGCCGAAAGCAGCGTGAACCCCGAGGTCTCCGCCGAGCAGCAGGAAAAGCTTCTGCAGCAGCAGGATGCGGGTGCGGATGCCGATATCGGCGCCGCCGAAGACAACAGCACCACGCCGAGCGTCGACAAGGACGCCGGCGAGAACAAGGAGGGCTGATCCGTGAAGGTGAAGGTCCAGAAAATCGACGGCAAGGCCGCTGGCGACGTCGAGCTCAACGACGACGTGTTCGGGGTCGAGCCGCGCGCCGACATCCTGCATCGCGTCGTGACGTGGCAGCTCGAAAACCGCCGCGGTACTGCCCGCCCGACGCGCGAGCGTTCGGACGTGGCGCGCACCGGCAAGAAGTTCGGCCCCCAGAAGGGTTCGGGCGGCGCTCGTCACGGCGATCGCGGCGCTCCGATCTTCATCGGCGGCGGCAAGGCCCATGGTGCGCGCAAGCGTGACTTCAACCAGTCGCTGAACAAAAAGGTTCGTGCGCTTGGCCTGAAGATGGCTCTGTCCAGCAAGGCGAAAGACGGCCTCATCGTCGTCGACAGCCTCGAGCTGAGCGATGCGAAGACCAAGGCGCTCAAGGCCCAGTTCGACAGCAATGGCTGGAACGGCAAGGTCCTGTTCGTCGATGGCGACGCAGTGAACGACGGTTTCAAGAAGGCCGCACGCAACCTGCCGGGCATCAACGTGCTGCCGGCCATGGGTGCCAACGTTTACGACATCCTGAAGCACGACACGCTGGTCCTTACCAAGGACGCGGTCGAAAAGCTGGAGGCCCGTTTCAATGGCTAAGCAGGACATCGATGCACGTCACTACGACGTGATCCTCTCGCCGCACATCACCGAGAAGTCGACCATGGCTTCGGAACATAACGCGGTTGTGTTCAAGGTTGCGGGCGGCGCCACCAAGCCGCAGATCAAGGAAGCGGTGGAAGCGATCTACTCCGGCCAGAAGGCCAAGGTCGTCGCTGTCAACACGATCAACGTGAAGGGCAAGACCAAGCGCTGGAAGGGCAAGCCCTACAAGCGCAACGACGTGAAGAAGGCGATCGTTACCCTCGCGGAAGGGTCGATGATCGACATCACGGAAGGTGTGAGCTGATCCCATGGCACTGAAGAATTACAATCCGACGAGCCCCGCGCGCCGCGGCCTCATCCTCGTCGACAAGTCCGGCCTGTATAAAGGCAAGCCGGTCAAGTCGCTCACGGAAGGCAAGCGCAAGACGGGCGGCCGCAACAACAAAGGTCACAAGACCTCGCGCGGCATGGGTGGCGGTCACAAGCAGAAGTACCGCTTCATCGACTTCAAGCGTCGCAAGTGGGACGTCGAAGGCACTGTCGAGCGGATCGAATACGATCCCAACCGCACCGCCTTTATCGCTCTCGTGAGCTACGCCGATGGCGAGCAGGCCTACATTATCGCTCCGCAGCGTCTCGCTGTCGGCGACAAGGTCGTGGCTGGTGAGAAGACCGATACCAAGCCTGGCAATGCCATGCTTCTGGGTCAGATGCCGGTCGGCACGATCTGCCACAATGTGGAGATGAAGCCGGGCAAGGGCGGGCAGATCGCTCGTTCCGCCGGGGCCTACGTTCAGCTGGTCGGTCGCGATCGCGGCATGGTCATCGTGCGTCTCAACAGCGGCGAGCAGCGTTACCTGCGCGCCGACTGCATGGGCACCGTTGGCGCCGTGTCGAACCCGGACAACCAGAACCAGAACCTGGGCAAGGCCGGTCGCCGTCGCTGGATGGGCGTCAAGCCGCTGACGCGCGGTGTCGCCAAGAACCCGGTCGACCACCCGCATGGTGGTGGTGAAGGCCGGACTTCGGGCGGTCGTCACCCGGTCACTCCGTGGGGCAAGCCCACCAAGGGCGCCCGTACGCGCAACAACAAGCAGACGGACAAGATGATCATCCGTTCGCGCCACGCGAAGAAGAAGAGGTAAGCGCACATGGCACGTTCCGTCTGGAAGGGTCCGTTCGTGGAACTCAGCCTTCTCAAGAAGGCAGAAACCGCGCAGGATGCGAGCAGCACCAAGCCGATCAAGACCTGGTCGCGGCGCAGCACGATCCTCCCGCAATTCGTCGGCCTGACGTTCAACGTCTACAATGGCCACAAGTTCATCCCGGTCTCCGTTTCGGAAGAGATGGTCGGCCACAAGCTCGGTGAATTCGCGCCCACGCGCACCTTCCCGGGTCACGCCGCCGACAAGAAGGGCAAGCGCTGATGAGCAAGCAGAAGGCACCCCGCCGCGTCGGCGAGAACGAGGCTCTGGCCGTCGGCACCACGATCCGTGGTTCGGCGCAGAAGTTGAACCTCGTCGCCGGTCTGATCCGCGGCAAGAAGGCCGAAGAGGCCCTGAACATCCTCGCTTTCTCCAAGAAGGCGATGGCTCGCGATGCCAGCAAGGTGCTCGCTTCGGCGATCGCCAATGCGGAGAACAATCACGATCTGGATGTCGATGCCCTGGTCGTTGCGGAAGCTTCGGTCGGCAAGTCGATTACCATGAAGCGTTTCCACACGCGCGGCCGTGGCAAGTCCACCCGCATCCTGAAGCCGTTCAGCCGGCTTCGGATCGTGGTTCGCGAGCAGGAAGAGGCGTAAGATGGGTCATAAGAGCAATCCGATCGGTCTGCGTCTGCAGATCAACCGCACCTGGGACAGCCGCTGGTACGCCGAAGGGCGCGACTATGCCAAGCTGCTCAGCGAGGACATCGAGATCCGCAAGCACATCGTGAGCACGCTGCCGCAGGCCGCGATCTCCAAGGTGGTGATCGAGCGTCCGGCCAAGCTGTGTCGCATCTCGATCTATGCTGCGCGTCCCGGCGTCATCATCGGCAAGAAGGGCGCGGACATCGAAAAGCTGCGCACCAAGCTCGCGTCGATGACCGAAAGCGAAGTGAAGCTGAACATCGTCGAAATCCGCAAGCCGGAAGTCGACGCCAAGCTCGTCGCTCAGGGTATCGCCGATCAGCTGATCCGCCGCGTGGCGTTCCGCCGGGCGATGAAGCGTGCGATCCAGTCCGCTATGCGCCTGGGTGCCGAAGGCATCAAGATCGTGTGCGGCGGCCGTCTCGGCGGCGCTGAAATTGCGCGTGTCGAACAGTATCGCGAAGGCCGCGTGCCGCTCCACACACTGCGGGCCAACATCGACTATGCCGAAGCCGAGGCGCTTACCGCCTATGGCATCATCGGCATCAAGGTGTGGGTCTTCAAGGGCGAGATCCTCGGCCACGATCCGACTGCGCACGACCGTCTGATGATGGAATCGCAGACCTCGGGCGTGCGCCCCGCGCGCTGATTGCAGGACATAGGAAAGAACCATGCTGCAACCGAAGAAAACCAAGTACCGCAAGGCGTTCAAGGGCCGTATCCACGGCAACGCCAAGGGCGGCACCGTGCTGAATTTCGGGTCGTACGGCCTGAAGGCGCTGGAGCCCGAGCGGATCACCGCGCGTCAGATCGAAGCGGCTCGCCGCGCGATCACGCGTCACATCAAGCGTCAGGGTCGTCTCTGGATCCGCGTCTTCCCGGACGTGCCGGTTTCGAAGAAGCCCGCCGAAGTCCGTCAGGGTAAGGGCAAGGGGTCGATCGAATACTGGGCAGCCCGCGTGAAGCCGGGTCGCATCCTGTTCGAACTTGATGGCGTTGCGGGTCCGCTTGCCGCCGAAGCGTTCGAGCGTGCTGCGATGAAGCTGCCCGTGAAGACCAAGGTCGTTGCCCGGCTCGGCGACACCTCGCACCTGGGAGGCGAAGCATGAGCAAGACCGAAGACCTCCGCCAGAAGTCGGACGATCAGCTCGCCGAAGAGCTGACCTCGCTCAAGCGCGAGCAGTTCAACCTGCGCTTCCAGGCGGCGACCAACCAGCTGGAAAAGCCGGCCCGCATCCGCGAAGTGCGCCGTTCGATCGCTACGATCAAGACGCTGCAGGGCGAGCGCGCCCGCACCGCGGCTGCCAAGGCTTAAGGAACAGATTATGCCAAAGCGTATCCTGATCGGCACGGTTACCTCGGACAAGACCGACAAGACCGTGACCGTGCTCGTAGAGCGTAAGGTGAAGCACCCGCTGTACGGGAAGATCATCCGCCGTTCGAAGAAGTATCACGCCCATGACGAGCAGAACGAGTACACGCTCGGCGACGTCGTGCGCATCGAAGAGACCAAGCCGATCTCGAAGACCAAGACCTGGCAGGTCAAGGACCGGGTGACGGCGGGCGGCACGCAGGCTGTCGAGGCCGACCTCGAAGTCGAAGCCGCAGGAAATTGACGTAATCGGAACTGCCGGGCACCTGTCCCGGCAAGCCAAGAGAAGGAACCGGATCGATGATCCAGATGCAATCCAATCTCGACGTCGCGGACAATAGCGGCGCCAAGCGTGTCCAGTGCATCAAGGTACTGGGCGGCTCGAAGCGCCGCACCGCGAGTGTTGGGGACGTGATCGTGGTTTCCGTGAAGGAAGCCCAGCCGCGCGCGAAGGTGAAGAAGGGCGATGTTCATCGCGCCGTCATCGTGCGTACGAAAAAGGACGTGCGCCGTCCCGACGGCAGCGTGATCCGCTTCGACAGCAATGCCGCCGTGCTCGTGAACAAGAGCGAAGAGCCGATCGGCACCCGTATCTTCGGCCCGGTGGTGCGCGAACTGCGCGGCCGCGGGTTCATGAAGATCATCTCGCTCGCTCCGGAGGTGCTGTAATGGCCGCCGCCAAGATCAAGAAGGGTGACACCGTCGTCGTCCTGTCCGGCAAGGACAAGGGCCAGACGGGCACGGTCGAGAAGGTCATGCCCAAGGATGGTAAGATCGTTGTCGAAGGTGTGAACGTCGCCACCCGTCACCGCAAGCCGAACCAGCAGAACCCGCAGGGTGGCATCGAC
Organism: Erythrobacter sp. A6_0; assembly: GCF_017744235.1. NCBI lineage: Bacteria > Pseudomonadati > Pseudomonadota > Alphaproteobacteria > Sphingomonadales > Erythrobacteraceae > Erythrobacter > Erythrobacter sp. A6_0. The sequence goes on from NZ_JAGHQR010000001.1 coordinate 347,739, forward strand.
CGTTTTCCGGCTCCGATGCATATCTCCAAGGTCGCGCTGGCCGATCCGAAGGACGGCAAGCCCACTCGCGTCCGTTTCGAAGAGAAGGACGGCAAGAAGGTGCGCGTCGCCGTGAAGTCCGGGGAGACAATCGATGGCTGATAGCTACACGCCGCGCTTCAAGAAGAAGTACGAGGACGAAATCGTCAAGGCGATGACCGAGAAGTTCGGTTACAAGAACCGCCTCGAAGTGCCTAGGATCGAAAAGGTCACGCTCAACATGGGCGTGGGCGAAGCGAGCCAGGACAAGAAGAAAGTTCAGACGGCCGCCGAGGAAATGGCGCTGATCGCCGGTCAGAAGCCGGTCATCACCAAGGCCAAGAAGTCGATCGCCCAGTTCAAGCTGCGCGAAGGCATGCCGATCGGTGCGAAGGTTACCCTGCGCCGCGATCGCATGTACGAATTCATGGACCGTCTGGTCACCATCGCAATGCCCCGCATCCGCGACTTCCGCGGCGTCAATCCGAAGAGTTTCGACGGGCGTGGCAATTATGCGATGGGCATGAAGGAACAGATCGTGTTCCCCGAGATCAGCTACGACCGGATCGAAAAGGTCCGTGGCATGGATATCATCGTGACCACCACGGCGAAGACCGACGACGAAGCGCGCGAGCTGCTGCGTCTGTTCGGTTTCCCGTTCCCGGCCGAGCAGGCCGAGGGTGCGTCGCAAGAGAAGGAAGCGGCGTGAGCCGCTAAGAGAGGAACTTAAGTCCAATGGCGAAACTGAGTTCGATCAATAAGAACGAGAAGCGCAAGAAGCTCGTCAAGCAGTACGCTGCCAAGTACGAGAAGCTGAAGGCAATCGCGGACGACAAGTCGGCCGACGAAAGCGATCGGCTGATGGCGCGCCTGAAGATGGCGGAATTGCCGCGTAACGCGAATCCCACGCGTGTGCGCAACCGCTGCTCCACCACCGGCCGCCCGCGCGGCTATTACCGCAAGTTCGGCATCAACCGCATCGAGCTGCGGGATCTGGGCAATAAGGGCCTGATCCCCGGCCTGACCAAGTCGAGCTGGTGAGGATCTAGACCATGGCATTGACCGATCCCCTGGGTGACATGCTCACCCGCATCCGCAACGGCCAGCAGGCGAAGAAGGACAGCGTCCTCTCGCCCGCGAGCAAGCTGCGCGCGAACGTCCTGGAAGTGCTCCAGCGTGAAGGCTACATCCGTGGCTACAGCGAAGACGACAGCGGCAAGCACAAGGCGCTGCGGATCGAACTGAAGTATTTCGAGGGCGAACCTGCGATCAAGCACGTCGCTCGCGTCTCCAAGCCGGGCCGCCGCGTCTATTCGGGTTCGAAAGAACTCCCGAACGTGCGCAACGGCCTCGGTATCACCATCGTCTCGACGCCGCGCGGCGTGCTTTCTGACAACGAAGCGCGCAGCGAAAACGTCGGCGGCGAAGTGCTGGCGGAGGTGTTCTGATGAGCCGCATCGGCAAACGTCCGGTGGCGATCCCCAGCGGGGTCACCGCCAATATCGATGGCAAGACGCTGTCGGTGAAGGGGCCCAAGGGCACTCTCACCATGGGTCTGTCCGACCTCATCGACTACAAGGTCGAAGATGAGGGCATCTCGGTTCAGCCTGCCAACGACACGCAGAAGGCCCGCGCCTTCTGGGGTATGCAGCGCACCATGGTGTCGAACCTGGTCGAAGGCGTCACGGAAGGTTTTTCCAAGACGCTGCAGATTTCCGGTGTCGGTTATCGTGCGTCCACGCAGGGCAAGAAGCTGAAGCTTCAGCTCGGCTATTCGCATGACGTCGATCTCGATGTGCCTGAAGGCCTCGACGTGCAGACCCCGGACCAGACGACCGTGATCGTGTCGGGTATCGACAAGCAGAAGGTCGGCCAGTTCGCCGCAGAAATCCGCCGCTGGCGCAAGCCCGAACCCTATAAGGGCAAGGGTATCAAGTACCAGGGCGAGTATATCTTCCGCAAGGAAGGGAAGAAGAAGTAAGATGGCCAAGCTTTCCCTCTTCGAACGCCGCCGCCGCCGTGTTCGCACGGCGCTTCGCAGCCGCTCCGGTGGCAAGCCGCGTCTGTCGGTGCATCGCACCGGCAAGCATATCTATGCGCAGATCATCGACGATGCCGCCGGCAAGACCGTCGCCGCAGCTTCCACGCTGGGGGCTTCGGGCTCGGGTGCCAATGTCGATGCCGCGCAGCAGGTTGGCAAGGACATCGCCGCCGCCGCCAAGAAGGCCGGCGTGACCACCGTCGTGTTCGATCGCGGTGGCTTCCTGTTCCATGGCCGCGTCAAGGCGCTGGCCGATGCCGCCCGCGAAGGCGGGCTGGAGTTCTGATTATGGCCGACGAGAACAAGACCCCCGAAGACAATTCGGCTCCCGCCGTGGCGGAGACTCCCGAAGTCGCGAAAGCCAAGGCCGATGCCGGTGTCGCGACTGCCGAGACCGAGCATGCCGTGACCAATGAAAAGCCCGCAGTGGCCGATACGCCGTCTGAAGCTGCCGACAACCAGTCGCCGGCTCAGGGTGCGGAAGGTCAGCCGCGTCAGCGTGGCGGCCGTGGCGGACGCGATGGTGGCGGCCGTGGCCGTGGCCGTGGTCGCGACGATCGTCGTGGTGGACGTCGCGAGGAAGAAGACGACGGCATCATCGAGAAGCTGGTCCACATCAACCGCGTCTCCAAGACCGTGAAGGGTGGTAAGCGTTTCGGCTTCGCCGCACTGGTCGTGGTGGGTGACGGTTCGGGCCGCGTCGGCTTCGGCAAGGGCAAGGCCCGCGAAGTGCCGGAAGCGATCAGCAAGGCGACTGCCGCTGCGCGCAAGCACATGATCCGCGTTCCGCTGAAGGACGGCCGCACGCTGCACCATGACGGCAATGGCCGGTTCGGTGCAGGCAAGGTCACCGTCCGCACGGCGCCCGCGGGTACCGGTATCATCGCCGGTGGTCCTATGCGTGCCGTATTCGAGAGCCTCGGCGTTGCCGACGTGGTGACCAAGTCGGTCGGCACGTCCAATCCCTACAACATGATCCGCGCCACCTTCGATGCGCTGCAGGACCAGACGTCGCCGAAGTCGGTGGCGCAGCGTCGCGGCAAGAAGGTCGCCGACCTGCTGGGTCGTGGCGGATCGACCGAGGCTGAGGCGCAAGCCGACGCCGCGGCCATGGCGGAGTAAGTCAGATGGCAGATAAAAAGACCATCACTATCAAGCAGATCGGTTCGCCGATGCGCCGGCCCGAGAGCCAGCGCAAGATTCTGATCGGGCTGGGTCTCAACAAGATGCACAAGACCGTGACGCGCCAGGACACCCCCGAGGTGCGCGGTGCAATTGCCAAGGTTCCGCATCTGGTCACGATCGTGGACTGACACGCGCCCGAGTTCAGGCGATTGCCTGTTCGGTTGCTACACATTCGATAACGGCGGAGAAGCTTGGCGGCTTCTTCGCCGTTTTCGTTTGTCTGGAGAGGATGTCCTTACCGCCACGCATGCTCGATCAGGCGGCGCAGTCTCCATGGATCTGCACCGTGAAATCGACCGTTCGGTCCTGCACGATCCGACGTTCGACCAGGCGGCAATTCGCTTTGGTGTAAGCGTTGATCAGCGCGACCGTCTCCGCGTTGGGCGGCCTATGCTTGAAATCGGCCACGTCGACGATCACGCCGGGGCGTTGTGCCAACAGGCGTCGGACTTCCTGTTCGGTATCGAGATGGCTGACATTGCGCTCCGCTCCGTGGCTGAGATGGGGCGGGAAGGCGAGGGGGGTCGGCGAATGATGGCCTGCCAGATGATAGAGCATCGGCGGACCGTCGAAGATCACCATGGATCGGCCATCGTCATGCTTCCGGATCGCGTCGGCCAGACGGTCCATCGACACGCTCGTATGCTCCGTACGGTCGAAATCTAGCGGAGAGTGGATAGCGAAGCTGATCGTCAGCACAAGAACCAGCCCGATCGATCCCGCGACTGGCCGCGCAAGGATCGGCGCCGATGCGAGCGATAGCGGCACCAGAAGCGGGAGCGCGTAATGCAGATGGAAGTTCGGCACTGCGAGCAGCCCCAGTACCGCCGCCGCCAGCCAGACCAGAATGAACGCCTTCATGTCCGAAGATGGTGCTTTGCGCATCCCGAAGAAAGCCAGAGCGATGAGCGGGGTGATAAGAATCCCCATAATCGCCGCTCCGAAGAGAGAGTTCGACGCCTCGTATGATTTCGAGAGATTGGAGAGGACCATCGCCTGCCAGAATTCGCTCCAATGACCTGACGCCGCGTAAAAGCCTGCGATGGCGAGAGTCGGCGCAGCGCCGATCGCGATCCAGACAGCCATCCATTTGACCGTGCGCTGTGCGCTTCCCGACTCTCTGAAGAGCTTCCAGCTGGCCCACAGTCCGAACGCGGCGACTTCGAATACGGCCGTCTGTTTGATGGTAAGGGCCAGGCCGCCAAGGCCCATGGCGAGGACCAGATAGGCTGCCGAGCCGGCTTCGCTCGATTTATCGGAGTGGCGTTGGACGATCCAGGCCGCCGTCGCCACCAAAGCATTGTAGAAGACGGGGCTTTGCCCGCCATATCCCCCGAACATGGGAAGCGCGCACAGATAGAGAATCGCAGCTGTGCAGCCTGCGCGCGAGCCGAATTCCCTTCTAGCCATTTCCCAGATCAAGGAAGCTGTGAAGCCGGCGAAGATTGCCGCAACGATCTGGTAGACGATCGGATCGTAGGAGATCGCGGCCATCGCCCAGTAAAGGGCGAAATGCCCGAACGGCTTGCGGTCCCATATGTCGACGAAGGGTAGGGCGCCCTGCGTCATCTCTATCCCGGCGGCGAAATAGAAGGCCTCGTCGACGAAGAGATTGGGATTGCCGAAGGTGGCCATGCGAAGGCCGAGCGCAATAAGAATGCACACGCCCAGCCGCCACGCATGACCCGATGCCAGCGACAGCCTGCCGGAACGCTCGATCCGCAGATTCGCAGCGGGTAGACTGAAATTGAGCATTCTATATCCCGATCACCGTCGCGCTTCACTTAGCGCCCTACATCCGAGACATTGGGGAACGGTTAACCATGCATCGCGACGGAATTCGCAAACTCGCAGACAGGGGGTGACAATCGCTTCGGTTTTGGATAGGGGCCGCCCCTTCCAACAGCGCGCACCCCTTCAGGGGGCCTAGAAAGCGAAAGCGAGTGCACTATGAAACTGAATGAAATTCGCGACAATCCCGGCGCCCGTAAAGAGCGCATGCGCGTCGGCCGTGGCATCGGCTCGGGCAAGGGCAAGACCGGCGGCCGTGGCCAGAAGGGTCAGAAGAGCCGTTCGGGCGTCGCCATCAAGGGCTTCGAAGGCGGCCAGATGCCGCTTCACATGCGTCTGCCTAAGCGCGGCTTCAACAATCCGTTCGGCAAGGATTTCGCCGAAGTGAACCTGGGCATGGTCCAGAAGTTCATCGACGCGGGCAAGCTCGACGCCAAGACCACGCTCGATCACGAAACGCTGAAGGCCGCTGGCCTCGCCCGTGGCGGCAAGGATGGCGTGCGTCTGCTCGGCAAGGGCGAACTGACTGCCAAGGTCACTTTCAAGGTTGCCGGTGCGTCCAAGGGCGCGATCGAAGCGGTCGAAAAGGCCGGCGGCAAGGTCGAAGTGATCGCCGCAGCGCAGCCCGAGCACGAGAAGAAGGCTGCCCGTACCGAAGCGAACAAGGCCAAGAAGGCCAAGTAAGCGGGAAAATCATGGGGCGGGGGTTCGACATTGGGCGAACCCCACCCTATCTACCCCTCCATCGCCGGGAGGGGCCGGCACCAAGCTAGGATCGACTTTTCGAGATGGCATCACGCGCCGATAATATCGCGAGCAATCTAAGCCTCGCCAATTTCTCCAAGGCAACCGAACTGCGCCAGCGAATCTGGTTCACCATCGGTGCCCTGGTCGTCTTCCGCTTTCTGAGCTTCGTTCCGCTGCCGGGTGTGAACCCGCTGGTGTTGCAATCGCTCGCCGATACGGCGCGCGGCGGCATCCTCGACATGTTCAACATGTTCACCGGCGGCAGCCTCGAACGGATGAGCCTGATCGCCTTGGGCGTGATGCCGTACATCACCGCCTCGATCGTGATCCAGCTCGCTGCGGCGCTGCATCCTTCGCTTGCCGCGCTGAAGAAGGAAGGCACGACCGGTCGCCAGAAGCTGAATCAGTACACCCGCTACGGCACGGTGCTGTTGTGCACGGTGCAAGGTTGGTTCCTGGCCGCAGGCCTCGAAAGCTACGGTGCGCAGAGCGGTATCCAGGCAGTGGTCGATCCCGGCTACATGTTCCGGATCGGTGCGGTGATCAGCCTCGTCGGCGGGACGATGTTCCTGCTCTGGCTGGGCGAACAGATCACCAGTCGCGGCATCGGCAACGGCGTTTCCCTGATCATCATGGCGGGCATCGTCGCCCAGTTTCCGAGTTTCGCCGCGAACCTGTTCGAAGGCGGGCGTACCGGTTCGATCTCGCCGGTGATCATCGTCGGCTTCATCGCTATGATCGTGATTCTGATTCTGGTGATCAGCTTCGTGGAGCGGGCGCAGCGGCGTCTGCTGATCCAGTATCCCAAGCGCGCGACCCAGCGCGGCATGATGCAGGCCGATCGCAGCCATTTGCCGCTGAAGCTCAACACGGCGGGCGTCATTCCGCCGATCTTCGCCAGTTCGTTGCTGCTGCTGCCGCTCACCATCACGCAGTTCGCGGGCAATTCGCTCGATACGAACAGCACGACGGGCGCCTGGCTGCAAACGCTGCTGCAATATCTCCAGCACGGACAGCCGATCTACATGACGCTGTATGCGGCGGGCATCGTCTTCTTCTGCTTCTTCTACACCGCGGTGGTATTCAACCCCGAAGAGACGGCGGAAAACCTGAAGAAGAACGGCGGCTTCATTCCCGGCATCCGTCCGGGCAAGCGGACCGAGCAATATCTCGATTACGTGCTGACGCGCATCACCGTGGTGGGCGCGATCTATCTCGCGCTGGTCTGCGTCATTCCGGAATATATGATCGCGCAGACGGGCATTCCGCTGTTCCTTGGCGGGACCAGCCTGCTGATCGTCGTGAACGTCACGGTCGATACGATCAGCCAGATCCAGTCGCACCTGCTGGCCCACCAGTATGGCGACCTCATCAAAAAGGCCAAGTTGAAAGGCCGGATGCGCTAGGCTACGCGCCCGAAGATAAGGATTTCGGGCAAAGGGGACTTTCGAACGATGGACATCATCCTTCTTGGCCCTCCGGGCGCGGGCAAAGGCACGCAGGCGCATCGCCTGGTCGAGCATCACGGCATGCGCCAGCTCTCGACCGGAGACATGTTGCGCGGGGCGGTCAGCGCCGGAACACCGGTGGGCATCAAGGCCAAGGCGATCATGGACAAGGGCGAGCTCGTTTCGGACGATATCGTCAGCGAGTTGATCGATGCGGAACTGACCGCGATGGGCAGCGAGACCGGCGCGATCTTCGACGGCTATCCGCGCACCGAACCGCAGGCGCGCATGCTCGATGAAATCCTCGAACGGCATGGGCGCAAGCTCGACCATGTGATCGAACTGGGCGTCGACGAGGATGCCCTGGTCGAGCGTATCACCGGTCGGTTCACCTGTGCCGAGTGCGGCGCGGGCTATCACGACACGTTCAACCAGCCCAAGACCGAAGGTGTGTGCGACAAGTGCGGCAGCACCGAATTCAAGCGCCGTCCCGACGATAACGAGGAAACCGTGCGTCATCGCATGCAGGTCTATCGTTCGGAAACCGCACCGATCCTTCCGGGCTACGAGGCGCGCGGGATCGTTAGTCGTGTCGACGGGATGGCCAGCATCGAGGACGTCACCCACGCGATCGATTCGATCCTGGGCTGAATACGGCGTCTTTCCACCCTCGGGTCGCCGGGTTATGACGAGCGACAAACGGGGGAATGATCACGATGCGACCGATTACCGCTTTTGCCATGGCCGGGCTGCTGGCTGCGATGACGAGCGTTTCGGCGCGGGCCGAAGTGGTTTCGACCTCACCCAACGGCTTCGTCACGCGCGACACCGCGCAGATCGCGGCGCCGCCGATGACGGTCTGGCTGGCGCTGACCAAGCCGGGCGAGTGGTGGACCGACGAGCACACCTGGTCGGGCGACGCCGGCAATCTGACGCTGACGCCGCAAGCGGGCGGATGCTTCTGCGAAACGATTCCCGGTGACGATGCGGGCGACGCATCGGCGATGAACGGCAGTGCGCGCCATGCCATTGTGGTCCAGGCATTTCCGCTCAAAGTGCTGCGCCTGCGCGGTGGCCTCGGCCCGCTTCAGGGCGAACCGGCGGAAGGCGTACTCACCATCACGTTGAAGGAAATACCCGGCGGTACGCGCGTGCTGTGGGAATACAATGTTGGTGGCCCGATGCGCTTCGAGATACCGGTGATCGCCGCCGCGGTCGACCAGGTGATGAGCCAGCAGCTCACGGGACTGCAAGCGCATCTTGGCCCTCTGGGTGACGACACGCGGTCGGTGCCGTCCGAAACGTCCGCTCCGCAAGAGGCGACTGCCGACGAACCTGAAGCGTCCACTTTCGACGAAGAATTCGAATCCCTCACCGACGAGGATTGAAGCCGCCTACCAGCGGGCGGTTCGGGGGGAACGATGCGCGGCTAGCATGGATTTAGTCCCCGAGACCGGAGGGATTGAATCATGCCGAATACCGAGCGATCCGACGCAGCGTCGGATTTCGAAAGCTTCATGGACGAATTGCGCGAACGCAATCCGGGGCAGGACGAATTCGTCCAGGCCGTCGGCGAAGTAGCGCGCGACGTGTTCGACCATATCGGCGACAAACAGGAATATTCCGACGCGCAGATCCTGCGCCGTCTGACCGAACCCGATCGCGTGGTCAGCTTCCGCGTCTGCTGGGAGGATGACGACCGCCAGGTTCGCGTCGAGCGCGGGTGGCGCGTCCAGAACAACAATTCGATCGGCCCCTACAAGGGCGGTCTGCGCTTCCATCCGGGCGTAACCGAAAGCGTGCTCAAATTTCTCGCCTTCGAACAGACCTTCAAGAACGCGCTCACCGGACTGCCGCTGGGCGGAGGGAAGGGCGGATCGAGCTTCGATCCAAAGGGCAAGTCCGACGAGGAGATCATGCGCTTTTGCCAGAGCTTCATGACGGAACTCTATCGCCATATCGGACCGCATACCGACGTGCCCGCAGGCGATATCGGCGTCGGATCGCGCGAGATCGGCTTCCTGTTCGGTCAGTACAAGCGCATCGTGAACCGTTGGGAAGGCGCGATCACGGGCAAGGGGCTGGAATGGGGCGGATCGGAACTGCGACCCGAGGCGACAGGATTCGGCGCGGTGTATTTCCTGCGTCGGATGCTCGACCATGCCGGAGATACGATCGAGGGCAAATCGGTCGTCCTTTCGGGTGCGGGCAATGTCGCGCTGCACGCGGCGCAGAAATTGATCGATGTCGGCGCCAAGGTGCTCACCCTGTCGGATTCGGACGGCTTCATTCACGATCCAGACGGGATCGATCAGGACAAGCTCGACTGGGTTATGGAACTGAAGCAGGAGCGGCGCGGGCGGATCAAGGAGTATGTCGAGGAATATCCGGACGCCGAATATCACGGCGACGGGGCGCGTCCCTGGCATGTCGAGTGCGACATCGCCATGCCCTGCGCCACGCAGAACGAGATCGACGAGGACGATGCGAAGGCGCTCGTGAAGAACGGCGTCATGGCGGTGGTCGAAGGAGCCAACATGCCGACGACCCATGCCGCCGGGCGCGCCATCCGCGATGCCGGCATTCTGTTCGCGCCCGCAAAGGCGGCGAATGCGGGTGGGGTCGCGGTTTCGGGTCTAGAAATGAGTCAGAATGCCGAGCGCGTGAGCTGGAACCATGAAAAGCTCGACAGTCAACTCACCGATCTGATGGCGGAAATCCACGATAAATGCGCCGAACATGGCGAAGGGGAGGACGGCAAGGTCGATTACGCGCGCGGCGCCAATATCGCCGCCTTCGAAAAGGTCGCCTCTGCGATGCTGGCCTTCGGCGTTATGTGATCGCTCGCGGCGCGGGTTTTGACGCGCCTCGATCCCGGCGCTATAGAAAGTCTTGAACACACGCCCGCGCCGCCCATATGGCGGTCGCGCGGTGTTGCGCGAGGCTGGCGGTTGACGCCGTGGGCGAATCGCCCTAAGCGCGCGGTTCATTCGACAATCACGGATCGGTCCGGCACGTAGCGGCTTTGTGTTAAAAGGTGCTGCATCCGCACTTTCGGCTTTGGTGCCGTCCGTCAGGCGAATGTATTGAGCGATGAGATAGGGTTGGCCCGACGGTCGTAAGTCCCTGTGGAGCATGGAGAAGTAAGTGGCTCGTATTGCCGGGGTGAACATCCCCACCAACAAGCGCGTGATCATCGCGCTCACCTATATCCACGGTATCGGCCGGACCACGGCCGTCGAGATCGCCGACAAGCTCGGCATCGACCATTCGCGCCGTGTGCAGGACCTCACCGACGAGGAAGTGCTGCGTATCCGCGAGACGATCGACGAGGAACATCGGGTCGAAGGCGACCTTCGCCGCGAAACCGCGATGAACATCAAGCGCCTGATGGACCTGCGTTCCTATCGCGGTCTGCGCCATCGTGCGGGCCTGCCCGTGCGCGGTCAGCGTACCCACACCAACGCCCGCACCCGCAAGGGCAAGGCCAAGCCGATCGCCGGCAAGAAGAAGTAAGCGTCGGGTTTTCCCAATACGCTTTTCCCTTCTTGAGTTTGATATAAGGATACCAAGACCATGGCACGCGAACCCGGCCGGATCAGGCGGCGCGACAAGAAGAATATCACGAGCGGCGTCGCGCACATCAACGCCAGCTTCAACAACACGATGATCACCATCACCGATGCTCAGGGCAATGCGATCAGCTGGTCCAGCGCGGGGATGATGGGCTTCAAGGGCAGCCGCAAATCGACTCCCTATGCGGCCCAGGTTGCCGCCGACGATGCCGGCAAGAAGGCCGCCGAACACGGCGTCCGCACGCTGGAAGTCGAAGTGAAGGGCCCGGGTTCGGGCCGCGAGAGCGCGCTGCGCGGTCTTGCTGCAGTGGGCTTCACGATCACTTCGATCCGCGACGTCACGCCGATCCCGCACAACGGTGTGCGGCCTTCCAAGCGCCGTCGCGTCTGATCCGTGCCTGCCTGGCGGCCCTTTCTCGTTAGGGCCGCCGACACCACATTCACGGACCGGACGCTCTCTGCCCAGAGCGCCGGTCCCGTCCGTATTCGAACCAGGGGATATCCATGTCCGTCAATAACAAGAACTGGCAGGAACTGAAAAAACCCAACACTCTCGAGATCAAGGAAGGCAGCGACAAGAAGCGCAAGGCCACCTTCGTCGCCGAACCGCTCGAGCGGGGCTTCGGCCTCACGCTCGGCAACGCGCTGCGCCGCGTGCTGCTCTCCTCGCTGCAGGGTGCGGCGATCACCTCGATCAAGATCGAGAACGTGCTGCACGAATTCTCCTCGCTTGCCGGTGTGCGCGAGGATGTCACCGACATCGTCCTCAACGTGAAGCAGATCGCGCTGAAGATGGAAGGCGAAGGGCTCAAGCGCCTGCAGCTTTCCGCGACCGGCCCGGGCGAGGTCAAGGCAGGCGACATCGCCGTTTCGGGCGACATCGAAGTGATGAACAAGGACCTGGTCCTGTGTCATCTCGACGAAGGCGCGACGCTGAACATGGAACTGACCGCGGACGCCGGTAAGGGCTATTCGCCCGCCGTCGCCAACCGTCCGGCCGATGCGCCGATCGGCCTGATCCCGGTCGACAGCCTGTATTCGCCGGTTCGCCAGGTGAGCTACAAGGTCGAGAACGCCCGCGTCGGGCAGGAACTCGATTACGACAAGCTCTCGCTGACCGTCGAAACCGATGGCACCGTCACGCCGGAAGACGCGGTGGCCTATGCCGCGCGCATCCTGCAGGACCAGCTCACGCTGTTTGTCCACTTCGAGGAAGGCATTCCGCAGCCGTCCTCCGCGATGATCGGCCAGGCCGCTGAGCCGCAGGAAAGCGACACCAACCAGCTCAATCGCTACCTTCTCAAGAAGGTGGACGAGTTGGAACTCAGCGTGCGTTCGGCCAACTGCCTCAAGAACGACAACATCATCTATATCGGCGATCTGGTCCAGAAGACCGAAGCCGAGATGCTGCGCACTCCGAACTTCGGCCGCAAGTCCTTGAACGAAATCAAGGAAGTGCTGTCCAGCATGGGCCTGCGCCTCGGCATGGACATCCCTGGATGGCCGCCGGAGAATATCGAGGAAATGGCCAAGAAGCTCGAACAGGAACTTCTGGGCTGAACGGGTTCCGGCGGCGCACCCTGAGCGCCGCCAGCTATGGGCTACCTAGAACGGGCCTCTAACGAACGAAGGAATGAAGTATGCGTCACGGTATTCGCCAGCGTAAGCTCGGCCGCAAGTCGGGCCACCGCACCGCCCTGTTCCGCAACATGTCGGCTGCGCTGATCAAGCACGAGCAGATCCTGACTACCGCCCCCAAGGCGAAGGAACTGCGCCCCTATATCGAAAAGCTGATCACGCTCGCCAAGCGCGGCGGCCTGTCCAATCGTCGCCTCGCCATGAGCCGTCTCGGCGACGAGACCCAGCTCAAGAAGCTGTTCGACGTTCTGGCCGAGCGCTTTGCCGATCGTGAGGGCGGCTATACGCGCGTCATCAAGGCCGGCTATCGCGGCAGCGACGCGGCGCAGATGGCGATCATCGAATTCGTCGACCGCGACGTCGACGCCAAGGGTCAGGACAGCGGCCCCGTCATGAACGACGAAGAAGAATACGAAGACGCGTAAGCGCTTTTCGCATCACGAGACCGAAGGGTCGGGAGGGATGCCTTCCGGCCCTTTTCTTTTGGGCGGGCTCTGGCACAAGAGGCGGCATGCTCCGCTCGCTTCTCGCCGCCGCCGCGCTCTGCGCCTTTCTTCCGACCGCTGCGCTTGCTCAGACCGTCTCGCAGGAGCGGCTCGATGCGCGCTACGACCGGGCTCTGGCTGCAGGCTATAAGGCGCTGTTCCTTTGCGGTGCCATTGCCGGAGCGGAGCGCAACGGCGCGACACGCAGCGTGGAAAGCGTCGAGCGCTGGGAATTGACCGGCATTCAGGCGCCGCTCGACAGCCTGGTCGCAGAGATGCGTGCAAGGCCGATCCGCATACAATCAGTCTCGAGCGATGGTGCGCCGGCACGGGGCGCTCTGGCTGCCTTCGCGGTCGAGTGGGCGGAAGGGTTCGCACCGCGCTTCGCTGTAAACACGGGGGCGGATGGCTGCCGCCTCGCGCCTATAGGGATGGATGTCGGCACCGCGCTCGATATCGGCGAGCCCGAACTCCACGATCTGGGTCGCGCGTTGACGGCTCAGCCGATGGCGGGTGACGACCTGGCCGAAACCGGGATGGAGGCGCGCTATGGGCAGGGTACGCGCACGACCGCTGTGGTCGTCATGCGCAACGGCTCTCCGGTTTCGGAAGCCTATGCCCAGGATTTCGGACCTCTGATCCCGCAGCGAACCTGGTCGGTTGCGAAGAGCCTTGCCGCGACGATCATCGGTGCGGCGGTGGAACGGGGCGAAGCGGATGTGCAGGCGGAAGCCGGGCTGGGCCTGTCAGCGAACGATCCGCGCGCGCGTATCACGGTGGACCAGCTCTTGCGGATGGCTTCTGGCCGGTATTCCGATACGCCGGGCAATCGCACCGATCCGCTCTATTTCGGAGGCGCTACCGTAAAGGAATCTGCGCTCGCCTTGCCTCTGCTGGATCGGCCGGGCACCGTCTATCGCTATGCCAATAACGACACGCTGGCCGCCGTGCGAGCTATCGAGCCGACCTTTGCCGATCATTCGCCTGCCGATCTGTTCGCGCGGATCGGCATGGAGCATACCGTGGCCGAAACGGATTGGGCGGGCGACTACATCTTTTCGAGCCAGGTCTGGTCGACCGCGCGCGATCTGGCGAAATTCGGTCAGCTCTATCTCGACGGAGGGGTGTTGCCCGATGGCACGCGCATTCTGCCTGAGGGCTGGGTGGACTACGTCGCAGCGCCCAGCGGGCCGCAGCCCGATGGGCCGTTCGGCTATGGCGCCGGGTTCTGGCTGATGAACCGGTCCGAGGGCGTGCCCGCAGACACTTTCGCGGCTTTCGGCAATCGCGGCCAATATGTCGTCATCGTGCCAAGCCGAAACGTCGTGATCGTGCGCCGCGGAGAAGATCCGGTGGGCGCACGCTTCGACATTGCCGCCTTTACGCGCGACGTGCTGGCGGCGCTGGATTGACGTTGAACGCGAACGCCCGCGACCTACATTGAAAACACGATTTTTCCACGGAGAGGATCCATCCGCATGAACCGTATCACTGCCGCCGCTATGGCCGGTGCCGCCATGGTCGCGCTCGCCGCGACGCCCGGAGTTGCCCAGACCATGTCCGACTATCCCGAAACCCGCGCCACTGACACGGTCGAGACCATTTTCGGCCAGCAGATCGCCGATCCCTATCGCTGGCTGGAAAACGACGTGCGCAGCGACAGCGAAGTGGCGAACTGGGTCGAGGCGCAGAATGTCGTTACCGATGCCTATCTCGAACAGCTTCCGGGCACAGACTGGTTCAAGGCCGAGCTTGCCAAGCTGATCGATTACGAACGCTATGGCATCCCGACCAAGGCGGGGGACCGCTATTTCTACAGTTACAATTCCGGCCTGATGAATCAGTCGCAGTATTTCGTGCGCGACGGGTGGAATGGCGAAGGGCGCTTGCTGATCGATCCCAACGAGTGGTCGGCGGACAATGCCACCGCGCTCGCGGATACCGCACCGTCCAAATCGGGCGATTATCTCGCCTATGCCATTCAGGATGGCGGCAGCGACTGGCGCACCATCAAGGTTCTCGATGTGGCGACCGGCGAGGAAATGAGCGACGAGATCCGCTGGGCCAAGTTCACCGGCATTTCCTGGGTCGGCGATGAAGGCTTCTTCTATTCGCGCTTCCCCGAAACGGAAGAAGGCCAGGATTTCCAGTCGCTCAATTACAATCAGAAAGTCTATTTCCATCGCCTCGGCACGCCGCAGAGCGAGGACGAGCTGGTCTACGAAACGCCGCAGTTCAAGGAACAGGGCCACGGCCTGGGCGTGACCGATGACGGGCGCTGGGCCTTCATCTATTCCTCCACCGGGACCGACAATCGCAACGAATTGCGCGTGATCGACCTTGCGAACCGCAGCGACGGCAGCTGGCAGACGCGCGATATCGTGACCGGGTTCGAAAACGAATGGAGCCCGATCGCATCGACGGGCGACACGGTCTATTTCATGACCAACAAGGACGCGCCGCGCTATCGGATCGTGCGCGCCGATCTGACCGAGCCTACGCTGACGTGGGAAGAAGTGATCCCTGAGGGCGACAATCCCATCTCCGGCGCTTCCATCATCGGAGATCGCCTGGTGGTCGAATTCATGAAGGATGCGAGCAGCCGCGCGGTCTATTATGACCTCGACGGCAGTCGCACCGGCGAACTCGACCTGCCCGGCATAGGCTCGATCGCGGGCTTCGGCGGGGAGCCGGGCGACAGCGAAACCTTCTACAGCTTCACCAGCTTCAACCAGCCCGGCGCGATCTATCGCCTCGACGTGGATAGCGGCGAGACCCAGGTCTTCGCCGAGCCCGAAGTCGCTTTTTCGCCCGACGATTACCGGGTGGAGCAGGTGTTCTATTCCTCCAAGGATGGAACGCGGGTGCCGATGTTCATCGTGCGGGGCAAGGATTCGACCGGCCCCGCGCCGACGCTGCTTTATGGCTATGGCGGGTTCAATATCTCGCTGACGCCGAGCTTTGCCGCCACGCGCCTTGCATGGCTGAAGGCGGGCGGCACTTTCGCGCTCGCCAACATCCGGGGCGGGGGCGAATACGGCAAGGAATGGCACGATGCAGGACGTCTCGCCAACAAGCAGAACGTGTTCGACGATTTCATTGCGGCGGGTGAGTATCTGAAGGCGGAGGGGTATACGACGCCCGAGGGGCTCGCGATCCAGGGTGGTTCCAATGGCGGACTGCTCGTCGGCGCGGTGACCAATCAGCGTCCCGATCTGGTCGACGCCGCCAATGCGGCGGTCGGCGTGATGGACATGCTGCGCTTCGATCGCTGGACGGCGGGCCGGTACTGGGTCGACGATTACGGCTATCCCGATCGCGAGGACGATTTCGCCGTGCTGCGTGCCTATTCGCCCTATCACAACATCCGTTCCGGCGTGGATTATCCGGCGATGCTCGTGACGACCGCCGATACGGACGACCGCGTGGTGCCGGGGCACAGTTTCAAATACACCGCTGCCCTGCAGGCCGCCGACGCTGGCGACGAACCGCATCTGATCCGCATCGAAACCCGCGCGGGCCACGGTTCGGGCAAGCCGACCGACAAGGTGATCGACGAATACGGCGATATTCTCGCCTTCCTCGCCTATCACACCGGTCTCGAAGTGCCTCCGGCGAACTGATTGATGTCGGGGAGGGAGGGTTCGGCCCTTCCTCCTCGATCGTTCAGAAACATCGCGCTTTAACTGAACGCTGGCTGACAGCGAAATTCAGGCTCGCCTCACGGCCGGTCGCCTAGAACCTTATGTGAAGCCGAGGCAGTTGTGCAGCGGCCGAGCATGAGGAGCTCCCCGATGCAGACCGTTACCAAAGCCCTGGTCGGCAGCGCCGTCGCCGGTGCGATGGCCCTGACCGCCGCTACCCCCGCCGCCGCCCAGTATCGCGAGCGCGATCGCGGCATCGATGCGGGCGACGTCATCGCGGGTGCACTCATCATCGGTGGGATCGCCGCCGTCGCTTCGGCCGCCAAGAAGGATCGTTACGACGATCGCTATCGCACGCGCGGCTATGGCTACGATTACGATCGCCAGTATGACGACCGGTACGACCGCCGTTACAATCGCGGGTATGACAACGGCCAGCGCGCAGTTCAGCTTTGCGCCGCCGCCGTCCAGCGCGATGTGCGCCGCTATGGCTATCGCTACGCCAATGTGACCGAGATCCGCGATGTCGATCGCGAACGGTACGGTTACGAGGTTAAGGGCCGTCTGGTCGTCGATGGGCAGCGTGGCTACGGTCGCTATGATCGTTACGACCGTCGCAATTATCGTCGTGGTGACGAAGGTAAGTTCAAATGCGACGTTTCGCGCGGGCGAGTGGTCGACATCGACTATAGCGGCATCCGCGGACTGCGCTGATCCGGCGCGGACTTGACACCTATGGCGCGAGCGAGGCGGTTCAGGCATTATCCAGCCCGAACCGCCCATTCGCACAAGCATTTGCATTTCGAAATGCGCGCTGTGGGGCGCGAAGAGGTTAGGGCAACGGCACGATGATGAAATCGAAGACAGCTTGCGGTGCGGCGCTGATTGCCGCGCTTTCGCTTTCCGCCAGTCCGGCTAGCGCGGCGGACATGGCGCCCGCGTTCGGTTCATCCGCCGTCGCCGCCTCCGCCAACTGGTCCCCTGATGCGGAGAGCACGGCCTATTACGGGCGTTATTACGATCCCTACCGCTATCGCCATCGCCGCAATCGCGTGGATGCGGGCGACGTGATTGCCGGTGTGCTGATCCTCGGCGGGATCGCCGCAGTCGCCAATGCGGTAAAGGATTCCAACCGCAACGAGCGCTATCGCAATCGCGATTACCGCGACAATCGGGATCGCGACTATCCCTATCGCGATCCGGACGTGACTGGGATCGACCGCGCCGCATCTATGTGCGTATCCGCCATCGAACGCGATGCGCGGGTGGAAGCGGTCGACAGCGTGGATCGTACCGCAGCAGGCTGGACGGTAAGCGGTCGCCTGTTCGACGGGCAGGGCTTCACCTGCTCGATCGGCGCGGATGGGCGGATCGATGCCGTGGACTACGGCGCGAGCGCGAGACCCTACGGAACCGGCTATGAAGCCACCGGATACGAAGCGCGCGCCTATTCCGGGCCGGACAATCAGTTGGACGATGATCGCTATCGTGCCGCGCGGGCCGATATCGAGGCGCGCGGGGGCTATGCCGTCGTATCGAATGCCGATCCCGTCTTGCAGAGCCCGCCGCCCGACGGCCCGGTTCCGTCCTATCCCGGCGGTCCGCTGCCGGGCGACCCCGATTACGGCGACTGACGCTTTCGCGCCTTTGCGGCGCGCCGCCTATTCCTCGCCGCGATCGCGATAGGCGGGCAGGGCCAGCTGCCACTGGATCGCCGCCGCGCGAAGGGCATAGCCGGCCGCGCTTGCAATGATCCACACCGGCACGCGCGGCAGGTTCAGCATCTCGCCGATCACGGCCAGCGTCGCCGACAGGGCGGCTGCCGTAACGTAAAGTTCGGGCCGCATGATGATCGACGGGCGGCCTGCGATTACGTCGCGGATGATGCCGCCGACCGTCCCCGTCACCACGCCCATCAGCACCGCCGGGATCGGCGGGACGCCATAGCTCATCGCCTTGGCGGCCCCGAGCACGGCATAGGCGGTCAATCCCAATCCGTCGGCAAGGTCGAGCAGGCGTCCCTCCCACCAGCGCGTGGGTGTGAACCATGTCAGCAGAGCCGTGGCGAGACAGGCGGACGCCACCAGCGGATGGTCGATCCAGAACACCGGGGCCCCGATCAGCAGGTCGCGCACCGTCCCGCCGCCGACGCCGGTGACGAGCGCGAAGAACGCCATGGTGACGAAGGTCTGCTTCTCCTTGGCAGCGACTAGCGCGCCGGTAAGCGCGAAGATCGCGACACCGGCGATGTCGAGCCAGTCGAGCAGGGGCGTGAGGATGATTTGGTCCATCGTGTCAGCCACGCGGAACCTTGATTCGCGCCTTGCGCCGCCTGAACAGCAGCACGCAGCCGATGACCGATCCGATCGCGCCGAGCGCGGCGAACAGGATCAGGATGGGATGGCTGGTATCCTCGCGCGTCTCCAGATCCATGATGTGGAGGCTCCAGACGAAATCGAACAGCCGCCACCAGCGCGTCCGCACTGCTTCGATCCGGGCCGTGTCGGCGCCGACATAGACGTGCGTCCCGTCCGGCATCGCCACCTGCCACACCGGCATGGGGCGGCGGAAATCGAAGGGTACGTCATCGGCTTCGAAGAAGCGCGCCGGAGGCGGAGATCCGGCTTGAACGCCGGGGATCGTGGTGCCCGCAACCGCGATGCCTTGTGCCTCGCGCATGGAAAGGCGGGGCAGGGCGCGCCCGGTCCGCGCATCGTAGCGCTGGACGCTGCCGTCGGCCTGCGTCGCCCATACGAGGGGAACGCCGTCGGGCGCGGCGATCTCGATCCGCTCGATCGTGCGTCCGCTCAGGTCGAGCGCTGCGGGGAGCGCGAACTGCGCGGGCAGGCTCTTGTCGATCTGGGACGTATCCGCGCGCAAATGGGTACCGCGCACGGTTTCGATCGGGCGCGCGACCATGACGAGGCCGGTCACGGTCCACATGACGAGCGGCAGGCCGATCAGCCAGCCGAGCCAGATATGCCAACGGGCGAGACGTCTCATGGCGCGAATCCCTTCTGTTTCACGCGCGCCCCAAAGCGGGCCAGAGCCGCGAACGCAAGCCCGAAGCCGAGCAGCGGCACTGCGTCATATCCGTTGAGACGGAAAGGGTAGCGCGGACGAAAAGCGCATGCGTTGCAGAAAATCGCTGCCGCGCATGCGCCTAAACCGATCAGATGTGGATGGGCTTGCCCTGAACCGCCATCGCCGCTTCCTTCATCGCTTCCGAATGGGTCGGGTGCGCGTGGCAGGTATAGGCGATATCTTCGCTGGTCGCGCCGAATTCCATGGCCTGCGTCGCCTGTGCGATCATCGTGCCCGCCACGGTGGCGATCGCCCAGACGCCCAGCACGCGGTCGGTTTCTGCATCGGCGATGACTTTCACGAAGCCGTCGGGCTCGTGATTGGTCTTGGCGCGGCTGTTGGCCATCATCGGAAATTTGCCGATCTTGACCTTGGACTTGTCGCCACCCGCCTGCTCGATCGCTTCTTCGGATGTCAGGCCGACACCGGCGAATTCGGGCAGGGTGTAGACTACGCCCGGAATGAGATCGTGATTCACGATGCCGGTATGGCCCGCAATGTTCTCGGCACAGGCAATGCCTTCATCCTCGGCCTTGTGGGCGAGCATGGGGCCGGGCGCGACGTCACCGATGGCCCAAACGCCGTCGACGGGCGTGCGGAAATCGTGATCGACTTCGATCTGGCCACGCTTATTGGTTTCGATGCCGATGTTTTCGAGGCCGAGCCCGTCCGTATTGGGACGCCGCCCGATCGAAACGAGCACGCAATTGGCCTCCAGCGTTTCGCTGTCGCCGCCAGCGGCAGGCTCCAGCGTCAGCACGGCCTTGTCGCCCTTTACTTCGACGCCGGTAACCTTGGTCGCGAGGCGCAGTTCCATGCCCTGCTTCTTGAAGATCTTGCCCGCTTCCTTGCGGACTTCGCCATCCATGCCGGGGAGCAGCTGGTCGAGGAATTCGACGACCACAACTTCGGCACCCAGGCGGTTCCAGACCGAGCCCATTTCGAGCCCAATCACGCCGCCGCCGATGACGACCATCTTCTGCGGGACCTTGTGAAGCTCCAGCGCCCCGGTGCTGTCGACCACGACGCCCTTGTCGTTATCGATTTCCACGCCGGGCAGCGGCGTTACCGAGGAGCCGGTGGCGATGATCACGTCCTTCGCCGTGACGGTCTCTTCGCCGACTTTGACAGTGTGCGCGTCCTGAAAGGTGGCGCGGCCCTTTTTCCAGTCGACCTTGTTCTTCTTGAACAGGAATTCGATCCCGCCGGTGAGGCCCTTGACCGCGTCGCGGCGCTGGCCGTGCATTTTTTCTAGGTCGAGCTTGGGGCTGACTTCGATGCCCATGTCGGCCATCGCGCCGTTCGCGGCGGCATCGAAGAACTCGCTGGCATGTAGCATCGCCTTCGAAGGGATGCAGCCGACATTGAGGCAGGTGCCGCCCAGCGTCTCGCGGCTTTCCGCACACGCGGTCTTGAGGCCCAATTGCGCGGCGCGGATCGCGGCGACGTATCCGCCCGGGCCCGCTCCGATGACAAGAACGTCGTAATCGTACTGGGTATCGCTCATCAGATGTCTGCCTCGTTAGTCGTGGTGGCGCCGATACCGAGTGCCTCGTCGGCGCATTGCGTCATGATGGTTTCGAGCGCGCTTGTATCGCCCTGGGCGAGATCGACGACGCTCAATTCGGATTGGGCCCGGCGGCTGGCGCAATCGCAGATCTGCTCGCTGACCGCGGTGTAATCGCCCGCGCCCATGCCTTCGACCTGCTCGACGCAACGCGCCTTCAACTGTGCGGTCAGGCCGCCGCTGCCTTCCGTCCCGGACTCGCCTGCGCCGACGCCCGCCTCGCCGCAGGCAGCGAGAGCGAGGGGCAGGGCAAGGAGGCCGAGCCTGGAGAGAATGCGATTACCGGCCATGGATATCACAGGTCGATGAGCATCCGGGTCGGATCCTCGATCGCTTCCTTGATGATCTTGAGCGCGGTCACGGCCTCGCGCCCGTCGATCAGGCGGTGATCGTAGCTGAGCGCGAGATACATCATCGGGCGGATCACGATCTCGCCATTCACGACGACCGGACGGTCCTCGATCCGGTGCAGGCCCAGCACGGCGCTCTGCGGCGGGTTGATGATAGGCGTCGACATCAGCGATCCGAACACGCCGCCATTCGAGATGGTGAAGGTGCCGCCCTTCATGTCGTCCATCGTGAGCGTGCCGTCCTTGGCGCGCTTTCCGAAGTCCGCGATGTCCTTCTCGATGCGTGCGAAGCCCTTTTCCTGCGCATCGCGGATGACCGGGACGACCAGGCCGTTGGGCGCGCTGACCGCCACCGAGATATCGACGTAATCGTGATAGACGATCTCGTCGCCCTCGATATAGGCGTTGGCGGCGGGCACATCCTTCAAGGCCAGGCAGGCCGCCTTGGCGAAGAAGCCCATGAAGCCGAGCTTGATATCGTGCTTCTTGGCGAAGAGGTCCTTGTACTTCTCGCGCGCTTCGATGACCGCGCTCATGTCGCAATCGTTGAAAGTGGTGAGCAGCGCGGCATTGTCCTGCGCGCCCTTGAGCCGCTTGGCGATCGTCTGGCGCATCCGGGTCATCTTGACCCGCTCTTCCTGGCGTTCGCCGGAAGCGGGAGCCGAAGAGGTCGCGGCCTGCGCTGGCGCGTCGTCGGCAATCGTGTCCGATCCGCTCTTCTTGGCCTTCGCCGCGGCTTCGACGTCTTCCTTGGTCAGTCGGCCATCGCGGCCCGTGCCCTTGATGGTCGACGGATCGAGCCCGTGTTCGAGCACGGCGCGGCGCACTGCCGGGTTCAGCGCCTTGACCGCATCCAAAGGCGCATCCTTCGCCTGCGTCTTCGGCGTGTCACCGGAGCGTTCCTGCTGGCCTTCCTCGCGTTCTTCCTTCGCGCGGCCCGCTTCCTCGCCCTTGGCGGCGGGCGCGCCCCCTTCTTCGATGACCGCGATTACCGCGCCGACTTCGACCGTCTCGCCGACTTCGGCCTTCAATTCGCCCATCACACCCGCGACGGGGGAAGGCACCTCGACCGCGACCTTATCGGTCTCGAGGCTGGCGATCGGTTCATCGACCGCGACCGCGTCGCCGGGCTTCTTCAGCCATTCGCCGATCGTGCCTTCGGTGACCGATTCACCCAGGGTGGGGACAGTGATTTCCTTGGACATGCGTATCGGTCCTCAGGCCTTGTTGCTGGAAGTGTCTTGAGATTTGTCGCGAAGCGCGGCGCCGCCATCGTTGAGGCCCAATGCCATCGAGACGAGGCAGCGCTGCTGTTCCTCGTGCCTCTTGGCGAGGCCCGTGGCAGGCGATGCGGCGACTTCGCGCCCGGCGTAGATCGGGCGCTTGCCCTGATGGCCGGACGCGGTCAGCGCGTCTTCGATCAGGCGATCGACGAAGAACCAGGCGCCGTTGTTCTTCGGCTCTTCCTGGCACCAGATCACCTCTTCGAGGTTTGGCATCCGGCCGAGGCGGGTCGCCAGCGGTTCGCCGGGGAAGGGATAGAGCTGCTCGATCCGAACGATCGAGACGTCTTCGAGGCCTTCTTCGTCGCGCTTCTGCATCAGATCGTAGGCGACCTTGCCAGAACACAGGACGAGGCGCTTGACCTTCTCGTCCGCGATTTCGGTCATGTCGGACTTGATCCGCATGAAATGCGTCTCGCCGGTGAATTCGCGCGCTTCGCTCTTGGCGAGCGGATGGCGCAGCAGGCTCTTGGGCGTCATGATGACGAGCGGCTTGCGGAACGATCGCAGCATCTGGCGACGCAGCACATGGAAGTAATTCGCCGGGCTGGTGATGTTGCAGACCTGGATATTGTCGTTCGCGCACAGCTGCAGGAAGCGTTCGAGACGCGCGGAGCTGTGTTCCGGCCCCTGTCCTTCATAACCGTGCGGCAACAGCATCACGAGGCCGTTGGCGCGCAGCCACTTGACCTCGCCGCTGGCGATGAACTGATCGATCATGATCTGGGCGCCATTGGCGAAATCGCCGAACTGCGCTTCCCACATCGTCAGCGTCTTGGGGTCCGCCATGGCGAAGCCGTATTCGAAGCCGAGCACGCCGTATTCGGACAGGATCGAGTCATAGACTTCGAACTTGCCGTGCGGCAGCGTGGCGAGGGGAACGTATTTCTCCTCGTTTTCCTGATCGACCCAGATGGCGTGCCGCTGGCTGAACGTGCCGCGCCCCGAATCCTGGCCCGACAGGCGCACGCCATATCCTTCGGTGACGAGGCTGCCGAAAGCGAGCGCTTCTGCGGTGGCCCAGTCGAATCCTTCGCCGCTGGAGAACATCTCCTCCTTGGCCTTGAGGACGCGGCCCAGCGTCTTGTGGATCGTCAGATCGTCGGGCACCGTGGTGAGCGTGCGGCCGAGACTGTCGAACAGCTTCTTCTCGATCGCGGTCTCGACATTGCGGCGCGCGGTTTCGGGATCGACCGGCTTGTTGAGGCCCGCCCAGCGTCCGCCGAACCAGTCCGCCTCGTTGGGCTCGTAATCCTTGGCGGTGGCGAAATCGTCTTCCAGCCGGTCGGTGAACTCGCCCCGCAGTTCGTCGGCGTAGCCGCTGTCGATCACGCCTTCGTCCTTGAGGCGCGTGCTGTAGAGCTCGCTGACCTTGGGATGCTGGCGGATTTCCTTGTACATCAGCGGCTGGGTGAAGCTCGGCTCGTCGCCCTCGTTGTGGCCGAAGCGGCGATAGCACCACATGTCGATCACGATATCGCGTCCGAAAGTGTGGCGGTATTCGATCGCCAGCTTGCAGGCGAAAGTCACCGCTTCGGGATCGTCGCCATTGACGTGCAGGATCGGCGCCTGGACGCCCTTGGCGACGTCCGAGGGGTAGGGGCTCGACCGCGCGAATTGGGGGCTGGTCGTGAAGCCGATCTGGTTGTTGATGATGAAGTGGATGCAGCCGCCGGTATTGTAGCCGCGCACACCCGACAGGCCGAAGCATTCCCACACGATGCCCTGGCCGGCAAAGGCGGCATCGCCGTGGATCAGCACGGGCAGGACCTGCTCGTGCTTCTTCAAATCGTCGCGAATGGCCTGCTGCGCGCGCGCCTTGCCGAGCACGACCGGATTGACCGCTTCGAGATGGGAAGGGTTGGGGACCAGCGACATGTGCACCGAAATTCCGTCGAATTCACGATCGGTGCTGGTGCCGAGGTGGTATTTCACATCGCCTGAACCGCCGACATCGTCGGGATTGGCGCTTCCGCCCGAAAATTCGTGGAAGATGACCTTGTAAGGCTTGGCCATCACGTTCGCGAGCACGTTCAGCCGGCCGCGATGCGCCATGCCGTAAATGATCTCGCGCACGCCCGACTGGCCGCCATATTTGATGACGGCTTCCAATGCCGGAATCATCGATTCCCCGCCATCGAGCCCGAAACGCTTGGTCCCGACATATTTCTTGGCGAGGAACTTCTCGAACTCCTCGCCGCGGATCACGGCGGCCAGGATGGCGCGCTTGCCTTCGTCGGTGAACTGGATCGTTTCGCCGGGAGATTCGATGCGGTCTTGGAGAAAGCGGCGCTCCTCCACATCGGCGATGTGCATGTATTCGAGGCCGACATCGCCGCAATAGACTTCACGCAGCCGATCATAGAGATCGCCCACGGTGACCCAGCCGAAGCCGAGCACGCCGCCGACGAAGACTTCGAGATCTTCCTGCCCTTCGAACCCGTGCCAGGCGAGCGTCAAATCGTCCGGCAATTCGCGATGCGAAAGGCCGAGCGGATCGAGATTGGCGGCCAGATGCCCACGCACACGGAAGCTGCGCACGAGCATCATGGCGCGGTTGGAATCGTCCGACGCCTTTTCGAGCGCCTTGTCGTCCACCGGCTTGCCCGCCGCCTTCGCGGCCTGCTGGACCGCGAGCTTCATCTGTGTGGGATCGAGCGCCTGGACCAGATCCGCGCCGCTGTCGGCCACTTCGGACAGCCAGTTCGGATTGGCCCAGCTCGGGCCGGGTTGCGGCCCTTCCTGATCGCTCAGTTCGGGGATGAAGGACTGGTTCTCGTTACCCATTGTCACTCGCCTCTCACACCACCAATGCCCGGGTGGAGTAGACGGCCCCCCCGAACCGCCAGTTATCGTTCAGTCGCGCTTACGCCAGCTCTTTGAGCATCGCGTCGAGCGTGGTGCCGAGCTCGCTGGGCGAGGGGCTGACGCGGATGCCCGCATCTTCCATCGCTGCGATCTTGTCGTCCGCGCCGCCCTGGCCGCCCGAAACGATGGCACCGGCATGGCCCATGCGGCGGCCCGGAGGCGCCGTGCGGCCCGCGATGAAGCCGACCATCGGCTTGTAACGGCCCTTGGCGCGCTGTTCCTTGATGAAGGCAGCGGCTTCTTCTTCCGCGCTGCCGCCGATCTCGCCGATCATGATGATCGACTTGGTGTCGTCGTCGTCGAGGAAGAGATCGAGCACGTCGATGAAGTTCGTGCCGTTGACCGGGTCGCCGCCGATGCCGACCGCCGTGGTCTGGCCCAAGCCGACCATCGTGGTCTGATGCACGGCTTCATAGGTCAGCGTACCCGAGCGCGAGACCACGCCGACGCTGCCCTTTTGGAAGATCGAGCCGGGCATGATGCCGATCTTGCATTCGCCGGGCGTGAGGACGCCGGGGCAGTTCGGGCCGATGAGGCGCGACTTGGAACCCGTCAGCGCCGCCTTCACCTTGACCATGTCGAGCACCGGAATCCCTTCGGTGATCGCGACGATCAGGTCCATCTCGGCGTCGATCGCCTCGAGGATCGCGTCGGCGGCGAAGGGCGGCGGCACGTAGATGCACGATGCGGTCGCGCCGGTTTCGGCCTTGGCTTCCTTGACGGTGTTGAACTGCGGCAGGCCGATATGATCGGTGCCGCCCTTACCGGGCGTCACACCCGCAACCATCTGCGTCCCGTAATCGAGCGCCTGCTGCGTGTGGAAGGTGCCGGTGTTTCCGGTCATCCCCTGAGTAATGACCTTGGTGTTCTTGTCTACGAGGATGCTCATCGTTGGTCCTTTCGTCATCCCAGCAAATGCTGGGATCTCCCTCTGCTAGGTCGCGCCTTCCGGCACGAGGCCCCAGCTTGCGCTGGGGCGACGGATAATCTTGCGAGTGGTTACTTCAGGCTCTCGTCCAGGCCCTTGCAGGCTTCGAGCAGTTCCTCGACCGCGTCGGTGCTGACCTTGAGGTTGGACTTCTCTTCGTCCGAAAGCTCGATCTCGATCACGTCTTCGGTACCGCCTGCGCCGATCATGGTTGGCACGCCGACATAAAGGCCGTCGAGGCCGTATTTGCCTTCGACATAGCTGGCACAGGGGAGGATGCGCTTCTGATCGCCGAGATAGGCTTCGGCCATCGCGATCGCGCTGGTGGCCGGGGCGTAATAGGCGGAGCCGTTGCCGAGCAGGCCGACGATCTCGCCGCCGCCCTTGCGAGTGCGATCGACGATCTCGTCGATGCGGCTTTCCGAAACACCCTTGATCTTGGCGAAGTCCTTAACCGGAATGCCGTTGATCGTGGTGTAGCTGGTGACGGGGACCATGGTGTCGCCGTGGCCGCCGAGGACGAATGCGTTCACATCCTTCACCGACACGTCGAATTCCCAGGCGAGGAAGGTGGCGAAGCGCGCGCTGTCGAGCACGCCGGCCATGCCGACGACCTTGTTGTGCGGCAGGCCGGAAAATTCGCGCAGCGCCCAGACCATCGCGTCGAGCGGGTTGGTGATGCAGATCACGAATGCGTCGGGGCAGTTGTTCTTTATGCCTTCGCCGACGGCCTTCATCACTTTCAGATTGATGCCGAGCAGATCGTCGCGGCTCATGCCGGGCTTGCGCGGCACGCCCGCGGTGACGATCACGACGTCGGCACCGGCGATGTCGGCATAGTCGTTCGTGCCGGTGATCTTGGCATCGAAGCCTTCGACCGGGCCGCACTGGCTGAGGTCGAGCGCCTTGCCCTGCGGCATCCCTTCGGCGATGTCGAACAGGACGATATCGCCCATTTCCTTCTTCGCGGCCAAATGGGCGAGCGTGCCGCCGATCATGCCGGAACCGATAAGGGCGATCTTCTTGCGGGCCATCTATGTCCGTCCTTGTAAAAACGCGGGACCGGCCTGCCTTCGATCGATCATCCGGCATGCTTGCCGGAGCGGTCGATCGAACCGGCGCAACCCCGCATCCCGCAAAGGCATCGCGCTCGGCAATTCGCCCTGCGACCTAGGCCGTGGAAACGGCGATTGCAACCGCTAACGATCTGTGCCTCAGAACTATCTTTGCGATTGGTTCGCAATCGCAATAAAGGCTCTGATTTATGCTCGGGGATGAGCGCGCCGCTACGGCAGCGCTATTTCTACGCGGAGGCTCGCGAGCGGTTCCCGTCCAGTGAGGACTACCCGGCAGAACGCGCTTCGAGCCTGTGCGCCAAGTCGGTCGCCAGCCGCCGGTCGAGCATCCGGCAGATGCCGAGCCACCAATCGCAGCTGGTGCGGTCGCCATTGCGGAACGCATGCTCTGCTCGGTCGGAGGCTTCCCGGGCAGCGCGCAGGCCATGCTCCGACAAACAGTGGAGGGCCGCCGCCAGCAGTCGGTCCGAGCGCGCGTCCGGTTCGGGAGAGGCCGAACCGTTATCGTTGGCCGCTCTCCGGCGAGAGCCGGAGGCGCAAGGGCGCAACAGCGGCGATCGGCAGTTGAAACGTGCGGCGGCGAAAGGATTGGATATTTGGATGTGCGACCTCCCTTTGGGGCTCGCCGCGTATGGGGACAGGAGCGCTAATCATCCGTTCCGTGGCAGGGTTTCCAAGGCGTAAACCACTGCGATCGGGGAAAATTCCCGGTCAGCTGCCGGGCTTGCGGATCCACTGGCCGCTGCGCGCATATTCGGGCTTCACCGTGCCACCACTGGGCAGATTGTCGTCCACTTTCGGCTGCTCGGTTTCGACCGGCCCGGCCCCGCGCGGCGGAGCAAAGGCTTCGGCGGGGGAGGGCGGTTCGGACAGGGTGCGTCCGGCGACTGTAGGCGGCGTGGCCGGCGGAGACCCCGCCAGCTCGCGATCCAGTTCGCTCGGGACCATCGGATCGGGATCGCCCGCAAGGCGCGGTTTCGGCGCGGCAAGCGGTTCGCCGCCGCGATAGCTCATCGAGAACGCATCGGCGAGGCCCGCGCGCCCCTTCCAGCGGTAGAAGCGGTGCGCCCCGATCGATCCGATCATGTCGAGGCTGCTCGCCCAATAGGGATTGACCGCATGGGTGTGGTAATGGGTCGCCGTGCCGACGGGGGCGAAGACCTGACCGGACAGGGCCGCCAGCGCGACCGATTGCGCCACCGCCCAGGGCCGTGCGGCGGGGCGCCGCTTCAGGCTACCGTCGCAGGTGAAGCTGAACTGGCAGCCCGTGTGCCGCTCCGACCCCTGAAACACGACACCGCACACGCTTGCCGGATAAGCGGGGTGGGCCACGCGGTTGAGGACCACCTGGGCCACCGCCTGCTGGCCCGCATAGCTCTCGCTCGCCGCTTCGTAATAGACCGCCATGGACAGGCATTGCAGCGCGCGCGCCTTGTCGATGCCCGATCCGGCGGACTGGAAGGCGGGCGGGGCGGCGGCGCTGGCATCGGCGGGCAGGCGGCTGGCGGCGAATTGCACCGTGCCTTCCCGGTCGCCGGTCTCGCGCAATTCGTCGAAATCGAGCGCGAGGCGCGGCGCTTCTTCGAGATAGTAGAAGGCGGAGCCCGGGAAGCTGTATCCGGGACGCTCGAACGGCATCGGCGTGATCGCGGTGGCCCCCCGGTCGATCCCGAATGCCCGTTTCGCCAGCGTATCCCAGGATATCGGTTGCGCCAGCGCGGGCACTGCGACAGCGACCAGCAGCGCGCTGACAGCCGCGATCCGGCGGCGCGAGATCGGCTTGTCTTCGGTAGGGCCCGGTTCCTCCGTAGCTCCCACGCGCGCACGACCGCGCCCACGACCAAGGTGGCCCCGCCTGCGCTCCTGCGCGGCAGTGCCCCGTGATCGCTTTGCGGTCTCGAGCCCGGTCATGGGATTGCGTGTGTCCTTATCCACCGATCCGCCGCCTTAGCAGCGCAAATCTTGCCTTAGCACTAATGCGCAAGCGGCACAGGAAGTAAGCATGGACAGGAAGGAATGCCAGCGGCGCTTGCCAGCACTCCGCGCCGCGCCTAAGGGCGCCGCCAGCGTCATGGGTTGCCGGTTCGCGCCGGCCTAAGAGGGAACGGGGTCCAATGCCCCGGCTGCCCCCGCAACTGTGACCGGGGAGCGATCCCGCCATATGCCACTGCGTCGTAAGACACGGGAAGGCGGCGGGAAAGCGACGATCCGGGAGCCAGGAGACCTGCCCATGCGTGTCGTTCGGCCGCGGGCGGGGTGTACCGATGGCAGACGGGCGAGAGCCGCGCGATCCCGATGGGACGCGGCGCTCCCTCCGTGATGAGCGGCATTCGTTCATTTTCGGAGGTATCATGCGTAAATTTCTGTTTTCCCTGTCCGTTTCCTGTCTTTCCCTGTCGTTTGCCGCAGCCCCCGCTTCGGCCCAGCAAGCGCAGCCCGATAACGATGCGGGCGAAGACGCTCTGGCGGAGATCATCGCCGGGCAGGATGGCACTGCCCCCGTGCCGCCCGAACAGCGCCGCGAAATCGTGTTCGCAGAGCGAGAGACGAGCCCCGATCTGATCACCGTGACCGCCACGGGCTTCTCGCTCGATCCGGAGAACACCGGTCAGTCGGTGACCGTGATCGGGCGCGACGAGCTTGTGCAGATCCAGGGCGCGGACCTGACCCGCGTCTTTGCGCGGCTTCCCGGCGTCACCTTCGTGCGCAACGGGCCGATCGGCAGCTTTACCGGCCTCAATGTGCGCGGCGCGGCGTCCGAGCAATTGCTCGTCCTGATCGACGGAGTGCGGGTGGCCGACCAAGCCTCGCCCGGCAGCGGGTTCGATTTCGGCACGCTGCTCGCGACCAACACGTCCGGCCTCGACCTGACGCGCGGGGCCAACAGCACGATCTGGGGCGCGGATGCGCTGGGCGGTGTGTTGAACGTATCGACGCGCGGCACGTCCGGCCTTTCCACCTCGCTCGAATACGGCGCGCGCGACACGCTGACATCGTCCGTTTCGGGCGGGCTCGAAGGGGATCGCTATTTCGTCGGCCTGACCGGATCGGCATTGCGCACGGACGGTTTTTCGGCGGCCGCGAACGGCACCGAGAAGGACGGCGTGAACCAGTTCGGCCTCGGAGGCAGCGCCTTCTTCGACGTCACCGATGCGGTCGAACTCTTCGCCAATGCCCGCTATGCCGAAAGCGACCTCGAGATCGACGGGTTCGCGCCGCCGACCTTCGCCCTCGGCGATACGCTCGACACCCAGCACACGCGGCAATATTCGGGCGCGATCGGCGCGACCTATTACGGGCAGGCTCTGACCCTGCGGGGATCCTACGGCCTGTCCGATACCGAGCGCAGCAACGACAACCCCGTCACCGGCCCCAGCTTTGCAAGCGACGGCCATACCGACAGCCTGCAGGTGCGCGGCGAATATCGCGCGATCGGCGGCCTGACGCTGGCCTTCGGGGGCGAACAATACTGGTCGAGCTATGCGACCGACAGCGATGCGGGTGCGGACGTTTCGATCACCGGCGGCTATCTTCAGGCGGGCTGGGTGCTGGGCGGGCTGGCCGCGCATGCCGGTGCGCGCGTCGACGATCACGAATTGTTCGGCAGCGAAGTGAGCTTCGGCGGTGACATCAGCTATGCCCTCGGCGGCGGCTGGCGTGTCCGGGGCAGCGTGGGCGAAGGCTTCAAGGCGCCGACCCTGTTCCAGCTGTTCTCCGATTTCGGGAACGAGGATCTGCAGCCCGAACGCAGCACCAGCTACGATCTCGGCATCGCATTGGGCGATCGCAATGCGCCGCTTTATTTTGCAGTGACGGGTTTCCGGCGCGACAGCGAGGATCTGATCGGCTTCGCCTCCTGCTTCCAGAACCCCGCGCCGATCTGCGCCTCGCGTCCGTTCGGCTATTACGAGAACACCGATCGCGCCCGCGCGCAGGGGATCGAGGTCGAAGGCAGCGCGATCGTGACGGAAGGCTTGCGCATCTCCGGCCTCTACAGCCTGATCGATACCGAAGATCGCGCGAGCGGTAACGAGCTTGCCCGCCGCCCGCGCCATGCCGCGACGATCTTCGCCGATTACACCGCGCCTTTCGGTGCGAGCTTCGGCGCCGATCTGCGGCTGGTCGGCGACAGTTTCGACAATGCGTCGAACAGCGTGGAACTGGACGGATACACGGTGTTCGACCTGCGCGCTTCGGTACCGGTGACGACCGGCGTCGAATTGTTCGGGCGGGTCGAGAACGTGTTCGACGAGAACTACCAGACCGCGAGGGGCTATGCCCAGGCGGGGCGGGGAGCCTTCGTCGGAGTGAGGACGCGGATGTGATCCGCTGGCTGGCCGGAGCGGTGCTGGCGCTGGGCGGATGCTCGGCGCCGGTGGCGCCGCCCGGCCCCGTTAATAACGGCCGGCCCAGTATCGTCAGCCTGAACCCCTGCGCCGATGCCATTCTGGCGGAGGTCGCGGAGCCGGGTCAGTTGCTGGCGATATCGCATTACAGCAAGGATCCGCGCGCCAACTCGATGAACGCCGATGACGCGCGCCGCTATCGCGCGACCGGGGGCACGGTGGAGGAAGTTCTGGCGCTCGATCCGGACGTGGTGGTCGCCAGCAGCTTCATCGCACCCGCCACGCGAGCGGCGCTGACCGATCTCGCTATCAGGGTCGAGACGGTCGGCAGCGTCGCGAGCGTCGAGGATAGCGTGGCGCAGGTGCGGCAGCTGGCGGCTTTGGCCGGCAATGTCGATGCTGGCGAAGCGCTGGTCTCGCGCATCGCAAAATCCGCCGCGCCGAGCAAAGCCGCGCCGGTCGATACCGTGCTGTGGCAATCGGGCGGCATCGTTCCGGGCGAGGCGACGCTGATCACCGATCTGATGGCGCGCGCGGGTCTCGCCAACGGAGCGCGCACGCGCGGACTTGCCCAGGCCGATTTCCTCCCGCTCGAGAACGTGCTGGCCGATCCGCCCGAATTGCTGCTGGTGGCCGGCAGCGAACGGTCGCAACATCATCCCGCGCTTGCTGCCTTGTCGGAAACGCAGGTCGCCCGGCTCGATCCGAACCTGGTCTATTGCGGCGGGCCGACGATCCCGCGTGCGATGGCGAGAATGCGCGCCTTGCGCAGGAGCGCCGCGTCGTGACGCGCGCCACGTTGATCCTGGCGGCGCTGGTGGCCATCGCATTACCGCTCTCGCTGCTTGCGGGGCGAGTCTGGATCGATCCGGCGAGCACGCCCAACGCCGCGCTCATCCTTGCCGAACTGCGCTTGCCGCGCGGCGTGCTTGCCATCGTAGTCGGCGCAGGGCTGGGCGCATCGGGAGCGGCGATGCAGGGCTATCTGCGCAATCCGCTGGCCGATCCGGGCCTGTTCGGCATCGCGCCGGGCGCGGCTCTGGGCGCAGTGGCGGCGCTGTGGTTAGGCTATACCGTTTCGCCCTATTTGCTGCCCGCTTTCGCGCTGGTGGGCGCAGGCGGGGCGATGGCATTGCTCGCGCTGATCGCTGGTCGCACTGGTGGGATCGCCCTGTTTACGCTGGCCGGGCTGATGGTCGCGAGCCTGGCCGGAGCGCTCACTGCGCTGGCCATCAGCCTCGCGCCCAATGCCTTCGCGATGAGCGAGATCGTGCTGTGGTTGAACGGTGCGCTGACCGATCGCGGCTGGCGCGAAGTCTGGATCGCCGCGCCCTTGGTCGCGCTCGGCATCGCGGTGCTCTGGCGAGCCGGACCGGCGCTCGACGCGCTGACCTTGGGACACGCCGTCGCCCGCTCGCTCGGCGTCGATCCCAACCGGCTGCTATGGCTGCTGATCGTCGGCGTGGCGCTGACAGTGGGCGCGAGCGTAGCGGTGGCGGGGATCATCGGCTTCGTCGGCTTGATCGTACCGCATCTCGTGCGTCCGCTGACCGACCGGCGCCCGTCCTCGCTGCTGCTGCCGAGCGCGCTGGCGGGTGCGCTGCTGGTGCTGGTGGCGGACAGCGTGGTCCGCATCCTCCCGCTGGTTACCGAACTGAGGCTGGGCATCGCGCTGAGCCTGCTTGGCGCGCCCTTCTTCCTCGCGCTGCTGCTGCGCATGCGGCGCGGCCTGCCGGGAGCGATGGGATGACGCTCGCCGCGCGCAATCTCACGCTGGACGGGCGGCTCTCGGGCGTCACCCTGTCGCTCGAACCCGGCACGATCACGGCAATCTGCGGACCGAACGGGGCGGGCAAGTCAAGCCTGCTCGAGGCGCTGGCGGGTCTGCTCGGACCCGATGCGGGAGAGGTGCTGATGGACGACGCCTCGCTGACGAGCCTGCCCCCCAGAAAGCGCGCCCAACGGATCGGCTATCTGCCGCAGGCGCCAGAGATCGCTTGGGACGTGCCGGTGCGGCGCCTGGTGGAGCTGGGACGGATGCCGCATGGCGATCGCGCGCAGGCCCCGGTCGAGGCGGCGCTGAAGGCGCTCGATCTCGAAGATTTTGTCCATCGCCGCGCGCAGACCCTGTCGGGCGGGGAGGCCGCGCGCGTTCTATTGGCGCGTGTGCTGGCGGGCGAGCCAGACTGGATCCTCGCCGATGAACCGCTCGCTGCGCTCGACCTTTCGCATCAACGCGTGCTCGTCCGCCATCTCGTGGAGCAGGCGCGGCAGGGGCGCGGCGTCGCACTGGTCCTCCACGATCTTGCGATCGCGCGAAATCATGCCGACCGGGTGATCGTGATGGACCGGGGAAGGATCGTCGAGGACGGACCGCCTGCCGAGGCGCTGTCGCCCCAAGCCATCGCCCGCGTCTTCGGTGTCAGCGGAGAATGGGTGGGGGAGGCCGGGCGGCTCGCCTTTTCCGCCTGATCTTGCGGGTGCTTGGCACCCGTTCGCCGATCGAGCGTTAGGCGATGATGGCATCAGAAAACACCGCCCGGCGCTGGTTCGCCCTGACCCGCGATCGCATGCCGGACCTCGCTCGCCAGCGCGGCTGGCCGGTCTTCGAGGACCACTGCTTCCAGCGTATCCTGCTGGACAATGCGGTCGGCGATAAATGGGACCTCGAAATCCCCGCGCCCGCCTATCGCAACGCATCGGACGAGCTGCTCGAACGCGCCATGGCTTTGGGCGAAGGCGCGATCGCCGGGACAGAAGACCTTGCCGATCTGAACCGCAATTCCCTCGCCTGGCGGGGCAAGGGAGAGCCGGGGCGCTGACGCGAAACGGCCGGATCCCCCGAGGGAGACCCGGCCGCTTTTATCCGAGGTTCGGCTTATCTGATGCCGATGATGTCGGGATTGTTGTCCCGGTCCCCCGTCACGCGCCCACCATTGCGGACCGAACGCTGGAGGATCAGCCCGGCGAGATGCGGCGTGGCCATCGACGTTCCCGAAAGGGTTGCGTAGCTGCCGTTGAGATAGGTGGAAACGATCTCGACACCCGGCTCCGACACGTCGATCGGCGGGTTCGCGAAGTTCGAGAAACTGGCGAACCGGTCGTTGA
The DNA here is from genome assembly GCF_017744235.1 of Erythrobacter sp. A6_0. NCBI lineage: Bacteria > Pseudomonadati > Pseudomonadota > Alphaproteobacteria > Sphingomonadales > Erythrobacteraceae > Erythrobacter > Erythrobacter sp. A6_0. Next base: position 382,921 of record NZ_JAGHQR010000001.1, read on the forward strand.
TGTCGAAGGCCGATACCGTCCAGATATAGCTGCCATTGACGCGGCCCGGCGAGACATTGTTCGCATTCTGGCTTTCGTTCCCGGCGGCAAGCGCGAAATAGATCCCGCGATTGGACGCGCGCAGGACGGCATTGTCGAGCGTGGTGCTGATCCCGCCGCCAAGGCTCATATTCACGACATCGCCTGCCGATCCGTAATTGTAGACGTGATTGACCGCCGACAGCACCGCCGAGTTCGAGCCGCTGCCGCTGCCGTCGAAGACGCGCAGCGAGACGACCGGTGCGCCGGGCGCCACGCCCACGACGCCGCCGCCATTGGCGCGCGCCGCGATGGTGCCTGCGACGTGCGTTCCGTGGCCGTTGGTGTCGGTATAGCCGAGGCCGGAGACGAAGCTGCGCGAACGGCTGGTGTCGATATTGAGATCGGGATGGCTGGCGATGCCGCTATCGATTACCCAGGCCCGCCGGAAGTTCGACCCGCTGCCGCCGCCCACGCGCGACACGCCCCAGGGCAGCGTATCGCCCTGCGCCGAAACCGCTGCGATCGAGGCCTTTCCCTCGCTTGCGATCGCCATCACCTGATCCTGTTCGCAATAGGAGATGTTGGGGTTGTTCGCCTGGACCTTGGCGATGGCGCGATCGGGAATGCGCAGGGTGAACCCTTCGAAGGCACCTTCGAAGACGTGCGTTACGCGCCCGCCACCGACATTGGCGGACCGGGCCGCCTGCGCGGCGGGATTGCCGCTGGCCGCGCCGGGCTTGAGCACGCAGATCCAGGTGTTGGGAATCTTTTTGCCGCCCGTATCGGCGACGGAGACGGCCTTTGTCGGTTCTTCACCGGGCTGGAGCTGCGCGCTTTGCGCCACGATCGCGACGGGGACGCCGGCGATGACAGCCGCCGCAAGCAGGTATTTTCTCATCAGTACTCTCCCAAGAAACGGGCTTTTACCCGTTATGGGATTGGTACCGTGAGGAGCGGTCTGCTCCAAATCAATTATTCGCAAAGTTAAAACAGTTTATACGTTTGATGTCGCAAAATTACGGTCGGCGATAGTTGTCAATCGAATTGATCACCATGGCAAAATATTCTGTCCAAATCATTCGCTATCAAACGAAAAGGGCGGACCGAAGCCCGCCCTTTCCCATTTGAATTGTTAATGACGGCTTAGCGCACGACGTCGCCGCCCGCGCCGCCTGCATCGCCGACCGTGGCGGGGCCGTCATCGGCGACTTCGCTGTCCGCCGCCTCGTCACCCGGTATCAATCCGCGCGCTTCGAGCATCGGCGTTACGTCCGGCTGGCGCCCGGCGAAGTTCTGGAACATCTGGAAATAATCCATTGTCCCGCCACGGCTCAGCACGGTGTCGCGATAGTGATCGCCATTCTCGCGCGTAAGACCGCCATTCTCGCGGAACCACTTGCGGCTGTCGCGATCCAGCATTTCGGTCCACAGATAGCTGTAATAGCCCGCCGAATAACCGGTCGGCCCGCTGAAGATGTGGTTGAAATAGGTGCTGCGATAGCGCGGCGGCACCAGATCGATTTCGAGACCCAGTTCCTCAAGCGAACGACGCTCGAACGCATCGACCTTTTCGGGCGTGTCGAGCGCGGCGGCCTCTTGCGGGGTCAGCGCGCTCCACTTCATATCGAGCAGCGCGGCTTCCACCGTCTCCCCGAAATCGTAGCCCTGGTTGAACTTCGATGCCGCTTCGATCTTCTCGATCATTTCGGCAGGGATGGTCTCGCCGGTCTTGTAGTGCTTGGCATAGTTCGACAGCACGCTCGGCCAGGTGGCCCACATTTCATGGACCTGGCTGGGATATTCCACGAAGTCGCGCGCCGTGGCGGTGCCCGACAGGCTCTCGTAACGCTGATCGGCGAAGAAGCCGTGCAGCGCGTGGCCGAATTCGTGGAAGGCGGTGTTCACCCAGTCGAAGCTGACCAGCTGCGGCTCGCCTTCCGGCGCCTTGGGAATATTCAGCACGTTGTAGATCACCGGCTTGGTGCCCCACAGATCGCTCTGTTCGACGAAATTGCTCATCCACGCGCCGCCGCGCTTGGAGGGGCGCTGATACGGGTCGAAATAGAACAGGCCGAGTTCCGATCCGTCACGATCGAACACGGTGTAGACCGACACGTCGGGGTGGTAGACCGGCAGGTCCGTCCGGCGCTCGAAGTTCAGGCCGTAAAGCTGGTTGGCCATGTAGAACACGCCATCTTCCAGCACCTTGTCGATCTGGAAATATTCCATGACCGCGTCTTCATCGAGATCGTACTGCTCCGCCTTGATCTTGTTGGCGTAGCGATACCAGTCCCACGGCTTTACGGTGTAGTCACCGCCATCGGCCGCGATCGCCGTGTTCAGCATCGCCGCCTCGCGCCGCTGCGTTGCGGCCAGGGCGGGGACCATCTGTTCCATGAAGTCGAGCGCGGTCTTGGGCGTTTCCGCCATCCGGTCCCACATCGCGTAGCTCGCCCAGTCGGGCTCGCCGAACAGGGCGGCCTTCTGCGCGCGCAATTCCGCGATCTGGGCGATCAGCATGCGCGTATCGATATCGGTGGTGCCGTCGGCGCGGTGATAGCTGGCGTTGAACAGCTCTTCGCGCGCGGCACGGTTTTCCATCGCAGGGAGCAGCGGCTGCTGCGTCGTGTTCTGGAGCGCGATGGCGAACTTGCCGTCATAGCCCTTTTCCGTGGCGAGATTGGCGGCGGCGGTGATGTCGCCCTCGCTGAGGCCGGCCAGTTCCGCGCGGGTGTCGAAGATCACCGGCTGATCCGCCATGGCGTTGCGCGCCCGCTGCGAGAAATCGGTGGTGAGCGTCGAAAGCTGCGAGTTGATCGACTTGACCTGTTCGCGCTGCGCATCGGTCAGCAAAGCGCCGGCATGGACCATGCCATCATAGGTGTTTTCAAGCAGCTTGGCGTCCTCGACCGTCATCGCCATCGCCGCGCGATTGTCGTAGACCGCCTTCACCCGCTGGAACAGCGCGGGGTTCAGCGTGATGCTGTCGTAATGCGCAGTCAGCTTGGGGCTGATCTCGGTCTCGATCTCGGTCAGGCGATCGGTGGTGTTGGAGCCCGTCAGCGCGAAGAAAACGTTGCCGACGCGGTCAAGCATGCGGCCCGACTTTTCGAGCGCGACGATGGTGTTCGCGAAAGTCGGCGCAGCGGGATTGTCGATGATGGCCTGCACTTCGGCCTTCTGGATCGCCATGCCCTGCGTGAAGGCGTGAATGTAATCGTCTTCCGAGATCGCGCTGAAATCGGGGGCGAGGAAGGGCAGGGTGCTGTCGGAAGCGAAATAGCCGGTGCCTTCGGGGATGTCCGCATTCGCCATCGCGGCATCGCCCGCCGGGGCCATCGCGCTATCGGTCATGGTCGTGCTGCAACCGGCCAGCATGGCTGCTGCGGCGGTGGTGGCCAGGATCTGGGCCTTCATACATATCTCTCCAACTCGAATAGGGCGCCCCGGCGCGGATCGCGGAGGCGAGGATGGTTACGTTTGTATCTGATCGCGCTTGAACAGCGGATTGATGGCGATTGCAAGCGTGCGGACGAGCGGAGCGGTTCACAAATCGGGGACGGGTTCGCCCTGGCGGTCCTGCGCCTTGCGCCGCGCCGCGCCTGCCGCCTCGTCCAGCGCCTGGCGATTGACGGTGACGAGCCGGGGGCGTCCGCCAGCCTTGTCCACCACCAGCCAGATCGATCCCAGCTCGAAGAACCCGCCGCGTTCCGGGACCACGGTCATTCTCGACAGATCGAGGCGTTCGATCGCGCCGATCAGGCGGGCGTCGAACACCTCGTCGTAAAGCGCGTCGATCTGGTCGTCGTCCAGTTCGACCTGCTCGCCATCGCGGTCGATATAGAGCAGCGGCAGGCCTAATTGTTCGAGCATGCGCGCCTTGTCGCCCGAGCGGGCCGCGGCGCGCAGCGCATCGATCGCGGCCTGGAACTGGCTGGCGCTGGTATTGGTCGCACAGGAGATCGCGCCGCCATCGACCAGATCGTTGGCGCGATCGAATTCGATGTCGCGGCTTTGCTGGTTCGACCAGACCATCAGCAGGCAGTCTTCCGGCTCCTCGTTCATGGCATCGAGTAGCGAAGCATCGGCGCCGCCCCCCGATTGCGCACGCATCGCCATCGCATGTTCGGCATTCTCCCCGTCGGGAACGGGCGAGCAGGCCATGGCGAAAGTGGAAAGAAGAAGGAGCAGATATTTCGGCATCGGGACGGTAGCAATCGCAGGAGGGGTTTCAGCGGGTCAGAGCATAACGCCTGACGGGTTCGTAGAGTGCGCCGGCGGCACTTAGGTGACTTTCGAACAGAGTAAATCCATCGACGATCCAGGGTTGGCTGGCGAGATCGCCATGCTCAGAGATCCAGGGGCCGATCGGCGCTGTGCCGCCGTTGAGGCGCGCGATGGTGATGTGCGGTGCGAACTTTCGCGTTTCGGGAGCAAGCCCGGCTCGGCGGCAGGCCATTTCGACCCGGCTCTGCAATTGTCGCAACGCCTCGCTCTCGCCGAGACCGGCCCATAAAGTATGCGCCCGGCCCTTGCGCTCGAAATGCCCGATCCCGGCCAGCGAGAGCGGGAAGGGATCGCCGTGAACGCTCGCCAGCGCTGCGACCAGATCGTCGGCCTGGCGCGCATCCACTTCGCCGACGAAGCGCAGAGTGACATGCAATTGGTCGTCATCCTGCCAGCGCGCGCCGTCCAGCGCTTCCATCCGGTCGATCAGCATGTCGCGGATCGGGGGAGGGGGCCGGATGCCGACGAAGAGGCGATGGCTCACGAATTGCCTCAGACGGTGGAGCGGGCGGCGCTTTCGCGCGGATCCTCATAGGACGCCTCGCTGAACATCTTTTCCCGGCGCTCGGACCGGAACTCCAGACCGCGCGCGACTTGTCCGGCGGCGTGGGTGTAATTCAGCTCGGCCGCAATTGCATCGTAGTCACGCGCCTGAATGGCAGCGTTGAGGCGGGGGCTTTCGTCTTCGGCGACATTGCCCGGACCCACATTGTAGACGAGATCGACCAGCGCATCGAATTCGTGCTGATAAAGCGGCAGGTCTCCGACGAGTTCGCGCACATGGCGCTCCGCGTCGGCCAGATCGATTTCGAGAAATTCGAGGATCTGCTGCTTCGATACGCGGTCGCCGACCCGCAAGCCGTCCTGGGGGTCGATCAGATGACCGACGCCGACCGTGGGGTAGCCTGCGACATCGCGATAGACGATGTACCGCACGCCCTCTTCTTCGATCAGCGCGCGCTTGAATTCGGCACTGGTCCCGATCTTGTGCGCGGCGAGCCGCGACTGGGTCGGGTCTTCGAACACTTCGTGCGTATCGGCCGTGCCGCCGAAGGGGCGGCTTGGCCCGAACGGATTGGTGAATGCGGCAAGACCGACGGCGCCTGCGGTCAACATGGCCGTCGCGGCTTTGCGCGAGGACTTGCTTGGCTTCACGCCGAAGACCTTGCTGGCCGCGCGCCGGGCGCGGGACAGATCGTTGCGCTGCTGTTGTTCGATCCGGCGTTCGCGTTCGCGCCGCGCGGCGGCGAAACGTCTGTCCGCTTCGGGCACGCGGTTCGTCGGCAGACCGTCGAGCGGCATGTCGAGATCCTGTAGCATCCGGCGGACCCGATCGGCGGAATCGGACGGCGTGCGCGATGGCTTTTGCCTGTCGGGCGCGCTATGGCTGGGAATGGCGGACATGGGCTTGGGGTGCTCCGAAAACGTTCTGAGTTCGGGAGCCTAGATACGAACGGCTGATGCGACGGTTTCGTCGCTCGGCACGAACATTAGGCCCCCTGTATACCTGATCAACGGGTGAAAGGGGTCGAAGGTCCTCGCTTCACCGTTGTTCGACCACGCTTCGGGGGTGAGCGGCTTCGAAAGCACTCTTGCGCGCCGTTTCAGCCGCGCTAGGCAGGCCGATATGAGCAATCCCGCCCTCGAAGCCGCCGAAATCGCTCGCGATCCGAGCTGGATCCCGCACCGGATCGACTGGACGCAGAACCGGATGCAGTTCCTCAAACTGGAACGATCATCCCTCGGCGATGCGGGGTTTCTCGCCGATCGCGAGCCGAGCGGTCCGCAAGGCGAGGCATGGCTTGCGCTCGACCGTGTCGCGGCAATGCAGCCCGAAACCGGCCCGATCCATTTCATCTTCCACACCGCCTTTTGCCGGTCGACCCTGCTGGCGCGCGCGCTAGATCGACCGGGTGCGATGGCGAGCCTGAACGAACCGCATATCCTGGCCGCTCTGGCGGGGGCGGGTGTGGAACCGGGCCGGCCGGGCGCGGCGCTGCTCGCGCCGGTGCTGAAACTGCTGGCCCGCAGCTTTCCCGGCGAAAGCGCCGTGGTGGTCAAGCCGACCAATCATGCCAATGCGCTGATCCCGGCGATACTGACCGCTCTGCCGCAGGCGCGCGCTGTGCTGATGACCAATCCGCTGCCATCTTTCCTGGCGGCAGTCATCCGCAAGGGCATGATGGGGCGGCGCTGGGGGCGGCTTCTCTATCTCGAAATGCAATCCTATGCCGGCATGGATCTGGGCATGGACGGGCGCGAACAATTCGCGATGACCGATCTTCAGGCGGCGGCGCTCGCCTGGTTTCTGGCGCAACGCTGGTTTGCCCTCCAGCAGCAGCGTTTCGGAGAGCGGCTGGCCGTGCTGGATGGCGATGTGTTCGGCAGGGAGAAGGCACGCACGCTCAGCGCCGTGTCCAAGCATTTGGGAATCGCAATGGAAGAGGGCACCGCCGAGACAATCGCCACCGGCAAGCTCTTTACCAGCCACGCGAAATCGGGTGAGGATTTCGCCGCGAAGGAAGCGGCGGATGCGGCCCGCTCGCGCAGTGCCGTCACCGAAGAGGAGATCGCGCAGGTCGGCCAGTGGATCGGCATGATCGCGCAGCAGGCCGGGCTGGACGTGCCGCGCCCCCAGACGCTGTTCTAGCTCGCCATCCTGGCGACCACCTCAGGCAGCCGCGCGCTCCACGCGATTGCGGCCCGCCGCCTTGGCGCGATAGGTTGCCCTGTCGGCGCGCGCGAGGACTTCGTCGAGATCGTCGCGGGCTGCCCATTCCCCGACACCGATCGAGGCCGAGGTCTTAAGCTCGGCATGGGGCATTCCGGCGGACAGGCCCGCAATCGCGAAGCGGATCTGCTCGGCCACGCTGGCGGTCCGTTCCATGTCGTCGATGTCCAGGATCATGACGAATTCCTCGCCTCCGGTCCGCGCCGCGCAATGGTCGTCGCCGTCCAGCCCCGATACCACGTCGCGCAAGGCCGCACCCACCCGTTCCAAGACCAGATCGCCGGTCGCATGACCGAACGTGTCGTTGATCGCCTTGAAGTGGTCGAGATCGATCGTCAGCACATGTCGTGTCCGGTCGGGATCGAGCTTTTCGGCGAAACGGAAGAACGAGCGGCGGTTCATAAGGCCGGTGAGGTGATCGCGATACGCCAATTGCTCGACCTCGCGTAGCGATGCTTCCAGGCGCTGCGTCAGCATACGGTTCGTCACCAGCGTCCGCGCGGTTTCTTCCTGGCGATTGGTGGCGGCAAAGGCATAAGCGAGAAAGACCAGGAACAGCGCGTCGATCGCCATCAGGCTGCCCCAATCGTGGCTATCCGGCGGGTCGAGAAACAACAGCGCCGTGGCAGTCACCTGAAATCCAACCGCAAAGGTCAAGGCCAGGATCGGGACCGGGGCCAGCATGCTGACGATGATCGTGATCCCGGCCACCAGCGCGCCGAAAATCAACAGCGCCGCAGGGTGGTTCAGCGATACGTCGAACAGGGGAGGGAGCATGCTTGCCCAGCTGGCACCGCCCACGACAAGCGCGACGGCGACCGGACGGATCGCTTCCGACCCCGTGCCGCCCGCCGCCAGAGTGGCGCGGGCGCGCTTGAAACTGAAATGGGTAAGCGGGCTGGCGATGAAACGGCTCAAGAGCGGGATTGCGAAGGCGTTCGGATCGTCGAGCTGGAAGACCGCGAAGACCATCATCAGCCAGCATACCGCATTGGCGATCTGCGCTTTTTTCTCGATTTCGAGCACCAGGCTCAGTTTCTGACGCCGGACCGCGCGCTCGCTGATTGGCACCGATTGATCGGTGGAGGTGCCATTCGGCAAAGTCTGCGCTTCGTCTGCCATCCCGGTCTCCCTCCGCGATTTGCTCTTCGTTTACACCCGGACCGAGGTCGCTCTTTTTTTGGCGGAAACGAGACGATCCTAAGGCAATAAAGGTTAACGGTACGTTCGCAAATTGCGCAACACCCTTAAATTCACCGCGATCCTACCCAGATGGGACCGATGCGAGCCGCTCGACCGTTAGGGTTTTCGACGCGCGCTAAGCCTCGCCTTGACGATAACGAACATTTGCGGAACACGCCCGACCCATGGCTCTTACCAAAATCTCCGTGCGCGGTGCGCGCGAACACAATCTCAAGGGTGTGGACATCGATCTGCCGCGCGATGCGCTGATCGTGATCACCGGACTTTCGGGCTCGGGCAAGTCCAGCCTCGCCTTCGATACGATCTATGCGGAAGGTCAGCGGCGCTATGTGGAATCGCTCAGCGCCTATGCGCGGCAATTCCTCGAAATGATGCAGAAGCCCGATGTCGAACATATCGACGGGCTGTCTCCGGCGATCTCGATCGAACAGAAGACGACGAGCCGCAATCCGCGCTCGACCGTGGCGACCGTGACAGAGATCTACGATTACATGCGCCTGTTGTGGGCGCGTGTCGGGGTGCCCTATTCGCCCGCCACCGGCCTCCCGATCGAGGCACAGACGGTGTCGAACATGGTCGATCGTGTGATGGCCCTGCCCGAAGGCACGCGGCTCTATCTGCTCGCCCCGGTGGTGCGCGGGCGCAAGGGCGAATACCGCCGCGAGCTTGCCGAATGGCAGAAGGCGGGCTTCACCCGCGTGCGCATCGACGGCGAGATGTACCCGATCGAGGAAGCACCCGCGCTCGACAAGAAATTCAAGCACGACGTCGAAGTCGTGGTCGATCGCCTGGCGGTGAAGGAGGGCATCGAAACGCGGCTCGCCGACAGTTTCGAACAGGCGCTGCGGCTCGCCGACGGGCTGGCCTATGTCGACCTGGCCGATGGCGTGGTGCCGGGGCGCGAGAATGAAGGTGAGGGTGGGGGTGCGATGAAGGGTGCGGGCCTGCCCGCCAATCGCATCGTCTTCTCCGAAAAATTCGCCTGTCCGGTCAGCGGTTTCACCATCGAAGAGGTCGAGCCGCGCCTGTTCAGCTTCAACGCGCCGCAGGGTGCCTGCCCGACCTGCGACGGGATCGGCGAGAAGCAATTGTTCGATCCGCAGCTTGTCGTTCCTAACGAGGCTTTGACCCTGAAGAAGGGCGCGGTGGTGCCGTGGGCGAAGTCCAACCCGCCATCGCCCTATTACATGCAGGTGCTCGCCAGCCTTGCGAAGGAATACGAGTTCAGCCTCGAAACCCCGTGGGAGGATTTCGACAAGGAAATCCGCGACATCATTCTGTTCGGGACCAAGGGGCGCGCCATCCCGCTCACCTTCAAGGACGGGCGCAAGAGCTACACGGTCAAGAAGGCCTTCGAAGGCGTGATCGGCAATCTGAACCGCCGCCTGCTCCAGACCGAAAGCGCCTGGATGCGCGAGGAGCTGTCCAAGTTCCAGACCGCGCAGCCGTGCGAGACCTGCAACGGCAAGCGCCTCAACGAAAAGGCGCTGGCGGTGAAGATCCCGGGGCCTTCGGGAGTGACGGACATCGCCACCCCCACCAAGATGAGCGTCGCCGATGCCAAGGCCTGGTTCCTCGGCCTGCCCGAGCATCTGAACGACCAGCAGTCGCAGATCGCCAAGGCCATCCTCAAGGAAATCAACGAGCGTCTGGGCTTCCTCGACAATGTCGGGCTCGATTACCTGAATCTCGACCGGACCAGCGGCACGCTGTCGGGCGGGGAGAGCCAGCGCATCCGCCTCGCTTCTCAGATCGGCAGCGGGCTGTCGGGCGTGCTCTACGTGCTCGACGAGCCCAGCATCGGCCTGCACCAGCGCGACAACGACCGGCTGCTGGAAACCCTCAAGCGCCTGCGCGATCTCGGCAACACGGTGATCGTGGTGGAGCATGACGAGGATGCGATCCGCGCCGCGGACTACGTCGTCGATCTCGGCCCCGGCGCAGGCGTGCGCGGGGGCGAGGTGGTGGCCGAAGGCACGCTGAAGCAGGTGCTCAAATCCAAGAAATCGCTCACCGCAGACTACCTTACCGGGCGGCGCGAGATCGCGGTGCCCGGGGAACGCCGCAAGGGCAATGGCAAGCAAATCACCGTCCATGGCGCCCGCGCGAACAATCTGAACGACGTCACCGCCTCGATCCCGCTCGGCACCTTCACCTGCGTCACCGGCGTATCGGGCTCCGGCAAGTCGAGCTTCACCATCGACACGCTCTACGCCGCCGCCGCGCGCACCTTGAACGGCGCGCGCATCGTGGCGGGCGCGCACGACAAGGTCACCGGCCTCGACCATTGCGACAAGGTGATCGAGATCGACCAGTCCCCGATCGGCCGCACGCCGCGATCGAACCCCGCCACCTATACCGGCGCCTTCACCCAGATCCGCGACTGGTTCGCCGGCCTCCCCGAAGCGCAGGCGCGCGGCTACAAGCCGGGCCGCTTCAGCTTCAACGTCAAGGGTGGCCGGTGCGAAGCGTGCCAAGGCGACGGCCTGATCAAGATCGAGATGCACTTCCTGCCCGACGTCTACGTCACCTGCGAGGAATGCGACGGCAAGCGCTACAACCGCGAAACGCTGGAGGTGAAGTTCAAGGGCCACTCCATCGCCGACGTGCTCGACATGACGGTGGAGGATGCGGAAACCTTCTTCGAAAACGTCCCCCCAATCCGCGATAAAATGCACATGCTGAACGAGGTGGGGCTGGGCTACGTCAAGGTCGGCCAGCAGGCGACCACGCTATCGGGCGGCGAGGCGCAGCGGGTGAAGCTCGCCAAGGAACTGTCCCGCCGCAGCACCGGACAGACGCTCTACATCCTCGACGAGCCGACCACCGGGCTGCATTTCGAGGATGTGCGCAAGCTCCTCGAAGTGCTGCACCGGCTGGTGGACCAGGGCAATTCCGTGGTGGTGATCGAGCACAATCTGGATGTCATCAAGACGGCGGATTATCTGCTCGACCTGGGGCCGGGCGGCGGCGTGCGCGGAGGCGAGATCGTGGCCGAAGGCACGCCGGAAGAGGTTGCGCGTGAGGAGCGGAGTTTTACGGGTGCCTATCTCAAAACCATGCTAGCGAAAAGTACGCGGTGACAGCGAACGCCCAAAAGGTAAAAAGCTCAAGCACGTTCTACCTTCGTGACATTAAATGCTTCTTTCCGACCATCGCTCTTGGTTCGTACCGAAAATTCGACGGGTTTGTTTTCATTCAACCAGATCCAGACGTCCGGACTAGTATTAGCGGCGGCAATGAAAAACTCTCTGCCGGTGCTGTCCAGAAGAAAGCCAAAGCTTTCCCTTCGTCCACGAGCCTTCAAACTCCCAATAAACACGCCATCCTCCAAGCCGAATTCATTAGCGTGAACGATATTTTTATCGATCCATGCGGCAAGTTCTACAGCGCTAGTATTATCAATACGCGACTCAAGGCGGAGTGTTCTAACTGACGGTTCTATTTTAAGAACATGATCCACAATTACGTTGTCAAAAAATCGAAGATCCGATTCTTTAAGGTAATCCAGCATCTTTCCGCAGAGTTCATTAGCGCGAAGCATTGCGCTGTTTCTTACAAAATAGTCAATGCGGCGCTGAAAATACTGGATCCAAAGGTCAATAATTAAAATCGCTTCTTTCATAGAGTCGCCGGATAATTCTTCAGCTCTGACAAGATAGTTTTCAGCGATGTCAAAGTTGGTGCGGCGCATTTCACAACGTGCAGCTTCTCTCAATACGGGCGAAGCCTCTGGGTCAATTTCTAGCGCTTTAGCAAACTCGATGGCAGCTCTTTCAGTGTCGTCTGACCTCGCAAGCATTCCAGCGAAAAAGAAGTGAAGTTGAGGCTGACTTTCGCCATACTCAAGCGCGGCCTCATAGGCATCAACTGATCGGGGTATATCCGACCAAGTGAATGCCGCGAATGCTTCGAATCTGTAAACTTCGAAATAACCTGGATCGGTTAGTTTAAGTGCTGATATTCCTTCTTCAACATCAGACCAAGCGCCCCTGTGAAGCTTTTTAACTAGCCGACGAATTCGCTCCGCAGCAACTGACTCGCCGTGAGTTCTAACAACTAAGTTGGTCGGCTCGTATTTGTTAAATTTTTGTTTAGCTCGACTAGATTCAAAGTTCGCTTTTATCTTTTGGTATTTCTTCAGGTAAGTACTCAAAAGATCTCGGTCTGGCTTCAAAATCCTTATTACGTACGTTCTGACGAAAGGACGCAATCGGAAAACCCGCTCCGAATTCGGCAGGTCTTTAACATCGACCAAGGTATAGCGAGATAGTTCCGCAAGGCCGTCTTCAGTCCTCTGTGGATTGTGCTCTCCGATGGCGACGATAACTGAAGGTGATAGGCCGTCCGAAATCGATGCCAAAATGTCGACGACATCTCTGGCACTGTCTGAAAGGCGATTCATGACGTTTTCTAAGCAAAACTGAACAGCATCTTTAGGGTCTGCCAGAATTCTCTCTGGAGATGCGCCGCTTTTAACACCCAACGCAAACCATTTCAAAAGCAATGGTTTGCAAGCTAGTCTACGGGCAATGGAGCGCAAATCGGCATTCGACTTCGCCTCAATACTCTTGAGACTATGTGCTCTAATTAGGGACCGAAGGTACCGGAGACCCTCAGCCTCCGAAAACTCTGCAACCGATATGGGTAGATCGCCGGAAATTGGTACGCGCGAGGTAAGAACCAGTTTGCTTTCACCAGGTACATTTTGGACGAGCTTTTCGATATGTGGACCTGTCACCGTTTCAAGGTTGTCAATAATTAGCAAAATTTTGTTCTCAGCCAAAAGCTTCATAAGACCAGAAAACGGGTCAATTGCCTCGTCTCCATACGTCGCTATTTCGCTTACTATAGATAATGAATCAACGTACGCCGATTCGATTTCTTGAATCCCTTTGGATGTCAAGGATGATGTCTTTGCAGAGTACCAAAGTACTAAATCGAAGGTGTGATCGTCGGATTCGACGAGATTCCAAACCGTCTGAAGTGTCAAAGCTGTCTTGCCATTTCCGCCGTCGCCTTGAACAGTAATTACAGGATATCGACCCAGTATCCTCTGTTTTAATTCTCGCTCGAGATCGGGGCGTTTTAAAAATCCAGTATCCTCATAGTCTGGAATAGGCAGATTGTGGAGAACACCAAAATCGGTTGGGTCATCCAAAAGACTGATTGACTTAGACCATACGCGTTCTGGATTTTGATTGTATTCGGAATAAGATCTGGAGAGGATTGGCCAGAACCCCGGTCGACGAAGCAAATCTTGAGCGAAAGAAAACCCCAAGCTGTACTCGTCTATTGTAAGTGGGCGGCCATGCATTATCGCATTTCTGACCGGCAAAGCCTGTCCAATATCATCTCTTATAGATTTCAGATAAGGAACATAATCCTCTCGAAGATTAGAAGAATTTCGAAGAAGGATATCGTATTTCTGCCCTAAGTCTAGTCCATAGACGAGATCAAAGGGGTCATCGGGGTCAAGATTGCCCTCCAGCCTACGAATAAGAATACTTTTTGCCTTTTGCATCTCATTGTCAGTAAGATTCAATTCATCCGGCGGGATCGCACGTAAGGATTCTACTAGGTCGTTTTCGATTGAGTCGAACAAAACGTAGAGGGCAATTCTCTGTAGGCTGGGCAAAGATTTTCTCCTATCTCGCCAAACAGTTCGACATGCCGGCGATTATTGAAGTTCACATGCCTTTTCTACATAGATTGTCGGACCAATCAACAATGCGGTAACGTGGAATTTTCAAGGCTAAGAATGCGCCTACACTGGTTGATTTTGGCCTGACAAAGAGCTGGCTTCTAGCTCAATCCCGGTCTCTACGGTCAGTAGTTAGGCGAGCTTTTTTTCTTCCCTTTTCGACGAGGTTGGATGGCGCATTGGCATTCAAGGCGGGGCAGGCAGAGGTTCTGATATCCCCTACCATTAGTATGCTCGCATACTCACGACGGTAAAACCCCTGTCCTACAGCCCCCCAAATGGCATACCTGCCTCGGTTCCTTTCCTCACACGGAGCATGGAACCATGGCCGACACACCCGAAATGCCGAAGATCCTCGCCGACAATCCCGCTGCCGCGCAGCGCTATCTGCGGATGGTCGCGGCGGTGGGTGGGGTGCCCGATGTGGGCGATGTGGTGGACGATCTCGTCCTGGAAGCGCTCTATGGCCCGTACGAGGAGGTCGATCCCGACAATCCGAACTTCGTCCGCTGGCGATATCCGGAGGTGGAGGAGGGCGCGCTTGCGGAGCTTCCCTCCGGCGCCTCCCCCGACAGCGAGGTGGAGGCGCAGGACTACGGCCAGGATGACAGGCCCCGGCATGGCGTGCCGACGCAGGACTGGCTCTCGCGCGGGTTGAAGCATCCGGCGGGGGCGGGGGTGGGAGGCGGCCCCGGATGGCGGCGGCGCGCCGAGTCTGCCCGCCGCCCGGCCCCGTGCATCAAATGGCGGATTGCCTGCAGAACTGCCCTCCCATACTTCCGCGCTCGATCCGGCGCAGCAGGCGCGACCCTTTTGCGAGGTGGAGTATGAGGCGGGCTTTCGCGGCGGGATGGGTGGGGCTGGCGGGTCGCGCGCATCCGCCTTTCCCGCCGGATGGCAGCCCGGCGATCCGCCGCTCGCCTACGCGCTCGAAGCGCCCGATCCCTATTGCGCGCCCTATTCCGAGCCCCCTTCAAAACTTTTGCCGGATGAGGAGGGGGACGGGATGCCGGCACGCTGGGCCACGGTGAGCGCGCCTCCGGCGGCCAAGTTCGATGCGTCCGCCCGTGCGCGCTTCCTCGATGCGCTGGCCACCAGCGGCAATGTCCGCGCCAGTGCGGCGCGGGTCGGGGTCAGCCGCGAAACCGCCTATCGCGCGCGGCGGCGCTATCCCGATTTCGCGCAATTGTGGGACGCGGCGCTGGTGGAGGCGCGCGCGCATGCGGGGGGCGAGCTGGCGTCCTATGCGCTCGACGGCGTGCCGCAGCCGGTGCTGGTGCGGGGCGAGCTGGTCGCCACCTGGCGGCGGATCGATGCGCGCCTGCTGCTCGCCCATATGGCGCGGCTCGACCGGTTTGCGGAGGCCAATCCGCGCGCCGTCCACGCCGCGGCGCGGTTCGACGCGCTGCTCGCCGCGCATCTGGGGCAGGAGGCGGACGCGCTGATGGAGGAGACGGTGGAGGCGCGCTCCACGGCGGAGCGGGCATCGCTCGGAACCTTGCCGCCGACGCGCGAGGAGGTGATGCGCCACGCGGCGGGCGAAGCACTATGGGCCGGGGATGCGGGCGAGGATATGGGCGAAGACGGGGTGGACAGCGCCTCTGCCCGCGCGGGCGAGGCATGGGACCGGGCGGCCGAAGCGGGCCACGCGCTGGTCGATGCCGCGCTAGATGGGGCGGCGCCGGATGGGGCGGCGCTGAATGGAGCGGGCGATAAGGAAAGGGAGGCGGCGGGCCGGAACCGTGCCGCAAGTGTCAACCCCGCGGTCAGTCCAGCAGGGCGAGCTCCACCGTCCCGCTGCCGCGCTGGATCAGCCCAAGCTCGGTCGCAGCGGCGCGGCTGACGTCGAGAATGCGGTTGCCGTGGAAGGGTCCGCGATCGTTGATGCGGACGGTCACGGACTTGCCGTTGCGCGGATTGGTCACTTCGACCAGCGTGCCGAAGGGCAGGGTGCGGTGCGCCGCGGTCATCGCGTGCATGTCGAACTTTTCACCGCTGGCGGTGCGGCGGCCCTGGAACTTCGCGCCGTAATAGGATGCCGTGCCGCTACCGATGACGCGCGCGACCTGCGCTTCCTCGATCGGCGGATCGAACGTGTCGAGATCGACCGCGCCCGGTGCGGGAGCGGCCATCTGGGGCAGGGCGGCATGCGCGGTGAAGGTGGCGGCGAAATGCGCCTCGCTCACACGCTCGGCAGGCGTGGCGGCGGTGGCGGGGCTGGCGATAATTGCGGCCAGGGCAAAGGAACGAAATACGCGTTTGGACATTTAAGTGTCCTCCGTTGTTTCGCTCAGCCTGATAGCCGAGTGGAACGCGGGAGTCGTTTACGCGAGCGGAACCTGCCCCGATCTTGCCACACTTCGTCGTGGTTCAAGCGCGGCAAGCCCCGCGCGAGGCCTTTTTTCTCCGAACGAATCGATTGCGGGCACTGCGATCGCGCGCTCCTCAGGAGGCGGTTTCAGGCCCTCCGTCCCGCTGTGCGAGCAGGCGCAGACGCAGCGCGTTAAGCTTGATGAAGCCTTCCGCGTCCTTCTGATCGTAGGCGCCGGCATCGTCCTCGAAGGTGACATGCGCTTCGGAATAGAGCGAGTGCGGCGATTTGCGGCCGACCACCATCGCCTGCCCCTTGTAAAGCTTCAGCCGCACCGTGCCGTCGACCTTTTCCTGGCTGAGATCGATCGCCGCCTGCAGCATCAGCCGCTCGGGGCTGAACCACAACCCGTTATAGATCAGCTCCGCATAGCGCGGCATCAGCTCATCCTTAAGATGCGCGGCGCCGCGATCGAGCGTGATCTGTTCGATCCCGCGATGGGCACGGGAGTAGATTTCTCCACCCGGCGTTTCGTACATCCCGCGCGATTTCATACCGACGAAGCGGTTCTCGACCAGATCGAGCCGCCCGATCCCATGCTTGCGACCCAGATCGTTGAGCGCGGTGAGCAGCTCGGCGGGGCTCATTTTCTCACCGTTCAGCGCGGTCCCGTCACCCTTTTTGAAATCGATGGTGATGTATTCGGGCGTATCGGGCGCATCCTCGGGATGGTCGGTGCGCGAATAGACGTAATCCGGCGTTTCTTCCCACGGGTCTTCCAGCACCTTGCCTTCGGACGAGGTGTGGAGGAGGTTCGCATCGGTCGAAAACGGGCTTTCGCCGCGCTTGTCCTTGGGCACCTGGATCTGGTGCTGTTCCGCCCAGGCAATCAGGGCAGTGCGGCTGGTGAGGTTCCATTCGCGCCACGGGGCGATCACCTTGATGTCGGGTGCGAGCGCATAGGCGCTGAGTTCGAAGCGGACCTGATCGTTGCCCTTGCCGGTGGCGCCGTGAGCGATCGCATCGGCCCCGGTCTCGCGCGCAATTTCGACCAGACGCTTGGAGATCAGCGGCCGCGCGATGCTGGTGCCGAGCAGGTAATCGCCTTCGTAGCGGGCATTGGCGCGCATCATCGGGAAGACGAAATCGCGCACGAATTCCTCGCGCAGATCCTCGATGAAGATGTGCTTGTCCGGAATGCCCATCGCCCGTGCCTTTTCGCGCGCGGGCTCGATCTCCTCGCCCTGGCCGAGATCGGCAGTGAAGGTGACGACTTCGAGCCCGCGTTCGACCTTGAGCCACTTGGCGATCACGGACGTGTCGAGACCGCCCGAATAAGCGAGGACGACCTTCTTGATATCGGACATGGGTGGCACCTGTGGGATTGCGCGGGAATTGCGGGATGCGAAGAGCGGGGCTCTCGCGAGTCGCGCGGGTGCTAGCACCGTGACGTACAGGTGGGAAAATGGTTTTGGTGAAGGCGCGGATAGGCGCGGTAAGCCGGGGGCGCCAGCTTCAGCGCAGCTGGCTGTCCTTGCTGCCGCGCCGGTTGAAGCCGCTGCTGCGGGCCGAGGCATCTTGGCCGGACTGGCATTCGACGCAGCGCTTAACACCGGCAAGGGCGATGCGGCGCTTTTCGGGGATTTCCTCGCCGCATTCCACGCACCAGCGCTCGCTCTCGCCGCTGGGCATGCGCGCACGCGCGGCGCTGACCGCATCGGACACGGTGTCGTCGATCTGATCCTGCACCGCGCCATCGCGCGCCCATCCACCGGCCATTCCCGCGTCCTTTCAATTGGTTGCGAAGGTGTAAGGTGGGGTCGCGCACAGCTAAATGCAAGCCGCGCCTCTTCCCTCAGAGCTCCGCCTCAGATCCCGGCATACCATTGATAGCCGCGATCTTCCCAATATCCGCCATTGCCGCCGTAGAGATCGTCCAGGCTCGCCACCGCCTCGATCGCGGTCAGATATTTGGCGTGCTTATAGCCCAATTGCCGCTCGATCCGCATGCGCAGCGGCGCACCGTTCTTGATCGGAAGCGCCTCGCCATTGAGGCGATGGGCGATGATGGTCTGGGGGTGATACGCATCGATCAGATCGACGCTTTCGTAATAGCGCGCGCCCGACAGCTCGTCGGCACAGCGGAAGACGATATAGCGCGCTTCGGGCCGCAGCTTCGCGGCGTCGAGCAGGAGGGAGAGCTGCGGCCCTGTCCACTCGCCGATCGCGCTCCACCCTTCGACGCAATCGTGGCGCGTCACTTGCGTGCGCTGCGGCAGGCGGCGGATATTGTCGAGCGTCAGGCTGAGCGGGTTTTCGACGAGGCCGCGAACCTCCAGCCGCCAATCGGCGAACCCGGCCGCGGCTTGTGCCTGATAGTCGCCGTTCGTAGGATCGATCGAACCATTGCCGCGGAAGTAGGGGCTGATCGCACTGCGCGGATATTCAGGCACCAGCGCCTCGCGATCACGCAGGAAGCGATGCGCGGCCTTGTGCCAGCTCTCAGCAGCGGAAAGCAGCTTCGCACCCGGCGCGCTGTCCGCGATCTTGTTGCACCCGGCGAGGAATGCCGCGCCCGCCGCGACGAGGAAGTTGCGGCGTTTCATCGCGTATCCCTGCCTGTAATCATGCTGCGCAATTGCCAGATCGGGCCGGACAGGATCACCAGCAGGACGTGAACCACGAAGAAGCCGAAGAGGAGCGCGGCGAAGATGAAATGGAAACTGCGCGCCGATTGCCGCCCGCCCATCAGATCGACCATCCAGCCGAACGTCGGCTCCATGCCCGGACTGATCGCGATCCCGGTGAGCACCATTCCCGGCAGGATCACGCCGAGCACGAGGCCGTAGGTGATCTTCTGGAGGAAATTGTACTTGCCCTTGCCGTGATCGAAATCGAGCCTGAGATGCGCGGCGATGTCGGCCTTGATGTTGGCAGGACGCCATTCTTCGCGATTGGTGGCGATGTCGCGCTTGAAGTGGCGGTTCAGAAGCATCGCGACCCAGCCGAACAGAAGCGTCAGTGCGAACAACCACGCGGCGAGGATATGCCAGTCGCGCGCCACCGCGAGGCTGTAATATCCGGGGATCGTCATCCAGTCGGGAAAGCGCGGCACGGCGAGCCAGGCGTCTTTCGCCTCGAACCCCCACTCGCCCCAATAGAGATAGCGGTGCGCGTTCGAAATGGTGAGGCCCGACATGAAGAGGACCACCACGGCGACGAGGTTGCCCCAGTGCCAGATGCGAGTGGTCAGTGCGTGGCGCTTGGCCGGTTTGGTCATGACGCCGCCTTTTCGCGCGCCAGATAGATCACGTCGCGATCCTGATCGCACAGATGCTGCCCGCTATCGACAAACAGCGTCTGTCCGCTGGCGAGCCAGCCGTTGGAAAGGAACAGGGCAGCATCGGCGATCTCGTCCTTCCCCGTCTTGCGGCCGAGCAGATTGAGGCGGTGGCTGATTTCGGTCTCTTCCTCGTCCTGATCGTGACTGGCTAAGATGGCGCCGGGCGCCAGGCCGTAGATCCGATCCTCCGTTCGCCAGCCCGCCAGATCGCGGCCCTTGGTCAACATGGCGACGGTGGAGCCGAGCGCGTGCTTGCTCATCGTATAGCTGAAAAAATCGGGATTGGGATTGCGCAATTTCTGGTCGAGGACGTGGATCGCGCGGCGCCCACCAGCCGCCTTCGCGTGATTGAGAAAGGCCTGCGCCATCCGCGTCGGAGTGCGGGCGTTGATCTGCATGGTGCGGCGGCCTGTTTCGGGATCGAGGGCTTTCACATCGTCCGGCTCGAACACGCTGGCGCAGTTCACCAACACGCGCCAATCACTGAGGCGCTTGGCGAGATTTTCGACCATCGCGACCGAGGCGTCACCATCTTCGAGATCGCAGGTCACGGTCTCGGCACTGGGGAGGTCGGCAGCGAGTTTTTCGGCGGCATCTTCGGACTGGCCATAATGGATGACGACGTGCCAGCCGGCCTCGCCGAAGCGGCGGGCGATCGCGGCGCCGATGCGTTTGGCGCCGCCGGTCACGAGCATGCTTGGTCTGTCTCTATCGGCCATCTTCAGGCGACCATAGCGGGACGGCGGATAAAGAAAAGGCGCGTCTCCCTCCTGCTATAACGAGGAGGGACGACGCGCCTTTCTCTTGCTTGCAATGTCGAAAATCGATCAGCGGCAGCTGAGGCTCCCACGGTCGATTTCGCGTCCGATCAGCGCGCCGACCGCGCCGCCCAGGATCGCGCCCAGCGTCCGGTCGCCACGGCCCGCCAGTTCGTGTCCGGCCAGCGCGCCTACGCCCGCGCCGATCACGAGGCCGGTCGTGCCATTGTCGCGCTTGCAATAATAGCGCCCGTCATCGCCGCGCCACATGCGGTCGGAACGCGTGATGCGCTGCGGCTGCACGTAATAGCCTCGGCGGTCATAGCGCGAATTGTCATAGCGCGAATAGGCGGCGCGATCCTTGGCGCGCTTGCCGTGGGCGGGCGCCCAGGACGGCGGATCGGCGAGCGCCGGTGCGGCGGTTCCGATGCCAGTCACGGCCATGGTCGAAGCGGCAAAAGCCAGAGCGAGTTTTTTCATAGTCACGTCCTCACGACTGCGGTCTTGTCAATTACAGTGCGGACGTTTGCGAGTTCGGCCACAACCTCAGGTGAACGCAGCGTTGTCTTCGAAAATTCGCGACAGGCCGTGAGGATTTTAGTGACGAGACGTCACACCTCCAGCAATTCGCGCGCCTTTTCGCGCCATTGCGGGCAGAGTCGTTCCAGCCCGACGATAGCGCGCAGATCGTCCGGCATGGTCGATGCGGCAGGGTCGAACAGCGCAGCGAAGACCTGTGCGACGCTCCACTCCTCGTGGCCGCGCCCCACACGCTCGATCGCGTCGCCCGCTGCGGCCTCGCCTTCTTCCAGCACGCGATAATACCATCCGCAGGCATGGGTCTTGGGGATCTGGTTGATCATTCCCTTGCGACCGAAGCGGTGTTCGATCTTCCAGCAGGGCTGGCGCGGCTGGCTGATTTCGAGGAGCGCGGTGCCGATGCGAAACCGATCGCCGATGTGAACCGCGTCCTCGGTCCATCCGGTGGCGACGATGTTTTCGCCGAACGCTGCGGGTCGCTCCAAAAGCTTGTGACCGCCCAGAACATCGCGCCACATCGGATAGTGATCGTGCGGGTAATGGTGCACCGCCATTTCGGGCCCACCATGATGCTTGTGATCCGCCACCGCATCGCCCGCCACGCCGAGCCGACCGATCGCGACGCGGCCTTCGACCGGATGCTTGTCGATCGCGCTGCTCTCTTCCCCGCGAAAAGGTTTGGGCTGGCCGATGCAGATCGCGGTCAGGGTAGGAATGCTCATGAGCGATCTTCTACCCTGACCGTGAGCGCGATCCAATCGCGAACGGTGCCATCGGCGCCTTCGCCGCGAAACATATCGCTGGCGACGATTGCGAAGCCCGCATCGCGATAGGCGGCTTCGATCCATGCGGCGTCGGGAAAATTATGCAGCCGACCGAGCAGGCAGCGCCCTTCGCCGGAGCCGAGCTTGTAGCTGGCGTAATGCCAGCCCCCCGGCTTCAACGCGGTCCTAATCGCGGCGAGCACGCCGGGCAGGTCCGTGCGCGGAACATGGAGCAGGCAGGCATGCGCCCATACCGCATCATACGCCGAAACCGCATCCAGTTCGTCGAAGCGCATTACCCGCGCGCCGAGGTCGAAGCGTTCGTTCGCCTTTCGCACCATTGCGGGAACCCCGTCGGTCGCGTCCAGATCGAAGCCGCGTTCGACGATCCGCGCCCCGTCGCGCCCGCCGCCGCAGCCCAATTCTAGTATGCGGGCACCCGGTTCCAACCGGTCGAGAAAGGGATCGAGATGACGGCTGGGCGCCTGGCCGAAGCTCAGCGTGTAGCGCGGTGCCTGCGCCTGATAGAAAGCGAGCGTGGCGGGATCGCCTCCGCCCATCGTCACTCCGCCGGTTCCGGCTGCCGGTATGGCGGATAGGCATCGCGCCAGATTTTGCCTTGCGCATACTGAAAGACCAGCAGGATCAGGCCCATCGACACCACGAAATCGGCGAAAGTGCTGTAGAACAGCCAGACATCGGTCGAGGTGTAGAGGGCGACGAGGAGATTGAGGGCGGCCATGACCGCGCCCATCAGTCCCATGCCGATCCCCAGCCGCCCGGCATCGATACCGCGATAGGGGAGATAGTTCCTCAGCCGGATCGCCAGACCGTTTCCGCCGCGCAATCCGTCCGCCAGGAACAGGCCGGCACTGATCAGGCCGATCACTGTGGTGCGGTATTTCACCGCGTCGTCCGACTGGAACAGCAGGGCAAGACCTGCCGATGCAAGCATCAATGCGATCCCGAACAGCGCCAGCCCGCCGAGCAGGTCGATCTTCGTGATCCTCTGTGCGACGAGCAGCACCAGACCGAGACCCGCCCCGATGATGGCGGCGGTCGTCAGGTCGGTGTATTTGGCAATGACGAAGAAGAGCAGTCCCAGGATGATATCGACGGCGAGCGGGATGCGATTTCGTTTGAACGCGCCGAAATCGATGTCGGAATGCGCGCCGCCTGTCGCGTTTTGTTTGAACGCATCGCGCATCGACCCGTCTGTAAAGGCGGCCATCTGTTCGCGATATTTTTCCGGATAGGCGATGGCACGTCCGGGGTGGCTTTCATGGACCAGGCGGCCGTCCTGGCGAACCGCGATTCCCATATTGAGCGAGCTGATATAGCCCGCTTCGACCGCCAGCGCCGATCCATCGGGCAGCGTGGTTTCCAGCAGGTGATTTCTTATCGCGCCGGGCCCAATCGCGGGGGTCCAGTCCTCGGCGATCGGTCGCCCTTCCAGTTCGAGCGTGCTGAATAGCCCGTCCGTGCGCGAGCGAAGGGTGACGCGGCCGGACTGGCCAGCGAGCTTGAAGCGACGGCGATAGCGCCACATCGTCAGCCCGCCCCCCTTATCGGTCATGCGATCAAGCCTCGACGGTCTGCGCTTTTTCCGCCGCCTCGCGATCACGTTGCGCGCGGCTTTTCTTTTCCGCGGTGGTCTTCAGCTGGCCGCAGGCAGCATCGATGTCGCGGCCGCGCGGGGTGCGGACGGGTGCGCTGATGCCGCCTTCGAAGACGATGTTCGAAAACCGCTTGATCCGTTCCGGGGTCGAACATTCGTAAGGCGCGCCGCCCCAGGGATTGAAGGGGATCAGGTTCACCTTGGCGGGCAGGTCGTACTGGCGCAGCAGGCGGACGAGCTCGCGTGCATCCTCGTCGCTGTCATTCTTGTCCTTCAGCATTACGTATTCGAACGTGATGCGCCGCGCATTCGACGCACCGGGATAATCGGCGCAGGCCTGCAGCAATTCCTCGATACCGTATTTCTTGTTGATCGGCACGATCTCGTCGCGGACATCCTTGGTGACCGCGTGGAGCGATACGGCCAGATTGACGCCGATTTCCTCGCCGCAGCGCGCCATCATCGGCACCACGCCGCTGGTCGACAGAGTGATCCGGCGCTTCGACAGGGCAAGCCCGTCGCCATCCATCACGATCCGCAGCGCATCGCGGACATTGTCGAAATTATAGAGCGGCTCGCCCATGCCCATCATCACGATATTGGTGAGTAGGCGTCCGTCCGACGTGTAGGCGCTCTCGCTCTCCTCGCCCAGATCGTCCATCGCTCCCTTGGGCCATTCGCCCAGCGCATCGCGCGCCAGCATGACCTGGCCGACGATTTCGCCCGGCGTCAGATTGCGGACCAGGCGCATCGTGCCCGTATGACAGAAGCGGCAATTGAGCGTGCAGCCGACTTGGCTGGAAACGCACAGCGTTCCGCGATCCGCATCGGGGATGAAGACCATTTCGAATTCGTGGCCGTCATCGGTCTTGAGCAGCCATTTGCGCGTGCCGTCGGTGGAATGCTGCGCCTCGACCACGTCGGGCCGCCCGATCACGAAGCGTTCCGCGAGCCAGGGGCGCATCGTCTTGGCGATATCGGTCATCGCGTCGAAATCGGTGACGCCGCGGAGATAGAGCCAGTGGAACACCTGCTTGGCGCGCAGCTTCGCCTGTTTCGCGTCGAGCCCGGCTTCGGCGAACAGGTCGCGGATCCGCTCGCGCGGCAGGCCGAGCAGATCGGTGCGGCCATCGGCACGCGGGGTGATGTCGCGTGCGACGGGAACCGGGTCCACTTGCCCGGGGATGCTCATGAGGTTCGTATCGGCCATGGGAACCGCGCATATAGCGATGTCCGGACCAATTTGAAAGCGGCGGCAGGCGAGGGGTGCAAGGTGGCTCGGTAAGTCGGCGACTAGCGCTGGCGGGGCGACGCGACGGGTCGGACACCGTTAATCTGGCCGCAAGAATGTTTCAAATCTGCAACACTTTCATGTTGTGTGACGTTAATGAAACCACACGGCTCCGACCGCCGTTTCCCTACCGTGCCCGACGCGACGCACCGGATGACAACCGATGCCGAGGGTCGTGCGAATAACGGAGAATACCAATGAAGAAGATTACTGTCCTCCTCGCCGCCGCATCCACCTTTGCGGTTGCAGCCCCCGCCATGGCGCAGAGCGCCGACGATCCCTTCACCGGCTTCCGCGTCGAAGGCCTCGCCGGTTACGACGTCAGCACAGCGGGCAGCGATGCGGATAACGACGTGAACGAAGATGACGATCAGTCGATCGACGGCTTCAATTACGGCATCGGCGCCGGTTACGATTTCAATGCCGGCGGCGTGGTCCTCGGTGTCGAAGCTGAACTGAGCGATTCCACCGCGAAGACCGAATTCACCGATGGCGATTTCGAAGGCTTCGGCCTCGGTAACGTCGAGACGGGCCGCGACATCTATGTCGGTGCGCGTGCCGGTTTCCTCGCGGCGCCGGATCTCCTGATCTACGGTAAGGGCGGCTACACCAACGCTCGCTACAACATCGAAAGCTCGTTCGACGGTGACGAATATCGCGCCAAGATCGACACCGACGGCTTCCGGATCGGCGCCGGTGCGGAATACGCGCTGAGCGGCAACAGCTTCGCCAAGATCGAATACCGCTATTCGAACTACAGCGATGCCGAGCTGGACTTCGAAGGCGACACGCCCGACCAGGATCTGGGCGAGATCGACCTCGACCGTCACCAGGTGATGGTGGGTTACGGTCTGCGTTTCTGATCGCAGCCTGATCGACGAAAAAACGGGCCGGGGGCGCATCGTGCGCCTCCGGCCTTTTCGTGTCTAGCGCCGGGCGCAGGCGATGGTGGCGGCGTCCATGGCAGAAGATGCGCCGTCGAGCGTGTAGGTGTTCGAAAAACGCCGCCCGCTCGTATCGGTGGAAGAGACCGTCATACTGCCCGCGGAACGCATGGCGGCGACGATGGCGGCATCCCCGCCGCGATCCTGCGCCCAGGCGTCCGCCCCGCTTCCGCTCAGCGCGAATCTCTTGCCGCCGACGATCAGGGTGATGGCGGCGTTGGCGCGGATAGTGCGCGACAGGCGCAGATGGACCTGGCCCCGGATATTGCGGCGCGGCCAGCTGGCGATCGTGGCATAGGGTTCGTGATCGCGCTGCAGGCGGCTCGGGGCGGGCATGGCGATGGCATAGCAGCGCGGGCCGCCCTCAGAGCGAAGCGCGTCGCGAAATGCGCCCCAATCGCCGAAAACGCCGAGGCTCTGCTTGGCCTGGAGCGGCGCGGCGACCGCCAGCAGGAAAAGAACCGCCAGCCTAATCATAAGCGATCTCCATCACTTCCCATTCCTTGGCGCCGCCCGGCAGGCGAACGGTGCGCAGATCGCCGATCGCCGCACCGCGCAAGGCGCGCGCCAGAGGGCTGGTCCATCCGATCCTGCCGGTCCCCGCATCCTGCTCGTCATCGCCCACCAGCGTCACGGTGCGGCGTTCGTCATCCTCGTCGGCCAGCGTGACCGTCGCGCCGAAGAATGCGCGCGAGCGATCGACCTGTTCGTGCGGTTCGATGACGCGCGCCGCCTTCATCCGACGCGCAAGATGGCCCAGCTCGCGATCGATTTCGCGCATGCGCTTGCGACCGTAGAGATAGTCCCCGTTCTCGCTGCGATCGCCATTGCCCGCGGCCCAGTTCACGATCTCCGCGATGGCGGGGCGTTCGGTGCCGAGCAGGTGATCGTAGCGCGCCTTCAGCGCGGCATAACCCGCCGGGCTGATCGGATTGGTCTTGCGCGGGGGAGCGCCCGGGTTCGATGGCGAAGAGGAGGCAGGCATTGCCCGCCTCCTATCCGATATCAGCGCAGGAAGTCACCTGCCGAGCGTGCGCGGCCATAGGCCGTCCGCTCGGGATAGAGCTGTTCGTAGACGGCGGCGTTTTCGATCACGCGCTGGACGTAGTTCTTGGTTTCGAAGAACGGGATCTTCTCGATCCATTCGACCCAGCTGATCGATCCGGTGCGCGGATCGCCGTTCGCGCGCAGCCACTTGTTCACATTGCCGGGCCCCGCATTGTAGGCCGCGAAGGCCAGCGGATAGCTGCCGTCGTAATAGCTGACGAGCCGGGTGATGTGGTTCGAGCCGAGGCGGATGTTGTAACTCGCATCGTCGATCAGCGAGGATGTCATGTAGGTCATGCCGGCCTTCTGCGCTTCTTCGCGCGCAGTGGGCGGCATCAGCTGCATCAGGCCACGCGCACCCGCATGGCTGATCGCGTTCTGGGCGAACTGGCTTTCCTGTCGCGCAATGGCGTGCACCAGCGTGAATTCAGCGCCCGGCGGCAGCGGCAGGACCGGGAAGCCCTGCGTCACGAATTCGTCGTGCCCGTCGGCCCCGGCGGCTTCGGCGACGTTCACGGCCAGATCGCGGCGACCGATCTCGCGAGCGAGGTCGGCGACCATCTGGTGTTCTTCCAGCGTGTCCGCCGATTGAGCGAGCTCGCGATAGAACTGGATGCCGGTGCGCCACGGCGCATCGCGCGCCACTTCGCGCACCGCCGCGACGATCGGGCGCGAGGCGAAGGCCTGGCGCGCTTCCGGGCTGGGCACGGTCAGATTGTCGGCGGCGAGCTTCGGCACGGGGCGGCCCAGTTCCTTTAGCGCGAGCTGGCCGTAAAACCGGTCCGGATATTCCGCCGCCATTTCGTAATAGCGGTTCGCCTCGTCCGCCATTCCGGCGCGCTTCGCGGCGAGACCGGCCCAGTAGAACCCCTTGGACCGCGTCTGCGGCGTCTGTGCGGCGGCGCCGTAACGGTAGAAGAGCGGCGCGGCGCGGCGTCCGTCGCCCAGATCCCACAGCGCGGACGTGCCGCCGAGCCACATCAGCGACGTGTAATCGTCGCGCAGGCGATAGCTACCCGTGCTGACATCGAAGCCCGGCGCGAACAGATCGTCGACCGATCCGGCGATCTCCGCCGCCTGGCCCGAGCTGGCACCGCGCGCGACGCTCAGCATTTCGCCGATCATCGCTTCGGAATCGAACGCGGGTTCCTCGAAGCTCGGACGGCTGGTCAGCAGGGCCACGGCCTGCGGAAGCTGGCGCGAAGTGCGATAGTGGCGCACGAGATTGTAGACATAGCCCGGATCGCTGCGCGCGATATTCGGGGCGAGGGCGGAGGTGTCCGGCATCGAGCCCTGCAGCAGCGACAGGCGCGCCATCGCGAGGCCGCGATTTTGCGGCGAGACGCGGACCGTCTGGCGCGCGGCACCTTCGCTGTCGCCCTGCCACAGCAGCGCGTCCATGCGCGCATCCTGATCCTCGGCGGAGAAGCGCGTACCGTAAAGACCCTGGATATAGGCCTCCGACGTGCCGCTCATCGTGCCGCCACGCCATGCCGCGCGTGCCACGTCATAGGCTTCGGGCCGATTCTGCGTCCCCAGCGCCAGGGCATAGCGAGCCTTCGCACTGTTGGTGATCGGCGGATTGCGGTCGAAAAAGGCCACAAGCTCTTCCGGCGACACTGGATCGCGATCGAGCGCGGCTTCCGCGCGGCGCTGCAACCGGTCCTGTTGGGGAAATCCCTCATAGGTCGTGATGAAATTGGCATAGGTCGAAAACGGCAACCCGTCTTGACCGATCAGATATTCCCATCGCTCGATCGCGGGCGCCATCCGGCCCGGCTGTTCGGCGACGAGATTGCTGCGCGCGCGATCCCAGCTCGATCCGTCCTGCGCGGTTGCGATCGAAGGGGCTGCCAGAGCGGTGCCGGCGAGAATTGCGGTCTTGAAAACTGTTTTGAGTACCATGCTGGACATAGTGTCCCCCCGCTCATTATCAGGCGCTGAATGAAATCGCGTCGATGCGGCGAATTCGCTCGCATTGTCATGCCCCTAACGCAGGATACGGGTAAATGTTCACAGGTTCGATTCCCGCTCTGGCGACTCCTTTTCGCGACGGGACGTTCGATGAGGTCGCTTATCGCAAGCTGATCGACTGGCAGATCGAGAATGGCAGCAAGGGCCTCGTCCCCTGCGGCACCACGGGCGAGGCATCGACGCTGTCGAATGCGGAGCATCACCGGGTGATCGAAGTCTGCATCGAACAGGCGGCGGGCCGCGTGCCGGTGATCGCGGGCTGCGGCAGTAACGATACCAAGAACGCGCTGCTCCACATGCAGTTCGCGAGGAAGGCCGGGGCGGCGGCGGGCCTGTGCGTGGCCCCCTATTACAACCGCCCCAGCCAGGCCGGGCTGATCGCGCATTTCAGCTATCTCGCCGAACACAGCGATCTGCCGATCGTGCTCTACAATGTGCCCGGACGCACCGTGACCGATATCGAGGACGAGACGGTGGTGGAGCTGGTCCGCATGTTCCCCGACCGGATCGTGGCGATCAAGGATGCGAGCGGCGACCTGTCGCGCGTGGCCGATCATCGCATGGGCCTGTCGAAGGATTTCTGCCAGCTATCGGGCAATGACGAATTGTGGCTGCCCCATGCGGCGGCGGGCGGATCGGGCTGTATCTCGGTGACGGCCAATGTCGCGCCTGCGCTGTGCGCCGAATTCCACGAGGCGATCGCCGCGAACGAGCTGGCCAAGGCGCGCGAACTGAACGACCGCCTGTTCCCGCTGCATTACGCGATGTTTTCCGACGCCAGCCCCGCGCCGGCGAAATACGCATTGAGCCGCGTGCACGACTGGTTCTCCGACGAAGTCCGCCTGCCGCTGTGCCGCGCGAGCGAGGCCAGCCGCAAGGCGGTGGACGAGGCGCTGGAGATTGCAGGGCTGATCTAGAGCAATTCGTCCTCGTCGAGGATCGGCGCGGGTGCGAAGGGTGGATCGCTGACGGCCATCGCCTCGACGATGGAGTGCGCGTTTTCGCCGACATGGTCGAGCGAGTCGATTTCGGCGATGTGGAACAGCGCATCGCCCTGATTGACCACGGGCAGCGTCGCGTGGCCGATGATCACGCCATCGATCGGGCTGACGAGTTCGATCCCGTCCTCGCCGAACAAGCCGCCGACCACGGCCAGCAGATTGCCCTGCCGCACGATATCGCCCGATTTGCGTACCCGGCGCGACACGCCGCCGCGCGGTGCGCGTACCCAGGTGGAGCGATTGGCGCGCATCGGGACTGCGACATTCTCCAGCCCGTCGCTCGCCGTGATCATGCCGATATGGGCGAGCACGCGCAGCACGCCCGCGGCGCCGACACCGATCGAATAGCGATCGAAGCGTAGCGCCTCGCCCGCTTCGAGGAGGAGCATGGGCACTTCGCGCTCGGCGGCGAGCGCCCGCATCGAGCCGGGCCGCAACGGGCTTTCGACGATGATCGGCGCGCCGAAGGCCATCGCCAGTTCGACGAGATAGGGACTGCCCGATGCGATCCGGATCTGCGGCAGATTGTAACGATGGACCGCAGCGGTGTGCATATCGATGCCGAGCGTGCAGCGTTCGATCACATTGGTGAGGAAACAATGCGCAAGCTGCGCGGCGAGGCTGCCGCCTTCGTTCCCCGGAAAGCTGCGGTTGAGATCGCGCCGGTCGGGCAGATAGCGGCTGTGCGCGGCGAAGCCGTAGATATTGACGGCGGGCGCCAGAATTACCGTGCCCGACAGGGTTTCCGGCATCAGGTGGTCGAGCAGGCGCTGGACGATGGCGGCACCCACGATCTCGTCGCCATGGATGCCCGCGCTCACGAAGACACAAGGCCCGCGCTTCGCCCCGTGCAGCACTTTGAGAGCGAGCGAGGAATCGAGGCCGGTGACCTGCTGGCTGACGGGAATCGTGAGGATTTCCGCCGTGCCCGGTGCGATGCTGCGATCGTGGATGGCGAAGGGGGCGGGCGTGTCGTCGGAACTCATGCAGCGTTCTAGGGGCACCGGGGCCGTCGCGCGCAAGCGAAAAAGCGCCGGGAATCCCGATCGTGGACAAATCGGCCTGCACGTCGACCATCAGCTTGCGCGACTCGCCGGGCACGCAATAGCCTGCCGCGCATGACCGACACGTTTTCCGCCCTGTCCGACCCCACGCGGCGGCTGCTGCTCGATCGCTTGAGCGAGCGGGGCGGGATGACTTTGTCGGACCTTTCTGAGGACCTGCCGATGACGCGCCAGGCGGTAGCCAAGCACCTCGCCGTGCTGGAAGCGGCCGAACTGGTCGCTTCCGAGCGCGACGGGCGCTGCAAGCGGCATTATCTCAACCCGATCCCGCTGGCGAAGATGGCGCGCCGGTGGCTGGGCCGGTTCGAAGATGTGCCGCTCGGTTCGATGGCGGGGTTTCAGGGCGCCTACGGGCAGGGTGGGAGAACATCGGCTCGCGAAGCTGCGGCTCATTCATAGCTGACCACCTCGAATTCGATCCCGTCCCAGTCGAGGAAATAGAAGCTGCGCGGACCTGGATCGTACTGGCCTTTATTGAAGGGACGAAGACCGGCCTCCTTCACCAGTTTTTCCGCCGCATCGAGATCGCTGACCGCGATGCCGATGTGGTTCATCGGCGCTCCCTTGCCGAACCCGGCGGCGACGCCCGGATTGGTATAGATGGCGAGATAGGCCTGCGCATCGCCGAGACGGATGGTGCGCCCGCCAGCCATGGCCGGGCCTTCCCATCGGCGGGTCCATCCGGTGATCCGGGCGATCAGATCGGCGAGCCGGTCCGGGTCGCGCGACGAGATATTGACGTGTTCGAGCCGGGCCGAAACAGGGGCTTGATCGGGCATGGAAATCTCCATCCGAACCGCCGCGTGCGCCCGCTTCGACAGTGAGGCAAGCTTCCCTTGCGGCAGGTCCGGTGCCCGCATTGATGCAACCTCAAGTTCTCTTGAGGTCAAGCTGCAACGTCGCTATGACTGTGATCGATGGGACCGAACGATACACTCACCATAGGCGAACTCGCCCGCCGCACGGGGCTCAGCGTCTCGGCGATCCGTTTTTACGAGGACAAGGGGCTGATCGAACCGATGCGCACCGGCGGCAATCAACGCCGCTTTTTGCGCAGCGATATCAGGCGCTTGAGCTTCATCCTGATCGTCCAGAAGCTCGGCCTCTCGCTCGAAGAGATCGGCGAGCATCTGCGCGCGCTGCCCAAGGGCCGCACACCCAGCAGTTTCGACTGGTGGAAGATCAGCGAAGCGATCCGTGGCGGGCTGGACGAGCGCATCGCGCAATTGCAGGCGATGCGCGACAATCTCGACGGGTGTATCGGCTGCGGCTGCCTGAGCCTCAAGACCTGCCAGATCTACAATCCGCAGGACGTGGCGGGCGAAAGCGGGGCGGGGCCCCGGATCCTGCGCTAGCTCTCCGGCCCCAGTTCGGGGTCGAGATCGCGGGGCCGCGCGAAGTGGACCAGCTTGCCGCATTCCGGCCCAAGCTCCGCCCAATCGTCGATATCCAGTTCGAACACGGCGTAACTCGCGGTCGGGAATTTGACCTTCGCCTCGTCGAACAGCGCGTTTTCGTGCGCCGGCGCGACCAGTTCAAGGACCATGTCGCCAAGGCCGGGATTGTGGGCTGCGATCAGCACGGCCTTGCCGGTCGCTTCGTGCAGCACGTCCATTATCGTGTCGGTCCCGGCCAGATACAGGCGGCGGTCCCAATTGGGCTCCCGATCGGGCAAAGCCTCTTCCAGCGTGGTCTTGACCCGCTGGGCGGGGCTGGCGATGAGCGTGTCCCACTTGATCCCGTGATTGCGAATATGATCGCCCATCAGCCGCGCGCCCTTGCGACCGCGCGCGTTCAACCCGCGATCGAAATCGCGCGTGTCGCCATCGTTCCAGTCCGATTTCGCATGCCGCATCAGGCCGAGAATCTTCACGCGCTCTCCGTTTCGCTACCCGTGACGGCATGAACACCGTGGGCGACGCGCTGTAAAGCTTCCGCAAGCGTCAGGCGGATGACGGGCGTGCCGTCGGGGAAGGCGGAGAGGAAGCGCGAGGGGAAGGCGGAGGAGAGGACGACGAAGTGGCCCGCATCCTCGCGCGTGCGGATCAGCCGCCCGAAAGCCTGGGCAAGCCGGGCGCGGATGATGCGATCGTCATGCCCCTTCGCGCCGCCCGGTTCATCCGCCGCGGCGGCGCGGCGGGCGCGGTGGAGAATGGTCGGGCGCGGCCAGGGCACGCTTTCCATGACGACGCAGCGCAAGCTGCGCCCCGGCACGTCCACTCCATCGCGCAGCGCGTCCGTGCCCAGCAGGCTGGCGCGCGGATCGTCGCGGAAAATATCGGTCAGCGTGCCGGTATCGATCGGATCGACATGCTGGGCATAGAGCGGCAGGCCCGCGCGCGCCAACCGGTCCGCGATGCGCCCATGCACCGCCCGCATCCGCCGGATCGCCGTGAACAGGCCCAGCACGCCGCCATCCGACGCTTCGATCAGCCGCGCATAGGCGCCCGCAAGGCCCGCGATATCGCCGCGCCTGATGTCGGTCACGATCAGCACTTCGGCACGGTTCGCATAATCGAACGGACTGTCCGACTGGCTGGTGCGCGGCGCGATTTCGAGATGGGTGGCACCGCTGCGCGCGACCGCGTGCGGCCAGTCCGGCCCTTCCTCGCCCCGATCGGTCAGCGTGGCACTGGTTAGCATCACGCCATGCGCAGGCTCCAGAACGGTGTGGGCGAAGGGCTTCATCGGATCGACCCAGTGCCGGTGCAGGCCGATATCGAATTCGCGCGCATCGTTGCGATCGACCGCCAGCCAGTCGACAAAATCCGCGTCCGCCGGGCCGCCGAGACGCGACAGCAGCGCTTCCCACGCGGCCAGCAGATCGATCCGCCAGGCGAGCGAATGGCGCGCCCCTTCGATGCGCGCACGGCCTTGTCCGTCGAGCCAGTCGGGCGCGTCGGCCATCACCGCTTCCAATCGCCCGGCCAGTTTCATCAGCGGGGTACGGATGGCAGCAAGCGCCTGCGCCGCCGTGCCCGCCGCCTCGACCAGTTCGCCGGGAAGCGAGGCGGTCTCGGTCTCGATCCCGTAGCCCGCTTCCTGCCCGCTCTCGTCGCGGGCATAGGTGGTGGCGCGAACCTGGGCGAGCAGGGCTTCGAGCGGCCCCATCGGCGTGCCATCCGCCAGCCGGGCGAGCCAGCCGTCGGAAGGCAGATCCTGCGCTGCCGCGACGGCAGCCTTGATTGCTTCGCCGCCGGCCTCGTCATAGCTCGCAATATCGGCGAGGCGCGCAGCGAGGCCCCGCCGCCGTCCGCGATTGCCGCGTTCGGGGCCGACGATCCAGCGCCTCAGCTCTATCGTCTCCTGCCCGGTCAGCGCGGCGGAAAAGGTCGAATCGGCGGCATCGAAAACATGATGCCCCTCGTCGAAGACGATGCGGGTGGGGCGCTGCGCATGATCGCGCCCGCGCGCGGCGTTGACCATGACCAGCGCGTGATTGGCGATGACGAGATCGGCCTGCGCGCTTGCCCGTGCGCTGCGTTCGATGAAGCATTTGCGGTAATGCGGGCACCCGGCATAGACGCATTCGCCGCGCTGGTCGGTCAGCGCCGCGATCCCGCGCTTGCGGAACAGGGTGCCGAGCCAGCCGGGCAGGTCGCCGCCGATCATGTCGCCATCCTGCGAATAGGCGGCCCAGCGGGCGACCAGCTGCGCCAGAATGGCGGGGCGGCCGGAAAAGCCGCCTTGCAGCGCGTCTTCCAGATTGAGCAGGCAGAGATAATTCTCGCGCCCCTTGCGGACCACGACCGGGCGCGATCCGTCGGCGCGCCGTTCGGGCCAAGCGCGGGTGCTTTCGCGCCGCAACTGGCGCTGCAGATTCTTGGTATAGGTCGATACCCAGACCGTGCCGCCGGACCGTTCCGCCCAGAGGGAGGCGGGGGCGAGATAGCCCAGCGTCTTGCCGATCCCGGTGCCTGCCTGTGCCAGCAGGACATGCGGCCGCTTGTCCTGCGCGCGCGGGGCGAACACGCTGCCCGCGCCGCGCGCGAACAGGCGTTGGCCCTCGCGCTTTTCCGCGCCTTCGCCGGTCAGGCGTTCCAGATGGCCTTCGACCGCCAGCTCGTCGAGCGCGACCTGTTGCGGCTGTGCGCGCTCGGGCGCTTCTTCCCATTCGGGCAGGCGCGAGAACAGCCATTTTTCCGCGCGCTCGGGCTTTCTGACGTGTGGAGCCAGCACCTGCGCCCAGGGCCAGCGCAGGCGCGCCAGCGATTGCAGGGTCGACCATGCTACGTCACGCTCGGCCCAGTCGGTGCTTTCGCAGATCTCCATCATCCGCGCCGCGGCGCGTTGCAGCAGCAGCGGCACTTCATCGTCGCTGTCCGGCACGGCGAGGTCGAGCGCTTCGGCCAGCCCCTTCGGCGTGGGCACACAGAAACGGGCCGGGCGCACGAAGGCGAACAGCTCCAGAAGATCGAGGCCCGACAGGTCGGGATAGCCGAGGCGATTGGCCACCAACGGGGCGTTCAGCAGCAGCAGCGGCGTGTCGGCGGCGGCCATCACCGCCTCGCCCTTGGAGCAGCCGCGCGTGCTGCCGTTGGAATCGCGCAACCACGTGCCTGCGTGGCTGGCATGGATCGCGGGGAGGGGCAGGGGCTCGCTCACCGGAGCGCTATTCCAAGCCGGGAACGAAAAGTAAACAGAGGCGCGCGAAACCGGTTTCCTACAGGCGCGGAATTTGCCAGATCCGGGGGAGTGAACCGCCACCGCGCAATGCCCCGTGCTTTACGTCCCGCGAGCGTGGTTGCGGCGCGGCGTGACCTTTCGAAATCCGAAGGCCACAGCGGTTTGGCAGGTGCGGATGGCAGGCCGCTGAATGTTAAGAGAAAAACGAAGCGTTTGCTTCGCCCTACAACCGCCAAGCGTGTCAACGTGCCGCCCCCGATCGGCGCGCTTCGCACTTGCAACACCGCAGTCCATCCGCGAAAGCCCCGCTTATGACCATGACCGATTTGATGTCCGCCGCTCGTTCCTCCAAGGCTTGGCCCTTTCAGGAAGCGCAACGGCTTTTGAAGCGCTATCCCGATGGCACGAAGCCGGACGGATCGCCGGTCCTTTTCGAAACCGGATACGGCCCCAGCGGCCTGCCGCATATCGGGACGTTTCAGGAAGTGCTGCGCACCACGCTGGTGCGCCGCGCATTCGAAGCGCTGATCGGGGCGAAGCCGGAAGACGGCAAGACGCGCCTCGTCGCCTTTTCGGACGATATGGACGGCCTGCGCAAGGTGCCGGACAATGTGCCCAACCGGCAATTGCTGGAGGACAATCTACACCTGCCGCTCAGCCGCGTGCCCAATCCCTTCGATACCGCGCATGAAAGTTTTGCCGCGCACAACAATGCGATGCTGCGCGAATTCCTCGACCGGTTCGGCTTCGATTACGAATTCGTCGCTTCGTCGGACCGTTACAATTCCGGTGCGTTCGACGAGGCGTTGAAGACGGTGCTCGCGAAGGATCAGGCGATCCTCGACATCATGCTGCCGACCTTGCGGGCAGAGCGCGCGGCGACCTATTCGCCGATCATGCCGATCAGCCCGAACACGGGCCGGGTGCTGCAAGTGCCGGTGCAGGTGATCGATGCCGAAGCCGGAACGATCCGCTTCACCGACGAGGATGGGACGGAAGTCGAACAATCCGCGCTGGGCGGCATGGCCAAGCTCCAGTGGAAGGTCGATTTCGCCATGCGCTGGGTGGCGCTGGGCGTCGATTACGAGATGTACGGCAAGGATCTGACCGATACCGGCGTCCAGTCGGGCAAGATCGCGCAGGTCCTCGGCGGCAGGAAGCCGGACGGGCTGATCTACGAGCTTTTCCTGGACGAGAAGGGAGAGAAGATCTCCAAGTCCAAGGGCAACGGGCTGACGATCGAGCAATGGCTCGAATATGGCAGCGAGGAATCGCTCGGCTTTTACATCTTCCCCAATCCTAAGAGCGCCAAGCAATTGCACGGCGGCGTCATCCCGCGCGCAGTGGACGATTACTGGCAGTTCCGCGAGCGATTGGCGGAGCAGGATCTGGACAAGCAGCTCGGCAATCCGGTCTGGCATCTGGCGCGCGCGAATGGCGGGTTCGAAGGCAGCGAAGCGCCCGGCGCGGGGGACAGCCTGCCGGTTACGTTCGCGCTGTTGCTGAATCTCGTCGGCGTGCTCGGCGCGCAGGCGGATCGGGATCAGGTGTGGTCCTATCTCGGCAATTACATCGCCGATCCCGACCCTGCGGCCCATCCCGATCTCGATGCGCTGGTGGACAAGGCGCTCGCTTATAACCGCGATTTCGTCGCCCCGTCGCTCCAGCGCCGCAAGCCCGAGGCGAACGAGGCCTCTGCCCTTCGCCGCCTGGACGAAGAGCTGGCTGCGATGGCAGACGGAACTTCGGCCGAAGACATCCAGACCGCGATCTATGAAATCGGCAAGGACGAGAGCCTCGGCTTCGAATCCCTACGCGACTGGTTCAAGGCATTATATCAAACGTTATTGGGCAGTGACCAAGGCCCGCGTATGGGAAGCTTCGTCGCGCTTTACGGGATCGACAACACGCGTGCTTTGATAAAGGATGCGCTCGAGGATTGAGCGCGGGCGGAAGGGATTCGCAATTTGGCGGATGGTAGCAATTCGATAAAACGGCAACGCAACGATGCGGGGCATCCCTCGCGTCTGGCCTCTTTGCGCCTGGGTGCCGACCAATTGTTCCTCCAGACCACCGCGCAGACGCGGATGGCGCAATGCATTTCCGATCCCCATCAGCCCGATTGCCCGATCGTCTATTGCAACGAAGCCTTCGTCGAACTGACCGGCTACCCTATCGACGAGATCATCGGACGCAATTGCCGGTTCCTGCAGGGCGAGAAGACCCAGCAATCCTCGATCGCCCGGTTGAGGGAAGCGGTGGACCGGCAGGTCTATACGGTCGTCGACATTCTGAATTATCGCAAGGACGGCACCGCTTTCTGGAACGCCGTGCATATCGGCCCGATCTACAATGCGGACGGCGAACTCGAATATTTCTTCGGGTCGCAATGGGACATTTCCGAATTGCTGGCCGCGCGCGAGACCATCGTCGAGAGCGACCGCGTGGCGGACGAATTGCGGCATCGCACCGACAACCTCTTCGCGGTGCTGACCGCGATCGTGCGCCTGTCCGCGCGCGGGGCCGAGGAGGTCGAAGAGCTGTCGGAAAAGATCCAGCGCCGCGTCGAAGCGCTGGCGGCGGCGCACCGTGTCTCGCTATCGGGCGGCGGGCTCGAAACCGACAGCTCCGATCTTCGCACGCTCGTCGAAGCGATCATGAAGCCTTATCGCAGCTCCAATGCCGACCGGATCGACATCGCGGGCGAGACGATTGAATTACCGCGCAAGCACGTCACCCCAATGGGTCTCAGCCTGCACGAACTGGCGACCAATGCGCTCAAATACGGCGCCTTGTCGCGCGGCGACGGCCGTGTCCACATCGACTGGGAAATCGAGGACGATATGGTCGTGATCCACTGGATCGAGCGGTTGGGAGAAGATATCGGCATGGCCGAAGGGGGCCGCGACGCGATCAGCCAGGGTACCGGAACCCGGCTGATGAAAGGTGTGCTGGGCGGGATCGGTGGATCGGTCGACAGCAGCCTGGAGCCAGGCGGCCTGCGCGCCACGCTCCGGGTGCCGCGCAAAAGCACGGACTGACCGTGCGCGCCGGCTATCGGGGCTGGGCGGTCAGGTCCATTCGCGGGTACGATACCATTTCGTCAGCACGTATTTCTCGCCCTTGAGCACCGGTGTTCCGGCGTGCAGCGTCGCTTCGTTGGGCGTTCCGTCGGGTAGGGCGTTGTTCCAGATCAGCAGGACGCCCGGCTCCGGTTCGATTGCGGAGCCTATCTCGGAAAAATAAGTGTGTCCGCCTTCTTCCACCTTGTTGAGAAACGCCATGGCGGTCCAGCTGCGCTGCCCGCCGCGTTCGCTTTCGAATTTCCAATAGGGCTGGTCGGTATAGAACCAGTCATTGTGCGGTTTGAATTCCTGGCCCGGCAGATACCGCTGGCCCTGGATCGATTCCCCGAACCGCGGATCGATCCCCAACAGGTCGTCTATCCGGCGCGAGACGCTTTTGACGAAGGCGTGGGCCGGATCGAGATCGCCTGAATAGGATGTGCGAAAGCCCTTGGCATAATCCTGGTCGTGCAGCTGGCTCGGCTTGGCGATCGCATCGATCATCGCAATCAGGCGTTCGCATTCCGAAGGGGACAGGAACCCGCCGAGCGCGAAGATTTCCGCTTCCTCGGTGGGGAATTTGTAAAGCCCGCTGTCCTTCGCCAGGCGTGCCCGAACTGCGGCACCCACGCGCTTCAGTGCAGCGCGATCGGGATTGGGGAGGGCGGCAGTGTCGTAAGTCGCGCTGGAAGCCATGCGTGCCGGTTTAGCAAACCACGGGCCTGCTGCAAGGAGCCGCTTGAAGCAATGGCGAAACGCGGTATCCCACGACGATCGGCCCGCTGGGCCTTTGGGAGATAGGTATGTCCGACACTCGAAACGCCCGCCGCTATTCCGTGGGCGCCATGATTTTCCACTGGACGATTGCAGTGGCGGTCATCGTGAACTGGCGGATCGCCGAAGCGGCGCACCACGCCGAAGGGGCGGCGAAGGGCGCTATCTTTGCCAATCACAAGGCGCTTGGCATTCTCATTCTGGTGCTTACGCTCGGTCGGTTGATATGGCGCTGGACGCACCCCGTGCCGCCCTTGCCGTCGGATCTCGCAAAATGGGAAAAGGTTCTTGCACGCACGGTGCACGTTGTTTTCTACGTCCTGCTGATCGCTCTCCCCTTGGGGGCATGGATCGCCAACTCGCTGACCGGACGCAGCATCGACATGTTCGGCCTGTTCACGATTCCGCCGCTCCCGCTGGGCGAGAACAAATCCTTGGGCAGCGCGATCTTCTCGGCCCATGCAACCGGCGGATCGATTTTCATCTATCTGATCGGCCTGCATATTCTGGGCGCGTTGAAGCACACCTTCTTCGATAAGAATGGCGGCATCTTCCGGATGCTGCCCTTCGGCAAGGTCTGACGCTGACATAAAAAGCCCCCGCGAACGCAATTTGCGCTGCGGGGGCCAGATGTCCGGCGGACCACTCTCAAAGCCGCCGGACAAAGCAAACCGATTTACCAGAAGAAGTCGTAGATCGCGTCGACCACTTCACCGCTGTAGATATCGACCAGCAGCACGTCGTCGTAATAGCGTACCCAGCGATATGGGCCGTAGACTTCGGGCAGGCGATAGCGCCACGGATCGTTGATGGTGTAGCGGTTCGAATAGAACCCGCTCCCGAGCGTGATGCCGATCGAAAGCCGATTGTATCGGTGATTGCGATAGGGCGAATAATACCGCCCGATATTGAACAGGCTGCGATTGGCCGCGCGATAGCGGTGCCAGTCATAGCGCTGATTGCGCCGCCAGTCGGAGCGGTTCCAGACGCGATAATCGTTCCAACGACGTCCATCGTAATAACGACCGTAATGGCCGCCGCGATAGGCCTGGCGCTGGTCGCGATAGCGGTCTTGACGCCAGTTCCGCTGGTCGCGCTGGTCGCGGTAATTGCGCTGATCGCGATAGGCATCGCGGCGATTGTCGCGCCAGGTCTCGCGGCGGTCGGCACGGCGTTCGCGCCAATCCTCCCGGCGGTCCTGCCGCCGTTCGCGCGCATCTTCCCGGCGTTCGCGCCGATCTTCGCGCCAGTCCTCGCGACGTTCCCGACGCGCCTCGCGGCGGTCCCTGTCGGCCTGTGCCTGTTCGCGCAGAGCCTCGTTCGCACGGCGGAAGACATTGCCGCTATTGGCGTCGCGCCGCTCCGACCTTTGCGCACGCTCGGTCCGTTCGGCACGCCGCGTTTCCTGCGCACGCTGCGCTCGTGGAGGCGCTACCGCCGCATCGGGCGCGGAAGGGCGCTGCTGGCGAAACACTTGCCGACGCTCGCCACGCTCACCGCGTGAGCGCTGGTGTTGGTCACGATCCTGCGCCAGCTTCGCATCATCGTTCCCCGTGCCGACATCGATGGCGGTCATCGGCGCGTCGAAATCGACGGTGGGTGCAGCCGCAGCGGGCAGCGCCGTCAATCCCAGCGCCGCTGCCAGGGCGCCCAATGCGCTGCCTTTCAAGAAATTGTTCGTCATGGAGCTATCGTCCTTCCCCTTGGAAAGCCGCCCCACCATTGCGGCTCGATTGAACGCCTAAGCGATACCGCAGGAATAGAGCTTGGGCCATGACGCGAAACTGAACCGCTCGGGCGGTGCTTTGTTCATGTTGGAGTGCTCTTGCCTGAACGATCTCGCGATTGACAGCAGCGCCGCGACGCTGTCTCACCGGGACCATGTTCGACACTCTCGATGACGTTCGCAAGGATATTGCCAAGCGGTTGAAGGAGGGCGCGTCCGATCGTCGCTCGGCCTTCCATCTCCCCGCTATCGCCACTGCGGATGCTGATGCGCGCATCATGGTCCTGCGCGCGTTTGACGAGGAAAACTGGATTTTGCGCTTCAACACCGATGCGCGCGCGCCGAAAGTGGCGGCGATCGGCGAAGGGGCGCCGGTGGGTGCGCTGTTCTACGATAAAGACGCGAAGGTCCAGATCCGGTGTCGCGGGATCGGGCGGATCGAGCATTACGGCCCGACTGCGGACACGGCATGGGAGGAGGCGACCAATTTCGCCCGTCGCTGCTATCTGGGGGCGGGTCCGGGTGCCGTTTCGGATGAACCGACCAGTGGATTGCCCGCACAATTCGAAGGCGTCGAGCCTAGCGATGAAGAACTCGAACCTGCGCGCGCGAATTTCGCCGTTCTGCTCCTGACGGTCGAGGAAGCGGACTGGTTTTATCTGTCGAATGACGGCCATGTGCGCGCGCAATTCCTGCGCGGCGAAGGCCGATGGGTGGCGCCGTAGCGCTGGCTTCCCGACCGCGTCACGCGGCCTTGAAAATCGATGCGGCGGGCGATCGTCTATCCGATCGCCCGCCGCTCGTGCATCACGCGGCCTGCTTGATGTCGCGCAGAGTGATGTCGAAGGTCAGATCCTCGCCCGCGAGCGGGTGGTTGCCGTCGGCCTTGACCGTCGTGTCACCGACTTCGACGACATAGAGCGTGATCGGCGAGCCATCCTGCTGCTGCGCCTGCAAGGCCATGCCCGGCTGGGGCGCAGGCTCGGGCGGCAGGTTTTCGCGCGGAATATCGACGACCAGCGCTTCCTGACGCTCGCCGAAGGCATTGTCGCAGGGGATCGAGACGCTTTCCTCGTCGCCCACCGTCATGCTGGTAAGCGCAGCTTCGATCTGCGGAAAGATCTGACCGGCGCCAAGTTGCACGTCCTGCGGCCCGCTCTGCGCGGTGTTGCCGACCTCCTGGCCGTCGCCCCGCTTGAGGACGTAATCGATGGTCACGGTGTCGCCGTTTGTGGGAGTGGTCATGAATATCCTTTTGGGATTTCGTGTTCGCGACGCTGCGGGAGCGAGCCCAAGCGCGCCGTCGGGAAATGCGCCCGCGTATCGAGCGCGTCCTCTCCAATGTGGGAACCATACCGCGATGTGTCAAACGAAGTAGCGCGATGGCAAATTGGAGATAGGTGACGACGGCGTAATCGCAACGAAGCCAGCGATGCCGCAAATCGCAGGCTTGCAAAGAAAAAGGGCGGACAAACCGTCCGCCCTCTTCAATTCAGCGCGTCAGCTTCTTGTAAGCCAGTCGCGTAGGCCGATCCGCCGCATCGCCGAGGCGGCGGCGCTTGTCTTCTTCGTAGGCTTCGAAATTGCCTTCGAACCATTCCACATGGCTATCGCCTTCGAAGGCGAGGATGTGGGTCGCCAGGCGATCGAGGAAGAAGCGGTCGTGCGAAATGACCACGGCGCAGCCAGCGAAGTTCTCGATCGCTTCTTCGAGAGCGCCCAAGGTTTCGACATCGAGATCGTTGGTCGGCTCGTCCAGCAGCAGGACGTTGCCGCCTTCCTTCAGCATCTTGGCCATGTGGACGCGGTTGCGTTCGCCGCCGGACAGCTTGCCGACGTTCTTCTGCTGGTCCTGGCCCTTGAAGTTGAACGCCCCGACATAGGCGCGGGTGCTGGTGTCGTGGCCGTTGACTTTCATGTAATCGAGCCCGTCCGAAATTTCCTCCCAGACATTGTTCGACGGATTGAGATGATCTCGGCTCTGGTCGACATAGCCGAGATGGACGGTCGAACCGATTTCGACCGTGCCGCTATCGGGCTCTTCCTTGCCAGTCAGGATCTTGAACAGCGTCGATTTACCTGCGCCGTTCGGCCCGATCACGCCGACGATGCCGCCCGGCGGCAGCATGAAGGAGAGGTTTTCGAACAACAGTTTGTCGCCATAGGCCTTGGAGATGTTGTTCGCCTCGATCACCTTGCCGCCCAGGCGCTCGGGCACCTGGATGACGATCTGCGCCTTGCCGGGCTTGCGATCGTTCTGGCTGTCCTGAAGCTCTTCGAACTTGCGGATACGCGCCTTGGACTTGGTCTGGCGCGCGCTGGGCGTCTGCCGGATCCATTCGAGTTCGCGGCTGAGCGCCTTTGAACGGCCCGATTCCTCGCGGCTTTCCTGTTCGAGGCGCTTGGCCTTCTTTTCCAGATAGGTCGAATAATTGCCTTCGTAGGGGTAGTACGATCCGCGATCGAGTTCGAGGATCCAGCCCACCACATTGTCGAGGAAGTAGCGGTCGTGGGTGATCATCAGCACCGCGCCGGCATATTCCTTGAGGTGGTTTTCCAGCCACTGGACGCTTTCGGCATCGAGGTGGTTGGTCGGCTCGTCCAGCAGCAGGATCGACGGCTTCTGGATCAGCAGGCGGGTGAGCGCCACGCGGCGCTTCTCACCGCCCGAAAGATCGGTGACCGGCCAGTCGCCCGGAGGGCAGCGCAGCGCTTCCATCGCAACTTCGAGCTGGTTGTCGAGCGTCCAGCCATCGACCGCGTCGATCTTGTCCTGAAGGTCGGACATCTCGGTGCTGAGCGCGTCGAAATCGGCGTCTTCCTCGCCCATTTCCATGCCGATCTGGTTGAAGCGTTCGACCATGTCGGCGGTGTCGCGCGCGCCGTCCTTGACGTTTTCGAGCACGGTTTTGCTCTCGTCGAGCTCCGGCTCCTGCTCCAGATAGCCGACGGTGATGTTCTCGCCTGCCCAGGCTTCGCCGGTGTAATCCTTGTCGATCCCGGCCATGATCTTGATCAGCGTCGATTTACCCGCGCCATTGGGGCCGACGATGCCGATCTTGGCGCCCTGGTAGAATTGCAGATTGATGTTCGACAGCACCGGCTTCTGGGCACCGGGGAAGGTCTTGGTCATGTTCTTCATGACATAGGCGTATTGGGCGGACACGGGCGGCGTTCCTTCAGATCTTGAGATTCGGGAAAAATATGCGCGCCAGATAGGGGCTGGCGGGGGAGGGGGCAAGTTTGACGCTTGGCAGGGCGGGGCGAGAACGATAGCTCAGCGCACATGATCAGACCATCCATCCTCGCCGCCGCCCTCCTGTCCACCGTCGCCGCGCCCGTTATGGCGCAAAGCGATCCTGTCGCCTCGGCTGCCGATGCCGCGCTGACTGAGGACCGCTATGCCTGGGACTTCGTGGAAGGCGTCACCACCGAGGTCGGCCCACGTCAGGCGGGGACCGAAGCCGAAAAGCGCGGACGCGATTGGGCGATGGCGTGGTTGACGCGCAATGGCTTCACGAACGTCGCGGACGAACCTTTCCGAATGGAGACCTGGATCCCGGGCGATACCCATAAGGCCGAGATTCTGAGCCCTTTCCCCCAGCCGCTGGTGATCCAGCCGCTCGGCAACAGCGCCTCCACCGGGCCTGAGGGAATAGAGGCCGAAGTGGTCGAATTCGAGAATGTCGACGCCCTGCGCGCCGCGCCCGATGGCAGCCTTGCAGGCAAGATCGCCTATATCAGCCACGCGATGACGCCGACGCAGGACGGCTCGCAATACGGCTTCGCAGGCCCCGCTCGCTGGGTCGGCGCCGGGATCGCGGCGAGCAAGGGCGCGATCGCGACGGTGATCAAGGCTGTGGGGACCGATTATCACCGCAATCCGCATACCGGTGGCACCAGCTTTCCCGACGGAGTCGCACCGACGCCAGCGGGCGCACTAAGCCTGCCGGACGCTGCCAATCTG
Source organism: Erythrobacter sp. A6_0 (assembly GCF_017744235.1). Classification (NCBI taxonomy): domain Bacteria; kingdom Pseudomonadati; phylum Pseudomonadota; class Alphaproteobacteria; order Sphingomonadales; family Erythrobacteraceae; genus Erythrobacter; species Erythrobacter sp. A6_0. The sequence goes on from NZ_JAGHQR010000001.1 coordinate 427,680, forward strand.
GAGCGCATGTTCGATCGGGCGCAGGGCACGCCCATTCGCATGAAATTGACATTGACGCCGCGCAATCTGGGCATGACGACCAGCGGCAATGTCGTCGGCGAGATCGTCGGACGCGATCCGTCACTGCCGCCTGTCCTCGTCGCCTGTCATCTCGACAGCTGGTGGAACAGCCCCGGCGCATTCGACGATGCGGCGGGGTGCGGTATTGTCGCGGCAGCGGCGAAGCATGCGGCTTCGGGCGCGCAGCCGCTGCGCACCATTCGCGTGCTGATGGCGGGAGCGGAGGAAACCGGCCTGTGGGGCTCGAAAGCCTATAGCGCAGCCCATATCGACGAGCCGATCGCGGTCGGGCTGGAAAGCGATTTCGGCGCGGACCGCATCTGGCGGTTCGAAAGCAATTTCCGCGAAGCCAATCCGACGCTGCACGCCCGGATCGCCAGCGCGGTTGCGCGCTTCGGCGTTGCCAATGGCGCGCTGGTGGCTACCGGCGGCGCGGATATCGACATCGCCCGCGACCAGAAGACCGCGATCATCGATCTGCAGCAGGACGGCACACGCTATTTCGACCTGCATCACACGCCCGACGACACGCTGGACAAGATCGACCCGGTCCAGCTGCGCCAGAACGTGGCGGTATGGACGCAGGTGGTCGGCATTCTGGCGAACGAGCCGGGCGCGATCCTGCCGCGCTGAGGTTCAATCGCTTCCGAATTCCTGGCGCAACAGGCGGGGCACCAGCATCATCTGGAACACCGCTCTGAGCGCCAGGAACAGGACGAAGGACAGCCACAGCCCGTCGTTGCCCAGCGGCCACGTCAGCCATAGCGACGCCGCATAGACCGCCGCTGCGCCGATCATGGAAACGAGCAGGGCGCGCGTCCAGCTCGCCCCGACGAATACGCCGTCGAACACGAAGGCCGCGACGCCTGCAAACGGCATGATCGTGAGCCAAAGCGCATAGGACCGCCCGGTTTCGGCCACGGCGGGCGTTGCGGCGAAGGTGTCGATCAGCGGCCCGGCAAACAGCGCCAGAGCGATCGATACTCCCGCAGCGAGCGCGAAGCCGCGCCATAGGATCGCGCGCATATAGCCGGTGAAGCCTGCCCGGTCGTCGGCCCCGCGCCGCTCTCCGTTCAGGACCTGTGCGGCATTCTCGAACCCGTCCAGCAGCAGCGCCATCAGCAAGAAGAGCTGGTGGAAAATCCCGTTTGCCGCCAGCACCACCGGGCCGCGCTCGGCGCTGAGCCGGGTGAGCGCGGCGAGCGCGATCATCAGCACCACCGTGCGCAGGAACAGGTCGCGATTGACCGAAAGGAAGGGGCGCAATTTCGCAGGCGAGAGGATCGCGGCGTTCCGGGCGGCGGCCCGTATCGCGCGCACCGTCTCCCCGCGCATGACAAACAGAGAGACTGCCAGCAGCTTGGCGTATTCGGCCACGAAGCTCGACCAGCCGATCCCCGCAATGCCCCAGTCGAGGCCGAGCGCCAGCCACAGGCCGAGCGCGAGGTTGAGGAGATTGTAAGCGACCTCGAAAACAAGCACCGCGCGCATCCGCCGCTGTCCGACGAGAAAGCCGACCAAGGCGAAATTCGCCATCACGGCGGGCGCGCTCCAATAGCGGATATCGGCGTAGATTCGTGCGGCTTCCAGCACCCTGCCTTCTGCGCCCAGGACATCGAGCAGCCAGGGAAGCAGGATCGGTTTCGCGATCAGCAGAACCAGCGCGATGCCAGTCCCGACTGCCAGTCCCCGCAGCAACAAGGCGGCCTGCGCCTCGCCGCCGGCACTGCCCGCGCCGCGCGTCCCGGCCTGTGCAACGAGGCCGGTCGTGCCGGTCTTGAGGAAGTTCATGACGACGAACAGCGTGGCAAACAGCCGCGCGCCGATATCGACCGCACCTTGCGTCGGCGCGTCGCCCAATCGGCCCACGATCCACATATCGCCCACGCCGATGAGCGCGGTGGCGACGTTCGTGACCATTGCGGGCAGGGCGATCGCCCAGATGGCGCGGCTATCTATGCGGGATGCGATGGGACTGGAACGGGACTGCATCGCGGTTGCATGCGGGGCGCGACGGCTTGGGGCAAGCGCTTGCATCGTCGCCCCGGTCGGCTAGCGCATGATGATGGACCTAGCCGACCTCATGCAGAACTATTTCGGAACGCGCGACCTCGCCGCGATCGAACCAGATGCCACCCGCGCCGGAGTCGAGCGAATGCGAGTCGATTTCGGATTGGAAAAGGATCGCGGGCGGCGCTTCGCGCTTTGGACGCTACTGCACATGTTCGATGCGGCCCCCGATCTCGACGTTGCGTTCGAGCACGAAGAGGATCGGGAGGCCGCGCGCAACCTTATGGACTTGATGGCACAGGCGAGCACCGTTCCGGAGGATTGACCGCCCTCTTATGCTTTGCGCTTGCGCTTAGCGTCGTGCCGGTTGGACGGCTTGGCGTGAAAATCCTTATGCCGCTTCTTGCGGCCATTCTCTCGCGCCTGGACGCGCGGTCCCTCCGGCGCGCGCTCGATCGTAAATTCGCCGCCCTTTTCATCCTGCCCGGCAGTCTGGGCCGCAGTCTTCGCGAAGCTGTCGGCGACGGCGCGGGGGATCTGGAAATGCGTTTCGTTCTGCGCGATGCGGATCGCGCCGATCTCGTTACGAGTGATACCGCCGCGCTTGCACAGGATAGGCAGGATCCAGCGCGGATCGGCATTGCGGCGGCGGCCCACGTCGAGCCGGAACCAGACCGTATCCTCGAACCCGGCGCGATGCCTTTCCTTCTGCGCGGCGCGATGGGCATCGATCGTCTGCGCGGAAAACTCTTCGGGCTGCGGCATCTTCGCGCGATGGGCCTGCACCAGCATCAGCGCGATGTCCTGCGGGCTGCGTTCGGCCAGCAGCGTATCGGCGAGTTCGCGGTCGGCCCCGTCCACCGTGTCGTTATCGATCGGCTGCATCAGGGATTCGAGCATGCGCGAGCGATCCTGCGCGAGCACGGCCTTGCGGTCGGGCACGTCGATCCACGCGGTTTCGATACCCGCATGGCGCAGCATGCTTTCGGTGCGGCGGCGCTGGTTGAACGGCACCACCATCACCGCCGTCCCCTTGCGACCCGCGCGCCCGGTGCGGCCCGAGCGGTGCTGCAGGGTTTCCGCATCGCGCGGCAGATCGACATGGATGACGAGCGTGAGCGTGGGCAAATCGATACCGCGCGCCGCGACATCGGTGGCGACGCAGACCCGCGCGCGTCCGTCACGAAGCGTCTGGAGCGCCTGATTGCGCTCCGACTGGGAATGTTCGCCGGAAAGAGCGACCACGCCGAAGCCGCGATCCTGAAGCGCGCTGTGCAATTGCCGCACGCGTTCGCGCGTGGCGCAGAACAGGATCGCCGTTTCCGCCTCGTGGAAGCGCAGCAGGTTGACCACCGCGTTCTCGGTCGCGGACGGGGGAATGGCGACGGCCTGATAGGCAATATCGCCATGTCCGCGATCCTTGCCCCCGGTAGCGATGCGCAGCGCATCGCGCTGATAGCGGCGGGCTAGCGCTTCGATCGGCCGCGGCATGGTGGCCGAGAACATCAGCACGCGTCGGCCATCGGGCGTCGCTTCGAGGATGTATTCGAGCTCTTCGCGAAAGCCCATGTCGAGCATCTCGTCCGCTTCGTCGAGCACCACGACTGCAAGGCCGGACAGGTCGAGCGCGCCGCGTTCGATATGATCGCGCAGGCGGCCGGGCGTGCCGACCACGATGGTGGCGCCCGCCTTCAGCGCGCGGCGTTCGGCCTGCGGGTTCATACCGCCGACGCAGGACGCGATCCGCGCGCCGGTCTTTTCGTACAGCCAGTGCAGTTCCTTGCTGACCTGTAGCGCCAGCTCGCGCGTCGGCGCAATCACGAGGGCCGAGGGCGCGCCGCGCGACAGGAGCTGGCCATCATCGCCGAGCACCTGATCGGCGAAAGCGAGCCCGAAGGCGACCGTCTTGCCCGAACCGGTCTGCGCGGAGACGACGAGGTCGCGGCCATGCGCTTCGGGCTCCAGCACGGCCTGCTGGACAGAAGTGGGCGTATCGTAACCGCGGGCAGTGAGAGCCTGGGCGAGCGGGGCGGGGGATTCGGGAAACGGCATGGGGGGAGGAACTTTCAGGCGGCGCGCGCGGCGCTGCGGCCGGGAGCGGAGACGGTGATTCGCTGATGGGAGCGGGGAGCGAGCGCCTGCGGGCGCACGAGCTTGCAGCCCCCTTAGCCGATCGCGCGCCGAAATGCGCGCTCTATTTTGCTCGCCATTCGTTCGCACTCCAGGGATCTGTGCCCGATCGCGCGCGGTTTTGCCCATTCGCGATATCTTTACCTGCGCCACGTAGGCCTTCCATCACTCGATCCGGTGTGTTGCGAAGTGCTTAGGTGGTTAATGTGATCCATTCCGAACTCGTGCCGGACGAAAACGCACCGGGCCCTGTCGCGCTCGAAAGCGTGCGTCCGCACGCACTTGCGGAACGCAGGTTTGGCTTGGGACCGATCGCTCGCCTTCGCTGGCTGCTCGATGCGATGCTGCTCGCCGTCTGCTATTTCATGGCCGGGTATATCGGGCTCTCGCTGGCCGTGCCGCCCGGTTATGCGACGCTCGTCTGGCCGGCATCCGGCGTGGCGCTGGCGGCGCTGATGCTGCGCGGTCCGCGCATGTGGATCGGCGTCTGGATGGGGTCTGCAGCGATCAATATGCTGCAGGGGTTCGAAGGCGTCGGCACGGTAAGCGAGGCCATGATTCCGCTCGCGATCGCGGCGACTGTCGGCATCGGTGCGGCCCTTCAGGCGCTGGCAGGCTGTGCGCTGATGCGACGCCTCTGTCCGGACATCGACGCGCGCGAAGTGCGCCAGCTGTCGGCGTTGATCGGTGCCCTTGTCACCCCCTGCCTGATATCGGGCACGATCGGTGTCGGAGCATTATGGGCGGCCGGAATTGTCAGGCCGGAAAATCTGTTAGAAAACTGGTCGACTTGGGCTTTCGGCGATATGCTGGGCATCGCCTTCGTCGTTCCGATCCTGCTCTTTTCGCGCCTGTCCCCGGTCAGGATCCTGTGGCGTGGATCGCCGCTGCGCGGGCCGAGCGCGCTGATCGCCGCGTGTCTGACCACCACGCTGCTCCTGACCTTTTACGCCACGCGCCATGCTGCGGAAAATCAATACGTCCAGTCCGAGGCGAGCTTTGCCGCTCTGGCGACGGATACGGAACAGGCTCTTGCCTACCGTCTTGGAAATTACTCGCGCGCGATAGAGGCCGCAGGTGCCTTCGCGGCGCTGAGCGACCATGTTTCGCCGGCAGAATGGAACGATTATGTAAGCCGTATCGATCTCGATCAGTCCTATCCAGGCATGCGCGGCCTCGGCATCTTCCGCCATGTCGGCGCCGACAAGATGGATGATTTCCGTGCCGAGTTCGGGCGCGAATTCGGCAATCGGTTCGAAGTCCATCCCAAGCTGGTACGGGAACACCATTTCATCATCGATCGCATCGAACCGCTGGAAGACAATCTCGCCGCCCTCGGCCTCGATCTGTCTTTTGAGGAAGGGCGGCGCGAAGCCATTGCCTTGTCCGAAGCGACCGGCGAAGCGACCATCACGCGTCCGATCGCGCTGGTACAGGATTCAGGACACGGCGTCGGTTTTCTGCTGATGCGTCCGATCGCGGAAGACGATCCCGAATATGGTCGGCGCTGGTCCTATTCGCCTTTGATCGCGGCGGATTTTCTCGCCGAACTTACGCCGCGACAGGGAAGCGACTTCTCGCTCGAAGTCTTCTTCGGAAGCGGCACGGACGAAGCCGATCTCATGTATGCGAACAATGTAGACGAGACGCGCACGTCGCACTTCGAAATCGTACGCACGATCGAGATGGCGAACGAGCCCATCACGCTGCGTTGGCGCTCGCTCCCCGCCTTCGAAGAGCGTGTCACGTCCAACGAACCGCTCGTCGTCCTGCTGGCGGGCGTCATGATGACGATCCTGCTCGGGGTCCTGCTGATATCCTTTTCCCGGCGCGAGGCGCTGGTGGTCCGCAAGGTGGAAGAGGCCACCGCCGAAGTGGCCGAACGCAATCGCATGCTCAATCTTGCCGAGGCGACGGCGCATGTCGGTCACTGGCATGTCGATCTTGAAACACGGACCGTGAAATGGTCGGACGAGGTCTATCGCCTGCACGGCATCGAAGGGGAGACGCCGCCCGGGCTCGACCACGCGATCGAGCTTTACCATCCCGAAGACCGCCCGATCGTGGAACAGGCGATTGCCGATGCTTCCATGAACGGATCGGGCTTTCGGTTTGCCGCGCGACTGGTGAAGGCCGACGACAGCATCCGGCACGTCGAAGTGATCGGACATGCAGGGGGCGAGGGGAATTCTGCAGCGATAGCGGGTGTCCCGAAGCCTGCGGCCAAGACCCTGTTCGGCGTGATTATCGATCGAACCGAGGAGGTTCAGATGCGCCGGCACCTTACAGAAGCGCGTGATCGCGCCCGCGCCGCCGACGAGGCGAAGACCAGCTTCCTCGCCAATATGAGCCACGAAATCCGCACGCCGATGAACGGGGTCATCGGCTTTACCGAACTTGCTCTGAGCGAAGCGGAGGATCCGGCCCAGCGCCGCCGCCTGGGAATGGTCGCGGATTCGGGCAATGCGATGCTGCGCCTGCTCAACGATCTGCTCGATTTCGCCAAGATCGAAGCGAACCAGATGAGCGTTAACGGCGAGCCGACCGATCTACGCCACACAATGCGCAGCTGCCTTCGGCTGATGGAACCGGCTTCGCAAGCCAAGCGGATCAGTCTCGACCTCGATATCGACCCGCTTCTTCCCCCAAGGGTGGTGATCGACAAGATGCGTCTTCGCCAGATTGTGCTGAACCTGCTCGGCAATGCAGTGAAGTTCACCGAACAGGGCGGAGTGGCTTTGGGCCTGGCGGTCCTGCCCGACGAAAGCGGCGAGGGCCGGTCGCTTCGGATCACTGTGCGCGACACGGGTATCGGGATTCCCGCAGACCGGCTGGACAGCGTGTTCGAGAAATTCACGCAGGCCGACGAGACGATCGCACGCCGCTTCGGCGGGACGGGTCTGGGCCTGCCGATCAGCGCCCGGCTCGCGCGGCTCATGGGCGGGGAATTGCGCGCCGAAAGCGAGGTCGGCAGGGGATCGTCCTTCATTCTGGACCTGCCGATCTCGGTGGCCGACGCGGACCAGCCAGACGTCGCCGAAGTCCCCGCGCAGCCCGAAGCTGAGCCTGCCGCGTCCACCGCGCTCAGGATTCTCGTGGCGGAAGACAATCCGGTGAATCAAGAACTGACGCGCGCGATGGTCGAAAAGGGCGGCCATACCTGCGAGCTGGCCGAAAACGGCCGCGAGGCGATTGCCATGGTCCGAATGGCCGAGAAAAAGGGCGAGCCGTTCGACTTGGTGCTGATGGATATGCAGATGCCGGTACTCGACGGGATTGGCGCTACGACGGCGATCCGCGAGGCGGGCGTCTCTCCGGGGAAGCTTCCGATTATTGCGGTGACCGCCAACGCCTATGCCGACGATATCCGCCAATGCCGCGCCGCCGGAATGCAGGGCCATCTGGCGAAGCCGCTGCGGATGAAGGATCTGATGAAAGCGATCGGCCAATGGACAGGGGCATCGCAAGGAGGGGGCGGCCAGCCGCCCGCCGCAGCCAAAACAGAAAATACCAGTCCGCGACTGCGCAAGATGTTTGCGGATCGCCTGACCATGACCCTGAAAGCGATCGCTGCGGCGCGCGACGACGAAACGATCGATGATGCCGCACGCGCCGAAATCGGCGGTCTGCTGCACCAGATTGCCGGAACCGCTGCGCATTTCGGCGCGGAAGAACTCGGCAGACAATGCCTCGAAACGGAAAAGGCCTTGTTGGCCTGCAAGCAGGAACCAGAAATGCGCGCGATGATCGATATCATCGCCGAAAAGATTGAACGCGAAAGTGCGGCACTGGCGGCCTGACAGGAAACGCCGTTAGGTAATACTCTCACCCATCTTTTCGCCCAGCCGAACGCCGCATTCCGGCTTCCAGTCCCGATTGAACGCGATCGTGTCCTTTTCGAATAGCATGATGACGGTCGAACCAAGGCGGAACCGCCCCATTTCCTCGCCCTGATCGAGGACGATCTCGCGATCCGCGTAATCCCATTGCGCGACCTTGCCCGTCCGTTTCGGGTTGATGACGCCGTGCCACACTGTCTCCATGCTGCCGACGATCGTGGCCCCCACCAGGACCATCACAAACCGCCCATGCGTTTCGGAGCGAAATACGCACACGGTCCGTTCATTGCGCGCGAACAATCCGGGGACGCCGCGTGCCGTCACCGGATTTACGGAAAACAGCGATCCCGGCACGTAGATCATCCGTTCCAACCGGCCGGAGCACGGCATGTGGATGCGATGATAATCGCGCGGAGAGAGGTATAGATTGGCGAAGCGCCCATGTCGAAAGCACTCGGCCAGTTCTGCGTCGCCGCCGATCAGCTGGGTGGTCGTGAAATGATGGCCCTTCGCCTGAAGGATTTGGTGATCCTCGATATCGCCCAACCGGCTGATCGCGCCATCGACCGGCGACACGAAAGCCGCATCGGCCAGGGGGCGGGCGCCGGACTTAAGGGGGCGCGTGAAGAAGTCGTTGAAGGATTGATAGCTCGCGAGATCGGGATTCTCGGCTTCGCTCATATCCACGCCGTATCGGGCGACGAACCAGCGGATCAGCGCAGTCGTCGACCGACCGCGCCGCGCATTCGCAACGCGCCCCGCAAGCCGGGTCAGCCATTGTTTGGGAAGGAGATGCTGGGACAGGATGAAAAGACGATCACGCATGGACTGTTCAACGCAAAACCCGGAATGATGTGCCGAAGCGTCTGCTGCGGCTGGCTGCGCGGCAATTGACACACCGTCTCGACGGGGGAAAGTCGCGCGCTGCCATTTCGCCGGAGTGACCTGGAAATCAGGCCGTGCTAGCGCGCCTGAAATGGAATCCCCCCTTGCTTTCGATCCGCAGCGTTTCCTCGACGAGACCTGGCAAGGGCGCCCGCTGCTTATCCGAGAGGCTTGGACCGATTGGTCCAACCCGCTCGAACCGGACGAGCTGGCGGGTCTCGCATGCGAGGCGGAGGTCGAATCCCGCCTCGTACGGCATTCCGCGCCTGGTCGATGGGAATTGGAAGAGGGCCCCCTCGCGCCGGACCGCTTCGCCCGATTGGGCGATTGTCCCTGGACGCTGCTCGTCCAGGCTGTCGACCATCACGTGCCCCAGGTGGCCGAACTGATCGAACCGTTCCGCTTCATTCCCGATTGGCGGATCGACGACGTCATGGTGAGCTATGCTTCGGATGGCGGCGGGGTGGGGCCGCATTTCGATCAATACGATGTGTTCCTCGTCCAGGGGCTGGGCCGACGGCGCTGGCGTGTCGGCAAACGGTGCGACGACAGCGCGCCTTTGCTGCCGCATGACGGGCTGCGGCTGCTTGCGGACTTCGAACCGGAGGAGGAATGGGTGCTCGATCCCGGCGATATTCTCTACGTGCCGCCGGGCTTCGCGCATGATGGGGTGGCGGTCGGCGACGATTGCATGACCTATTCGATCGGTTTTCGCGCCCCCTCGCGCGGCGATCTGGTGTCGGCTTTCGCGGATCACGTGCTCGATACGCTGCAGGAGGACGACCGGTATACCGATGCCGCGCTCGCCGCCGATGCCAATCCGGGCGAGATTTCACCGGAAGCGGTCGGGCGGCTGCACGACATGGTGGTCAGCGCGATGGCGGACAGGGACGCATTTGCGGCATGGATCGGCGCCTATGTCACGACGCCCAAGGACGAGCGGATCGACTGGTCGCCAGAGGAGCCGGTTTCCGTCGGCGATCTCGTACAGAGCGACACTGCGTTCCAGCGCAATCCGGCAAGCCGGTTTTCGTTTATTCGCCAGAGCGACGATGCCGTGATGCTGTTCGTCGATGGCCGCGGCTGCCTGTGTCAGGGTGTCGCTGCGAGAGTTGCGGAACGGCTCTGTGCGGAAACGCGATTCTGTCTGGCAGAGGAGACGATGGCCGATCCGCAAGTGGCCGAGCTGATCGTCGATCTGGTCAATCGCGGCTGTCTCGCCCCGGATAATGTCGACTGACCGGCGGCACGATCAGACCCGCCGCCATGCTCCGGGGGCCAATGCGTCCAGCGTCCATTCTCCCACCGACCAGCGGACCAGCCTGAGCGTGGGATGGCCGACCGCCGCTGTCATGCGCCGGACCTGCCGGTTGCGGCCTTCCGTGATGGTCAGGCGCAGCCAGCTGTCGGGTATGGTCTTGCGCACGCGAATGGGCGGATCGCGCGGCCAGAGGGCCGGATCGGCGATGGAGTCCGCCATGGCCGGCCGCGTGAGCCCTTCCTTCAGCTTCACGCCCTTGCGCAAAGCCTCCAGCGCCATCTCGTCGGGCTCGCCTTCGACCTGCGCAAGATAGGTCTTGGGAAGCTTGAAGCGCGGATCGGCGATGCGCGCCTGTGTGCGCCCATCGTCGCACAGCACCATCAATCCCTCGCTGTCGAAATCCAGCCGACCTGCAGGATAAAAGCCCGGTGCGTCGATGAAATCGGCCAGCGTGGGACGAGGGGTGCCCTGACGCTCGTCGGTGAATTGCGAGAGTACGCCGTAAGGCTTGTTGAACAGGATGATGCCGCTCATGGGGCGAGGCCTTCTGCCGGAGGCGGGCGAAGCAAGCGTTTGCCCTTGCGGCGGCTCGTAAGGTGGAATGCGCGGCAGCGATCGCAGCGATAATAGCGCAGGTCCAGCGGCGCTTCGATCGCCGCGGTCAGCGCCTCTCTTTCGCTGCCGAACCGCCTTTTGCGCGGGCACACGCTGAGCCGGGTTCGCATTGCGATCAGGCCCCGGCCTTTTCGAGGCTTTCCTGCGCGTCGAGCCATTGAAGTTCGGCCTCTTCGAGCTTCTCAGCGACTTTGGCCCGATCGCGCATCAGATCGGCAGGCGATGTGCCGGAAGGGCCATCAGGATCGGCCAGCGCCCGGTCGAGCTTTGCGAGTCTGTCCTGAAGCCGCGTCACTTCCTTTTCCGATGCGCTCGCATTGCTGCGGGCAAGGCGCAGGGCCTCTCGATCCTTGGCGGAGCCGCGCTTGTCCTTCTTCGGCTTCGCGCTGCCCGGCTCCTTGGGCTGGTTCCGGCCAAGCACGAAGTCGATATAATCCTCCATGCTCCCGGCGTAATCCTTGGCCAGCCCGTCATCGACGAGCACCAGCCGATCGGCGGTTAGTTCGACCATGTGCCGATCGTGGCTGATCAGGATGACGGCGCCGTCGAAATCGTTCAGCGCCTGCACCAGCGCCTCGCGCGCATCCACGTCGAGGTGGTTGGTCGGCTCGTCGAGGATGAGAAGATGCGGCGCGTCGCGTGTGATAAGAGCCAGCGCCAGACGCGCGCGCTCGCCACCCGAAAGCGTGGCGATTTTGGCCGTCGCGCGGTGGCCGGAGAACCCGAACCGCCCGAGTTGCGCACGAACCGCTCCGGGGGAAGCGCCGTCCATCGCGCGGGTCATGTGATCGAGCGGAGTGCCATCGGAGGACAATTCCTCGACCTGGTACTGCGTGAAATAGCCCACCCGCATCCGGCCCGAGACGTTCATCTCCCCGTCCATCGGCGCGAGTTGTCCGGCCAGAAGCCGAGCAAGCGTGGTCTTGCCGTTGCCGTTGCGCCCCAGCAGCGCGATCCGGTCATCCGGGTCGATCCGCAGGTTCAGCCGCTGGAGAATGGGTTTCTCGTCATACCCCACCGCCGCAAGATTGAGCGTGATGAGGGGAGGGCGCATTTCGTCGGGGCTTGGGAAGTCGAAGCTGAGGCTCGGATCTTCCATCAGCGCCGCGATGGGCTGCATCTTGGCCAGCATCTTGGCGCGCGACTGAGCCTGCTTGGCAGTGGAGGCGCGGGCGCTGTTGCGCGCGACATAGTCCTCCAGCCGTGCGCGCTGGGCATCCTGCGAGGCCTTTGCCGCCGCCAGCTGCGCGGCGCGTTCGGCGCGCTGCTTCTCGAACGCGTCGTAGCCGCCGGGATAGACTGTCAGTCTGCCGTCCTGCAGATGCAGAATCGCAGTGACCACCTTATTCAGCAGGTCGCGTTCGTGGCTGATGATGACCAGCGTGCCCTGATACGCCTTGAGGAAGCTTTCCAGCCAGAGCGTGGCTTCCAGATCGAGGTGGTTCGAAGGTTCGTCCAGAAACAGGATGTCGGGATTGGACAGCAGCAGGGCACCCAGCGCCACGCGCATCTTCCAGCCGCCCGAGAACGTATCGATCGGACGCGCCTGCATCTCTTCGTCGAACCCCAGACCGGTCAGGATGATCGCGGCGCGCGATGGGGCCGCGTAGGCATCGATCGCCAGCAGCCGGTCGTGGACGTCGCCCAGCCGATCCATGTCGCTGCAGGTTTCCGCTTCTTCGAGCAGGCTGGCACGCTCCGTATCCCCGGCCAGAACCGCCTCGAACGGGGTGGTCGATCCGCTCGGCGCTTCCTGCGCGATATACCCGACGCGCGCGCGCCGCGGCATTTCGATCGAGCCGTTGTCCGGCTCGATCTCGCCGATCAACGCCTTCATCAGCGTCGATTTTCCGGCCCCGTTGCGACCGATCAGCCCGATCCGGCTCCCGCTCGGGATCGCAGCAGACGCGTCCTGCAGAATGGGGCGGCCGCCGAGGCGGACGGTGAGATTGTCGATCTTGATCATGTGGGCGCGGCCCCTAGCAGGGAGCGTCGAAGACCCCAACAGGTAAGCAGTCGGCTGGCTGATCGGCCGAAGTCCTGAAGGCGATCGCTGGCATATCACAAGGCCGGGGAGATTTCCTATGAGGCGTGCCTCTCACTTGCCTTGCGTCCTCGCCGCCAATCGGCCCTCACTCGGATTTAGGCAAATTGGCGAGAATGTATTCGACAGCCCAGCCGACACCGCCTCCGTGCGCAAGTGTGATCGGGTACATGTTCTGGTATTCAGGTGCGGTGTTGTCGGGCGTCCATTCCGCAGCGACTGCGAACCAGCTCATCAATATCGCGCCCGCCTGGATCATGCGCTGGCACGCCCGCTCGTGGGCTTCCGGGCTGAGACCGCCCGAGGCGTCGGAAACGAAATAGACTTCGTAGCCGTCGCGCATGGCGGAAATCACGGCGTGTGGTTCAGGCCAGGGATGGCCCGCTCCTCATCTGCTGCAACCAAAAGCTTCATCTAAATCTTCGCGCAAAGGGCAGGGGCATTGGCCTCGTCGCAAAAGTCTGGAGGCTTTGTTTCCTGCCAATAGGAGACCAGTCCCAATTTCCGAGCCAATGGTTCATATCCCGGAAGGGCGCGGGTTCGGTTGGAAACGAAGGCCATGCCTGCGCGCGCGCGTGAAGTCGATGTCGACGCGACACTCTTGATCAGGGCCAGCGCCGCATCCGGGGCGCCCAAGCGTTCCAACAGGATGACCGAGATGTCGTGATAAGTATCGGGTCCAGCCGATGCTTCGACGATTCTTTGTGCGGCTTTCGCGCGGTCTGTTTGGCTACCGTCAAGCATGGCTTTGTAACCGGCGAGCCATGCCTGTGCCAAAGGTCGATCTCTCGCCTTTTCCGATGCAGCGATCAGGTCCGCCGCGCGCGCATACTCCCCGGCAAGTGTCGAGATCATCAGGCGCTGACCAGCCGTGCTGTCTTCGTCTCCCGTCCGCAGGTCGCGCAAGGTCTGGAGATCGGCTTCCACGGCGGCGCGATTGCCCTTCAGCGCATTGTAGTAACCGGACATGCTGAAGGCCGATGGAAAAATCGGGCCCGCTGCAGTGGCTCTTTTCAGGTGCTTTTGGGCCTCGTCCACCCGTCCATGCAGCAGAAGAAAGGAACCCAGCGAAAGTTCTTCGCACATGCAATCGAGCGGACGCGCGGCAACGGCCTTGCGAATCTGTCGCTCGCGTCCGACAAGCTCGTCGGGATCGAGGAGATCCGCCGCTTTGAGCAGGGCCGTCCCGTTGTCCGGATCGAGCGTAAGCGCCTTTTCGTTGAGCCTCTTCGCCTCGGCTATGAGAGCATCGAATTCATCGGGATTGGCGTAAGCCTCGGCCCGTTTGAAGCTTCCAAGAACCGTCCAGCCTTCGGCAAAGTCTGGCGCCAGAGTGGTGACGCGCTGCAATTCCAGAAGAGCACGGTCGAAGTCTCGCTCGATCAGTCCGCCGTTCGAACAAACCGAAGCCCAGGCTTCCAAGGCATCAGTGGGCAGGCTGGCGGCGCCGGTTGCTCCCAAGGTGCATCGAACGAGAAGCGCGGTGCTGATCGCGACGCGACGCGGTAGCCTTGCCGCGTCATCGACCGGATGGGTGAAAGTGTGCGACCAGATTACTTTTTGCGAGTTTTCATCCTGCAGGCGAACGATTGCGATCAGATCGTCACCTTGGCGACGCACGCCGCCTGTCACGAAGAAACCGGGATGGTCGCTATCCTGCGCCTCGTCCGCAACGATCAAGGCAACCTTGCTCTGATAGTCCTCGCTGAAAGCGGCACTGATCTCGTCGCGGATCGAGGGAATGACGCCACTCGGCATTTCGGGTGACTGGGCGCTGAAGTCAGTGAGGCGGACGGTGGCTTCGGTCGCCATCGCCGGCGTGCTGTCGAGATTTAAGAAAAACGAAGTCAGGGCCACCACTCCCGCCGCGGTCGAAACGGCCCCGGCCACGATCTTCCAAGGCTTCACCAAACGCGTGAAGAAACCCCCGGTCGGCGACTTGGCGGTGACTTCCTTTCCGCTCTTACCGTCGCTGCCAGCAGCTGTATCGGAGAGATCCTCGGCGGCCTGTATTGCGGGCACGCTATCCGTAAGCGAGACTTCGGGCAGGAAGCGATATCCGCGGCCGTAGACACTCTCGATGAAGCTCGAATTGCGCGCCGTGTCGCCCAGAGCCCTGCGCAATTCCTTCACGACACTGGTAAGCGCGGATTCCGATACGGCTGCGCCGTCCCAGACCTTATCGAGAAGTGCTTCCTTGGTCGTCAGAAGGCCGCGACGGGCTGAAAGCTCCTGCAGCACACGAAAAGCTTTGTGACCGATGTGGACAGGACCGGTCGGCCCGATCAACCGCTCGTCCGCAGGATCGAGGACATAGTCCCCGAACGCCACAGCCTGCTTCGTTTCTTCGGTTGCCATCGTGATTGACCCTTCACCGGTCGTAACAGCGCCCGACCTGCATCGCTATGTATACTCATCGGCAATGCTGGAAACCAGCGAAACCCGCAGAATTGCGCGACCGATTATGGAAACATTCTGGGGTCGCGAATTTCCAGCGTTCGCTCAAGATGTCCTGCGCCTTGCTGGCTAACCAGTGGGAACGTCAGCGGCGCTGAAGACCAAAATGGGAGCTTTCCCATCGGTGACAGCGCCGCGCCTGACGCATGAATTCCGGCAGAGGACTACGATCATGAACCACCTTCTAAAGACATTTCGCTCCGTATCCACCACCGCCCTGGCGCTCGGGCTCGCCTCGACGGCACTCTCTCCAGCATGGGCGCAGTCGACGCATCGGCAAGAAGGCGCGTCAGCCAGCCGGTCCGCGCAAAGCGCTGCCTGGGGCATTGTCGGCCAGGAGATCGAGGCCGATGCCAGCATTCGGTTCGGAGTCCTCGCCAATGGTATGCGCTATGCCCTGAAGCGAAATGCAAACCCTTCAGGCGAAGCGGCAATCCGCTTCACGGTGAATGTCGGCAACCGCGATGAAACCGACGCGGAAAACGGTGCAGCTCACTTTATCGAGCACATGGCCTTCAACGGCACGACCAACATTCCCGAAGGAAAGCTGCTGCCGATGCTCGAGCGTCTCGGCTTGGCCTTCGGGGCGGATACCAATGCGGAAACTTCGCTGGACTACACGACCTACAAGCTCGCCCTGCCGAATACCGATGAGGCGACTGTCGACACCGGCCTGATGGTCATTCGCGAAATGGCAGGCGAGATGACGATCGCGCCCGAAGCGGTGGAGCGCGAGCGCGGCATCCTTCTGAGCGAGGCACAGGTGCGCAACAACCCGCAGCGCCGCCGCTCTGCGAGCTATTTTGAGGCTGCGCTTCCGGGGTCGCGGATCGGCGAGAGGATCAGCGCCGATGTCGAACGCATCCGCGCCATATCCGCGCAGGAGCTGCGCGCCTTCTACGAAGGATATTATCGCCCCGAGCGCTCCACTCTGGCGGTGGTCGGTGACTTTGATGTCGACGATATGGAGAAAAAGATCCGCGCGCTCTTCGGCGATTGGAAAGGCAAGGGCGAAGCTCGCGAAACCTATGCCGGTCCGGTGCGCGATGAGACGCAGCCGACGATTGCGAATTTCGTCGATCCGGCGATCCCCGAGGTTATCGAACTGAAACGCCTGAGCGCGTGGGAGCCCGCGCAAAACACCGTTGCGGACACGCGCGCGCAATTCCTGCGACTGATCGCATCGATTGCGCTCTCCAATCGGATCAGCGCCCTATCCCGGTCGGCAGATGCGCCGACCCTCGGCGGGCAGGCATCGGAGCAATCCCTGTTCCGCAGCGCCCGGTCCTTCGGCCTCACGGTCGTCGCCAAAGATGGCCAATGGCGCGATACGCTTGCGCTGGCAGAGCAGGAATTGCGTCGGGCCGATCGATATGGCTTCACCGCAAGCGAAATCGCCGAGGCCAAATCGAATATCGAAACCGCTCTGGCCAATGCTGCGGCGCAGGCTTCCGGCCGCACCAATGCCGGGATCGCGGAATCACTCGTCAGGGACAGCCTGGCCAACAGCATTCCGACGTCGCCTGAGACGAACCTTGCGCTCTACAACGCGATCGCGCCGACCTTGACGCCGCAAGCCGTCAGCTCCGCTTTCAGTGAAGTATGGGCCGGCGGACCCAGCGTGATCCACATCTCCACCAAGTCACCGATTGAAGGCGGTCCGGCGACGATCGCGACGGCGCTGAGCGAAAGTTCGAAAATCGCGGTTGCTGCGCCGGTCGAAGCCGAAGCGGTCGAATTCGCCTATTCCGATTGGGGAGCGCCCGGCAAGGTGGTTGCGGACGACCGGATCGACGATCTCGGCATTCGCACAATCCGCTTCGAAAACGGTCTCCAGCTCAACCTCAAACGGACCGAATTCGAACCGAACAAGGTCGATTTTTCCATGCGCGTGGGAAGCGGCCTGTCTGCTTTTCCCTCCGACCAGCCTGGTCTGAAGGAGATGTTGCCCATCGCGATGCAGGTCGATGGACTGGAAGCACACGATCCCGACGAATTGCGGCGCGTGCTTGCCGGCCGGGCCGTGTCGTTGGGCCTCACACCCTCCAATGGCGCGCTCGTCGCGTCCGGCGAGACCACGCCCGACGATCTCAAGCTGCAACTCGATCTGCTGGCCGCTCGTCTGACGGCGACCGCGTTTCGCGCCGAAACGCAGGCACAATGGGCAGGCGTAGCGCCGGTGCTTGTCGAGAATATCACCTCCTCGCCCGTGCAGGTATTCGTCAACGCGATGAACGCTGTCCTGAGCGGAGGTGACACTCGGCTTGGCATGCCCGACGCATCGCGTCTCGCAGATATCGCTCTCGGCGATCTGCAAGCCGCTGTGGCATCGCAGTTGAGCGAAGGGCCGGTGTCACTCGGGCTGGTGGGCGATTTCGATGAGGATGCGGCGATCGCGGCGGTGGCGAGCACGCTCGGCACGCTCCCTGCGCGCGAAGTGCGTTCGGAACAGACGGCCGGCATGATGCCGCTTACATTTGTTGCGGACCGATCGCCGAAGATCCTGACGCATAAAGGCGCAGCCGATCAGGGCGCACTTGCCGTGAGTTGGCAAACCGATGACGCGGCGGACTTGCACGATGATATCGCGCGCGACCTCCTCGCTGCGACGATGGGTTTGCGGCTGACGGAAACGCTGCGCGAGGAACAGGGTGCGACCTATTCGCCCGAAGCCTTCAGCTACGCGCAGCGCACATTCGACGGTTTCGGTCATCTTACCGCTTTTGCTACCGTACCGATCCAGTCGATGGACGATACCGCAAGGGTTATTCGGTCGATTGCCAGCGAACTGAGCAGTGCGGTCGTGTCGAACGACCTTCTCGAACGCGCCCGCAACCCGATCCGTGAGCACTATGAGCGGGCTTCCACCCAAAATTCCGATTGGCTGGGGCTGGTTGCAATGGCCCAGAGCGATGGGGAGGTGTTGGATCGCAGGCGCAATCGCTTGGCCGTACTGGAATCGATCACTCCGGCAGACATCCGGTCCGCAGCGCAGAAGTATCTTGCGGACAATCCCGGCGTCGAGATCCGGGTCATCCCGGAAACCGGTGCAAACTAGGGTTCAAGGATGCAGTCCAGGCGGGGGCGCTAACGAGATATTTGCCCCCGCCGAGACTGTTTGGAATACGCATCGGTGAGTTGAAGAAAAAAGGATGTAATTGGCGGACCGGCCGCCCGACTGCCTCCACCGCTCCGCCTGCCTCGGCGACCAACGGTCACGCGGCAGGCGGAGTCCGGACGGCTTGATCACCAGCATCTGCGCCCTCAGCCACGATCAACTGCCTGGTATAGAACCAGCCAATGCCGATGAGACATATGCCCAGCGCAAAGAAGGAGGCGATACGCGCCAGTCCTTCAAGCCCGTCGGCATCGAGGAAGAACACTTTCGACACCGCGCCGAGCATCAAAACGAGCGAGCCGATGCGCCAGCTGCGCTGCTTGGCCCAGGCGCCCCAGCCGAGAAACCCCAGCGCGATCGCGATGGCGAGGATCGAGCGTAGCAGGTCCTCCTGCGGTACCACCGGAGGGTCGATCAGGACCGTCCCGGCGAAGACATGGCGCAATTCGGACAGAGCCAAGAGGGCGATCAGCACCATCGCCGTTCCGTCGAATATCGGTCGCAAATTCAGCTGATTTCCAACAAGTTGGCCGCGCAGCCATAGGGTTAACCCGATAGCGATGCCGTAGGATGGGAGCAGCAGGTTCGCGATCGGCCAATCGCCCACGGCCTGCTCGGCCCAAAGCGGATTGTGAAGGAGGAGTGTGAAGATCCCAAAATGCGCCAGGGCGGCTACAGCGAAGCCGCGCGCCAACGTGACTTGCTGAGCAAACAATTGGGGCGCGGCCGCGATACCGATCGCGGCCAGCGCAAGGAGAGCCTGCCAGGCAGTGCGTTCGGACAATCCCAGCTCGGCAAAGCGAGCGAGATCGCCGATGGCAAATACCTCCTTGAAAGCGGTGTGCACCACCATTGCAACAAGCGCGAAAGCAATCGCAAAGCCGGTCTTGCGATAGGTCGCGAACACCTTGCCGCTGAGCAGCATCGCTCCAGCCAGCGCGATGACAAGCGGCGCAACGTAGCGGAGCGTATCGGGCAGCGGGGGCAAGTCGGCCAGCAAGAAGGGATCGCCCAAAAGTGCTTCGACACCCGCCACGCTCCACATCAGCAGCGGCTCGGCGGCCCAGCACGCGCCAATGAACAGGAGCGTGGTGAGCAGGGTGCCGAAATGCCCCATGCGCCAGGCAAAGCCGAGCACGGCGGCGGCAATAGCAAGTGCCATCCATTCTCCAGAGAATAGCATCGCCATCGCGCCATAACCCAGCACAGCGGAGAAGAACTGTGCGACACGCCGCGGGTGCTTGTCTGTCTCCACGTTCAGCAGCAGACCGAAAGGAAGCAGGGCGGCGAGCCAACGCAGGGACGAGAACCAAACGGGCGCGACGTCACCGGCACCGAGGAATGAGCTTATTTCTTGATAGGGACTGGTCACTGCGAGCAATGTCAGTCCCGACAGCGCAACGGCCCATTGCAGAATGCGTGCGACAGGCTCTGCAGACCGTTCGCGCAATAGAAGGAAGGCAGGAACGGCGAGCACCGCAGTGACCAGGGGCGCACCGGTTTGGAGCACGGCCAGCAATCCACCGAGCATGGACAGCACGAACGCAGAGGCGAGCGCGCCAGCCGGTCCTTGTGCGATATGCTCGTCGCGCGGAGGCCAGGCGTTCCACGCGGCCAGCGCAGGCAAGAGCGCCAGCGCCGCTGCCGCCAGGGCCAGCAGGCCGTCCTGGTCGTAAACCACCTCGACACCGAATTGGATGCAGGAAGCGACGATCAGCGCGATCGGGAAAAGGGCAAGCTGCTCCCAATCGACAGGCCGGGCTTTACCCTGCCAGACGTGCAACAGGGGAATTGCGGCGAAGAGCAGCACCGTCGCGGCGGCAATGGCGGCGAACCATGTGTGTGCCGGGTCAGGCCAGGCAGCCAGCAGGCAGGCGCTAAGTGCGGCTGCCATGGCTCCTGCTTCGCGCAGGCGTTCCCACTTCATGCCGAGCACCGCGATGGCGGCACCCAGCAGCAGATAACAGCCCCAAGCCAGGAGGCTGTATCCCGATTGGTCCACCAGCGCGGCAATCTGCAAAGTGGCGAGACCCGCGGCTGCGATGCGACCGATCTGTCCAAACAGCCCCACGCCCATCATCGACGGGAGTAATGCGCCGATCACCACCAGGTATCCACCGACGGCCAGCACCGAGGCATCGTCGAGCGGCCCGGAGACGAGCATGAGCGCGCCCCAGCCGAGGCCGAATGCCAGTGCGGCAAGACCAAGCCAGGGGCGGCTCTGGCGCTGCCCGGTGACCGTCAAGCCGCCAGTGACCAGCGCGAGGTAGGTCGCCAGCAGCGGCAGGTCGGGATCCGTGCTGCCGGCAAGAGCAGGTGCGGCGAAGCCGCCAACCAAACCAAGCACGGCGCTTGGTAGGCCGAAGCGGAAGGAGAGCAGCACGGCGATCGCGGTCACACCCGCGAGGCCGGCAAAGGCCAGCGCCGGGCCGATCAGTCCATAATACGTGCCGGCAAGATAGAAACTGGCGTAGAGCGTAGCGAGGCCGGCCCCAGCCAGCGCCTGGCGCACGCGCTCGTCACCGATTCTGTTTTCGAAGCGATAGGCCAGTTCGGCCGCAGCGAGCAGCGCCGAACCGAAAAGGAAGCCTAGGCCGACCCGCACATATTCGTTGAGCAGGCCCATCTCGATCGACCAGCGCACGAGGAAGAATCCCGCGATGGCAAGCGCGATCCCACCGCCCCAGATCGGCAGGAGCCGACCGAATATTTCCTCGAAGTCCAAGGTGGTGCGCCACCGATGGCCTCCCTCTTCGAAGGGTTCTTCAAAGTGTTCATCCGCTGGTTCGGCCTGAACCGGCTCGGGTGCCGGGCCAGATTTCGGCAGGGGGGACGCAAGAGGCGAAAGCGGTGGAGCAGCCTCCTCCGCTTCGAATGGCGCACGGCGCGATTCCGGCCGTTTTTCGGCCGCTGCCTGCCGTTCGGGGGTATAAACACGCGCAAGGCCTTCGAGCTCGACGACCCGGCGTTCGAGTGTGACGATGCGGTTCCACAGCCAGGCCACCGCGCCGGCAATCGTCAGAAGCAGCAGGAACTCCATCGCACCATCCTCTCGACCTTGGTTCAAAGGTGGGTATCCGACAAATGAACACTGTTCAATTAAAAAATTAGACAGCGTTCAATTACGTGGTAGGAGGCGCTGATGGGACGCCGTTCGGATCATACGCGTGATGAGCTGCGCGCATTGCTGATTGCGCACGGGTCTGCACTTATGGCCGAGCAGGGGCTGGCAAAGTTCTCGGGTCGCGAAGCCGCCAAGCGCGCCGGATATTCGGTCGGCACGATCTACAACGTCTTCGGCTCGCTCGACCAATTGATTGCAGCGATCAACTCGCACACCTTCTCGCTTTGGGCAGACCATTTGCGCGCTCGCCTCGAAGGGGCGCCTGACGACCGGATCAAGGCGCTGGTCGAAGGCTATTTCGATTTCGCCCTGGCCCATCCGAACCTGTGGTCGGCGATCTACGATCACCGGCTGGGCGAGGAGCTGAGCGAGCACGACCAAGACGAGCGGGCAGTGCTGACGGCTATCGTGGAAAACGAAGTGCGCGCTGCGTTGCCAGATCCCGACATGCCTGGCGCCGATCGCTTCGCCCGCTCGCTGATCGCCACGGTGCATGGCCATTGCAGCTACGTCGTCAGCGGAACTTTCGCACTTCTCGACGAGCCCGACCCGGTCGGCAACGCGCTCGCCAGGGTGCGCGAGTGTATCGCGGCGCAACGCGGCTAAAATAGCTACCGATCTACCGTAAGGGCGAAGCGATGTCCGGAATCGCCCCGACGTCGGTCATTCCGACCTTCGCTAGACGAACTTGAAAGCGGTCGAAACCGCGAGCCTGCGGCGATATCCGATTTCGGGACTGCCCGAGCGGACCCTTAGTGACCGCCTTTGGGGTGGAAAGCGGACAGCTTGTCTTGCCGTAATTTGATGGACAGGATGTTGCGTCTGCGATCGAGGTTTGCGGAAGTTCGCGAATGAAACTTCATGGCAGTGCGGCGTTATCAACTCGCAAACACAGAGATTTTTGTAGATAATGCGTTTAGTTGGTTTGGATGGGCACAAGAGCGCTTGCTAATAAATGGTGAAGTCGCTCAATCAATCGGTTCTTGGCTTTCATTCAAACGTAGCTTCGACGAGCCATGGTTGACGCTCAGCGGTGATGGCATAGTTGAGGTTTCGATGCGATCAAAACTGAATGGAATTAGTGTCGAACTACGTTTAGATGATGAAATGATCGAAGACGAAGAATTATTCGAAGCAGCTAGGCATGGCAAAGGTGTTTGGCCCAATCCAGATTTATGGATCAAAACCGAACAATTTTCGATCTTCAAGTAAATCGCGCCTCATCCAGTGAAGGAATAGGATCTCAGACATAGTTTGCGAGCCTCCTGTTCAGCCCAAACAGATATAGGCGCACCGATCGCAGCGCTGCTAGCTACTATAGAAAGCAAAAAGATGGATCCTCTGATTTGATCCATTTATGCTGCTTATTGCAGCGCTGAAGGCTGAGGCGGGGTTGGTAGCGAACTGGCTTTTTCGAGGGAAGGAGCGGAGCAGGCATTTGATCATTTAATTGGACGCATTTTCCAATAATATGGATCTTCACCTCACAGTTTTATTTTCGGATTGTTATAAATTTGCAGGATAAAGCAGATCCTCGAGTAGCCTAATATAGTTGTCCTGCTGACCTTGTCGGAACGATGTCCAGCTCTCCAAGACGCGACGTAACTTCTCTCGATCGGGGAGACTCGAATTCGTGGCCGGATCATTCAGGAGTTGACCCAAACGCTGAATTATCTCCAACCGCCGGTTCTGAAGTTCCGAAACCTTCGCAACCTCCTCGCGAGCTAAATCCCATTGCTGTGTGCCGGGTCGCAGTCCTGGACTTTGCAAAGCCTGTCGCGCGGCCATTAACTGAGCCGGCCCATAGGCCAGTGAGTTCCAATCCTTCTCAATTGCTTCGAAGCGCTCGGCCAGGGCCGGATTAGCGAACTCCAGACCTGAAAAGCACTGCATAAAAGCCCTCAGAACGTCGTCGGTTTCACCGCGACATCCTGCACGGCTGTCGATGGCCAGCCGCGCGACCCGCTCAGCATATTCAAACCCCGGTCTGCCGCGACCGCTGCCACACGCGCTCCAGCTCGCAGTCCGCCCCCTAGGCGCCGCGAACCGCGCTGACCAGCCATGACAGATTGGTGGCGGAGGGGGCGGCTTTGTATCCGGATTTCGAACTCGCGGAGGTGCGGCCGGTGGAGGGGCATACAACTCGTTCTCGATTTCCACCAATTCTGTCCAAAGCCCGGCGTCAACGGGAACTGGCGTCTCTTGCCAATCGCGGTATTGCAGCGTCATCAGCACCACGCCATCTGCTCTCCTCTCTAGCGCGATCCCCGGCAACATATACATTCCGTATGGGTCGTTTAAAACGATATGCCGCACTTCATGCCCGCGCACCTCTTCATAAGGCATGGGCGGAAAACCCGCTTCGGCAAATATACGACGAACGAAGTCCTCTTGCCTTTTCTGAGCACCGTTAGTCTCTGCAGATGCTGGGGCACTGAGGAGGATAAACGCCAAAAGAGACAGCAAACCTGAGATAGAGGACATGTGATGGGACAAGCGAACTAGCATTTAGCCTCCGGCAGATCAGTCGTCATCTTAAAGAGGTCGCTAGTGTCTGCAATAGGGTCGGTTGCAGATGGGCTGCTTACATCGCTGACTTACCTCAGACCGGACAGTCCGTGATCGGCCCAACGCTTGTCTATAAGCGCGTGCGTCATCGTTCGATTCGCTGCGATGCCGCGCTTTCGGAACAGCAATGGGACCAGGGTTGGGGACAACTCTACCCGACCGCTGAGCGGGTCTCCTATTTTCAATGACTTAGATGCAAATGGTCGGGGAGACAGGATTCGAACCTGCGACCCTCTGCTCCCAAAGCAGATGCGCTACCAGGCTGCGCTACTCCCCGACCGGGGCCGCCGAAAGTGCCGGGCGGGCCGGCGTCATGGTCCTGCATGCATCCGGTGGGCCCGGCAGGATTCGAACCCGCGACCTAGCCGTTATGAGCGGCCAGCTCTAACCGCTGAGCTACAGGCCCGTCCCGATGCATCGGCGACAGGCCGCCTAGCCCGGCGGCCCTCGCAGCACAAGCGTGCGATTGCTCATGCCGGACATGCCTAGACCTCCACGCTCGCCTTGATCTCCTCGACCGTGGTCGGCGCAACGCCGCGCTGTTCGAGATAGGCGTATATGCTGCGAAGCCAGTCGTACAATTCGTCAAGGTCGTCTTCGTTTCGGACATATGGCGTCATGCCCGGCATGAGGGAAGGGCTGTGGAAGCTGAGCACCAGCACCGGCAGCCCGTCGTCGATTGCCATGTCGATGCCGCGCAGCGCGGCCTCTTTCGGTACGCCTTCCGGCGTCAGCGCAATGCGTTCCAGCAGGCCAGCGCGCGCCATGATACCGTTGGCCTTAGGCAATTTTGCCAGCCGCGGGAAAAGCCAGCGGCCCTGATGGCGCAGCATCCCCCAAAAGACCGTCGTCAGCGGCAATTCCAGCAATTGGCGTTCCTCATCCACCCAATAGGGCTCCAGAGGATGTTGCGAATAATCGGGACCGTTGCTGGGGCTGTAATCGTAGAGTGAGCGCACCGAGCTATCGATCGCGACCCGCCGATCCTTCAGCATCTGCGCCGATTGCGCCCCAAGACCGTAGCGGCCAGCGCGATAGATTTGCGGCGTGCAGGCGAAACATTCCACGATCCGCTCCTGCAAGCGCAGGAATTTCTCGCGCTCGAGCGCGTGGGGAAGGTTGCCCGCATAGCTGTTGTAAGCGTTCACCTTCTCTTCGAACGGAGGATTGACCCACGGATGGAGCTGGATGCCGATTTCCGCCTTGCCGCGCCTGACGTAATCGCCCAGCATTTCCTGCGCCCGAGCAGAGGTGGCGATCGGCCAGTCGATCAGATAGGTCGGCACGACACCGATATTTTCGGCGAATTGCTGAAATTGCGCGATGGATTTCAGATGTTTGAGGCCGTGATCGCTGGTGCTGAATTCGCCGTCCCAGTCGAATTCTTCCTCGGTATCCACCGTTAGGAGCGAACGCTGTCCGAAACCGGGCGCGAACCGCGCTGTTTGTCGAGGCGCCGGTACGCTGCGCAGCGAAGGTGAAGCAGTCGTGGCCATGCCCGTTTCGCCCCCCGACGAAATGCTGTCGCGTGTGCTCGGCACGCCGCGAAACCCTGAGAAATCCGTTGCAAAATTCAAACCGTGGATCCCCATATCATCTCGCCGTCGGCTTGCGAAGATCGCCGCCGAGCGCATCGTGCGCATCGAAGGAAGGACGGTCGGCATCGCCAGCCATTAAGGTCGGCAAGGACAGGACGATGTCATCCTCCTCGCGGAAAAGGTCGCCTCCGATTGCGCGGGCTTCCGCACGCGCCAGCCTGAGCGCGAAACCGGCACCGAATATACCTGAGCTCAGCGCGCCCATGGCCGGGCGTGTATCGGTGGAAAAGACGTCCTTCGCAGCAGAGAGCGTGTTGGGAAGCGCGCACCGTAATCGCATGGAATGATCTTCTCCGACCAAACGGATCATGACGGTTTCGCCAGCACCGGTTGCGGAGGCGATCGTCGCGAGGATGCGCCAGGCAAGCAGTTCCGCTTCATTGGGAGCGATTCCCACTATCGCGCGCTGGAGAGCCCATTCCGTCGCGAGCCGGGCAACGCGCGGAGACAGGACGGTTTGCAATTGCTGGCTCTGACGACGCAGAATTGCTGCGATATCGCTTTGGCCGGAATCCATCTCGCTGATTCCGCCTTCCAGCTTCGCAAGCCGGTCCAACTCGTCGAAACCGGCCAGCATGCGCGCGCTGTCGCCGGCGATCGCGGCGGCCAAAGCGCGATATTCGTGCGGCGTGGGGCCGAATATCTGTTGTTGGATGACTTCGGCAAAGCCCTGGATGGCGTTAACCGGCGTGCGCAATTCGTGCAGCAATTGCCGGATCCGGTCGGCTTGGGCTGCGGCCCGGTCCTGCGCCGTATTCTCGGTCGGGCGGCGGAACCGTCCGAGATAGCCGTAAAAGCGCCCCCCACTGCGCGTGAACCTCGGAGAGGCATCGACCAGCCACTCACCCGCCACGCGCTCCGCTCCGGCAAGAACCAACGTAGCTTCGCGCATAGGCCTGCGATCGAAGAAAGCGGAGGCGAAGCCGCTGTCCGAGGCGCCCTGCAAGGCGTGCGGCGCGATGAGATCCGTACCCACCACCATCGGGGCGACGGGCGCATCGGCCCAGTCGACACGCCCATCGACATCGGTGCTGAAGGCGAAATTGACGAGGGGCGGACGGCTGGTCGCGCCGAAGCCTCCGCCGATGCGCGTGCTCGATGCGTGTTCGAGCGGAAGCGCTGGATCGGAAGGTCGGAGGGATGGGGGCGCCTTCTGCCTCGGCGTCGTGACGGCCTCGGTGTGGTCGCGTGCTTTCTGGAAGGCTTCGATGCGCCGCCTGATATCGCCGATTCCGGAAGAGGAGGCGGGATCGCTCGAAGAATCTTCGATCCGCTCGGCGAGGATTGCATCGGCCGGGATAGCAGCATCGGACTGTTCGTCTGGCACCTCGAGGGCAGGGAGGGCCTTCTCAGGCTCGGGCAGGCCGCGATCGCTCACTCCGAGGCGATCCAGAACCGCGAGAGCACCAGCGGGAAGATCGTCGCGATGCCTCAGGAACCCGCGGGCGCGGATCGGAAGCTCGGGAATGAGGCTCGCCCATTCCCGCTCGCTGAGAGCGGAGCGGGCAAGCGCGGTGGAGGCTATCCCAGGCTCGGCCTGCGCGAACCATTTGACGAGCTCTGGATTGCGGATGCGCTTGCCGCTTTCCGCCACGATTCTGGCCCGCTCGGCGACGGGGATAAGCTCGGCCAGCGCGTTCAGCCGCAAAAAGGCCGCGCTCGCGATGCTGGTATCCGCTTTGCCGTTCCCGTTCGGACTGCCTTGCGCGCTGCCTAGCAGATCGAGCAATTGCCGATACTGCGTGCGCGCGGCTCGCTCGCCTGTGGCGCGATGGCGCAGCACTGTGGCAAGGCGATCGTCGAAAAGCATCGAAACTCCGGAAAACGGGACGGGGCGGCAGCATGAGCGCCAGACCGGTCGACCCTGCCATCCGCGTCCCTCATATAGCGTGAACGAACAGACTTACCGAAAAGTTGCGCCTGCGTTGCAAAGCGGGTCGATTGCTGCCAAGCATAATATTATTAGCCTTGCGCGCATTTCAACGCAGGTTACATTCCAATTTTTGGCACAGTGTCCTGTAGGTGCCGTACTGCTTGGGGGCAGGAACGACATGGCAAATCTTGATGCGATCGATCGCAAATTGCTTACCGAACTGCAGCGCGAAGGGCGCGTGACGAATGTTGAGCTCGCCCACCGTGTGGGACTGACCGCGCCTCCCTGTCTGCGCCGCGTGCGCGCTCTGGAGGAAGAGGGTGTGATCCGGGGCTATCATGCGGAGCTCGACCCGGCGTCTTTGGGGTTCTCGATTACGGTTTTCGCGATGGTCAGCCTGAAGAGCCAGGCCGAAAGCGCCTTGCGCGAATTCGAAGCGGCGATGAACGATCTGCCCGAAGTGCGCGAAGTGCACATGCTCAATGGCGAGATCGATTTCATCCTCAAGATCGTCAGCCGCGATCTGCAGAGCTTTCAGGAATTCCTGACGAGCAAGCTGACGCCTGCACCCAATGTTGCGAGCGTCAAGACCTCGCTCACCATCCGCAACAGCAAGAACGAGCCGGGCGTTCCGCTCGAATGAGCGCGGACGGCCCGCCGTAAGCGAATTGCCAGTTTGCGGACAGCGGTCATCGCGCGAGCGATCCACCCACCTTACCAAATAATCAAAGCTGCTCTCGCTGCCGTAGGAGCGTGGCGTTCGACGCTTCGCCGGGCGCAAACTGGTGCGCCATTGCCGCCATATTTTTGTCAGCTGTTGCGGACTTCCCGATCCAAATATGACCTGAAGCGAATTCCCGATTACAAATTTTACCCATTTTTATGAAAGACTCGATTAACTCGGATCGAGGTAAGATCGAACAGGTCGATCTTCAGGCGCTTACATAAAATGGGAGGTCAAACTTGCTGCACTCGATTCCTCCTTCCAGCGTCAAAGTCGGCATGTATGTAACGAAATTTGGTGGGACTTGGCTCGATCACCCTTTCTGGTTTTCGCGGTTCGTCGTCAAACCCAAGGACGTGATGCGGATCAATGAGGCCAGTATCCCCTATGTCGTGATCGACGACGAGCGGGGCGTCAGGCCCGAATCACCCGCTGTCGAAGAGCAGACCGGACCTGTCGCGGATTCAGCCACCGCCTCCGAAAATCCGGAAGCCGTAAAAGTTCGCCCCAAACCATCATCCGGTTTTCAGATCGCGAAACCGGTCCGGCGCGGTCCGGTCTTCGAACCGGCGCGGCGCGAGAATGATCGCGAGCGGGCCCGCAATATCGTGGACGGATCGCTCGCGACGATGAAGCGTACGCTCAGCGATGTTCGGCTGGGTCGCGCGGTGCGGCTGGTAGAGGTCACGGAGCTTGTCGACGGGATCGTCGGCATGGTCGAACGGAGCCCGCGAACTCTTCTCGAGATCCTTCGTCTCAAGAAGAAGGACGAATACACCTATCTCCACTCCGTCGCGGTCTGTTCGCTGATGGTGAACGTCGCGCGCCATCTGGGCAGGAGCGAGGCCGAGGTGCGCGATTACGGCATGGCTGGCCTGCTTCACGACATCGGTAAGATGGGTGTCGACGAAGAAATCCTGAACAAGCCCGGCAGCCTCAGCGAAGCTGAATACGAACGGGTACGCCAGCACCCCAAATACGGCCACGAACTGCTGCTGAAGACCGCCAATATTCCCGAATTGGCGCTCGACGTCTGTCTGCACCATCACGAACGCGTCGACGGCAAGGGTTATCCTCACAAGCTTTCCGGCGACGATCTGAGCGAGGCGGCGCGGCTTGGAGCGATCTGTGACGTCTATGACGCCCTCACATCCGATCGTACCTATAAAAGCGCATGGACCCCGGTCGAAACCGTGACGGCGATGTGGCGTTGGCACGGCCAGTTCGATCGTGATCTGCTCTTCGCCTTCATGCAAGCGATGGGCATTTTCCCGACCGGGATTCTGGTCGAATTGCGCAGCCGGCAATTGGGCGTCGTGCTGGAGAACGGCAAGCGCAATTCGCGTCCTCGCATCCTGATATTCCATGCCCTGGGCCGGGCGAAGCGGGTTCCTCCTGTGGAGATAGAGCTGGACGACGATTTCGCGAACGACGCCATCGTCGCAATCGCGGACCCCGAAAAGTTCGGCCTGACAATCGAGGAATGCCGCCCGGACGCCATCTGGAACGAATGGGGCGGGTTGGACGTGAAACAGGCCTCCGGCTAGGAGCCGCCACCGCGTTTTTGCGCGACCAGGCGCTCGACCGCTGCGACAGAGGCAGCGATCGCCTCGTCCCGATCCAGCCCGCTCGTGTCGAGTGTGATTGCATCATCCGCCGCGACCAAAGGCGCAACGGCGCGGTTGCGGTCCCGCTCGTCACGCCGTCTCAGATCGTCGGCGATCTCCAGCAAGGTCACCTTTACGCCGCGTTCGCGCATTTCGAGGAAGCGACGCTGCGCGCGTGCTTCCACGCTGGCGATGACGAAGAGCTTTGCATCCGCTTCCGGCGCGATCACCGTACCAATATCGCGGCCGTCCAGTACGGCGCCTTTTGCCTGCGTGGCGAAACTGCGCTGGCGTTCGAACAGCGCCTTGCGCACGTTGGGATGGATCGAGACGCGGCTGGCAAGGCCGCCGGTTTCCTCGTTGCGCAGGCGCGGATCGTCCAGCAGCGCATCGGGGAAGCTGCAGGCCGCCAGCGCATCGCCCGCATCGTCGGGATCTCCGCCGTCGAGGAAGACCTGCCGACCGACTGCGCGGTAAAGAAGGCCGGTATCGAGATGCGGCAGATCGAAATGCGCAGATAGCGCCTTTGCGATTGTCCCTTTGCCGGAAGCGGTGGGTCCGTCGACGGCGATGATCATGATTTGCTCCTGCGTTCGCGTACGGCCTTGGCCAGACCCCACAAGGCGATCGCGGCCCAGAACCCTTCCAGCACAAGGCTGGGCCAATTGGTGTGGACCAGCAGCGACACCGTCAGAAGCGCCGCACCGATCAGATTGGTGCCGTGAAGGACGAAGGGATTCGGATCGTCCTTCCATGTCAGATAGGCATAGGCCGCGATGATGCAGGCCATGCCGACGAAGCCGACGAGAGTGGCAAGGTCCAGTGCCTCGCTCATCGGGTCGCCGTGTCGAGCAGAGCGGTGAAGTTCGGGAAGCTCGTCGCAATCGGATCGATGCTGTCGACCGCCACGCCGTCGCGGCTGGCCAGCCCTGCGACCGCCATGCTCATTGCTATGCGATGGTCGAGATGCGTGGCGACAGGGCCGCCCCCAGCCAGAGCTACGCCGCCGCTGCCGTGAATGGTCAGGCCGTCATCGTTTTCCTCGACCGTCGCGCCCGCGGCGCCAAGCGCGGCGGCCATGGCGGAAAGGCGATCGCTTTCCTTCACGCGCAATTCCTCAAGACCCGACGTGACGGTTGTGCCTTCGGCCAATGCGGCGGCGACGAACAGCACCGGAAATTCGTCGATCATGCTCGGTGCGATCGCCGGATCGACCGTGACGCCGGTCAGTTTCGCATGCCGCACCCGCAGGTCGGCAACCGGCTCGCCGCCGACCTCGCGCCGGTCGAGATAGTCGATGTTCGCGCCCATCTGTTCGAGAACGCGATAGATTCCGTCGCGCGTGGGATTGAGGCCGACATTCTCGATCACGAGATCGCTTTCCGGCACCAGGCTGGCCGCAACCGCGAAGAATGCGGCGGAGGAGGGGTCGCCCGGCACCATGACATCGCAAGGCTTGAGATCGCAGGGGCCGGTGATGGCGATCCTGCGCTCGCCGGCGCTCTCCTCCACCTCCACGTCAACGCCGAAACCCCGCAACATGCGTTCGGTATGGTCGCGAGTCGGGATCGGTTCGATGACGGTGGTCGTGCCCGGCGTGTTGAGCGCGGCGAGCAGAATGGCGCTCTTGACCTGGGCGCTCGCCACTGGAAGCCGGTATTCGATCGGAACGGCGGGATGGGCACCCTCTATGATCATGGGGAGCCGCCAGTCGGCGGACTGGAAGCTGGCGCCCATCTGTGAGAGCGGCTCGGTGACCCGGCCCATCGGACGCTTCGACAGGCTGGCATCGCCGATCATGCTGGCGCGAAATCCATGGCTTGCGAGCAAGCCCATCAAAAGCCGCGCGGACGTACCGCTATTGCCCATGTCGAGCGGCATATCCGGTTCGAGAAGGCCGCCGACGCCGACACCATCGACGATCCAGGCGCCGCCGTCCTGCACGATCGTAGCGCCCATCATACGAAGGGCAGCGGCGGTGGCGAGAACGTCCTCGCCCTCCAGCAGGCCCTCGATCCGGCTGCGCCCGACCGCCAGCGCCGAAAACATGAGCGAGCGGTGACTGATCGATTTGTCACCCGGCACGCGGATGCGCCCCTTCAGGGGGCCGGCGGGCATGAAGCAATGGGCGGTCACGATAGAGTCCGGTGAGGCTGGAAAGAGGGGAGGCCCGGCGCTTTGACAGTGGTGGGCCGTTCTGGCAAGGCGCGCGCGCTGTTGATTCCTGCCTTGTCGAACGCAACGCAGGTTCCCATCAAGACAGAACGATTTCATCGCCTGCGGCAGTGTGCCGGGGCGCCAAGCCAAGGATTACACATGGTCAAACCGGAATGGGGCACCAAGCGGACCTGCCCGAAATGCGGCACTCGCTTCTACGATCTGAACAAGGACGATCCCGTCACCTGCATCGAATGCGGTGAGGAGTGGACGCCGGAGCCCGTGCTCAAGTCCAAGCAGCCGATTCCCTTCGAGGAAGAGAAGAAGGACAAGGACGGCGAAGCCGATAGCGATCTGGCCGATGACGATCTGGACGATATCGACGACGACGAGGATTCGCCCGACAACGAGGTTGATCTTGGCGGAGACGACGATCTCGGCGTCTCGAAGGGCAAGGGCGACGACGACGAGGAAGAAAGCTGATTTCTGGCGTGCCCGCTTTTCGCGGGCACGTCCTCGGCGCAGTTCCTTCGCTGCGCTCCGGGCGCCTGCGGGCGGCTCGTCACCCTTGTGGCTCGATGGTCGCGAGCCGAGCGAGAGATAAATTCTCGCATTCTGAATTTTGACTTGCAACGGACGCGCCCTGATTATAGAGGGCGCGTCCTGCCCACCGGGGATACTCGGCGGGCGACGAATGGCGCGGGGCCTTAGCTCAGCTGGGAGAGCGCTACAATGGCATTGTAGAGGTCAGCGGTTCGATCCCGCTAGGCTCCACCATTCGAAGAATTCCGGGTTGTAACAGCCCACAGTACAAAGCCGAATTCGCTCGAATTCGCAACGCTGGTCGACGAGTTCTCGTCCGCCGGCGTTTTTCGCGTTTGATCCGGCGCCTTCTGCGCACAAGGAGTTGAAAGACCATGTTCGACACTCTGTCCGACCGTCTCGGCTCCGTCTTCGATCGCTTGAAGGGCCGCGGTGCGCTGTCCGAACAGGACGTGCGCGACGCGATGCGCGAAGTGCGGATCGCTCTGCTCGAAGCGGACGTGGCTTTGCCCGTTGTGCGCCGCTTCATCGATGCTGTCACCGAACGCGCCATCGGTCAGGATGTATTGCGTTCCGTCACGCCTGGACAGCAGGTCATCAAGATCGTCGATGACGAGCTGACCGCGATGCTCGGCGGGGGCGATGACGCGGATGCGGATGCGGGCAAGCTGAAGCTCGAGGCAAAGCCGCCGGTCGTGATCATGATGGTCGGCCTGCAAGGCTCGGGTAAGACGACGACCACCGCCAAGCTCGGCCGCCTTATCCGCGAAAAGCATGGCAAGAAGGCGCTGATGGCCTCGCTCGACGTCAATCGTCCGGCGGCGCAGGAACAGCTTCAGGTGCTGGGCACCCAGGTCGATGTCGCGACCCTGCCGATCATTCAGGGCCAGCAGCCGGTCGATATCGCGCGCCGCGCGCTCGAAAGTGCGAAGCTTCAGAACGCCGACGTTCTCCTGCTCGATACGGCGGGCCGCCTGCATGTCGACGAGGCGCTGATGGCCGAGATGAAGGCTGTCGCCTCGGTCTCGACGCCCACCGAAGTGCTGCTCGTCGTCGACAGCCTGACCGGTCAGGACGCGGTCAACGTCGCCAAGAGCTTCACCGACGAAGTGCCGCTGACCGGCGTCGTGCTCACCCGGATGGACGGCGATGCGCGCGGCGGCGCGGCGCTCTCCATGCGCTTCGTTACCGGGAAGCCGATCAAGTTCGCGGGTACGGGCGAGAAACTGGACGCGATCGAGGCCTTCGACCCCAAGCGCGTCGCGGGCCGCATTCTCGGCATGGGCGATGTCGTCAGCCTCGTCGAAAAGGCGGCGGCCAGCGTCAAGCAGGAAGACGCCGAAGCGCTCGCCAAGAAGATGGCGAAGGGCCAGTTCGACCTCGACGATCTGCGCATGCAATTGAAGCAGATGCAGAACATGGGCGGGCTGGGCATGCTGGCAGGCATGATGCCGGGCATGAAGAAGGCCAAAGCCGCGATGGCGCAGAGCGGGATGGACGACAAGGTGCTCGTCCACATGGATGCCATCATCGGCTCCATGACCGCCAAGGAAAGAAAACGGCCCGAACTGATGAACGCCAAGCGCAAGAAGCGCGTGGCGGCAGGTTCGGGCACGCAGGTGCAGGACGTCAACAAGGTGCTGAAGATGCATCAGGAGATGGGCCGCGCCATGAAGCAGATCAAAAAGATGGGCGGATTGAAAGGCCTCGGCGCGCTGTTCGGCGGCGGTGGCGGGGGAATGGGTGGCGGAATGCCCGGCCTTCCCGGCGCCGGTGGGGGCGGTGCCGGTGGGAAGGGCCCCGGCGTCGATCCCAGCACGCTTCCGCCCGATCTTGCCCGTTTATTGAACAAGAAGTGATTTCAAAAACTTACACTCGAAAGGTGAATTAACATGGCAGTTGCAATCCGTCTCTCGCGCGGTGGCGCCAAGAAGCGTCCGTATTATCGCATCGTCGTCTCCGACAGCCGCGCCCCGCGCGACGGCAAGTATTTGGAGCAGATCGGCACTTACAACCCGATGCTGCCCAAGGACGACGAAGGCCGCGTGAAGATCGACGAAGATCGTGCGCGCCACTGGATCGGCGTCGGCGCCGTTCCTTCGGACCGTGTCGCCCGTTTCCTCGACAAGGCGGGCATCGTCGAGCGTGCCGCCCGCAACAACCCCAAGAAGGGCGAGCCGGGCGAAGCCGCCAAGGAACGCGCCGAGGAAAATGCTGCCAAGGCCGCTGAAGCCGAAGAAGCCAAGAAGGCCGCCGAAGCCGAAGCCAGTGCTCCGGCCGAGGAAGAAACTGCCGCCGCCGATGAAGGCGCTGCTGCGGAAACCGCCGAAACCGCGGGCGAGACCGAAGACAAGGCCGAGGGCTGATTACGGATACCTTTCCGACTTCGCTCGACGCCGATGGCCGTTGAGCGAAGTCGGGAACAATCCCGGCGGCAGGCATGTCACACGAACCGATTACCCTTGCCGCCATTACCGGAGCGCATGGCGTTGCCGGAGAGGTGCGCCTGAAATTGCTAGGCGATGGGCTGGAAAGCCTGAAATCGCACAAGCACTACAATGACGGTGCATTGACGCTGCAAAAGATCCGCAGCGACAATAAGGGCGGGGCGATCGCCCGGTTCGCGGGTATCGACAATCGCACCGCTGCCGAAAAGCTGCGCGGCACCACGCTGAGTGTTTCGCGAAACGATCTGCCGCCGTTGGAAGACGGCGAATTCTATCACTCCGACCTGATCGGTCTCGCGGTCGTTACCGATAGCGGCGAGCCGGTGGGCGAGGTGCGAGCGATCGAGAATTTCGGCGCCACCGATATCGTCGAGATCGAAAAGCCCGACGGCAAGAGCTTCATGATCCCGCTGACCGAGCAGGCCGTTCCCGAATGGAACGCCGAGCGGCTGGTGATGAGCGCGGACTTTCTGGACTGAGGAACCGTTCCGTCCTGCAAGCCATTGGTTTTGCATGATTGCCAAGCCTTCTCTCTTCACTCCAATCGCAGTTCTGGCACTCGCGGCCTGTTCCTCCGATCCGGACACCTCCTCGCCCGAACAGTCCGATGCGGACACCATCGCCGACACCAGATCTACAGATCGCTCCTCGTCGGCGAGCTACGAAGGCCGGTTGGAAAGTGGCGCGGAATGCAGCCTGCTCGTAACGCCCGACGGACGCCGATTGGCCGTCGATCTTGCGGAAGACACCTTCGGCCCCGGTGATTATGTCAGGATCACGGGCGAGCTGGCGGATGCAAGCTTCTGCATGGCGGGGGAGAAGACGCTCGTGGCGAACACCATCGAAGCTGCCGAACCTCCCGCCCGCGATCGCGATCCGGCGCGTTCCGGGGGAGTAGCGCTGACAGCGCGCTATCTTGTCGGAGATTGGGTAGCCAAGGGTGCGTCGGCGGATTGCGCAGAACCCGATTTCTCGATCCGCGAGACTCCCGGCGCCTTGGTACTCGAAGGTGCTATATCGGACCATGACGATGATGCTCGCCTGGTACTGGGCGATTATCCGCGCCTCGATCTTGATGCGCCAAGGGCCGATCTGCCTCTCGAGAGCCGCGGCCCGGAGGGGTTGGCAATCCTGCGCCCCGCAACCGACGCAGCCTACGAGCCGGTGACGATCGGTTCGGCCACC
Organism: Erythrobacter sp. A6_0; assembly: GCF_017744235.1. Lineage (NCBI taxonomy): Bacteria > Pseudomonadati > Pseudomonadota > Alphaproteobacteria > Sphingomonadales > Erythrobacteraceae > Erythrobacter > Erythrobacter sp. A6_0. The sequence continues at coordinate 463,925 of NZ_JAGHQR010000001.1, forward strand.
ATCGCCGGCGACGGAGCGGTGTTCGTCAAATGCGGGTAATGGCGCGACCTAGCGCCGCAGCGGGCGTTCTTCCGCCAGGTGGTTGCGGATCGTCGTCGCCGCGACGCCGGCCTGGCCCATGGCGTGGCTGATCTGGTCGAGGCCGACCACCACGTCTCCTGCGGCAAACAGGCCGGGCACGCTGGTTTCCAAGTGATCGCCGACGAGGATGCAGCCTTCATCGCTGACATCGGCGCCGCAATCCACTGCGAGGCCGGAGCGGATTTTCGAACCCAGCGCGGGATAGATGCTGTCGAACGCCAAGCGGCCCTCTGCGGTATCGACCGCCAGTTTACCCTGCTCGATCGCGAAATTGCCGCACGGCCCCGCGACCCGCGCGATCCCCGCATCGTCGAGCGCGCGCGAGCATTTTTCGTCCAGATCGTGGTCGCCATGCGGGCTGATCAGCGTGATATCAGCGGTATAGCCGCGCAGGAACTGCGCTTCGGCAGTGCCGTGATCGCCCGTCCCGATCACGCCGACGCGCTTGTCGGTCACTTCGTAACCGTCGCAGATCGGGCAATATCGGAGCAGTCCTCGTGAGAGCGCTTCGGAATGGAGCGCCTCGTCCATCCCAACGGGCTGATTGTTGACGACACCGGTCGCGAGCAGGACGGTGCGGGCGCGATAGGTTTGATCGTCGCAGTGGACTTCGAAAAGCTCGCCCGTTTTCGTCAGCCGGGTCACGCGCTTCGGTTCGCGCAGCGCGCCGTATTTCGCCGCCTGATCGCGCATCCGGCCCAGCAATTCGTCGCCGTTGATTCCGTCCGGAAAGCCCGCATGATTGTGGCTGGTCGGAATCCAGCTCGCACGGCTGGTGCCGCAATCGAACAGGCGGATCGAGAGATGGAACCGCGCCAGATAGATCGCCGCCGTCAGCCCGGCGGGACCAGCGCCCACGATGATGCAATCGTCGATATGCTCGCTCATGGCGGTCCGAACGCGCGGGATGGCAAAGCGTTGCCGCGCCGCCTAAAGCGCGCGGCATGACCTTCGCCGCCACCGTCCTGACGCTGTATCCCGAAATGTTTCCCGGCCCACTCGGCGTGTCGCTGGCCGGGCGCGCTTTGGAGCGCGGGGACTGGTCGTGCGAGGCGGTGCAGATCCGCGACTTCGCGACCGACCGGCACCGCACGGTGGACGACACGCCCGCAGGGGGCGGGGCGGGCATGGTGCTGAAGCCCGACGTGCTCGGCCGTGCGCTCGACAGCGTGAGCGACGAGCGCCCCGTACTCGCCATGACGCCGCGCGGAAAGCCGATCGCGCAGGACCGCATCCGCGAAATCGCGGCGGGGCCGGGCGTCACCATCCTGTGCGGCCGGTTCGAAGGCTTCGACGAGCGGCTGTTCGAAGCCTATCCTCAGGTCGAAGAGGTCAGCCTGGCGGACATCGTCCTGTCGGGCGGAGAGACCGCCGCGATCGCCATACTCGATGCTTGCATTCGCCTCGTTCCGGGAGTAATGGGCGCGGCTCTTAGCGGGGTCGAGGAGTCGTTCGAGGACGGCCTGCTCGAATACCCGCAATACACCCGACCTCAAGACTGGGAAGGGCGCACGATCCCCGAAGTGCTGCGATCGGGGGATCATGCGAAGATCGCCGCGTGGAGGAAAGCCCGCGCGGAGGAAGACACACGGTTACGCAGGCCGGACCTTTGGGAGCGCTACAGTGGCGCTCGGGACCAGCCTGCCTCTGGCGCGCGGCGAAACGATTAAGGGACCAGGCAATGAACCTGATTCAGACGCTCGAAGCCGAAGCGATTGAAAATCTCGGCAAGGATATTCCGGAATTCCGCGCGGGTGACACCGTGCGCGTCGGCGTGAAGGTCGTCGAAGGCCAGCGCGAGCGCGTGCAGAACTTCGAAGGCGTGGTGATCGCGCGTTCGAACCGCGGCATGGGTTCCAACTTCACCGTGCGCAAGATGAGCTTCGGCGAGGGCGTGGAACGCGTCTTCCCGCTCTATTCGCCGATCGTCGACAGCATCACCGTGGTCCGCCGCGGCGTGGTGCGTCGCGCCAAGCTGTATTACCTGCGCGGCCGCACCGGCAAGAGCGCGCGTATTGCCGAGCGCAAGACGGTTTCGCCCAAGGCGTAAGCTTTTCGCGATCAGAGAATTGGAGGGCTCGGCGGGCGACCGCCGGGCCCTTTTTCGTTGCGGGCGAGAACTCGTGCGACAACGCTTGCGGCAAATGACAACCCGGCTAGGCTGCGCACCATTTCGCAATCACGGGACGCCTTTCTTGCCATGCGCCATGTCATTACCGCCGCCATCCTCCTCGCCGCCGCGCCGCTCGCCGCGCCCGTTTTCGCGCAGGACAGCGCGATGAGCCAGAGCGCGGACCTCACCTTCGAGCGCGTTTTCGCGTCGCCCAGCCTCGACGGGCCGAGCCCGCGCCAGGCGAAGCTGTCGCCCGATGGGCGCTATCTCACCCTGCTGCGCAATCGCGAAACCGACCGCGAGCGCTACGATCTGTGGGCCTATGACCGCGAGAGCGGGGAATGGTCCATGCTGGTCGACAGCGAGAAGCTCGGTTCGGGCCGCGAATTGTCCGAGGACGAGAAGATGCAGCGCGAACGTGCGCGCGTCGGCAGCCTCAAGGGGATCATCGCGTATCAATGGGCGAGCGATGGCAAGGGCGTGCTCGTCCCGCTCGACGGCGATCTCTACCTCGCGCGTCTGGACGGCGACGTGGTGCGCCTGACCGATACGGAAGAAAGCGAGCTCAACCCCGCGCTCAGCGAAACGGGCGCCTTCGTCTCCTTCGTGCGCGATCGCAGGCTCTGGGTCGGCGAAGTGGGCGAGGAGTCCGCGCCGATCACGCCCGTCGAAGCGAACGAAAACGTCCGCTGGGGCGAAGCGGAATTCGTGGCGCAGGAGGAAATGGGTCGTCTCACCGGCTATTGGTGGAGCCCCGACGACAAGCGGATCGCGGTCGAACGCTTCGACGAGAGCATGGTCGGCGTCGTCACACGGGCCGCCATCGGCGCGACCGGCACGAAGGTTTTCGACCAGCGCTATCCCGTCGCGGGCAGTGCCAACGCCCTGGTCGAACTGTTCGTGATGGATCCCGATGGCGGCAATCGAGTGAAAGTGGATCTGGGCGAAGAGACCGACATCTACATTCCCCGCGTCGATTGGGCGCCCGATGGTAGCGTCCTCTTCGTCCAGCGCCAGAATCGTGAGCAGACCGTGCTCGACGTCTTGCGGGTCGATCCGGCGACCGGCGAGAGCACGGTGATCCTTACCGAGGAAGCCGCAACGGACGATTACTGGATCAATCTATCGGACAATTACCGCTTCCTGAAAGATCGCACGCTGCTGTGGTGGTCCGAAAGCGATGGGTTCGGCCATCTCTATCTGCGAACGACCAAGGGGCCGATCCAGCTGACCGAAGGCGACTGGGTGGTCCAGAAGCTGATCGGCGTGGACGAGGCGCGCCGCCGGGCCTGGTTTACCGGTAAGCGCGACGGGGTGCTGGAAACGCACGTCTATGCGGTCGATCTCGACCGGCCGGGATCGATTGAGCGGCTGACCGAGCCGGGCTACACCTACGACGCCTCGATGGACGGCAAAGCGCAGACCCTGCTGATCTCTCGCTCTTCCCCCACGCAGCCGCCGCAAAGCTATATCGCGGATGCGCAAGGCAATCGCCTGACCTGGATCGAAGAGAACGCGCTCGACGCCGGTCATCCCTACGCGCCGTATCTGGCCAGCCATCGCGCACCCGAATTCGGTACGATCCGGGCCGAGGACGGAACCGAACTCTACTGGAAGATGATCAAGCCCGACATGGAGCCGGGCAAACGCTATCCGGTTTATTTCTATCACTACGGCGGTCCGGGGCCGCAGACGGTGCAGAAGGACTGGAGCGGCCCGCTGGAACAGGCGATCGTGGACAGGGGCTATATCTGGTTCGAGCTCGACAATCGCGGATCGAACAATCGCGGCGTCGCGTTCGAACAGCCGATCTACCGCGCGATGGGCGGCGTCGAAGTGCGAGACCAGAAGGCGGGCGCGGAATATCTGAAGACGCTCGATTTCGTCGATCCCGACAAGATCGCCATCGATGGGTGGAGCTATGGCGGATACATGACGCTGAAACAGCTCCAGGCCGATCCGGGCCTCTATGCCGCCGGGATCAGCGGTGCGCCGGTGACCAAGTGGGAGCTCTACGATACGCACTACACCGAACGCTACATGGGAACGCCGCAGGCGGACGGTGCGGCTTACGAAGCGGCATCGGCTATTCCGAACGCGGCTAAGATCAGCGATCCGCTGCTGATCATCCACGGCATGGCGGACGACAACGTCGTGTTCGAGAACGCGACCGAGATCATCGCGGCGATGCAGGAAGCCAATGTGCCGTTCGAAATGATGCTTTATCCCGGCTACACCCACCGCGTGTCGGGCGAGAATATCTCGCCGCACCGCTACAACACTGTGTTCCGCTTCCTCGAAAGCAACGGCGTGACGCCGCCCGAGTGAACTTTCGCAGGCCGGGGGCCGCTCTGATAGCCCGCATTGGCGGCACCCCAGCCATTGTGCCCTTGCGGGTCCATTCTCAGCCGCTATCTCGGCCCCGTACAAGAATTGGAGATTTGCTTTGGGTTATCGGGTAGCCGTGGTCGGCGCGACGGGAAATGTCGGGCGCGAAATCATGATGGTGCTGGCGGAGCGGGGCTTCCCATGCGACGAGGTGGCCGCAGTCGCGTCGAGCCGCAGCCATGGCTCGGAGGTCGAGTTCGGCGACACCGGCAAGATGCTGAAATGCCAGAACATCGAATATTTCGACTGGAACGGCTGGGACATCGCCCTGTTCGCCGCGGGCAGCGGCCCGGCCAAGGAATACGCGCCCAAGGCGGCCGCGGCGGGCTGCGTCGTCATCGACAACAGCTCGCTCTATCGCATGGACCCGGACGTGCCGCTGATCGTGCCGGAAGTGAACCCGGATGCGATCCACGATTACAAGAAGCGCAATATCATCGCCAATCCGAACTGCTCGACCGCGCAGCTCGTCGTCGCGCTGAAGCCGCTGCACGATGCCGCCACGATCAAGCGCGTCGTCGTCTCGACCTATCAGTCGGTTTCCGGCGCGGGTAAGGCGGGGATGGACGAATTGTTCGAACAGAGCCGTGCGATCTTCGTGGGCGACTCGGTCGAGCCGGTGAAATTCACGAAGCAGATCGCCTTCAACGTGATCCCGCACATCGACGTCTTCCTCGACGATGGTTCGACCAAAGAGGAATGGAAGATGGTGGTCGAGACGAAGAAGATCCTCGATCCCAAGATCAAGCTCACGGCCACCTGCGTGCGCGTGCCCGTCTTCGTGGGCCATTCCGAAGCGGTCAGCATCGAATTCGAAAACGAGATCAGCGCAGAACAGGCGCATGACATCCTGCGCGAGGCGCCCGGCTGCATGCTCGTCGACAAGCGCGAGGACGAGGGATACATCACGCCGGTAGAGGCCGCAGGCGACAGCGCGACCTATATCAGCCGCGTGCGGGAGGACCCGACGGTGGAAAACGGCCTCAATCTGTGGTGCGTTTCCGACAACCTGCGCAAGGGCGCGGCGTTGAATGCGGTGCAGATCGCGGAACTCCTTGGTCGCGAATGCCTTAAGAAGGGGTGATATCCCCCCGTATTCTCTCCGGCCTCGCTTGCGCGCTGCTTCTTATCAGCTGCCAGCAGGCGACCGGAGACGATCCGGGCGGGCAGGGCGCGGCCAATTCTGAGGACGGGTCCGCTGATCCGGCTTCGCAGCTTCGCCTTCGGGCCGACGGTCTCGAAGTGACGAGAGCCGAAGGCATCTACCTCGCATTCGACAGCCCGCGCGAAACGGTGGAGCGCGAGCTCGCCCGTGTCCTCGGCCCGATCGCCGACCGCAGCCGCAACGCGGAATGTGGCGCGGGCACGGTGGATTCCACCAGCTTCCCAGGAGGGTTTACCGTCAATTTCCAGGCGGGCCGGCTGAAGGGCTGGGTTCTGAAAGATCCGGGCGGCAGCACGAACGAAATTACTACCGATAAAGGGATCGGACTTGGCAGCGATGAAGGTGCGCTCGACAAGGCCTATTCCGTGGAATCGGTGGACAGCACGCTGGGCGACGAATTCGTCACCGACCAAGGTATTTCCGGTTTCCTGACCGGTCAGGAGGGATCGCGAAAAGTGGAGGCGCTTTATTCCGGAACGACCTGTTTCTTCCGCTGAGATGACACCGCAGACCGACCATTTCGCCAGTTTCGACGGCACGCAGCTCGCCCTGCATCGCATGGGCGAGGGCAGGCCGCTGGTGCTGCTTCACGGGCTGTTTTCCAGCGCGCAGATGAACTGGATCCGCTTCGGTCATGCCGAACGCATCGGGCGCCTCGGCTATGAGGTCCTGATGCTGGATTTCCGCGTCCACGGTGACAGCGCATCCCCGCGCGAGGCAGAGGCGTATCCGCAAAACGTGCTGGTACGCGATGCGGCGGCGCTGGTCGATCATCTCGGTCTTGCAGATTACGATCTCGGCGGCTTCTCGCTCGGCGCGCGGACATCCCTGCATGCAGTCGCGCACGGCGTTCTCGATCCGGCGCGGCTGATTATCGGCGGGATGGGCACGGCGGGTCTTGGCGAATGGGAAAAGCGCGCCGCCTTCTTCCGGCGCGTGATCGACGAATTCGACGCCATTCCCAAGGGCGATCCGGCCTATTTCTCTATGCAGTTCCTCAAGTCGCAAGGCGTGGACAGAGTCGCCGCGCGCCACCTTCTGGGGACCATGCCCGATCTCGATCTGGCGCTGATCGAACGCATCACCATGCCGACGCTGGTCGTCTGCGGGGACGAGGATCGCGACAATGGATCGGCGGGAGAGCTGGCGTCGCTGCTCCCCAATGCCGATTTCGTCGAAGTGCCGGGGACGCATATGGGCAGCGTCACGAAGCCCGATCTCGGCCGGGCGATGGCGGACTGGCTCGGGCCGCCGCCCGCTTGATTTACCGCCATGGCGCGGTCAGACGGTGAATGGACAAGGCAAGGGGGCAGGCATGAAAGCGAAACGCATGATCGGGGTGGCGATGGCAACGGCCCTTCTGGCCGCGTGCGCGCCCAACGCCATGGACCGTACTGCCGGGCCCGCCCGATCGGCCAGTGACACGCCTGGGGCTCTGTTCGTGGCCGGCAAGTTCGGCAATACGCTGGCCCGGATCGATCTGGCGACGGGGCGGGAGACTGCGCGCGTCGACAGCTGCGCAAATCCGCACGAACTGGCGACCGCACCGGACGGGGAGCATGTCGCGCTCGCCTGCTATGGCGGCACCACGCTCGATATCTTTCGCACCGCCGACCTTGCCAAGGTGCGCAGTATCGAGCTCGGCGACAATGCGCGGCCGCACGGGATCGTCTGGCATGCCAATGGCGATCTTTACGCGACGGCAGAGGGGCGGCAGTCGATCTTTTGGGTGAAGGACCCGCTCGATACGGCCCAGCTGTTCGAATATGGCAGCGGGCAGCAGGGCACGCACATGCTCGTGGTCTCGCCCGATGCGCGCCATGCCTGGACGACCGATCTTGGCTCCAAGACGGTGACTCGCATCGATCTCGTCACGCGGCGAGCGCCGCAGTCGGTGGAAGTCGGCGTGGAGCCGGAAGGCATCGCGCTCGCCCCCGATGGACGGACTCTGTACGTTTCCGCGCGCGGATCGGACGAGGTCTATGCCATTTCGGCCGCGACGATGGATGTGCGCAAGACGATTCCGGTCGGCCAATTCCCGCTGCGGATCGCCGTGCGGCCTCAGGGCGATTTTGCCGTGACGTCCGATCTGGAAGACGGCGCTCTGACCGTGATCGATCTGGCGCGCGGCGCGTTCGTGCGCAGCATCGCGGTCTCGAGCGCCGAAGAAGCGCAGGAGCGGTTCCAGGTCACAATCCTCTGGTCGCCCGATGGCGAGCGTATCTATGTCGCGGAGACCGGCACCGACACCATCGCCGAAGTCGATTTCGCGACCGGAAAGGTCCTGCGCCGCCTGTCGGGCGGAGATGGTGGCGATGGGCTGGCGATATTGGGAGGTGCGCGATGACCAGACCGGCTCTTCCAATCGTCGGCTGGCGCGAGCTGGTCCATCTGCCCGAACTCGGCCTCCACAATCTTCCCGCCAAGATCGACACCGGCGCGCGTACGTCTTCGCTCCACGCGACCGTGCTCGACGAGTATGAGCGCGACGGCGAGCAATTCGTGCGTTTCGCAGTCGATTTTCCGCAGCAGCATGTCCGGCAAGTGTGCGAGGCGGTGCATATCGACTGGCGCGGCATCACCAGTTCCAACGGCAAGACGCAGCGCCGCCGCATCATCAAGACCCCCCTCAAGATCGGCGATGTCGAATTTCGCGCCGAAATCAGCTTGGCCAACCGGGCCGACATGCGATTTCCCATGCTGATCGGGCGATCTTCGCTTAGACGCCGATTCGTGGTCGATTCGGGCCATTCCTGGATGCAGACGCCCAACAGGAAGACGACCGAGGGCCATAAGCCATGAGTATTCCGGCTATGAGGATCGCCCAATGAAAATCGCGATGCTGGCACGCAACGCCAATCTGTATTCGCACAAACGGTTGAAGCAGGCGGCTGAGGAGCGCGGGCATTCGCTCGACATTCTCAACACGACGCGCTGCACCGTCCATATCGCCAGCCATCGGCCGGAAGTGTACTATAATGGCGAACCTTGCATCGGCTACGACGCGGTGATCCCGCGCATCGGCGCCTCGATCACCAATTACGGCCTCGCCATCCTGCGCCAGTTCGAAATGCGCGGCTGTTGGCCTTTGAACGAAAGCGTCGCGATCGGCCGCAGCCGGGACAAATTGCGCTCGATGCAGATCCTCGCCAAGCACGGGCTCGGCCTGCCGCTCACGGCCTATGCCAACGATCCCAAGCAGGCCGAAGAGATCATCAAGGCGGTGAAGGGCCCGCCGGTGGTCATCAAGCTCCTCGAAGGGACGCAGGGCATCGGGGTCGTTCTTGCCGAAACGATGTCGAGCGCGAAGTCCGTGATCGAGGCGTTTCGCGGCGCCAACGTCAACATCCTGGTGCAGGAATTCATCAAGGAAGCGGGCGGCACGGATATCCGCGCGCTGGTGGTCGGCGGCAAAGTGGTCGCCACCATGAAGCGCACCGGCGCGGCGGACGATTTTCGGTCAAATTTGCATCGCGGCGGCAGCGCCGAACTGATCAAGATCACGCCCGCCGAACGCTCCACCGCCGTAAGCGCTGCCAAGCGCATGGGGCTGAATGTCTGCGGCGTGGACATGCTGCGCAGCAATCACGGCCCGGTGATTATGGAAGTCAATTCCTCGCCCGGCCTCGAAGGCATCGAGAACGCGACCGGCAAGGACATTGCGGGCATGATCATCGATTTCATGGCCTCGAAGGCCAAAGAGGGTAAGACCAAGACGAAGGGGACGGGTTGAGCCGCCAACCTACCTGAACGGCGGCTCGTTGAAGGCGCGCAGCTTGCGGCTGTGCAGCCTTGGGCCTTCTTCCCGCAGCATGTGGCATGCGCTGATGCCGATCTGGAGGTGGGCGGCGATCGCCTGTTCGTAGAAGCGGTTGGCCTGGCCGGGCAGCTTGATCTCGCCGTGCAAAGGCTTGTCCGAGACGCAGAGCAGCGTCCCGTAGGGCACGCGGAAGCGGTATCCCTGGCCTGCGATCGTGGCGCTTTCCATATCGACGCCGACCGCGCGGGACAGCGACATGCGCCGCGCCGAGCTGGTGAAGCGCAATTCCCAATTGCGATCGTCCGTCGTGACGACGGTGCCGGTGCGCATGCGGTGCTTGAGGTCGCTGCCATGTTCGCCCGAAACCTGCTCCGCCGCGCCGGCAAGCGCCTGCTGGACCTCGGCGATGGCGGGCAGGGGAATTTCGGGCGGCAGGACCGGATCGAGCACATGATCGTCGCGCAGATAGGCGTGGGCGAGCACATAATCGCCGATCTTCTGGCTGGGGCGCAGGCCGCCGCAATGGCCGATCATCAGCCACGCTTCAGGCCGCAACACGGCGAGGTGATCGCAGATCGTCTTGGCGTTGCTCGGGCCGACACCGATATTGACCAGCGTGATCCCGCTGCGGTTCTCGCCGACCAGGTGATAAGCGGGCATCTGATGGCGGCGCCAGGCCGTGTCCGAGAGCTGCTCACGCGCATTCTCGGTTTTTTCGATCAGCAGCATGCCGCCCGCACCCGCCAGCGCGGAACAGCCATTGCTGCCGAGCTGCTCGCCCGCCCAGTCGACGAATTCATCGACATAGCGGTGATAGTTGGTGAACAGGATGAAGCGCTGGAAATGCTCTGGATCGGTGCCGGTATAATGCGCCAGGCGCGCGAGGCTGAAATCGGTGCGCAGACCGTCGAACAGCGAAAGCGGAATCGGATCGTCGGGATTGTCCAGCTCGATCCCGTCGGCCAGCTCGTCACCGATATCGGCAAGGTCGGTGGACGGAAAATGGCGCGCGATTTCGTTGGGATCGACGCCTGCGAGCTCCGCGCCCGCCGCACCGTCGAGCACGTAGGGGAAAGGGATTTCCTGGCGCGAGGAGCCGACCTCGACCTCGATTTCATAATTGCTCGAGATGAGCGTGAGCTGTTCGGCGAGGTAATCGCGGAACAGGGCCGGGCGGGTGACGGTCGTGGTGTAGAGACCCGCGGCATTGAGGCGTCCGAAGGCGCGGCGGCGGCCTTCAGGCTGTTCGCCACCGCGATAGCGCAGGCGCAGCTCGGGATAGGTGTAGGATCCGTCGGAGCGGCGTTCCGGGGCCGGGATCGTCCGATCGCGACCGAAGGCGATCACATCCGCGCGCAACCGCGCTACGGCGGCATCGTAGACGCTTTCCAGCTTATCGAGAATGGTGTCGATCGAATCCATCGTGGCGTCCTCCGGCCTTTTCCTATCGGTTTCGTGACAGGCCCTGTCACGCATGGGCGCATCGCTATGCGCCGTTTACGAAAAGGGCGCGACAAGCCTAAGCCGTCGCGCCCCTTTCTGTAGCAGTTCCGCCGGAGCGGAAGGCGGATTACTCGCCGTCCTGCTCGATCGGATTGCCGTCCATATCGACCGGGGTCGGCTCGTCGAGCATGTCCGCGGGGATTTCGCCCGGCTCGAGGTTGGGATCGATGCGGTTGGCATCGGCCATTTCCTCGATCTCGCGCTGTTCGTCTTCGAACATCTGCGCAAGAACGTCCACGCCCTGGCTCTGCAACTCGGCTTCGTCGTCAGAACGGGCGACATTGGCCTTCACGGTGACGTGCACTTCGGGGTGGAGAGCGACGGTCACGTCGTGCATGCCGATCGACTTGATCGGGCTGCCCATGATGACCTGCTTCTTGTCGATCTCGTGGCCCTTTTCGGTGAGGCCGGCGATGATGTCGCGAACGTTGACCGAACCGTAAAGCTGGCCGGCATTCGACGAGGCGCGGATCAGAACGATCTCGGTCCCGTCGACCTTTTCGCCCTGCTTTTCGGCTTCGCCGCGGCGTTCCGCGTTTTCCTTTTCGAGGCGCTCGCGATTGGCTTCGAACACCTTCTTGTTCGAATCGTTGGCGCGCAGGGCCTTCTTCTGCGGCAGCAGGAAGTTGCGGGCGTACCCGTCCTTCACGGTGACGACGTCACCGATATTGCCAAGATTGCCGATGCGTTCGAGGAGAATGATATCCATGGTGTCAGTCTCCTCAGCGCACGATGTACGGCAAAAGGCCGATATGGCGGGCGCGCTTGATCGCCTTGGCGAGTTCGCGCTGCTTCTTCGCGCTCACGGCGGTGATGCGGCTGGGCACGATCTTGCCACGCTCGGACATGAAGCCCTGCAGCAGGCGCACGTCCTTGTAGTCGATCGTCGGAGCGTTCTTGCCCGAGAACGGGCAGGTCTTGCGGCGGCGGAAAAACGGGCGGGCCATCAATTGTCTCCCCGGTCGGAGCGCTCACGGCGCTTCTTGCTGTCGCGCTCGTTCTTGCGCATCATGGCGGACGGGCCTTCCTCGTGCTCGTCGACGCGGATCGTCATGTAACGGATGACGTCTTCGTTGATGCGCGTCTGGCGCTCCAGCTCGGCGACCACGGAACCCGGGCCTTCGATGTTGAGCAGCACGAAATGCGCCTTGCGGTTGCGGTCGATCTTGTAGGCGAGGTTCTTGAGGCCCCAGGTCTCCGTCTTGGTGACCTTGCCTTCGTTGTTCTCGACGATCTCGGTGGCGGTGGCGGCCAGTTGATCGACCTGAGACTGGCTCAGATCCTGGCGCGCCAAGAATACATGCTCGTACAGAGCCATGCCTTGGTCCTTTCAGTTCATGCCGATCGCTGGCTGGTCCGTCCGGATGACGGGGCCCCTCCGGCCTTCTTCGTATCCCGCAAGGGCGATGCCGCTCGGGAAGCCGCGCACATAGCGCGATCGGCGCGATTTGCAACACAAGATCGGACTTGTCGCGAGCGAACCGTGCGGGCAGGGCGGTGGCCTGTTCATCTCGGAGTACGGATATGCCCGGCGGCCTGGTTGCCCTTCTCGACGATATCTCGGTGATCGCACGCACGGCGGCGGCCTCGGTGGACGATATCGGCATCGCCGCCAGCCGCGCGGGATCGAAGGCGGCAGGCGTCGTGATCGACGATGCGGCAGTGACGCCGGGATACGTCACCGGACTGAAGCCGGCGCGCGAGCTTCCGATCATCTGGAAGATCACCAAGGGCAGTTTGAAGAACAAGCTGCTGATTCTGTTGCCAGGCGCCTTGCTGCTGAGCTGGCTGCTGCCCCAGGCGATCGTTTTCGTGCTGATGGCGGGCGGCTGCTACCTCTCGTTCGAAGGCGCGGAAAAGGTGATGGAAAAGCTGGGTGGGGAAAAGCACGGCAAGACTCTGGAAGACGAGATCGAGGATCCGGTCGCCTTTGAAAAGGCACGCACCAGCGGGGCCATCCGCACCGACTTGATCCTGTCTGCCGAAATCATGGCGATCACGCTGAACGAGGTGGCGGCGGAAACGCTGCTGACCCGTGCGGGCGTGCTGGCGGCTGTCGGGATCGCGATCACCTTCGTGGTGTACGGGGCGGTGGCGCTGATCGTGAAGATGGACGATGTCGGCCTGTATCTGGCGGAAAAGAGCAGCTCTGTGGCGCAGGCCACAGGGCGGTTCCTGTTGAAGGCGATGCCTTGGCTGTTGAAGGCGTTGTCGCTGATCGGCACGGTGGCGATGCTGTGGGTCGGCGGCGGGATCATCCTGCACGGCCTGCACGAGCTTGGTCTCTACGGCCCGTCGGATGTGGCGCACTCTCTAGAACATGCGGTGGAAGTCGCCACGGGCGGGCTTGGCGGCTTGCTCGGCTGGGCGACCTATGCAGCGATTTCGGCTTTGGTCGGATTGGTCGTAGGGTTCGTGATCGCTCAGATCGTCCATCGCCTTCCGGCCATGGGTGGCCGTTCCGCGCATTGATCTCTGGCGCAAGACATTGCGCCGACGATCGGCCTGTTTGGGCGAGCCCGCAAATTCGGTTTTTGCGTAAAAACGTTTTTCTGTTACCGTAAAGGCCCGGTCAACGACAAGCGGCGGTCGCCCGCTCCACCGGTTCCATGGTGGGGGAAATGATGGGGTTGCTACGCATTCTCGTTGCGGCGCTGGTTGCGTGGGGTCTTTCAGCCTCTGCGCCGGCGCGCGCATACACGCTGGATCTCAAACCCATGACATGCGCCGGCGAGGCCGGAAGCATGGAAGAAGCCTTCGCCCTTACGCGGGAACAGCTTTCCTGCGCGCCCGATCGCTTCGACGTGCGCGGGCCTTTCGTACGCTCTTCGACGCAGCTGAAGACTCCGCTCGATTCCGGTCTTGCGTGGCAGACCAACGCGGCGAATTTTCGATCGATGCTGGTGCGCTTCACCTATGCCGACGGTCGGTCCCGCCTGGTCGATGTCGATCCGCAGATGACGGCTCGCAACTGGTTTCCGGGCAACCGGTTCTCCGTCCCCGTGCCTTCGTCGCAGGCAGATCTGGTGGCGATCGATGCGGTGGTGGAAAGACCTTTTACTCGAAGCGTTGCGGGCGCGGCGCGGCTGACTTCCCTCGCCGATAGTGAGCGTGAGCTTTACAGCCGCTCGCTCGCTTACATGTTCATGTTCGGCCTGCTGATCCTGCCGCTGCTATACGATGGGCTGTTCTACCGCGTCCTGCGGCAGGGCTTCGTCCTGTGGCATTTTCTGATGGTGGCGACGACATCCCTGTTCATGCTGTTTTCGTCGGGGCTGGTGAACGAAATTCTGCCGGACATCCCTCTCGACCTGCGATGGCGGCTGACGAGCCTTTTCCAGGCGCTGTCTGCGGGATGCGGCGCGATGGTAATCGCCGGCCTGATCGAGAAGCGTTTCCTGCCACCCCGCCTCACCATGGCGATGATGGTCTCGGCTCTGCTGCCGTTGATTGTGAAGTTCATCGCCACCTTCGGTGGGGAATTGACGCGCATTACGATCAACAATTGGTTCGTCTTCAGTTTCGCTCCGGTCGTGATCCTCATATCGATCGTCGTCGCTGTCGCGCTGTCGCGAGGGAGCCGGGGGGCGCGTTGGGCGCTGGCGGCCATGTCGGGCCTGATGCTGGTGGTCGCATGGCGGACCGTCGTCGCCTTCAGCGGGTCGTCTTTGCCGTTTCCGATAAACGACATGGTGTTTGCCGGCTTCGTCCTTCTGTCGCTGGTCACGGCGATCGCCGTTGGCGATCGCTTCACAGGGCTGAAACACGAACACGACGAAGCCCAGATGCGCGCGATCAGGATGGGTCAGATGGCGAACACCGATGGGCTGACCGGGCTCGCCAATCGCCGGGCGTTCGACATGGTCCGCACGCTGAAGACAGGTCAGGGTCTGCTGGTCGCCGATATCGACCACTTCAAACAGGTCAACGATCGCGAGGGCCATCAGGTGGGCGATGCAGTGCTGTGCAACGTCGCGGGGCTTTTGAAGGGCCATTTGCCCGCGATGGATGGTCGGGAAGATGACGGTTCGCCGGGCTGCGTCTATCGCCTTGGGGGCGAGGAATTTGCGGCCATCGTCGAGGTCATGGAAGATCACCAGCTGATCGCGCTTGCCGATCGCCTGCGCGAGATCGTGGGTCGAAGCGGAGTCGAAGAGGGGACGGCAGGTCTGCCGCAGGTCACGATCAGTCTAGGCGTCGTGCTTGGCCGTGGGCAGATGATGCACGAGGCTTTCGGGGCCGCGGACCGGGCCCTTTATCGTGCCAAGCGCGAAGGGCGCAATTGCGTACGCATCGGCGATGCGGACGATTGCAACGCCGACGCAAGGGTGTCGCAGGGTTCGACGAACTTCGGACGGGCTGGGGCGTAATCGGGTTCAGAATCGGGCGAACAGGTCGCGCGCGAATTGCGACAGAGTGTCGTCGCGCGCGCCCATGATCACGATCCGGTCGCCGGGGCGCGCCACGCTGGCCAGTCGATCGCCCACGGCCTTGCGATTGGGGATGTATTCGGCATGGCCACCGGCATCCTCGATCAGGCGAACGATCCGCTCGCTCCCCTCGCTGCGATCGGTGGTGCCGCCGAAATAGACCGGATCGCATAGTATCGTACGATCGCCCTCCGTAAGCTCCGCCGCGAAAACCTGCGCCAGTTCGGCGCCCATCTGGCGCAAAGGGCCGTAGCCGTGCGGCTGGAAGAAGGCGAGGATGCGTCCTTCGTGCGCACGCAGCGTGCGCAGGGTCGCCGCGCACTTTTCGGGATTGTGGCCGAAATCGTCGATCACAGTGATGCCGCTGGCCGACACGCCGACCAGCTCGAAACGGCGCGAAAGCCCGTCGAAACCGGCCAGCGCCTCGACGGCGGCGGCCACGGGAATGCCCGCTGCCGCAGCGCCTGCGATGGCGGCGAGAGCATTCGACAGATTATGGCGGCCGGGCAGATTCAGGCGTAGCGGGTGCTCGCTCCCATCATGGCGATCGACGACCAACGCGGCCTGCCGCATTGGCCCCTCGGCCACGCTGCCCGGCACGATCCCGATCTGCGCCTTTAGCTGATCCACGCCGAAAGTGATGACTTCCTCCGCGCGCGGGAGATGTGCAAGCGCTTCCGCGTCATCGGCATTCACCACTGCGATGCGGCTGCGCGACAGGTAATCGCCGAACAATTGCCGCAATTCTTCCAAGCTTTTGTGATCGAGGCTGACATTCAGAAGGATCCCGACGGCGGGACGGTAGAGCGCGATCGATCCGTCGCTTTCGTCCACCTCGCTGACATAGAGGCTCTGACCGCCGGCGACGGCGCTCGCGAACGGACGCTCCGCATTGGCGAAATTCTTCATCACCGCGCCGTTCATGATGGTCGGTTCGCGGCCCAGATGATGCATGATCCAGCCGAGCATCCCGGTGACGGTGGATTTCCCGCTCGTCCCCGCCACGGCAAGTCCGGCGCCGCTGGTGTTGAACAGGATCGAATTGAGCTCGGCGCGGGTCAGGCGCAGGCATCCCAGATCCTCGGCACGCGCGATATCGGGCACGCTGGCTTCCACTGCGGCGGAAGCGACCACGATCTGATCCTGCGAGACGATGCCGCTGCCGTCCTGGGGGTGGAGAGTGACGCCCTGGGCTTCCAGCGCCGTGAACTTTTCCGGCGTGCGGCCCTGATCGAGACTGCGGTCCGAGCCTTCGACCCGCGCGCCTCTTCCGCGCAGGATCTGGGCCAGCGGCAGCATGCCGGATCCCCCAACGCCGACGAAAAAGAACGGGCGGGCCAGGAGGTCTTCGGGAGATGGAAATTCGCTCATGACAGCCCGCGCTATGGCGTTGTGCCGGGCATTACAAGCGCGCTAGGACAGATGGGATGAAAGGGACTACCAAACGGATCGCCATCTGCGCCCCGGCTGCGCCGCTGCATCGCGAGCTGGCGGACCGTGTCGAAGCGCTGGCGAAAGCGGAATTTCCGGGCGTTGAGCTGCGCTTCCACAGCCAATGTTTTCTTGAGGACGGCCACTTCGCCGGATCGGACGCGGTCCGATTGGAGGCGCTGATCGACTGCGCGAACGATCCGGACGCAGACGCGGTCTGGTTCGCCAAGGGGGGATACGGTTCCAATCGCATCGCAGGTGCGGCGCTCGAACGCATGGACGCGGCTGCCCAAAAGAAGAGCTATCTCGGCTATTCCGACTGCGGAACCCTGCTGGGGGCGCTGTATCGGGCGGGCATCGGGAAACCGGTCCACGCGCCGATGGCGATCGACATCAAGCGCCAGGACGGGACGGACGCAGTGCGGCGCTCGCTCGCCTGGCTGGTGGGGGACCGATCGGGGATCGAGCCCAGTATCGAGCCGAATGGCACGCCGGTCGTCGCTTTCAATCTCATGACTCTCGCCATGTTGGTGGGAACGGAGTTCATGCCCGATCTGACCGGCCATGTTGTGATGATCGAAGAGGTGGCGGAGCATCTCTATGCGATCGATCGGCTGATGTTCCATGTCACCCAGCACTGTCGCACTATCGCAGGCATCCGCCTCGGCGCGGTCACGCATGTGCCCGAGAACGATCGCCCGTTCGGAGCCGATGCGCAAACCATCGTGCGCGACTGGTGCGGGCGAGCGGGCATCGCTTATCTGGGACGCGCCGAAATCGGCCATACGAGCGCCAACCGCGTTGTGCCCTTCGGGGTTGTGGAAGCGGTTCCGCCCGCATAAGCGCGCTGACTCCTAGAGGAGACACGCGATGAAAGCCTTAATCTTCCCCGGTCAGGGGAGCCAGAAGATCGGCATGGGCGCCGACCTCGCCGAAGCCAGCGCGATCGCGCGCGAGGTCTTCGAGGAAGTGGACGAGGCGCTTTCGCAGAAACTGAGCGAGCTGATGCGCGACGGGCCGGAAAGCGAGCTGACGCTGACCGCCAACGCGCAGCCCGCGATCATGGCCAATGCCATCGCCACCCAGCGCGTGCTGGCGAAGGAATTCGGCATAGAGCTGGCGAACCACGCCGCCTGCGTCGCGGGCCATTCGCTAGGCGAATACACCGCGTTATGTGCGGCGGGCGCTTTCAGCCTCACCGACACGGCCAAGCTGCTGCGCCTGCGCGGGATCGCCATGCAGGATGCCGTGCCGATCGGTGAAGGCGCGATGGCTGCGCTGCTGGGTGCCGATATCGACAAGGCCACTGCGCTGGCGGAAGCTGCTGCCCAAGGGCAGGTCTGCGAAGTCGCCAACGATAACGATCCGGGCCAGGTGGTTCTTTCCGGCCACGCCGAAGCGATCCAGCGCGCCATCGACATGGCGAAGGAGCACGGCATCAAGCGCGGCGTGCGCCTGCCGGTCAGCGCGCCGTTCCATTGCTCGCTGATGCAGCCAGCGGCGCTGCGCATGAAGAACGCGCTCGAACGCACGCCTCCAGGCGATCTCGCCGTGCCGATCTTCGCCAATGTCACTGCCGCCAAGGTCACCGATCTGGCGGAGGAGCGGGAGCTCCTGGTCCAGCAGATCACCGGGCGCGTCCGCTGGCGCGAAAGCGTCCTCGCGATGCGCGCGGACGGGGTGGAGAAATTCGTCGAAATCGGCGGCAAGGTCCTGTCCCCCATGGTCACCCGCACGGATGGCGACGCCGAGACGGTAAGCCTGGTCACGATGGAGGATCTGGAATCCTTCGCGAAGGAGAATGGATGATGTTCAGCCTCGAAGGTAAGACCGCGCTCGTCACCGGTGCCAGCGGAGGCATCGGCTCCTCCATCGCTTATGCGCTTGCAAAACAGGGCGCGCGGCTGGCGCTGTCCGGCTCCAACGGAGACAAATTGCGCGCCTTTCGCGAGCAGTTGATTGCGGACGTTGGCGGCGATCATGTCGAGATCACCTGCGACCTGTCCAACGCCGAGCAGGTCGAGGAATTGATCCCCGCCACGATCGAGACGCTCGGCACAATGGACATCCTCGTCAACAATGCGGGCATCACGCGCGACAATCTCGCCATGCGGATGAAGGACGAAGAGTGGGATCAGGTGATCCGCATCAATCTGGAGGCGAGCTTCCGCCTGATGCGCGCCGCCGCCCGCCCGATGATGAAGGCGCGCGGTGGCCGCATCGTGTCGATCACCAGCGTCGTCGGCCATACGGGCAATCCCGGCCAGATGAACTACGTCGCTGCCAAGGCCGGGCTGACCGGCATGACCAAGAGCCTGGCGCAGGAGCTTGCGAGCCGGAACATCACCGTCAATTGCGTCGCCCCCGGCTTCATCCGCACCGCGATGACCGATGCGCTGGACGATAAGCAGAAGGATGCGATCAACGGCCGCATCCCGATGGCCCGCATGGGCGAGGGCGAGGAAGTCGCTGCTGCAGTGACCTATCTCGCCAGCGACGAGGCAGCCTATGTCACCGGACAGACGCTGCATGTGAATGGCGGGATGGCGATGATGGGATGATGGGGATCCTCCCCCATGGCGGGGAGGATCGCCGTTTATCCCCAAGGGAATCCCCAGCATTCGGGCTATCCGCTTGCTCCACATGCGCGCCCCGCTAAGGTCGCCATCCGTATTCCGGTGCTGGTGGGGCGATTCCGGCCTGCCGCGCGACCCTTGATCTGAGCGGGATGAAAGTAGGACCATGAAGGCCACCATCGAACGCGCGACGCTGCTGCGCTGCCTATCCCACGTGCAATCCGTGGTGGAGCGGCGCAACACCATTCCGATCCTCTCCAACGTCCTGATCGAAGCGAGCGAGGGCGGAACGGTGAAAGTGACCGCCACCGATCTCGACCTTCAGGTGGTAGAGCATATGAGCGCAGCCAGCGTGGAAAGCGCAGGCGCAGTGACGGTTTCGGCGCACCTTCTGTTCGATATCGCGCGCAAGTTGCCCGATGGCAGCCAGGTGAGCCTGGAAACCGCCGAAAACCGGATGGACGTGAAGGCCGGGCGCAGCCGCTTCAAGCTGCCCACCCTGCCGCGCGACGACTTTCCGGTGATCGTCGAAGGCGATCTGCCGACGAGCTTCGAACTGCCGTCCAAGACGCTGGCCGAACTGATCGACCGCACGCGCTTCGCGATCTCGACCGAAGAGACGCGCTATTATCTGAACGGTATTTTCCTGCACGTGTCGGACGAGGACCAGCCAGTCCTCAAGGCCGCGGCGACAGACGGGCACAGGCTGGCGCGCTTCACGCTGCCGCGTCCAGACGGGGCGGAAGGGATGCCCGACGTGATCGTGCCGCGCAAGGCGGTGGCGGAGCTGCGCAAGCTGCTGGAAGAAAAGGGGGAAGGCGCGGTCCAGATCGACCTTTCGGCCAGCAAGATTCGCTTCACGTTGGGTGGTGAGGGCGGCGTCGTGCTCACCAGCAAGCTGATCGACGGAACGTTCCCGGATTACAGCCGGGTTATCCCGACGGCAAACGACAAGCTCCTCAGGCTCGATCCGCGCAGCTTCTTCGAAGGCGTGGACCGCGTGGCGACCATCGCCACCGAGAAGACCCGTGCGGTCAAGATGGGGCTCGACAAGGATCGCGTGACGCTGACCGTGACCAGCCCGGACAACGGCACCGCCGCCGAAGAACTGCCCGCCGAATACAGCGCCGACGGATTCGAAATCGGCTTCAACGCGGGTTATCTGAAGGACATTCTCGGCCAGATAGACAGCGATACGGTGGAACTGCATCTGGCCGATGCGGGCGCGCCCACGCTGATCCGCAAGGACGACAAGAGCCCTGCGCTCTACGTCCTGATGCCGATGCGGGTGTGACGGATGCGCGGCTCGGAATGAGCCGCGTGATCCGCTAAATCTCGACCGCAATTTTACCGAAATGATCGCCGCTTTCCTGATGGCGGAAGGCGTCGGCGAGATTTTCTAGTGCGAAGCTGTCGCTGATCTGCGGCTTGATCCCGTTGGCTTCGATCGCGGCGACGAGGTCGAGCTGGTGCTGGCGACTGCCGACGGTCAGGCCTTGGAGGCGCTGGTTTTTGCCCATCAGCATGGCGGTCTGCACTTCGCCCGCACGGCCGGTCAGGACGCCGATCAGAGCGATATGGCCACCTAAGCGCGTCGCCTGGATCGAGCGATTGAGCGTGCCGGGGCCACCCACCTCCACCGTGCAATCGACACCGCGCCCATCGGTCATGTCCAGGACGCGCTTGCCCCATTCCTCGCACGATTTGTAATTGATCGTTTCGTCCGCACCCATAGCGCGCACGCGTTCGAGCTTGGCGTCGGACGAGCTTGTCGCGATGACACGCGCGCCGGCGGCCTTCGCCAGTTGCAGTGCAAAGATGGACACGCCGCCAGTCCCCTGCACCAGAACGGTGTCGCCCGGTTTGATGTCGTCATCCACGAACAGCGCGCGCCATGCGGTCACACCCGCGCAGGTGAGCGTCGCTGCTTCCGAATGCGAAAGGCCCTTGGGCTGGCGCGTGAAGGCGTGGGCGGGCATCGTCACCGCCTCGCGCGCATAGCCGTCGATACCATCGCCCGGTACACGGGTGAACGCGCCGGGCGCCGTGGCGCCGTTCAGCCAATAGGGGAAAAAGGTGCTTACCACCGCGTCCCCCACCGCAAAGTCCTCGACTTCGTCGCCCACCGCGACGACTTCGCCGGCGCCATCCGACATCGGGATCCGGCCTTCGTCGGCCTCGATCATGCCCTTGACCACGGCGTAATCGTGAAAGTTCAGTGAACTGGCCTTCAACCGGACCGTGATCTCGCCCGGCCCGGGCGTGGGCGCGTCGGGGATATCCGTCCAGGCCAGTGTTTCAAGCGATGAGGGCTTCGCCCCGGTACGGATGGCTTTCAAATCTATTCTCCGTCGAATGATGGATCACAGCGGAGAATGCGCTCAGGCAGCGCGTTTCAGTTCCGCTGCGGTGTCGGGCGCATCGAGGAAGTCGCGCAGCATCGCCACGCTTTCGTCCGCATGGGTCAGCAGGAACAGGTGTCCGCCATCCTCGAACATTTCGAGCCGCGAATGGCGGATCGCAGCGGCGAGAATCTTGCCGTTGACGGGCGGCACGATGCTGTCTTCGCCGCCCATCATGATCAGCACTTCCTTGTCGAGGAAGGGCAGGGCTGGCAGGCTGGTCCAGCCGAGCATGGCGATCAGCTGATAGAGATAACCGCGCGGGCTGGGCGGTTTCAGACGCCCGATATGCTGCGCCTTGCTGCCGGGCCGCTTGGTCATCCCGCCATAGAGCGTCATGAAATGTTCGTTCATGAATTCAGGATCGACGTAACGGCGCGGGTCGATCATCTTCGTGAGCGCGGCGGGCTTGCCCGGCACCATCAGCATTCCCGCCGTGGTAGCGGCAAGCACGACGCGGCGCGTGCGCTTGGGATGCTGGAGCGCGAAATGCTGCGCCATGGCACCGCCCCAGCTGACTCCCATTACGTCCACGACATTCAGTCCGAGCCGGTCGAGCACGTGTGTCGCGGTCCAGCACATCGTGAAGGGATTATAGGGAAGGCTCGGCTCCGGACTGTCGCCGATACCGGGCATGTCGAACATCACGAACGCTCGCTCCGTCAGCTTTTCCGCCAGGGGCGCGACCGCTTCGATATTCGCGCCGATCCCGTTGAAGAACAGGATGGGCGGATGATCCGACGCCTGATCCAGCCGCCAATGCGCCACGCGCAGAGTGCGGCCTCCGGCGTCGATCATTTCGTAGGTGGCGGTGGATGTCTCTTCCGTGGTCTCGGTCAAACGTCGGTCCTTCTCGATATCAGCACGGGTCCATAACGTAGAGACCGGGCGCAGGGTCCAGGGGTTTGTATTTCGTGTTGCCGAGCTTTGTCGGCGCTTTCACCTTAGCGCCGGAGCGCTGTTGCAACCAGTCCATCCAGAACGGCCACCAGCTGCCCGCGACTTCTTCTGTCCCCTTAAGCCACTCATCCGCAGTGGCGGGCAAGGCACCGTCCTGTTTCTGGACGTAATATTTCGCCTTGGGATTGCCGGGCGGATTGAGGATCGCCTGCATATGGCCCGACTGCGAGAGCACGTAGGTCACATCCTTTGAACCGAACAATTGGGTCGAGCGATAGGTCGCTTTCCACGGGGTAATGTGGTCGGTCACGCCGCCGAGGATAAAGAGATCGCTCGTCACCTTCGACAGGTCGATCTTGTGGTCCACCATTTCGACTTCGCCCTTCTTGGTGAAGGCAAGGGTTTCGAAAATGGTCAGGAAGTCGCCCATCAGGCTGGCCGAAAGATTGGTCGCATCCGCATTCCAGAACAGGACATCGAAAGCGGGCGGATCCTGGCCGAGCAGGTAATTGTTGATGACGTAGTTCCAGATCAGGTCGTTGGGCCTCAGCCACGCGAAGCCGCGCGCCAAATCGTCACCCTTGATCACGCCCGCCTTGTCGGCACGGCGCCGGGCGAGAGCTAGGCCGTTGTCACTGATGAGCGAGCCCGCTTCGATATCGTTCTGCTTTGGATGCAGCACACAGACCATCAGAGTGAGCGTGCCGAGCAGGCTTTCGCCATCCTTGGCATCGGCGGCCAGCTTGCTCGCCAGCATCGCGGCGGTCTGTCCGCCCGAACATCCGGCCGAGACGTTGACCTTGTCACTCTTCGTGATCGCCGCGACCGCCTCCATGGCCTCGCGGCAGGAATTCACGTAATCGGCCATGTCCCAGTGGCCCTGATCCTTGCTGGGGTTCTTCCAGCTGATCACGAAGGTCTGGATGCCGTTATCGACCTGGAATTTCACCACCGATTTTTCGGGGCTGAGATCGTTGATATACATCTTGTTGATCTGCGGCGGGATGGTGAGCTGGGGAACCTTGTGAACTTCGTCCGTGGTCGGTGCGTAATGGATCAGCTCCATCATCTCGGTGCGCAGCACGACCGATCCCTTGGACGTGGCGACGTTTTCGCCCAGCTTGAAGGGCTTCTTGTCGACCTGGCTGACCATGCCCTTGTTATGGACCATGTCGTCATAGGCGTTCTTGAGGCCCTTGATCAGGCTCAGCCCGCCGCTGGTGATCGCCATCTTCTGGGCGGACGGATTACCGATCAGCGTGTTGGTGGGCGAAAGGCTGTCGATAATGATGGTCGAAACGAACCGCGCGCGATCCTTTTCCAATTCGTCCAGTTCCAGATCTTCGAGCCAGCCTGCCATGCCTTTCTGCACGGCGAGATAGTACTGCATCCCTGCGCGCATGAACGGGTTGTACTGCCAGGCGGGATCCATGAAGCGCTTGTCGCGGGGGTCGGGAGCGAGTTCGGACTTGCCCGTCATGATCTTGATCATGTCGCCGCCCATCGCCTGCGAATGCTTCATCAATCGTTGAGGGTCGGACGCCGTCTCGCGCAGCAGCACGGCAACCGCGCCGAAGATGTCCTCTCGCGTCAAACCGACCAGCGGGCCCAGAGCGCTGGTGTGCTGAGCGGCTTCGTCTTCCAGTCTCGCCATCGATTTCGGATCCTCTCTTAACTTATGTTTCTTGCCGAACGCCGATCCTAGTCCTGCTGTTCCGCGACCATCTCAATCCTGTGCAGCTCCCCCGGCGGCGATCATGCTGGCGACATCGACGAATTTCTCACGTGGGGCCCCGACGCGGGCAGCGGCGATCTCGGCTTCCTCGATCCGCTGCCAGTCGCGAAAGGTCACGATGTCGAGCTCGCGCTGTTCGGCCAAAGCATCGAACCCCTCGCGGCCCATTTTGCCGCTTCCACCCTCGATATCGGCAGCGATCCTTTCGATGATCGCATAGCCGTCCGGCCGGTTGGTGCCGATCGTGCCGGACGGGCCGCGCCGGGCCCAGCCGACGCAATAGAGAACGGGCAGAATGCGGCCCTCCTCGTTGGCGAAACGGCCCGCGCGCTCGTCGAAGGGAACGCCCGGAATGGGCGAGGTGCGATAGCCGATACAGCTCACGACCAATCCGGCGGGGATATCGTAGGTCTCTCCCGTGCCGACCGCGCGCCCTTCTTCGACCCGCGTTCTTTCGACTGTGACGCCCGACACCTTGCCATCTCCGCTGAAACCGGCCGGACTGGCGAAAAAGTCGAATTCGATCCGCACCCGTTTCGGTGATACTTCGTCGGGCGCGTTTTGCGAATAATCGCGCAGCAGCTGAACCGATTTGCGGCTTCCGGGGTCCAGCGTTTCGTCGGTCTCGACAGGTGGCAGATCGCCCTGCTCGACGATGGGCATTGCGTCCTGCAAGGAACCAAGCTCGCCCAATTCCTTCGGGGTCATCTGGATATCGTGCGGTCCGCGCCGCGACAGGATCACGATCCGTTCGATCGCGCTGTCACGCAGGGCGTCGAGCGCATGGCCCACGATGTCCGATCCGGCGAACTCTTCCTCGGTCTTGGCGAGAATGCGCGCGACGTCGAGCGCGACATTCCCCGCTCCGACCACGACGGCAGTCTTGCAGGAAAGATCGGGGTCGAGGGCGGCGAATTTGGGATGCCCGTTGTACCAGCCGACGAATTCCGCGCTGCCGAAGACATTGTCGAGATCTGCGCCTGCGATCGCGAGTGTCCGATCGTTGGGCGCGCCGGTCGCCAAGACGACCGCGTCGTACAATTCCTGCAACTCTGCGATCGTCACATCGCTTCCGATCGTCACATTGCCGACGAAGCGGACATTGTCGCTGGTCGCCACTTTCTCGTAGCGGCGCGAAACCCCCTTGATCGATTGATGGTCCGGCGCAACGCCTGTTCGGATCAGTCCGAACGGAACCGGAAGGGCGTCGAACACATCGACCCGCACATCGTCGGACCACATCTTCTGCGCCGCTTCCGCGGTGTAATATCCCGCGGGCCCCGATCCGACGATGGCGATATGACGCATGGCAGTCTCCCGCTAACAGTCATGCCCCGCTCCTACAGTTCTGGCAAGCCGACCGAGCGTGCGGCGTCGGCGCGAATTAACCAATGGTTGAGCATTACACACTACGCACAATGCGTGATTCAACCCGGCCTTAGAGCCGGAGCACATGACATTCTCGGAGTACGTCGCATGCCGTTGGGCAAACTGTTTTCGCGTGGACTTCAGGCGCAATCCGACACCGCCAAGCCCGCCGACGAGACGGCTGCCGATCAGCCGGTGCCGGTGGATCGCATCGGGCTGCTCGACACGTTCGAAGCGGCAGGTCTCGGATGGTTTTGGGCGACGGATAGCGAAAATCGGCTTATCTATCTGACCGATACGGCTTTCGAGCGTTATGGCTGGTCGAAGCCCGAACTGATCGGTCGTCCTCTGACCGATCTGTTTTCCCTGGCTGCGGAAGAGGAAAGCGAGCGGACCAACCGCCCGCTGGCCTTCCTGCTCGGCGCGCGCAACACCATCACTTTCCTGCCGGTCCGCGTCGCAGGAAGCGCCGACCCCATGCTTTGGGAGATATCCGGCAAGGCTTCCTTCGATGAAGAGGGCAATTTCCTCGGCTATCGCGGAAGCGCGCGCGACGTGACCGAAAGCCGCGATCGCCAGCGGGATAGCGAACGCATGGCGCAGTATGACGATCTGACCGGCCTCGCCAATCGGCGGCGGATGGACATGATGCTTGGCAACACGCTTGCCAGCTATCGCAATTCCAAACGCTCTTGCGCCTTGCTGATGCTCGATCTGGATCGGTTCAAACCGGTGAACGACACCTATGGCCACCCGGTAGGCGACGAATTGCTGCGACAGGTTGCAGCGCGCATCACGAAAATTATCGGCAGCAAGGGCGAAGTAGGCCGTTTCGGCGGCGATGAATTCCAGGTCATCCTGCCCGACCTGGACGATCGCGGTCAGCTGGGCGAACTGGCCCAGCGATTGATCCAGATGATTTCGCAGCCTTACCCCATCAACGGATCGCGCCTGGTGATCGGCGTGTCGATCGGGGTGGCTGTGGCACCTTACGACGGGTTCGAGGCGGCCGATTTGGTAAAAGCGGCAGATCTCGCGCTTTATGCCGCCAAGGGCGGCGGTCGGGCGCAATATCGCTTTTATTCCGGTGAGATGAAGGAAGGTGCCAAAAGGCGCCGCCAGATCGAGGAAGATTTGCGAAGCGTGCTCGATACCGATCAGCTCGCCATGCACTACCAGCCTATCGTCGATGCCAAGACCGAAGCGGTTGCATGCTTTGAATCGCTGATCCGCTGGCATCATCCCGAGCGTGGCCGAATCTCGCCGGGCGAGTTCATCCCGGTCGCCGAAGATATCGACATGATCAAACCGCTGGGGGAATGGGCACTCGAAGTGGCGTGCCGCGATGCGACCGCATGGCCGAACGATATCGGCGTGGCGGTGAATATCTCGGCCCTTCAATTCGAGTGCGACGATTTTCCTAGCGTCGTAAAGAAGGTGCTGGCCGAAACCGGGCTCGCGCCCTCGCGGCTGGTTCTTGAAATCACCGAATCGGTCTTCCTGGGAGGCTCGGACCGTACGCAGCGTAAGTTTGAGCAGTTAAGGAAGATCGGCGTTCATCTGGCGCTCGACGATTTCGGCACCGGATATTCTTCTCTCAGCTATCTGCGCACTGCGCCGTTCAACAAGATCAAGATCGACCAGAGCTTCGTGCGCGGTTGCACCGAACCGGGCAACAACAATCCTGCGATCATGAGTGCGATCGTCAGTCTTGCGAATGCGCTCGACATGCGGACCGTGGCCGAAGGGGTGGAGACCAAGGACGAGCTGGAGCTGGTCGTCGGCCGCGGCGCCACCCATATTCAGGGTTATATCTACTCGCCGGCCATGCCGCAGGCGGATATTCTCGAACGGGCGGAGAAAGGGGAGCTCACCTTCGAGGCGCAAGGCCCGGCGCGTTATCGTGCCGACCGCCGCACCGTGTTCCGCCGCATCGGCGTAATCCACGAAGACCAGCGATACCGCGCATTCGTACGCAACCTGTCCAAAACCGGCGCCATGATCGAGGGGCTCGAGGACGTTCCGGTCGGCACGCAATTCGTGGTCGATATGGGGGGCGGGCAGTTGACGGTCGCCACCGTGCGGCGATCGCGCGGTCCGATCCAAGGTATCGAGTTCGAAAGCCCGCTGATCGACGATGGAGCCGATGGTCTATGTACGCGCCATCGGGTCTCGCCCTACGAGCTGGAAGCGGTCGGTCGCAGTTTGAGCGCACTCCCGGACGATGCGCTATCGATCCTCTTCCCCCGAAGCGAGGAGCCGGATGCGAAGCGTGCCTTCAGGGAAGTCGAGACGCGCGCCCCGGCCTGATGATGCGATGGCGGTCTCTTGCGCGTTTGCCTGCTGACAGCGCGGGGAGGCGCGGCTAAGGGCGGGGCACGATGACCGACCTTTCCAAAATCCGCAATTTCAGCATCATTGCCCACATCGACCACGGCAAGTCCACGCTCGCCGATCGCTTGATCCAGCATTGCGGGGGGCTGACCGACCGCGAGATGTCCGAGCAGGTGCTCGACAACATGGACATCGAGAAAGAGCGCGGGATCACCATCAAGGCGCAGACCGTGCGCCTCTCCTATACCGCGAAGGATGGCGAGACCTACGAGCTCAACCTTATGGACACGCCCGGCCATGTCGACTTCGCGTATGAAGTCAGCCGCAGCCTCGCCGCGTGCGAGGGCGCGCTGCTGGTGGTCGACGCGGCGCAAGGGGTGGAGGCGCAGACGCTCGCCAATGTCTACCAGTCGATCGAGCACGACCACGAGATCGTCCCCGTCATCAACAAGATCGACCTCCCAGCCGCCGAGCCCCAGAAGGTCGCCGAAGAGATCGAGGAGATCGTCGGCATCCAGGCCACCGGCCCGTGGCAGGAAGGCGGCGCCGTCCTCTCCAGCGCCAAGTCCGGCATCGGGATCGAGGACGTGCTGGAAGCGCTGGTCAAGCGCATCCCCCCGCCCACCGGCGACCGCTCCGCGCCGCTCAAAGCCAGCCTCGTCGACAGCTGGTACGACCCCTATCTCGGCGTCGTCATCCTCGTGCGTGTGATCGACGGCTTCCTGCACAAGGGCCTCAACGTCCGCTTCATGCAGGGCGGCACGCAGCATCTGGTCGACCGGGTCGGCTGTTTCCGCCCCAAGCGCACCGACCTCGACGAGATCGGGCCGGGCGAGATCGGCTTCATCACCGCCCAGATCAAGGAGGTGGAGCAGGCCCGCGTCGGCGATACCATCACCACCGTGAAGGGCGGGGCGAGCGAGGCGCTGCCCGGCTATCGCGAGCCGCAGCCGGTCGTCTTCTGCGGGCTCTTCCCCGTCGACGCCGCCGATTTCGAGAAGCTGCGCGACAGTATCGGCAAACTGCGCCTCAACGATGCGAGCTTCACCTACGAGATGGAAAGCTCCGCCGCGCTGGGCTTCGGCTTTCGCGCGGGCTTCCTCGGCCTGCTGCATCTCGAGATCATTCAGGAGCGCCTCAGCCGCGAATACGATCTCGACCTCATCACCACTGCGCCCTCGGTCGTCTATCGCATCCACCTCGGCCATACGAAGAACGAGGATGCGAAGGTGATCGAGCTGCACAATCCGGCCGATTATCCCGATCCCAGCCGCATCGACATGATCGAGGAGCCGTGGATCAAGGCGGTGATCTACACGCCCGACGAATATCTCGGCCCGATCCTCAAACTGTGCCAGGACCGGCGCGGCATCCAGACCAATCTGACCTATGTCGGCGGGCGCGCACAGGTGAGTTACGAGCTGCCGCTGAACGAAGTGGTGTTCGATTTCTACGACCGGCTGAAATCGATCAGCCGCGGCTATGCCAGCTTCGATTACGAACAGATCGGCCTGCGCGAAGGCGACCTCGTGAAGATGAACATCCTCGTCAACAACGAGCCGGTGGACGCCCTCTCCCTGATCGTCCACCGCAACGTGGCGGAAGAACGCGGGCGCGGCATGTGCGAGCGCCTGAAGGACCTCATCCCGCGCCACCTGTTCAAGATCCCGATCCAGGCCGCGATCGGCGGCAAGGTGATCGCCCGCGAAACCATCGCCGCCCTGCGCAAGGACGTAACCGCCAAGTGCTATGGCGGCGACATCAGCCGCAAGAAGAAGCTGCTGGAAAAGCAGAAGAAGGGCAAGGCGCGGATGCGGGAGTATGGCAATGTGAGCATTCCGCAGGAGGCGTTTATTGCGGCTCTGCGGATGGGGGAGGAGTGAAGTCGCGGGGCTTCCAAGTTTCTCCCAGATTAGGTTCCGCGAAATTCGCTATGATTTCACAACACGCAGAGCGCAGCGCATCGTTGACCGAATCCACTTTCTCACGCGATACTTTCAGTATTCGAATATGTTCGTGCACCATAAGATTTCTTACGAGATATAGTCGCTGAGCCCAGTCTTGAGGCTGAGTGTCCGCGCAAGCCTCTGTAAGCAACCCTAAGCAACACGAGCCTAAGGTTTCGAACCGTTCGTTTATTCGGGCGGGGGATAGGCAGTCCGAGGCCAATATTCCCAATCGGGATCGATCTGAAGTAAGGGAATCCAATTTTTTTTTGGCTGCATATGGTCTTAGCTTTAAGGCGACAAGAGCGTCAACTCCAGCACTGTATATCTTTTCAAAACAAATTTCGAAAGTTTGATAGTATTTAAGAAATCTACCAAGTGAAGAGTTATCGAAATCAGCGTCAATAATAAGACCTGTCAGAATCGGGAGAACGTCAAGTAAATCGGCAGATGGTCGCCGAACATTGAGGTGTTTGTGGTATTCGGGAGACATCCTGAGAGTCTGGGATATGTCTGCAGGAATGACGCGATGTTCAAGCATAATTGCATTGAGTTGTTCAACAGGGATCGACACTTGGGACAAGTTCCAATTTCCAAATATCGCGATTGATAGTCGGTCATCGAATACCTCGTCTGGGTACAATTCTTCGCTACTTTGAGGTGTTGTGGTTCGCTTTCTTGCAAAAAACGAGAGATTTGAAGGCGTTATAAGTTTCTCTAGGGCTACTCGTGCATAACGAAGTGACCAGTCGTCCGCGAAACCTTCCTCACTGCGAAAGGAAGTGATTGGGAGAAGATAGCCGATAGTTTCGTGTGAACCGCTCATGCGAATAGTGGAAGTTTGGGATTCGCCATACTGACGGCTAAAGCAAGGAAACATTTGGTACTTTTTAGGATCGGGTAAATCGGTTTGGGGTAATCCGTGGCAAAGCCCAAATTCTAAACTGCCGTCATGAAGGGCCCAAGATTCATTATCTTCTCGTTTGGTTACGCTCCACGCCGATTGAATGCCCCCTTCCAATTGCCGATCCTAACCGTACATCATTTCGAAATCTTCTTGGCCCTTCAGCCAGCAGCTTGAGAGATCTCCGAAAGCCTCACTTTCAGGATGAAGCAGAGCCCTCAGAGCGAATTGGAAATAAGCACGCTGCGCATCGCCAATTCGTTTTGCTGTTTTGGCAATATTATCTAAGATCAATAACAGTTGCTCCAACGAGCTTGATGGCTCGCCACTGAAATGCATCTTTGCGAGAATATTATTCAAGTCTTGATTTTTGCCAATAATTTGCGTTTTTTGTAACCGCTTTATCTCCGCGCCAAACCCTGACATTGGTTGAGTCCTTGCGAAGATGGAGACAACGTTGCTGCCGAAAGGTCTCGGCAGTCTATCGGGGTCATCATCATCTGGATTGTAATTCCAGTCGCCGCTAAGATCTTGTATCTTGGTGGCCAGCGAATGGTAATTTCTCAAAAGACTTTTCATCTCGTCCGAGCCTTCGTGGTACGAGTAACTATCCAGGAAATCCATTTCCCTTAGTTGGCCTACTAAGGCCTGTTTATCATATGGCATCGCTGATCCGGTAGAATAAGCGTAGAACATGTCGATGACATCGGTATATTTATACCTGCCGGAGCCTCGAGCTCTTTTTTCTTCGACCTCTTTAAGTACCTCTATGCCATCAGGAAGATCGGAATTGTCTATATAATCGAAATAAAGAATTTCAAGTTGATGTCTAAACGACATCGGTGTTTGCCCAGTGTTTAAGGTCAGCATTCTGTAAAGAATGCCCGTTTTCGAGAGCCCAACATAAACTTCCGCGCGAATTGTGTGGCCGTAGAAATCGCTGAGGTTTTCGGACAGAAGGTCTTCATTTTCAGATATTCCGAGAAGCGTGAGCGACCTTTGGAGTCCATCAAGAATCAAAATTTCTTTTTCAGAAATCGCTTTCGAAACGAAATCATCGATCTGACCCCAATCTGTTTTGGGGTCATTTTTTGCGATGATATCGTTTACGAGTTGATCTAAAACAGTTCCATATGCATCCGTTACTGCGAGAATAATGGGCGGCATTATACACCCGTTCAAAAGGTCTTTACGGAGCAAGTCGTAAGTCTTTCCCGCGCTTTTGACCTTCTTTCTCTGATACTCGTTTTTAGCAATTACACTTGGGGCTAATTGAAGATATTCTTCGACGGTCATTTCAACCCCGACGTTGATCCCCATAATTTTTTTGTCGATCAGGTGGGATGAAAAGCGCATTTCGCCTCCTAGGCTGACTGAAGTACCAACAATATCTCATTTTAGGGCACTGACCAGGTTTCCGAGCAAGTTTTCCAAAGCTTTGAATTGTTGTTGTTCAGGAACGTCGGCGCTGCTGCGTCCGATGAGCGACGCTGTCGGGTACACGGCCCGCGTAGTCGAACGGGCTCCGCGCCTTTCGCGCGGACCCGTCGGCCGGGCTGGGCGATGCGCTGGCGCGCAACGAATCCTAGCTTGGCGCTTGCTTGGCAAGCTCTGGCGCTAGTCGCCTTCGCCCAAATCCCTCCAGTGATCCTCGTCCTCGTTCCACCGTTCGAGTTCGTCCTCTACCTGTTCCAGCCCTTCGAGGGTGCCCGCTTCCTTCCAGTCGCTGCTGGTGAGCTGGACGAAGGCGGGGTCGGTGTCGTGGTCGGGCGGACCGTCTTCCTCGGCGCGTTTGCGGCGGGCGGTCTCGGCGAGCATGGTCTGCATCGCCTCGATTTCGGACAGGGTCATGTCCACGGGGTCGAAATGCTCCACGATCGCGGCGTTCATGTCGTCCTTCTCCGCGCGGGAGAGGGCGGGGGTGGTGATGCTTCCTGAGATTGCGCTGCCCGACAATCTCGCCGCAGTCGGGTCGAAATAGCTGGCGGCGAGGCGCTTGCCGTCCTCCCCGCGCATGTTCATCCTGAGGCAGAACATCAGCAGCCGGTCGTTGCGCACGCGGCGAAACCCCTTGAGCTTGCCCGCGACGAAGACGGGGACGAGCTGGCCGTCGATCGCGCGCTCATACGCCACGTCCTTCAGCCGCTGCACGCCGAGGTCGAGCGCGGCCTCCCACGCGCGGCGAAACCCTTCCGAGCCGGGCTGGCGGCGCAACCAGTAGGCGCCGTTCGTGCTCATATTGACGTGGCGGCAGGCGCGGCTGACGCTGCCGGTGTCGGCCAGCGCTCCGATAAAGGCGCGCTGGCGCTCGGGCGTCCAGCCGTCGTGGCGCTGCGCTTTGCGGGGCACCGGCTCGAACGCGGGAAGATCCTCCGGCGCGACGGGGATGCGGATTTCGGTGGGGTCCTTGCGGCGGGTCATGAAAGCTCTCCTGTCGGGTCCGCCCGGAAAAGGGGCGAACCGGACAGGGTGGAGCAAAAAACCGCCGTGTAGGAAAATGAATAGACGGACCGCAGGTCCGCAAGGCCGGAAGCGTAGTCGAAGACGCAGCTGGCCAACGGCCACCTGCAAGGCCGCCGCGCCTTATGGCGCGAAAGCCTAAGGGCCCGGAGGGGCCCGCCGGCGCTTGAGGCTGAACGAAATTACGGTCTCGTCTGGCCGTCGCCGTGGACGAGGTATTTGAAGCTGCAAAGCTGTTCGAGGCCGACCGGCCCGCGCGCGTGCATCTTGCCGGTGGCGATGCCGATTTCCGCACCCATGCCGAATTCGCCGCCATCGGCAAACTGAGTGCTGGCGTTCCGCATCACGATCGCGCTGTCGATGGCGGTCATGAAACGGCGGGCGGCGTCATCGTCCTCGGTCATGATCGCGTCGGTGTGGTGGCTGGAATGCTCGTCCACCCAGGCGATCGCTTCGTCGAGCCCGTCGACGACCTTCACGGACGCGATGGTGTCGAGATATTCGGTGTTCCAGTCCGCGTCTTCGGCAGGCTTGATCGAGTTGTCGATCGCGACCGCTTCCTGGTCACCGCGCAGCTCGCAATCGGAGCCCATGATGGCGGTGAGGCGGGGGACGAAGTCGTTCGCCACCGCACGGTCGACCACGATGCTCTCGGTCGCCCCGCACACGCCGGTGCGGCGCAGCTTGGCATTGCGGATGACTTCGGCCGCCTTGTCGAGATCGGCGGCCTCGTGGACGTAGCTGTGGCAATTGCCGTCGAGGTGGAGAAGGGTGGGGACGCTCGCCTGGTCGCGCACCAGTTCGACGAGACCACGCCCACCGCGCGGGATCACGAGATCGACGAACTCATCCGCCTTCAGCAGCGCAGCGACGGCGGCGCGGTCGGTCGTGCCGACGGTCTGGACGGCATCTTCGGGAAGGCCCGCGGCCGCCAGCCCCTTGCGCATGCAATCCACGATCACCTTGGTCGAATGGCGGCTTTCGCTCCCGCCGCGCAGGATCACCGCATTGCCGCTCTTGAGGCACAGCGCGCTGGCATCCGCGCCGACATTGGGGCGCGATTCGTAGATCATGCCGATCACGCCGATCGGAACCGCGACGCGCTCGATCTTGAGGCCGTTGGGACGGTCCATGGTGGCGAGCTGGCGATTGACCGGGTCGGGCAGCTCGGCGATTTCTTCGAGCGCGCTGGCCATCCCTTCGATCCGGTCTTCGTCGAGCCGCAGGCGGTCCACGAAGCTGTCGGGCTTTTTGCCGGCGACGCTTTCGACATCCTTGTCGTTCGCGGCGATCAGATCGGCCATATTCGCCCGCAACGCCTTCGCGGCCTCGCGAAGGGCGGTGTTCTTCGCTTCGGTGGAGGCGGAAAGCAGGCCCTTGGCCGCGGCGCGCGCCTTGCTGCCGAGCTCGTGGATGTGGATTTGCGGATCGAATGTCTGGTCGTTCATGAGTACCTCGTAATGTCTGTCATACCGACGCCTCGCGGGCGCGCGTGTTCCGAAAATCGGTTCAGCGCAGCTCGACCGCGCGGTTGTAGGCGGATGTGAGCGTGGCATCGAGCTTGTCGGAAAGGCCGCCATCGCCGTTCAGCGCATCGAGCCCGGCGGCGGTGGTGCCGCCCTTGCTCGTGACCGAATTGCGCAGCTCCTCAAGGGGGGTGTCCGGATTGGCGAGCGCCATGGCGATCGTGCCTTCCATCGTCCCCAGCACGAGCGCGCGAGCCTGATCGGGATCGAAGCCGAGCTTTTCCGCAGCCGCGACATAGCTGCGGGCGATTTCGAAGACATAGCCAGGACCGGACCCTGCGACGGCGGTGGCGCGGTCAAGCATGTCTTCGTTTTCGACCGCGACGGCGGTGCCGGTGCGGCGCATCATCTCCATCGCATGATCGGCCTGCGCATCGGACACGTCCGGCCCTGCGAGCACGCCGCTGGTTCCCTTGCCCACCGCAGCGGGCAGGTTCGGCATGACGCGAACGACGGGCGCGCCGTCCATGGCCTTCGCCAGGCGAGCCGCGCTCGCCCCGGCGGCGATGGACAGCACGTAGCCGCCCTCTGCCAGGTTAGCTGCATAGTCCGGCAGCACGTCATCGATCATTTGCGGTTTGATTGCGACAATGATCGTATCGAAGCGTTCTTCGGCAATTTCCGAACGATCCCTGACGAGGCGAACCCCTTCAGGCGCGGTTTCAAGCATAGGATCGACAATGGTAAATTCTTCGCCACCCGACATCCAGTGTTCGAGCAAGGCTCCGCCCATCTTTCCGCAGCCAATGAGTAGTATTTTTCTAGAGATAACAAAATCTCCCTGTATAAATAAATAGTCTTTGTTTTTGGTTGAGGTCCGTTCTCATAAAGCACCGCTCGGCGCGATCGGTTACGGCCCTCGGAAAATAATCCGGTAAATCCGGTTGTGCGCTGCACCATTCCTACCTAGGTATCTTCACAGATATTTCAAATGATATAGCAGACATACCAGACAATACGAGAGATTGCCCGTGACAGATTCCCTCGCACCCCAGTTCGAACCTTCCGCCAGCGCCAATGGCAGCGACGCGTCCGACGGCGCTGAAAAGAGCACCATCGTCGTCAAGATCGGCTCCACCCTGATCGCCAATTCGGACCTTCTGACGCCGCGCTTCGGGTTTTTGCAGCGATTGATGGAGGATATCTATCGGCTGCGCCAGCGGGGGCACAAGGTCATCCTGTGCAGTTCGGGAGCTGTTGCCTTGGGGCTCAAGATGGTGGGCGAAACGCCGGAAAATGCGGGCGTCAGCGACAAGCAGGCCGCCGCCGCCTGCGGTATGCCCCTGCTGCTCAACGTCTATAAGCAGCTCGGCCACGAATATGGGATGGATATTGCGCAGGTCCTGCTGACGCTGGGCGATTTCGAAGACCATCGCCGCTTCCTCAACACGCGCAACACCGTGTTCCGCCTGCTCGAAGCGGATGTGATCCCGATCGTGAACGAGAACGATTCGATCACCACCGAGGAAATCCGCGTGGGCGATAACGACCGGCTGGCCGCCAAGGTCGCGCAGATGGTGGATGCCAAGGATTTCATCATCCTCACCGAAGTCGACGGCCTGTACGATCGCCATCCGGACGAAGACGGGGCGCAGCTGATCGAGGAAGTCGACGACGTCTCGGAATACATGGCCGCCACCACCGGCAAGAGCACGCTGGGCACTGGGGGCATGACCACCAAGCTTATGGCCGCCAATATGGCGCAGGAAGCGGGCTGTTCCACCTATATCGCGCACGGCGAAGCCGAGCGTCCGCTGTCGAGCGTGATCGATGGGGAGCGCACCTGCACTCACTTCCCGCCGCATGAAGCGCGCGCTTCTGGGTGGGAGCGCTGGATCGCCAACCGGCTCCAGATGGCGGGCAGCCTCGGCATCTCCGACGATCTGGCCGACTCTCTCAAGTCGGGCGAGCGGCCGATCCGGCGCGAGGATATCCGTTCGATCGATGGCGATTTCCAGCGTGGCGACGTGCTCCATATTTATGACGAGAACGGCACCGAGCGCGCGCGCGGACTGTGCGATTTCACCTCCGAGGAATTGCGCGTTCTGGCGGTGAACCCGCATCTCGATGCCGAACAATTGCTGGGCTATCGCACCAAGGGCGAAGTGATCCGGGCCAAGAACCTCGTGCTTCTGGAAGGACGCCATCTGCTGTGGGATGCGCCGACGCCGACCGAAGCTTCGGCCACCTGAAGCTTCGGTGCGGACACCGGCGGCGATTTCCCGTCTTGCGATCCGATCCTTCACTTGGCGTTCACGGCCGCGCTGGCTATAGGCCTCGGCCATGACCAGCTATTCCAACGCACCGGGCCGCCGCCGCAATCCTTCGATCCTTCTCGGCGCGGCTGTCGCCTCCACGCTCGTCCTTTCGGGTTGCGCGGGGAGTGGGGGCGAACCGGCGGATACCGCCTATGTCGCTCGCGATGTGGAATCGCTTTATGTCGAAGCGCGCGATCGCCTCAATCGCGGCAATGCGCCGATGGCTGCCGCGCTCTTCGACGAGGTGGAGCGCCAGCATCCTTATTCCCCCTGGGCCCGCCGCGCCCAATTGATGAGCGCCTTCAGCTATTACGTTGCCGCCGATTACAACAAGGCGATCCAGAGCGCGCAGCGCTTCCTCTCGATCCATCCGGGTAACAAGGATGCGCCCTACGCCTATTACCTGATCGCGCTCAGCTATTACGAGCAGATCAGCGACGTGCAGCGCGACCAGAAGATCACCGAGCAGGCGCGCACGGCGCTTCGCGAAGTGGACCGCCGCTTCCCGGCGACCGAATACGCAACCGACGCGCGCCTGAAGCTGGACCTCGTCGAGGATCACCTCGCGGGCAAGGAAATGGAGATCGGCCGCTATTACCAGAACAGCGGCAAGTGGATCGCGGCGCAGATCCGCTTCCAGAACGTGGTCGATAATTTCCAGACCACCAGCCATGCGCCCGAAGCTCTCTATCGCTTGGTCGAAAGCAGCCTGGCGCTGGGTATTCCCACCGAAGCGAAGAAATATGCCGCCGTCCTCGGCGCGAATTATCCGGGCAATGAATGGTACGAGCGGGCCTACGATCTGGTGCAGGACAAGGCCCCCGGCCTCGCCGCCGCGAGCTGAGCGGAGCACGACCTCGAAATTACTGCGGCTAATATTGCATCGGATACGCTGACACGGGGCAAAGCCTGCGCTAGACGGATTTGGCGATGCTGACCCGTTTATCCATACGCAATATCGTGCTGATCGAAGCGCTCGATCTCGATTTCGGGCGCGGGCTGGGCGTGCTCACCGGAGAGACCGGGGCGGGCAAGTCGATCCTGCTCGACGCCTTGGGTCTGGTGCTCGGCAACCGTGCGGAAACCGCGCTGGTGCGCGCCGGGGCGGACAAGGCCAGCGTCACCGCCAGCTTCGAATTCGCCACCCTGCCGGCTCCGCTCGCCGAAGCGCTCGACGATGCAGGCGTGGAACTGGAAGCGGGCGAAGCTCTGGTGATCCGCCGCCAGGTGAAGGCCGATGGGGGCAGCAAGGCCTGGGTCAACGATCAGCCGGTGGGCGTGGCGCTGCTGCGCGACCTCGCCGGATCGCTGGTCGAACTGCACGGCCAGCACGACGATCGCGGCCTCGTCAATCCGCGTGGGCATCGCGCTCTGCTCGATCGGTTCGCGGGCGCGGATACGGCCGCGGTGGCAAAGGCCTGGGCCGACTGGCGCACAGCTCAGGCCCGGCTGGACGAGGCTCGCGACGCGCTCGAACAGTCGCGCGCCGATCAGGATTTGCTTCTCGCGCATCTTTCCGAACTCACGGCCATCGAACCGCAGGCGGGCGAGGAAGCGCGCCTCGCCGAAACGCGCGCTTCGATGCAGAAGGGCGAGAAGCTGTCCGGCGATCTGGAAGAATTGCGCCACATCTGGGAAGGGTCGGATTCGCCGCTCGCTTCGCTGCGCGTGGCGGCGCGACGGCTCGACCGGATTGCGCCCGAACATCCGATGCTCGCCGAAGCGCTTGACGCGCTCGATCGCGCAGTGATCGAAGCGGGCGAGGCGGAGGAAAAACTGCGCGCCGCTGCCGAGGTTCTGGAACACGATCCCGTCGCTCTCGACGCGGCGGAGCGGCGGCTTTTCGAACTGAGAGCCATCGCCCGCAAGCACCGCTGCGAGGTCGACGAGCTGCCCACCGTAATGCGCGACATGCGCGCCCGGCTCGACGCGATCGAAGGCGGGGAGGCCGAGCTCGACGCGCTGGAGGATGCGGCGGGCAAGGCCGAAGCGCGCTATCGCGACGTTGCAACCGCGCTGCATCGGCAACGCACACAGTCTGCGGAGCGGTTGGACGCGGCGGTCGCGGGGGAGCTTGCGCCGCTGAAGCTCGACGCGGCCCGTTTCCAGACGTCGGTCGAAGAACTGTCCGAGGATCGCTGGACCGCAGCGGGAATGGATGCGGTCGAATTCCTTATCGCCACCAATCCCGGCGCGCCCTTCGCCCCGCTCAACAAGATCGCCAGCGGCGGCGAATTGTCGCGTTTCATTCTGGCGCTGAAAGTGGCGCTCGCCGAGAAAGGCGGCGCGGCGACGGTGATTTTCGACGAGATCGATCGCGGTGTCGGCGGCGCAGTGGCGAGCGCGATCGGCGAACGTCTGGCGCGCCTCGCCGATAACGGCCAATTGCTCGCCGTCACGCACAGCCCCCAAGTCGCGGCGCGTGGGCGCACGCATTACATGATCGCGAAATCGTCGGAGGGCACGGTGACGCGGACCGGCGTGGTCCTGCTCGACGCGGCAGGCCGCCAGGAAGAAATCGCCCGGATGCTCAGCGGCGCGGAAGTAACGCCTGAAGCAAGAGCGCAGGCGGATCGGTTGCTGGAGGGGGTGTGAGCGAGTTGTCCGAAGCCGACGCCGCCAATGAATTGATGCGGCTCGCAAAGCAGATCGCGCATCACGACCGGCTCTATCACGCCGAGGATGCGCCCGAGATTACCGATCAGGAATACGACGCGCTGGTCCGCCGCAATGCGGAGCTGGAGGCGGCGTTTCCGCATCTGGTGCGCGCGGATTCGCCGAGCCGGAAGGTCGGGCACAGCGCCGCTGCTTCGCCTCTGAGCAAGGTGACGCACAGCGTCCGGATGATGAGCCTCGACAATGGGTTTTCCGGCGAGGAGGTCGGCGAGTGGCTGGCGCGGGTCCGGCGTTTCCTGTCGCTGGGCGAGGGCGAGCCGATCGCGGTCACAGCGGAGGACAAGATCGACGGTCTGTCCTGTTCGCTGCGTTACGAGAAGGGCGTGCTGGTGCAGGCCGCCACGCGGGGCGACGGGCAGGTCGGTGAGGACGTTACGCCGAACGTCCGACATATTCCCGACATCCCCGAAAATCTGACCGGCGACGTGCCCGAAATCTTCGAAGTGCGCGGCGAAGTTTACATGGCGAAACAGGACTTTACCGCGCTCAATGCTGCGCAGCATGAGGCGGGGCAGAAGCTGTTCGCCAACCCCCGCAACGCCGCCGCCGGATCGCTGCGGCAGAAAGATGCGAGCGTCACCGCGTCGCGCCCGCTCAAATTCTGGGCGCATGGCTGGGGCGCCGCATCCGAGGTTCCGGGCGAGACGCAGGAAGAGGTGGTGCGCGCGATCGAGAGCTGGGGCTTCCCGGTCTCGCCCCATTTCGTGCGGCTGGACGGAGAAGGGGGTCTCGACGCGCTGCTCGCCCATTACGAGACGATCGGCACCGCGCGGCCCGACATGCCCTATGAAATCGACGGCGTGGTCTACAAGGTGGACCGGCTGGACTGGCAGGCGCGGCTGGGCTCGGTCGGCAAGGCGCCACGCTGGGCGCTTGCGCATAAATTTCCCGCCGAACGGGCCGAAACCACGCTGGAGAGCATCGACATTCAGGTCGGGCGCACGGGAAAGCTGACGCCCGTAGGAAGGCTCGCGCCCGTGCTGGTGGGCGGTGTGACCGTCACCAACGTCACGCTCCACAATCGCGACGAGATCGCGCGCCTCGGCGTCAGGCCGGGCGACCGGGTGGTGGTGCAGCGGGCAGGCGATGTTATCCCGCAGCTGGTCGAAAACCTGACGCCCGATGCTGAGCGCGAACCCTATGTCTTCCCCGATGAATGCCCCGAATGCGGCAGCGAAGCCGTCGCGGAAGAGGGTGAGGTCGATGTCCGCTGCACCGGCGGCCTCATCTGCCCGGCGCAGCGCACCGAGAGGCTGAAGCATTTCGTCAGCCGCGGCGCGCTCGATATCGACGGGCTGGGCGAGAAGACCATCGACCAGTTCTTTGCGCTGGGCTGGCTGGAGAGCCCGGCCGATATCTTTCGCCTGAAGGATCGGCGCGCGGATATCCTCGCGCTGGATGGCTGGAAGGAGAAGTCGGTCGACAACCTCCTCGCCAGTATCGAGGCGCGGCGCGAGCCCGATGCGGCGCGGCTGCTGTTCGGGCTCGGCATCCGCCATGTCGGCACCGTGACGGCGCGCGACCTGCTCAAATATTTCCACACGCTGCCCGCCTTACGCGAGGTGGCGGAACGGGCCCGGAGCGGTGACGAAGAGGCCATCGCAGAATTGACCTCCATCGATGGGATCGGCAGCGCCGTAGTCGAGGCGCTGGGCGATTTCTTCCACGAAGAGCATAATCGCGCGGTGTGGGACGATATCCTGCGCCAGGTTTCTCCTCCGCGCTTCGAGGTGGAAACGAAAGACAGCGCGGTCGCGGGCAAAACCGTGGTCTTCACCGGCAAGCTCGAAACCATGAGCCGTGACGAAGCCAAGGCGCAGGCCGAGCGTCTGGGTGCCAAGGCCAGCGGGTCGGTCAGCGCCAAGACCGACCTGCTCGTCGCCGGACCGGGTGCGGGATCGAAGATGAAGAAGGCCGCCGAATTGGGCATCGAAGTGATCGACGAGGCCGGATGGGCCGCAATCGTCGCGGCGGCGGGATAGACTTTTCGGAAACAAGCGCGCGGCGCCTCGTTGCAGGCATGTGGCCGCACCCTATCGTTTTCTCTTTATCCTTCTGCCCGTGCTCGCGCTCGCAGTGATCGTCGTCTCGCTTCCGCGCACGGCGCCTGCGCCCGAGACCGCGCCCGAAGCGCGTCCGACTCCGGAGCTGGTCCACATCCCGACCGAGGCCGAACGGGCCTTCGAACAGGAGCTGGAAGAGATCGCCGCCTCGCTAGACGGTACGGTCGGCATCGCCGTCACCGATGTGGAAACCGGGCGCAGCTATGCGATCCGGGGCGACGATTGGTTTCCCCAGCAGAGCGTCAGCAAATTATGGGTCGCGCTGACCGCGCTGGACGAAGTGGACGAGGGGCGGCTGGCGCTGGACGAAGGGGTCGCGATCGGTCCGAAGGATCTGACGCTGTTCCATCAGCCGATCCGCGATCTCGTGCGGGCGCGGGGCGCATTCCGGACCGATTACGCCGATTTGATGCAGCGCGCGCTTACCGGTA
Source organism: Erythrobacter sp. A6_0 (assembly GCF_017744235.1). Classification (NCBI taxonomy): domain Bacteria; kingdom Pseudomonadati; phylum Pseudomonadota; class Alphaproteobacteria; order Sphingomonadales; family Erythrobacteraceae; genus Erythrobacter; species Erythrobacter sp. A6_0. The sequence continues at coordinate 506,375 of NZ_JAGHQR010000001.1, forward strand.
GCGACAACACGGCCAACGATCGCATTCTGCGCCGGGTGGGCGGAGCGGAAGCGGTCGAGGATTTCCTCGCGGCGAAAAAGATTACCGGCGTACGCTTCGGCGCGGACGAGCGCACCAAGCAGAGCGCCATTGCGGGCCTGCGCTGGAATCAGGCCTTTTCGGTCGGCAATGCGTTTTTCGACGCGCGCGACAGGGTGCCCGACGCCGCACGACGCGCGGCGTTCGAAGGGTATCTCGCCGATCCCATGGACGGAGCGACTCCGGTGGGCATTACGGAGGCTCTGGCGCGGCTGGCGCGCGGGGAATTGCTGTCGCCATCTTCGACAGCGCTGATCCTCGCCACGCTGCAAAAGACCCGCAGCGGACCGCAGCGATTGAAGGGCGGCGTGCCGCCGGGCTGGTCGATCGGCCACAAGACCGGGACCGGCCAGTTCTTCGACGGCGAGCAATCGGGCTATAACGATATCGGCATTCTGACCTCGCCGGAGGGACATCGCTATACGCTCGCCGTGCTGATCGCCCGCACGCGCGAGCCGACGCTGGCACGGATGCGGATGATGCAGGAAGTCACGCGGGCGACGGCGCAGTTCGATCTGGAGCGCGCGAACGAAGACCCGCCCGAAGTGGTCGCGCAGCCGGTGGGCTGATCAGCGCGGCGGTTCAGGGATCCACTTCATCACGCCGCCCGCCAGCGGCGTCCAGCGGCCCATCTCGATCCCGGCAAAGGCCAGCGTATCGCCGACCCATTGGTTGCAGGTGTTGCCGAGCGTGTAGTGCCCCGTCGCGTCGTAATGGACGGCGTTCGGCTCGTAGCTCGTATAGACGGTGCGCGCGGCTCCGGCGGGAGCAGGGGGCAGCGCCTCCCCGATCCGCGCGACGAGGCGCGCGTATTCCCCTTCGCTCAACCGGATCGGGCGATGGTGGGGCGATGGGGCGGGGCGGACGTAGTGTGCGACGCGCAGCAGGCCGTCACCGCCTCGGAAAACGATCCGGAGCGCGGTCGAGATCGACAGATCGTTCCAGGTCGGGGTATTGAGGAAGACCTCCTTCTCGCCCCAGCCGACTGCGATATGCGTGGGATATTGCCCGTCGGCGCGGGGCAGGCCGGCAGTGGGAAAGGTTGCGCGCCAGTCCTTCACCTGACTCGAAACGGGCATGACGATGCCGGTGTGGATGCCGTTGGTCTCCACCATGATGGTGATGCCGTCTGCCGGCTCGCTCCGGTCCGCATTGCGGGGAAGCGAGGAGCCGATCCATGCGGCAAGGAGGAAGGCGGCAAGCAGCAAAAGCGGGGCACAAGCCGCACCCGCCAGCCAGACGCGCCAGCGTTTCAGCGGATGCGGGATTTGCGCAGCCACAGGATCGACCAGTCGCCCTTGACGAGCCGCCGCGCCAGGCGACAGCCATGGCGGCGATAGGCTGCGCGGACGCGGGCCTCCTGCGTCTCCAGCAATCCGGCGAGCACGATGCTGCCGCCGGGCGTCACCGCTGCGGCGAACTCCTGCGCCATTTCGGCCAGCGGCCCGGCGAGGATATTCGCGACCAGAAGATCGAACGGCGCGCGCGCCTTCAAAAGCGGATCGTCCATCCCGTCCGCCACGGTGAACAGCAATTCGCCGCGTTTCCCGCCCAGCGGCACACCATTGTTGCGCGCATTCTCGACCAGCACGCCGGTGCAGACCGGATCGATATCCGATGCCGTCGCCAGCGCATGCGGCCACAACCGCATGGCGGCGAAGGCAAGCAGGCCGGTGCCCGTGCCGATATCGGCGTGGTTGCGCGTGGCGAGGCCCTCGCGCTTCATCAGGTCGAGCATGGCGAGGCAGCCCGCCGTGGTCGCGTGCTGTCCGGTCCCGAAAGCCTGGCTGGCGGGGATGACGAGATCGACCGCGTCCGGATCCGCCGGATAATCGGGCGTATGGACGTGGAAACGCCCGGCCCGGATCGGCGGCACGCGTTGCTGGCTTTCGGTTACCCAGTCGGTCTCGGGCACTTGCTCGGCCACAAGATCGGGCGCGCCGCCATCGAACAATGCGGCGACCGCGCGGCGATCGGCAGCCTTGGGTTTGCGCGGCAGCCAGGCTTCGAACAGCCAGTCGTCGGGATGCTGCTCGTCGATCTCGCAGGCGGTGAGGACGATGTCCGCGTCCCAGTCGGGCGCCAGTTCCTGCGCCGCCAGCGCGGCCTCAGCGACCGGTTTCGCGACTTCGACCGACAGCTTCCAGCTAGCGGACATAGCTCGCCCCGTTCGCGTCGAGCGTGGCGCCGGTCATGCTGGCGGGCGCATCGAGCGCGCAGAATTCGATCAGCTTTGCGATCTCTTCAGGCTCCGCCACGCGGCCGAGCGGAATATCGGCGAGGAGGCCCGGTCCGCCACGGCTTTCCAGATAATCGCCCGCCATCGCCGTATCTGTGAAGCCGGGCGTGATCGCGAAGCTAAGGATATTCTCGCCCGCATAGGCGCGCGCGATCGATTTGTGCATCGCCAGCATTCCGCCCTTGCTGGCGGCATAATGCCAGTGTGCGGGCGAATCGCCGCGATGGCCTGCGCGGCTGGCGACGTGGACGATCCGGCCGGAAACCTTGCGCTCCTGCCAGTGCTGTACGACGAAACGGCTCAACTGTGCCGCAGCGGTCAGATTGATGCGCAGCGTATCTTCCCACGCATCGAGCCATTGCATGTCCGACGCATCGAGCGGGCTGGCGACGAAGCGCCCGGCATTGTTGACCAGTACGTCGATCGTGCCGCCGGCGCGGGCGAGGGCGGCATCCCACAATTCGCGCGCAGCGAAGGGTTCGGAAAAATCCGCCGGTACGGTGTCGGTTCGGTCGCTGCTGGTGGCCTGGCCGATGACTTTCGCGCCGCGCGCCTCGAGCGCCGATTTCGCCGCCGCGCCGATCCCGCGCGACGAGCCGGTAAGGAGAATGCATGTCATGCAACACCCTATTCGCAAATTTGCGCGCCTTGTCGAGGGGAGCCGCCTTGCCTCGCGCGCATGGTTCGCTAAGGGAGGAGCCGAGTATCGATACGCAACGGAAATATCCCGCCATGGCCGAACGCCCGCTTTCTCCGCATCTCTCCATCTGGAAATGGGGCCCGCACATGCTGGTTTCGATCCTGCACCGCGTCAGCGGTGACGGGATGGCGACGGTGGGGCTGGCCGTTTTCCTCTGGTGGCTGGGCGCGCTGGCGTCCGGGCCGGAAGCTTACGACACCTTCGCTTCCGTCATGGGATCGCCCATCGGGCTGATCGTCCTTGTCGGGATCAGCTGGGCCTTCTTCAACCACTTGTCGAGCGGCATCCGCCACTTCGTGCTGGATATCGGCGCGGGCTACGAATTGGAGGTCAACAGGACCTTCTCCATCGTATCGGTCGTATCCGGCATCGTTCTCACTGTGGTCTTCTGGGCCATGGTTCTTCTCGTCTAGGACTGAACATGAGCAGATCCACTCTCAACCGCTACGGTTCCAAAGGCACGGCCATCGGCCAGGTGCGCGGGCTCGGTTCCTCGCATGAAGGCGCGCATCACTGGTTGCAGCAGCGCTTCACCGCCATCGGCAATCTGGTGACCGTGCTGTTCCTCGCGATCAGCCTCGCTCTGCTGCCGGGCTACGATTACGCGACCATGCGCGAATGGGCTTCGGGCGTCATTCCCGCCACCGCGCTGGCGCTGATGATCGTGAGCGTGTTCTGGCATGCCCGCATGGGCCTGCAGGTCCTCATCGAGGATTACGTTCACACGCCGGGTAACAAGTTCGCGGCGATCGCGCTGCTCAATCTCGCGACGATCGGCGGGGCCGCGTTCGGCCTGTTCGCCATCGCACGCCTCGTCTTTTCAGGAGCCGCCTGATGGTTTCGACACCTTCCCCCACCGATATCGACCCCAACGATCGCGATGTCGCGCCGCCCGAGGCGCCGCCCGAAGAGACCAAGGATCGCGGCACCGGCCCGAACCAGGAACGGATCAAGGGCTACGAGATCATCGACCACACCTATGACGTGGTCGTCGTGGGCGCCGGCGGATCGGGCCTGCGCGCCACGATGGGCGCTGCCGAAGCCGGGTTGAAGACCGCGAATATCTCGAAGGTTTTCCCCACGCGTTCGCACACCGTCGCCGCGCAGGGCGGGATCGCCGCCAGCCTCGGCAACAATACGCCTGACCACTGGTCGTGGCACATGTACGACACCGTCAAGGGTTCCGACTGGCTCGGCGATCAGGACGCGATCGAATACATGGTGCGCGAAGCGCCCGCCGCGGTCTACGAGCTGGAGCACGCGGGCGTGCCGTTTAGCCGCAACGAGAACGGGACCATCTATCAGCGCCCCTTCGGCGGCCACATGCAGAACATGGGCGAAGGCCCGCCCGTGCAGCGCACCTGTGCCGCAGCCGACCGTACCGGCCACGCCATGCTGCACGCGCTCTATCAGCAGAGCCTGAAATACGACGCGGATTTCTTCATCGAATATTTCGCGCTCGACCTGATCATGAATGGCGACAAGTGCGTCGGCGTGATCGCGATGTGCCTGGACGATGGCACCATCCACCGCTTCCGCGCCCATGCCGTGGTGCTGGCCACCGGCGGCTATGGCCGCTGCTATTACACGGCGACCAGCGCGCACACCTGCACCGGCGATGGCGGCGGCATGGTCCTGCGCGCAGGCCTGCCCTTGCAGGACATGGAATTCGTCCAGTTCCACCCGACCGGCATTTACGGCGCGGGCGTGCTCATCACCGAAGGCGCGCGCGGCGAGGGCGGCTATCTGACCAATAGCGAGGGCGAGCGCTTCATGGAGCGTTATGCGCCCAGCGCAAAGGACCTCGCCAGCCGCGATGTCGTCAGCCGTTCGATGGCGCTCGAAATGCGCGAAGGGCGCGGCGTGGGGCCCGATGGAGACCACATCTTCCTCCATCTCGACCACATCGACCCTGCCATTCTGGCAGAGCGCCTGCCGGGCATCACCGAAAGCGGCAAGATCTTCGCAGGCGTCGACCTGACGAAGCAGCCCCTGCCCGTCACTCCCACGGTCCATTACAATATGGGCGGCATCCCGTGTAACTATCACGGCGAAGTCATCGCGGGCGACAAGACCGATCCGGAAAAGATCGTGCCCGGCCTGTTCGCTGTGGGCGAGGCGGCCTGCGTTTCGGTCCACGGCGCGAACCGCCTGGGCTCGAATTCGCTGATCGATCTCGTCGTGTTCGGCCGCGCGACCGGCCATCGCCTGCGCGATCTGATCACGCCGCATTCGAGCCACGACGAACTGCCTGCGGACAGCGCCGATTTCGCGCTCACCCGTCTCGACCATTTCCGCCACGCCAGCGGCGGTTCGCCGACGGCGGATATCCGCGCGGAAATGCAGAAGGGAATGCAGCGCCATGCCGCCGTGTTCCGCGACAGCAAATTGCTGTCCGAAGGCGTCGACGTGCTGAAGGCGGTGAACAAGCGGCTCGAGGACGTGAACGTTTCCGACCGCTCGATGATCTGGAACAGCGATCTGATCGAGACGCTCGAACTCGACAATCTGATGGCGCAGGCGAATGTCACCATGGCGAGCGCCGAGAACCGCAAGGAAAGCCGCGGCGCCCACGCGCACGAGGATTTCCCCGATCGCGACGATGCCAACTGGATGAAGCACACCATCGCATGGTTCGACGGATGGGGCGGCAAGGGCGGCGATGTCCGTATCGATTATCGCCCGGTCCACGAATACACGCTGACCGACGATGTGAAGTATATCGAGCCGAAGAAGCGGGTTTACTAAGTCGGGATGTTCAGGGCGGGGCGCCGATCAGTCGAGCGCCTCGTCGTGGTCGCTTGTCAGCGCACGTCGTCGAAATCTTCGGGCATGTCTTCTCGCTCGTGAATGATCGCTACGACGAGTAATTGGGAATCGTCGAAGCGATATATAATTCGATGAGTCCCGCTGCGCACTTTCCTGTACTGAACTGGCAGGCCAATAACCTCACTGCCGATCCCCGGAAATTCCGCCGCGAATTGGATCTGGCGACGCAAATTCGCAACATAGTGCTTGGCTTGCGTGTGCCCCCATTCAGCGATCGTATAATTCGAAATGGCGTCGATCTGCTCCAAAACTTTGGGGCGGTAGACGATATCAAGCATCCGGAAATTTGCTTTCCATGAACTGATCCCAATCGAAGGTCTGCGGGGCGCCGCTTTCTTCGCCCTCCTGGATCAGCTGTCGAAGGCGTTCGATCTTCCGGTCCCGTTCTTCCGCCCGCCGCAGAGCGTCGCGGATGACTTCGCTCGCCGATCCGAACTCGCCCGATTCGACCTTGCGGCGCGTATATTCGGTGAGCTTCGCACCCAGAGCGACGGAGGTTGTCTTGACGGCCATTACGCGCATATAGCAAATATTGGTAATGCACACAATTCTTCGCTCCGCCGGTCTTCCGATGATGGCGCTCGCCTTGACCGGTTGCGCGACCGTGCCGCGCTCGCCGCCGCCTGAAATCGGCGCGCCCTGGTTCTACGACAAATATGTAAGCGCGCGCGGCATCCCCATCCTGTCTTCCGCGGGCGTGTCGGACGAAGCGCTTCTCGCCGCGCGGGACATGGCGACGGGAATGACCGCGCACCGCCCCGATCTCGCCCATTGGCTGGCGACGAATGGCTGGCGCATCGCCATCATCGCGGAAGAAGAGGCGCTGCTCGACCTTCCCGAAAACGCGCATTGGGAGAAGCCCACTGCCGACGATCCACGCCTGACCCGCTGCGAGCGCAAGCATTACGACGAGCGGATCGGGCGCTTTTCCGCGCGCGAATACTGGAACGCGCGGGCTCGGGCGACGGGTGGGCAATACATGGCGGACGGCGCGGAAGACGTGCTGGGCCTGCCGTCCAGCCGCTATTACGGAGAGACGATCTTCGTCCACGAATTCGCTCACCAGCTCCTGTTCGCGGTGCAGGCGGTCGATCCGGCGCTCTATGCGCGGGTGGAGGCGGCCTATGCCGCAGCGCTCGCCGAGGGACTGTGGAAGGATGAATACGGCTCCACCACGGTGCAGGAATATTGGGCGGAAGGGACGCAATTCTGGTTCGAATCCAATCGCCTGCAAGCATTCGACGGGCGCCGGATCCTGAACCGTGAAGACCTCGCGGCTTACGATCCGCGTCTTCACGCCCTGTTGGGCGAGGTTTACGGCGATACCTATAGCCTCGCGTCGGACCCGTTCTATCGCAGCCCGGCGCGAGTGCCGCCGGGGCCTGTGCCCACCAATACGGCGGAAGTCTGCTGACCCGACTTATCCCGTCAGATCAGGTCAGATCACGTCGGCGATCAGCCCGCGCTCCTTTGCCTCGTCGCAGGGGATGTACCAATTGTTCGGCGCGCGATCGCGCAATTCGTCGAAATCGACATCCGATCCTTCGACGAAGCGCGCGAAGCCCGCTTCCTCGATCGTAATCGACTGTTCGATTTCGTTAAGCGCGGCTTTCAACTGCGCGGTGCAGCTCTTCAGCGGGCCGGACAGGTTGATCGTGCGCGTGATCTGGCGTTCGTGCACCATCAGCGTGGCGCCTTTTGTCAGGAAGCGGGCATGAACCGGGAAGCTCGCCATGAAAGTCGCTCCGGCCGAATAGACTGCCGCTTTGCCCAGAAAGATGACTTCTCGCCCGGTGTCGCGCAGCAGCCGGACATCGTCCCCCATGGCGCGCGCGATTTCCGGATTGCCGCCCAGCGTCGTCAGCGCGACGACCAGCGGTCCATCCTCGGGCGCGGCGGCGAGCTGGCTGCGAAATTCCTGGTACATCGCTTCGTCCACACTCCCGACGAGCCGCAATTGCGGCGCACCCAGAACGGCGTCGCGGTCTATCGTTTCGGTCAAGTGAAAGCCCTTTCGTGTCCGATACCAGAGCGCGCGGCAGGGCTGGACGTTCCTTCGAAGAAAGGCGTTTACACGCGTAGTCGAATGTAATAGGTATCGGCTACAGATGTAGACGAGAGCCTGTCGATGCCCAAGGACCAGCCCCAATTTCCCGAACGGATCAGCGAGGCTGAACATGCCGTGATGGAGGTATTGTGGGATACCAGCCCGCGCAGCGCCGCCGATGTTTGCGATGCGGTGTGCGAGGCGCGCGGATGGTCGATGCCCACGGTGAAGACCTTGCTGTCGCGCCTGGTTGCAAAGGGCGCGGTGGCGACGGAGCCGGAAGGGCGCAAATTTCTCTACAGCCCGCTGCTTGAGCGCGCGGACTATGTCGGCGGCGAGTCGCGGCGTCTGGTCGATCGCCTGTTCGGCGGACGCGCGGCGCCTCTGTTCGCCCACCTCGCGGAGAACGAGGCGCTGACCGACCAAGACCTTGCCGAGATCGAGACCCTGCTGAAGGAGCTGCGCAAATGAGCGATTTCCTGATCCAGACCCTGGTATGGACCGGCGCGCTGATCGCGCTCGTTCTGGTGCTGCGCCGCCCGGTCGCGCGCCATTTCGGACCTCGCGCGGCCTATGCGCTGTGGGCCTTGCCCGCTCTCCGGTTGGCGATGCCGCCGCTCGTCCTGCCAAGCTGGCTGGCCCCGGCTGCCGATCCCTCTGCGCTGCTTCACGATACGCCCCCGAGCCTAGCGGACCAGAGCACTGCAACGATCGAGGCTGCGGCCTTGCCCCCAGTGCCGATTTACAAGCCCGCCGCCGACATCGATTTCGCCACAATCCTGCTCGGCCTCTGGCTGATCGGCACAACCGTATTTCTAGTGCGCCGTTTCGCGCTTTATCGTCGCATGCGCGGGGAACTGCTCGCCACATCGCGCCCGGTCGGCGAGGCGGGCGGCGTGCGGCTTGTCGAAACCGATGCGGTCGAAGGTCCGTTGGCTTTCGGCGTCATCGACCGGGTGGTCGCTTTGCCGACGGGTTTCATGACCACGCGCGATCGCAGGACGCGTGATCTCGCGATTGCGCACGAATTGGCGCATCATCGTGGACGCGATCTGCTGGTTAACATGCTCGTCCAGCCGCTCTTCGCTTTGCATTGGTTCAATCCGCTGGGCTGGATGGGCTGGACCGCGATGCGCCGCGACCAGGAAGCGGCCTGCGATGCCCGTGTCGTCGCTCATAGCGATGCCGAGGAGCGGGCGACCTACGCCGCCGTCATCGCCAGTTTCGCCACACAAGCAGGAACCGGCGGCCGCCCTGCGCTGGCCGCGCCGATGGCCTGCCCGGTGCTCGGCGACAAATCGATCATCCACCGTTTGAGGAGCCTGACCATGACCGAGATTACGCCCCGCCGCCGGATGGCCAGCCGCGCGCTTTTGGTGGGTGGCGCGCTTGCGCTGCCGCTGACCGCAACGATCACGTATGCCGAGACGATCGGGCAGGAGATCGAAGCCCCGACGCCGCCATCGCCCCCGGCTCCGCCGTTAGCTCCGGATGCGCCGCTTCCGCCGACGCCGCCTGAGCCGGGCGAACTCGACGACGAGACCCGCGAGGAAATCGCGGAGATGGAGCAGGAGCTTGACGAAATTGAGGACGAGGTCGCGGAAGTGGAACGCGAGATCGTCGAAGACGGCCAGCGCACGGTACTGCGCGTACGCCGCACCGGTCCGGGCGCAATCGAGCACCACATCGATCGCTCTTCCTTGCCCGTATCAAAGGTGATCATCGAGGATCGTGAGAAGTTCGAGGCCTCGATGGAAAAGGCCCGCCGCGCATTCGCGGCGCGGAGCGAAGAGGCCGAGGCAATCCGCGCGCGCGTCGAAGCGACTGTAGAGGCAGCGCCGCGCGTGGTGTTCGGCTGTCTGGACGGCCAACGCGATACGGTTGCGACCCGCGTCGATGCAGACGGAAAGACGACAACCATCGTGTGCCGTACCAACGCGCTATCGATGGCGAGGCAAAGCATTCTGGCTGCTCGTAGCGCAATCGCGAAAGACCGTACGCTGCCCGCAGAAGCCAAGGCCGAAGCTCTGCGATCGATGGATGAAGCTCTGGCCGAGGTGGAAGCTTCGCGCCTTCAACCGGCGGAGGGATAGGGCCGCGCGATCCGGCTCCGGCGTTAACTCAGCCGATATTGGTGATCGCGTCGCAGGCGCGATCATCACCGCGCAGGCCTAGCCTTAGGGCATCGCTGCGCTGCTGGCTGGTGCCGTGGGTGAAGTTCTCGCTCGACACGCGGCCACCGGTCAGGCGGTCGTCCCCGATCGCGGCGGCGGCCTGCATCCCTTCCTCGATATCGCCGGGCTCGATCAGATTGCGGTTCTTGCCCGCCCATACGCCGGCATAGCAATCCGCCTGCAATTCCATCAAAACCTGCAATTGGTTCGCGCGGCGCGGATTTTGCTGCTGCGCGCTGCGGATCGAGTTTGCGACGCCGGTGAGGGTCTGGATGTGATGCCCGTATTCATGCGCCATCACGTAATACCGAGCGAAATCTCCGCCTGCATCGAGCTGCCGTTCGAGCGTGTCGTAAAAACTCGTATCGATGTAGATGCGCTGATCGGCGGGGCAGTAGAATGGCCCCACGGCCGAAGTCGCATTGCCACAGCCCTCTGTGCTAACCCGACCATCGCGAAAAAGGTCTAGTCCCGGTCCCCGAAACTGCTCGCCGTAGCCTTGGCGTTGAAATTCTTGCGACCAAGTTTCGTTCAGCGATGTGAGGACGTTGCAAGCCTCGTTGGCATATTCGCTGCTCGTACAGATCGCCTGCTCGTCGGTAATGACGTCGCCAGAATTCGAACTCGACTGCTGTTGGATGCCCTCGACAGTTGCAGCGGTTTGCATCGGATCAAGGCCGAACACGAAGTACCCTATCGCGGCGAGAATGATGGTGCCGCATCCGAGTCCACCGGCTTTCCCCACTCCGCCGCCGCCACTCGAGCGGACATCGATCTTGCTTGTATCGAACGGATTGAGCCGCATTGCTATTCCCCCATCATTGACCGCGCCGCCCTCCTCGGCGAAGGCGCGGAATATCTGCTTCAAACGCTTGGAGACCAAAATGTTTCAACCCGATTTCCTCAAAGGCAAGCGCGCGCTTGTAACGGGGTCGACCAGCGGCATCGGCCTAGCCATCGCACGGGCCTTGCATGGGCAAGGGGCCGATATCGTCCTGAATGGATTCGGCGACGCGGACGAGATCGCCAGTTTGTGCGAGGAGCTCGGCGCGACCCATTCGGGCGCGGACCTCACCGATGTGTCGCAGATCGAAAAGATGATGGCGGAGGCGGGCGGTATCGACATCCTCGTCAACAATGCCGGAATGCAGTTCGTCAGCCCAGTCGAGGAATTTCCGGTCGCGAAATGGGACCAGATCATCGCCCTCAATCTCAGCGCCGCCTTCCATACCTCGCGGCTCGCCGTGCCGCATATGAAGGAGCGGGGCTGGGGCCGGATCATCAACACGGCGAGCGCGCATTCGCTGACTGCCAGCCCCTTCAAGAGCGCCTATGTCGCTGCCAAGCACGCGATCGCGGGGCTCACCAAGACTCTCGCGCTCGAACTGGCGCAGGACGGGGTAACGGCGAACTGCATCAGCCCCGGCTATGTCTGGACGCCACTGGTCGAAAACCAGATCCCCGACACGATGAAGGCCCGCAATATGACGCGCGAGCAGGTGATGAACGACGTGCTGCTTGCCAAGCAGCCTACAAAGCAGTTCGTCCAGCCCGAAGAGATCGGCGCGCTGGCCGTGTTCCTGTGTTCGGACGCCGGGCGCAACGTCAACGGAGCGAACTGGAGCGTGGATGGCGGCTGGACGGCGGAGTGATCCGTCCCCCGCGCCGGACAGGATGGCACTAGCGAGAGAGGCAATCCGTCGTTACATGGGCCGCCACATTTCTCCCCCCGGCAGGCGATTCTCATAGTGGCACATCTCGACATCCCCCTCGGTCTTACATTCGACGACGTGTTGCTGCGCCCGGCGGAAAGCGACATCGTTCCGTCCCTGGCGAAAACCGCGACGCGGCTGACGCGCGAAATCGGGCTGAACATCCCCGTCATCTCCAGCGCGATGGACACCGTGACGGAAGCCGACATGGCGATCGCGATGGCGCAATTGGGCGGGATCGGCGTGCTTCACCGCAATTTCGAAGTCGAGGATCAGGTCGCCGCCGTGCGCGCGGTCAAGCGGTACGAAAGCGGCATGGTGGTGAATCCCATCACCATCCATCCCGACGCCACTCTGGGCGAAGCGCAGGCAATCATGGCCCAGAACCGCATCAGCGGCATCCCAGTGACCGATCGCAGCGGCAAGCTCGTCGGCATCCTCACCAATCGCGACGTGCGCTTTGCGGAAAACCCCGGCCAGCCGGTGCGCGAGCTGATGACGGTGGACAATCTCGCCACCGTGCCGCTCGGCACCAATCAGGAAGAGGCGCGCCGTCTCCTGCACCAGCGCCGGATCGAGAAGCTGCTGGTGGTGGACGACGAGGGCAAGTGCGTCGGCCTGATCACGGTCAAGGATATCGAGAAGGCGGTCGCCTATCCCGAAGCCACCAAGGACGCGAAGGGCCGCCTGCGCGTCGCGGCGGCGACCACGGTGGGCGACAAGGGGTTCGAGCGGACCGAGGCGCTGATCGACGCCGAACTGGACGTGGTCGTGATCGACACCGCACACGGCCATAACAAGGACGTGGCCCGCGCGGTGGAGCGGGTGAAGAAGCTTTCGAACAGCGTCCAGATCATCGCCGGCAATGTTGCGACCGCAGAAGCGACCCGCGCTCTTATCGGCGCGGGCGCGGACGCCATCAAGGTCGGCATCGGTCCCGGCTCGATCTGCACCACCCGCGTCGTCGCGGGTGTGGGCGTACCGCAGCTGACCGCGATCATGGATTGCGCCGAAGCGGCGGAAAAGGAAGGCGTGCCCGTGATCGGCGATGGCGGCCTTCGCACCAGCGGCGATGCGGCCAAGGCCCTTGCGGCGGGCGCGAGCAGCATCATGATCGGATCGATGCTGGCCGGGACCGAAGAGGCGCCGGGCGAAACCTTTATCTATCAGGGCCGCAGCTACAAGGCGTATCGCGGCATGGGCAGCGTGGGGGCGATGGCGCGCGGCAGCGCGGATCGCTATTTCCAGCAGGACGTGTCGCAGCAGAAGCTGGTGCCCGAAGGGATCGAAGGGCAGGTGCCGTTCAAGGGCCCGGCGGCAGCCGTAGTCCACCAGCTCGTCGGCGGCATCAAGGCGGCGATGGGCTATACCGGCAGCGGCACGATCGAGGATCTGCGCAAGCGCGCGCAATTCGTACGCATCACCAATGCAGGCCTCACCGAAAGCCATGTCCACGATGTGGCGATCACGCGCGAAGCGCCGAATTATCCGACGCGCTAGATCATGACACCTGCCGCGCGCGTTCAGACCGCGATCGAATTGCTCGATGCGGTCATTCTGGCGGCGCGCTCGAAAGGCGCGCCTGCCGACCGGATCCTGGGCGACTGGTTCAAGCAGAACCGCTTCGCCGGATCGAAGGACCGCCGTGCGATCCGCGAGCTGGTCTATGCCGCCATTCGCGCCTGCGGACCGGTGCCGGATACGGGCCGCGCAGCGATGCTGCGTCTGGCCGAGGTCGATCCGTCGATCCTCCCTCTGTTCGACGGGTCGCAATACGGCCCGGCGCCGATCGGCGAGAGCGAGCAGCCCGCCAAGGGCGGCGTGGCGCCCGACTGGTTGGCCGACCGGTTGGCCAAATCCGGTGTCGAGGGGCGCGAGGCCGAGGCTCTGCTGGATCGCGCGCCGCTGGATATTCGCGTCAACGCTCTCAAGGCCGCGCGCGCCACTCTGGTGCTTCCGGTCGAAGCCGAGCCGACCGCCACGCCGCACGGGCTGCGTCTGCCGACCGGCACGCAGGTCGAACAATGGCCTGAATTTCGCGACGGCAAGATCGAGGTGCAGGATACGGGCTCGCAACTCGCCTGCCTCGCGCTGGCCGCGCAGCCGGGCGAGACCGTGATCGATTTGTGCGCCGGGGGCGGGGGCAAAACGCTCGCGCTCGCTGGCGCCATGGACGGCTTGGGCCGGCTGGTCGCCACCGACACCGATCGCAGCCGCCTGTCCCGCCTGAAACCGCGCGCCGAACGCGCCGGGGCGGACATGATCGAGACCCGCCTGCTCGACCCGAAGCGCGAGATGGAGGCGCTGGCCGATTGTGCCGGTCAGGCCGATGCGGTGCTGGTCGACGCGCCGTGTTCGGGCACCGGCACCTGGCGCCGCAATCCCGAAGCGCGCTGGCGGCTGGACGAAGCGGAACTGGCCCGGCTGCGCGATTTGCAGAACCACGTTCTCGACATCGCGGCCCAGCTGGTGAAGCCGGGCGGCAGGATCGTCTACATCACCTGCTCGCTGCTCGACGAAGAAGGTGCGGAACGCTTCGATGCCTTCCTCGGTCGGCATCCGGCGCTGACGGCGCAAACGCTTGCCCTGCCGCTCGGACGCAGTCGCGGGCAGGGGTGGCGCCTATCCCCGTTCCATGACGGGACCGACGGGTTTTTCATCGCCTGTGCAGGTTGAGCGTGGTATTCGGCGTTCGTGATGCCATTTCCGGTCAAGCCCCAAACGGTCCATCACCGTCACGACGTTCTGGAGACGATCATGCGTTTTGCCCCTGCTGCCGCCGCCCTTTCGCTGGCCCTCGCTCTGACTGCGAGCGTGAGTTGGGGCGCGCAGCGTGATCCGTCGCCGCGCGCTGCGGTGCTGATTGCGCAGGGCCAGGCCTCGCTCGATGCGGGCGATACGCAGGCCGCGATCGACGCGTACGAAGCCGCGCTGACCGTCGATCCCGCCTATACGCCAGTGCTGATCCGTCTGGCCGAAGCCGCGCGGCAAGAGCAATTGCAGGGCAAGGCCATCCGCTATTACCGCGAGGCGCTGACCCGCGATCCCGGCAATATCGCCGCCATCGCTGGCGAGGGCGAAGCGCTGGTGGAAAAGGGCGCGTTGGAAAAGGCGCGGCTCAATCTCGCCAAGCTGGAATCGCTGTGCGGCGGGGGCTGCTCGGAAACGACGAGCCTCGCCGCCTCGATCGCCGCTGGGCCGCAAGAGCGCGTGCTGACCGCCGAAGCGGTGATGCCGGACGCCCAGGTGACGCAGGACAATTGAAGGCGGAGAGGCTACCTCTCCTGATCTCCGATTTCCCTGCGATGAGATATCTCGCGTGGCGGTGAATCGTCAGACCAGCTCGCGAAACGCTTCCACCACTGTGCGATAGACGCGCTTCTTGAACGGAATGATCAGGTCGGGAAGCTCGTCCACCTCGACCCACTTCCAGTCGCAGAACTCCGCCGGATCGTGGGCGTTGAGATTCACGTCCTCGTCGCTGCCGGTGAAGCGGGCGAGATACCAGACCTGTTCCTGACCGCGATACCGGCCGTTCCACAATTTCCCGATCAACTCCTCGGGCAGGTCGTAACGGATCGGTTCTTCGGTCGCCTTGAGGATGGTGACGTTTTCCTCCGTAACGCCGGTTTCCTCGTGCAATTCGCGCAAGGCCGCATCTCTCAGATCCTCGCCCTCGTCGACGCCGCCCTGGGGCATCTGCCACCAATCGCCTTCCTTGGTATCGATCCGGCGCCCGACGAAGGCCTGTCCCTTCGCGTTGACCAGCATGACGCCGACACAGGGGCGATAGCCGAGTTCGCTCGTCCCGCTCATGCCTTGATCCGATCGAGTTTGTTGCGGATCGCTGCGAGAAACGCTTCGACATCCTTCTGACCGCTCGGAATCGCTTTGCGAAGCGTGGTGAAGCCGTGAATGATGCCGGGGAATTCGAAATAGGCCACTTCGGTCCCCTGCTGGATCAGATGGGCGGCGTATTCGCGCCCCGAATCGCGCAAGGGATCGAGCCCTGCGGTGCACAGCACCGTCGGCGGGGTGTTAGAACAATCGCCGACCATCGGCGTGTTGCGCGGATCGTCCGGATCGCCGACATACTGCTTGGTGAACCAGGCCATGGCCGATCCGGTGAGCAGGTAGCCGTCGGCGAATTTGGCGAAGCTTTCATGCTTCGTTATGTCGCTCGCCACCGGATAGATCGGGGCCTGAACCAGCACCGGCACGTCTGCCGGATCGTTCGTAAGCGCATTGGTCGTCACGATCGTCAGATTGCCGCCCGCGCTGTCGCCCGTCAGGACGAGGCCGGTGATTTCGCGGCCCAGCTCTTCGGGAGAAGATGCGACCCAGCGTGCCGCGGCTTCGCAATCGTCGGGCGCGGCGGGGAAAGGGTGTTCGGGCGCGAGCCGGTAATCGACCGAGACGACCGGCAGATCGAGCCGATGCGCGATTTCGGTGCAAAGCGAATCGTAGACTTCGAGATCGCCGATCACGAAACCGCCACCGTGGAAGAAGACGACGCAGGGCCCGGCTTCGCGCGTTTCCTTCGTATCGTAGAACCGCAGCGGGATGTCGCCTGCCGGGCCGGGGCAGGCGAGGTCGCGCTTGACCGCCATGCCGCGCGCGGGTGCTTCGGCGAGGCTGCCCATAGCGCGCATCTGCTGGCGCCCCATTTCGGCGCCGACTTCCTCCACACCCTTGCCGCCGATTTGTTCGAGCATGGTCAGGAAACCGCGCACATCCTCGCGCACGAAAGGTTCTTTATCGGCCATTGTTCCCTCTCCTGTCTCTGCCGTAGGCGAAGGGATGTAGCGACTGCCCCCCGGTTTTCCAGCCGCCATTTGTCGGCTAGCAGAGAATATTGATTGCGGGAGGGTGGGGCGACACTTAGGTCGCCTTCCACACGAAGGGCGTCCGGCTGGGCGCCCGAGATACACGGTGCCGCACTCGGCACCCCGAACAAAGGTGCCGCACCCGGCACCCCTGACGCAAGGATGCCCCGGATGGCCAACGCCGCCGCCGCGCCGCAAGACGGCCTCGATCAGACAGCAGCGGATACGGGACTCGATTCCGTCGTCGTCCGGTTCGCAGGCGATTCCGGAGACGGGATGCAGCTGACCGGCGGACAGTTCACGCTGTCGACCGCGCTGGCAGGCAACGATCTCGCCACCTTCCCCGATTTCCCGGCGGAAATCCGCGCGCCGCAGGGCACGCTGTTCGGCGTGTCGGCTTTCCAGATCAATTTCGGCAGCCGCGCGATCCACACTGCGGGCGATGCGCCCGACGTGCTGGTGGCGATGAACCCGGCCGCGCTGAAGACCAATCTGGCGGCCTTGAAGCCCGGCGGGCTGGTGATCGCGGACACCGGTGCCTTCACCAAGCGCAATCTCGACAAGGCTAAATACGACAGCAATCCGCTGGAAGACGGCAGCCTGGCGAAATTCGACCTGCTCGCCTTCGACATCAGCGAAAAGACGATCGAAGCGGTCAAGCCCTTCGGCCTCGGCAACAAGGATGCGCTGCGGTCCAAGAACATGTGGACGCTCGGCCTCGCGCTGTGGATGTTCGATCGCCCGCGCGAACCGATCCATGACTGGCTGAAGTCGAAATTTGCCAAGGCGCCGGACATCGCGGATGCGAATATCGCCGCTCTCGATGCGGGCCACGCTTATGGCGAAACGGCGGAACTGTCGGGGCCGCAGGGCAATGTGTTCCGCCAATTGCATGTCGATCCGGTCGAGAGCGAGCCGGGCCTCTATCGCACCGTGACCGGGGCCGAAGCGGTATCGCTCGGGCTCGTCGCTGGTGCGCAGCTGGCCGAACTGCCGATGTTCTTCGGGGGCTATCCGATCACGCCGGCGAGCGCGATCCTGCACCATCTGGCGCGCCTCAAGGAATTCGGCGTCACTACCTTCCAGGCGGAAGACGAGATCGCCGCAGTCTGCGCCGCCATCGGTGCGAGCTATGCCGGGCAGCTGGGCGTCACCAGCTCGTCCGGCCCCGGCATCGCCTTGAAGACCGAAGCGATCGGGCTCGGCATCATGACCGAACTGCCGCTCGTCATCGTCAATTCGCAGCGCGGCGGACCGAGCACGGGTCTGCCGACAAAGACCGAGCAAAGCGATCTCTATCAGGCGGTCTATGGCCGCAACGGCGATGCGCCCATGCCGGTGATCGCCGCGCGCAGCCCGTCCGACGCGTTCGAAGTCGCCATCGAAGCCTGCCGCATCGCGGTCGAATACATGACGCCGGTGATGCTGCTGACCGATGGCTACATCGGCAATGCCGCCGAACCGTGGAAAGTGCCCGACCCGGCCGATTTCGCGCCGTTCCCGGCGAAATTTCTCGATACGCCGAACGCCAAGGATGCAGACGGCGGCGACACCTTCCTGCCCTACCAGCGTGACGAGAAGGGCGCGCGGCCTTGGGTCAAGCCGGGCACGCCCGGCCTGCTCCATCGCATCGGCGGGATCGAGAAGCACGAGACCACCGGCAATATCGACTATTCGCCCGACAACCACCAGCGCATGACCGATCTGCGCAAGGCCAAGGTCGAGAATATCGCCGTGCCTGATCAGGAAGTGGCGCTGGGCGAGAAGACCGGAGCGCTCGCCGTGGTCGGCTGGGGCAGCACCTACGGCCCGATCCATCAGGCGGTGCGCCGCAGCATCGCGAAGGGGTGTTCGGTCAGCCACATCCATGTGCGTCACATCTGGCCGTTGCCCGGCAATCTCGGCGAATTGCTCAAGGGTTTCGACCATGTGCTGGTACCGGAAATGAACACCGGCCAGTTCAAGACCGTGCTGCGCGACCAGTTCCTGGTCGATGCAACCCCGCTCACCAAGACCAGCGGCCAGCCCTTCCAAATCGCGGAACTGGAAGCCGCGATCGCGAAATATTTCGACGGGATCGACGGCAATGAAGGTGGTCAGGTCGCCGTCAACGAAGATCAGCTGCCCAATCTCGAATCGGGCCACGATGACGGGTCGTTCCGCGACGACGTCTCCCCCCAATCCAAGGAAACGCGCTCGTGAACGCACCCGCTAAATTCGAAACCACGCTCAAGGACTGGGAAACCGACCAGGAGGTCCGCTGGTGCCCCGGCTGCGGGGATTATGCGATCCTGAAAGCCGTCCAGCGCACGCTGCCGCAATTGGGGGCGGACCCTGCGAAGACGGTGTTCATCTCCGGTATCGGGTGTTCCAGCCGCTTCCCCTATTACATGGAAAGCTACGGCTTCCACACGATCCATGGCCGTGCGCCCGCATTGGCGACGGGCGTGAAGCTCGCCAATCCGGAGCTCGATATCTGGCTGGTGACCGGCGACGGCGACGGCCTGAGCATCGGGGGCAATCACCTGATGCATGTCCTGCGCCGCAACGTGAACATGCAGATCATGCTGTTCAACAACGAGATTTACGGCCTCACCAAGGGCCAGGCCTCGCCGACGAGCCGCGAAGGAACGCGCTCGCCGTCCAGCCCGCTCGGCAGTGTGGACCATCCGGCCAAGCCCGCCGCCTTCGCATTGGGCGCGGGCGCGCGCTTCGTCGGGCGAGGGTTCGACGTGTCGAAGCACCTGCCCGACGTGCTCAAGGCCGCGCATGCCCATCAGGGGGCTGCCTTCATCGAAATTTTCCAGAACTGCATCGTCTACAACAAGGACGTGTTCGACGATTTCGCCGCGCCGAAGGGGGCGGAAGATCGCCAGCTCTGGCTGGAGGACGGCAAGCCGATGCTGTTCGCGGGCGACAAAAAGGGCATCGCGCTCGACCGCGATGCGCTCGAACTGAAGGTCGTCGATGTCGCGGACGGGAACTGGGAAGCGGCGGGCGTGCTGGTTCACGATGTCACCAAGCGTCAGGTCGCGCACATGCTGGTCGATATGCCGTTCGGGCCGTTCCCGATGGCGCTCGGCGTGCTTTACGACGATCCGCGCCCGACTTTCGAAAGCGCCGTGATTGCGGAGCGAGAGCAGGCCAGCGCGGGCAAGGAAGCCAACCTCGCCAAACTTCTCGCCAAGGGGCAGACCTGGACGGTCAGCGGCACGGCGCAGGATCCGGTCTGATCGACTGTTTGGCTGCAATCCTTTCCTGAAAATGAACCATCGGGCGTCTCGTCCGTAGAGGGGGCAAGCGCGCCCATGACCGAGAGCGCGCGTTGCAACAGGAGCTTACCCTTGAAAAAATTCACCATTCTCGCCGTATCGACCGCCGCGCTCGCACTTGCCGCCTGTTCCGATCAGCAGGACGAGACCCCGATCACTCAGGAAGCCGCGGACGATATGGACGTGGCCGTCATGGATGACGATGCGATGCCGGTCGGCGGCGAGCTGAACGAAACGCAGCAGGCATCCTACGATGCGATGGACCGCCAGGCTGTCAGTGACGAATACGACACGAACCGCGATGCGATGATGGCCGAAAACTCTTCGGCCCCCAGCAACTCGGATGCGATGGGGTCGAACAGTGGCAGCATGACCGGTGCGTCCAGCGCAAATACCACGTCGACGTCCGGCGGCTCGAATTCGGACGCCTCGATGGGGGATAGTCCCGACAGCTCGAACGTTGCCGCCTTGCCCGCGCGCTCGCAAATGGATTTCGCCTATCTCGACCGTAATTCGGACGGGCAGCTTTCGGTCGCCGAATATGCGATCTGGGCAGTCCCTGCCAATCCGAACACGCCGGTCGAGAACGATCAGACCAAGCCTTACATCTCGACCGACCAGATCAATGAAGCGGGCAAGACCTTCTTCTATTTCGACGAGGACGGTAACACCTATCTGAGTGACGGCGAATTCACGGCCGCTCGCAACAGCGCCCGCACGCCGGGCGGATCGTCCATGTAGCGACTGGTGCGATAGACCCCAGGAAGGGGCGTCGGAGCGATCCGGCGCCCCTTTTTTCGTGCGGTCAAGCAGGCCCTGAATTGCCTTCTGGAGCCTCGATGCGGTTTCGCTGCTGAAGCTTTGTCGCGATCAGGCCCATGAACAGGGCCCACGCCGCGCCCACCGTCCATCCGGCGAGCACGTCGCTCGGAAAATGCACTCCCAGATAGACCCGCGTCATCCCGATCATGAGAACCAGCAACGCGGCGACACCGATCACGAAACCGCGCGTACGGCGCGATTCGTAACTGCGCGCGATCAGGACGGCGAGCGTCAGATAGACGATCGCGCTGTTGGTCGAATGGCCGCTGGGAAAACTCAGCGAATGGACCTCGACCAGATGCGGCACGATTTCCGGCCGCTCGCGCGCGAAGAGGGATTTGAGGAGCTTGCCCATCACCGCGCCGCCGCCGGTCGCCACCGCTGTGTAGAGCGCCTGGTGCCAGCGTCCGCGAACCAACAGGAAGGTGACGGCCAGCAGCGAAACGAGGGTCAGCACGGTTACACCGCCCAGCGCGGTCAGGTCGCGCATCGAACCGAGTAGCCATGACGGTCCGACAGGCACCGCAGGATCGCCCGGCAGGCGGAGCGCCTTCAGGATCGCGATATCGACAGCCGCGGTCTCGCCCTCGCTCATCTCGCCCGCCAGCTTGATGAATAGGGTGGCGAGTGCACCGCCGATCGCGAGACCGATCAGAAGGCGCTGTTCGCGGTGGAGATAGGTCTTGAGGGTGGAAAGCCGCATGGGCGCGGCTATACCGATCGGGCGCGGCGATGCATCCTTTCTCGACGGGCCGCCAGGGAGACGGACGCTGGACAATCTTACCCATTCGCTGGTCGGCGCGTTGATCGGGCAGGCGGGGCTGAAGCGCAAGACCGGTCTCGCCATGCCTGCCCTCATTATCGGGGCGAACTTGCCCGACATCGATGCAGCCTGCTTTTTCTGGCTCGACGGTACCCAACATCTCGCCTTCCGGCGCGGGATTACGCATGGCCCGCCCGCATGGCTGCTCTTGCCGTTTGTGCTGGCCGGGCTGCTTTACGGGTTCGATCGCTGGCAGGCGAAACGCGGGACGAGGCCTGCCGCGCGCCTGCCGATGAGCTTCGGATGGCTTTACCTGCTGGGCTTGCTCGGATGCCTCACTCATCCCGCTCTCGATTGGCTGAATGTGTACGGTATCCGGCTGCTCGAACCGTTTTCGAGCCGATGGTTTTACGGCGACACCTTGTTCATCATCGATCCGTTTCTCTGGCTGGTGCTTGGATCGGCGACATGGATTTCGCTGCGGCGCGAGAAACGCGGCGGAAATTGGCGCAAACCTGCGCGGACCGCGGTGGCACTCGGTCTCGGCTATATCGGTGTGAACGGAGCGCTTACTTACGCGGCCGAGAACGGCGCTGCCGAAGGCCCGACCGGGAATGAACTGGTCATCGCCAGCCCACCGCCACTGAGGTCGTGGGAGCGCGAGATCATCACGGGCGGCAAGGGCCTTTACGCTATCGATGGAGAGGCTTTGCCCGGCGTCCCTCTCGTTTCCTGCGACCTCGCCGCAGCTCGGGCGCAGGATCCGAATGTCGATGCATTCCTGTTCTGGGCAAGAACGCCATTCGTAGTGCCCGAGGAGGACGGTTCCTATACGCTCTACGATGCGCGCTTCTATGATCCGCGCAGTCGAGGGCGCTTCTCCGTGCCGCTCGAGGATGGAGTTTGCGCGGAACCTCGGGAGGGTTAGCACGGTTTTCGCTTCTGAACCGATCATCGAGGGCAGGGGGCGGATATCTCCGGAACACAGATAGTATGGCTACGGCGCGATCTGCGCATGAAGGATCAGCCGGCTTTGCATGCGGCGGCCGAGGCCGGGCAGGTCCTGCCGGTCTTCGTTTACGACGAGGATCGGGGCGGAGATCATGCCTATGGCGCGGCTTCGAAATGGTGGCTTCACCACTCGCTGGAGAGTTTTGGCAAATCGCTGGGAAAGCGGCGTTCTCAGATCGTGCTGCGCAAGGGGGATGCCGCCCAGGTTCTCGCCGCGATCGCCGATCAGACCGGGGCCGCCTGCATCCATGCGATGCGGCATTACGAACCCTGGTGGAAGGAAGCCGAGGACGAGCTTCGCGACGCGCTCGGAGACGAGTGCCAGCTATGCCTTTATGACGGAAACTACCTGCTTCCGCCCGGCAGCGTGACGACCAATGCGGGCGACCCCTACAAGATCTACACGCCGTTTTCCAACGCGATGCTGGAGCAGATGCCACCGCGCGATCCTCTGCCCGAACCCGAGACGATCCATTCCCCGGACGCGTGGCCCGAAAGCGACGATCTTTCGGACTGGAAGCTGCTCCCGACATCGCCGAACTGGGCCGGAGGTATCCGCGATTTTTGGCAGGTCGGGGAAGATGCGGCGCATGACCGGCTCGACTGGTGGGCGGACGAGGTGGCCAAATACGACGATGGGCGCAACCTTCCCTCGGTCGATCGCACCAGCCGCCTTTCCCCCCATCTGCACTGGGGCGAGATCAGCCCCGCAACCGTCTGGCACCGGCTCAAGGACAAGCGGTCGGATGGCTGGAAGACCTTCGCCAAGGAAGTGATCTGGCGCGATTACACGCAGAACGTGATCGACCAGTTTCCCGACTATCCGCGCGAGAGCTATCGCGATTATGACGAGCGGACCTTGTGGCGCAATCCCGAGGCGGGGCACTTGATCCGCGAGGATCTGGAATGCTGGCAGAAGGGGATGACCGGCTATCCCGTGGTCGATGCGGGCATGCGTCAGCTCTGGAAGACCGGCTGGATGCACAACCGCGTCCGAATGATCTGCGCCAGCTTCCTGGTGAAGCACCTGCTGATCGACTGGCGATATGGCGAACGCTGGTATTGGGATTGCTTGGTCGATGCCGATTACGGCAATAACGGCGTCAACTGGCAGTGGATTTCGGGCACGGGCGTGGACAGCAATATGTTCAGCCGGATCATGGCCCCGCTGACGCAGAGCGAGAAGTTCGATGCGGGCGATTATATCCGCGAATATGTCCCCGAACTGGCGGATTTGGATAACTATTGCATCCACGATCCGCCCGACGACAGGCGTGGAGATTATCCGGTGAAGATGATCGCTCACAAGGAAGCGCGCGAACGGGCGCTGGAGGCGTACAGGGCCAGCAAGGACTGACCGCTTGTCGATCATGGCGCGGCGCGTCATAGGCGCTGCGATGGATATGCCGACCAGCCAGCGGGGCCATAGTCTTACCGACGGGGCGCGGCGCTTTTCGCGCCAGCCGGGGCTGGTGGCGCGATTGGTCGCGCCGGGTTTTGCCAAGGTGCTCGACCGGATCGATGCGGCGCTGACGAGCGGGGCGCTGCATGCCACGCTTCCCGATGGATCGAAGCGGACCCTCGGTGGACGGGCTGCGGGTTTCGAGTGCGAGGTCGATCTCAGGAGCTGGAACGCGCTCGTCCGGCTGGCCAGCAATGGCTCGGTCGGCTGGTATCAAGCGTGGGAAGCGGGCGAATGGGCGAGCCCCGATCCGGTACCGCTGTTCGCCCTGTTCATGCAGCACGCCGCGCGGCTGGGCGATACGGCACGTGCCAAGGGCCCGTTCCGCCATGCGCTGAAGCTGGCGCATTTCTGGAATCGCAACACGCAACAGGGCGCGCAGCGCAACATTGCGGCGCATTACGATCTCGGAAACGATTTCTACACCGCCTGGCTCGATCCGACGATAAGCTATTCGTCCGCGCTGGCCGTCGGGTCGGACGCGCTCGAAGCGGCGCAGAAACGCAAATGGAATGAATTGTCGGATCGGATCGGCGCGGCATCGCGCGTGCTCGAAATCGGGTGCGGGTGGGGCGCGCTCGCCGGGCATTTGGCGGATCGGGGCAGCGAAGTGACCGCGATCAGCCTTTCGGACGAACAGCTCGCCTGGGCACGCGCGCATCATCCGGGGCCGGATTTTCGCAGGCAGGATTACCGCGACGCAAGCGGCACGTTCGACGCGATCGTCAGCGTCGAAATGGTCGAGGCTTTGGGTCGCGAATACTGGCCGAATTACATGGATTGCATCGCTCGCAATCTGAAACCGGGCGGGCGCGCGGCGATCCAGTATATTTCCATGCGCGACGATCTGTTCGAGGCCTACGCCCAGAGCGCCGATTTCATCCAGGCCTATATCTTTCCCGGCGGACTGCTGATCCGCACCAGCGAATTCCGCGCGCTCGCCGAAGCGCGCGGGCTCGCCTGGCGCGACCAGATCGATTTCGGAATCGACTATGCGGAAACGCTGAAGGTGTGGCGCGAGAATTTCGACCGGGCCGAGGCGGACGGAAGTCTGCCAACCGGGTTCGACGCCCGGTTCTGCGATCTGTGGCGCTATTACCTGATGTATTGCGAGGGCGGGTTTCGCGGGGGCGGGATCGACGTCCACCAGGTGACCTTGGTGAAGGAGGGGAGGACATGATGCGCGGATTTCTTGCAGGGGTGGCAGCGCTGGCGCTGGCCGGATGCAGCACCACGGCGATGCAGGCGCCGGAACCGGCGGCCATCGTCACGCAATCCATGCCCGAGACTATGGCGAGCATGGATCCGAGCGATTCGATCCTCTTCTGGAGCGACGAGCGCCGCTCCGCCGCCTTCCGCGATATGGAGGGATTGTTCCCCGGTCTCGAAGTGGCGCAGACCGGCCCGGTTCGCGCTCTGCCGCGCGGCACTGCGCTCGGTTCCGATACGCAGGCCGCCTTGCGCGCCTTCGTGGCCGAAACCGATGCTGCCGGGTTGATGGTGCTGCGCGATGGCAGAGTCGTGTTCGAGGATTACGCGCTCGGCTTCGGGCCGGAAGGGCGCTGGACCAGCTTCTCGGTCGCCAAGAGCTTCACGTCGACGCTGCTCGGCGCGGCGATCGCGGACGGCGCGATCGAAAGCGTCGATCAGCCGGTCGTCGAAATCCTGCCGGCGCTGGCAGGCACGGCCTATGACGGTGTCACTGTCGGCCAGATCGCCACCATGACTTCGGGCGTCGCCTGGAACGAGGATTACACTGATCCGAACAGCGACGTGGCGAAGATGCTCGCAGTCGCGCCGGTGGCGGGGGAATCGCAGGCGATCACCTATGCCCGCACGCTGACACGCGAAGCGCCGGCTGGGGAGAAGTGGGTCTACAAGACGCTGGAGACCAACCTTCTCGGCCTGATCGTGGAGGAGGCGACGGGCCGCAGTCTCGCCGATTATGCGGGCGAAAAGATCGCGCGCCCGGCAGGCTTCGCCGGCAACTTGTTCTGGATGCAGGATCTGACGGGCGGGAATATCGGCGGATGCTGTCTGTCCTTAAGACTGTCGGACTATGCGCGCTTTGGCCAGTTCGTGCTCGAAGGCGGAGAGGGCGTCGTCCCGCAGGATTGGTTCGCGCAAGCGACCGCGCCTTTGGTCCCGTTCGAGAACGCGCCCGGCTTCGGATACGGATACCAGTGGTGGACCTATCCGGGCGCGTACGGAGCGCAGGGCATTTTCGGCCAGGCGATCACGCTGGTGCCGGAGGAGAATCTGGTGGTCGCCGTCGTCAGCAATTGGCCGACCGCGACCAGCAATGCCAATCGCAACGCTTTCAGAGCGCTGATCGCGCGATTGGCAGCGGATCAGCCATCGCGCGAATAACGCGCCAGGAGCCTCTCATGGACGATCGGGCTGAGCATTTCGCTGAATGCGCATCCGACCTTGCAGGCATCCCACCATACGACCTGGGCTTGGCGCGCTTCCAATCCGGGTAGGGTCAGCCAGCACAATTGACCTTCGTGCATGCGGTTCAGCGTAGCGGCGGAAAATCCGGAAATCGAAAGATCGTGCACCACGGTCTCGACCGCGCCCGCGCCGGACAAACGCAGGCGTACCGGTATCGTGAGGCGCGTCCGCGGAGCGCAGCGGTCTTCCTGGGCGGCGATTGCGTAGCGATCGGGAGAAATCAGGTACATGGCCGTTGGATCTCGATAGGTGGAACACCATCACTATCGTTCGGCGCGCCTAATCCCGCTTTGACGGATTGAGTTAACCGGGCTCCGCCACGCGCTCTCGGTGGCCGCTCTCATAGCCGTTAACCACCAGCTCCAAGATCCGCTGGGCCACGACTGCCGGTTCCTTGACTGTCTTGGGGTCTTCGCCCGGATAGGCCTTGGCCCGCATGGACGTTCGCGTGGCGCCGGGATCGACGATTGCGACGCGCAGCTTGCTGACCTTTTCGACCTCCTGCGCATAGCTTTCGAGCAGATTGTCGAACGCCGCCTTGGTCGAGGCATAGGCCGACCAATAGGCGCGCGGCGTTTCGCCGACGCTGCTGGTGAGGCCGATGACCTTGCCCGCATCCGCGCGCTTCAGCAGCGGGTCGAAGGCCGCGAGCAGCGCCTGCGTGGCGAGGATGTTGGTCGTAATTGCCTGGCCGAACTGCTTGGCATCGATCTGGGTTACCGGCGTCAGCGTGGGGAGATAAGCGGCCGCGATCACCATCACGTCGAGCGTATCCCAGCGGCCCGCAATCGCGCTGGCGAGACGGGCGATACCGTCCGGCTCCGCCAGATCGACCGGCGCTATCGTGGAGGCGCCGCCCAGTTCGTGGATCGCGTCCTCGACCGCTTCGAGCGCGCGCACGTCGCGCCCGGTCAGGATCACATGCGCGCCTGCGGCAGCCAGAGCCTTGGCAGTGGCCGCGCCGATCCCCTTGCTCGATCCGGTGACGAGCGCGGTGCGGCCTTCGAGCGGCCTTTCGTTTTCGATCGCCGCCATCAGGCCACCTTTCCGACGGGGAGGGATAATTGGCGCTGATCTTCGTCGCGCTTGGAAAGATCGGTCAGCGCGGTGGGATATTCGCCGGTGAAGCAGGCATCGCAGAATTGCGGGCAGGCGGATTTGCGCGGTCCTTCCCCGACTGCGCGATACAAACCGTCGATCGAAACGAAGGCCAGGCTGTCCGCCTTGATGAACTGGCGCATCGGCTCCAGCTCCATGCGCGCGGCGAGCAGCTTGGATCGTTCCGGCGTGTCGACGCCGTAGAAGCAGCTATGCGCCGTGGGCGGGCTGGCAACGCGGAAGTGGACTTCGGTCGCGCCCGCATCGCGCATCATCTCGACGATGGAGAGGCTGGTCGTGCCGCGCACGATCGAATCGTCGATGAGGACGATGCGCTTGCCGCGAACCAACTCCCGATTGGCGTTGTGCTTGCGCTTGACGCCCGCATGGCGCGCGCCGTCGCTCGGCTGGATGAAGGTGCGCCCGACATAGTGCGAGCGGATGATGCCGAGTTCGAAGGGAATGCCGGATGCCTGCGCATAGCCGATCGCTGCAGGCACGCCGCTGTCGGGCACGGGCACGACCAGATCGGCCTCGACCGGCTTTTCCTTGGCCAGTTCGGCGCCGATCGCTTTTCGCGCTTCATAGACGCTGCGGCCTGCGAAGAAGCTGTCGGGACGGCTGAAATAAACGTGTTCGAAAATGCACGGGCGCGGGCGGTGATTGCCGAAGGGATGGAGCGAATCGACATTGCCGTCGAAATCCACCTTGATCAGCTCGCCCGGTTCGACTTCGCGAACCATTTCCGCGCCGACCACGTCGAAGGCGACGCTTTCGCTGGCGAACAGAGTCGCGTCGCCGATCTTGCCCATCACCAGCGGCCGTATGCCGAGCGGATCGCGGCAGGCGATCATACCCTCGGGCGTCATCACGATCAGCGCGTAGGCTCCTTCCAGCAGGCGCAGCGCGTCGATCAGCTTGTCCATCATCGTGGGATAGCGGCTGGTGGCGACGAGGTGGATGATCACCTCGGTATCGGACGTCGACTGAAAGATGGCGCCCCGCTGCACCAGGTCGGCGCGCAGGCTCATCGCGTTCGAGATATTGCCGTTATGCGCCACGGCGAATCCGCCGCCCGCGAGATCCGCATAGAGCGGCTGGACATTGCGCAGGCCCGCGCCCCCGGTGGTCGAATACCGGACATGGCCCGCCGCCATGAAGCCGGGCAGTTCGGCGATCGCATCCGAGCCAGAGAAGTTCTCCGCCACATGGCCGAGGCCCCGGCGCGAATAGAATTCCCGCCCGTCGAAGCTGCAGATGCCCGCCGCTTCCTGCCCGCGATGCTGCAGCGCGTGCAGGCCCAGGGCGGTCGCCGCGGAGGCATCGGTTGCGTTCACGGCGCCGAAAACGCCGCATTCCTCGCGCAGGTGATCGTCGTCCTCCCCCTGATGCGCCGAGGGATGGAAGGGGTGGGTGATGTTCATGGATGCCTCGCAGGCCTGCCGTCGGGCCGATGGGGGGGTGCGGCTCGCCGCTGCCAATGGCGATGTTGCGGCCCGATTACAAGGGTATGTCGGCGCGCTGCGGGACGATCCGTGGCGTGTCGTCCACGCTATTCATTGCCTCGCCAGCTTTCCCACCCTAGAGGCCTTTGACCTGACCAGCCAAGACCAGAGCCGCCTTGCTACTTTCCCCCTTCGAATGGACCATCGCCAAACGCTATCTGCTTCCGGGCAAGGGCGAGGCATTCATCGCGCTGGTCGCGGGCATCTCGATCGGCGTGGTGATGCTGTCGGTCGCCATGCTGGTGATCGTGATGAGCGTGATGAACGGCTTTCGCGCCGAATTGCTCGACAAGATCGTGGGGCTGAACGGCCATGCCATCGTTCAGGCCTATGGCGGGCGGCTGGACGATTGGGAAAACGTGCTGGAGGAAGTCCGCGCGACGCCGGGCGTCGTCGATGCCTCGCCGCTGATCGAACAACCGCTGCTGACCAGCTTCAACGGCCGGGTCGAGGCAGTGCTGGTGCGCGGCAACACCGAGCAGGACATTACCGAACTCGGCAGCAAGGTCGTCGCGGGCGATATCGCGCGCTTGCAGGCGGGCAGCAACACGGTGGCGATCGGATCGCGACTGGCGCAGAATATCGGTGCCACGGTGGGCGACACGATCACGATCATTAACCCGCAAGGCCGCTCGACTCCGTTCGGAACGGTGCCGCGACAGGTCGGCTACGAGATCGGGGCGATCTTCGAAGTCGGCATTTACGATTATGACGGATCCTTCGTGGTGATGCCGATGGCCGACGCACAGACCTTGCTTCTCATCGGCGATACGGTCGGCATGATCGAAGTCACGGTGACCGATCCCGACGAGGTCGAGAAAATTCTTGCGCCGGTGCAGGAAAGCCTGGCGGGCCGTGCGATCGTGTCCGATTGGAAAACCATCAACGCGTCGCTGTTCGAAGCGCTTCAGGTGGAGCGCGTGGCCATGGCCTTCGCGCTCAGCTTCATGGTGCTGGTGGCCGCGTTCAACATCCTGTCGAGCCTCGTCATGCTGGTGCGCGCCAAGACGCGCGACATCGCCATCATGCGCACGATGGGTGCCACGCGGCAGAGCCTGCTCAAGATCTTCGTCACCACCGGCTTTACCGTAGGCGCGATCGGAACGGTGGCGGGCCTGGTGCTCGGCGCCGTGGTGCTCTTCTTCCGCCAGCCGATCGTCGAATTCATCGGCGCGGTGACGGGGCAGGATCTGTGGGATCCGCAGGTCCGCTTCCTTTCCACGCTCCCCGCGCGCGCCGATCCGGTCGAGATTGCGATGATCGTCCTGCTCGCGCTCGGCCTCAGCTTCCTTGCCACGCTTTATCCGGCCTTGAAGGCGTCGAGCACCGATCCGGTTCAGGTGTTGCGCTATGAGTAATCCGGTCCTCCATCTGCGCGGCCTGACCCGCAGCTTCGAACAGGGCGGGGTCCGGATCGACGTGCTGCGCGGCGTCGATCTGTCGGTCATGCCGGGCGAGATCGTGGCGCTGCTGGGGCCCTCCGGTTCGGGCAAGTCCACGCTGCTTCAGGCGGTCGGGCTGCTGGAAGGCGGTTTCGGCGGCGAGATCGCGATTGCCGGCCAGGCGGCCCAGAAAAGCGACGCACATGCCCGCACGCTGCTGCGCCGCGACCACCTCGGCTTCGTCTACCAGTTCCATCACCTACTGCCCGATTTCAATGCGCGCGAGAATGTGGTGCTGCCCCAGCTCGTGGCCGATGTGCCGCGCGATGCGTCCGAAGCGCGCGCCGACGAGCTTCTGACCGCGCTGGGTCTCGGCCATCGTTTGGAGCATCGGCCCAGCCAGCTTTCCGGCGGCGAACAGCAACGCGTTGCCGTCGCTCGCGGGCTTGCCAACCGACCCAAGCTGGTGCTGGCGGACGAGCCCACGGGCAATCTCGACGAAGCGACCAGCGACAAGGTTCTGGCCCAGTTTCTCGAACTGGTTCGGGGCGAGGGCAGCGCCGCGCTCGTCGCCACGCATAACGAGCGGCTGGCAGCCCGGATGGACCGCGTCGTGCGCCTGCACGAAGGTGTGCTGGTCGACGGACCCGGATCGCATTCCGCTCGTTAGAGCGAAAACGAGGGAGTTTTACCGACATGACCGACCACCCCAGCACTTACAACGCCGAAGACACCTATCGTGAGGGCATCCAGTGGGACGACCGCGCCTCGCTGCACCGTGTGGACGATGGCGGCGGCCTGCTCGATCAGGGCAAGGGCCTTCGCGACGGCACCTTCGCCGATCTGGTCAAGCACATGATGCTGCTGCCCGAAGACGAGCGGAGCAAATACTATATCGACAAGGCGGGTGACCGGAAATTCCAGGCCAAGGAAGTGACCGCGCTGGCCCAGCTCGACGATTATCCGCACAAGGCCTGATGCGGCGATGACAAGCATCGCCGATTTCACCGTCACGACCAATCGCGGCGAACCGCTCGACCTCGTCGACAAGCTCGGCACGGTCCTGCTGGTGGTGAACACGGCGAGCAAATGCGGTTTCACGCCGCAATTTGACGGCCTCGAAGCGCTGTATCAGCGCTTTGCCGAGCGCGGCTTCGAAGTGCTCGGCTTTCCCTGCAACCAGTTCGGCGCGCAGGAGCCGGGCGATGCGGACGAGATCGCGCAGTTCTGCAAGGTCAATTTCGGCGTCACCTTCCCCTTGATGGAGAAGGTGGACGTCAATGGCCCCGATGCGAGCCCAGTTTTCGACTGGATGAAGGGGGAGGCCAAGGGCCTTCTCGGCTCGAAAGCCATCAAGTGGAACTTCACCAAGTTCCTGATCGATCGGGACGGGCAGGTGGTCAAACGCTATGCCCCGACCGATCGGCCCGAAAGCATCGCGGCGGACATCGAAGCGCTGCTCTGATTGGCATCGCGCTGGCTTCGGCGCGATTGTATCGGAGGCGGCGGCCCTCTAAGCGCTGCCAATGCTATCCGATATCAACCAGTGGTTTCTCGCCCTCGGCGCCGAATACGGCGTGAATCCTTATATCTTCGGCGCGATCTATGTGGGAGCGATCCCGTTCTTCCTCGCCTCGATTGCGTGGCTGGTGAAGCGTGCGCGGGAAGGGCGATCGACCGTGGTGCCGACGCTGCTCGCCGGGTTCTTCTTCGTATCCGCCTATCTCTATCTGGCGATTGCGGGGCGAAACATCCCGGTCTGGGTGTGGATATTCCTCGCCGTTCTGGTGATCTACGGCGCGTATTCGACTGTGCGAGATACGCGCCGCAAGATCGCGGCGAAGGATACTCCGCCTACACTCTGAACTTCGGAATGCCCTTGCTCGAATCCAGCTCTGGAATGATCCGATAGCGCGACAGCACCAGGCTGAAGAGCCCGAACAGCAGCAGTCCAACCGCTACCAGCGTGAAGACGATCCCCTGACCGGCAAGGGAGGCGACTGCATCGCCCAGTGTTTTGACCTGACCGCTGCCTGCGGACAGGAAACCGGCCTTGAACAGCGACCAGCCGATCACGACATATACTACGCCGCGTGCCAGATAACCCGCCCCGCCGATCCAGCGCGTGGCATCGGGAGCGTCGCCTGCGATGCGGTGCATGAATTCGCCGGTGATGCCCTTCTTCGCCTGGAAGATGGCCGTCACGAAGAAAGCGAGGCCGAGCAGGCCCAGCACGATACCGCCGAACTCCATCGACAGGATGCCGGATGCCGCTTCCTGCGCGCCGCCACCGCTCTGGCCTCCGCCGCTGCCGCCGGTGCTATTGTCGCTGGCGAACTTATAGGCCGAAAAGGCGAGCGCAAGGTGGCCGATGCCGCTGCCCGCATGGCCGAGGCGCTTGCCCCAGCCTTTGGCGTCCGAACCGTTGTTTTCGATATCGAAGAAGGTCGAAGCGAACCGGAACAAGGCGTAGGCGGTCAGGCCGACGACCATGAGCCACAGGATCGCGTTTCCGGCCGGGTAATCCTCGATCGCCAGGAAAATACCGTTCGTTCCTTCGGCAATTCGGTCGGCACTGGTCAGCGCGATCAGGCCGAGAACCGAATACAGGATGGCGCGGCTGAAATAGCCCACGCGCACCAGCCAGCTGAATTTCTCCGATTTATCGACCATTATTGTCTCCCCGTTAATGTCGTATGGCACGCCAACGGACGAGAGCGATAATGGTGCCGGTCGGCCTGGATTAGACGTTGAATTTAAACATCATCACGTCGCCGTCCTGCACCAGATACTCCTTGCCTTCCTGGCGCAGCTTACCCGCCTCGCGCGCCGGACTCTCGCCGCCGAGCGTGACGTAATCGTCGTATGCGATCGTCTCTGCACGGATGAAGCCACGCTCGAAATCGGTGTGGATTTCGCCTGCCGCCTGCGGAGCCTTGGCGCCCGCCGGGAAAGTCCAGGCGCGCGCTTCCTTCGGCCCGGCGGTAAAGAAGGTCTGAAGGCCCAGGAGCGTGTAGCCGGCACGGATGATCCGCGAGAGGCCACTTTCTTCCAGCCCCAGTTCGGACAGATATTCGCGCCGCTCTTCGGCTTCCATCGCCACCAGTTCCGCTTCGATGGCAGCCGAGACGACGACCGCCTGCGCGCCCTCACGCTCGGCCTTGGCGAAAACTTCCTGCGACAGCGCGTTACCGGTTGCCGCATCCTCTTCGGCCACGTTGCAGACGTAGAGCACAGGCTTTGCAGTGAGCAATTGCGCCTGCGCGAAGACGCGCGCCTCCTCCTCGTCGTTCGGTTCGACGAGGCGCGCGGGCTTACCTTCGCGAAGCAGTGCCAGCGCCTGGCCCAGCACGCTGGCGATCAGCTTGGCTTCCTTGTCGCCAGCCGTGGCGCGCTTTTCAGCATTGGGAACGCGCTTTTCCAGGCTTTCCATATCGGCGAGCAGCAATTCGGTCTCGACCACTTCGGCATCGGCCAGCGGATCGACCTTGTTCGACACGTGCTGGATGTCGTCATCCTCGAAGCAGCGCAGAACGTGGACGATCGCGTCGACTTCGCGGATATTGCCCAGGAACTGGTTGCCGAGGCCTTCGCCCTTACTCGCCCCCTTAACCAGGCCTGCGATATCGACGAAGGCAAGCTGGGTGGGGACGGTTTTTGCCGATTTCGCGATTTCCGCGATCTTGTCCAGCCGCTCGTCCGGCACCGCGACCTGGCCGACATTGGGCTCGATCGTGCAGAACGGATAATTCGCAGCCTGTGCGGCCTGCGTTTCGGTCAGGGCATTGAAAAGGGTGGACTTGCCGACATTCGGCAGGCCGACGATCCCGCAGCGGAAACCCATCGTAAACTCCGATAAATGGTGTGGCTCGCGCCCTTAGCGACGGTGCGCGCGAAAGGCCATAGCCCGGTAAGGCCGGGACGGGGGAAGATCGCGGCGGACGGCCTTGGCGAATCCCAATGCAGTCCGCATATGAAGCGTATGCCCTTCAAGCCCTTCGTACCCTTGCGCGTCCTGTCAGCCTATTCGATGCTGGAAGGCGCGATCGAGCCGAAGGCGATGGCGAAACTGGCGAAGGAGCGTGGATTTCCGGCGATAGCGCTGGCGGACCGCAACGGCCTTTATGGCGCGGTGATGTTCGCGAAGGCATGTTTCGACGAGGGTATTCAGCCGATCGTCGGCACCCTGCTCGGCGTGGCGCGCGACAGCGAGGGAAAGCAGGTCGATTATCTGCCGCTCTATGCGCAGGACGAGACCGGGTACGACAATCTCTGCCACCTCGTCTCGAAAGCGCATCTCGACCGCCCGCTGGAGTTCGAACCGCATATCGGGCTTGGCGATCTCGAAGGGCATAGCGATGGGCTGATTGCGCTGACCGGAGCGAGCGAGGGTGCAGTGACGCGCCTGTTGGCCGAGGGACAGGCGAACCATGCGGCGGATTATTGCGACCGGTTGCAGGCACTTTTTCCGGAGCGGCTCTATGTCGAGCTCGCCCGGCGCGGCGATCGGATAGAGGAGGGGGCCGAGCCGGCGCTGATCGAGCTTGCCTTTGCATGCGACCTCCCACTGGTGGCCACCAATCCGGCCAATTTCGCCGAACCGCACATGCACAAGGCGCATGACGCCATGCTGTGCATCGCCGGTTCGACCCATGTCGATGCGGACGATCGTGCGCGCTCCAATCCGGAAGGCTTCGTCAAGACGGCGAGCATGATGGAGGAGGCCTTCGCCGACCTGCCCGAGGCGACGGCCAACACCCTGGTGATCGCCCAGCGCTGTGCTTATGCGCCGCCGAACCGCGCGCCCATCCTGCCGAGCCTCGCAGGCGATCTCGAAGGCGAAGCGCGGATGCTGGCCGACGATGCGCGCAAAGGCCTCGCCGCGCGGCTGGCGCTGTACTATCCTGATTGCAGTCCCGCCGAGCTTGTAAAAGCCCTGGAAGCGACAGGCGAAGCGCGGCAGCCCGCCATCGACCGGCTCAAACCGAGCGGCGTGGGGCAGGAATTCCTCGAATACGCCGAACGGCTCGATTTCGAAGTCGGGATCATCAATCAGATGGGCTTTCCCGGCTACTTCCTGATCGTTGCCGACTTCATCAAATGGGCGAAGGATCACGATATTCCGGTGGGGCCGGGGCGCGGCTCGGGTGCCGGATCGCTCGTGGCCTGGGCGCTGACGATTACCGATCTCGATCCGATCAAGCTTGGCCTGCTGTTCGAACGCTTCCTCAATCCAGAGCGCGTCTCGATGCCGGACTTCGATATCGACTTTTGCGAAACCCGGCGCGGCGAAGTGATCCGTTACGTCCAGAAGAAATACGGGCACGATCATGTCGCGCAGATCATCACCTTCGGAAAGTTGAAGGCGCGCGCCGTGCTGCGCGATACCGGACGCATTCTGCAAATGCCCTATGGTCAGGTCGACCGGTTGACCAAGATGGTGCCCAACCATCCGACCGACCCTTGGACCCTGCCGCGCGCGCTCAACGGCGCTGCCGATTTCAAGCGCGAATACGATAACGACAACGATGTGAAGCGGCTGGTCGATCTGGCGATGCAGCTGGAGGGTTTTCCGCGCAATTCCTCTACCCATGCGGCGGGCGTGGTGATCGGCGACCGCCCGCTCGCCCAGCTGGTGCCGCTCTATCGCGATCCGCGTTCGGACATGCCGGTGACGCAATACGACATGAAGCATGTCGAAAGCTCCGGCCTCGTAAAGTTCGACTTTCTCGGGCTGAAAACTCTATCGGTTCTCAAGAAGGCGACCGATCTTCTTGAGAAAAGAGGCGTTTCGATCGACCTGTCGCAACTCGCGCTGGACGATCCGACGGTCTACGAGCTTTTGAAGAGCGGTCATACGGTGGGCGTGTTCCAGCTGGAATCGGAAGGGATGCGCCGAACGCTGACGGCGGTGAAACCGACCAATTTCGGCGACATCATCGCGCTGGTTTCGCTCTATCGACCCGGTCCGATGGATAATATTCCCCTGTTCGGCCAGCGCAAGGCGGGCGAGGTGGAGATCGCCTATCCGCATCCCAAACTCGAAGGCATCCTCGCAGAAACCTACGGGATTTTCGTCTATCAGGAACAGGTCATGCAGGCCGCGCAGATCCTTGCCGGATACTCGCTTGGCGATGCCGATCTCTTGCGCCGTGCGATGGGCAAGAAGGTGCAGGCGGAAATGGACGCCCAGCGCCAGCGTTTCATCGATGGCTGTGCCGAAACGAGCGGAATCGATGCGAAGAAAGCCAATGAACTTTTTGATTTGATCGATAAGTTTGCAGGATACGGCTTCAACAAATCGCACGCCGCGGCCTATGCGCTGCTCGCCTATCAGACGGCATGGCTGAAAGCGCATTATCCGGAGGAATTTTTCGCAGCCGCCATGTGCTTCGACATGCACCAGTCGGAAAAGCTGGCGATCTTCGTGGACGATGCACGGCGCTCTCCCTTGCGCGAAGGCGGCGTCAAAATCGCCCCTCCGTGTATCAATCGCTCCGAAGCGGAGTTCACCGTGGAGCAGACGGATGACGGCTATGCCGTACGATATGCTCTGGCGGGCATTCGCAATGTGGGCGAGAGGGCGATGGAAACCATCGTGGCGGAACGCGAGGTTTCCGGAAAGTTCGAAAGTCTCAAGGACTTGTTCGAAAGAGTTCCGAAGGGTTCGATGAATTCCCGCCAACTGGAAGCGCTCGCTTCGGCCGGAGCGCTCGATGATCTGGAGCCCAATCGCGCGAAGGTTTTCGCCAATTGCGATCTCCTCCTCGCAGTCGCCGATGCGGCGGCGCGCGAGCGGTCGAGCGGGCAGGCGGGTCTTTTCGGAGGCGAGGAGCAGGCGAATTCGGACCTGCGTTTGAAGGAAACCGATCCCTGGCCGCGCGCCGAAATGATGGAGAGGGAGCGTGAGAATTTCGGCTTCTACTTCTCCGATCACCCAGTCCAGGCGTGGCGACAGGTCGCCTCTGCCAATGGCGCGCGCAGCTATGCCTCGCTGATGGGCGGTGGCGCGCCCGCGGGGGGAAGGGCGCCTGCCGTAATGGCGGCCATGGTGGAAAAGGCGCACAAGAACACGACGCGACGCGGCAAACCGTTCGTGCGCGTCGAATTTTCCGACGCATCCGGACAGTTCAGCGCCGCTTGCTTCGAGGAATCCATGGTCGACAGCTTCGTCAAATGGGCGGAAGACCAGACCTGCATCTTGCTTCAGGTCGAGCTCGACAGCCCGAGCCCCGACGAACCGCCCCGGATTACCGTGCGCGGGGGAACGCCGCTGGAGGCGGTGTCCCAGAACGCGCGGATGACGCTGACGCTCGACATTCTCGATGCAGGGGCGCTGGCGATGCTCCAGGCCGAGCTGGGCAGCGCGAAGGGCACGGGGGAGGTCGTCGCGACCCTGCGCACAGGCACCGCGATCGAACCGACGCTGTGCCTTGGCCGTAGCTTCGCTCTGGACGGGGAGCTTGCCGAACGCTTGGCAAGCGCGCCCGGTCTTGCCAAGGTGCAATTAACGACAAGACGCAGCGGAGGGCATTTGCGCCTCGTTGCGTAATAAACGCAAGGAGAGGCGAAAAATGTCGACGGGATTGGGAGCCATGCAGGATTGGTCCATGCGCGTGACGCATGTGATCGACCACGCCGCGCGTGAGGCGGGTACGCGGGAAATCGTCACGCATTGGGCCGATGGCAGCGAGACGCGGACCGACTGGGCCGGAATTCGCCGTGACGCGCTGAAAATGGCACAGGCGCTCCAGGCGCTTGGCCTGAAACCCGGCGACAAGGTCGCAAGCCTCGCGATGAACCATTCGCGCCATCTGGTCAGCTGGTACGGCGTCGCCGGGATGGGCGGCGTCCTCCACACCGTCAATCCGCGTCTGTTCGAGGACCAGCTCGAGTATATCGTCAACCACGCGGACGACCGCGTGCTGCTCTACGATGCCATGTTCCAGCCGATCGTGGACAAGATGCGTGATCGCTGGCTGCAGGTGGAGCACTATATCTGCTTCGATCCTCCCGCCGGATCCCATGCGCGCGATTTCGAGAGCTGGATCGCGGAACAGGACGGCGATTTCGAATGGGTCGATGGCAGCGAACGCGATCCATGCATGATCTGCTACACCAGCGGCACCACCGGCAATCCAAAAGGCGTGCAGTACGAGCACCGCTCGACCATCATGCATGCCATGGCCGGGCTGCAGCCATCGGCGTTCAATTTCAGCGGCTCCAGCGTGATGCTGCCCGTCGTTCCGATGTTCCACGCCGCCAGTTGGGGCCTGCCCTATGCCGGCGCGATGGCGGGGATCAAATTCGTGTTCAGCGCCGTGAACGATCCGGCGGTCCTGCACGATCTGATGCTGCGCGAAGGCGTGACCGACAGCGCGGGCGTGCCGACAGTATGGCTCGCGCATTTCCAGTATTGCGACAAGGAAGGCCTTGACCTGCCGCCGCTGAAAGCCGCCACGATCGGCGGATCGGCTGCGCCGAAATTCATGATCGAGCGGTTGATGAAGAATGGCACCCGCGTCCAGCACGCCTGGGGCATGACCGAGACGAGCCCGATCGGCACGGTCGGCGGGCCGACGGCGAATTGGGAGGAGCTCAGCTTCGAGGAAAAGGTTCTCAAGACCATGAAGCAGGGGCGCCCGATCTTCGGAGTGGAACTGCGCACGGTGGATCTCGACGACTTTACGAAGGTTCTGCCCCGCGATGGCAAAACGTCGGGCGCGTTGCAGATCCGCGGTCCGTGGGTCGTGCAGCGCTATTTCAAGGCGGAAGAGCCCGCGGTGACGGCCGATGGCTGGTTCGATACCGGCGATGTCGGCATCCTGCACCCCGACGGGACGCTCCAGCTGACCGATCGCACCAAGGACGTCATCAAATCCGGCGGCGAATGGATCAGTTCGGTGGAACTGGAAAACGCGGCGGTGGGCCATCCTGCCGTGGCCGAAGCGGCCTGTATCGGCATGCCGCATCCCAAATGGGACGAGCGACCCGTGCTGTTCGTGGTCCGCAAGGAGGGCATCGACTGTTCGGGCGAGGAAGTGGTGAACTTCCTGTCCGACAAGGTCGCGAAATGGTGGCTGCCCGATGCAGTCGAATTCGTCGACGATATCCCTCACACCGCGACCGGCAAGATCAGCAAGAAAGATCTGCGCGATCGCTTCGCCGATTACCGGCTGGATGCCTGACAGGAAATCATAATGACAGAGACCTATATCGATCCAAGCCGCGAGAATTTCGAGGCCTTCAAGACCCTGCCGCGCGATACGCCGATCCATATGCTCAACCTGCTCCAGTATCGCGAGCTGGCGGAGTATCCAGAAGGGCACGAGAATGCAGGTGAGGGCTGGTCGGGACGCCGCGCCTACCAGGAGTACGGCAAGACCAGCGGACCGATCTTTCGCCGGGTCGGCGGCCGCATCGTCTGGCGCGGAATTTACGAAACGGTGGTGACGGGGCCGGAGGCGATGCGCTGGCACGATGGTTTTATCGCATCCTATCCGAATGCATCCGCTTTCTTCGAGATGATCAAGGACGCCGACTATCAGGCGGCAGTGGTCAATCGGACGGCTGCTTTGCAGGACAGCCGCCTCGTGCGCTTCAGGCCGGGCGAGGAGGGCGAGGGCTTCTGAGGGTTCACAAAAGCCGCATCTGACCGCCCACTTCGGGTGGGCGGAACTGGGTACAGTCGAGCTCGAACTTGCCTTTCCCGATACCGGCGCGCTTGCAGGCTACGCGAAACCGTGCCCGGAACAGGTCGGCCCATACGCCGGTCGGGTTGAGGCGACTGAAGAAGCCCGGATCGTTATCCCGTCCGTCTCGTATCGAGCGGACGATGCTCATGACCTTGTCGCCACGTTCGGGGAAGTGGACCGAGAGCCATTCGCGAAACAGCGGCGCGACTTCGTGGGGGAGGCGTAGCGGTATCCAGCCCGCGCTCGCGACTTTCAGCGCAGCGGCACGCTCGACGATCTCTTCCATGAACTGGTCGGTGATGGCCGGGATAACCGGCGCGATCGAGCAGTGGGTAGGAATGCCTGCCTCAGCCAGTTTACCTAGTGCAGCCAATCGCTTGAGCGGCGATGCTGCGCGCGGTTCGAGTTTCCCTGACAATTTCGGATCGAGGCTCGTCACGGATATTGCGACCGCGACCAATCGGTGTCGCGCCAGTTCTTCTATCAGGTCCAGATCTGCGAGAACTCGATTCGACTTGGTCGTGATCGTGACCGGATGGCGCGCTTCGAGGCAGACCTTCAACACCTCCCGCGTAATCCGGTAGCGGCCTTCGATCGGCTGGTAGGGATCCGTATTGGTCCCCATCGCGATCGGTTTCGGACTGTAACGCGGCTTGGCAAGTGTCTCGCGTAAGAGATTGGCAGCATTGGGTTTGGCGAACAGCTTGGTTTCGAAGTCCAGTCCCGGCGAGAGATCCTGATAGACATGGGTCGGGCGCGCGAAACAATAGACGCAGCCATGCTCGCATCCGCGATAGGCGTTGATGGAACGGTCGAAAAAGATGTCGGGCGAGCGATTGAAGCTCAGGATCGTTTTCGAGCGCTCCTCGATCACTTCGGTCCGGAGTTTTACCGGCGGCCCGTCCAGTGCCTCCATATGATCGCGCCAATCGCTATCGGCCTCGCGCGTTGCGAGACCGAAGCGGGTCGGCACGTCAGCGGATTGCGCGCCACGTCCGGCGACGGCGGGATCGATTCGGCGTTCCATATGGGGCGGAACATAAATGGAACGGAGTGCATTTGCGAGACCCGAATGGACGGCCTCCGCGCTGTCAGCGTTCCCGCAGTCTCGGCATCAATTCGACGAAATTGCAGGGACGATGACGGCTATCGAGTTGAGAGGCGAGGATTTTATCCCAGCCATCCTTCACCGCGCCGTTCGATCCGGGCAGGGCGAAGATATAGGTGCCCTTGGCCAGCACCGCACAGGCGCGGCTCTGGACGGTGCTGGTGCCGATCATCTCGTAGCTGATCCAGCGAAACAACTCGCCGAAACCGGGAATGTCCTTCTCCTTCACGCGATCGAGCGCTTCAGGGGTCACGTCGCGGCCGGTGAGACCCGTACCGCCGGTGGTGATGACGCAATCGATGGTTTCGTCGTCGATCCAGGCTTCCAGAAGGTTCACCAGCGCGTCCACGTCATCACGCAGGATTTCGCGGGTCGCCAGTTCATGGCCCGCCTGCGAAATCCGTTCGGCAAGTATGTCGCCAGACGTATCTTCCGCCAGCCCGCGCGTGTCCGAAACCGTCAGGAGCGCGATGCGGATCGGTTTGAAAGTGCGGCTTTCGTCGATGGGCATGTCAGCGCTCGCTCGGAAATTGGGGCCATTGGTTCTGGGCCAGCGCCACGCGGCTCGGCGCGGGCGCATCGGCCTGGCGCAGATACATCCAGTAATTGCGCATCACGATATTCACGTAGGACCGCGTCTCCCAATAAGGGATCGATTCCATCCAAGTCAGCGGATCGCCCTGGTCGCGCACCTCGCTGTTCCAGCGGGCGACCGGCGTTGGTCCGGCATTGTAGGCCGCCATGACCTTGGGAAGATGTCCGCTCGAGTATCCGGACTGGGCGAGAGCCTCCAAGGCCCTCTGACCAAAGGCTAAATTTGTTGAAGCTTCCTTGAGGTTCGCATCTGCCGAGAGGTTGATCGACGCGGCATATTCGCGCGCGGCGATAGGGCGGATCTGCATCAAGCCGATCGCATTGGCTCCGCTCACCACCGTCTCGCGAAAGTTCGATTCCTGCAAGGCGTGGGCGAAGGCGAGCGCTGGGTCGACTGTCCATCCCCCGCGCGGAGTCTGGTCCGTTACCGGCCAGCGCAGGCTCGGCGGCGGGGCAGTCCCGGCGGGCGCATTGTAGGCCATGAAATTCTGCGCGCCCGGCAGCCCGAGTGCGCGGGCAAGCCGTGTAAGGGCATGAAATTCGTCCGGATCACCGTAGCGCGCCTGATAGACCAGCGCATCGGATGCAGCCTCGCGCCGGTTCAGTTCGTTGAGCATGACGGCCTGCCGTGCCGCCGGTTCGTCCGATAGAAGCTGCCAGTCCTGCGCGGTCAGGTCCGGGCGGGTGTGATCGCCGGGCAGGGTCTGGCCCAATTGCTCGCGCGCCAGCATACCGTAGAGCGTTTCGGTAAAGCGCGCTGCGCCGCGCAATTGCTCGTCCGCCTGCTCGGGTTCGCGGCAGCGCACCAGCGCGCGATGCGCCCAGTAGTGTGCCGCTGCGGTCAGTTCCGGATCGGTGGATTGCGCCGCCGAATTCTGGAACCCTTGTGCAGAGCTGCTGCAATCGTCCAGCCTCCACGCGGCAAGGCCGACCACCCAATCCCCTTCCGCAACCCAGGGCCCGCTGCCTTCCGACACCGTGCGTGCCAGCGCCAACGCCTCGGGATCGCGATTCTCGATGTAGTAGCTCCACGATACCCGCTGGCGCCATTCCGCGCGGGCATAGGGCGACAGAGTGGCGTCGATCCCGTCGAGCAACAGGCGCGCACCGTCCGGATCGTCATTGCTGATATGCTGGAGAATGGCGCTGGAGATATCGGACGGCATTGTGCCATCCTCGATGCCCCTAGGGCGATTGCGCCGCGTGATGCCCGGCTGGCCGCGCAGGCTGCGCGCAGCGGGAAGGCTGGGTGTTTCCGTCGCTCCGCGCGCCATTGCGAGGCGGGCGATGCCTTCGGCTTGCGGGAGATCGCGATAGAGGCCGAGCCAGTCCTGCAGGCGTTCGAGCGGGATGCGCGGGCTTTCGGGGTGAAGATAATATTCGGCCAGCGCCGCCCCGTGAAGCGGCCCTTCGCTCCGCTCGCCGAGCAGGATCTCTACGCGGTCCCAATTGCGCGCATCCACCGCTTCGAAAAACGAGGCGTAATAGAACCGGTCTTCCTGCGTCAGCAGAGTGGGAAGGCCGCCGCTCTTGCCTTGCGTGAAATAGGCGATGCTTTCGGGATTGGCCTGCGCGGGCGAAGTCACTGCCAGCGCCGAAAAGGCGGCGGCGCAGAGGAGTAGGGGGCGGGTCATGCGGTCCATTCAAGCCATTGGGTCCAGAAATGTTTGCGGTGGCCGGGCACGCGCGCCAGCCGATCGAGCCGCGGGGCGATCATCAATGGAACTTCGCCGCCGGGCAGGGAAAGCATAGGGGGAGGCGTGTCGC
Source organism: Erythrobacter sp. A6_0 (assembly GCF_017744235.1). Taxonomy (NCBI): domain Bacteria; kingdom Pseudomonadati; phylum Pseudomonadota; class Alphaproteobacteria; order Sphingomonadales; family Erythrobacteraceae; genus Erythrobacter; species Erythrobacter sp. A6_0. The sequence goes on from NZ_JAGHQR010000001.1 coordinate 549,913, forward strand.
CCTGCGACAGCAGCGGCATCAGTCCGCGCCCGAAAGCAAGCACACGCTGCGGCTTCGCAAGGCCGACATGATGCCGGGTCACATCCGCCAGCCCGCGCTGCGCGAGCTCGGCCCAATCGGGCAGGGGGAGTGTGCGCGGCAGGGCACTGGCAAAATACACCGCGCTTTCGTCCAGTCCTGCCGCGCGCAGAAAGGAGCCGACAAGCGCGCCGAGCCGTCCGCTCAACAGGCTTTCGCGATCTTCTTCCTCCGGCTGAGGGATCAGGACCATGAGCGAAGCGCCGCTTGTCCCGCGCGGCGGCACGCGCATGGACAGCGCGCCTTCCGCAAGGCTCGGCTCGGTCAGCCAGAAGCTCTCGAATGCGGCAAGATCACTTCGCCAGTTGTCACGCGCGCCGCCGATCGCGGGTTTTTCCGCCCCGTCGAGCGCGCGTTGCAGCGGCGTGACCCGTCGCGGAACGTCCACCTTCGGCGGCGGGGGCGCCGGTTCGGCGGCCTCTTCGGGGATTTCGAGCCAGCCTTCGGCATCGTCCGCGAAACTGCAGTCGACACCCGCTTCGCGCCACCAATCGAGCACGCCTGCAAGATCGTGCTGAGATAGCGCACCGGCATTTTGAGGGGTATCGAGCTTCGTCATCCGTCCGTCGGGGGTCTTGACCTCATACGCCCCAGCAATCAAGGCAATCCCAAACGATATTGCGACGAAAAGAGAGAGATATGAGCGAACGCGAATCGATGCCCTGCGATGTCGTCATTATCGGCGGCGGCGTGGCGGGAATGGCGGCGGCGATCCGGCTGAAGCAGCTCAATGAAGAGCTTGAGGTCGTGGTGCTCGAAAAGGGCAGCGAGATCGGGGCGCATATCCTGTCCGGTGCCGTGGTCGATCCGCGCGCGCTCGATGAATTGCTGCCCGAATGGCGCGAAATGGACTGCCCGCTCGCCGAAACGCCCGTCACCGACAATCAGCATTGGGTTATGAGCGCGTCGAAGAAGTGGGAAATGCCGCATCTGCTGATGCCGCCTTTCCTGACGAACACGGGCAATTACACCTGCTCGCTCGGTAATCTGACCCGCTGGATGGCGGAGCAGGCCGAAGGTCTCGGTGTGATGGTGTTCCCGGGCTTCCCGGCGAGCGAGGTTATGTTCGACGAAAACGGCGCGGTTTCGGGCGTGATCACGCAGGACATGGGCGTCGCCGCCGATGGATCGCACAAGCCCGATTACCAGCCGGGCATGGAAATCCACGCCAAGTACACGCTGTTCGCCGAAGGCGCGCGTGGCAATCTTACCAAGAAGATGAAGGCGAAATTCGATCTGGAGGCCGATTGCCAGCCGCAGATCTATGGTCTTGGAATCAAAGAGTTGTGGGACATTGCTCCCGAAAAGCATGAACCTGGCCGGGTGATCCACACCCAGGGCTGGCCTTTGTCTGAAAGCGAGAGCTGGGGCGGGGGGTTCCTCTACCATCAAGCCAATGGTCAGGTCGCCTTGGGCTTCGTCACGGCGCTCGATTACAAAAACCCGTATGTCCGCCCCTATCAGGAATTCCAGCGCTGGAAGCACCATCCGGCGATCGCCGAGATCCTCGAAGGCGGCAAGCGCGTGGCCTATGGCGCGCGGGCGATCAACGAAGGCGGCTGGCAGTCAGTGCCCAAGCTCGCCTTCCCGGGCGGGGCGCTGATCGGCTGCGCCGCGGGCTTCGTCAATGTGCCCCGGATCAAGGGCAGCCACACTGCGATGAAGAGCGGTATGCTCGCCGCCGAAAGCATCGCAAATGCGATCGCCGCCGGCCAGGAGAAAACCGAACTCACTGATTACGATAGCAATTTGCGCGAAAGCTGGATCGCAGTCGAGCTTAAGAAAGTGAAGAACGCGCAGCCCGCCGTTTCGAAATATGGTGCCGATATCGGTACCGTGCTGGCGGGCATCGATATGTGGATGCGTACGCTCAAGATCGGCCTGCCGATCACCATGAAGCACGAGCCCGATTACGAGCATCTGCAGCGCGCGGACCTGTTCAAGCCGATCGAATATCCCAAGCCCGACGGTGTGTTGAGTTTCGACAGGCTGACCAATGTGGCCTTCAGCTTCACCAACCACGCCGAGGACCAGCGCAATCACCTGCAGGTGCAGGATATGGAATTGCAGCGCGAGAGCGAGCTGGGCGTCTATGGCGGCCCGTCAACTCGCTACTGCCCGGCCGGAGTTTACGAATGGGTGACCGAGGATGAGGGCGAGCCCAAATTCGTGATCAATTCGCAGAACTGCGTCCACTGCAAGACCTGCGACATTAAGGATCCGAACCAGAACATCGAATGGACCACGCCCGAAGGCGGCGGCGGTCCTAATTATCCGAATATGTGACGCCTCACTCCGACCCGCGACGGGGGAAGGCGCCCATGCGCGAAACCGCTTACGCCAAGATCAACCTCGCGCTGCATGTCCGCACGCGGCGCGAGGATGGCTATCATGAGCTCGAAACACTGTTCGCTTTCGTCGAGGCGGGCGACATTCTGACTGCTCGGCCCGCCGGGCGCGACGAGATCGCCGTAGTTGGAGAGTTCGCAAACGGTCTCGACAATCCGTTCGAAAACCTTGTCGCCAAAGCGCTTTCCGTATTGCCGCGCTCGGAAGGGCTGGCGATGACGCTCGAAAAGAACCTTCCCGTCGCCGCTGGTTTGGGAGGCGGCTCCGCCGATGCGGGAGCGGTCTTCCGGATCGTGCGCGATCGCCATGGCTTGCCCGATGACTGGTCCGCCCGCGCAGCTAAATTGGGTGCGGACGTTCCAGCCTGTGTCGAAAGCCGCACCTGTATCGGGCGTGGGACGGGGACCGAGCTCGAACCGCTGGACGACACCAGCCTCGAAGGGCTTTACTGCCTGCTCGTCAATCCGCGCGTGCCCCTGTCGACCGGCCCGGTGTTTCGCGCCTGGGGCGGCGAGGATCGCGGTCCGCTGCCTTCCGGCACGGCGCGAGACATCGCTCTGGCGGGGCGCAACGACCTCCAAGCGCCCGCAATATCTCTGTGTCCTGCGATCGCCGGTGTTTGCACCGCGCTGGATGAAACCAACCCGCTCCTGCAACGTATGTCCGGTTCCGGCGCGACCTGCTTCGCGCTTTATGAAAGCGCCCAGGCGTGCGAAGAGGCAGCCGCGCAAATCGCCGAGGCCCATCCTGGGTGGTGGCGCATGCAAGGCGCGTTGAGATGGTAATGTGATGCTGATCGAAGACAGACCCTATCGCCAGGTGGGCGAGGCCGGACCGGCCGAATTGATGTGCGTCGCGGATCACGCGTCGAATTTCGTGCCGGACGGTATCGAGCTCGGGATCGATCCCAAACTGCTCGATGAGCATATCGCGGTCGATATCGGTGTGAACGGCGTCGCGGATCGGTTGGCGCGGCGGCACCGCATTCCGGCGCATATAGCGACGGTCAGCCGGCTGGTCTGCGATCTCCACCGCAAGGAGGACGAGCCGGCAGTCGTCCCTTCGGAAAGCGACGGGCATCTGATCCCTGGCAATATCGGCGCCAATATCGACCGGCGGCTCGATCTTTATCACCGCCCCTATCACGAGGCGCTCGGCGAGATGATCGACCGGGTTCGCCCGAAACTTCTCTTGGCGGTCCACAGCTTCACGCCCGAACTTGCCACCAGCTCGCAGGAGCGACCCTGGGAGATCGGCCTGCTCTACAATCAGGACGATCGCGCCGCGCGCCACGCTATCCGACTGTTCGGGCAGCAGGGGCTGACGGTCGGCGATAACGAACCCTATTCGGGCAAGCAGCTTAACGCCACAATGGACCGGCATGCCGAAGCGCGCGGGATACCCTACCTCACCCTGGAGATCCGGCAGGATCAGATCGTTACCGAGGCAGGTCAGGCGCGCTGGGCGACGATGATCGCCGATGTGGCGGGCCGGGTGCTGCTCGCGCTTGAGAGTGCATAAGGAAAGCTAGGGCCGCGGCCCCTTGCCACAAGCCGTTCTCCCGGCGAAAGCTTGAACCTCGCACGGATGAAACCCGGTCTATCCCGGATGACGGAGAGTGACATGCCGCAATTCGACAAATCCCGGCTCCCCAGCCGCCACGTCTCGGTCGGCCCCGAGCGCGCGCCGCATCGCTCCTATTACTACGCGATGGGCCTCAGCGAGGAAGAGATCGCGCGGCCCTTCGTTGGCGTGGTGAGCGCGGGCAACGATTCCGCGCCGTGCAACACCACGCTCGATGCGCAGGCCGATGTCTGCCGTCGCGGCGTGGAAGAGGGCGGCGGTATGCCGCGCCGCTTTAACACGATAACCGTGACCGACGGTATCGCGATGGGCCATCAGGGCATGAAGAGCTCGCTCGTCAGCCGCGAAGTGATCGCCGACAGCGTGGAATTGTCGGTACGAGGCCATTGTTACGACGCGCTGGTCGGCTTCGCCGGATGCGACAAGAGCCTGCCCGGCATGATGATGGCGATGCTGCGGCTGAACGTGCCGAGCATCTTCGTCTATGGCGGGTCGATCCTTCCGGGAACCTATGCCGGGCGAGACGTCACGGTGGTCGATGTGTTCGAAGCCGTGGGACAGCATGCCGCCGGCAATTGCCCGCTGAAGGATTTGACTGCGCTCGAAAAGGTCGCCTGCCCGGGCCACGGCGCGTGCGGTGGACAGTTCACGGCGAATACCATGGCGTGCGTCGGGGAAGCGATCGGATTGTCGCTTCCGAACAGCAATATGACGCCAGCTCCTTACAGGTCGCGTGAGGAAATCGCGGTCGCTGCGGGGCGTCAGGTGATGGCGCTGGTCGAACGCAATCTGCGTCCGCGCGATATCTGCACGCGCGCCGCATTCGAGAATGCCGCGCGCGTCGTCGCGGCAACCGGGGGATCCACCAACGCAGCGCTTCACTTGCCCGCAATGGCGCATGAGGCGGGTATCGCATTCGATCTTCACGATGTGGCAGAGATATTCAAATCAACGCCTTACATCGCAGACTTGAAGCCGGGTGGTAAATATGTCGCCAAAGACATGCACGAGGCCGGCGGCGTTTATATGGCGATGAAGACGCTGCTCGATGGCGGCTTCCTCAATCCCGAGCCTCTGACGGTGACCGGCAAGACGCTGGGCGAAAACATCGAAGAGGTTACCTGGAATCCCGATCAAAAGGTCTTCTACGACGTCTCCAACCCACTCACTCCCACCGGCGGTGTCGTCGGCCTGAAGGGCTCGCTCGCGCCCGATGGAGCGATCGTGAAGGTCGCTGGGATGGCCCGCCTGCAATTTACCGGCCCGGCCCGCGTCTTCGAATGCGAGGAGGAAGCATTTGCCGCAGTCGAGGCGCGCGACATCGCCGAAGGCAGCGTGATCGTGATCCGTTACGAAGGGCCCAAGGGCGGTCCGGGCATGCGCGAGATGCTCGCCACCACGGCTGCGCTGTACGGCCAGGGCATGGGCGAGAAGGTCGCGCTGATCACCGATGGACGGTTCAGCGGCGCGACGAGGGGCTTCTGTATCGGCCATGTCGGGCCCGAAGCGGCCGAGGGCGGCCCGATCGCGCTGGTAGAAGATGGCGATACCATCGCAATCGACGCCGAGGCGGGGACGATCGACCTTCTGGTCGACAAGGCCGTGCTGGACGAACGCCGTCTGGCGTGGCAGCCGCGCGAGCATGATTATCAGTCCGGAGCCTTGTGGCGGTACGCCCAGAATGTCGGCCCTGCGCACGAAGGCGCCGTCACCCATCCCGGTGCGGCGCGCGAAACGCATATGTTTGCCGATATCTAGCCTGCTCTTGCTGGCGGCCTGTTCCGGCGGGCCAGTACAGGAACAGGCGGAAGAGGGCGCGGTTCGCGTGGACTGCGCGGTGACACCCGGCAGCGACTTCGCGCCGGACTGCCTCGTCGAGCTGGACGGCGACACGCTTGTGATCCGCCATCCCGACGGGAGTTTCCGGCGACTGGTCCGCGATGGCGATGGCTTCGCCTCGGCTGACGGGGCTGCCGAGCCTGTCATGGGAGGCGCAGACGACAGGATCGAATTCACTGTCGATGGCGCGCGCTATCGCTGGCAGAAGGGGCAGCTCGATGGGCGATAATGCAGTTCTCTCGGTCGAACGGATGCGCGCGATCGAGCAGGCGGCGATGCGGGATGGCGTCGACGAATGGGAGCTCATGCAGCGCGCGGGCAGGGGTGTTGCCGATTGGGTCGCTCGCATGGCTGCGGGACGATCCGTTGCAGTCTTGTGTGGTCCTGGCAACAATGGCGGCGATGGCTATGTTATCGCAGAGGAATTGCGACTGCGAGGTCATGACGTCACGGTTGTTGCGCCTGTCGAGCCGAAGGGGGCGACGGCCCGGAAGGCGCGGACGAATTTCGCTGGATCGACCGCGGAATCGGGCGATCTGGATCGATCCGTGATAGTCGATTGTCTGTTCGGATACGGGCTGGACCGCCCTGTCGAAGGAGTGTTCGCGGCGCTTCTCGAGGCGCTGTGCTGCAGCGACGCCTACAAGATCGCCATCGATGTTCCCAGCGCGGTCGCCAGCGACAGCGGAGAAGCGATGGGGCCGGTGCCGCAATACGATCTGACGCTGGCCCTCGGCGCCTGGAAGCGCGCGCATTTTCTGATGCCCGCCATGGCGAAAATGGGTGCGAAGCGTCTTGTGCCGATCGGATTGGAGATCGCGACAGCGCTATCCTCGGCTTCAGAGCGACCGAATCTCGCTGCGCCGCTGCCCGATAGCCACAAATACCGCCGCGGGCTTCTGGCTGTGGTGGCCGGGGCGATGCCGGGCGCGCCGCTGCTTGCCGCGAAGGCGGCGATGCGAGCCGGGGCCGGTTACACCAAGCTGCTGAGCGAGCACTCACACCCCGACGCGCCAGCCGAGCTGGTGATCGAGGGCGATGCTTTCGATCAGGCCTTGGCGGATGACCGGATCGATACCGTTCTCATCGGACCGGGGCTAGGGCGCGAAGAAGCCGCGTCGCGAAAGCTGACAGCGGTTCTGAACGCGGGCAAACCGAGCGTGCTCGATGCCGATGCGCTATACCTCTTGACGCCCTATCGACTTGAACAGCGGGCGAACACTACCTTGATCCTGACGCCCCATGAGGGGGAATTATCCAGTCTTTGCAGCAGCTTCGACATCTCAGCCAGTAATAAGCTCGATAGAGCTTCAACTCTTGCTGAGGTCACAAACGCGTTTGTATTGGCCAAGGGGCCGGACACCGTGCTCGCCTCCCCCGATGGGCGGACAGTCTTTTTCCCGCGCGGCTCGAGCTGGCTTTCGACGGCGGGGACCGGGGATGTGCTGGCAGGTCTGATCGCCAGTCGGTTGGCGCATCACGGTGATGGAATGCGGGCCGCGCAGGAGGGCGTCTGGTTGCATCATGAAGCGGCGCGCATAGCCGGACCGGGCTTCACGGCAGGCGATCTGGCCGAGACGGTGCATCTGGCCTTGGCGGCGCTTTCGTGACCGGTTCGCCGATTATCCGCATCGCTGCCAAAGGCGATGGCGTCGCAGAAGATGGGCGTCATGTCTCTGGCGCCGTTCCTGGCGACACGATGTTGCCGGATGGTACTCTGGAACCCGGTCCACACCGCGCGACGCCGCCCTGCCGCCATTTCGCGCGCTGCGGGGGCTGCCAGTTGCAGCATGCGGACGATGCCGCGCTGCTCCAATTCGTCACCGATCGTGTGACGTCTGCCGCCGCTTCGCAGGACATTTCGGTCTGCGAGCTTCTGGAGACGCATCTCTCGCCGCCGCAGAGCCGCCGCCGTGCGACGCTCCACGGATTGAAGGCAGGGGGGAAATTCCTGCTCGGATTTCGGGAGGGAGGATCGCATCGCATCGTCGATATTGCCGAGTGCCCGATCCTGCGACTCGAACTGTTCGCGCTCGTGCCTCGCTTGCGGACTATGCTTGCGCGGATCGCGAGCGAGGCGCCGGTCGATGTCGCGCTGACGCTGACGGATCAGGGCGTGGATTGTACGCTGAGCGGTGTGACGCTCGACGGATTGGGGCCGACCGAGGCCTTGCTCGACTTCGCGCGGGATCACGGGCTGGCGCGGCTTTCGCTCGATCAGGGGTATGGAGGCGAGACGCTGTGGGAGCCTGAGCCGGTCACCGTGACGCTGGGCGGCGTCGCGGTCGGTTTTCCGGAACAGAGCTTTCTCCAGCCGACAGAGGATGGAGAAGCAATTCTGGCGGCGGATGCGCGCGCTTTTACGGATGGAGCCGGTACAATCGCCGATCTGTTTTCGGGCCTCGGCACGTTCGCCTTTGCGCTATCGGGAGCGGCGAAGGTCCTGGCAGTCGAAGCGGCGCGGGATGCGCATCTGGCTTGCAAGAGCGCTGCAAACGCGCAGCGACTGCCGGTCCACGCCCTGCATCGCGATCTTTTCCGCAATCCGCTGCAGCCGGAGGAGATTTCCCGGTTCGACGCCATTCTTCTCGATCCTCCTCGCGCCGGTGCCCGCGAGCAGATCGCGGCCGTCGCGAACAGCGAGGCGAAGCGGGTGGTTTACATCAGCTGTAATCCCGCCAGCTGGGCGCGGGATGCCAAGACGCTGATCGACGCGGGATTTCGCCTTGAGAAATTGCGGCCTGTCGGTCAGTTCCGCTGGTCGACCCATGTCGAGCTGACCAGCCTGTTTGCGCGTTGATCTAAACGTCAACCAAGGTCGAGATTTGGGTGTTCTTACACTGTAAAATATACGGAAATCAGCGCGGCTGAGCCAACGCTTCCAACAGCCGCTCTTCTAGCCAGGCGCGGGCATGCGGCTCGACATAAGCGTGCCCGGCGCGCGGACAGCGTGCGATGCGGGTATCGGCGGTGTCCCAATTCTCGATGAAGACCTGCGCGGTCCGGTCGGCTTCTGCGAGGAGGATGCGGACTGGCCCTTCGAAACTGGAGAGACCGCTGCGCATTTCCCCGGCGAGCGTGCTGGGTGCCGCTTTCGGCCCGGCGGCCCGTGCGATACCGCGCAAAAGCTTGCGGTAATCGACCCCGCCGGACAGCAGGCGAGCGATTTCGCGCGGGTTCTTGAGTTTGGCGAGATAGCGCGCGCGGATCGCGCTGGCGGGCGGAGTCGCGTCGGATTCGCCATCTTCTTCCGCGTCCTTGATCGTCCAAGGGTTGGACAGGACCAGCGCATCGCAGCCCCCGCCGCCTGCCAGCATCAGCGCGCTCGCCGCGTCGCAATTGCCGAAACCGACCACGCGCTCGACGTTCGGTGCCGCGTCGCGAAACGCGGTGAGGGCGGCGGCGATATCCGCCCCCTCGTCACGAAAACTGCGGTTCGTACCTTCGCTATCGCCGATCCCGCGGCGATCAAACCGGAAGACCGGATATCCTTGCCCGGCAAGCGACGCCGCGAGCGCGGCCTGGCCCGAAAACGCCCCGCTGCGGATCTCGTTGCCGCCCGTTACGAGCAGGAGGCCGGTTGCGTTCGCGCCCTCGTCGAGCGTGGCGGCCAGCCGGTCGCCTTCGCACAGGAACGTGAGGTGGCGGCGCGTCATGCTGCCAGCTCCTTCGCGAGCATCGCAGCCAGAGCGTCCGCCTGATCGCTGTCTTCACTGGGTTCGGCGCGCAGCCACAGAGGCGACCCGCCCAAAGCGGCCTGGTCGATGGTTTGCAGGCGCGGATCGGCAGGTATCTCGGCCTGTTCGAGCTCCGAGATCATGGCGGGCGACAAATGCCATCCGGCAAGCTCCAGCCCTTCGCTGCGCCCCGTTTCCAGCAAGGTTTCGACCTTTTCCTCGCGGCCCGCTTCGCGTGCGGCTATCGTGCGCGCTCGCAACAGCGCGCGCAGGATCTGGCGGCCTTTCGGCGGCGCGTAGAGAAAGCCCGGCAATGCGGGTGGCACCATCAGCGCACCGCCGCGAATGGCGAGGATATGCGTCGCCTGGAAGCGATCCGCCGCTTCGGCGGCAGCGGCCCGCCAGTCTGTCAGCGATTGGTTTTCGAGTGGCGCCGGGCTTTCGTTGCAGCCGGGCAGATCGGGCAGCACGCTGTCGATCCCCGTCCGATAGAGCCGTCGCATCACCTCGACGATCTGTCGCCGCAGCTTGTTATGTTCGTCGAACAGCGGGGGCAGGATCAGCAGGCGCGCCGTGCGCCCCATGTCGAAGCTCAGCGCCATTTCCCGGCTGTGCTCGCCTGCGCCATCCGGCGCGTTCCAGCTGGCGTACACGCGCGCCGGGCTCAGCTCTCGATGGCTTTCGCCTCGGCGAAGGCGAGGAGGCCGCCATAGGTTTCGAGCATTTCCCCGTCGACGTCGTCGTCCTCGATCACGATGTCGAGGCGATCTTCCATTTCGGTGAGAAGACCCGCAACCGCCATGGAATCGAGTTCGGGCAAGTGGCCGAACAGGCCCGTTTCGGCATCGAAGCGCTCCACCCGGTCCTGGTCGAGGCCGAGCACGTCGCGCAGGATTGCGCGCAGGGTGGCATCCACTTCGCTGCGGCTCGGACCGGTCGCATCGGTCTGCAGCGCGTCGGTCTGGACAGCTTGGGTCCGGCTTGCGGTCATGGCGAAATCATCCCCTGGTAATACGCGGCATCGCGCTTAACCGTGCGTTCGGCGCGAAGCAAGCCGACCCGCAAGTGTGTTGGTCAGCAGGCCCCAACCCTTCTCCACCGCCTTGGCGGCAAGAAGTGCGGCCCCGCGCGGCTGACGCCAGTCGATGCAGGTGAGGGCGTAACGCGGGCGTTCGGTATCCATCCAGTCGCGTTTGTAACTATCGCTGCCCGTGCCGAAATCGACCAGATCGACGCCATCGCGATCGATGACATGTTCGAACAGGGCCGCGCTCAGCGTGGTTCCGGCGGACAGGTGTCTACGCTCGGAATCGTAGGCGAGCTTGTGAATATAGGCGGTGCCGCCCTCCACGCTCCAGAATTGCGCGGCCACCGGCTCGCCCTGATGGCGCGCAATCCCCATCCTGAGCCGGCCCGCCGCCCCTTCGGCCCGCGCGAACGCTTCCAGAAGCGCGGCGTCCCGTTCCTCGCTCTTCCAGCTGCGCGCATAGATGGCGCGATAGGCTTCCCAGTCTTCGGGTACGAATTCGGTTGCGATCGAGACTTCGACTTTCCCGGCCTTGCGCTTCAGAGTCGAGCGCATTTGGCCCGACCGATCTGCCCAATAATCGGTGAAGCTGCGCCCCTTCACATCGAGCACATGATTGGTGTCGCAGACCGAAAGATGTGCGATCCAACCGGCTTTTCTAAAAGCGCGCGCGAGCCGATCGGCGCTGCCATCTTCGCCCGGCAGACATTCCAGCGCCACCCAATGCGTGCGGGTCTTGAGATCGCGGGCGATATTGGTCAGCAAAGCGTCACCCAGGGGGCCCATGGGCGCGAGGGGACGCCAGGTGAAGGCGAAGAAATGATGCAGGCTTTCGAGCCTGCGTCCTGTCCAGGTCAGCGGCAAAGCGGCCATGCCGAGATCCCCTGCCGCGATCGCGAAGAGGGGGGCGGCGCCATAGTCTTCGAGCAGGCGATACCAGTCGGTCCGATCGAACGGGCTTACCGCGAATTGATCCAGGGCTTGAAGGTGGGGCACTTGCAGTTTGCTAACACTCTCGTGATAGCAGACGCTGGCATGGGGCGCCGCCGAGGCGGTTTCTTCCCATGACGCCACTGAAGAATGCATTGCCGTCAAACCGTCCTCCAGGAGCACTCATGCCGATCGCGCCAGACCCGGTTCCGTATCCGCTCGACCATCTGGTCGAGCGCGGCGAAGACGAAGCACCGGCGCTCATACTGCGTGACCGGCGGTTTAGCTATCGAGAGTTAAGAGCGCGTATAGCATGCCTTGCCGGGTGGCTGACGGAGCAATTGCCGCAAGGCGCTCGGGTGGCGAGCTGGGCGGCAAAGGGAGAAACCACCTGCCTGCTTCCGCTGGCGGCGGCGCGCGCCGGGTTGGTGCATGTGCCGATCAATCCGCTGCTGAAGCGGGCACAGGTCGCGCATATCCTGGCCGATAGCGGTGCCGGAATGCTGATCGGAACCCGCGCGCGGCTTGCCACGCTGGAGCCGGGTGATGCGCCGGGCGACTGCCGCTTGCTGGACGAGGAGGAATGCTGGCACGAGGCCGATGCGCTGAGCGCCGATCTCGGCCCATCCTCGCGCGATCCGCTCGATCTGGCCGCGATCCTCTATACCAGCGGTTCGACCGGCAAGCCCAAAGGCGTGATGCTGAGCCATGCGAATATGTGGCTGGGCGCGGTCAGCGTGGCCAATTATCTCGGCATGGAAGCGGACGATGTCACGCTCGCGGTCTTACCACTGAGTTTCGATTACGGTCAGAACCAATTGTTTTCCAGTTGGATTGTCGGCGCAGCCGTAGTGCCGCTCGATTACCTGTTCCCGCGCGATGTCGCGAAAGCCTGCGCCCGGCACGGCGTCACGACGCTGGCTGCCGTGCCGCCATTATGGGTTCAATTGACCGAGATCGAATGGCCGGACGGATCGGCGGACACGCTGCGGCGATTGACCAATAGCGGCGGGGCGCTGACCCGCGAACTGGTCGGCGATCTCAGAGCGCGGTTCCCGCAGGCGCGGCTGTTCCCCATGTACGGGCTGACCGAAGCGTTCCGTTCGACCTATCTCGATCCGAATCTCGTGGACAGCCACCCCACGTCGATGGGCAGCGCGATTCCCTTTGCCGAAATTCTCGTCGTGACCGACGAAGGCGCGCTGGCCGCGCCGCAGGAGGAGGGCGAGCTCGTCCATTGCGGGCCGCTGGTGGCGCAAGGCTATTGGCAGGACGAGGCGCGCACTTCCGAGCGCTTCAGACCGGCACCGAAGGACAGCGAATATGGCGGCATGGCGGTCTATTCGGGCGACCGTGTGCGCCGGGATGCGGACGGATTGCTGTATTTCGTCGGACGGCGCGACGCGATGATCAAGAGCGCGGGCAATCGCATCAGCCCGCAGGAGCTGGAAGACGCCGCGCGCGCCACCGATCTCGTTAGCGAAGCGGTGGCTCTGGGCGTGCCCGACGAACGGCTGGGTCAGGCGGTCCATCTGGTGGTGCGGGGCGATGCGGGGCGCGACGCCGACCTCAAAGCGGCGCTGGCGAAGGAGCTTCCGAATTTCATGCAACCGCAGAGGATCCACTGGCGCGAGACGCTGCCGGTGAACCCGAACGGAAAGCTCGATAGAACTTTAATTTCACAACAGATAATGGCGGAGATCCGCGCATGAGCGAGACGGGAAAACCGGTCGGACCCATCCCGGCGGGGTACGAGACGCGCGATGGCGAATTGGCCGTGGACGGTGAAACGGCCTCGCAACTGGTCGAGCGGGCGGGGCGAACGCCGCTCTTCGTCTATTCGAGCGCGATGATGTCGCGCCGCGTCGCCGATCTGCGCGCGGCCATGCCCGAGCGGCTGAAAATCAATTACGCCATCAAGGCCAACAGCTTCGCGCCCGTGTTGGCGCATATGGCCGGTCTGGTCGACGGGCTCGACATCGCGTCGGGCGGCGAGCTGGACATGGTGCGGGCGGCCGGGATTGACTGCGCGCGCGTCAGCTTCGCCGGACCCGGCAAGCGCGACAGCGAGTTGGAAAACGCCATCCTGCATGGCGCGACGCTCAATCTGGAAAGCGAAGGCGAGGCGGAGCGCGCTCTCGCCATTGCCGAGCGGACGGGCAAGACGCCGCGCCTCGCAGTCCGGGTCAATCCCGATTTCGAGCTCAAGGGATCGGGCATGAAGATGGGCGGCGGGGCCAAGCCGTTCGGTGTCGATGCCGAACGCGTGCCTGCGCTTGCGCGCCATATCTTCGACGCAGGGGCTGAATGGAGGGGCCTGCATATCTTCACCGGCAGCCAGGCGCTCGACGCCGAAGCGGTCGTGGACGCGCAGGCCAATGTCCTCGATCTGGCGCATCGGATCGTTGAAAAAGCTGGTGTTTCCCTACCCAAACTCAACATGGGTGGAGGTTTAGGGATCCCCTATTTCCCAGGCGATGCGCCGATCGATACGGCCCGTATCGGCGCCGCGCTGGAGGAGCGCTTCGCAGCTCTGCCCGATGCGATGGCCGATACGGACTTCTTCATCGAACTCGGGCGCTATCTGGTCGGAGAGGCCGGGGTCTATCTGACCCGGATCGTCGATCGCAAGACGAGCCATGGGGAGACCTATCTGGTGACCGATGGCGGCCTCCATCACCAGCTCGCCGCCTCGGGCAATTTCGGCACCGTCGTGCGGCGCAATTACCCGGTCGCGATCGCCACGCGCTTCGCCGAGGAGAAGGCCGAAATCGCCAATGTCGTCGGCTGCCTGTGCACGCCGCTCGACCGGTTGGCGGACAAGGCCCACCTGCCGCATGCCGAAGTCGGCGATATCGTCGCAGTGTTCTGCGCCGGAGCCTATGGTGCCAGCGCTTCGCCGAGCGCGTTTCTGGGGCAGGGACCGGCTGCCGAAATCATGGTCTAGATCATTGTCCCGATCTGGGACGATGGCTTCACAACCGCCGCAATCTCGGGCATTCTGGCGTGTGGATAACCGTCTGTTCACCTTTCTACTGCATTAAGCGCGGTGAAATCGACAGGGGTGGCGGCGCGTTCTGAGCGCGCGTGCCACCGCTCACGCTATTGTCAGGACTTACCCTTATGCGTTTCAATCGCTTGTCTGCCGTGATCGCGACATGCTGTGCGGCGATACTGAGCCTATCGGGCTGCGCTTCGTCGAGCGCGGGCGGCGAGCTTCCGCCTGCCACTTTCGTCGCCTTGCAGGAGGGGCCGGGCGAGGATTACGTGATCGGCCCGCTCGACAATCTCACCATTCACGTCTGGCGCAATCCGGAACTGGGCGCGGAGAAGATCCAGGTGCGGCCCGACGGGCGCATCACCATCCCGCTGGTCAAGGATATGCCCGCCGTCGGCAAGACGCCGTCCATGCTGGAAGAGGACATCCGCCTCCAGCTCAGCCAGTATATCGAGGATCCGCTGGTCAGCGTGATCGTCAACGAATTTGCGGGCACGTTCAGCCAGCAGGTCCGCATCGTCGGCGCCACGGAAAAGCCTGCCTCGCTTCCCTATCGCGCGAATATGACCGTGCTCGACGCGATGATCGCGGTGGGCGGGCTCAACGAATATGCGGCGGGCAATCGCGCAAAGCTGATCCGGTTCGACAAGCAGTCGGGCCGCCAGCGCGAATACGATCTGCGCCTGACCGATCTGCTGCGGCGCGGCGATAGCGACGCGAACGTCATGCTGAATCCGGGCGATGTGATCATCATCCCCGAATCGGTCTTCTGAGGATCCGTCCGCGATGAACGAAGTCTTCGAGGAATTGCGCGCAGCGCTGCATCAGGTGTGGAACCGCCGCTGGCTGGCGCTGGCGGTGGCCTGGGGCGTCTGCGTCCTCGGCTGGTTCGTGGTCGCGATGATTCCCAACAGCTATATGAGCCAAGCGCGGCTTTACGTGCAGCTCGACGATGTGCTGTCCGAACAGCTCGATATCTCGGGCGACGGCAGGCAGGAGATGACCCGTGTGCGCCAGACGCTGGCGAGCAAGGTCAATCTCGAAAAGGTCATTCGTGGAACGCGCCTTGGCGAGGATATCGCGACCGACGGCGAAATGCAGGGCGCGATCGACGATCTGACCAAGGCCGTGACGATCAAGAGCGAGCAGGACAATCTGGTCGAGATCGCCGCGACCATCGGCAAGAGCGATCTTAGCGATGCGGAAAACGCCAAGCTCTCGCAGGAAGTCGTCCAGAGCCTGATCGACATCTTCCGCGAAGAAAACATCGCAGGCAATCGCGGCGAAGTGGCCGATACGATCGTGTTCCTCGACCAGCAGCTCGAAGATCGCAAGGTCGAGCTGGAAGCTGCCGAACAGCGCCGTCTGGCCTTCGAAGCGCAATATCCCGAGCTGATCGGCGGAAGCGGATCGGTCGGCAACCGGTTGCAGACTCTGCAGACCGAAATGCGCGGCGTGGATGCGGATATTGCCGCTGCGCAATCCGCGCTTGCCGGAATCAGCGGCCAGCTTTCGGGCACGCCGCGTACCATCAGCATGCCAGGCATGGGCGGCGGGGCGAGTGCGGCGCTGGCGCAGGCCGAAGCCCAGCTTGCCGGGATGCGCTCGCGCGGCCTAACCGACAGCCATCCCGACATTCAGGCGACCGAACGCCAGATCCAGCTGCTGCGCCGTCAGGCGTCGCGCGAAGGCGATGGATCGGTGGGCGCACCCAATCCCGCCTATTCGTCGCTCGTCGCCATCCGGGTCGAGCGTCAAGCCAATCTCCAGGCCCTGCAAGCTCGCAAGGCGGCGCTTCAGTCGGATATCTCCTCGCTGATCGCCGCGCAGGCGCAGGAGCCCGAAGTGGCGGCGGAGGCCAATCGCATCAGCCGCGATTACGAGGTTCTGAAAACGAAATACGACGAGCTTTTGCAGGATCGAGAGGAAATGCGCCTGCGCGGCCAGGTCCAGACCGAGCGCAGCTCGCTGCAGTTTCAGGTGGTCGATCCGCCCGCCGTCCCGCGCAATCCCGCAGCGCCCAACCGGCCAATCCTGCTGCTCGGCGTGCTGTTCGCCGGCCTTGCTGCCGGGGCAGGCACTGCGTTCGTGATGAGTCAGTTGCAGGCGAGCTTCACGACGGCCGAGAAGCTGGAACGCGTGCTCGATCTTCCTGTCGTCGGGACGATATCGCGTTCGATGACCGAAATGCGCCAGGCGCAGCAGCGCAAGCAATTCAAGCAATTCGCCGGAGGTTTGGCGGGGCTGGTCGGGGTCTGTGTGATCCTGCTTGCCGTCGAATTCATCCAGGTCGGATCGGTGGCGTGAGGAGCGCGTGGTGAACAAGCCAACCAAGATCGTGCCGCTCGACGGGAGTGATGAGCGGGAGCTCGAAAAGGCCGCCAAGCCCGCCAAGCCCGCCAAGCCCGAGCGCGGTTCGCTGCTGGAGCGCGCGAGCGGCGCCTTCGGCTTGGACCGGCTGATGCCGGCCCGCGTGCCTGCTAAGCTGCCCGAAGGCAAATCGGTGCGGATGCCCAAGCCCGTGAAAAGTGCGGGCCCGCCTGCAGCCGCTCCCACAGATCCGGTACAAGCGACCGCCCCGGCGGCGGCGGCTGCGGCTCCGTCCGCGCCCGTGTCGGCAAAACCGATCGACGACGACGTGCCTGCCGCGCGCCTGCCGCGCGATCCCAGGCCGATCGACCGGAAAAACCTGCGTAAACAGGGCTTCGTCAATCCTGATGCCGGGGCCAGCGCCCTGCGCGAGGAATTTCGCATCGTGAAGCGCCAGGTGCTCGCCACCGCGCAAGCCGATGGCTCCCCGCTATCGCGCCGCGTTCTTATCTGTTCGCCCCATACCGGCGAGGGCAAAACGTTTTGCGCGGTCAATCTCGCCCTCTCCATGGCGAGCGAGCGCGATATCGAAGTCGTGCTGATCGATGCCGATTTCGCAAAGCCTTCCATCATGTCGACCTTCGGTCTCGGTAACGTGGGGGAGGCCAAGCGGGGCTTCATGAATGCGTTGAAGGACGATTCCATCCGGCCCGAAGAATTGGTCGTGGCCACCGACGTCGAAGGCCTGTTCCTTATGCCGGCGGGAGAGCGGACGGGATCGGACGCCGAATATCTCGCAAGCGATCGCACCGCCGAGGTGCTGGACCGCCTGACTCGCGGCGCGAAAAACCGCATTCTCATCTTCGACAGCCCGCCCGCGCTGGCGGCATCGCCCGCGGCAGAACTCGCCAAGCATGTCGGCCAGTCATTGCTGGTAGCGCGCGCCGATGCGACTGCAAGAGCGGCGCTGGAAGACGCAGTCGATCTTCTTTCCGCCTGTCCCGATATTCGCCTTATCCTGAACGACGCGACGTTCAGCCCGAGCGGACGCAAGTTCGGATCCTATTATGGGTATGGGGAGTAAGCCCATGTCATTACGCACTTTATCGGTGTTGCTTGCCGGTGCGACCCTGATGGGCGGCCTGCCAGCGCACGCACAAACCTATCCGGGCCGCGACGGTGGCGGCGGCGCCAATGCTTCCGGGCAGGGCGCCGGACAGGGCGACGGCGAGGAAGCTGTGGGCGAACGCCGGGGCGGTCGCCGTCTCGCGGTCGAACCCTATATCGAGGCCTCGCAAATCCTTACCGCGCAGCTTTCGCCCGGCAACGATGTCGTCACCTATACCCAGCTTGCGGCAGGCGTGGACGCCTCGCTCAACGGACGCCGCAGCGCGGGCACGGTGTCCCTGCGCTACGAGCGCAATTTCGGTTGGGGCGATGCGGCGGACAGCGACACGATCACCGGCGTGGCGCGCGGCTCGCTAGAGGTGGTGCCTCGCACGGTAACGCTGGAGGCCGGAGCGCTCGCCGCGCGGACGTCGATCGACGGCAGCGGAGCCAACGTCTTCACCGGCCAAAACAATGCCGATTTCACGACGCAGACCTATTCGGTCTATGCCGGCCCGCGCGTCCAGACCCGCGTGGACGATGTCGAAGTCACCGGACAATATCTGATCGGGTACACGAAAGTGGAATCGCCGGATGTCATCACGGCGAATGGCGATCCTGTCGATGTGTTCGATGAAAGCGTGTCCCAGCAGGCGCAGGCCCGCGCGGGGTTCGCGCCCGGCACCTATCTCCCCGTCGGAGTGGGCGTGGGCGCGGGATATTACCGCGAGGATGTCAACACGCTCGACCAGCGGGTGATCGACGCCAATGTCCGCGCCGATGTGACCGTTCCGATCACGCCCACGCTCGCCGTGGTCGGCGGAGTGGGGTATGAGGATGTCGAAGTGTCCAGCCGCGATGCGGTGCGCGATGCGAATGGCAATCCGATCCTCGGCCCCGGCGGTCGCCTCGTCACCGACGAAGGCAGCCCCCGCACCATCGCTTTTGAAGCCACCGGCCTGATCTGGGATGTCGGCGTGCTGTGGCGCCCGAGCCGCCGGACCTCGCTCCAGGCCGGATATGGACGCCGCTACGACAGCGACACGTTCTACGGCAGCTTCAGCTTCTCGCCCAATCCCGACACCAACCTTTCGATCGGCGCTTTCGACGGCATCCGCGGCTTTGGCGGACGCCTGACCAATTCGCTGTCCGCGCTGCCGACCGATTTCGACGTCGTGCGCGATCCGATCACCGGGGCGGTGGTCGGCTGCGTCAATGCGGTCACGGGGGGGAGTTGCCTCGACGGACTGCTCGGCTCGATCCGCTCCTCCGTCTTCCGCTCGCGCGGAGCTGCGGGCAATTACTCCCGCCGCGTCGGCCGCTACACCGCGGCGATCAGCGCAGGCTACGAACAGCGGGAATTCATCGGCGCCCCGGGCACGGTGCTGGCGGCTGCCAATGGCGTGATGGACGAAAATTACTATGTCTCCGGCACGGTCGGCGGCGAGATCGGCCGCCGCGGTACCTTTACCGTGGCGACTTACGCCAACTGGTTCGAAGGCGGGTTCGGCGCGAACGATCTGTTCGGGCTCGGCTCGTCCGCCTCCTACTCGCATGCGTTCACGCAAAGCCTGTCGGGCCGCGCGGCGGTGGCGCTGAATTATCTCGACAGCGATTTCACGACCGAAGATCTCAAGACCGCTTCGGCCCTGGTCGGCTTGCGCTACGGTTTCTGATAGGACCCCTCACATGTACGAACAGTTCTACGGTTTTTCCGAGCGGCCCTTCCAGCTTACGCCCGATCCGGCCTATTTCTTCGAAAGTATCACGCACAAGAAGGCGCTGTCCTATCTCGGCTATGGCCTGAACCAGGGCGAAGGCTTTGTGGTCATCACCGGCGAGGTCGGCTCGGGCAAGTCCACTCTGGTCGCCCACCTCAAGGAGAAGCTCGACGACCGGATGAGCGTGGGCGAAGTCGTAACCAGCGCGCTCGACGGCGAGGAAATGATCCACGTCGCCGCGCGCAGCTTCGGGCTCGATGTCGAAGGACGCGACAAGGCAGCTGCCCTGGCCGCGATCGAGCACTTCCTTCACGAAGAGGCACGCAACGGCAAACGCTGCCTGCTGATCGTCGATGAATCGCAGAACCTCTCGATCGGCGCACTGGAAGAGCTGCGCATGCTTTCGAACTTCCAGCTCGGCGCGCATCCGCTGTTGCAGACGCTGTTGCTTGGCCAGCCGGAATTCAAGCGCCTGCTCGCAGGTTCCGACGAACTAGAACAATTGCGCCAGCGCGTTATCGCCGCGCATCATCTTGACGCGATGCAACCGGGCGAGATCGAACCCTATGTCCGCCACCGGCTGAACCATGTCGGATGGGATGGCGAGCCAGCTTTCGAGCAAGGGTTGTTCACTCGGATGCATAAGGCGACCGGCGGCATTCCGCGCAAAATCAATCAGGTCATGACGCGGTTGCTGCTTCTGGGGGCAGTCGAAGAACAGTCGACTATCGATCTCGCCATGCTGGAAGCGGTGATCGAGGAAATGGCGGGCGATTCTTCCGCCGAAGATTCCCCGGTCGACGATCGCATCCGGCCCGACCCCAGCAAAAAGGCGGCTCAGGCCGTCGCCGAGGCGAAGCGCGAGGAATCGGATCGTGCGCGTGCATCCACCGCTCCGGCGGAAGATCGCGGTGTCGAACAGGGCCTCGCCGAAGCGCAGATCGCGGCGATCGAAGCCGCTTTCGGCGGGCACGAGAACCAGATCGCAAAATTGCGCCGCGACGTTTCCGAATTGCAGCAGGCGGATCAGGCATCGAACGCAGGCGTTTCCGAAGCCATCGAGGAGCGTCTCGCAACCATGGAAGCGCGCCTTGCCGAACAGGAAGCATCGATCCGCCACGTTCTCGAACTGCTGATCGAGCACTTCGAATCCGATGGACGGCGAGCGGCCGCCTGAGGCGAGGAGGTTTGGCTTGGAACAGCGCAGGATAGCATCCTCTCGAATTCTCAATGGCTTGTCGGTCGATGTGGAGGATTGGTTTCAGGTCGGCGCGTTCGAAAACACTATCGATCGCGTCGATTGGGACGGCTTGGCCCTGCGCGTGGCGGACAACGTCAAATTCGTGCTCGACCTGTTCGATGCGTGCGAGGTCAAGGCGACCTTCTTCACGCTTGGATGGGTGGCGGAACGCGAACCCGCCGCGATCCGATCCATCGTGGAGCGGGGGCATGAATTGGCCAGCCACGGTTACGATCACGCCCGTGTCTTCACCCTGACGCCTGAACAATTCGCCGCCGATCTGGCCAAGACGCGCACCATTCTGGAAGATGCGGGCGGCGCGGCCATCACCGGCTATCGCGCGCCCAGCTTTTCCATCGATGCGCGCACTCCCTGGGCGCACGAGGTCCTCGCGGAACAGGGCTATCGCTACAGTTCCAGCGTCGCTCCGATCGTGCACGACCATTACGGATGGCGCGATGCGCCGCGCTTCGCTTTCCGCCCAGTGGAGGGCAGCGAGCTCGTCGAGATTCCGGTAACGACCGCGCAGATCGGCGAGCGGCGCCTGGCGGCAGGTGGGGGCGGTTTTTTCCGCGTCCTGCCCTATGCGTTCTCCCGCTGGGCAATCGCGCGCGTAAACGATCGCGATGAACGGCCCGCCATCTTTTATTTCCACCCGTGGGAGATCGATCCCGATCAACCGCGCATGAAGGACGCTCCGCTGCGTTCGCGGTTGCGTCATTACACCAACCTTTCGACCATGGCCGACAAGCTGCGGCGATTGGCAGGCGATTTCAGCTGGGGCCGGATGGACGAAATCGCCCGGATCGAAGCGCAACGCTGCGTGCCCTTCGTATCGTGAACGCGCCGACGCGCCTTGCCGTGCCGAGTGTGTCGCTGGCCCATCTGACCGATCCCGACGAAGCCGCGCGGATCGAACGCTTCGTCACGCAGCAGGGCGGATCGGTGTTCCATCGCCCGCTTTGGCTGCGTGCGATCGAACGGGGGACCGGCCAGCAGGCGATGGGGCTCGTGTTGGAGCAGGCGGGCCAGCTTACCGGGTGGTTGCCGCTCACTCTGGTGCATTCCCCGCTATTCGGACGGGCGCTCGTTTCCAGCGGCTTCGGAGTCGGCGGTGGCGTGCTTGCGCAACGGCGTCACGATGCCGAAACCTTGTGCCGTGCGGCTGAGGAACTGGCGCTCCGCCATCAGGCCGTCTCTGTCGAATTACGTGGCGGGGATGCTCCCGCAGACTGGCAGGTTACGACGACAAGCCATTGTAATTTCGTGAACGATCTGGCCGAGGATGACGAGGCGCAATTGCTCGCCATTCCGCGCAAGGCACGCGCCGAAGTGCGCAAGGGTCTGAAGACCGATTTCGAAATCACCATCGGGTCGGACGAGGCGGACCGCGTGGCGCATTATGCCGTCTACGCCGAAAGCGTTCATAATCTCGGCACGCCGGTCTTCCCGCGGCGCCTGTTCGACGCCGTGCTCGACGCGTTCGGTGCGGAGGCCGATATCCTGACCGTGCATCACGACGGCACGCCGGTCGCAAGCGTGCTGTCGCTTTATCATGACGACGGGAAGGGCCCCACCGTCATGCCCTATTGGGGTGGCGGTACCTATGCGGCGCGTGGGCTGCGTGCGAACGAGCGGATGTATTACGAATTGATGCTACATGCCCGCAAACGCGGATGCACGCGCTTCGATTTCGGACGTTCCAAGACCGAGAGCGGACCGTATTTCTTCAAGAAGAACTGGGGCTTCGAACCGGAACCCCTGACATATTCGAGATGGAGCGCTCCGGGCGTCGCGGCGCGCAATATCGATCCGACCGATGAAAGCTATGCGCGCAAGATCGCGCTCTGGAAACGGCTGCCCCTCCGGCTCGCCAACGCCATCGGCCCGCATATCGCGCGCGGACTGGGATAGGCGAGGGTGGGAGATATCCTCTTCCTCGCGCATCGGGTGCCCTTTCCGCCCGATCGCGGCGACAAGATCCGTTCGCATCATCTGCTCAAGGGATTGGCGAAACTCGGCCGCGTGCATGTCGGTACCTTTGCCGAAACCGAACAGGACCGGGCGCAGGAGGCGAGCCTTGCCGAAATCGCTGCCAGCCACTGCATGCCTACGCGTTCCAAGCCGCTGGCGCTGGCAGGGATCGAAGCGATGGTCCAGCGGCGAGCGGTCAGCCAGACGGCCTTCCATGACAAGACCCTGTCCGATTGGGTCGCCGCGACGCTCGCTTCGCACCCGATCGACGCGATTTTCGTGTTTTCGGGCCAGATGGGTCAATATGTGCCAGCGGATTTTGCCGGGCGAGTGATCATCGATCTCTGCGACGTCGACAGCGCGAAATTCGAAACCTACGCACAGGAAAGCGGATTTCCGCGCTCTTTTCTCTACGCGCGCGAGGCCGAGTTGCTGTGTCGCGAAGAAATACGCCTGGCCAAGTCGGCGGACACCACGCTGCTGATTACGGAGAAGGAGGCGGATATTCTGCGCGCTCGCCAAGGCACGCAGGGGGCCGATATCCGCGCGCTGGGGAACGGAGTCGATACCGGCTTCTTCGATCCCGCCTCGACCGAACCGCATCCGGCGCTAAGGCGCGATACGCCGCAATTGGTTTTTACCGGCCAGATGGATTATCCGCCCAATATTGCAGCGGTCGAACGCTTTGCGGAGCGGATCCTGCCTCGTATCCGCGAGAGTGTTGCGGCGGATTTCCACATCGTCGGCCGTGCGCCGACCGCCGATGTTTCGAAACTCGGCCGGTTGGACGGCGTGACGGTCTGGGGCGAGGTTCCGGACGTTCGCCCCTTTCTGCGCGGCGCGACGGCCGTGGTGGCTCCGCTGATGTTGGCGCGCGGCGTGCAGAACAAGGTGCTGGAGGCCATGGCGATGGCGCGCCCGGTTCTCGTCAGCGATGAAGCGGCCACGGGCATCGATGCCAGCGACGGTGAGAATTGGTATATCTGCCGTGATGACGAGGCTTTCAGAGAGCGAGTTTTGGAATTGGCAGGCCAGCCGGATCGCGCCAAGGAGATGGGGCGGGCCGCCCGCAGCTTCGTGATCGAGGAAATGAGTTGGGCAGCGGTCGAAGCGGGACTTGCGCGGATAGTAGGGCGGTCCGATGTCTCCTGCCATCATGCAGCCTGATCCCGCTTTCGGTACGGTCCCTACGGCTATGTCTCCGTCATGGCGGCAGGCTTTGGCGGGCCTCGCTTTCGTCTGGGCGGCGCTGTTTGCGCTGACGCTGCGCGAATGGGGCGAAATGGCGTGGCAGTGGTGGAACAGCGACAGCTACGCCCACATCCTGCTCATCCCGCCGATTATCGCCTGGCTTGCCTGGATGCGGCGTGACGAGTTGGCGGCAATACGCCCGAAGCCATGGTGGCCCGGCCTTGTGATGCTCGGCACGGCGTTGGCTTTTTGCCTCGCCGGTCGCGCGAGCGGGATCAATCTGATCGCCCATGCGGGCGCCGTTGCCGCCCTTTCGGCGAGCGTGCCGAGTCTACTCGGCCCTCGCGCCGCTGCATTGCTGGCGCTTCCGCTCGGCTTCATGGTCTTTCTCGTTCCCTTCGGCGAGGAAATCGTGTGGCCGATGCAGCGCCTTACCGCGCATCTCGTCATCGCCCTTACGCATTTGAGCGGGGTGGAAGCGGCCCTCGAGACGATCTATATCACGACGCCGGTCGGCCTCTTCATCGTCGCCGAGGCGTGCTCGGGCGTGAAGTTCCTGATCGCGATGATCGCGCTCGGCGTACTCGCCGCCTTCACCGGGTTTTCCAGCTGGTCGCGCCGTGCCGTTTTTCTGCTGGCTTGCGTGGTTGTCCCTATCCTTGCCAATGCGGTCCGGGCCTGGGGCACGATCTATCTCGCTCAATATATCGGCCCCGAACGCGCCGGTGGGGTCGATCATCTGATCTATGGCTGGGTGTTTTTCGCCGTCGTCGTCGCCATCGTGCTCGGTCTCGCCTGGCGCTGGTTCGAGCGGACCCCGGAGGAAGCGGGATGGTCGCTCGCCGAACTGGAGCGGAGCCGGATACTGGCGCGTCTGGAAGCTTTCGACGCGCGCCTGCCCCTCGTCATCGGTCTTGCGCTCGGAGCGTGCGCCATCGCCGCCGCGTTGGCGATTGGCCTTGCGCCCGCGAACGGCTAGGCGCGAACCATGTGCGGGATCGCCGGTATCTTTCATTGCGGCACGCCCAAGCCGGTCGAACCCCATCGCGTCGGCCGGATGTGCGACGCGATCGCCCATCGCGGACCCGACGGGGCGGGCGTGTGGACGGGCCCCGGCGTCGGGCTCGGCCATCGGCGCCTCTCGATCATCGACCTCGCCGGATCGCCCCAGCCGATGCATTCGGTGGACGGGCGCGCGGTGCTCGTTTTCAACGGAGAAATATACAATTTCAGAGCGTTGCGCCGCGAACTTGAAGGGCAGGGCGCAAAGTTTCGTACCGATGGCGATAGCGAAACGATCCTCGCCGCATGGCAGCGCTGGGGTCCGGATTGCCTGAGCCGCCTCGAAGGCATGTTCGCCTTCGCGCTGTACGATTGCGACCGGCGGCAGCTTTTCCTCGCGCGGGACCGGTTGGGTGTGAAGCCGCTCTTCACCGCGACGCTGAGCGATGGAAGCCTGATCTTCGCATCCGAGCTCAAGGGGTTGCTGGCGCATCCTCTCATGCGCTCGCAAGTCGATCCGCTCGCGATCGAGGATTACATGACCTGGGGCTATGTGCCCGATCATCGATCGATCCTGAAGGGCGTAGAAAAGCTCCCGGCAGGCCATTTCCGCCTGCTCGATCACGATCGCCCGCCCGCACCGCCGCGGCGGTGGTGGGATGTCTCGTTCGAAACCCGCGCGAAGGGATCGGTCGCCGACCAGTCGGCGGAACTGCTTCACCATTTGCGCGAAGGTGTCTCGAGCCGCATGGTCGCGGACGTGCCGTTGGGCGCGTTTCTGTCGGGCGGCGTGGACAGTTCCAGCGTGGTCGCGCTGATGTCGGAGGCGAGCCGCGATCCGGTGACGAGCTGCTCGATCGGCTTCGATGTCGCGGAAGTGGACGAGACCAGCCATGCCCGGCTCGTCGCCGAACGGTTCGGGACCGACCATCGCGAACGGATCGTCTCGCCGGGTGACGTCGCTGATCTGGACCGTATCGCCGGAATTTTCGACGAACCCTTCGCCGATGCTTCGGCACTGCCGACGCTGCGCGTGTGCGAGCTGGCGCGCGAGAGCGTGACGGTGGCGCTTTCGGGCGATGGGGCGGACGAGGCACTGGCCGGCTATCGCCGCCAGGTTTTCCACCACCGCGAAGAGCAGGCGAGGGCCGTGCTCCCGCAAGCCCTGCGCGGCCCGGTGTTCGGCACGCTCGGCAAAATCTGGCCCAAGGCCGATTGGGCACCGCGCCCCTTGCGCGCGAAGACGACGTTCCTCTCGCTCGCCGAAGACGGCGCGGCGGGCTATGCGCGCGCGCTCGCGATCCTCGACGCGGATGCGAGGGCGCACCTTTATGGCGACACGCTGCTTCGCGAGCGCGGCGAGTATCGCGCCGAGGATCGGCTCATCGAGACGATGGACCGCGCGCCTGCCCGCAGCGGATTGGACGCGGCGCAATATGCCGATCTCACCTCCTGGCTACCTGGCGATATCCTGACCAAGGTGGACCGGACCAGCATGGCCGTGGGTCTCGAGGCGCGCGAACCGCTGCTCGATCATCGCCTGATCGAATATGCCGCCACTCTGCCGGAAAGCCGCCGTATCCGTGGGCGGCAGGGCAAGTGGCTGATGAAGCACGCGATGGAGCGCTATCTTCCGGACGAGATCCTCTATCGCCCGAAACAGGGTTTCGTGACTCCGCTGGCCGCATGGTTCCGTGGTCCGCTGGCCGGAATGGCGCGCGGCGTGGCGCGGAGCGAAGTGCTGGTGGGCACGGGCTGGTTCGATCGCGCCGCGCTATCGCGTCTTGCAGAGCGCCATATCTCCGGCGCGTCCGACAATGGGCGTGTGCTGTATCAGCTCGTCATGCTGGAAAAATCGCTCGCCCGGCTCGGGATCGGCTGATCCCTGAGCCGGACGAGCGGGTAGCTCAGCGCGCGTCCACCATCACGATTTCCGCGTCGTCCAGCGCTTCGACCACGATCTCGGTCTCGCCCGTAATCGCGACGCCATCGCGCGGCTGCGCTTCCTGGCCGTTTACGCGGATGCGCCCGGTCGGAGCGACGAGATATTGGTGGCGCGATCCGTCGCTGGTCCAGGTCGCGCTCTGACCCGCCTTCAGCGTCGCGGCCACTACCTTGGCGTCGGTGCGGATCGGAAGCGCATCGTCCTCCTCCGGCGTACCGCTGGCGAGGATCGCGAAACCGCCTTCGCGCCCGGCCTTGGGAAATTCGCGCTGGCCCCAGCCGGGCGCTTCGCCGCGCCGATCGGGAATGATCCAGATCTGGAACAGCGTCGTCGCCTCGTCCTCGACATTATATTCGGCGTGAGTGATCCCGGTCCCGGCGCTCATCACCTGAACGTCGCCCGCCGCCGTACGGCCCTTGTTGCCGAGCGAATCCTGATGCGTGATCGCACCGCTGCGCACGAAGGTGACGATCTCCATGTCATTATGCGGATGGGGCGGAAAACCGCTCTGCGCCGCGATCGTGTCGTCGTTCCAGACGCGGATATTGCCCCAGCCCATGCGGTCGGGATCGTGATAGCTGGCAAAGGAGAAATGATGCCGCGCGTCGAGCCATCCGTGGTTCGCGTGGCCGAGCGTGTCGAAGGGTCGGATATCGATCATTTTTGACAATCCACATCGGCGGGATTGGTTGGCCGCCGGCAATGACGATTAGCTGGGGTGGCTTTCCCCGGTCTGCAAGACCGGGTCAGGCCGCTCCGTGCCCGCGCGCCATATAGTCCGCGCTTTGCATTTCCATGAGGCGGCTGACCGTGCGCTCGAACTCGAAGGCGCCGTCGCCCGAGGTGTAAAGGTCTTCGGGTTCGGCGGCGGCAGTCGCGAAGAGCTTCACGCCGTTCTCGTAGAGAGCATCGACCAGCTTGGTGAAGCGCATCGCCTCGTTGCGATTGTCCGGCGACAGGCGCGGAATGCCGACCACGATCACAGTGTGGAAGGCGTGGGCGATTGCGAGATAATCCGCTGCGCCGCGATTTTCGCCGCACAAGCGCTTGAAGCTGAACACGCCCACACCCTTGAAGCTTTTGGGCACATGCAGCGTGCGGCCTCCGCCAAGGTCGAGATCGCCCGATGGAACGTGATCGGCATCCTCGGGCGCGTAATCGGTGAGCCGGAAGAACGCTTCGCGCACCTGTGCGGTCGCATCCTCGCCGAGCGGGGTATGCCAGGTGGCGATATCGCCCAGCCGGTCGAGCCGGTAATCGGTCGGCCCGTTCAGCGGCACGACGTCGAGTTCGGCCTCGACCAGATCGATGAAGGGCAGGAAGAGCGAGCGATTGAGCCCGTCCTTGTAGAGATCGCTCGGCGGGCGATTGCTGGTGGTGACGATGCTGACGCCCTCATCGCAGATCAGCGCCGTAAACAGTCGCCCCATGATGGCCGCGTCGGCGGTGTTGGTGACCACCATCTCGTCGAAGGCAAGACAGCGGACGTCCTCGGCGATGGCTTTCGCGACGTGGCGCACGGGTTGCCCCTGGCCGGTATCGCGCGCCGCCTTCATCCGGCGATCGACTTCGAGCATGAATTCGTGGAAATGCGCGCGACGCTTTTCGCGGATGCCGAGCGTCTGGATGAACAGATCCATCAGCATGGATTTGCCGCGGCCGACACCGCCCCACATGTAGACACCCTGCGGCGGCGCTTCGTCTTTCGAACCGAACAGGCGCGACAGGAGCCCGCCGCCGGGCCGCTCTGCTTCCAGCTCCTTCTGAAGCCGATCGAGCCGTTCCGCGGCGCGGCGCTGATCGGGGTCGGGCTGCAATTCCCCCGCCGCGATCAGGTCTTCGTAACGCGAGAGCAATCCGCTCACGAAGCGTTGGGACCGGTGCCGGAACTGGGGCGCATCTTGCGGACGATGCCGGAGAAGGACGCGACGCGGTGTTCGCCCTGTTCGACCAGACCGCGCACGAAGACCAGTTTACCGGTTTCCTTCACGATCTCTGTGACCGCATCGAGAGGTGTACGCGCCTTGCCTCCGCCCACGAACTGAGTCGAAAGCTCGAGCGTGACCGAGGGCCCGGCATTGCCGCTACCGAGCGTGTGCATGGTCGTGAACAGCGCAATGTCGATCAGCGAGAGCGTGACCGCGCCATGGATGATGCCCTGAAGGTTCTCGTGCCGCCGCTCGGGAAACATGCGCAGCCGCGCTTTCCCGTCATCGTCGACGCGCGTGATGAGCTTGCCCATCACCGCGCCGTTGAACAGCGTTTCGTCCTTGAGGTTCCAGTGGTTCCAGCCGGGATTGTCCGGATCCGGTCCGTGCTCGAAAAGGTCCTGTGCCAGCACCTTAGATTGCGCGCTCGGCGATCATCTTCTTGGTTTCGGCGATAGCCTTGGCCGGGCTCAAGCCTTTGGGGCAGACATTCGCGCAATTCATGATCGTGTGGCAGCGATAGAGCCGGAACGGATCTTCGAGCTGGTCGAGCCGTTCGCCGGTCATTTCGTCACGGCTGTCGGCCAGCCAGCGATAGGCCTGAAGCAGGATCGCCGGGCCGAGGAACTTGTCGCTGTTCCACCAATAGCTCGGGCAGGCGGTCGAGCAGCAGGCGCACAGGATACACTCGTACAGACCGTCCAGCTTTTCGCGCTGATCGGGCGATTGCAGGCGTTCCTTGCCGCTGGGCGTGGTGGAGACGGTCTGCAACCAGGGCCGGATGCTGGCATATTGCGCGTAGAAATGCGTGAAATCGGGGACGAGGTCCTTGATGACTTCCATGTGCGGCAGCGGCGTGATGCGAATCTCGCCCTTCATGTCCTCGATCGCGGTGGTGCAGGCGAGGCCGTTCTTGCCGTTCATGTTCATCGAGCACGATCCGCAGATCCCTTCGCGGCAGGAACGGCGGAAGGTCAGCGTGGGATCGACTTCGTTCTTGATCTTGAACAGGGCGTCGAGAACCATCGGCCCGCATTCGTCGAGATCGATCTCGAACGTGTCGTAGCGTGGGTTTTCGCCGCTATCGGGATCGTAACGATAGATCTTGAACTTTTTCACCCGGCCGGCACCGTCGGCGCTGTGCGCGCGGCCCTTGCCGCTGATCTTCGAATTTTTCGGAAGAGTGAAGGTCGCCATGGCGGAAAATACGTCCTGTTGCTTTGTGAAACTCGTTTAGCGGTTCGAGCGCGCGGCGCAAGGGTCGGGAACCCGCAATGTCTGCCGCAAGTCTTGCAAGATATGGAACATCAGACACCGCAATTCACCAATGCCGCCATCTTCGGAGCGAGCGGAGGGATCGGTAAAGCCCTGTGCAGCGCTCTTATGGAAAGGGGCGCAAAGGTCCATGCGGGAAGCCGCTCGGGCGGCGCCCACGTCGAAGGGGCGCAAGGGTTTCGTTTCGATCTCACCGACGAAACCAGTATCGCCGCAGCGGCCGAAACGATGCGGGACGATCCTCCCGATCTCGTGCTTGTCGCGACAGGCGTTCTTACCCTTGCGGACGGGACCGGGCCGGAGCGCAGCTACAAGGCTCTGGACGGCGCGGCGATGGGCGAGGTCTTCGCGCTCAACACGATCGGCCCGGCGCTGATCGCGAAGCATATGCTGCCCCTGTTGCCGCGCCAGAAACGTTGCGTGTTCGCAGCGCTGTCCGCTCGCGTCGGATCGATCTCGGACAATCGCCTCGGCGGATGGCACAGCTATCGCTCCAGCAAGGCGGCGCTGAATATGCTGGTGCGCAATTTCGCCATCGAACTGGGCCGGACGCACAAAGAAGCGGTCGTGGCCGCGCTCCATCCGGGCACAGTCGACACCGCTCTGTCAGAGCCGTTTCAGGGCAATGTCCCCGACCAGCAATTGACCGAACCGATGGAGGCGGCACAGAATCTGCTTGCCGTCATCGACGGGCTCTCACCCTCCGACAGCGGCGGCCACTTCGACTGGCAGGGCGAGACGATTCCGGCCTGACCCTTCCGCTCCCTTAAGGGGGAGGTGACAGGTCGCGACGGCAATGCCAACGGGGGCGGCGATGCGCATTGCGATTTACGACCTCGACCGGACGCTGACCCGACGGGCGACCTTCACGCCCTTCCTGCTGTTCGCTGCGCGCAAAGCAGCGCCGTGGCGGCTGCTTTTCGCGCCAGTCTGGATACTGGCCATGCTGGCCTATCGCATGGGCACCATGTCGCGCGCGCGGTTGAAACTGTTCGGAATGCGCTTGCTCGTCGGTCGTCGTTCGCGCAGCGATCTTGAGACACTCGGAGCGCAATTCGCCGCAGGCGTGATCGAGGGAAGGGGCCTGATGCCTGCGACCATCCGCTTGCTGGAAGAGGACCGCGCGGACGGTGCCCGCCTCGTCCTCGCCACGGCGGCCTTCGATATCTACGCCGCTCGCTTCGCCGATCTACTGGGTTTCGACGATGTGGTCGCCACCCGGTGGCAGGGCTTTGATCGCGTGCCAGACAATTGCTATGCCGATACCAAGCTCGCCAGCGTTTCGGAGCATCTGCCCGCGCTGGGTCAGGCCCACACCCGCTTCGTCAGCGACAGCTTCGCCGATGCGCCGCTTCTCGACGCGGTCAGCGATCCGATTTTCGCAACCACCACGCGCCGCAAGGCCAGGAAGGCCGCAGCGCGCAATTGGCGCGTTATCGATCCGCGCGATCCTTGATCGCTGCCACGATAGCATCGGCGGCCCGCTCGCTCGCCGGGCGATCCCCGAGGTCGATCGTGTAGGCGAACAGCTCCTCCTGGCGCGCGCGATAGCGTTCGCCGATCGCCTGCATTTCGGGAAGCAGGCCTGTCAGTTCGTCCACGCGGCGAACGACCGGGCCGCATTCCCAGAACAGATGCCATTCGTCATCCTCGGCCTTCACGTCGCGGCGGGCATCGAAGAAGAAGGCGGGGCGGGGGCGCACCAGGAATTCGTAGATCTGGCTCGACGCATCGCCGAGATAGGCGTCGGCGGCGAGGGTGTAGGTCATGTCGAACAGGCGCGGGCTGTCGGTATCGATCAGGATATTGGCTGCCGTCCGCGCTTCTTCGGGAATGTCCGAGCGCCGCCGCGCGATCCCGTATTCTGGCGAGACATGCAGCTCCTTGCGGAACAGCATGACATGGGGTGCGAAGATCAGATTGAAGCATTGCCCCGCCTCGCTCGCGAACCAGCGCAGGATGTCCGGCCCGTGATCGTACCAGCTCGACAGATTCGGATCGAAATGGGGATTGTAGACGACGGTCGGACGCTTGGTGTCGAACAGGTCGGGCCGCGCCGCCAGATCGATGTTCTCGAATTTGGGATAGCCGATGACCACCAGCTTCTCCGGCTCGACACCGTGCGCGACCAATTGGTCGACGACCTTGCGACCGGCCACGAAGCTGCGATCGAAGCGGCGGTAATCGGGATGGTAGCTGACGCTGCGATCGCCGGCGCCATGGGGCACCTTGGCGAATAGCGGCATGGCGTCAGCGGGAATGCGCTTCTTCAGGCGCAGGCATGTCCGCTCGGTCGAAACGATCATGTCGGCGCTTGCGAACAAGGGGACATGGCTGCGGAGCCGCATCAGGCGGCTGGCGGGCAGTACTTTATCCAGAACACCGGCAGCGGTGCGAGCGATCGGGCCGAGCGTCAACTCATGCCAGCGGATCGCGCCCGCCGATTTCTCATCGATCAGGCCTTCGATGCGCGTCCTGATCATGGGGCCTGCATAGGCGATCACGGTTTCCACCTCGGGATGCGTGCGCGTCATCGCGGCGGCAATCCCCGCAAGGTGCGCGACCTGATGGGCCGCATCGTGATTGAAGAGGAACACCACCCGCATCGCGCGACGCTTTAGGCAATCCGGACCACTGCCGCAAAGCATGGATTTGCAAGCCGCCCGCGCTTCGTTCAAAGGGCGATCAAGATGGATGGTCAGAGCACGCCTGTGCCCGCACGCAACGGGCTTCTGAACATCGTGCGCAATCTCGCATGGATCCTCGGCGGCAAGACTTTCGGCGCGATCTGCAGCCTGGTCTATCTGGCCGTGCTGGCACGATCGCTGGGCCTGCGCGATTTCGGCCATTTCTCGCTTTTGTTCGGCACCGCGCAGGCTTTGGTCGCGATCGCGGGCTTTCAGACCTGGCAAACTCTGGTCCGCTTTGGCGCGCGGCATCGGCTGGACGGGGACGAGGCGGCGTTCGGGCGGCTGATCTGGTTTTGCACTTTTGCCGATGTCGGCGGTGCGATTACCGGCTGCGCCATCGCGGCGCTGGTCTATTACGGCTTCGGCTCGCTGCTCGAGTTGAACCCGCAATATATCGACCTCGGCTTCCTGTTCGCCTGCGCTCTGATTTGGGCGCGCCTGACCACGCCGAGCGGTATCGTGCGCGTTCTCGATCGGTTCGATGTCGGCACGTATGTGGAAGCGATCGTGCCGACCGGACGCCTGATCGCCAGCGGCATCATCCTTGCGACCGGGCCGAGCGTGGCGAAATTCGTGTTCGCCTGGGCGCTGTTCGATCTGATCGCGGCGGCGGTCTACTGGATCATGGCGCGCCGGCTGGCGAGCGATGCGTTCCAGCTGCGCCATGCGGGCGGCTGGCGGCAGATGCTGCGCGAAAATCCGGGCATCAAGGGCTTCTTCGGCGTCACTTACGGCGCGACCACGCTGGACGCGGTCGTGAAGCAGGGGCCGTTGCTGGCAGTCGGCTATTTCTTCTCGACGAGTTCCGCAGGTCTGTATCGCCTCGCCGATCAATTGGCACAGGGCGTCAAGCAATTCGCGGTTCTGGTGGCGCGCGCGGTCCTGCCCGAATTCGCCGTATCGAGTATCGCGGACGAAGCGACGCGCTTCGCCGGCCTTGTCCGCAGCGTCACGCGGATTGCTGCGCTGGCGGGGATCGTCGTGTTGCTGATCGCCGTGTTGTTCGGCGAAGAGGTGCTGGTCCTGATCGGTGGTGACGATTACGCGCGCGCCGCAATCGTCCTGATTCCGCTTGCTTTCGCCGCAGCCTTCGAACTGGCGAGCGTGTCTTACGAACCGCTTCTGTATTCGACGGGCAATGCGGGCCGGGCCCTGCAGATGCGGGCAGCTGCGGTCGTAACTCTCGTCATAGCGGTGCTGGCCCTGCATTCGGACGGTAGCCCGGTGGAGATCGGCTGGGCGGTGGCGCTGGCAATGGGCGTGTTCTATCTCGGCATGAGCCTTTCGGCCTGGATCATCCTGCGGCGCATGCGGCATCAGGGCGGACCATCGTGATCGCGAGCGCGCTCGTTTTGGCGGGGACCAGGCCGGAAGGCGATCCGCTCGCGCGCGAATTGGGTGTGGCGCACAAGGCGCTGATCGAGATCGACGGCCAGCCGATTTTGGTTCGGGTAGTGCGCGCTTTGCGTGAAGCTGGAATCGAGCGGGTGCTCGTTTCGGCGAACGAACCGGCGGTGATCGATCTGGCCCGACAAAACGGCGCGGAAATTTGCCCGCCAGCCTCCGGACCGAGCGAAAGCGTTGCAGAAGCCTTCGAACGCACGGGCGCACCCCTCATCGTCACGACAGCCGACCATGCTTTGCTCGAAGCCCGATGGGTTTCCGAACTGGTCGCCAAAACGCCGTCCGATGCCGATCTTTCGGTGATGATGGCGCGCCGCTCGGATATCGAGCGTGCTCTGCCCGAAACGCAACGCACTTACCTGCGCTTTGCAGATGGCGAGTGGTCGGGTTGCAATCTGTTCTACTTAGCAAGTCCTCGCGCCGAGGCTGCGCTGGCGACCTGGCGCGCCGTCGAGGCCGACCGCAAACGACCGTGGAAGCTCGTCGCGCGTCTCGGCCTGCGCAATCTATTCTCCTACGCCATTGGAAGGCTGACTCTGGCCGACGCACTCGCGCGCCTCGGCCGTCGGATCGGCCTCGAAGCGCGTCTTGTCGCGGCGAGCGATGGGCGCGCTGCGATCGATGTCGACAAGATGCGCGATCTCGATGACGTGCGACGCCTGCTCGACCAAGACGGCGAGCGACGCTGAACGAAAACGGGGGCGGATCCGAAGACCCGCCCCCGCAATCATGCTACCTATAACTGGCGATCAGTCGCCGAAAGTGCGCTGCCACCAGCCACGCTTGGGTTTCGCGGTTTCCACAGTACCGGCACTCTCTTCGCTCGACGAAGGAGCCTCGTTTGCGGGCGTCTCTTCGGGTGCAGGCGCGTCTTCCGCTTTGACCTTCGGCTTGCGCGTGCGCTTGGCCGCGGGCTTGGGCGCATCTTCGCTAGGCGTTTCGGCGGTGTCGGAGTCCGTCGCTGCCTTCTTGCTGCGCGAGGCGCGCTTGGGCTTCGGCTTTTCTTCCTCGGCCGCCTCGACCGGGGCTTCGCTGGCCGGTGCGTCCTCGGTCACCGCTTTCTTGCGCGGCGCGCGCTTGCGCTTCGGCTTTTCGCTCGGCTCGGCCTCTTTCGAGCCGGTATCCGTCGCCTCGGAAGTTGCGTCGCTTTGCGCAGCCTTCTTGCGAGGGGCACGCTTGCGCTTCGGCTTTTCGTCCTTGGCGCTTTCGTCCGCCATGGCTTCGGCGGTTTCCGGAGCATCGTCGGGCCCGGCGACGACCGCCATATCGCCAACGACATGCTCGGAAACCTCTTCGAGGTTCTCTGCGCCGCTTTCGTTCACATCGTCCTGACGCGACCGATTGCGACCGCCGCGACGGCCGCGTCCGCCACGGCGACGCTTGCGCTTGGGACGATCATCGTCCTCGCCATGCTCGCTGCCGCGGTCGCCGTTATCATTGTCGCTATCGTCGGAATTCGACTGGCCATCGTCGTTCGAACGCTCGTCGTCGTTTCGGTCGTCCGAACGGTCGCGCTTGCGATTGCGGTTGCGTCCGCCCCGGCGACGCTTGCGCTTGCCATCGCCGTTATCGTCGTCGCGATCCGAAGTGCGATCACGGCGGGGCTCGTCGTCCTCGTCGAGATCGCTGTCGTCTTCGATGTCCGAATCGTCGTCTTCGTCGAAAGCGATCGGTTCGAACTTCGGCGCATCCTTGGGCTTGGGCCCGTGGCTGGAGACGTCCATCTTGGCGCCTTCGTCCTCGCCTTCCGGAACGACTTCGACCGTCACGCCGTAGCGCTCTTCGATCTCCATCAGGTCCGAACGCTTTTCGTTGAGGAGATAGATCGCCGCTTCGGTGCTGGCGGCAAGGCGGATGATGGTGCCTTTGCCCTTCGCCGCTTCGTCCTCGATCAGGCGCAGGGCGGAAAGGCCTGCGGAGCTCGCAGTGCGAACCAGGCCGGTGCCGTCGCAATGCGGACATTCGCGCGTGGTCGCTTCGAGCACGCCGGTGCGCAGACGCTGACGGCTCATTTCCATCAGGCCGAAGCTGGAGATGCGCCCGACCTGGATCCGCGCCCGGTCGGTCTTGAGCGCGTCCTTCATCGCGCGCTCCACCTTACGGGTGTTCGAATGCTGCTCCATGTCGATGAAGTCAATCACGACGAGGCCCGCCATGTCGCGCAGGCGAAGCTGGCGGGCGATTTCGCGGGCGGCTTCGAGATTGG
Organism: Erythrobacter sp. A6_0; assembly: GCF_017744235.1. NCBI lineage: Bacteria > Pseudomonadati > Pseudomonadota > Alphaproteobacteria > Sphingomonadales > Erythrobacteraceae > Erythrobacter > Erythrobacter sp. A6_0. The sequence continues at coordinate 586,388 of NZ_JAGHQR010000001.1, forward strand.
TGTGAAGCGCGGTCTGCTCGATCCCGTGCTCCTTGGTGGAACGGCCCGAGTTGATGTCGATCGAAACCAGCGCCTCGGTCGGATTGATGATCAGATAGCCGCCGGATTTCAGCTGCACCATCGGATCGTACATCGCCTTGAGTTGATCTTCGGCGCCATACCGCTGGAACAACGGGACGGGATCGGAATAGGCCTTAACCCGCCGGGCGTGGCTGGGCATCAGCAGCTTCATGAAAGCCTTGGCCGATTTGTAACCCTGCTCGCCCTCGACCACGACCTCTTCGATCTCGCGATTGTAGATATCGCGGATGGCGCGCTTGATCAGGTCGCTGTCCGAATGGATCAGCGCTGGTGCGCTGGAGGACAGCGTGTTCTCGCGGATCTCGTCCCACAACCGGGCGAGATAGTCGAAGTCGCGCTTGATCTCGGTCTTGGTGCGCGAGAGCCCGGCGGTGCGGACGATCAGGCCCATCGAACGCGGCAGGCTGAGATCGCCGACGATCTGCTTCAGACGCTTGCGGTCGCTCGCCGAATTGATCTTGCGGCTGATGCCGCCGCCGTGGCTGCTGTTGGGCATCAGCACGGTGTAACGCCCGGCGAGGCTGAGATAGGTGGTCAGCGCGGCGCCTTTGTTGCCGCGCTCTTCCTTCACGACCTGGACCAGCAGCACCTGCCGGCGCTGAATGACGTCCTGGATTTTGTATTTGCGACGCAGCGCCATGCGGCGCGCACGCGCATCGTCGACTTCCTTGGCGCGCGTGCGTTGCTTGCCACCCTTGCCGTTGCGGCCGCGTTGGCGGCGGCGACCGCGCGAGCGACCGTTATCGTCGTCGTCGCTGTCTTCGCCATCATCGTCTTCGTCGGAATCGCCGGCAACCTGGCCTTCCTCGATCGTCGCGACGTCGTCCTTGTCGGAAGTATCGACCTCTTCGAGGCCGTCTTCGGCGAATTCTTCCGCCAGCGCTTCGGAGCTTTCCTCCTCGGCGTCGTATTCCTCGCCCGGCATCTGGCCGCGCTCTTCCTCATCGTCGCGAAGCCGCGCCTCTTCCTCGGCCACTTCGGCTTCGGCGGCGAGCAGGGCGTCGCGATCTTCCTTGGGAATTTGGTAATAGTCGGGATGGATTTCGCCGAAAGCGAGGAAACCGTGGCGATTGCCGCCGAAATCGACGAATGCCGCCTGCAGCGACGGTTCGACGCGCGTTACCTTGGCTAGATAGATATTACCTTTGATCTGCTTGTGATCGGCAGATTCGAAGTCGAACTCCTCAATCCGATTGCCTTTGAGGACCGCCACCCGGGTTTCTTCCTGGTGGCGCGCATCGATTAGCATGCGCGTTGCCATTGATATGTCTCCAAGCGCAGGGGGGCGGGTGCGACCCGGCCTCGCCCTTGCGCGAATATTGATGAAAACCGCCGCTGCCGACCATTGGGTGGGCGAGGGCGGTCGATAGGAACCGGACGGAACGCGAACAGCGCCCGCTCCGGAAATGCGTGTCTGCCACACCGAGCCCGCGCAAAGTGCGCGATACCATGCCCGCATCGGCCACGCCGCGGGCATCGGCCTGCGGGCGGAAGAGCGGGGAGGGCTTGATCATGTGTCGCATCAACCTGTTTCGAGGGATCGCGAAAGTAAGAGGCGATCCCGCGCCGGGTCCGATTGGTTTCGGACTCTTGCAAAATCAGCGCTAGCATTGTGACTATCCCGCGGCAACCATATTGCGTGAACAGGATATTGCGCGGTGGTGCGTTAAGCCCGTAATGCTCACGCCGCGATGCTGCGCAATCCCTCCCCCTATTTCATCCTGGCCTTGCCGGTGGCGCTGTTTGCGCTGGTGATGGGCGTAGCGGCAGCGAGTGGCCAAAACTTGCCTGCACCGCAATTCGGCCGCGATTACGTCAAGCGGATCGCGCTTGATGATCGGGGTGGAATCGAACTGCCCGAAATTCAGGGCGACGACAGCGACGAGCGACCGCTGGTGGTGATCGATCCCGGCCATGGAGGGCACGATCCGGGGGCCTCGGGCGTCGATGTAGTGGAGAAAAACCTCGTCCTCGACCTCGCTCTGGCCCTGCGGGATGCATTGCTTGAACAGGGCGATGTGCGCGTGGCGCTGACCCGGAGCGATGATCGCTATCTGCTTCACGCCGAACGCTACGAGATCGCCCGGCGGCTCGGCGCGGACCTATTCGTGTCGATCCACGCCGATTCCGCGGGCGAGGCCAGCGAGGTCGAAGGCGCCAGCATCTATACGCTCTCGACCAGGGCGAGCAGCGAGGCGGCGGCGCGCTTTGCCGAAAGGGAGAATCGCGCCGACCGGATCAATGGACAGGAGATTTCCGGACAGAGCGATGTGGTGAACACCATATTGGTCGAATTGTCGCAGCGACGGACGCAGGAGGAATCGCGCGAATTCGCCGATCTGATCCAGCGCGAGGGCGAGGACAGGATCCGGTTCCACCCGCAGCCGCGCCGCTCTGCCGCTCTGAAGGTTTTGCGTGCGCCCGACGTGCCCAGCGTCCTCTTCGAAAGCGGCTTCATCACGAATGAGGAAGAAGCCGCGCGCCTCGCCTCGCCCGAAGGCCGCCGCCGCTTCGCCGAGACGCTGGCGCGCGCGATCCGCATCTATTTCGTCCGCCAGCGTGAAGACCTGCTGGAAGAGCGTCCGGCGCAATTGGGAGAAGATACGGCAGCCGATACCCCTCCGGACGAGCCCGCCGAAGCCAAGGACGAGACGTCTACACCATAAGCTGCGACGGCTCCGCCGGTTCGTTATGGCGCGAGACAGGATCGCCATGCTAGAGGGCCGACACCGGACGATGGGACCCAGATGGCCGAACATTCTACGCTAGACTATTTCCGCTACCGCATACGCCGTGACACGAGCGGAACGCTCGCGTGGTTCGGCGCCAATTGGCGTGAGCATCGCTGGTTCAAATACGGCACCATCCTTGTCGGCCTGGGGCTTGCCGGGCTCATCGCGGCGTGGGCGCTGCTGGCGCGCGACCTGCCGGATGTCGAAACCCTGCTCGAATACGAAACGCCGCTACCCACGGTGGTGCGCGGCGGCGATGGCGAGATCGTGCACTCCTATGCCCGCGAACGCCGCGTCCAGCTCCAATATGCCGATTTCCCGGTCCAGCTGGTCGAAGCCTACCTGGCCGCCGAGGACCGGACCTTCTTCAGCCACGGCGGCGTCGATCTGACCGGCACGGCCAACGCCGTGTTCGATTACGCCAGCAAGATGGGGTCGGGCGAGCGAGCGGTCGGCGGATCGACCATCACCCAGCAGGTCGCCAAAAACCTGTTGCTGAGCGACGAATATTCGGTCACGCGCAAGCTGAAGGAAATGATCCTCGCCCGCCGGATCGAGGATGCGCTGACCAAGCGCGAGATTCTCGAACTCTATCTCAACGAAATCCCTCTCGGCCGTCGCAGCTTCGGCGTGCAGGCGGCAGCGCGTGCCTATTTCGACAAGGATGTGGGCGATCTCGATCTCAATGAGATGGCGTTCCTCGCCATTCTCCCCAAAGCCCCCGAGCGCTACGGGCGTGAGCGGTTTCGCGACATGGCGATCGAACGGCGCAATTTCGTGCTCGACCAGATGGTGGCCAACGATTTCATCACCGCATCGGCGGCAAGCGCGGCCAAGGCAAAGGATCTCGGCCTCGTCGAGCAGCGTGTCGAGCGTTCGGCCGATGCCGGCTATTTCCTCGAGGAAGTCCGCCGCCAGTTGATCGAGAAATTCGGCGAGACGGCGGAGGACGGCGCGAACAGCGTCTATGCCGGCGGATTGTGGGTGCGCACATCGCTCGACACGGAATTACAGGACGCGGCGCGCGATGCGTTGCGGGCCCAGTTGTTGAGTTACCAGGGCAATCGCGGGTTTTCTGGTCCCGTGGCGACGCTCAATCCCGACAATGGCGATCTGATCGGTCAGCTGCGATCCTCCAATATTTCGGTCAATTACGAGGATTGGCGGGTCGGCGTGGTGATGGAAGGCGGATCGTCGCCCATGATCGCATTCACCGATGGCGAGACCCATTCGCTGCTCGGCGCGCCGAATTCTCTGAATTCTGGCGATGTGGTTGCGGCGGTCGAGGCGTCGGGCGGGTATCGCCTTCGCGCCGTGCCTGAAGTTTCAGGTGCTTTCCTAGCTCAGAACCCGCAAACCGGCCGCATCCTTGCCATGCAGGGCGGGTTCGATAGCCGCCTCGGCAGCTTCAACCGCGCCACCCAGGCGCTGCGTCAGCCGGGATCGACCATCAAGCCCTTCGTCTATGCAACGGGACTCGACCACGGACTGACGCCTGCCAGCGAGATACCCGACCAGACCTATTGCTTCTATCAGGGCGCGAACCTCGGTGAAAAATGCTTCCGCAATTTCGGTGGCGGCGGGGGCGGTGTACATACGATGCGCTGGGGCCTCGAACAGAGCCGCAATCTTATGACCGTCCATATCGCCATGGATGCAGGCATGCCCAACGTCATCAAGACGTTCGAAAACATGAATATCGGCAGCTACGAACCCTATCCCGCCTTCGCGCTGGGCGCGGGCGACACGACTGTCGAGAAGATGGTCAACGCTTATTCGGCGCTGGTGAATTGGGGCCGCATCAACCAGCCCAGCGTCATCGATTACGTGCAGGATCGCCGTGGCAAGGTGATCTGGCGCGCGGACAATCGCGATTGCACCGGCTGCAACATGGCAGAGTGGGATGGCCAGCCGATGCCGCGCTTCGGCGCTAAGGGCCGTCAGGCGATGGATCCGCGCACAGCCTACCAGACCGTCCACATGCTCGAAGGCGTGGTGACACGCGGCACGGCAGTGCGCCTGCGTAGTCTCGACATGCCGCTGTTCGGCAAGACCGGCACCACCACCGGCCCGACCAATGCCTGGTTTGTCGGCGGCAGTCCGCAGATCGTTGCGGGTATGTATGTCGGCTTCGACCAGCCGCGCAATCTGGGTGGCTGGGTTCAGGGCGGCAACACCGCGGCGCCGATCTTCAAGCGCTTCGTCGAGGCGTCGAAAGATCGCTGGGAGGGTGACGAGTTCATCGCGCCCGCCGGAGTCCGCATGGTGCGCGTGGACCGCCGGAGCGGTAAGCGCGTCTTCGATGGCACACCCTCCGACGATCCCAAGGCGGCGGTGATTTGGGAGGCATTCAAGCCCGACACCGAACCACCCCGTTCGACCCGGCAGGACCAGATCGCGGCCAAGCGCAACGAGATCCTCGAACAGATCCGGCGCGGGCGCGCGGCGCAGCAGCGCACGGTCGCCCGGTCGGCGCCGCGCGTCGAGCCGCAGACCGATTTCGTGGAGGAGCAGGGCGGGATCTATTGACCCTGCTCCACGCTGTTCCACTCGTTCCGGCAGTCCGCTGAACTTTACAAACCGCGCCTGCCCGCTAAGCGCGGGCGGACAGACCATTCTTCGCTGTAAGGAATTGATCGCATGCGTGCCGAAGGGCAGGCCTATATCGACCGTATCGAAGCTGCGCTGGCGCTGGTCCGCCAGTCGCTCGACTGGGAACGCGCCCTGCGCCGTCTCGACGAGCTGAACGCGCGTGTTCAGGACCCGAGCCTGTGGGACAATCCCAAGGAAGCCCAGGCGATCAATCGCGAACAGAAGCAGCTCGAAACCGCGATCGGGACGGTCAACGAAATCTCGTCCGAAATGGCGGATGCGATCGAATTCGTCGAACTGGGCGAGGCCGAAGGCGATGACGATGTGGTGAAGGAAGGCCTGACCAGTCTAGAACGCCTCGCCGCGCGTGCCGATGCCGACAAGGTGCAGGCGCTCCTGTCGGGCGAGGCCGACGGCAACGACACCTACCTGGAAATCCATGCTGGCGCAGGCGGTACTGAAAGCCAAGACTGGGCCGAAATGCTGCTGCGCATGTATGCCCGCTGGGCGGAAAAGCGCGGCTTCAAGGTCGAAACGGTGGAATATCAGGCTGGCGATCAGGCTGGAATCAAGTCTGCCACGCTGCTGATCAAGGGCGACAACGCCTATGGGTACTCGAAAACCGAAAGCGGCGTGCATCGTCTGGTGCGGATCAGCCCCTATGACAGCTCTGCGCGCCGCCATACCAGCTTCAGCTCGGTCTGGGTCTATCCGGTGATCGACGACGATTTCGAGATCGAGATCAACGAAAGCGACTTGAAAATCGACACCTATCGCGCGTCCGGTGCGGGCGGGCAGCACGTCAACACCACCGATTCCGCCGTCCGCATCACGCACCAGCCGACCGGGATCGTCGTCGCCAGCCAGAACGACCGCAGCCAGCACAAGAACCGCGCCACCGCGATGAACATGCTGAAGGCCCGGCTCTACGAACGCGAGATGGCGGAGCGCGAGGCGGCAGCGGGCACCGAATACGAAAGCAAGACCGATATCGGTTGGGGCCACCAGATCAGGAGCTACGTTCTCCAGCCCTATCAGATGGTCAAGGATCTGCGCACCGGCGTCACGTCGCCGACGCCGGACGACGTACTGGACGGCGCGCTCGATCCGTTCATTTCTGCCGCCTTGGCACAGCGCGTAACGGGTGAGACGGTCGAGATCGAGGATGTCGAGTGATCTTTCGGCGGGCCGTCGCTTCGGGCCTTCTGGTGGTGCTTGCCGCCTGCGGTCAGGCATCCGGCGACCGGCCCGAATCCGCGCTTGAATTTCCTCGGCCCGACCGCCCTGTGTCGGGCCTTGGATCGAACCAGTTCTCGACAGAAACCGCTCGCGACAATCGCGGCGAGGCGGAGACGGTGATGGAGCTGGCCGGTGTCGAACCTGGCATGACGGTTGCCGACATCGGCGCCGGCAATGGGTATTACACCGTCCGCCTTGCCGAACGGGTCGGCGAAGAGGGGCGGGTGCTCGCCCAGGATATCGACCGCAGCGCGCTTGAAAGGCTGGGGCGGCGCGTGGAGCGCCAGCGGATCGACAATGTCTCGATCCAGCCGGGCGCGCTCGACGATCCGCATCTGCCGGAAAAGAGCTTCGACCGGATCTTCATGGTTCACATGTATCACGAAATCGGCGAACCCTATGCTCTGCTATGGCGTCTATGGCCTTCCCTGCGCGAAGGGGGGCAGGTCGTCGTAGTCGATGTGGACCGCCCTACCGACCGGCACGGCATTGCGCCGATGCTGCTCGCCTGCGAATTCGAGCGGGTCGGTTACAAATTGGTCGCTTTCAAGGATGCGCCGGAATTGGCCGGGTACTATGCACAATTCGAACGGTCGGCTAACAGACCCGCACCGGAGAGTATCGAACCGTGCCGCGGAGACGCGGTCGGCAAAAGGGCTGCGATCAAGCAAGCGGCCACCTGACAAGACGCGAACGAAAGACGTATCATGGCATTCAAGGGTCTCGAACCCATTCAGTATGGCGGCCGCGAAGTGTGGCCGCTGGTCGAAGGCGGCAAGGGCGTTTCGGCGACCAATCACCTGAGTTCCGGCGCCTGGGCAGCGGCAGGCGGCATCGGCACGGTCAGCGCGGTCAATGCCGACAGCTACGACGCCGAAGGCAAGATCGTTCCGCAGGTCTACGACCAGCTGACGCGCAAGGAGCGCCACGAACAGCTGATGCGCTATGCGATCGACGGCGCCACGGAGCAGGTGAAGCGCGCCCACGACATCGCGGGCGGCAAGGGCGCGATCAACATCAACGTGCTTTGGGAAATGGGCGGCGCGCAGCAGATCCTGGAAGCGGTGCTGGAAAACACCAAGGGCCTCGTCGCGGGTGTGACCTGCGGGGCGGGCATGCCCTACAAGCTGGCCGAGATCGCCGCGCGTTACAATGTCAGCTATCTCCCCATCGTCAGCTCCGCGCGCGCTTTCCGCGCTTTGTGGAAGCGCAGCTATTCCAAGGTTCCGGACCTGATGGCCGCGGTGGTTTATGAAGATCCGTGGCTGGCGGGCGGGCATAACGGCCTTTCCAACGCCGAGGATCCGACCAAGCCGGAAGATCCCTATCCCCGCGTCAAGGCGCTGCGCGAGACGATGCGCAACGAAGGCGTGTCGGAAGATACCGCCATCGTCATGGCGGGCGGGGTGTGGTTCCTGCGCGAATGGAACGACTGGATCGACAATCCCGAACTCGGCCGGATCATGTTCCAGTTCGGCACGCGGCCCCTGCTGACGCAGGAAAGTCCGATCCCTCAGGAATGGAAGAACCGTCTTCGCACGCTCGACGAAGGCGACGTGCTGCTGCACAAATTCTCGCCGACGGGCTTTTATTCGAGCGCGGTGAAGAACGATTTCCTGTGGGATCTCATTCACCGCTCGGAACGCCAGATTCCTTACAGCAAGGTCGAGGCAGGCGAACACACCAAGCAGCTCGACATCGGCGTGCGCGGCAAGAACTTCTGGGTCGCGCCGAACGATTACGACCGCGCGCGGGCCTGGTTCGCCGAAGGGCAGACCGAAGCGCTCAAGACGCCGGACGATACGATCGTGTTCGTCACGCCCGAAAGCCGCGACACGATCCGCAAGGACCAGAAGGACTGCATGGGCTGCCTCAGCCATTGCCAGTTTTCCAGCTGGAAGGATCACGACGACTACACGACCGGCCGCCTTGCCGATCCGCGCAGCTTCTGTATCCAGAAGACCCTGCAGGACATCGCCCATGGCGAGCCGGTGGACGACAATTTGATGTTCGCGGGCCACGCGGCGTACCGCTTCAAGCAGGACCCGTTTTATTCGAACAATTTCACCCCCACGGTGAAGCAGCTGGTAGACCGGATTCTGGCGGGGGATTGAGCGAGCGGGTCAGCGCCACAACTGCATCGCCCTGACCGCATCGCTCATCGTCGCGTCCTCGTCGGGGCGGGACAGGGTGCGTTCGACGATCCGCCACTGGCGGCGGACCCTGGTCTTCTGCCAGAGGTCCATCATCCAGGTCTCGCCCGACCATTCGTGATCGCCCATGCGCGCTTCAAGGTTCATCTGCGTCGCGAAGACCGCGACCGAGCCGTGGCGGCGGACATAGACTTCACCGAAGCGGTATCCGTTGCATTTGAAGCGCGTCGTTGCCGCTTCCAGCCAGCTCGCCCGGTCGAGCAGCGCGGCGCGCTTGGAGCCCAGCAGGAAGATGAAGTCCCGCGTGGCGAGCTTCTTCATCGCGTTGCGGTCGCGCTGCATCCAGCTGCGCATCCACTGATGTTCGAGCGCTTCGATGCGAGCGGCGAAATCGTCCATGTCTCGAATGTCCTCAAGCCAGTCCGGTAAGGACCTGATCGGGTGGGCGATGGCCGTCGGCCCACACGCGGATATTGGCGATGACGCGATGGCCGGATTCCTCGCGTCCTTCGCGCGTGGCGCTGCCGATGTGGGGCAGGGTCATCACATTGGGATGGCGGATCAGGCGCTCGTCGACATGCGGCTCGTCCGGATAGACGTCGAGCCCCGCACCGGCCAGGTGCCCGCTCTCGAGCGCGTCGATCAAAGCTTCCTGATCCACGAGATCGCCGCGGGCCGTGTTGATGAGGCTCGCGCCCTCCTTCATCATCCCGATGCGCCGCGCATCGATCATCCCGCGCGTGCTCTCGCTGGCCGGACAATGGAGCGTCAGAATGTCCGCTTCCTGCACGAGACCGTCGAGCGTTTCGACATAGCGCGCACCGAACATCCGCTCGACCGCTTCGGGCAGGGGTTTGCGATTGTGATAGGCGATTTCCAGGCCGAAGGCGCGGGCGCGATGCGCCACTGCCTGGCCGATGCGGCCCATGCCGACGATGCCGAGCACCTTGCCCGCCAGCTTGCGGCCGAGAAGCGCCGTCGGCGTCCAGCCGGTCCACTGGCCCGAGCGGATCAGTTCCACACCTTCGCGCACCCGGCGCGGGACGCCGATGATTCCCGCCATCGTCAGGTCGGCGGTATCCTCGGTGAAGACGCCGGGCGTATTCGTGACCAGAATCCGGCGCTTGGCCGCCGCCTTGAGGTCGATATGATCGGTCCCCGCTCCGAAATTGGCGATGAGGCCGAGGCGATCCCCCGCTTCGGCGAGCATTTCCGCATCGATCCGGTCGGTGACGGTGGGGACAAGCACGTCGCACTCGCGCATGGCGGCAACGAGCTCGTCTCGCGACATAGGTTCGTCGCCGGAATTGCAGCGCGCGTCGAACAATTCGCCCAGCCGCGCCTCGACAGTCGGCATAAGATGCCGCGTCACTACGACGCGCGGCGGATGATCGAGGCGGCGGGACGGGGCCGGAGAAGAAGGAGGTACGGTGTCGGGCATCTTCTCGGGCTAGGCGCTCGGCACGATTCCGGTCAAGCGGCGAGCGAGCGCAATCTCGCGACCGCTTGAAGGGCTGTAGGGCGTCGGGTATGACGCCGCCTGATATGCGTCTCGCTTTACTCGCCTTTTCCGCCGTTTTGTCGGCTCTCGCGTCTCCAGCCACCGCGCAGGATCGCGAAGTGCCCTATTGGGCGAGCATTCGTGCGACCGAGCTCAATATGCGCGTGGGGCCGAGCGCAGATTACAAGATTGCCTGGGTTTATAGGCGCGCGGGTCTGCCCGTGCGGGTCGTGCGCGTGATGGAGGGGTGGCGCCTGATCGAAGATCCCGACGGCGAGAAAGGCTGGGTTGTGGCCCGGCTCCTGAGCCCGGATCGCACTGTCATCGTCTCCGAAGGCGAACCCGCCCCGATGCGCGCGGCGCCCAGCGCTTCCGCGGAACTCAAATGGCGGCTCGAAGCGGGCGTTACCGGCACGCTCGGCGAATGCAGTTCGGGATGGTGCGAACTGCGGCTCGACGACCGGCAAGGATGGGTCGAAGCGGATCGCCTGTGGGGCGACGACGAGGACTGATCCCCGCCGACGCCCGATTTATCTGTAGATTCTCTCCGTCAGGCGGTGGGCTGCGCGTCCACCTTTCTTACCGTCGCAGTGACATCGCCCGCGTCGTCGCGCATTTCGAAAGCGCCGTCGGGGCCGGGGTCGCCGCCAGCGAAGCATTGCTCGGTCGCCGTATCGCCTTCGGGCGCATAGCAGAGCTGATTGCCCTGCTGGCGCCAGGTTCCGCGTTCCGTCACTTCGCCGTCCATCCGATCGACATAGGTTCCGTCGGCGGACAGGGTCTGCATCGTCACCGTCCCATCGGGCAAGGTCACTTCGTAAGTCCCGGCCATTGCGACAGGCGTAACCGTGTCGGTCGTGGGTGAGGGCGCAGCGACGTTTGCCGGAGCGGGCACAGTGTCCTCCGCCTCGTTCGAACCGCAGGCAGCGAGAAGGAGGCAGGCGGCAAGGGCGGAATGGATCTTCATCGCGGTAATCTCCTCGACGGCTTCGTTAGACCATTTCGACCGCGACGGCGGTGGCTTCACCGCCGCCGATGCAGAGCGAGGCGACGCCGCGCTTCTTGCCCTGCTGCTTGAGCGCGTTGAGAAGTGTCACGATGATGCGCGTCCCGCTCGCGCCGATCGGATGGCCGAGCGCGGTCCCACCGCCGTTCACGTTGATCTTGTCGTGGGGGATGCCGATGTCGCGCATCGCGAACATGGCGACGCAGGCGAAGGCCTCATTGACTTCCCACAGATCGACTTCGTCCGCGCTCCATCCGGCGCTCTTGAGCACCTTCTCGATCGCGCCGACCGGGGCGACGGTGAACTCGCTCGGCTCCTGGGCGTGGGCGGCGAGGGCGACGATCTTTGCGACCGGCTCCTGACCGTTTCCTTTCGCCACGCTCTCGCGCGACAGCACCACGGCAGCGGCACCGTCCGAAATCGAGCTCGACGTCGCGGCGGTGATCGTGCCGTCCTTGGCGAACGCCGGGCGCAGCTGCGGGATCTTGTCGGGCTTGCCCTTGCCGGGCGCTTCGTCGGTGTCGACGGTCTGCTCGCCCGCACGGGTGGTGAAGGTCACCGGAACGACCTCACCCGAAAACGCGCCGCTTTCGATCGCGGCATTGGCGCGGCGCAGGCTCTCGATCGAATAATCGTCCATCTGCTCGCGCGTGAGCTGGTAATCGTTCGCCGTTTCCTGCGCGAACGTACCCATAGCACGGCCTTCCTCGTATGCGTCTTCAAGGCCGTCTAGGAACATGTGATCGTAAGCCGTATCGTGGCCCAGCCGCGCGCCGCTGCGGTGCTTTTTCAAAAGATATGGCGCGTTGGTCATGCTCTCCATCCCGCCCGCGACGACATAATTCACCGATCCGCTTGCGAGCGCTTCGGCGCCCATGATCACGGTCTGCATGCCCGATCCGCACACCTTGTTGACCGTGGTCGCCTGAACGGATTTGGGCAGGCCCGCCTTGATGCTGGCTTGGCGCGCAGGCGCTTGGCCAAGCCCGGCGGGAAGGACGCAGCCCATATAGGTGCGGTCGAAGCTTTCCGGAGCGACGCCCGAGCGTTCCACCGCCGCCTTGACCGCGGTCGCGCCCAGATCGGTCGCGGACACATCGGCAAGGGCGCCCTGCATGCCGCCCATCGGCGTGCGGGCGTAAGAGAGGATGACGACGGGATCGTTGGCGGCGAACTGGGTCATGCGGAAATGGCCTTTCGGTTTTTAAATTCGACGGGATATGCAATATCGGTTGCAAGACGAGACTTGCTTACGCCCTCAAGCTAGGACCGGCAGGCGGCGAAATCAAACGGAGAGAACGATGGCTGGCGATCGGACGAAGGCGATGGAAGATGTGCTGAAACGGCAACGCGCCGCTCACGAGGCCGATCGGCCTGAGCCGATGAATGCGCGCAAGGATCGGGTGCAACGCGCGATCGCGCTTCTGAAGGAGAATTCGGAAGCGCTGTGTGCGGCGATGAGCGCCGATTTCGGCAATCGGTCTTACAGTCAGTCGATGCTGACCGATATCGCCAGCACGATCAATTTCGGCAAATACTGCCTCAAGCACGCCGAAAAATGGGCGCGGCCCAACAAGCGCCACATGCAATTTCCGCTTGGCCTGTTGGGCGCAAAGGCGGAAGTCCGCTACGAACCCAAGGGCGTTATCGGCATTCTCAGCCCCTGGAACTTCCCCGTCAATCTGAGCTTCGGCCCGCTGATGCAGGTGTTCGCGGCGGGCAATCGGGCGATGATCAAGCCGAGCGAGTTTACCGAACGCACCAGCGAATTGTCCGCCGAACTCGTCGAGCGCTATTTCGCTCCCGAGGAATGCGCGGTGTTCGCGGGCGGGCCCGAAGTTGCCGCCGCGTTCAGCGAGCTTCCTTTCGACCATCTCGTCTTCACCGGGTCGACCGGCACGGGCCGCAAGGTGATGGAAGCGGCTGCCAAGAACCTCGTGCCCGTTACGCTGGAACTCGGCGGAAAGTCGCCGGTGATCATGGGCGAAAGCACGGATTTCGCCAAAGCTGGCGAGCGCGTTGCATTGGGCAAAATGATGAATGCGGGCCAGATCTGTCTCGCGCCCGACTATCTCTACGTTCCCGAAGACAAGGCCGACGAAGCGCTCTACGGCGTGTGGCAGGCCACTGCTCAGATGTATCCGACGCTGCTCGACAACGAGGATTACGCCAGCGTCGTGACCGATCGGCATTTCGATCGCCTGCAGGATATGGTGAAGGATGCGCGCGATAAGGGCGCCGAAGTGATCGAGGTCAATCCCGGCGACGAGGATTTCTCCAACACCAACGCCCGCAAGATGCCGCTCACGATCCTGCGCAATGTGACCGAGGACATGCAGGCGATGCAGGAGGAGATCTTCGGCCCCGTCCTGCCGGTCAAGACCTATCGCTCGATCGACGAGGCGGTGGATTACGTGAACCGGAACGACCGGCCGCTGGGCCTCTATTATTTCGGCAGCGATGGCGACGAGGAGCGGCGCGTGCTCGAGCGTACGATTTCGGGCGGTGTCACTGTCAACGATGTCGTGTTCCACGTTTCGATGGAAGACCTGCCGTTCGGAGGCATCGGCCCGAGTGGTATGGGCAGCTATCACGGGATCGAAGGTTTCCGCGAATTCAGCCATGCGCGCAGCGTCTTTTCGCAGAGCAGGATCGACGTTGCCAAGCTGGCCGGCCTGAAGCCGCCTTATGGCGAAGCGACTCGCAAGGCCTTGCGAGCCTTGACGAAATAGAGCCGCCCTAAACTGCGAGAGGTGTCATCCTCCTGCGCGTTTTGCGCAAGCCGTGATGCGGGAAATCCGCCGAAGCCGCCCTTGCGCGTAAGGCGCGAGAGGCCTAGGGCCGGGACCGAACGTGCGCGCCGGTATCGGTGCCAAAGTCGATAGGAAACACACGTGGTCGATCTCGGGCAATATCTGCCGATCCTCATCTTCCTCTTCATCGCCGTCGCGCTGTCGTCGGCGTTCGTCTTCCTGCCCATGGGCGTGTCGCGGCTGACCGGCTCGCACAATCCCAATGCTGAGAAGTTGAGCGAGTATGAATGCGGCTTTCCCGCGTTCGAGGAACCGCGCAGCCAGTTCGACGTGAAATTCTATCTCGTCGCGATCAGCTTCCTGCTGTTCGATCTCGAAGCGGCCTTCCTGTTCCCGTGGGCGGTCAGCCTTGAATTCACGCAGTGGACGGGCTGGATCGGAATGATGGTTTTCCTCGGAATCCTTGCAATCGGCCTCGCATACGAATGGAAGATGGGGGCATTGGACTGGCAGTAATGAGCGCTCAACGAACGATATCTCCCCACGGCCGCGATCCGCATATCCAGCCGACGGCCCAGCCCGGCGAGATCCGCCAGCCGGACCAGGACTATTTCAACGCACTCCAGAACGAGGTGAACGACAAGGGCTTCCTCGTCGCCAGCACCGAAGACCTGTTCCAGTGGGCGCGTACGGGATCGCTGTGGTGGATGACTTTCGGCCTCGCCTGCTGCGCGGTCGAGATGATCCACGTTAACATGCCGCGTTACGACATGGAGCGCTTCGGCGTCGCCCCGCGTGCCAGCCCGCGCCAGTCCGACGTGATGATCGTGGCGGGAACGCTCTGCAACAAGATGGCACCGGCTCTGCGCAAGGTCTACGACCAGATGTCGGACCCGAAATACGTCATCAGCATGGGTAGCTGCGCCAATGGCGGCGGCTATTATCATTACAGCTATAGTGTGGTGCGTGGGTGCGACCGGATCGTGCCGGTCGATATCTATGTGCCTGGCTGTCCTCCCACGGCGGAGGCGCTGCTTTACGGCGTGATGCAGTTGCAGCGCAAAATCCGCCGCAGCGGCACGATCGAGCGATAGGGCGGCTTTATGGCGACTTTGCATTCCGCACCGCGCTTCACTTTGATCGACGGGTTGAAAGAAACGCTCTCGACCGCGCTTGGTGGCCATCTCCTCGATGCGCATGACGAGCATGGCGAGCTGTTGTTCACCGTGCGCCGCGACGCGATTGAGGACGTCCTGCGCATCCTTCGCGACGAGCACGGCTATCAGCAGCTGATGGAGATCGCCGGGGTCGACTATCCCAGCCGCGAGGAGCGGTTCGAGGTGGTCTACATGCTTTTGAGCCTCACGAAGAACAGCCGCATCATGGTCAAGTGCACGGCGAGCGAAGATACGCCGGTCCCGACCGTGACCACGCTGTGGCCGAATGCGGGCTGGCTCGAACGTGAGGTGTTCGACCTCTACGGCGTCCTGTTCGACGGGAACACCGATCTGCGCCGCATCCTCACCGATTACGGTTTCGAAGGGCACCCTTTCCGCAAGGACTTCCCGCTTACCGGCTATACCGAGCTGCGCTATTCCGAAGACGAAAAGCGCGTGGTGTACGAGCCGGTCGAGCTCGCGCAGGATCTGCGCCAGTTCGATTTCATGAGCCCCTGGGAAGGCGCGGACTACGTGCTGCCGGGGGACGAGAAAGCGGACACGCCTCCGGTCGACGATCCCAAGGTTACCGAAAAGCCGTCCGATACCGGCGCGGGTGCCAAGGCGGACAAGGAAGCGGCGGAAAAGGTCAGCGCGGGCGCTCCTGCGGAAGAGGAGACGGGCAAGGATGCTCCCCCTCCGCCAGAGCCGACGGAAGATCGCGAAGGCCGCCCCGCTCGTGACGGCAAGACCACGGACACCGCAGAAGCGACCGAGCCGAAGGATGGCAAGGATGCGTAAGCTCGCTCTTCTTCTACTGCCGCTCGCAATTGCGGCGTGCAGCAGCCAGGAGCCCGCTCCTGCCGACAGCGCGGAGGATTTCGCCAGCCGCGTCGGCGCGCCGGGCACCAGCACTACCGGTGGAACCGCAGTCGTGGCTGCGCCGCAGACGGTCGAAACCACTGCGGCGCGCATCGCCCCGCCGCCCAACACCGACGTGACCCAGCTCGAGCGGCTCGGCAATATCGGCGGAGTTGATCTGGGGCCGCGCGCGGGCGGCTGCACGTTCAGCGCCGATGGGCAGGAAATGCTCGTCGCCGCGGGGCCGAACGATCGTGCTCTGCCCGGCAAGGCGACCGTGCGGGCCGGGGGCAAGCTGATCCTGCTCGATGCGCCTCCGGGCGGTTACGATCAGGTCAAGGCGGGAACGACGTTCAATGGGGAGGGCTTCTCCGTCCTCGTCCAGCCGACCGGTCGCGACACCGGCCAGATGACGATAACCGACGTCCAGGGACGCCAGAAGTCCTTCAACGGAAGGTGGGTCTGCTCATGAGCATGCAACTCGAACAATCGCCGACGACCGGCGACGAGGTCATTTCCAACTACACGATCAATTTCGGGCCTCAGCACCCGGCGGCGCACGGCGTGCTGCGCATGGTGATGGAGCTGGATGGCGAGATCATCGAACGCGTCGATCCGCATGTCGGACTGCTGCATCGCGGCACCGAAAAACTGATCGAGCACAAGACGTATTTGCAGGCGCTGCCCTATTTCGACCGGCTCGATTACTGTTCGCCGCTGTGCATGGAGCATAGCTACGTGCTGGCGATCGAGAAGCTCTTGAATGTCGAAGTGCCGGAACGGGCGCAATATCTGCGCGTGCTGTTCGCGGAGCTGACGCGCATCTGCAATCACTTCTTGAACATCGGCGCACACGTCATGGATGTCGGCGCGATGACGCCGAACCTGTGGGTGTTCGAACTGCGCGAAGACTGCATGAACTTCTTCGAACGGGTTAGCGGCGCGCGCATGCACAGCGCCTATTTCCGGCCCGGCGGCGTGCATCAGGATGCGCCGGAAAAACTTCTCGTCGATATCGGCGAATGGCTCGACACGCGCTTGCCCGAACTGTTCGGCGACGCGATGAGCCTGGTGCTCGACAACCGCATCTTCAAGCAGCGCAATGTCGACATCGCGCATGTCAGCCGCGACGATGCGATCGCCTGGGGCTTTTCCGGCCCCATGATCCGCGCTGCGGGCATTCCGTGGGATCTGCGCAAGTCGCAGCCCTACGACGTCTACGACCGGATGGAATTCGACATTCCCGTCGGCACCAATTCGGACTGTTACGACCGTTTCGTCGTCCGGGTGAAGGAAGTTTACGAGAGCGCCAAGATCATCAAGCAGTGCCTGGCGCAGATGCCGTCAGGCCCGATCGCCAGCGACGACCGGAAGGTCGCACCGCCCAAGCGCGGCGAAATGAAGCAGTCGATGGAAGCGCTGATCCATCACTTCAAGCTCTACACGGAAGGCTTCCACGTGCCTGCGGGCGAAGTCTACGTGGCGACCGAGAGCCCCAAAGGGGAATTCGGCGTCTATCTGGTGAGCGACGGGTCGAACAAACCCTATCGCTGCAAGATCCGCCCGACGGCGTTTTCGCACCTCCAGGCGATGGATTTCATGTGCAAGGGCCACATGCTGCCCGACGCGACTGCCATTCTGGGTGCGATCGACGTGGTGTTCGGGGAGTGTGACCGGTGAGGCCAATCGTATTTCCCAAATGGCCCGAACGGGCGCTTTCGATACTGGGCATCGCCGCAGCGCTTATGGTCGGTGGTCTTGCTATCCAAGCGTGGGGCAATTTTGACGGTGAAGTTGCTCTTACGGTCGTTGCGGGTGGCGTGCCCGCGGTCTTGAGTTTCGCGGGATTGGCATATCTCGTCCGTCTCCACCGATTGAAAACCGAAAGCCGAGCTTTTCAATATGACAAAGTCATTAGTGGGTTAGCATATAATGGCTGATCGTTCCCCCGCACCCGACACTCCCGAGCTGCGCGAGCGCTGGGGCGGTTTCGAGTTTACCGACGCCTACCGCGCCAAGGCGGACAAGGCGATTGCGCGCTATCCCGAGGGTCGACAGAAATCGGCAGTGATGCCGCTTCTCGACCTCGCCCAGCGGCAGGTCGGCGAAGAAACCGATACCCAAGGTTGGTTGCCGCTGCCGGTGATCGAATATGTCGCCGACTATCTCGACATGCCGGTGATCCGCGTGCTCGAAGTCGCGACGTTCTATTTCATGTACAACATGAAGCCGGTGGGTAAATTCCACGTACAGGTCTGCGGAACGACGCCCTGCATGCTGCGCGGGTCGGACGCCTTGTTCGAAACCTGCAAGAAGCGGGGGATGAAGAAAGGCCATGTCTCGGAAGACGGCCTCTGGACCCTCACCGAAGTCGAATGCATGGGCAATTGCGCCACGGCGCCGATGGTCCAGATCAACGACGACAATTACGAGGATCTGACCTCCGAACGCCTCGACGCCGTGCTCGATGCGCTGGCGGCGGGCGAGAGCCCCAAGCCCGGCACGCAGGAACCCGGGCGCCATACGAGCGAGCCGTCGGAGGGTCCGACCACGCTCAAGGAAATGGTCGACGCCAATCACGATTATAGAGACGCTTGGTGAGACGCGCACTCGTCTGGCTCGGGATCATCCTGTTCGTCGTGGGGGTGTCGATCGACATCTTCACCGATCAGGATATCTTCGGGACGACGATCCTCATCGCGGGCGCAATCCTCGCGCTCGTCGCCGGACGGCGTTCGCCCAAGTCCGACCAAAGTCTGCGGCGCAAATAATGGATATCGTCACCATCATCGTGGCCTTGGTGCTCGCTTTCATCGCCTGGAAGGTGCTGATGGGCGTCATCAAATTCGGTGCGATCGCTCTCATCGCGGTCGCGGCGATCTGGTTTATTTCGCAAGGGAATGCTTTCTGATGCTCGCCGACAAGGACCGCATCTTCACCAATCTCTACGGCTTCCAGGATTGGGGCCTCAAGGCGGCGCAAAAGCGCGGCGATTGGGACGATACCAAGGCGCTGATCGCGCGCGGCCAAGATTCGATCATCGAGGAAATCAAGGCAAGCGGGCTGCGCGGGCGTGGCGGCGCAGGCTTCCCGACGGGCCTCAAATGGTCCTTCATGCCGAAGGAATCGAAGGATGGCCGCCCGAGCTTTCTGGTTATCAATGCCGACGAATCCGAGCCCGGTTCCTGCAAGGACCGCGAGATCATCCGTCACGATCCGCACAAGCTGGTCGAAGGCGCGCTGGTGGCGGGTTTCGCGATGCGGGCGCGGGCGGCCTATATCTACATTCGCGGCGAATATATCCGCGAAGCCGAAGTGCTTCAGGCCGCGATCGACGAGGCTTATGACGCCAAGCTGATCGGCAAGAATGCCAGCGGCTCGGGCTACGATTTCGATGTCTTCCTGCACCGGGGCGCGGGCGCCTATATCTGCGGCGAGGAAACCGCGATGATCGAGAGCCTGGAAGGCAAGAAGGGCCAGCCCCGTCTGAAGCCGCCTTTCCCGGCAGGCGCGGGCCTTTATGGTTGCCCGACGACGGTAAACAATGTCGAGTCGATCGCAGTTGTGCCGACGATCCTGCGGCGTGGCGGATCCTGGTTCGCGAGCTTCGGTCGCGAGAACAACAAGGGCACCAAGCTCTTCCAGATCAGCGGGCATGTGAACCAGCCCTGCGTCGTCGAAGAAGCGCTCTCGATCCCGTTCAGCGAGCTGATCGAGAAGCATTGCGGCGGCATCCGCGGCGGCAAGGACAATCTGCTCGCCGTGATCCCCGGCGGATCGTCGGTCCCGCTGGTCCCGGCCGAGCAGATCTGGGACGCGCCGATGGATTTCGACGGGCTCAAGGAACTGGGCTCCGGCCTCGGCACGGCAGGCGTGATCGTGATGGACAAGTCCACCGACATCGTTCGCGCGATCAGCCGCCTCAGCTATTTCTACAAGCACGAAAGCTGCGGCCAGTGCACGCCCTGCCGCGAAGGCACGGGCTGGATGTGGCGCATGATGGAACGCCTGCGTACGGGCGACGCCGCGATCGACGAGATCGACATGCTCCAGCAGGTGACGAAACAGGTCGAAGGCCACACCATCTGCGCGCTTGGCGACGCGGCGGCGTGGCCGATCCAAGGCCTTATCCGTCATTTCCGTCCCGAGCTGGAACGGCGGATCGAGGAGCATAATGCGCAGTTTGCGCCCGGCGCTCTGGAGGCCGCGGAGTGAAGCTTGCCGTTCTTCTCGGCGCGCTGGGATTGGTGTGTTCAGGCGTGCCTGCGCTTGCGCAGCCTTATTCGAGTCCGATGGGCTTCAAGCTCAAGAGGCAGCCGTCGGATCCGCGTGCCGCGACGGCAAATGCGGCGCCTGAACTCACGATGATGCGCACCGCCGTATGTCTCGCGGATGATCGGGCGGATCAGGTCCGGGCTTATCTCGAAACCGTGCCGGCTTCAGCCATGGAGGAAGAAGCCTACGCGGTGTTCGCGAAGAAGCTCGATCGTTGCATGCCCGACATGGACATGTCCTCGGTCGGCAATCTGCGCAGTGCGCGTGGGGTCATGACCATGCGGTTCGATCATTCCGCTCTGCGTGGCGCGTTGGCAGAGAGCATGCTGCGCGAAGAAGATGTGTCCATCGATCCCGCCGCGCTTTCTCTGGGCGATGATGGAATGTATGTGGCAGAGCGATTCCATGGGGCAAGGTCGGACGAAATGAGCCGCATGTTCGCCTTGGGGTTCGCGGGCTGTGTCATGGGACTCAATCCGGACAAGATGGAAGCGCTTTTCCAGACCGTGCCGGGCAGTGCAGAAGAGAAATCGGCGATCGTCGAAATGGCTCCAAGCTTCAGCGAATGCGTCATGGAAGGCCAAGTTCTCAAACTGAGCGCACCGACGCTTCGCAATCAATTGGCCGAAGTAACCTATTACGCGGTGTCGAAGCCGCAGAATGCCGAACAAGCAGGATCAGAAGATGCCTAAAGTCACCGTAGACGGCCAGGAAATCGAGGTTCCGGACGGCGCCACCGTGCTCCAGGCCTGCGAGCTTGCGGGTAAGGAAATCCCGCGCTTCTGTTATCACGAGCGGCTGAGCATCGCGGGCAATTGCCGCATGTGTCTGGTCGAAGTGAAGCCCGGACCGCCGAAGCCGCAGGCGTCGTGCGCGCTTCCGGCCACCGAAGGCCAGGAAATCCGCACCGACACGCAGATGGTCAAGACCGCGCGCGAAGGGGTGATGGAGTTCCTGCTCATCAACCATCCGCTCGATTGCCCGATCTGCGACCAGGGCGGCGAATGCGACCTTCAGGATCAGTCGATGACCTATGGTCGCGGCGCCACGCGCTATCACGAGAACAAGCGCGCGGTGACCGAGAAATATATGGGGCCGCTGATCAAGACGATCATGACCCGCTGCATCCACTGCACCCGCTGCGTGCGCTTCAGCGAGGAAATCGCGGGCGTGGACGAGATCGGCGCGGTCGGGCGCGGCGAGGACATGCAGATCACGACCTATCTCGAACAGGCCGCGGAACACGAGCTTTCGGCCAATGTGATCGACCTGTGCCCGGTCGGCGCACTGACATCGCGTCCCTATGCGTTCGAGGCCCGTCCGTGGGAGCTGAAGAAGACGCTCTCGATCGACGTCAGCGATGCGGTCGGCGCGAACATCCGGCTCGACAGTCGCGGGCGCGAAGTCATGCGCGCGCTTCCGCGCATCAATGACGACGTCAACGAGGAATGGATTTCCGACAAGGCCCGCTATCAGGTCGATGGCCTGATGCGCCGCAGGCTCGACAAGGTGTTTTTGCGCCGCGACGGCAAGCTGCAGGCGGCCAGCTGGAACGAAGCCTTCGCGATGATTGCAGCGGCCAAGCCCGGTAAGAGCATTGCGGCGATTGCCGGCGATCTCGTCGATTGCGAGACGATGTTCGCGGCCAAGGCGCTTCTGAAGGCCAGCGGATCGAGCCTTATGGAAGGCCGCCAGACGGGAATGGATTACGACGTATCCAATCTCGCGGCGGTGAATTTCAATTCGACACTGGCGGGCATCGAGAACGCTGATGCGATCCTGATCGTGGGCAGCCATGTCCGCTGGGAAGCGCCTCTGGTGAATGTCCGCCTGCGGAAGGCGGCGAAGCGCGGCGCGAAGATCTTCTTGGTCGGTGCGCGCTGGGATACCACGTTCGGCGGCGAATTCCTCGGCAACGATCTCGGCGTCCTCAACGATCTGCCCGGCCATGTCGGCGATGCGTTCGATGCGGCGGAGCGCCCGGCAGTGATCGTCGGCGGCGCGGGCCTCAAGGGTGCGCATGCGAAGGCGCTGGCGCTGGCCTCGGGCTGGGGCGCGGCGTTCAACGTGCTGCATATGGCGGCCAGCCGGATGGGCGGGCTGATGCTCGGCTATGCGCAGAAGGGCGGGATTGCGGATATCGCGAAGGCGAAGCCAAAGGTTCTGCTTTCGCTGGGTGCGGACGAGATGGACTATGCCGCATTCGATGGGAGCCTGAAGGTCTATATCGGCCATCACGGCGACAAGGGCGCGCATCATGCCGATATCGTCCTGCCCGGCGCGAGCTATGCCGAAAAGGACGGAACCTACGTCAACACCGAAGGCCGCGTGCAGTTCGCTGAAAAAGCCGTGTTCGCGCCCGGAGACGCGCGCGAGGACTGGACGATCCTGCGCGCGCTCGCCGATGCGCTGGACCTGAAGGTCGGCTTCGACAGCTTTGCCGAATTGCAGGGCGCGATGATTGCCGATGTGCCTGCTCTTGGCGAAGAAGGGCTGGCCGATTACGGCGCGCTGCCCGAGCCGGATAAGGCGGCGAAGGCGGAAGGGGCAGTCGCGGCCTATCCGGTCAAGGATTTCTACCTTACCAATGCGATCGCCCGGGCGAGCGCGGTGATGCAGCAATGTTCGGCCGAATTGCTCGGCCCGGATCTCGCGGAGGCGGCGGAATAATGGCGGTCCCGATCATCCCCCTGGCTCTGGTGGGCGCGGGCGCCTACGCGGTTTACCGTGCTTTTTCGGAGAACCGTCCGCACAAATCGAATGCCAAGAATGGCTGGCGCAACGAGGCCTTTGCCGCCAAAGACGCCGAGAAGAACCGGGGCCGCAAGACGCCGACCGGGAAGGGTGACAAGTGACCGAATTCTTCCAATCGCTGGGCATGACCTACGAATGGGCGTGGGGCGTCGCGACCGTGGCGGGCGTGCTGCTGATCGCGCTGCCGCTGATGCTGGCGGTCGCCATGATCATCTATGTCGATCGCAAGGTCTGGGCCGCGATCAATCTGCGGCGCGGGCCCAATGTGGTCGGCCCGTTCGGCCTGTTGCAGAGCTTCGCCGACGGGTTGAAGGTGTTCCTGCAGGAAACCATCATCCCCAGCGCGGCGAACAAGGGTATCTTCATCCTCGCCCCGATCGTTACTTTCACCGTGGCGCTGGCCGCTTGGGCGGTAATCCCCTTCGATGCGGGCGTGGTGCTGGCGGATATCAATGTCGGCCTGCTCTACATCCTCGCTATCAGTTCGCTGTCGGTTTACGGCGTAGTGATGAGCGGGTGGGCGAGTAACTCGAAATATCCGTTCTTCTCCGCCATGCGCGCCGCTGCGCAAATGATCAGCTACGAAGTCTCGATCGGCTTCATCCTCGTTTGCGTGGTGCTTTATGCGGGCAGCTTCAACCTGACCGAGATCGTCAATTCGCAGCGCGGCCACGGCTTCGGGATCGTCAACGGCTATTATTTCAACCTGCTGCTGTTCCCGATCTGGGTGGTGTTTTTCATCTCCTGTCTTGCCGAAACCCAGCGCGTTCCCTTCGACCTGACCGAAGCGGAGAGCGAGCTCGTCGCAGGCTACCAGACCGAATATTCCAGCATGAGCTTCGCGCTGTTCTGGCTCGGCGAATATGCCAACATCCTGCTGATGTGCAGCCTCAACACGCTGCTCTTCTTCGGCGGGTGGTTGCCGCCGATCGACTGGGCGCCGCTGTATTTCGTGCCGGGGATCATCTGGTTCCTGCTCAAGACGTTCTTCTTCTTCTTCATGTTCAGCTGGGTCATGGCGACCGTTCCGCGCTATCGCTACGACCAGCTGATGCGCCTGGGCTGGAAAGTGTTCCTGCCGATGAGCCTGCTCTTCGTGGTCGCGATCTCGGGCTGGCTGATGATAACCCGTTATGGAGGTGCGGCATGAGCGTCGCCCAACTCGTCAAATCGTTCACCCTGTGGGAATTCGTGAAGGCGCACGCCCTCACGCTGAAGTATTTCTTCAAGCCCAAGGTGACGATCAACTATCCTTTCGAGAAAAACCCGCTGTCGCCCCGTTTCCGCGGCGAGCACGCGCTGCGCCGCTATCCGAACGGGGAAGAGCGCTGCATCGCCTGCAAGCTCTGCGAGGCGGTTTGCCCGGCGCAGGCGATCACGATCGAGAGCGAGCCGCGCGACGACGGTTCGCGCCGCACAACGCGCTACGACATCGACATGACCAAGTGCATCTATTGCGGTTTCTGCCAGGAAGCCTGCCCGGTGGATGCCGTGGTCGAGGGACCGAATTTCGAATATTCGACCGAAACGCGCGAGGAGCTGCTCTACGACAAGGCGAAACTGCTCGCGAACGGGGACAAGTGGGAGCGGGCGATTGCCGCGAACCTTGAAGCCGACGCGCCCTACCGCTAACCGGCGCGCGAACCAGACTGGGGCCCCATGATTCAGACTATCGCCTTCTACCTGTTCGCCGTGCTGGTGATTGCGTCCGCGGTCATGGTCATCATGTCGCGCAATCCGGTCCATTCGGTGCTGTGGCTGATCCTCGCCTTCTTCAACGCCGCGGGACTCATGGTACTGGTCGGCGCGGAATTCATCGCGATGCTGCTGGTCATCGTCTATGTCGGCGCAGTCGCGGTGCTATTCCTGTTCGTCGTTATGATGCTGGACATCGATTTCGCGGAGCTGCGCGCCGGGTTCATCAAGAACTTTCCCCTCGGGATCGCGATCGCGCTGGTGCTGCTGGCGGAACTGGTGCTGGGCATCGGTGCCTATCGCGCTGGCGCAATCGCGCTCGGGACGCCCGACGGAATGGCTGCGCCGATCGTTGGCGTCAGCAACACCGAAGCGCTCGGCGCTCTGCTCTATTCCGATTACATCTTCCTGTTCGAAGCGACCGGCTTGGTGCTGCTCGTTGCGATGATCGGCGCGATCGTGCTGACGCATCGCAAGAACGCGGGCGACCATCGCGGTCAGCAGGATATCGCCAAGCAGAACCGCCGCAATCCGAACGAGGCGACCGTAATGAAGCGTCCTACCGTGGGTGAGGGGGTCGAGCTGTGATCGGCATCGAACATTATATCGTCGTGAGCGCGATCCTGTTCGTGCTCGGCGTCCTGGGCATTTTTCTGAACCGCAAGAACATCATCGTGATCCTGATGGCGATCGAGCTGATCCTGTTGGCGGTAAATATCAACATGGTCGCCTTCAGCGCCTTCCTGAACGATCTTACGGGGCAGATCTTCGCCATGTTCATTCTCGCCGTCGCGGCGTCGGAAGCGGCGATCGGGCTGGCGATCCTGGTGATCTATTTCCGTGGCCGCGGCACGATCGCGGTCGACGACGTCAATCGGATGAAGGGATAACCGCCCGGTGCAGACCTCCATCATCCTGATCGTTTTCCTCCCGCTGTTCGCCGCGATCATCGGCGGAATCGTCAACAAGACGATGCCGAGCGTCGTCACCAAGGCGGTGACGACCGGCGCGCTGTTCATCGCCTGCGCGCTGAGCTGGCCGATCTTCCTCAGCTTCGTGTCCGGCGATGCGAGTGCGACGGTGGTGCCGGTGCTGCAATGGATGCAGTCCGGCGATCTGACCTTCGACTGGGCGCTGCGCGTCGATACGCTGACGGCCGTGATGCTGGTGGTGGTGACGACCGTGTCCGCCCTCGTCCACCTCTATAGCTGGGGCTATATGGAGGAGGATCCGGATCAGCCGCGCTTCTTCGCCTATCTCTCGCTTTTCACCTTCGCCATGCTGATGCTGGTGACGGCCGACAATCTCGTCCAGATGTTCTTCGGATGGGAAGGGGTGGGGCTCGCCAGCTATCTTCTCATCGGCTTCTGGTTCAAGAAGCCGAGCGCCAATGCCGCCGCGATGAAGGCGTTTGTGGTCAATCGCGTAGGCGATCTAGGCTTCATGCTCGGGATTTTCGGAACGTTCCTTGTGTTCGGTACCGTCTCGATTCCCGAAATCTTGGCCGCCGCGCCGGGCATGTCGGGAGCTAGCATCGGTTTCCTGGGCTATCGCGCCAATACGATGGACGTTCTGTGCGTGCTGCTGTTCATCGGTGCGATGGGCAAATCGGCACAGCTCGGCCTCCATACCTGGTTGCCCGACGCGATGGAGGGGCCGACGCCCGTTTCCGCGCTGATCCACGCTGCCACCATGGTGACCGCGGGCGTGTTCATGGTCTGCCGCCTGTCGCCGATGTTCGAAGCTGCGCCGTTCGCGCTCGGCCTCGTCACATTCATCGGTGCGGCGACCTGCATCTTCGCCGCCACGGTCGGCACGACGCAGTGGGACATCAAGCGCGTCATCGCCTATTCGACCTGTTCGCAGCTCGGCTACATGTTCTTCGCCGCGGGCGTCGGTGCATACGGTGCGGCGATGTTCCACCTCTTCACCCACGCCTTCTTCAAGGCGCTGCTGTTCCTGGGCGCAGGCTCGGTCATCCATGCGATGCATCACGAACAGGACATGCGCTATTACGGGGCGCTGCGTAAGGAGATCCCGTTCACCTTCTACGCCATGCTGGCAGGCACGCTGGCGATCACCGGGGTTGGGGTTTATCATCTCGGCGTCGGCTTCGCGGGTTTCTGGTCGAAGGATGCGATCCTCGAAGTCGCCTATGCGCGCGGGACCGAGCTGGGGCAGTTCGCCTTCTGGATGGGCACCTTCGCCGCGTTGCTGACCAGCTTCTACAGCTGGCGCCTGATGTTCCTCACCTTCTGGGGCAAGCCACGCTGGGCCGATAGCGAGCATATCCAGCACGCCGTCCATGCCGGGCATGACGAGCCGGAAGAGCACAATCCGCCGGTTCAGGAAGATGCCGGGCACGACACGACGCATCACGTCCCTTCGCCGAATTATCAGGCGGGCACGGCGGGCTATCACCCGCACGAAAGCCCGATCTCCATGCTCATCCCGCTTGGCATCCTGTCGATCGGCGCGGTGCTGGCAGGCCAGCTGTTCGCGCCGACCTTCCTCGACAGCGCGGCGTTCTGGAACGGCTCCATCTTCTACAACGAGCCGCTGATCCACGCGATGCATGCGACGCCCTATCTGGTGAAGTATGCCGCTGCGATCGTGATGCTGCTCGGCCTGCTCGCGGCGTGGATGGCCTATATCCGCGACACCTCGCTGCCGGCGAAGGGGGCGGAGCAGCTCGGCCCGGTCTACCGCTTCTTCTACAACAAGTGGTATTTCGACGAATTGTACGAGCGCGTGTTCATCCGGCCTTCGCTGTGGCTCGGCCGACAGTTCTGGAAGCTTGGCGATGTCGGAACGATCGATCGCTTCGGTCCCAATGGTGCGGCCTGGGTCGTCGAGCGCGGCAGCATGCTCGCGAAGCGGGTGCAGAGCGGGTACGTCTACAGCTACGCGCTGGTGATGCTTCTCGGCCTGGTCGCCGCAGTCACATATGTTCTGGTTTAAGGCGGTCCTGTTCTGATGGAATTCCCCATCCTCTCGACGATGCTGATCGTGCCGCTGGCGGCGGGGATTGCCTGCCTGTTTCTTCCTGCGGCAACCGCACGACTGACCGCGCTGGTCGCCACGCTGGTCAATCTGGCGCTCGGCATCGCGCTCTGGCTGAATTACGATATCGGCGGCGCCCAGTGGCAATTCACCGAACGCGCGGACCTCTTCGCGGTGTTCGACTATGCGCTGGGGATCGACGGGATCGCGCTGATGCTGATCATGCTCAGCGTCTTCCTGATGCCGATCTGCATCCTCGCCAGTTGGGACGGGATTCAGAAGCGCGTCGGCGAATATATGGCCGCTTTCCTGATCATGGAAACGCTCATGATCGGCGTGTTCGCGGCGCAGGACATGTTCCTGTTCTATATCTTCTTCGAAGCCGGCCTGATCCCGATGTATCTGATCATCGGCGTGTGGGGCGGGGACAATCGCATCTACGCGAGCTACAAATTCTTCCTGTATACCCTGCTCGGATCGGTGGTGATGCTGATCGCGATGATGTGGATGGTGAACCAGGCGGGCACCAGCGACATCCCAACGCTGATGCAGTATGATTTCACCCCCGGTGCACAGACCTGGTTGTGGCTGGCCTTCTTCGCCAGCTTCGCAGTGAAGATGCCGATGTGGCCGGTCCACACCTGGCTTCCCGACGCGCACGTCCAGGCGCCGACGGCGGGCTCGGTCATCCTCGCAGGCGTTCTCCTGAAGCTGGGCGGTTATGGCTTCATCCGCTTCAGCCTGCCGATGTTCCCCGAAGCGAGTTCGCAATTCCTTTGGCTGGTGTTCGGCCTGTCGATGGTGGCGGTGATCTACACATCGCTCGTCGCGCTGGTGCAGCACGACATGAAGAAACTGATCGCCTACAGCTCGGTCGCCCACATGGCGATCGTGACGGCGGGCCTGTTCGCTTTCAACGTGCAGGGGATCGAGGGCGCGATGATGATCATGCTCGGCCACGGGCTGGTTTCGGGTGCGTTGTTCCTGTGCGTCGGCGTGATCTACGATCGACTGCACACACGCGAGATCGGACGGTATGGCGGCCTCGCCATCAACATGCCGCGCTATGCCTTCTTCTTCCTCCTGTTCACCATGGCGAGCATCGGCCTTCCCGGTACGAGCAATTTCGTCGGCGAATTTCTGGCGCTGGCCGGGGTCTACGAAGTCTCGACCTGGGCCACGCTCATCCTCACCACCGGTATCATTCTGGGCGCTGCCTACATGCTTTATCTCTACCGCCGCGTCGTGTTCGGCATTCAGAAGAACGCAGATGCGGCTGCGATGCCCGACCTCTCCCTGCGCGAATGGGCCATGCTAGGCCCGATCGCGGCGGCGGTCTTGTGGATGGGTGTCTATCCCGAGAGCTTCCTCGCTCCGATGCGCGCCGACATTGCCGCGCTGGAAGTGCGCCTCGCGCGCGCCGCGCCTGCGGGAGACAGCGCGCTTGCCGTGGGTGAACCGCGCGAGCACGCTGCAAATTACGTCGCTGGCGACCATGCCGAAGGATCGGCTGCGGCGGAGGGTTCGCACTGATGACCTACGCTGCCTCTTTCTACCTCGCCGCACCGGAAGTAATGCTTTCGGTCGCCGCGTTGATCCTGCTCCTCGTGTCCGCCTGGATGCCGAAAGCCTCGCGCGCCGTCACGATCGTGGCTGCCGCCGTCCTTTTCGGCGCGACCGCCTGGACTGTCCATCTCCTGTTCGATCCCGCCTACGCGATGAGCGGGGAAGCGTTCGGCGGCCTTTACAGCGCGGACGGCTTCGGCAGCTTTGCGAAGATCGTGATCTATCTCGCGACGATCGCCTGTCTCGTGGTTACGCCGCGCTTCTTCGATGCGCGTGGCGCCTATCGCCCCGAATATCCGGTGCTGATGCTGTTTGCAGCCGTCGGCATGGGCATGATGGTCTCCGCCGTCGATCTGGTGACGCTGTATGTCGGCCTCGAACTGTCGAGCCTGGCGAGCTACGTGCTGGCCGCTTTCCTGCGCAATGACGCGCGCTCGAACGAAGCGGGCCTCAAATATTTCATCCTTGGCGCGCTTGCCTCGGGCATTATCCTTTACGGGATGAGCCTCGTTTACGGTTTCGCCGGCACGACCTCCTATTCCGGAATCAGCATAGCCTTTGCGGATGGTTTCTCGACCGGCGCGCTGTTCGGCGTCGTCTTCGTGCTCGCAGGCCTCGCGTTCAAGATCGCGGCAGTGCCGTTCCACATGTGGACGCCGGACGTCTACGAAGGCGCGCCGACGCCGGTCACCGCCTTCTTCGCCAGTGCGCCGAAGGTGGCAGCGGTCGTCATGCTCACTCGCATCGCGCTCGACGCGTTCGGAGCGCAGACCGATGCGTGGCGCCAGATCGTGATCTTCGCGGCCCTTGCCTCGATCGTGGTCGGTGCGCTCGGCGCTATCGGTCAGCAGAATCTTAAGCGCCTGCTGGCTTACAGCTCGATCAACAATGTCGGCTTCATCCTGATCGGTCTCGCCGCCGCGACGCCGCAGGGGGCAAGTTCGGTGTTGGTCTATCTCGCGATCTACGCGGCGATGACCATCGGCTCTTTCGCCGCCCTGCTGATGCTACGCGACAGTTCCGGTGAGCAGATCGAGACCTTTGCAGGCATCTCGGGCCTCTCGACCACCAAGCCGGCTCTCGCCTGGTGTCTGCTGATCCTGATGTTCAGCCTTGCCGGAATTCCGCCGCTGTTCGGCTTCTGGGGCAAATTCGTGGTCTTCCAGGCCGCGGTCGAGGCCGATCTGATCGCGCTCGCCGCCATCGGTATCGCCGCCAGCGTGATCGGCGCGTTCTATTACCTGAAATTCGTCAAGGTGATGTTCTTCGACGAGCCGCTCAGCACAGCGCCCGAAGGCGAGGCGGTGATTGCCGACAGTCCGACCGGCCATTGGGTGGTGCTCGGCCTCAGCGCCCTGCTGATGTCGCCGCTCGGCTATCTCGCGACGCCGTGGCTTGAGGGCGTGGCGGACCGCGCCGCCAGCGTGCTCTTCACCGTCGTTTGATACGGACCGTCGCCGAAACCGGCTCGACCAATGCCGATCTGCTGGAGAGCCTGCGTGCGGGCGATCCTATAGCCGAAGGCGATTGGCTGATCGCCGACCGTCAGACCGCGGGGAGGGGCCGCCAGGGGCGGGGTTGGTTTGACGGGCGTGGCAATTTGATGGGCTCGACCATTGTCCGGCCCGGCTCAGGCGATCCGCCCGCGCACACGCTCTCGCTGGTCGCAGGCGTCGCGCTTTGCGAAACGGTGCGTCCGCTCTGTCCGGCCGAACGGATGCCGGTTCTCAAATGGCCCAACGATCTCCTGGTCGGCGGAACGAAATTGTCGGGCATTCTGCTCGAATCCACAGGCCCTGCTGTCGTGATCGGGATCGGCGTCAATCTGAAGCAAGCGCCCGCTATCGCCGACCGCGCTACGATTGCCTTGACTGCATTCGGCCCCGCGCCCGACCGCGATATCTTCGCACGCGATTTGGCCGACAATTTCGCGGAAATCCTTGCGCGCTGGCGCATCTACGGCCTCGAACCGATCCTGCGCCGATGGAGCGATCTGGCAACGCCTGAAGGAACGCCGCTCTCCGTCCACGAGCCCGGCGGAACCCGGATTGAAGGAGCCTTCGCCGGCCTTGCCGAGGACGGTTCCTTGTTACTGCGCTTGGCGGATGGGACCTGCCGTGCCATTCACGCCGGCGACGTGATGCTCGCCTGAGGAGAGACCGATGCTGCTCGCCGTCGATGTCGGGAACACCAATATCGTCTTCGCCCTGTTCGAAGGCACGGAAATCAAGACTCGCTGGCGTATCGCCACCGACGCACGCCGCACGGGCGACGAATATGCCGTCTGGCTGCTTCAGCTGCTCACGATCGAAGGATATGGGAAGCAGGACGTTTCGGCGATAATTATCGGATCGGTGGTCCCGCGCGCTATCCACAATCTGACGGTGCTGTCGCAGAAGTATTTCGGCGTCGAACCGTTGATCGCTGGGCAGGGCAGCGCGGAATACGGTTTCCATGCCGATATCGAACAGCCAAGTTCGCTTGGCGCGGACCGCGCGCTCAACACGATTGCCGCCCATGCAAAATATGGCGGCGATCTGATCGTTATCGATTTCGGTACCGCGACCACCTTCGACGCGGTCGATTTCAACGGCGCCTACAAAGGCGGCATCATCGCGCCAGGTATAAACCTGTCGCTCGATGCTTTGGTCGGGAACACGGCGAAGCTGCCGCGCATTGCAATCGAGAAGCCGCGCACGGACAGTGTGATCGGCCGCAACACCGAAGACCAGATGCTGATCGGCGTCTTCTGGGGCTATGTCTCACTGATGGAAGGGCTTGTCGCTCGTATCAAAAGCGAGATCGGCCGCCCCGCGAAAACGGTTGCGACTGGCGGGCTCGCCCTGCTGTTCGATGAACACACCGACCTGTTCGACGCCGTGGACAGCGATTTGACTTTGGAAGGCCTGGCGATCCTGGCCGAACGCGCTCTCACCGGCGCGACTTGAAAAGAGGCATTGTGAAAAAGAATTACACGCCCGAAGACGAATTGTTGTTTCTCTCGCTTGGCGGGTCCGGCGAGATCGGGATGAACGTCAATCTCTATGGCTGCCAGGGGCGGTGGCTCATGGTCGATCTCGGCATGACCTTTTCGGGTGAGCAATATCCCGGCGTCGATCTCGTCTTCGCCGATCTTGAATTCATCGAGGACCGGTTGGACAGCCTCGAAGCTTTGGTGATTACTCACGGGCACGAGGATCATATCGGTGCGATCCCCTATTTCGCAGCCGATTTGGGCGTCCCTATCTATGCCACACCCTTCACTGCCGAACTCGTGCGCCGCAAATTGCAGGAAGCGGGCATCGCCGGTGAAGTCGAGGTGAATGTGATCGAGGACGATCACGGCGAATTTTCCGTCGGCCCGTTCGACATTACCTATATCCCTCTCTCCCATTCGATCGCCGAGGGTAACGCTCTCCTGATCGAGACGCCGCAGGGCCGCGTCTTCCACACCGGCGACTGGAAGCTGGACGAAGACCCCATCATCGGCGAACCGACCAGCGAAGAAGACTTGCGCGCCATTGGCGAAGAGGGCGTCCTCGCTCTCGTTTGCGACAGCACCAACGTCTTCAATCCCAATCCGAGCGGATCGGAGGGGGCCGTCCATCGCGGTTTGATGGATGAGATTTCGCGTCACAAGGGCAAGCGCGTGCTCGTGACGACCTTCGCCAGCAATGTGGCGCGCTTGCACACGCTGGGCGAAGTCGCGCGCGAGACGGGGCGCCAGATCTGCGTTGCCGGGCGCTCGCTCGACCGCATCATCGCGGTGGCGCAGGACAATGGCTATCTGCTCGATTTTCCAGAGCCGGTGGATTTCGACACCGCGATGGGTCTGCCGCGCGGCGAACTGCTCATCGTCGCGACCGGCGGGCAGGGCGAGCCGCGCGCCGCCCTGTCGCGCATTTCGGAGGAAAATCACCCGCTCGAACTGACGCAGGGCGATGTCGTCCTCTTCTCAAGCCGCCAGATCCCCGGCAACGAAATCGCCATTGGGGCGATCCAGAACCGTCTTGCCGAACGCGGGATCGTGATGGTCACCGACAAGCAGAACCTCATCCACGTGTCCGGCCATCCCGGGCGCCCGGAGCTCGAGGCGCTCTATTCCTGGCTGGAGCCGGAAATCCTCGTGCCCGTCCATGGCGAGACTCGGCATCTGTTCGAACAGGCGCGGCTCGGCGAGGAATGCGGCATCCCGCACAATGTGGTCCAGAAATCGGGCGACATCATCCGCCTCGCGCCGGGAAAACCCGGCAAGATCGGCGAGGTGCATACCGGTCGCCTTGTGCTCGACGGGGACATCATTTCGCCCGCCGATGGAGACGCGGTGGTGATGCGTCGCCGCCTGTCGCGCGACGGCGTGGTGTTCGTGGTGCTGGACGACAAATTCGCACCGCGTATCGAAACACTCGGCCTGCCATTGGACGAGGATCAGGACGAGTTTATCGCGGAAGCCAGCGCCGACGTGACGAAAGCGATATCGCGACTGAAGGGGAAGGATGGGCGTGACCCCGCCTCGATCCACGAAGCCGCCCGCCTCGCCGCGCGCCGTGCGGCGCAACGCTGGTCCGGCAAGCGCCCGCAAGTGCGCGTCATGCTGCCCTCCAAAGGATAGGGTTTTCCCGATGCACTGGACCTCGATCATCGCGATCTACGTTTTGTTCTGGGTGATGAGCGCATTCGTGCTCCTCCCGTTCGGCGTGCGGACGCATGACGAGATGGGGCTCGAAAAGATACCGGGACAGGCTGACAGCGCGCCGGGTAATTTTCGCCCCAAACGGTTGCTCGTGCGCGCGACCTTGCTCGCGGCCGTGCTGACGGCGCTTTACGTGCTCAATTATGTTTATGGGTGGGTGGGATACGAACAGCTCGACCTGTTCAACCGCGCCCCATCCTACTGAACCGCATCCAATGATCCGGTTGCGCTATTCGCGCAATCGTTCGATCGCCTGAGCGAGCGTGACGTAGAGCTTGCCGATGTCCGAGCTTAGCACGGTAACGCCCAGCGCGTGCCCGTCGCGGGTAGAGAGCAGCATGCGCAGCATCGCTTCGAAATCGTGGATATAGCGGCTGACATGTTCGCGAAAGTCCATGTCCTGGTCGAACAGCTCCGCGATCTCGCGCGCTTGCGTGTTGTCGAGCAGTCTGACAGCGCGGCGCGTGAAAATCCCGCGATCGCCGCGCAGATACGATGTCCAGGCCGTGTCGGTGACTTCGGTCGATAGCGCCTTTCCGATATCCATCGCATTGGAATTGAGGCTTTCGGTGATGAGAGCGACGCGGCGCGAAAAATCGTTATCGACCTGCTCTTCGGCTCGGGCGCGGGCCTGGGACACTCGGGATTCGATATTGCCGACCAGCTCGTTGACCTTGGCGAGCTGATCGCGCAGTTCCAGGGCCGCTTCCCGGCTCGACGCGCTGGCACGCGCGCTGGCTTCGTCGAGCGAGCCGATTGCCGCTTCCGTGCGCTCTTCCAACGCTTCGTCGATGGCTTTCGCACTGGCCTCGCCAATGCGGTCCGCGAGCGCGAGAATCCTGTCCGCCTGATTTTCCTCTATGGAGGCGAGCGCTTGAGCGGCCTCTCCGCGCAGGGCAGCGATCGCAGCGTTCAATTCCTCGCGCGCCTGCCCGGCAACCCGTGCGTTCTCGGCCTCGATCCGCTCCAATTTCTCGGTGAGAGTGTCGAGAGCGGCGGCCTGCTCTTCGATTGTGCCGGAAAGCCCCTCGCTGAAGGAGTCAAGCGCTGCGGTCGCCTCGCGGCTGCGATGTTCCGCGTTGGAAACCGTCTCGCCCAGTTCGGTGCCGCTGCGATCGGCATCGGCGAGCGCGCCCCGCAGGGACTCTGTGCGGCTTTCCAGATCGGAAAGCGTCGCGTTGAACGCTTCGATAGAGCGGGGCAAATCATCCTCGCTATGCGATGCGCTGGCCTTGATCAGCTCGAGCAGACGCACGGCCCTTACCGTCAGCTCCTCGATCTGCTCATGGGTACCATCCAGCGAAGTGCGGCTATCGGCGAGCTTATCGGACAGCCGCTCGACAGCTGCCGCGAGGGAGCGCTCCGTATCCTCGCCCTGTTCGGCGGCGGATGCGATGAGCCGACCGAGCGCATCGATCCATCCTTCCGCGTCTTCGGCACGCGCGCTCAAAGCGGTCAGGTGGT
This sequence comes from Erythrobacter sp. A6_0, assembly GCF_017744235.1. Classification (NCBI taxonomy): domain Bacteria; kingdom Pseudomonadati; phylum Pseudomonadota; class Alphaproteobacteria; order Sphingomonadales; family Erythrobacteraceae; genus Erythrobacter; species Erythrobacter sp. A6_0. The sequence goes on from NZ_JAGHQR010000001.1 coordinate 621,913, forward strand.
CGATCTGGCCGTCACGCTGCTCAGTCAGGCGATCGTCGAACGTGGCCATCCTTTCCGCCAGCGCGTTCAGCGCCTCGTTCTCGCTCTCGGCAATCCGCGTGCGGCGACGCGCCACTTCGTCATCGAAGGTCTGATGACGCTCGCCAATCAGGCGATCGACGGTTTCGGCTTCTTCCACCAGCGCCTGAAGCTTGGCTTGCGAATTGGCCAGGGATTGCGCGTCGATCTGCGTGACTTCTTCGATGATCGTCAGCAATCGAGTGCGTAGCGCTTCGACCTGACCGGACCATGCGGTCAAAGCGGCCTGCTCGGCCTCGCGGACGTTTTGCGAAGTCACGGCGGCTTCATCGCGCAGGACCGCGATCCGGTCCAACAGCACCGTGAAAATTGCCTCGTCCTCTTCGTTGCGAAGTTCGGCAATACGGGCGAGTTCAGCCTTGAGGGCATCGGCTCGGCTGTGGATGGCCGCCAAGGCGGTTACTTCCTGCGTATCGAGAGTCTCGCGAAGGCTATCGCTGTTGTCGCGAATGGCCGCGAAACGCGCAGCCGCAGAGCCCTCGATCTGATCGAGGCGTTCGCCCATGTCGCCGAGCAGACTATCGAGGCGCTCGCTGAGCGACGTAACCTGGCGTTCGCTCGCCTCGCCGAACGTATTCAACCTCTCGAAGCCTACGACCAATCCTTCGAGCTGTTCCTGGGCGGTCTGGCCTGCGCTACCGATACGATTGGTAACGTCGCGCGCGGAATTGGCGATCACGGGCAGGTCGCCGCGCAATTTCTCCATATTGTCGAGCGCGGTGGCACTGACGCCGGCAATCGCATCCACCTGATCGCCGTTCTCGCGGACGAGCTCCTGCAAGCGATCGGCATGGGTCGACAGGCGCTCGGTCGCCGTCCGGCCAAGATAGTCGAGATCGCGATTCTGCTCGGCGAGAAATTCGCGTGCCAGGCTCAGCTCGCGATTGATGGCCAGCAATCTCTCTTCCAAGCGCTCCGACTCGAGTGCGAGAAGCCGCGCGGCATCGCCGAAGCGGCCTGCCTCGCGTGTCGAGAGGCGCATCGTAAGCAGCCAGATTGCTAGGATCAGGAGCACGGGGATCGCCCAGGCGACAATCCAGTCGATCCACTGTTCGGGCGTTCCTCCCGAGATGATCGAATCTTTAAAGCTCCACCCGAAGAACCCGGTCCAGCCAAGGATGGCGAGAACGAAGAGGGAAGGGATCGCCCACGCCGTGGCCCGGCCTCGCTGCGGTTCCTCGATCCATTCGACGTCGTCTTCCTCATCGATCGAATCAGCAGACTGGTCGATCGGAGCGCCATCGTCCGCGGTCGTGAGATTTTCCGGCGAATTGTCCTCGCGTTCGACGGCGCGGATGTGATCCCTGTTCATCACCCGAACGTATCACGAATCCCGTTTCCTTAAACCCCGGATTAACTTTGCCTCGCTAGGCCGACCCGATGGCATTCCACCCCGGCCCCTTCGATCATGCAGTTGCGGCCGCCGCCGGAAATGACAGAGCGCTCGAAGCGCAATTGCGCACCGGCTTCGTGGAAAGCGTGGAACGCCAGATCGATCTGATGCGGCGGGCGCGCTGCGATGCGAATTGGCGCATGGCGGCCCAGCATCTCCACGCGGTTGCGGCCGGCTTTCACGCCGAAGAGATCATGCGATTGGCGGATCAAGCGGCGATGGGTGTGCCGGGCGATCCGCATGCCATACGCGAAATCTCGGACCAGCTGGATGTCATTCGCGGCGCCGGATCCCGTTAGGGCCAAATTCTGGCCCACAAGTTTTGGCAATTGGAGCGCGCATCGCTAGGCGTGGGACAGACCGATTGCCATTCGAGGACCGGCTTTTTTGCGTATCGCCCTGTTGACAGCTTTGGCCGAAGATCCCGCAAGGGCTGGGCAGAAGGCCGCGTTCCGCACTTTCGTGGGGCGTAGCGTGCTGTCGCACCAAATCGACTGCGCCAAGGCTCTCGATTGCGACATCGTGTTGTGCATGATCCGCGGCCTCGGGCCGGATGCAATCGTGGGCCAGCATCGGGCCGAAAAATCGGGTATGCGGTTCCGCGCGATCGAGGATCTGCGCAGTCTTTCGGGCGCCATCAGCGCCGGCGATCGGGTGATCGTGATTGCCGATGGTCTTGCTCTGGACATCGAAACCGCACGCGCAGCAATCGGCGAAAGGCCTGGTGTCGCGACGTTCCCAGCAGAACTGGCCGTACCGCTCGGGTTCGAGCGGATCGATGCCGACCGGGCGTGGGCGGGCCTTCTTTCGATCCGAGGCGAGGCGATCGAGCGATTGGCGGATCTGCCGTCCGATGCGGATGCAGCATCATCGCTTCTCAGGATCGCGCTTCAATCGGGCGTGCGCGCCGAAGCTCTCGATCCGGCGCTGATCGAAGATATCTCCTGGAGCCCGTCCGAGGACGAGGGGAGCCTCGAGGCGCGGGAGGGGCGCTGGATCGCTCGCCGGGCGCAACCGGTGTCCTTCGCCGCGCCGGGGCGGGCGCTGGCCGAAAGGATCGGTATCAGGCTGGCGCGGGATGTGGTTGGTTCGCGGTTCGAGCGTATGCCTCTCCTCGTGGCAGTAGCGGCAGGGATCCTCGCAGCCGTTCTGGCCCTGTTCGGCAAACCGCTGACCGGGCTGCTGATGTCCAGCGTCATGGCGTTCGCGCTTCCGATCGCGGACATTGTTCTCAAGCTGGCTCGGCCGCCGGGTGAAGAGGTCAAGGTGTGGGACGCAGCCATTTTGCTCGGCGGAGCAGGTGATGTTCTGCTTATCAGTCTTCTCGCTTTTGCGAGTCGGGGGACGGGCACCTGGATCGATCTGTTTTTTCCCGTCGTCCTGCTCGGCCTGTTGCGGATCGGATCGAAAATGGCTCCCATTGCCATTCGCCCGGTTCTGTCCGATCGGATCGCCCTGCTTGCCGTGCTGGTTCCGGCCGGATATTTGGGCGTTCTCCAGCCTGTTATGGCATTGCTGGCGGTATTCGTACTGGCCGCACTATCGCGTGCGATCCGGTCCGATAGGCTAACGCTGCCTTAACCACGCGATGCTACGCGAGACCTCATGATCGAGCCGAAATCCGGGCCAATTCCAACCGCGTCTCCACGCGCCGATCCTCACTGGCCGGAAGGCGAAGGGTTGCGCAGGGCGCTGGCGCAGGGCGACAAGGCGCTTGGGCGGATCGGCCCCATTCTCGGTCATCTCCTGTCGACGCGTGACCAGTCGCTTTTTAGCGACGAGCTGGTCGCACGCATCCGCAGCATGCTGACGCATCTGGCCTGGCAGGTGCTGCGCGTACAGGCCGAGGCGACAGGAGTGAAAGGGCGCGAGGAGTTCGCTGCCGAACATGGCGAGTCCCTGTCCGAAACGCTCTTCGCTTCGCTGCCGCTGGTGGCCCATTGCCACGCGCTGGCTTTGGAATGGCAATTGTCGGCACGGATGGAAGGGGAATTCGGCCTCGATCCCGTCATTTCGCCCCTGCTCCAATCGCTCATCGGACACGAAGATGCCGGTATTGCCAGTGGTGCCATGGCGTCGCTTGCCGCGCAGGCGCGGTACGCACAGACCCAGCGACGAATGAGCTTGCCGCTGAGCGAACTGCCCGGAGATCTGTTCCACGCTCTCCTGCTCGCCTGGCGCGCCTATAACGGTGACGATCTCTCCGACGCCCTGGTTCGGGCCGAGGGGCGTTTGCGCGCAGAGTACGACGAGGCTGCGGGGCGGCTGTCGCTGCTGGAGCGGGTTGCGACGCTGGTCGGCAAGGATGCGACGAATGCTCTCATCTTCGATCAGGCGGGCATCGGCCTGTTTTTATCCGCACTGGCGCTGCGCACCGGGCAGCCGCGCGACATCGTTGCCGTATCGACTCATGAAAGCCAGGTCGCCCGCCTTGCCTTGGGACTGAGAGCGGCGGGGCTGAAGCCGCAGGATGTCGAAGCGCAGATCCTTCGCCTCCACCCTGACCGCGATCCGCCCAGCGGCCTTGCCGATATCGGTACGCGCGAAGCGCTCAATCTGCTTGCGCGCAGCGCGGGCTGGCCTGGAAATTGACTATGGCGACGATCGGAACGAAATTCATCGCGCGCGCCTTCGTCGATGCGGACGGAATGCTTGTCGAAGCGGAAGAACCGCTCGCCAGCCTTCAGACCGAGTGCGGGGGAAAGATCGGCGGGCCGGTCGCCATTCCCGAATTGCGCGCTCTGGTGGACAAGGCCCAGCGGTTCGGCCTGCGTCTCGCACGCCAGTTCCGTGCAATCGACGGGCGCGATCGGATAACGGCCTGGATCGAGATCGAGCCTCAGAGCGGCTCCGACGGTTCGGCCCAAGGGTCCGAGCTCGGATTGGTATCCTGGCATGCCGAGGAATTGCCGCCGGAAGACGAATTGGAGGCTGCGCGCCGACGCGCCGAACTGAGCCGCAATCTTTCGGACCTGACCGCGCGGCTCGATCCTTCGCAGCGCGTGCTTTCAGTGGCGGTCGAAGCGCCCGATCTGACGCGGCTCCAGATCGCGATGGAAGGCGGGATCGGCAGGCCTTGGACCGACTTCGTCACTTTTCCCGGAAATTTGCACCAACAGCTACTGCACTGGCGCCTGCTCGACGGAGCCGAGTGTCTGATCGAGGGATCGAAGCGGCGCTGGACCGCGCATCTCGAACCGCTCGGGCAACCCGAACCCGGCAGTGCGGGGTTCGTCCTGCATCTTCTCGCCGATCGACCGTTGGGTGCAGGCGCTCTGGACGAGCCGAGCGAGCCCGGATCCGAACCGCCCTCGCTCGGGCGCGATCTTTCTCCCGTGCTGCGGCAGCCGATCAATCGCATCATCGCCAATGCCGAAACGATTCGCACCAAGCTCGCTGGCCCCTTGGGTGAAGAATACAGCAATTACGCCGCCGATATCGCGGCGGCAGGCCAGCACCTGCTCGCGCTGATCGACGACCTGTCCGACCTCGAAATCGTGGAATCGGATGATTTCGTTACCGCACCCGACCGCATCGATCTCGGCAATGTCGCGCGGCAGGCATGCGGAATTCTGGGTGTGCGTGCGCGCGAAAAGGGTATCGAGCTGAGCGCACCGCCGAACGGAGAAAGCCAGCTCGCGATCGCCGAGTTCCGGCGCGTGCTGCAGGTTCTCATCAATCTGATCAACAACGCCATCCGCTATTCGCCGGAGGGCAGCCAGGTCTGGGTCCGCCTCGATCGGATCGGCCAAAGGGCGATGGTGACCGTGGCGGATCAGGGCCATGGCATCGACGAGGATCAGCAGGCCAAGATATTCGAAAAGTTCGAGCGTCTCGGGCGGAGCGGGGACGGGGGATCGGGCCTGGGGCTCTACATCTCCCGCCGCATAGCGCGCGCGATGGACGGCGATCTGACGGTCGAAAGCGCAAGAGGGCAGGGGGCTCGCTTCACGCTGTCGGTTCCGGCCGCAGAAGATCTGCGCAGCGAACCACGCGACGGTCCAAATCTCGGAAAATAAGGTCGCGCATCCAGTGCGAATTTCCGACGCTTCGATATGAAAAAAGGGGGCGCCGCAGCACCCCCTTTTTCCTAAATTCACATTCGATTTTGCGCTCAGCGCTTGTCGATCGGCACGTAATCGCGATGCGTCGGGCCGGTGTAGAGCTGGCGCGGGCGACCGATGACCTGGCCGGGATCGGAGATCATTTCGTTCCACTGCGCCACCCAGCCGACCGTACGCGCTAGCGCGAACAGGGCGGTGAACATCGTGGTCGGGAAGCCGATCGCCGAAAGGATCGCGCCGGAATAGAAATCGACGTTCGGGAACAGCTTCTTCTCGATGAAGTAATCGTCGTTAAGTGCCATTTCCTCGAGCTGCAACGCGGTCTCGAACACCGGGTTGCTGACGTTCAGCGCATCGAACACTTCGCGAACCGTCTTCTGCATCACGGTCGCGCGCGGATCATAGTTCTTATAGACCCGGTGGCCGAAGCCCATCAGGCGGAACGGATCGTTCTTGTCCTTGGCCCGCTCGATATAATGCGGGATCTTGTCGGGCGTACCGATTTCCTGAAGCATGTTCAGCGCCGCCTCGTTCGCTCCGCCATGCGCCGGGCCCCATAGACAGGCGATGCCGGCCGCGATGCAGGCGAACGGGTTCGCGCCCGACGAACCGGCGAGCCGGACGGTCGAGGTCGAAGCATTCTGTTCGTGATCGGCGTGGAGGATGAAGATCCGGTCCATCGCCCGCTCGATCGCAGGGTGGATCTCATATTCCTCGGCCGGAACGCCGAACGTCATGCGCAGGAAATTGCCCGTATAGCTCAGCGAATTCTGCGGCGACATGAAGGGTTGGCCGATCGAATATTTATACGCCATCGCCGCGATGGTCGGCATCTTGGCGATCAGCCGGTGGCTGGAAATCTTGCGGTGCTCGGGGTCCGAAATGTCGGTGCTGTCGTGATAGAAGGCCGACAGCGCGCCGACCACGCCGCACATGATCGCCATCGGGTGCGCATCGCGGCGGAAACCCTGATAGAACTGGCGCAGCTGATCATGCACCATGGTGTGGCGCGTGATCGTGTAGGTGAAATCGTCCAGCTCGTCCTGCGTCGGCAACTCGCCGTTCAGCAGCAGGTGCGAGACTTCCATGAAATTGGAATGTTCGGCAAGCTGCCCGATCGGGTAGCCGCGGTGGAGCAGGACGCCTTCTTCACCGTCGATGAAGGTGAGCGCGCTTTCGCAGCTCGCCGTGGACTTGTAACCGGGATCGTAAGTGAACTTGCCCGTCGATCCGTACAGCTTGCGGATGTCGACCACGTCGGGACCGCACGTCCCTTCGAGCACGGGGAAATCCACCGAGCTGTCGCCGAAGTCCAGTTTCGCCTGCTTGTCGGCCATAATCTGCTCCTTAAGCTATTGGTCTTCCGAGCCTGCCGGGAGGGCTTGCGCGTCGATCCGTGCGAGCGCCTCTTCCCGTCCCAACAGGACCAGAACGTCGAAAATTCCAGGGGACGTCGTCGTCCCCGTCAGTGCCGCGCGCATCGGCTGCGCGAGCTTGCCGAGGCCCAGTTCGAGCCGTTCGGCGAGCGCTTTGGTAGTGGCTTCCAGCGTCTCGGTTGTCCAGTCGTTTTCCGCTGCTAGCGCGGTCGAAACTTCGGCGAGATATATGCGCGCCTGATCGTCGAGCAGACCGGCCGCTTTCTCGGTCAGGACAAGGGGGCGGGTAGCGAACAGGAAGGCAGCGCCTTCGGCCAGCTCGTTCAGCGAACGGGCGCGCGTCTTGAGTACCGGCATCGCTTCGGCGAGCAGCTTCTCATCGGCATCCGGACCGATCCGCTTGGCAACCAGCGCGGCGAGGCGCGTGTCGTCCGCCTCGCGAATATAGTGGCCGTTGAGATTCTGAAGCTTCTTCAGATCGAAACGCGAAGCGCTTTTGCCGACGCCCTTCAGATCGAACAGTTCGACCGCTTCCTCGCGCGTAATCTCTTCGCGGTCGCCATGGCCCCAGCCAAGGCGCAGAAGATAATTGAACAGCGCTTCGGGCAGTACGCCTTCTTCGTCGCGATAGGCTTCGACACCCACCGCGCCGTGGCGTTTGGAGAGCTTTGCACCGTCCGTCCCGTGGATCAGCGGGATGTGGGCGTAGATCGGCTCGGGCCAGCCCCCCCCGATCTCATTCATCGCCTTGATGATCGGCAATTGGCGGAAGGCGTTGTTGAGATGATCGTCGCCGCGAATGATGTGGGTGACACCCATGTCATGGTCGTCGACCACCACGGCCAGCATATAGGTCGGCGTTCCGTCGGCGCGCAGCAGGATGTAATCGTCGATTTCTTCGTTGCGGACGGTCACGCGGCCCTGCACCGCATCCTCGATCACCGTTTCGCCGTCCTGCGGCGTCTTCAACCGGATCGTGAAAGGCGCGCCCTCGGGGGCTTCCGAGGCATCGCGATCGCGCCACCGGCCATCGTAGCGCATCGGAAGCTTGTTCGCGCGCTGTTCGGCGCGCATCGCCTCGAGTTCTTCCGGCGTCGCGTAGCATTTATAGGCATGGCCGGCATCGAGCAGCTGGTGGGCGACTTCGGCATGGCGCTCGGCTCGGTCCGACTGGAACACGGGTGCATCGTCGTAATCGAGGCCGAGCCAGTCGAGACCTTCGATGATCTTGTCGATCGCGTCCTGGGTGGAGCGCTTGCGATCGGTATCCTCGATCCGAAGCAGCGCCTTGCCGCCGTGGTGCCGGGCGAAGAGCCAGTTGAAAAGCGCGGTACGCGCGCCGCCGATATGCAGAAAACCGGTGGGCGAAGGGGCGAAGCGCGTTACGACCTTTCCGTGTGCCGCGTCGCTATCGCTTGCCATTATACCCGCTTTCCCTTCTGATATCGTGATGGCGACGCGATCGGCGCCTCCGGTGGCTGACGTGCCGTTTCACGGGGGCGATACCCCACATGATGGTGCAGCGCAGCGCCAATGGCGCAAGCGCCGCCGCTTGTCCAGTGTCCCGGCGGCTCTGGCCGACCGTGCGGAGCGCTTTCTCGACCGTGCCGGATTCGATCGCGGCCCTTGGCTCGCAGTGGGTTTCGCGAGCGGCATCGGGGCGTGGTTCCTGTTCGATGCGCCATGGGAGTGGGCGACATTCCTAGCCGCGTGCGCTCTTGGCGGTCTCGGTGCGCTGGCGGTGTGGAAGGGGAAGGAGGACAGGACGCAGCTGATGATCGCGTCCATGGCCCTGGCGAGCGTGCTGGCATTGGGGACGAGCGTGATCTGGGCGCGCTCTGCCATGGTCGGCGCCGAACCGATTGCCTATCCGCGCGTCCTCTCGCTCGACGGGCGCGTGCTCGAACGCGAGGATCAGCCCGCCGAAGAGCGTGTGCGACTGACGCTGGCCGTGCGCGATCCGGACCATCGCCGGGCGATGAAAGTCCGGATCAACGTGCCGCTGGATCGCGCGACGACGGCGATGGAAGAGGGCGCGCGCCTGCGCCTGAAAGCCCGGCTTATGCCCCCTTCGCCGCCGATCCTGCCCGGCGCCTACGATTTCGCGCGCACCGCCTGGTTCGACGGACTGGCGGCGACGGGATCGCTGGTGGGCGCGATCGATGTGGTCCATGCCGCAGATCGCAGTGCCCCTCTCGCCGACGCGCAGCGCACTCTGTCCGCCCATGTCCGCGCGCATATGGACGGATCGGCGGCCAGCATCGCGGCGGCGCTGGCGAGCGGCGATCGCGGCGCGATCAGCGAGGCCGACGAAGCGGCGATGCGCGATTCCGGGCTCACGCATTTGCTCTCGATCAGCGGCCTGCATGTCAGCGCGGTGATCGCAGCGGCCTATTTTCTGGCGATCAAGCTGTTGGCGCTATGGCCGTGGCTGGCGCTACGCATGCGGCTGCCGCTGGCGGCTGCGATGGTGGGCGCGCTGGCGGGGATCGGATACACGCTGCTGACCGGAGCGGAGGTTCCTACAGTCCGCAGCTGCGTGGGCGCAGTGCTGGTCCTGATCGCGCTGGCGCTCGGCCGCGAACCCCTGTCGCTGCGGATGGTGGCGGTTGCCGCGATCGTCGTTCTGGCTCTCTGGCCGGAATCGCTGGTGGGGCCAAGTTTCCAGATGAGCTTCGCTGCCGTGATCGCGATTGTGTCGCTGCACAACGCGGAGTGGGTCAAACGCTTCCTGGCCCCGCGTGAGGAAAGCGCATTTGCGCGAACCGCGCGGCGTGTCGCCATGCTGTTTGCGACCGGCTTGTTGATCGAATTCGCGCTAATGCCGATCGTGCTGTTCCACTTCCATCGGGCGGGCGTTTACGGCGCTTTCGCCAATGTCGTCGCGATCCCACTGGTGACGTTCGTGACAATGCCGCTCCTCGCTCTGGCACTGCTGCTGGATGTGGTGGGTGCGGGCGCACCGGTGTGGTGGGCGGCGCAGCTTTCGCTCGATGCGCTGCTCGGTCTGGCGCATTTCACGGCCACTCAGCCGGGTGCGGTGAAGCTGATGCCGCAAATGGACCTCGTCACAGTTCTGACGATCGTAGGCGGCCTGCTTTGGCTGGCTCTCTGGAAGGGAAGGGCGCGGCTCTGCGGGTTATTGCCGGTCGCAGGCGGGGTACTCGTCTTCGCGCTGACGCCGATTCCCGACATCCTGATAACGCGCGACGGGCGCCATGTCGGCGTGACCGGCGAAAGCGATCGCCTGCTCGTGCTGCGCGAAAGCCGGTCAAGCTTCGCAAGCGACAATCTGATGGAACTGGCGGGTGCGGAGGGAGAGGTCCTGCCGTTCGAGCGCTGGCCGGGGGCGCGCTGTAGCCCCGATTTCTGTGTACTTACGCTGGAGCGAGGGGACCGCGATTGGCACTTGCTGATGGCCCGCAGCCGCGAGATGGTCGAGGAACGCGCCCTCGCCGCCGCCTGCGAACGTGCCGATATCGTCATCGCCGACCGCTTCCTGCCGCGCTCATGTCAGCCCCGTTGGCTGAAGGCGGATCGCCGCTTTCTGACGCGCGAGGGTGGAACGGCGGTCTATCTGGCCGAGGAGCGGATAAGGACAGTGGCACAATCGCAGGGCGAGCATGGCTGGTGGAAGGGTGGTTCGAGGCGCTAACCCGCGGGCGATCGGGCAAGGATGGGAAGCACGCTGAAGAAAGGTCCGGGATTCGCCAATCGACCGGCACTAGCGTATCCAGCGCTCTTGCACGTCGGCCTTTGGCTTTGTCGCACTCGCCGAGGCGCGTAATGCTACAACGCTTCCATCAGTTCGATACGGTTCCCGAACGGATCGTCGACATAACAGCGCTCATATCCCGCGAGCGGTTCGTCCTCGGTGACTGAAAAACCCGCCTCGGCCAGGCGCTTCGTCAGAAACGCGAGATCTGCCACGCGGAAGGCCGGATGCGCCGTCCGTGCGGGACGGAAGTCCATTTCCACGCCGAGATGCACCTTGAGCGGACCGCGCTCGAACCAGCATCCGCCTCGCTTGGCGAGATGGGGCGGCTTGGGCACTTCCGGAATACCGAGCAGGTCCGAGTAAAAGGCACGCGCCTGGTCTTCGCCGCCGGAAGGCATGGCAAGTTGAACGTGGTCGAGCGCCTCGATCACTGCGCCTGAGCCGCCGCCGCGATCAGTGATAGCGCCGCAAGAGGCCAGCCAGCTTGCCCTGGACCTGAACCTGCGCGGGGTTGTAGATCTGCGCTTCGTAGGACGCGTTCGCCGGATCGAGCCGCACGCGGCCGCCTTCCCGGCGCAGGAATTTGAGCGTCGCTTCCTCGTTATCGACGAGCGCGACCACGATTTCGCCGTCGCGCGCCGTATCGGTGCGGCGGATCAGCGCGAAGTCACCGTCAAAGATGCCTGCTTCGATCATCGAATCGCCCGATACTTCCAGCGCATAATGATCGCCGGGGCCGAGCAGCGCGGCAGGCACCGGAAGGCTAGACTGCCCTTCGATCGCCTCGATCGGGGCGCCGGCGGCGATGCGTCCGTGCAGCGGAATTTCCAGAACATCGTTGGCCGGTTCGGGCGCCCGGGCAGCGGCGGCTGCGTCGACCATGTCGTTCGCGGCGCTGGGCGCATTCGCTGCCGCAGCGGTTCGCGCTCGCGGGCTCGAAACGGCTTCTTCGGGCGTCTTGAGCACTTCGAGCGCACGCGCACGATTGGGCAGGCGGCGAATGAAGCCGCGCTCTTCCAAGGCGGAGATCAAACGATGCACGCCCGACTTGCTCTTCAGATCGAGCGCTTCCTTCATCTCCTCGAAAGAGGGGGAGATACCGGTTTCTTCAAGCCGGGTCTGGATGAAGCGGATCAGTTCGTGCTGCTTGGCAGTCAGCATGGTGCTTGGCTCCTAAAACTCTATTCCGACCCGATTTTCGAAGCAGGCCGTGAACGAATACGGAACAATTAGGCAACCATTTCCTTCAAGTCAAGCGATTGCGCCATTCTGGAGCAGGTAGCACGGGACAAGGGCGCCTTTTGTTTCGTCAGGCGCATCGATTGGTCGGTCAATCAATACGTCGGCCCGGGAAAGAGCGGCCAGTGCGCTGCTGTCCCGCTCCTCGATCGGGACCACCCCTTCAGGGCCAAGGCTCGCGCGCAGAAATTCGCGTCGGGCGCCGCCCGCGGGCAGTTGGCCGTCTAGAGGGAGGCGCACAGAGCGCGGCAGTTGCTCGCGAGCGCCAGCCATGCGGCGCAGCGCAGGAAGCGCGAACAGAAGCGCGGTCACGAAGGTGGAGACCGGATTGCCGGGCAGCCCGAGCATGAGCTGTCTCCCTCGCCGCGCCACGATCATGGGCTTGCCGGGCCGGATGGCGACGCGCCAGAAATCGAGCGAGAAACCCGCCTTTTCGAGCGCAGGCTTGATCAGGTCGTGTTCGCCCACAGACGCGCCCCCCGATGTAAGCAGCAGATCGGCTCCGCGTGCGGCGTCGAGAGCCTCGACCATAGCGTCCAGGCTATCGGGCACGAGTGCGCGATGTGAAACCCGTGCGCCCACCGATTGCACCATCTCGGCCATCATCGCGCCGTTGGAGGCGGGCAGGCCATCCGGCGGACATTTGGTGGGATCGGCATGCAGCTCGTCCCCGCATTCGAGGATAGCCACTTCGGCGCCGCGCGCGACGCTGAGGGTGGCGACGCCGGCGGTCCGGGCGAGGGCGATATGCGACGCTGTCATGCGATCCCCTGCGGCGATCAGAGCGTCGCCGTCGCGAAAATCGAGGCCCCGGCGGCGAATATGGCGGCCCGGCTTCGGCGCAGGATCCGCACTCAGACGCCCTTGCGCGACGCTCGCGTCCTCTTTCACCACGATGCGGTCCGCGCCTTCGGGAAGAGCGGCCCCGGTCGATATCGCGACCGCCTGAGCGGTTCGAAGCGCCCCATCGAAGGCATGGCCCGCGCGAGCCTCCCCGACCATATCCCAAGGCCCTTCACCGCAAGCGGCAAAGCCATCCATGGCCGACAGATCGGCATAGGGCTGCGTCCTGCGGGCGATCAGCGGTTCGCGCAGATAACGGCCGCCCGCTTTATCGACTGCAATTTGCTCCGCATCGAGAGCGTCGATCGATCCGAGCAGGCGATCCCACGCGTCTTCGAGCGTAATCACGGCTCGGCGCGCCAATGGCCGGACTTTCCACCCAGCTTTTCGATCAGGCGCACGCCTTCGATCGTCATTGCGCGGTCGACCGCCTTACCCATGTCGTAAAGCGTCAGCAGCGCCACGCTGGCCGCGGTCATCGCCTCCATCTCAACCCCGGTGCGGCCCGTGCAGGACGTCGTGGCCGTGACGCGGATCGCGTCGCTCTCGCGCTCGAAGGCGACCGTCACGGCGTCGAGCGCCAGGGGGTGGCAGAGCGGAATCAGCTCGCCGGTCTTCTTCGCCGCCATGATGCCCGCAATTCGCGCGGTGGCGAGCGCATCGCCTTTCGGCCCGGTGCCGTCCCACAAAGCGGCCAGCGCTTGGCCTGACATGCGGATGCGCCCTTCGGCGACGGCCCTGCGCTGGCTTTCCGGCTTCGCGCCGACATCGACCATGCGCGCCGCGCCGTGTTCGTCGAGATGGGTGAGGCCGCTCATGCGCCGAGCAGTGCGCGTGTGGCCGCCCCGACATCGGCCTGGCGCATCAGGCTCTCTCCGACGAGGAAATTGCGCACGCCCGATTGGGCGAGGCGTTGGCAATCCTCGTGCGTGGCGATCCCGCTTTCGCCCACCAGCAGCGCGTCTTTGGGCGCCAATTCCGCGAGCCGTTCGGTCGTGGCGAGATCGGTGGTGAACGTCTTCAGATCGCGATTGTTGACACCGATCAGGCGCGATTTCAGCTTCGCCGCGCGCGCCATTTCGGCTTCGTCGTGAACCTCGACCAGCACATCCATCCGGCGCTCGATCGCGGCGGCCTCGATTTCGGCCATGGCCCCGTCGTCCAACGCGGCCACGATGATCAGAATCGCATCCGCCCCGATCGCGCGCGCTTCGGCGACCTGCCAGGGATCGACCATGAAATCCTTGCGCAGGACGGGCAGCGCGCAGGCAGCGCGGGCCTGCATCAGATAATCCTCGTGTCCCTGGAAATACGGCGCATCGGTCAGCACGGAGAGGCAGGTCGCGCCACCGTCCTCATAAGCGCGGGCGTGATCGGCGGGATCGAAATCGGCGCGGATCAGCCCCTTCGAGGGAGAGGCCTTCTTGATTTCCGCGATCAGGCCGAAACCGTCGCGGCTCGCCTTTCGCAACGCCGCTTCGAAGCCACGCGGTTCGGATTGCATCATCGCTGCGGCATCGAGATCGCCGATGGTGGAGCGCGTGCGGCGATCGGCCACTTCCTCGCGCTTGGTGGCGCAGATTTCGTCGAGCTTGTTCATCGTCACTTCGCCATGTCTATCCAGCGCGCCAGCAGATCGCTCGCCTTGCCGCTGTCGAGCGCTTCCGCCGCCATTGCCGCGCCTTCGCGCCAGTCCTCGGTCCGGCCTGCGACGATCAGAGTCGCGGCGGCATTCAGCAGTACTGCGTCGCGATAGGGGCCGGGCGTGCCGCGGAGCAGGGCTTCGAGAGCCTTTGCGTTATGCGCTGCATCGCCGCCCCTGATCGCTTCGATCGGCGCGTGGGGTAGGCCTGCCGCATCCGCATCGACGCGCTGCATCGCAAAGTCCGATCCGGCGACGTCGGCCAGTTCATTCCCACCTGCAAGGCTCAATTCGTCCAGCCCTTCGTCGCCCGACACGATGAAGGTGCGTTTCGTACCGAGGCTCGCCTTGGCTTCGGCATAGATCGGCACATAGGCGGGTCGGGCGATCCCGATCAGCTGGCGCTCAACCCCGGCGGGATTGGAGAGCGGGCCCATCAGGTTGAAGATCGTGCGGCGGCCCAGTTTCTGGCGGATGGGCTGGATGCGGCCCATCGCCGGATGATGGTTCTTGGCGAAGAGGAAACAGATCCCGAGTTCGGCCAAGGTCTTTTCCGCCGTGCGCCCCGCGGCTTCCATGTCGAGGCCGAGCGCCTCCAGCGTGTCCGCCGCGCCCGACTTGCTGCTCGCCGCGCGATTGCCGTGCTTGGCCACCGGCACGCCGCAGGCCGCGACCACCAGGCTGACCGCAGTCGAGACATTGAGCGTGTGGTGCCCGTCGCCGCCGGTGCCGCAGCAATCGACCGCGCCTTCGGGTGCCGCGACCGGGATCAGCCGCGCTCGCAAGGCGCGCGCCGCACCGGCGATCTCTTCCGCCGTCTCGCTCCGCTCGGTCATGGCGAGGAGGAAGCGGGCGATCTCTTCCTCGCTCGCCTCGCCATCGAGGATCCAGCCGAAGACTTCCTCGGCCTCGGTCTCGGTCATGTGGGGGACGGCGAGGGGCAGATGCTTCATGCCGGGATTTTCGCTTCCATACCGCAGATTTCGAGGAAATTGGCGAGCAGGGCATGGCCATGCTCGGTCGCGATGCTTTCGGGGTGGAACTGAACGCCGTGGATCGGCAGCTCGCGATGGCGAAAGCCCATCACGCTCGTCCCGTCGAGGCCCGGCGTCTCGCTCGTCGCATTGACGTGGAGGACGTTCGGAATCTCCTCCACCACCAGCGAGTGATAGCGCGTGGCGGTGAAGGGCGAGGGCAGACCGGCGAACACGCCGCTGCCGTCATGATCGACCGGAGATGTCTTGCCGTGCATCAGGCCGCCGCGCACCACGCGCCCGCCGAAATGCTGGCCGATCGCCTGATGTCCGAGACACACGCCGAGCAGCGGCAGGCCCGCATCGGCGCAGGCTGCGACGCAATCGAGGCTGATCCCCGCCTCGTTGGGCGTGCAGGGGCCGGGCGAAATCAGGATGCCCTTGGCTCCGCTGGCAAGCGCTTCCGACGCGCTCAGCGCATCGTTGCGCTCCACCCGCACCTCTGCGCCCAGTTCCATCAGATAATGGACGAGGTTGAACGTGAAGCTGTCGTAATTGTCGATGACGAGAATCATGGGGCGCTGTCGATGCCCGCCAATTTGTCGGTCGCGCGGACGAGGCCGTCGATGATGCCCTTCTCCCCCGCGCTGTGGCCCGCATCGTTCACGATCCAGAGCTCGGCTTCGGGCCAGGCCTTCTTCAGCTCCCACGCGGAGGTCGGCGGCGTGCAGATATCGTGGCGGCCCTGGACAATGATGCCGGGAATGTGCCGCATCGTGTCCAGATTCTTGAGCAGCTGCGCTTCTTCGAGGAAGAAATCCTCGAGGAAGAAGCGCGCACAGATGCGGGCGAAGGGGATTGCCTTGGAAGGATCGCCGAAACTGTCCATCAGCGCCTCGTCGGGGAGTAGCGTAGCGACGCTACCTTCCCAGAGCGACCATTCGCGCGCGGCGGCGAGGCGGGTCTCCTCATCCTCGCTCGTCAGTCGATCGTAATAGGCCTGGACCAGATTGTCGCGCTCGCCTTCGGGGATGAGACCGGCGAAATCGTCCCATTGTTCGGCCATGATCTCGCTCGCGCCATAGCGGTAGAGCCAGTCTTTTTCCTTTTGCCGGGCGAGGAACACGCCGCGCAGGACCAGTTCGCTGACGCGATCGGGATAGGTCTGGGCATAGGCGAGCGCGAGGGTCGAGCCCCAGCTGCCGCCGAAGGCCTGCCATTTCTCGTGCCCGCACATTTCGCGAAGCCGCTCGATATCCTCGACGATGCGCCAGGTGTCGTTTTTGTCGATTTCCGCGAACGGCGTCGATTTGCCGCAGCCGCGCTGGTCGAAAAGGAGGACGTCGTAATGGTCCGGATTCCACTGGCGCCGATGGTTTGGGCTCATCCCGCCGCCGGGCCCGCCATGCAGGAACACGGCAGGCTTTGCGCCGGGCGTGCCGACCCGCTCGTAATAGAGCGAATGCCCTTCGCCGACGTCGAACATACCGCTCTCGTACGGTTCGATTTCGGGATAGAGCGTGCGGCGGTCCCCGTTTGGATTGGTGGGCGCGTCATTCATCGGGCGCTTCCTTCTTCATTACGACCAGCATCGGGCCGATCGCCGCCCCGCCATCGGTGCGACCGGTGGCGGGGTTCCACAGCGCCGACACGCTCCCGTCGAGATAGAGCGCGTTGGGCGTCTTCAGCTCGTCACGGAAGAAACTGGCGAGTTTTCCGAACGAAAGCGGGGCGTTCGCAATCACGAAATGCGCGCGCCCCTTCTCGTCCACGCCTACCGCGTTGCGAATCAGGCGCGAAGGGCCGTCTGCGGTGATCTCGGGATGGACCTTGCCGTCGATCAGCAGCATCGGACCCGACTGCGTTCCGAATTCGGGCCTGTCGGACACGTTGGCGAGGAAATCCTGCGTTGTGCGGATTTCCCATGTCTCGCCCGATCCGTAGAACACGCCATTGGGGTTCAGGTGGAAATTGCCTTCGCCATCGGCGGTGTTGAGCGTTTTGAGGCGTTCGGAATCCTCGACAAAATAGCCGATCGGATCGCCATCGTCGTCATACATGCCCGCATTCATGGCAAAGGCGACTCTGTCGCCGTCCATCGCTTCGGACAGCTTCGAAAGGCTGCGATAATTCTCGCCCGATCCGTTCGCCAGCGCGGTCGTGATGCGATGGCGCGAGGGGATGGCGAGACAATGGGTCAGCGAGGTGTTCTCGAAGATGACCGAGCGGCAGGCGGATTCGACCTGGCTCGCAATGGTGGCATCCTCGCTCGGCGTCGGGGCGGGGGCGCCCACGCTACCGTCGATCTTGGCGCGGGCCACCGGCTTGCCTTCGGGCTGCGCATCGCAGCCTGCCAGAGCGAGCGCGGCGAGCGCGAGAGGGGCAACGAAACGCATCATGCGCGCTGCTCCGCCTGACGGAACGCTTCGGCCGCTGCCGCTCGCAGAGCGCCCGCCTTGGCTTCGCATTCGCGCCGTTCGTATTCGGGATCGCTGTCGGCCACGATGCCGGCCCCCGCCTGGACGTGCATCGTCCCATCCTTCACCACGGCGGTGCGCAGAACGATGCAGCTGTCGAGCGACCCATCGGGCGCGAAATAGCCGACGCCGCCGGCATAGGGCCCGCGCGCATCGCGCTCCAGCTCGGCGATGATTTGGCAGGCGCGCAGCTTGGGCGCGCCGCTGACCGTGCCCGCCGGAAATCCGGCGAACAGCGCGTCGACGGCGTCGAACTTCGGATCGAGCCGCCCGACGACATTGCTCACGATATGCATGACATGGCTGTAACGTTCGATTGTGAAACTGTCCGTGACTTCGACGCTGCCGCTCTCGGCGACGCGGCCGACATCGTTGCGCCCGAGATCGAGCAACATCAAGTGCTCGGCGCGCTCTTTCGCGTCGGATAGCAGGGATTCCTCGGCGGCCCGATCGGCCTGATCATCGGCCCCACGCGGGCGGGTTCCGGCGATGGGGCGCACGGACACTTCGCTGGCGCCGTCCCGATCGGGTCGGACGCGGACGAGGATTTCCGGGCTCGACCCGACCACCGCGAAATCGGGCAGGTCGAGGAAATAGAGAAAGGGCGACGGATTGACCCGCCGCAAGGCGCGATAGAGTTCGACCGGCGGCAAGGGGAAGGGACAGGTATACCGCTGCGACAGGACAACCTGAAAGATGTCGCCCGCCACGATGTAGTCCTTCGCCCGTTCCACCATGGCGGTGTAATCGTGAGCTGACATGACCGGATCGAGCCGCGCTTCCGGCAGCTCCCCGGTCGGAGCGGATTGAGCAGGCGTGCGAGCACCTTCGAGCCGTTGCAGGGCCGTTGCAATGCGGTTTCGCGCCGCTTCCATCTGGCTCGACGGATCGCTTTCGGAATCCGGCCAGATCGGGGCGATGCAGTGCAATTCGTCGCCCAAGCTGTCGAAGACGAAAAGGAGGGTCGGGCGCACGAATACCATGTCGGGTAGCCCCAGCCCCGGCTCCGCCGCGCGCGGAACCGCCTCGACCATACCGATCGTCTCATAGGCGAAATAGCCGACCAGACACGCCAAAGCGGGCGGAAGGC
Organism: Erythrobacter sp. A6_0; assembly: GCF_017744235.1. Lineage (NCBI taxonomy): Bacteria > Pseudomonadati > Pseudomonadota > Alphaproteobacteria > Sphingomonadales > Erythrobacteraceae > Erythrobacter > Erythrobacter sp. A6_0. Next base: position 640,807 of record NZ_JAGHQR010000001.1, read on the forward strand.
CCTCGGGGACGGTGATGCGGCATTCCTCGGACAGAGCGCGCAGGGCCGTTACGGGATTGTCCGAATAGGTCTCGAACGCTGCGCGATCCGAGCGCCACTGGCGGTTGATCGACGCTTCGCCCCGTTCGGCGCGGAAGACGAGATCCGGATCGAGACCCAACAGGCTGTAGCGCCCCCGAACCGCACCCCCTTCGACGGATTCGAGCAGAAAATCGCCGCGCTGCGGCTCCATGAGTTTCAGCGCCGCGCCGACCGGCGTCTCGGTATCGGCGACGATCGTGCGCCAGACCAGGGCCGGGCCGCCCGCCGCCAAGGCCGTCAAGGCCTGCTCTTCACCGCGCATTCGGTCGGTCCTGCCTAATCCCTTCCAACTCTTACTGCCGTTCCCCGACCAACTGTCGGCGCACCGCATCGATTGCGTCCTCGTTGCGCTCGATCCCGACTTCGCCACGCATCGCCGCGACGAGCTGTTCGGTGTATTCCTGCCCCAGAGTCGAGGCGAGTTGTTCACGCGCCTGACCGATCAGCGGATCGTCGGCTTCCATGGTTCCCACCGAAATCTCTTCGAGGTCGACCACGAACCAACCGAGATCGCGCGCTGCGGCCAGCTTCTTCGCCGTGCCCTGTGCCATGCTGAACATCAAAGCCAGGGGTGGGGGAATGCGCCGGTCCTGCTGGCGCGCCAGGTCCTCACGGGTCAGGTTGATGTTTTCCACTGCGGGTAGAGCGACATCCTCTGCCTGCAAGGCGGCTGCCAGGCTCGTCCCTTCGCGCAGGCGCTTGATAACGCGATCGGCGGCGGCGCGCGCCGCCTGCGAACCTTGCGTCAGGCGCCATGCGGCCGTGACCTGATCGCGGATTTCCGCGAGCGGGGGCGTGGCGGCTCCGGTGATGCGCGTGACTTCGAAGACGAGATAGGTCTCGCCTCGCTCGATCTCCGCGACCTGCGGTTCGCTCTCTTCCATTTGAAATGCGGTCGCGAGCGCCGGGCCGAGAATTTCAGGTGCCGTCTCGTCGGTGCCGTAAACTTGGCCGTTTGCAGTCAGCGGTTGCGTCGTTTCGACCGCGATCCCGCGCTCGCGCGCGACATCGGCCAGTGTGGCGCCTTCGTCGATCCGTTCTTCGATCTCGGCGGCGACATTGGCGAGCGCGCGCGTGCGCTTTTCTTCGCGCACCGTATCGGCGATCTCGCCGCGGACCTGCGCGAGTGGGCGGGCTGGCGTGCTGTTGACGGCATCGACCCGCACGACATGCCAGCCAAGCGCGCTGCGCGCCGGAACCGCGATGGACCCGCGTGCCGCACTGAAGATCGCGTCGGCAACCGCCGAAGAGGCGTCGGAAGCGACTTCGGCACGCGTCACGGCTTCCTGCTGCACTGTGCTGAAACCGGCTTCCCGTGCCACAGCATCCAGCGAAGCGCCGCCCTGAACGCGCTCGCGCAGCGCATTGGCGGCCTGCTGGGTCGGCACGATCAGCTGGGTGTAGCTGCGCGTTTCGCTCGCCGCGTATTGCGCGCGGTCCTGCTGATAGCGCGCGGCGATCTCGTTCTCGGTCGGCTCGATCTCGTCGGCGATCGCGTCGTTATCGAATGTGGCGTAGCGCACGATACGGCGTTCGGGCCGGATGAAATCGGCGCGGTTAGCCTCGTAAAAGGCTTGCAATTGCTCGCTGCTAGGCACGCCTTCGGGCGCGAAGGCCGCAGAGGGAAGAAAGCCGATCGCGCCTTCGCGCCGCTCGCGGAACAGGCCGGCATAGCGCCGCGCCAAGGCCTGCGGCATCACTGCCCCGAAGGCGGACGGCCCGGCAATCTGCTGAGCCAGAAGGCCCGAACGGATGTCGTTGCGCACCTGCGCATCGGTAAGACCCTGCGCGGCCAGCGCCTGACGGTAGGCTGTTTCGCTGAAATTTCCGTCCGCCCCGCGGAAGGCCCCGATAGTCCGGATCTCGCTGTTGATGAGGTTGTCTCCTGCTCTGAGGCCATTGTCCCGGGCGAAGGCGGAGATCACGTAACGATCGATCAGCTGGCTCAGCACTTCGTCGAAACCACCCTGCGCGATGAATTCGGGCATCGAAATCGTCGGATCTTCCTGACGCACTCGGTCCAACGCGTTCGAGGTCGAGCGGCTGAGTTCGGCGCTGTCGATCCGCTCGTCGCCCACCACCGCAACGCGATTGCCCCCGGCAACCCCGCCGAACATGCCCGTGCTCGACACGTCGGCGCTGGCGAAGGCGAAGGCGATCAATCCCAGAAAGGCGAAGGTGAGCCCGAGGCCGATCTTGGACTTGAAGAAGCTGCGGAAGAAGGTGAGCATGGCTGCGAAAAGCGTCCTGTCGGAAATGGTGTCCGGGCACAGCGCGACCGGGAGGAGTGCCGCGCTTTATCCATGCTGCGACCTTGCCGCAACAGGTGTCGAAGGTTTTGACCCGGGGGCCGCTGTCGGCTAGCGGACCAGCCCCGGCCTGCCCATATGGCGGCAACCCATCGCAAATCTACAGGACCTTATCATGGCCGAACGGCCCTACATCGTTGGAAACTGGAAGATGAACGGCACGCGCGCCATGCTTTCCGAAGCACGCGCAATCGACCGTGCGGCGCAGCGTTATATGAAGGTCGAGGTCGCCCTGGCGCCTCCCTTCACTCTGATTCACGCCGTCCATCGCGAAGCCGAGCAGATCGGCGTCGGCGCGCAGGATTGCCATGCGGAGCCGGATGGAGCGCATACCGGAGATGTCAGCGCTACGATGGCCGCTGATTCGGGCGCGAAGTTCGTCGTTCTGGGCCATAGCGAACGGCGCGGCGATCACGGCGAAAGCGACGCGCTGATCGCGGCGAAGGTTTCGGCCGCGCTCGAAGCCGGGCTGCGGATCATCCTGTGTTGCGGCGAGAGCGAAGCGACGCGCGACGCGGGTGAGGCCGAACAGTTCGTGCTCGATCAACTGCGCGCGGGCCTGCCGAAACTGGATGACGCGGCGGATCGCGTTACCGTCGCCTACGAGCCGATCTGGGCGATCGGGACGGGCCGCACCGCCGAGGCCGACGATATCGCCGCCATGCATCGCGCCATTCACGATCTTTTGGTCGAAACCTATGGCGAGGAGCAAGCATCGGGCGTTCGCATTCTTTACGGAGGCTCGGTCAAGCCGGACAATGCGCGCGAGATCCTCTCGCTTCCCCATGTGGGTGGTGCGCTGGTCGGCGGGGCGAGCCTGTCGGCGGAAAGCTTCCTCGGTATCGTGGTCGCAGCGTCCGAAGCGGACGAGGGCTGAGGTTTGAGGCGCGCCCTTGTGCGCGCCGCCAACCGGACCTAGTTTCAAATCACTTCCATCCAGAACGGATATCCGATGTTCTTCTTCCTCACTGTCGTCCAAGCCATCGTGGCCGCTGCCCTTGTGGGTGTCATCCTCATGCAGCGTTCCGAAGGGGGCGGGCTGGGCATCGGCGGAAGTCCGTCGGGCATGTTGAGCGCACGCGGTGCGGCGGATTTCCTCACTCGGTCGACCAAGTGGCTGGCGGTGGTCTTCGTCGTTCTGTCGATCGCTCTGGCAGCGTTGGCAGTGGAAACGACGCAGGGCGCCTCGCTCGAGACGACTCTGGATCGCAACGTCACGCCGATCGAACAGCAGGATCCGCTCGGCGGCACGCCGGTGACAGGTGGCGAGGCTGCTCCGGCCCCGAACCCGGCCACGCCCGCCAACGGCGATCCGCTCGCGCAGTAAGCGCCTTCGATCGACATATCTGTGGACGGGCGAGCGAAGGATCGCTCGCTTCGTCCGGTTTACGCTTGCCCCGAATCACGACCGGGGCTTAAGGCCCGGCTCCCATGGCGCGGTACATTTTCATCACCGGCGGCGTGGTCTCCTCGCTCGGCAAAGGTCTTATGGCGGCATCGCTCGCAGCGCTGCTGCAGGCGCGCGGCTACAAGGTCCGCATTCGCAAATTCGACCCCTATCTGAATGTCGATCCGGGCACGATGAGCCCGTATCAGCACGGCGAGGTGTTCGTGACCGACGATGGGGCCGAGACCGATCTCGATCTCGGACATTACGAACGTTTCACGGGCGTTTCCGCGCATCAGGCGGACAATGTCACTTCGGGCCGTATCTACCAGCAGATCATCGCCAAGGAGAGGCGCGGCGATTATCTGGGCGCGACGGTCCAGGTGGTCCCCCATGTGACCGACGCGATCAAGCAGTTCGCGCTAGCCGATCAGGACGATCACGATTTCATCCTGTGCGAAATCGGCGGAACGGTCGGCGATATCGAAGGCCTGCCCTTCATGGAGGCGATCCGCCAGCTCCGGAATGAACTGCCCGTCGATCGGACGCTGAGCGTCCATGTCACGCTGGTTCCCTATATCGCGGCGGCGGGCGAGCTGAAGACCAAGCCGACCCAGCACAGCGTGCGCGAGCTCGCCAGCCTCGGGATCAAGCCCGACCTGCTGCTCTGCCGCGCGGAACATCCGATCCCCGAAAGCGAGCGGCGCAAGATCGCGCAATTCTGCAACGTCCGCGCGGAATCGGTGATTCCCGCGCTCGATGCGCCGTCGATCTATTCGGTCCCGCTGCAATATCATGGCGAAGGGCTCGACAGCGAAGTGCTGCGCGCCTTCGGCATCACCGACGCGCCGGAACCCGACCTGTCCCGCTGGTACGACGTGGTCGATCGCCATTCGAACCCCGAAGGCGAGGTAGTGATCGGCGTGATCGGCAAATATGTCGGACTGCAGGACGCGTACAAATCGCTCAACGAGGCGCTCGTCCATGGCGGCATGGCCCATCGCGTGCGCGTCAAGATCAAATGGCTCGACGCCGAAGTGTTCGAGCAGGATGACGACGCCATCTCCGCTCAGCTCGAACCCATGCACGCCATTCTGGTGCCCGGCGGTTTTGGAGAGCGCGGGTCGGAAGGCAAGATCGCTGCAGTCCGCTTCGCTCGCGAACACAAGGTGCCGTTCCTCGGCATTTGCCTTGGGATGCAGATGGCTTGCATCGAAGGTGCACGCTCCGCAGGCGTCGCCGCGGCTTCGTCGACGGAATTCGGCGATACGGAAGAACCGGTCGTCGGCATCATCACCGAGTGGATGAGCGAAGATGGCCTGCAGGAGCGCGAAGCGGGCGGAGATCTGGGCGGCACGATGCGTCTGGGCGCCTATGACGCCAAGCTTGCTGCGGACAGTCAGGTCTCGCGGGTCTATGGCGGCGTCACCGAAATTTCGGAACGCCACCGCCATCGTTACGAGGTCAATAGCCACTATATCGACACGCTCGAAAAAGAAGGCCTCGTATTCTCCGGCATGTCGCCCGATGGTTTGCTCCCCGAGATCGTCGAACGGCCGGACCATCCCTGGTTCATCGGCGTTCAGTTCCACCCGGAATTGAAGTCGCGCCCGTTCGATCCCCACCCGCTGTTCGCAGGATTTATCGGGGCAGCGCTCGAGCAGGCGCGCTTGATGTAATTTTTTTTGCGCGTGCAGCAGACATCCTAAGCGATTGAATCGGCGAGACGACGCCCGAACTGCATGCTGAATGCGGTTGTGCGCCCGCATGCTTAGTGAGCGCGAGGCCTTTATTTTTTAACCGGTGTGAGGCAAACCATGCCTGCGGGCGATGGTTTGGGGTGGTTTTAGAACGCTTCAGCCCTTTTTCGCGCAACAAGTTGAAAGGCTTGCCTCGAAACTCGTCGTCTTCTGCGACCCGGACGGCTTATTCCGAGGCTAGGCGGCGCTCTGCGTCGCGGGGGCAATGCTTTGCGGCATTGCCCCCTTCCGTTCCGGCCTGGACAGCGGTCCTTCGTCACCACGCAAACGAGAAGGGCGAAGCCTTACGGCTCCGCCCCTCGTTACACTGCCTCGATCGAAGATCAGGCGACGTCGCGATCCTTGCCGCTCTCGTCGTCTTCGGCCTTGTCGCCTTCGACCACTTCGAGCTTGCGGGCTCCGCCGATCATAACCTTCTTGGGCTTCATCGCATCGGGCACTTCGCGCACGAGATCGATGGTCAGGAGGCCATCGGCGAGATCAGCGTTGGCGACCCGGACGAAATCGGCCAGTTCGAACCGGCGTTCGAAACCGCGATTGGCGATGCCGACATGCAGCATCTCGCCCTCCACGCTGTCGTCGCGCTTCTTGCCCTGAATGGTCAGCAGGTTCTGCTGCGCCGTGATATCGAGATCGCGCTCGCGGAAACCGGCCACTGCCAGAGTTATGCGATAGCTGTCTTCGTCGCGCCGCTCGATATTGAATGGGGGGTAATTGTCGCCCGCATTGTTGCGGACCTGGCTTTCCAGCAGGTCGAACAGACGGTCGAACCCGACCGTGGTGCGGCGATAAGGGGAAAAATCGGTACGGTTCATCGAAACAAATCCTCTTCTGAGCGATTTTCATGATAGGGATGCGGCCCGCATTCGGCGCCGCCCCCAACGATGCGCCCGACGCGCCTTGTGGCCGCTTCGGACGACACCAAGATAAGCGCACCGGCATGACGTTCAAGAACCCGATCGCGCGGTATGGGGTTGCTGCCGGACAGGCCTGCGACGCACCGGCGAAACACGAAGGATCATTTTTCGATGAGTAAGCCCGAAGTCACGATCTACACGAAATTCGGTTGCGGTTTCTGCAGCCGGGCGAAGCGCCTACTCGACGAAAAGGGCGTGGAATACACCGAGCACGATATCACCATGGGCGGCCCGAAGCGCGCCGAGATGCTTGAGCGGGCGCCGGAGGCACGCACCGTGCCGCAGATCTTCATCGGCGACACGCATGTGGGCGGATCGGACGATCTGGCGGCGCTGGAAAAGCAGGGCAAGCTCGAGCCGCTGCTCGCCGGGTGACGATCGGATGACACGCATCGCGCTTTTTCAGGCGAACACAGGCGTCGATCCCGTGGCCAACGCCGATGCACTGGTCCGAGCTGTGGACGAAGCGGCAGAGGGCGGGGCGGCGATGCTGTTCACGCCCGAGATGAGCAATCTGCTCGATCGCGACAGGGAGCGCTCCGGTCAGATGCTGCGGAGCGAGCAACACGACGAGACGCTCGCGAAAATGCGCGAAGCAGCAAAGCGAACCGGTCTGTGGCTCTCGCTCGGTTCGTTCGCCTTCGTGAATCCCGACGAGACGCGCGCCAATCGTGCGCTCGTCATCGACCCGGCGGGTAACATCCGCGCATCTTACGACAAGATGCATATGTTCGACGTCGATCTGGCAAGCGGCGAAAGCTGGCGCGAATCAAATGTCTATCGCGCAGGCGACAAGCCCGGTGTGGTGGATGACACTCCCCTTGGCCGCCTCGGCCTTTCCATCTGTTACGATATTCGCTTTCCGGCGCTGTTCGACGCGCTAGGACGGGCGCAGTGCGATGCGATCGCCATCCCGGCGGCCTTCACCGTTCCCACCGGTACTGCGCATTGGCACATCCTCCAGCGCGCCCGCGCGATCGAAGCGAGCGCGTTCGTGATCGCCGCCGCGCAGGTGGGCGAGCATGAGGATGGCCGCCGTACCTATGGGCACAGCCTGGTGGTGGACCCCTGGGGCGAGGTCCTGCTCGATATGGGCGGGGAGCGTTCGGGCGTCGGTTTTGCGGATATCGATCCGGCGCGGATCGAGGAGGTGCGCGCTCAAGTACCCAGCCTCGCAAACCGTCGGGCTATCCCGGCATGATCGTTTTCGACCTCGATTGCGAGAACGGCCATCGCTTCGAAGGCTGGTTCGGATCGTCGCGCGATTTCGCGGACCAGCAGGCGCGCGGTCTGCTCGCCTGTCCCAGCTGCGGAACGCAGGAGGTCATCAAGGCCCCCATGGCGCCCGCTATCGGTAAAAAGGGTGACGGCGCGGCGCGAGACGTGGCACCTGCGAAGGCCGAGCAGGAGAATAGGTCAGCCCAAACACAGTCACAGGGCGACAGTGTGGCGAACCAAGCCCTTCCGCCGAAACTTGTCGAAGCCTTCGCCAAGATCGCGAAAGTGCAGGCGGAGATGTTGAAGCAAAGCGCCTGGGTCGGCGACAAATTCGCCGACGAAGCACGCTCCATGCATTACGGCGAAAAGGACGAGAAACCGATCCACGGCAAGACGAGCGCGAAACAGGCGCGCGATCTGATGGAAGAAGGCATCGCGGTGCAGCCTCTTCTCGTTCCGGTCACTCCACCCGACGAGCTGAATTGACACCGGCTCCGATTGCGCCTCGCGCCGAGGCTGCTAAACGAGAGCCGGGCGCCCGTAGCTCAGTCGGATAGAGCATCAGATTCCTAATCTGGGGGCCACAGGTTCGAATCCTGTCGGGCGCACCATTTCCGTTCGATGCTGCGAACTTTGGATATGGGGGCGCCGAAATTCGCGGCGACGGCGTTCTCTAGAGCGCGAACATTACTTGATATCCGTATCTCTTGGCTTCCGACTTCGACCCGTCCCACCAATGCGTTGACGTAGAAGCGCCGCATCGCCGGGTCTGCGTCGCTTAGGCGCTCCCTCATAAGAAGGGTGAACCGCTCGATGACTTTGGGCGTAATCTTGCGAATGCTACCGGCGAGTTGACGCTCGGTCATGGCGATGTCGGCTTTCACCTGAACCAACTGCTGCTTCTGTTGATGAAGCTTCTTCGAAAAAAGTTCGTCGCTCTGGGACATCTGACCATGAATGACGAGATCGAGCAGTCGGTCGATACCCGCCTCCAGGTCCGTCTTACGTGCGCGTAGTTGGCGCAACTCTTCGCGCCGGTTCGTAACTGCCTTTTCCGACATGTCGAGCCAATCGTTCAGCAGGTTCTCCAGCCGGCTTGACGTAAGCAAACGCTTCCTGAGTGCTTTCATGACGACATCGTCTAATTGTTCGCGCGGAATACGGCGTCCGGTGCAGGCGGTCCGCCCAGCGCGCATCCTGTTGGAGCATGCGTAATACCGATACGCTCCTGACTTGCCGGTTGCGGCAACCATGCCGCCGCCGCAGCCGTCTCCACCGCACCCACATACGGCGACGCCGATGAGCAGGTTGTTGGTGGTCGTCACCCGCGCGGGTGTATTCACCACGCGACTCGCGCTCAGCTTCATCTGTGCCGCGGCGAAATCATCCTCGTTGATGATAGCTGGCACGGGAATGGGCACCCACTCGCACTCCGGGCGCAGTTCGCGGCTCTTGGAGTCCCGCTTATTATACATTGCCACGCCGACATAAGCGGTGTTCCGCAGCACGGCTTGAACGTTGGAGACGTGGAACTTACGACCGCGATATTTGAAGCCGTTTTCGTTCAGCCAGGCAGCAACGCGGGTAATTCCGAGCGGCGTTCCTCCTTTCGGACCGACGAGGTAGAGATCAAAGATCTTGCGCACGACCGGCGCTTCTTCATCCTTGATCTCCAGCTTCTTCTTGCTCTTGCCTCCGATGCGATCGGCTTCGTAGGTATTGTAACCCAGAGGTGGAGTTTGACCGTTCCAAAACCCCAAGGCCGCATTCTTGATCATCGTGCGACGCACGTGTTTGGCGGTCTCTTTCGAATTATATTCGTCGAAAAGCGCGAGAATTCCGACTGCGAGTTCTGATGCGGGATCATCTCCGAACGGCTGCGTGATGCTGACGATTTTAACTTTTGCGAGCTTGAGGCGGGCCCGGTAGACCATGAAATGTTCAGCGTTCCGGAAGAGCCGTGAGAGGGAATGAACCAGAATGACGCCATAGGGTCGCTCGTCGCGCGGTGCATCATTTGCTGGAACTGCGGACGGTCGTCGTCCATCGCGCTCGCGCCCGGTTCGACAAACTGATCGACCACCACCGCGCCGTTCTGATCACACCACTGCTGTGCTCGTTCGAACTGATCGGTAAGCGACAGCTCGTTGTCCGCCTGGCGCGAGGTCGACACGCGCGTATAAATGCAAACGCGTATGGGGGAGTAATGAGCCATCGTCAGAGTTCCTCGTCGAACAGAGCCGCCAATTCCGATCCTATCAGATTATCGAGAAAGCGGACCTCGTTCTCAATTATCGGAATATGCGGCGGGAGCCAACGAACGACTACGCGCGGGGACGTATTCGGCCCCGGCGTGTAAGTTTCGTTTTTCTCTGGTCGTGCCGCCATACACCCGAGTTAGGATGGCGACGAAAGACGAAGTGCATTCTACCCCCAAATGGCTATACGAAAGCCGCCGCCTTCGATTGGGATGGGCCCAACCAGTATCCCGTGCGCAGGAAGAATACGAGATTACCCAGCAGCTTACGTCTTCGGTAACTTCTCAGCATCCTGACACTGGTCTATCATTCAGGTTCTGAAGGGTGGCAGAAGCTGGGCCGGTTGTTGACAGTCCGCTTTCAGCGCGGGGACATGGCAAAGCCGACATTCCGCCAACGCACCGGTTGTCGACATTCGTCTAACGCGACAAATTACTACCCAGTGCGGTTGTATTTTGGGTCATCGTAGCCATCTATAACTCAGCTACCAGTCGCAATCGACGGTCACCGCTTCCACAACCGGAAGCTCTTTCCTTCAGTTCGCCTCCTAGTCGCAGCCGTGTCAATTCTGGCGCGCTGCACACTCGTTCGAAGGAATGACACATGACGCATTATGGCAAAATCAAGAGCTACGACAGCAGCGTGGGCACTGGCTCGATCACCCCCGAGAAGGGTGGCGACGCGCTTCGTTTCAAGAAGGCAGACCTCCAGCAGGAAGGTCAGATGCCGAAAGTCGATCAGCGTTTCAGCTACGACACCAGCGAGGTCGACGGCGGCAAGAAAAGCGCCGTGAACCTCCAGCATCAGCAGGGTGATGGCCAGAGCCACAAGGAACAGGCCAGCGCCCAACAGGGCTAACGCCGACAGCAGAGCCGGGGATCAACTCCCCGGCTCTTCCTCCCTGCCTTACCAGGAATCCCGCGATGCCGATGAATCAATTTCTCGTCGATCACCAGCTTGCTGCCATGAAAGTAGACCGCTCTGGGTCCGCTGAAGAGCGCAAGGAAGCTTTCGAAGCGATGGGAGTGCGCGCAAATCGGATTTCGAAATGGCGAAAAGCGAATGGCCTTTCAGATCTGGGATGGCCTCATGACGAACGTCTTCCGCCAGACGAGGCCGGTTAAGGTTTTAACTTTTATCGCCGCAGCGCCTGACTTCAGACTAAGGCAAACGAATACAAAAAAGGGGACAGATCGCTCTAGTCCGATCTTCCAAGCGCATCTTCTAAAGAGATAAAGGAGTTATGCCGTATTATCGGTTTCACCAATCGGACGGACCTGCTGTGGCTATCACCGATGACCGTTCCGGGGCAATACTTCCCGACATCGGTTCGGTATGGAAGGCTGACGGCTTAACTGAAGTCGTCATTGGTAGAAGGCAGAGGTTTAATGCTGAGCCAGCGGAGATTATCGCCTCGATCGAACGCGAGGGATTTTATCTTGCAACACTGCCAAAAAAATAGCTCGAATACCTAATGGTTTTAAACAAGTCTTTCCGAAGGCATAGCAACGATGCGTCAATTCGAAATTCATATGCCGGAAATGACGGCAAAGAGGCTTTGGGATCGACTAAGGGCGGACGGCATCCGCGACTGCGGCAGAAGCATGGTGATCCTTGAGTATGATGACTTAAGCGGAGCCGAAGCCGGACTTCATTTGGCAAAGAGCGATCGCGCAAATTCTGGCGAGATATATCCTGTTCGGGGAATGTGAGCGTCAAATTGGGTCTGCTGGACCGAAGCCGACGTTCGGCAATAGCCATTCATCCGAAGGCGCTTTCACCGTGCTAGCGATGAGCCACGAGTGGACGGGCAGTTGACGACACGATTGCGGCAAATCGTTGATGTTTCCGGGAGGCGTCCGAGGAAGTCCCTAGACTGTTGGTGCCATCGACCTCACGATATGTCGAACCCCATCGCTTGGAAGGTCTGTCGCGGCGGACGCACAACTGATGGTTCGACCCAGACCAACGCCCCCGCGAGATTTTGCCCCCGGTCGGCGACAAACGAAACGCGAGTCACTTCCCACTCGACCAACGCATCACCGGCACCTGGGTATGTGATAAATTCTCCGATCCGCGGGATCGTAGGCCAATCTGCATTGTAGATGATCGAAAACTGCTCTGCGCTGCCTTGCACAATTTTAACGTTCGGCATGAGGCGATCTCCGGCGAGGGGCGGGCTTAGTGCCCAAGGTGAACGGTTGCAGCGTCACGCTCCAACGCCGCTTCGAGACCTGCTGGGTCGATTGTCACGAAGCGCTTAGAGCCGAGCGAATGAACGTGGAGAATCGTCGCCACGCGCAGGTAAACCGTGTGCCGGTTGCCCTCGATGCACTCTTCATCAATATCGACGTCATATGTTCCCGCAGGCCGCAATCCGTCGAGTTCGGGAAGCGAGAACGGCGCCTTAAAGGTCACTTGGGTTCGGGTCGTCCTTATAGGCATTCGTATTTCCGAACTTTGGCTCGTATCGCTAGACTTAAGGGTTGCGGATGGTCTCTAACCCGCCGACGGCGCCTAGCTTCTGACTGGGCTGCGAAGCGTTAGTCTTCGATTTTTCCGCTTTAGGTTGAGGTGCGCGTTCATTTTAGTTCGTGCCCGATCTTGGCCATCCGGCGCGCCTGAGCGATCGCGTCGGTCAGACTGGTGTAGCGAAAGCCGCCGACGGAGTAGCTCTCAGTCATATGGCGAGTGACGCCGAGCCGCTCGGCCAGTTCGTTGGTGGGCAGACTGCCACCTTCACTTTCCGAGTCATCCTGGGCGACTGTCGCGCTATTGATAGTGGGTTGAGGCATGAGATGCTCCCAGCTGTAAGCGGGAGCCCAGAGTCTCTCAGCCGCGGGCGCTCACGGAAAACGAAGCCACTGCGATGGGTTCTAGATGGTGCCGAACCTTCTCCGTTACAAGCCTCTAGAGTAACCTCGTCATGAAATCACGCTCCAGGGCGGCTTCCTACCCCACTTTGGACATTCATGGCCTGACCGAAAAGTTTGAAGGCGACAGCAAAAGAGCATATCGGCCACGACCGCTTTCGGGAGCGACGCGTAACTAGCCCGATGACTGAAATGAGGGCGCTTAGCGAAACTTCCGAAACTGGGCCGTTAGCGGACGGTCCGGTTTTTGCTGCGGCAGCGCAAAAAGCCGACATTCGACTTACGATCCCGTCGGGGACGCATTGAAAACTAGACCCCCACGGTAACTCGTTGCAGCGAATGCACCAAGGAGCCGATTGCGCGAGCGACCGCATTCTCCGCGCCTTGCGGATCGGGGAGACGACCGGTCAAAATGATTTCGAGACGATATTTGCCGATTTCACTCGTCCCGAAATTGATCCGGCAACGGCCCATGCCGTCATCCATTGGCGGTGCGAATCCCGTGGCGCCGACGAGTTCAGAAAGCGCACTTTCGGCAGCTTCCAGCAGATCGTCGTGCATCGCGAAAATGTCGGCGTCAGGCTCGAAGGTCATCGCGAATGCGTGCTCGATAGTCCCGTTCGCGTGAGGCAGGACTTTTGCAGGCAAAGTGAACAGCAGACTGTAGGGCAGTGTGATCATGCGGCCTGTCGGCGCAATTGACCCGTCCCTGCTCTCGAATTCCCTGACACGGGTCGCAAGCAGGTTGAGATCGAGAACCTCACCTTTCGTCGAGCCTACCTCGATAACGTCTCCTACCGAGAACGCGCGTGTGAAGGTGCGCAGTGCCGCCCCTGAAAGACAAAGGATCAACTCCTTCGTTGCCACGACGATGGCGACTGCGACCGCCGTAAGCGACAGAGCGAAGGTCCGCAGCTGCGGCGCCCAAATCATGATCAGACCAATCGCCGCGACGAGGATCAGCAAATTGCGGAAATTCGCCGTCCAGCGATGCGCGACCTGCTGCGTCAGATCGACCCTGCGCCGCAGGGCTCGGCCTGCGATCAGCCTCGCGAGAAATAGGGCAAGGATAAGGGAAACCGATGCAAACACGTCGGAAGTGTAGAGTGCTGGAGGAATCTCGAAACTCATCTGCTCTCCATCGGGGCGGCGTCGCCGCGCGCCTGCGCGTGGCTTTTCGAAAAATGTGAATTGGTCGACGCACCGGTGCTTGTAAACCTCGGTGGCTTTCGTATCTATCGCGGGTTACCGGGCCCCTCTGGCGATAGCTCTCTCATTGCATCGCGATGTCGGAACAAGTGATTTTTCAGGATCATTTGATCGGACGATGCTCGGAATGAATTATACGAATATAACCAGTGATGCTACAACCGGTTGCCTCGGAGCGGTCCTATGGAACTAGCGCTTTACGTGCTGGACGTGACCATTGTCGTAGCAGCCGTGATGTCGGCTTGGTTCTGGCTTCAAGCTGCGGGCAAGCCCCAGCGTAGGGTTAGCAAATTCGAGGATTTCAACCATGCGGATCTGAACCGCCTGGTCACCGCGCTCAATCGCGCTCGCATTTTGAATGCTCGCGCCGCAGTGGCAACAGCGATTGCTGCCCTGCTCGGCGGACTTCGCATCGCATTGGACCTTCTGCCATGACATACCTGCTGCTCGTTCTTGGCCTCGTTCTTCTGATCGCCGGTGGCGAACTCCTCGTGCGGGGCGCTGTTCGTATTGCCGAACATCTCGGTCTTTCACCGATGCTCATCGGCCTGACCATCGTCGGGATGGGCACATCCATGCCAGAGCTCGCGGCGAGCGTTCAAGCTGCCCTTGCCGGTTCGCCGGGTATCGCTCTTGGAAATATCGTGGGCTCGAACATTGCGAACCTGCTCTTAATTCTCGGTCTCGCAGTTGCGCTCTCTCCCTTCGCGGTTCCTCGCGGGGTTCTTTGGCGCGATGGCGGGGTAGGACTGGTTTGCGCAGCGGTGTTGATCGCGGCGGGTTATACGCTCGGCCTCACCCGTGGTGTCGGTATCCTCCTGGTTATAGGGATGTTTGCCTACGTATATCTTGCGTTTCGGCAAGAAAAGGCCACGGCAGGCCATGCTGCAGCTTACCACAAGGCTTTGGCACTCGAGGAGATCGATCCAACTCTCGTTCCTTCTGCCAAGCCCCATGGATCGATGACCTTGGCGGCCGTGTCCTTACTTGCAGGGATAGTTCTCATCGTTTCGGGAGGCAGCTTGCTCGTCGATGCGGCCATTACGATCTCCGCCAATCTTGGCGTTTCAGATGAGGTAATCGGATTGACAGTAGTGGCCGTTGGGACTTCACTGCCAGAACTGGTGACGTCTGCGATCGCGGCGATCAAGCGGCAGGGAGAAATCGCGCTAGGCAACGTCCTCGGCTCGAACATTTACAACGTTCTCTTCATCGGGGGGGTAACCGGAATTGTGGCTCCCACACAGATCCCTGCGAGTATTCTCCAGGTTGACCTGTGGGTGCTGC
The DNA here is from genome assembly GCF_017744235.1 of Erythrobacter sp. A6_0. NCBI lineage: Bacteria > Pseudomonadati > Pseudomonadota > Alphaproteobacteria > Sphingomonadales > Erythrobacteraceae > Erythrobacter > Erythrobacter sp. A6_0. The sequence continues at coordinate 656,106 of NZ_JAGHQR010000001.1, forward strand.
TTGGCGTTTCCGCCCTTGTGATGGCGTTCGCCTATACCGGTGGTCGTCTGTCGCGTGTCGAGGGTGCGTTGCTGGTGGTGGGTTATGCAGGTTACACCGCAGTCACTGCCGGCCTGATATGATCGACCGCGTCAGCTGCAATTCGACAAATGTCTGCTTTCCCCCACGAAGACCGATTCGAAAGCTATGACGCGGCGCCCAAGGGGTCGAGCGGCGGCGGCCCGGAGTTCAGATAGCCTGGCGGGTCTGAGCCTCGATCCGCGACGGCGCTGACAGAAGGAACCAGGGCGATCTGTCGGGGAGCAACAGGCTTGCCAGCAGGGCCGTCATCGCTACCGCCGGTTGATCGGGACCCGGAAGGCTCGGCCACGCCGAGTCCAGTTTGGTGATCGTCCAAAAGTCGTGGCCGATCACGAACACTGCGTTCGTGCCGCCCATGATGTGATCCTGGCCGAACTGCCGGTAGTCTTGAGCGAGATAGGCGTTCAGCGGGAGGTGGTCGAGATCACTGAGTGAGGCGTCGAACTCTTCGGCCAGATCGAACAGGCTGGAGAGGCGCAGCAACGCGAGGACTAGTTCGGTCGGTTGCGCGGCCATCTCGGCGGTCAGCTGCTTCGGCTGGTTTCCCCGCGCGACCAGATAGGCCAGTGTCTTTGAGCCATCGAAATCGCACCGCGCGACCCGTCCTGCGCAGGCGACCGTCGATGCGAACATGTGTCCCAGAACCCGTTCGGCGGCATCGGTCATCCCCGCCGCCGCGCACGCCGTCATCGCTGATATGACGTAGGGTGCCTGGCAGTCACTCATCGCCACAAGCGAGAGCGAATAGTTGTCAAAGATGCGATCGAAGAGCGCAGCGAGCTTGCCTGCTGCCAGATTCGTGTCCCGACTCATGGCGCGAGCCGTGTGAACCGCGAATCCCGCCCATCCGATCAGCTTCGACAGCCTGATCGGCAGATGGTAGAGATCGCCAAGGCCGCCGGTGACGAGCGCGTATCGATAGGCGTCCACGGCATCGACGACATCGCTGATGGCCAACTCAACCAGTTCGGCTATCTCGATACACTGGGCTGAGAGGGTCCGAATGACTGTGTTCTCGTCGCAGAACGGCAGGAGTGCTACGGCGCACGCCGCTCTGACTTCGATCTCGCGGAATCGGTCCTGCGATGCCCGAGCGCGCGCGGCGAATGTCTCTGATACGCGTTGGATGAGGTTGAGCAGGACGGCAGGTTCGTCCTTGAGCGCATCATTCATCGGTGCGAGGCGATCGAGGAATTCGCGCGGATCCCACCGCGTCGTGACCGAGACATAGGGTTCCCACAGTCGCGGCAACCCCTCGCGGATCGCGGCTGCGGTCTCGGCGTCCGGCCACCCGGCCAACACGCTGCGCAAGGGGGCGTCACCCGTGCCGGCATGCGGATTCTTGCAGAAGCTGGACGGGCCATAGAGGTTGAGGCCCCAGACCACGGGCATCTGTGCGCCGGTGGCCCCGACGCGTTCCGACACCGCGCGTCCTATCTCGACGAGGTCGAGTGCAGGGTTGCCGTCCTGCAGGAACACGTCGCCTCGGATGCAATCGAGCAGCGCCGCGGTGCCGATTCCATGGCCGCCGGTCTCGATCGCGGTCTCGTTGGATGCCGCGGTTGCCAGTAAGGTGACGCCGGGTGTGCCGAACTCGCCCATCACCTCCGATTTGAGGATCACGTTGAGGTCCGAGATGAGACCGCCGGATTGGCATGCATCGATGACCAGATACGTCTGCTTCGGAGCCGCTTCCGCAATCATCCGGAACAGGTCGGCGAGTGATAGCGCGGTGGCGGAAAGGGCATTCAGCCGCGCATCCCGCAACGCCATGTAGAAGCTGCCGCTGCTTGCCGCGCCATGGCCTGCGAAGGTGATGGTCAGCGTGTCCAACGCCTCGCCTTCGAAAAGCATGGTCGCAAGTGCAGCACGAACGTCTTGAAGCGTCGGCGACAGGAGCAGGCGCGACCGCGCTCCATCGTAGTCGCCGATGCTCGGTTCGATCAGAAGTCCGAAAAGGGCGTCGGCATCTGCTTCCGCGCAGCTCAGGCTATTGAGATGGTCATAGGCGTTGCATCCAATCGCTAGCAGGGCACGTCCACTCATCCGACAGCCCGCTTGAACTTCCCCTTGCGCTCGGCTTCGCGGTCCAGCGCTTCCTTGATTTTCTCGGCCTTCACGCGCTCGATCTCGGCGCTCAGCTCGGGTGGCACCTTGCTCATCTCCTCGGACAACCGGGCGTAGAGTTCGGGACCGACGTGTATCTGGGGCATGCTGACGTTTCCATCGCGATCAACCCCGAGTTCGAGCTTGCGAAACATCTCCAGCATTGACTGGGCAAACGATCCGGCGGTCTTTGCATCGACGACGTTGCCGACCTTTTGCGCTGCCGCCCCCACTACACCATACATGTTTTGCGCGAACTGCCTGTCCATCTCTTCGCTGATGGGGAAGATCGTTCGACCGATCAGACTGAGGTCGTTGTCGGCGATGTCCTTAAACGGTATCGTCCATTCAGCCGAAATGGAGTGCATCGTCGTATCGGGTTCCGGATCGCGTGCCGAATGCACCCAATTGCTTCCGTGGTTCATTCGTAGCACGTTGTGCTCGCTGACGAACGTTTGGCGTGTCTTTTCCTGGAGCCTGCCCATTAGCGCGGTTAGCGATCTGTCAAAAGCTTCATCGTCCACGAGGCGTTCGAAGCAACGGATGCGGGGATCCGCATCGTCTGGTTTTAACTGGGGCTGTTGGTTGGCGTTGGCCATACGACACTTTAGCACGCGTCGCAGATTGGCCAATAATTATCACCCGTCGACCGCGCTAAGTCCGCTCCCAGGAATCACTGATCGCACGCTCTACGTCTGAAATTTAGGCGCAAAGCTGACGGTGTCACAGCCGAATAAAGGCTGCCCCACCGCCGTAGATAATCGTCCGAACACTACGAGATACCTCAAGCGTCGCGGGGGTAGGATGCACCACCCTGAGTAAGGCGGTCCTAAATAAAGGAAGGAAGAGGGGGGTGGTGCGCAACAAAGGGTTTTTCTGTCGAGAAACCCAAATGCGCCCACCCCCCTCCAAAAAAGGATCAGGAAGCCGAGCCTCGCTGTGCAATTGTCGGTGCATCAAATTAGGAGTGGATCGCCCGAGTTGCGGGCCGCAGCTGCGGCTGCTCGTAGCGCTCAGAACCTGAAGACGCGAAAAGCAAACGAACGTGAAGAGAGTATCGCTGAAAGCGCCCGCCGGCGACGTAAGCGCATTTCGGATCGCGAGGCGGAGGCCTTCATGCGCCGACGGGTGCGAGTGCGTGCCGCTCCAGAAGATCGATCTCGCGGGTTGAACCGCACGCCGCGTAAACTGACTAACAGGAGTATCAAAGAGGTCTATGCGGGGAGCTGGGGGAACAGCTCTCGACGCGGCGCCGACGGAATGTCCTCGATCCATTTTGAGTTCGTGCCACGCGGCTTTGCGTCGAAGAAGGGTCGCTCTTGGCGGGCCGGTGAAGCAGAGCGCGCGAGCCTGTATATGACAGCCCATGAGAGCTTGGAGGATGGCGAGCTCGGATGGCACAGCAACGTCGCAGATGATCGCAGCGAGCTTCGGAACTTTTGGCGTGTGCTCGAAGCCGTAGAGAGGCATGATCGCGCCAACGCCAATGTCTATATCACCGAGGTCATTGAACTTCCATGCGAGGCATCCCCGCGCCTTCGTAGTCAGATAGTGAAGCGGATCGGTGCGCGCCTCGAGAGTAAGGGCCTGGCTTACGTTGCTGCGATCCACAAGCCCGACCGAGGCGGTGACCAGCGCAACTTTCACCTGCATCTGATGTATAGTCTGCGCCCATCCGAACGGCTCGCTGCTTACGACTGGGAATTCGGGATCAGCAAGCTCGGGAACATAAACACCAAGGACGGCATAAGAGAGCGGCGGCGCTGTGTTGTTCGCGACATCAATGCGACTTTGCACGCCGCGCATCTAGGCAAGCGCTATACCGCCTTGTCGAATGGTGCACGTGGGCTTGAGCCTTCGATGCAAACGAAGGTCGGCCAGAAGAAAACTTGGGCGAACCGGCGCCTGCTCGCTGCCGAACAGAAGGTCGATGAAATCCACCGTTTGCTCGCAATCGCGGCGGACCTTCGTGCGAGCGTTGAACGGGTTCAACAGGCAGTGGAAAAAGCCAAGCTGCGCGTCGTTACCGAACTCCACAGGAAAGCGCGTGAGATCGTCGAACGCGAAGGTCAGCGCGCAACAGTTCTGTCCGAAATAGCCGTGAAAGTCGATCAAGCCAAACAGGCCCTTCAAATGCGGGAGGACAGAGCGCGGGTTTCCGCCGCCTTCGAAGAACTGTTTGCGGAAACGATGCCGGTCGCTCCCATCGCCGAAATCCCGCGCAATTCGGAATCCACGAACGCGCGCATTGTTAGCAACGTCTCTCCCAAAGCTACGCAGAGGCCGCCATTGCCTTTTACCGAGGCTATTCCGGCAACCGCCCAGCCAGTGGCTTCCCGAGATATCCAGAGCGAAAATACGGAGCCCAGAACCGAGCCGACGAACCGTGATCAAGCGGTGGACTTTCGTGCTCAACCAGAAAAAACAGACGAGGGACTTCGCTCGGTATCCGTTCAAGGAGGAGACCGGACGCCAGAACGCCATCCGCCAGCGAGCTTCGCTCCAGGGCAGGAAGCTCTCGTTCGTAAAAGTGATGATGTCTTGTCCGAGCAGGATGTTTTGCGGTCAGCATCAAAGGCTGCGACCGTCACCGTGGCAGCCGGGAAAGAAAAGCGGTCGGTCCTAGCTGGAGAAGGATCCGGCCTTCCGAGGACCAGTGTCCTCAAAGATGACGCATCGTCGCATGACCAACGAAAGGTCCCCGACGCAAACGTCGGGAAAGACGAGCCCTCATTCACTACGAAAGCGAAAACAACATGCGATGCCAAATCACCTTCACGGCATGACGAATACGAGACGATCTCAGCAAAACCGGTGACGAGAGAGCAGCTGCCTGAAATTCTGCGCCAAAAGTCGGAAACTCGTGCTGGCGCGGGCCGGAAAAATAGCTTGGCCGTCGAATTTGCGCGGCAAGCTATCGCAAAACGGGGGGCCGCAGTCTCAGACGATAACAAGAAACAAATTGCCCAACCTGGAGACGATCGGTCGCCGAAGGAGGCGAATAAATCCGGTTCGGCATTAGCCACAACTCCAGATAAGGCCATCGCTCAGCCAACGCGAGCTTTGCAAACGAGTGGCGAACCGAAGGGGCTGGTCAGCGCTGAGACTGCATCCGGCAACGGGTTGCCTGATCGAAGGCGCGCCATTGAGCCGGCTGAAATTTCGCACAGGGAGGCTAAGGCCGCACCTGTCGCGAAAGGCGCTCCGCCGGAGAAGGTTTTCGGCAAAAGACCAGTCGTGCCGTCAGAGGAGGATTGGCAAATCTCTAAAAAAGGGCACGAACGCTAGTGTTTGGAAGCGATCGCTTTCTGGCACCGGTGCGGGAGCGCTGATCTAGTATCGTTAGAAGAGGCTCGGCTAATCGCTCGCCGTCAGGGCCTGTTATCAAACGGTTTGCGGCGTCGTAGGCCCAAAATGACGAGACAAAAGAAAGGTGCGAACGGCGACCGCAATATTCGCGGTCGGGATAGCTGAATTGGAGAATACGAAGCTGGCTTGAAGATGAAAATCGGAGTCAGCCTGATCTGGTCAACAATGGCCGGTGACCCTCCAGTGAAAGCTAATACTACATGTCTGAACAAACCTCACGGCCATTACCGCCATGCGAACGGCTGCTCGCAATTCCCTTGATGGAACTGACCGCCTCCACAGTGGCCACGTGGAATCTACCCGGCCTTCCAAACGGCACGCTCGATGTGCCCGAATGCCGTCTCGTAATGTCCGGCACTGCAGACGCTGAACGAAGGGATCTCGCCATGCTGAAGACAGCGGTCGATCAGGACCGCGACGTCCTGCTGCTTAGGTTGTTGGCTGGCGACCGCCCCTGCGAAGCTGACATCGTGCTCTCGTCTCCCGTAGAGCCGATGCTCATGACGCACATGCTTCCATGCCGGTTCGATCAATCCCTCTGGCTCGTTCCGCAACGGGGTGGTCATTATGTGTCCGTCGGAGAGAACGGCCTTGAGGTTCATTGGCAAGCCCCGACATCGGAAGCCGAGCTTTTGAAGGGATGTCAGCGCGCGGATGCCGAAATCGCTCGCTTCCTCAAAGGGGTGTCGTTCTGATGGCCGCCAAGAAACGCAGCCCGCAAGCGAAAGCGGTTAAACCGCGTCAAAAGGTCAGTGAGCAAAACCCTTTGACCTGGCTGTATACGAATCCACAAGGGTCTTCGGATGGTTTCACCTTCGGTGTTCTGCGCAAAACATTTCGAGGGCGAGAGAACTCCGCGCATGAGTTTGGCTGGCGAAAATGCCATGTGGGTGCCCATATCACTGTCGATGATCGTTCAGTATGGTCTCCCAACGTCGAGAAGGTAGAGGTCGTTCTTCCGGCCAAAGCGGACGATCTGCTGAGTGATCCGGATGTCCTCCTTCGGCAAGCCGATCAATTCGTGTCACCCACCGAAGCAGGTCTCCTGACATACGTAACCTTGCCTTTGGGAGATATGGATCGCCTCCATACGGCTTGGGAGCGAGCGCGATCTTACGCCGTATCGTTAGCCAGCTCTCGCAAAGTCGCTTCGGTGGTCATTCTACACAGCCCTGGAGCGATCGGCGCCCCGTATCCGCTGCATGCTCATCTTTGTATCGTGCCGAAAGTGCTCACGGGACTTGGTCTCGCCCACAGTGCATATGACCAGGAGCTGCTCCACGACGGAGGCCAGGATATCCTTCGCGAACTGTGGAAGGATCACATTGAAAACTGCACGTGAGGTGCCCCGATTGGCCAAGGTAGACTTGCTTGGACGCAATCTGCACGGACCAGAAATGCTTCGAAAATCAGCGCTGGACCTCGGCGTGCGTAGAGCTCGAAACTCCTAATAGGGGCGGCAGAGATAGGGCGCAGATTCTGAAGAGAGAATGTGACGACGTCCGTTCGCAGCTTGTCGCATGAGACATCAGTAATTTTTTACACCAGATGACGCAGCGGTTGGCCCGACTGATCAATTATCCCGCAGGACATTCGCCCTGCGGGATATCGTCTGTGCGGCAGAAAGATTTTGGAGGCGGAAATGTCCCCGGATCGGGGGATGAAAATTCAAGGAAAAAGAGGATGAATCTCGAAACCGAAAACCAGATCTTGGTGCGCTATCTCGACGCCATTCACCAGATGTTGCTGAAAGGCAAAGCGCTGAAGCCAGGACTTTCGCTGGTCGCGGGAGATCGACGCACTCCGGACAATCCACTGCAGGTGGCAATCGCTGCAAAAGACAGCGACGAAGACATCGTTCATCTCGGGTTTGAAAGGATCGATGGCGAGTATCGGTTCGTCGAACTGACACTTTATGCGCCTCGTGACGGCGCAACTCACATCTTCTCAGGCTGCCGCCTCTATATCGGTGAGAGGAATGGTCGCGCATTGATCCTTCCGCCGATCGGGAAAAAAGGGAGTTTCCGGGTAAAAGATAATGAAATCGTGCATTTGCGGCGAATGCCTTCGGACAGAGATCAAGGGATAAAGCGAGCGGATGAGAGGTTGCAGACGCTGCTACGCAGCGTCGACCACACCTCGAAGGGCCAGCTAGGCGATCGCGAGACTACGAGGGGCGGGGCCGCGACAGTCTAGCGGCGGCGGCCTCTCAACCCCTTGAAACCATTATGGCTGCATTGCGCCCCATAATCGGTCATTGCGGCCCTCATCCGGCGAACCCAAGAGCGGACACTCATTCACGATACGGATGGCGTCGGTAATGCGCTTCTTGCCCACCGTTCAATTGCCTGATCGTCGTTTCTTATATCGGAAGTTTGCGGATACCGATCACGGGTTCGCAAGGACCGGGTTTGGAACTTTGCAAGCTTTCTTAAGCAGGTGCTAGATACCAAGTTAAGACGGCTCCTCATGCGCTGTTCGTCAGATGGCTGAATTGGTAAAAAAATAATATCGCAGAAACGAAACTAAGTTGACAATGATGATGGTTCTTCACAAATTTTTAGCTTATTAACTGTAAGTCGTCTTGGTGCAGAAAATTTGGGTCTGACGTGCATGGACAAGTCCGCAATTGCCAGTTTGCAAGACCATGGCCAAAGAGCCGGGCCATTCTGGATGAAAGCGGTCGATGACGTATTGATTGTCGCCGTAACCGATCGCGCCGGCCGGATTTTATATGCCAATCAGCGCTTTTGCCAGATAAGTGGCTATTCCCACGACGAACTTGTCGGAGCCAACCATCGCATATTGAACAGCGGTCATCATGATCGTGGATTCTTCAAAGAGATGTTCCGCACCATTTGCGATGGGCAAACGTGGCGCGGCGAGATTTGCAACCGCGCTAAAGACGGTTCTCTATACTGGGTATCGACCACGATCATCCCGGAGCTGGATGAAAACGGCGCGGTTTGTCGATTTGTCTCCTGCCGATTTGATATAACCGAGCAAAAACATGCTGAGCAGCAAATGCGGGAGATGGCGGTAACGGACGCCCTGACCGGCCTTCAGAACAGACACGGCTTTCGGTTGCGGTTTGATCATATGTTGCATCAGGCTCGCACCCTTGGTGAAAATCTCGCATTGCTCATGCTCGACATGGACAACTTCAAAGATATAAACGACGTCAACGGTCATGAGTCAGGTGACCTCTTTCTAAAGATTGTCACGAATAGGCTTTCCCAAATACTTGAATGCGATGATTTGATTGCCAGACTTGGCGGAGACGAAATCGCGATCGTGGTTCCCCGCGCAAATTTGGAAGCTGTAGAACAATTAATTGCTCGGCTACAGCATGCGTTAAGCAATACTATAGATATTCATCAGACTAGCCTGCTAGCAACGGCCAGCATAGGCCTTGCACTATACCCGGCCGACGGTTGCACCGCAGCGGAGTTAATCAACTCGGCGGATATCGCGCTTTACGCCGCAAAGCACTCGGGGAAGAACCGATGCGTCCGGTTTAATCCTGAAATGCTTAAGCGCACCCGCAATCGCGTTTTGCGCCAAGAACAGGCCTTTGCCGGGCTGGAAAGGGGTGAGTTTGAACTATATTATCAACCGATTGTATCATTAGGCTCCGATGAAGCTGCCTCATGCGAAGCATTGTTACGCTGGCATCATCCGATCCATGGTTTGATTGCACCGGGGCAGTTCCTCGACGTGTTCGAATCCCACAGGCTGTCTGTAACGATTGGCCAGTTTGTCCAGCACGCGGCAATCCGGCAGGCTCGGTCATGGATCGAAGCGGCTGTGCCATTCGAGAAGATCAAGTTGAACACCACAGCTTCAGATTTCGAAGCGCCTGGCTTTGCTGACCGATTGCTCAAGATGCTTGATGAATATGGAATCGGCGTAGAGCGGATTGGCGTCGAAGTGACTGAAGGCATGTTTCTGGGACATAAGTCAGATAATATTCGACGGGAATTGCGCGCGCTCAACGATACTGGTGTCGAAATCGCATTTGACGACTTTGGCACAGGGTTTGCATCGCTAACACATCTGAAGGAGTTGCCGATCAATCGCATCAAGATTGATCAAAGCTTCATCACCAATCTAACCAGCGATACACGTGATCAGAATATCGTCCATAGCTTGATTACGCTGGCTCATAAGCTCGGTAAATCGGTAACGGCCGAAGGAGTCGAAACAGACGAGCAAATAGCCCTTTTGGAAGCCATGGGTTGCGACCGCCTGCAAGGCTATTATTTTTCAAAGCCGATATGTGCAGAGTCTGCGGCTGATATGCTTTGGCAACTATCGGCTCAGTCAAAATCTACCGTGGCCGCTGCTCGTTAATCCGGCGTCATATCAATATCGTCGCTGTTGGCAACGTTCTAGCATCTATTGGTCAGCCATTGGCTTATGCTGGTTGACGACGGTAGGCAGCTACTCCCACCCACAATTGATTGCATGCTTTGAATCCTACGGCCAGCTATTGCCTCCCACCTGCCGGAAAGCCAACGTTCTGAAATTGGCCCATTTTCGGAAGTTGCGCTGCGAACTAGACGGTGTCTTGGTTCCGTAGGAAGCGTGAATTCGGCTTCAGAAATGACTGCTCCGCGATTAGGGACAAGCATAGTTCCTTGGCCACGATGGCCTTACCCGTAGAAGGTTCGCTCCTCATTCGATTGAGCTATCGGGCCTCGCAATCGTTCGATTTCGAAGCTTTCGAGACTTTTTGGGGGTAGGATGCACATTTGCCTTTTCGCAATGCCGATATCGGCAATGTGCAAAATGATCCTTTCCGTAAACTGCTGGAGAAGCTGACTGCCATCGACGCGCTAGGGCAACTCGTGCTGCCTCGTGAGTCCGGGAGGCTTGTAGAGCTGAAGAGACAGGCTGCCGCAGCAGCAAAACGACGCTCGCGAGACGAACAACGATATACGCTCGGCGGCCTTATGTTCGCTTTGGACCTCCATACATTAGATTATCATGCGCTTTATAGATTGCTGGCGCATCCCGACCATTTGCTTCTGTGGGCAATCGAAGCACGCGCATCGACAGGAGCGGGGACTTTGGCAAGCATCATCCGTTTGATCTTAGATGATAAGGAACGGGCTGCCAGATGTGCAGAGTGGGGCCAACACCTAGCGTGGAGTCGGATGCGCCTACTGTATGAGGCCGAGGTCAATGCGTTCATTTCGTCCGAAAAATGTGGACCGAAAGCAAGATGGCGGCGTGATCCGATCACAGCCGCCCAAAATTACTTGATCGGTGAAATCTGCAAGCTCGATAGCATCGAAAATCCAACGCTCACACGAAAAGGCCCAGCTTTCGATTGGCTTCGCGAGCGCGGCGGTAATCCAAGGTTTTTAGCGCGACCTGCTCCCATGCCTCTGTTGAGATCATGATCAATCAAATCTCCCATCCGATCGGCGAAGCAGCCGCTGTTCTGAGCCAAAAGGAACGGCAGTTCCTGGACGCGTCGGTCGCAGTCGAGGCCGCTCTAGCAGATGGACAGACCGGAGTATCTGAGCTCGAAACGCTTAACGAGATCGCAGCGGAACTTGCGCAGATAGCAGAGTTCCTTTCGGATCATCTTCAAACGCAGCTCGCGTCGTTTCTCGAGTAAGGCGGATTGTGATGGCCAATAAAACGTAGAGTCAAAGAGTATGCGCCGCCAACCAGTCAGGTCGGCGTTTGGTGCGGAATGAACTTCCTTCCTAAGGAGAGCATCGTGGGCGAGAAGAGAATAAACAAGTCTCCGTCTGAGATCGCCAGGGAGGCAGATTACCACAAGCGCCAGCACGGGATGCACAAGGATTTCTCGACCGAAGATCCAAGACAGAACAAGGTTAGAAAGGAGACTGCGAGAGAACTCAAAAATAGAAAGAATCGGGAATCAAAAACGAGATCTGCGATCCTGCGGACGGATTTAAGTTTGCTCGGAGGAAGTATCTCGCTTCCGACAGGCCTAAACGAATATATCGAGACGCTCGTCCAATCCGAAAAGTTTGGCGTGAGTGACTGCGACAAGGCGTCAGCAATCTTCTCGCCCACCCTGAAGACGATCACCGATTTGCCGATCGGTCTGCTGACCGAAAAGGAATGTATGCTTCCTCGAGCATTGCTGCCTTCCAGATTTTCCGAAATTTTGCGCCATTGCCAGCGGATGATCTCCGTATCGGGGGACGAAAGCTACATCGCCTACGCCGTGGCTGGTTGGGAAACGTGTTCGGTGGACCGGGCAGCTTTTCGCAAGGTGCAGGTCACCGCGAAGCAGAATGCGTCGAGGCACCTTGATTCTCATGCCCGCGCACTGGCGCAAATCGAAGCAGATCATCCAAAGCTTTTTGAGGCCATTTTATGTGGTCGACACAAAACTGCGCTGAACCTTCTAAGCCGAAAAACGCCACAATTAGTGCTGAAACCACATCGTGTCCGCGCCGTCATTGCGGAGCATGGGCTGATCTATTGCCTGCATGATCTGCAGTTGATCGCAGCGAGAGCGCGCGCAGCGGAAGCTAACCCTTTCGAAAGCCTCGCTAGCTCTACGATGGTCCAACTGAAGCCCGAAAACATGGCAAACCAGTCTCGGAGACAAGCGGCCACGCTGAACTCACTTTTGGCACAGTATACAACCTTGAGCGAAGAACTTGGCGGAAAGCCACCGCCCGAAGAAATTCCGGACGGGGAATCGGTTCAGTTTTTGGCCAACCAAGTGAGATACGAGGCGAAGACCAGAGGCACTGACCTGCTCAGTCACCGATTGCAAGTCGACGATTTGGTTAGGTTCATGCGAAATAACACATTGTCAAAAAGTCAGACATTCCTTGATATTGTCGGCCAACCGGTCAGCAGAAACGGAATGGCGACAAGCTTCAACGCGCTTTGGTTTTCCAGATTGAGCGCTACCCAAACGGTCTCAGTAGCCATTCTACGTTATCTCCAAGCGGAAAAAACGATTGAACTGCTTGTTGATGAGCGTGACCCTCGTTCAGTGCGGCCGCTTCGTGAGCATACTGCGATGCCAGCTTACGACCTCAGCACCAAGGCGCCAAATACCATAAGAGAGGCACAAGACCTTCTGTTCATGTTGAGGCAGAGCATTCTCCACGACAAGGACTTCACAGCGAAGGAAAAAAGCGTGTGGGAGCGTAGCGATCGAGAAGGCAGGCCCCCTATCAAGAAAGCGGCCGAAGTTTTGAAGGAATGGGGGCAGAGAGAAATGGGCGCGGATAAGGGGTCGCTCGACGATGCGGGGCGCGCTTACTACTTACTCGACGTGATCCCCGAGCATCGGCTGGCATACTGACACCACTATGCTCGTCCGGCTCATTTGAACCCCATATTCCGTCGATCGACAAGAATTTCCCATTGTTTACAGTGCCCACCATATTCGTGTCGGGTGCACCATTTCCCGGTCAAAAGCGCATCTGACTGCGCATTTGAAAACCGAACGATCAGACCTCTTCGCCGGGATTCTTACCCAGCGGCACCTTTTCCTTGAACGTGTGAGTAACGTAGGGGAACGGGATCTCGATACCCGCATCGTCCAGTGCGGCCTTGATCGCGCGCACGACCTTGTCCTTGCTTTCCCAGCCTGCACGCGGGGTGGAGCCGGACCACCAACGGACGAGGAAATCGACCGAGCTGGAATTGAATTCCTGCGCGAAAATGTCGAGCGTCTTGTCCTTCTCGACCTCATCGACGCTCTGGACCGCGCGGCGGATCACATCGGCGGCGTGATCGAGATTTGTATCGTAACTCACGCCGACGACCACTTCATGCCGCCGCTTCACTTCGTCCGTGAGGATTTCGACCGGGTTCTTGAACAGCATGGAATTCGGAACGAGCGTCACCTCGCCGGAGAGCTTGCGCACATGCGTTTCGCGTAGCGTGATATGCTCCACCTTGCCCACGATGCCATCGCATTCGATGATATCGCCGATCCGCATTTTTTCGCGCAGCATGATCAGCACACCGGCCATGAAATTCTCGAAGATATCCTGAAAGGCGAAACCGATCGCCACTGCCCCGATGCCGAGGCCGGCGAACAGGCTGGCCGGTGTCAGGCCGGGCATGACCACGATAGCGGCGATCATGATGCCGATTATCCAGATCACCAGCCGGACAAGCGTATCGATCAGGTTCTTGAGGCTGGGGCGAACGTCGGTCTTGCCGATCAGCAAATCGGCAATCCGTGCCGCGAAGCGCGCCACGATCCAGGTGACTAGCAGGACGACGAGCGCGATAGCGATCCCCGGAAGGGCGCGCACGAAGCCTTCGCCCATGCCGACCAGCTGGTCCTGCAAAGTGGCGACTGTGTCGACGCTCGTATTGGTCGTGGAATTCGCTGTGGCGTCCACCGCTTGGGACGCCGTCTGGCTGGCCTGCATGAATTTTCCCTCGTTTAGGGCCGATAACGGGCCGAAGCCCGCCTCGGTTCCGAAAACGAAAAGGGAAGCGTCAGGAAGCTCAGTTCGACTTGGACGCGTTTTCCTTGTGGGCGATCTCGTGCAGCCAGTCGGCATGCTTGGGTGCCGTCTTGGTCTCGCTCCACTCTTCGAGCATGACGGGGGCAACGCGCTTCAGCTCGGCATATTGCTCGTCCGTGCCGATATCGGTCGCCAGTTCGACGCGGTGGCCGTTCGGATCGAAGAAATAGATCGACTTGAAGATGCCGTGATGCGTGGGGCCGAGCACATCGATGCCGAGGCTTTCGGCGTGATCCTTCGCGGCCAGCAGATCGTCCTCGCTATCGACCTTGAAGGCGAGGTGCTGGACCCATTGCGGCGTATTCTCGTCGCGGCCCATATCCTTCTGATTGGGCAGTTCGAAAAAGGCCAGAATGTTGCCGTTACCTGCGTCGAGGAATACATGCATGTAGGGATCGTATTCGCCGGTGGACGGTACGTGATCCTCCGCGAAAGCGGTGGTGTAGTCCATTCCGAGGACTTTCCCATACCATTCCACGGTCTCTTTGGCGTCCTTGCAGCGATAGGCCACGTGGTGGACGCCGCCGAGCGAGAAAGCATGTTTGCCGGATTGGGGGGCTTGATCGGTCATTCCGCAGGCTCCGTCTCGACGGTTTTAGCTTCTTCGACGCTGAGCGTGCCGCGCTTGATCTGGTCGCGCTCCATGCTTTCGAACAGGGCTTTGAAGTTGCCTTCGCCGAAGCCTTCGTCGCCCTTGCGCTGGATGAATTCGAAGAACACCGGGCCGACCTGCGCCTCGGCGAAAATCTGGAGAAGCAGGCGCGGTTGGCCGCCCTCGGTCGTCCCGTCGAGCAGAATGCCGCGCGCCTTAAGTTCATCCACCGGCTCGCCATGATCGGGGAGGCGTTCGGGCAGCATCTCGTAATAGGTTTCGGGCGGCGCGGTCATGAAGGGCACGCCGAATTCCTTGAGCCTGTCCCAGGCCCTCACGAGATCGTCGCAGATCAGTGCGATGTGCTGAATGCCTTCGCCGTTGAATTCCTTCAGGAACTCCTCGATCTGGCCCTTGCCGCCTTCGCCCTCTTCGTTAAGCGGGATGCGAATCTTGCCGTCCGGTGCAGTCAGCGCCTTGGACGTCAGGCCGGTATATTCGCCCTTGATGTCGAAGAAGCGGATCTCGCGGAAATTGAACAGGGTCTCGTAGTAATCCGCCCAATATTTCATACGCCCGTTATAGACATTGTGCGTCAGGTGATCGATCACGTCGAAGCCGGCGCCTTCGGGATGACGGTCCACACCGTCGCGATATTCGAAGTCGATATCGTAGATCGAGAGCCCGTTGCCCTCTTCGTTTTCGTAGCGGTCGATCAGATAGACGATCGCGCCGCCGATCCCGCGGATCGCCGGGATGCGTAGTTCCATCGGCCCGGTTTCGACCGACACAGGCTCCGCGCCGCGCGCCAGCAGCTCGTCATAGGCCTCGGCCGCGTTCTTGACGCGAAAGCCCATGCCGCAGGCGGAAGGGCCGTGTTCACGCGCGAAGAACCAAGCCGCGCTCTTCGGTTCGTAATTAAGGATCAGGTTAATCCGGCCCTGGCGCCACAATTGCACGTCCTTCGAACGGTGATTTGCGATATGGCTGAACCCCATCGCTTCGAAGACCGGTTCCACCACGCCCTTTTCCGGGGCGCAGAATTCGACGAATTCGAAGCCGTCGAGGCCGATGGGGTTTTCGAAAAGATCGGGCATTGGGGATCCTCTGTCTGCTATTAGTTTCAATGGAAACTAAATACCGAAGCGGCATGGGCGTGTCAAGGTTGCAACGGACTGTCCCGCCAGCAAGTTCCGCAGACGTTTCAATGCACAAGAGGCTTGCGTGGAGATGGTAAACGTGATTCTGTCGTCATCGTGAAACGCAAACGCGGACTTTTTGGGCGGACTCGCCAGGGTGGGGTGCAATCCTTTGCGCTTTTGGCCTTGCTGTTGATGGGCGGCTTCGCCATCGCCGGTCCTTCCGGGCTGCTCGCCTGGAGCGAAAATCTGCGCCTGCTGGACCAGCGCGAAACACAGCTTGCCGAATTGACGGCAGAGCGGGACATGCTGCGCAACAAGGTCGAACTGCTCGACCCGGAAAGCGCCGATCCCGACATGGTCGGTGAGTTGCTGCGCAGCCAACTCAATGTCGTCCATCCGGACGAAGTGATGATCAAGCTGGAAGAGCCCCGCCGCTAGATCCCGGTCGCTTGAACCGTAATCGGGCGGTCGAAGCGCGGCGGTTCCGTAACGTTTTCGTATGCAAAGCGCGTTCGCGCCGTTGCGCCCTCCGCGCGGCTGTGCCTATACGCGGACAAGCGCCAGACAGGCGCCTCGAACGATGATGAGAGGGAACAGCACCTTGGCCAAGGCCCCCCGTAAAGCAAAGACGTCCGCTCCCGCGGCGCAGGCGAATTCCGACACGGAAGATTTTGCGCTCCGCAGCCTGCAGCAGGAGCTGGAGAAGCAGAAACGCTTCGCCGCGTCCGACGAGCAGATGCTTCACTTCTACGAGCAGATGCTTCTGATCCGCCGCTTCGAAGAGCGTGCCGGCCAGCTTTACGGCCTCGGCCTGATCGGCGGCTTCTGCCACCTTTATATCGGCCAGGAAGCGGTCGCCATCGGCCTCCAGAGCGCTCTCGACAACGATCGCGACAGCGTCATCACCGGCTATCGCGACCACGGCCACATGCTCGCCTACGGGATCGATCCGAAGGTCATCATGGCCGAGCTGACCGGGCGTCAGGCCGGCATTTCCAAGGGGAAGGGCGGCTCGATGCATATGTTCAGCACCGAGCATAAATTTTACGGCGGGCACGGCATCGTCGGCGCTCAGGTTGCGCTGGGCGGCGGGCTGGCGCTTGCGCATCAGTATAATGAGGATGGCGGGCTGTGCCTCGCCTATTTCGGCGACGGGGCGGCAAATCAGGGCCAGGTCTACGAAACCATGAACATGGCGAGCCTGTGGAACCTCCCGATCGTGTTCGTGGTCGAAAACAACCAGTACGCGATGGGCACTGCGGTCAAGCGCAGCTCGGCCGAGACCGAATTCTATCGCCGCGGCACTGCCTTTCGCATCCCCGGCATGGACGTGAATGGAATGGACGTACTCGAAGTGCGTCAGGCCGCCGAAATCGCCTTCAAGCATGTGCGCGACGGCAATGGCCCGGTACTGATGGAGTGCAACACCTATCGCTATCGCGGCCACTCCATGTCCGATCCGGCGAAATACCGGACGCGCGAGGAAGTGCAGGATTATCGCGACCACAAGGATCCGATCGAAGCGATCAAGAAGCTTCTGATCGAACAGGGCAAGAGCGAGGACGAGCTGAAGACCATCGACAAGGATATCCGCAAGATCGTGAGCGAAGCCGCCGATTTCGCCGAGAATTCGCCCGAGCCAGATCCGGCCGAACTCTTCACCGATGTCCTGGTGGAGGAGTATTGAGCCATGGCGATCGAACTGAAGATGCCCGCCCTCTCCCCCACGATGGAGGAAGGCACGCTCGCCAAATGGCTGAAGCAGGAAGGTGACGCGATCGAGATCGGCGACATCATCGCCGAGATCGAAACCGACAAGGCGACGATGGAATTCGAAGCGGTCGATGAAGGCACGCTCGGCAAGATCATGGTCGCCGAAGGGACCGAGGGCGTGAAGGTCGGCGAAGTGATCGCGATGCTCGCAGGCGAGGGCGAGGACGCGTCCGACATCGAAGCGCCGTCGCCCGACGACACGAAGGTCGAGGATAAGCCTGGCGAGGGCAAGGATGTCGGCCAGGATGATGCCGACGGATCGATCACGCCGGAAAAACCGAAATCGGAGCCCAAGTCCGATCCTGAAATTCCCGCCGGCACGAACATGCTCACCATCAGCGTGCGCGAAGCCTTGCGCGACGGTATGGCCGAGGAAATGCGTCGCGACGAGCGCGTCTTCGTGATGGGCGAGGAAGTCGCCGAATATCAGGGCGCATACAAGGTCACGCAGGGGCTCCTCGACGAATTCGGGCCCAAGCGCGTGATCGACACGCCGATCACCGAATACGGCTTTGCCGGTATCGGCACCGGCGCCGCGATGGGCGGTTTGCGGCCGATCGTCGAATTCATGACCTTCAATTTCGCCATGCAGGCGATCGACCACATCATCAATTCGGCGGCCAAGACCAATTACATGTCGGGCGGCCAGATGCGCTGCCCGGTTGTTTTCCGCGGGCCTAATGGCGCGGCCAGTCGCGTCGGCGCGCAGCACAGCCAGAATTACGGCCCCTGGTATGCCAGCGTCCCCGGCCTGATCGTTATCGCACCGTATGACAGCTCGGATGCGAAGGGTTTGATGAAGGCCGCCATCCGCAGCGAGGACCCGGTGGTCTTCCTTGAAAACGAGCTGGTCTACGGTCGCAGTTTCGAATTACCGCAGCTGGACGACCATGTCCTGCCGATCGGCAAGGCGCGCATCGTCCGCGAGGGATCGGACGTCACCATCGTCAGCTATTCGATCGGGGTCGGCTTCTCGCTCGAAGCGGCGGAAAAGCTGGCGGAAGAAGGGATCGAGGCGGAAGTCATCGACCTTCGCACCCTGCGCCCGCTCGACAAGCAGACGATCCTCGATAGCCTGGCGAAGACCAATCGCCTGGTCATTGCGGAAGAGGGCTGGCCGACGTGCTCGATCGCCTCGGAAGTGACGGCGATCTGCATGGAGGAAGGCTTCGACCATCTCGATGCGCCGGTCCTCAGGGTCTGCAACGAAGACGTGCCGCTGCCCTATGCCGCCAATCTCGAAAAGCTCGCGCTCATCGATGCGCCGCGCATCGTCGAGGCGGCAAAGAAGGTGTGCTACCGGGATTGAGCCGATAGGCGGCTCAAGCGCAAAGGTCGATGTCTGCGTCCGGAACGGCGGGTGAGGGATTGAACACATTGCCGTAGCGCGGATCGCGCAGCAGATCGCCGGTCAGGTCGCGTTCGTCGCGTACGAACATAGCGGCGTTTTTGCGTATGGTCTGCGAAGGCACGATCGTCGTGAAAACCAGCGGTTCGTATTCGTAGGCGACTTCGACATACATCACGGCGAAATTCTGTTCGGCAGTCACCCGATTGCTGCTCGGTCCCATCCCCGGATAAGTGTTTCCTACCGCCCCGGTCCCCTGCCGCCCATACTGGGGCTCGTAATTGGTCTTCTCTCCAAAGCAGCGTTGCCAGTGAATCCACTGGCCGCCGGTGATATTTCGCTCAAGGCTCGACAGCACGATGCGTCCATTGGCCTTGATGTCGAGGCCACCGGATTGCAATTGAGCCCCTTGAAAAACCTGGCGAACATCGTGTTCGCGAAATCGAGGGGCTGCTCCCGATACGAATTGCCGAGCTCTGGAGGCGTTGTCGGCAAGCGAAATGGCAAGCTGGCTGATGCGCATCTGTGTCAGCGCATAATTCGTCAACTCGGCGCCTCCCATGCCGAGCACGAGAAGGATCGGCGCGACATAGGCGAATTCGACAAGGGCAAGCCCCTTCTGGTCGGAGCGGAAAGCGGAGAGCCGACGGGTCCGCATGCGCTTGAAAAAACCTACGGGCATATCCGCATCCCGATCTGCTGCGACTGGACACCGAAAGGCTGATTCCGAAGTGTCGTCTCGGCGCTGATCACGTTTGTCGAAGGCTGCCCGATCAGTTTCCAAAGCGGGAAAATCTTATTGTAGGAAACGCTTACGGTGTAGAGAACGACATCGTCAGCCCCGCCTTGGCTGTTCGAACGACCGCGGTCCGCATCCCAGCGCGCATTGCCGTTCATGTCGGTGAAGCATTCGTTCGGATCGTAGAGTCCGTTTCCGTTGCTGTCGTTGAAATCTTCCGGCGTGTTCACGTCGGTAAAGTCGGTGTAGCTGCGGCGTTGGATAGAGATCGAGGCGTTCGGTATCACGGTTTTGATACGATCGCGCAGCGCTGCATCGACGGCGTTTTGGCTCGAACTGTTGGATTCCAAGCCGGAATCCCGTGCCGCCACCTGGAGCGCGGCCCTCGTGATGCCTTTCACGTATCCGAGATGGCCGATCTCCATGCCGCCGATGATGATCATCAGCAAAACAGGCGCCACCACGGCGAATTCGATGATGGTCGTTCCGCGCTGGTCGCCGAAGACGCGAGCCGGGGAATTGGTTCGCACACGCATCACTGGCCGAGCCTCAAGTTGGCAATCTGCGAGGCGATCGACCGGAATTGCGCCCGCAATTGCGTGGTGTCGGAGGCGAAGTAAACTCTGTCCCCAGTCGCGCAATATCGCATGTCGTCGGTAATCGCCGTGCCGAAGGCGACCATCCATATGACGAGGTCTTCGTTCTTGGCCGCATCGCAGGCTGCCCGGAACCGCGCCGAATGATACGGAATGAGATCGAGATCGCTCGTAGTTTGCGGGGCCACTCGGTTTGCAAATACCTCGATCCCGTAATTACCGGCCACGAACCTGTTTGGCTGAAGAGCGCCGTCGGTCATGAAGATGAGGTGCCTGGAAGATGAGCGATAAGGCTGGTCGTTGACGTTCGCGGCCATGATACCGCGCTTGCTCGCCATCCGCGCGCCCCAGATCATTCCAATGTCGTGATAGGTGGCCCCTTCGGCGTTCAGGCCCGACAGATAGGTTTCCACCCAGGCCGGCACCGTTGTGCTCGAAACGTCCGCAGTGGTGAACGCTCTCATGCTTTGCGGACAGGCGATAAAGCCGCCCGAAGGCTGGTTGTTTACGGCGGTAGTGTATTCCGGCCCGTACGTGTTCCGAAAGAACATCACGCCCGTCCAATTCGGTGCCCAGTACGAGTCCGCGACGCCATTTTGCGGGGCGGACACGACATCGAGATCGCGCGCCCCAGCCGGGACCGGGTTGAAATTGGCCGTCTGCACGGTGGCGCGTTCCATGACGCAACCGTTCCACGACGAGTTAATGGTGCTGATGCCCGATGAATTGGTGGAATTCATCGCAGCCAGTTCGCGCATGTCGAATGTTCCGGCGGTCGATACCCATGCCGAGGGACCATGAACTCCTAGGGTTACGTTCCCGAAGCTGGATAGCCCCGTCGTGCTAATCGGCGTCTCATGATAAAGGAATCGAGTAAATTCATAAACCCGTTTTACAGAAAAAGGTTGGGAAACCATTCGTCTTTTGCAGATGCCATAAGAGATGTTTTTCTCGAGACCTTTGCCGTAAGACTGATGCGCGTAAGAAACAAATTCGTACGAATGCGTTACATAATTTGGTGAAGTACCTGTCGTAGATTTGTTATTCCAGTCATTGCTCCATTCGTTTCCTACTCCGTCGCACTGGCTGCTTTCCACATTGGAAGGATAGGTTTCGATAGCTCCGTAGGTTTTCGTCCCGTTTTGAACAATATCGCGCGGCGTATTGAATTCCGATTCGCGTGTCGTGAATGTCGCCGAGGTTCCGAAATAACTTGCGGGTAGCTGGTTCTGCTGGATCAAATACTTTGCGTTGACCGTGCTGGAATAAGGCACAAAACCATACCGGACACGCGTGTCGGGCGAGATGGATGCCGACCCCATAGAGACATGAAAATCGCGCACAGCATTCTTCAGTCCCTCGAGAGGAGCTCCGGCCATCGATCCGGTCGTGTCGAGCACGAACATCACATCGGTGTTGGTGATCTGCAATTCGGCGGTGCAGTCGACCTTCAGATCGAAATCGTCATATGCGAAGACGCCCATGATCATCGTGGGCAAAACTGCGGTGGCAACGCCAGAAATATTTTTGTTCGTCTCCTGCTTGCTGGTGAAGTTCGAAGTCGTGACCGAAAGCTTGGCTGGCTCGAAATTGGCGTTGAACATCTTGTTCGCTTTCGCCTTTTCCGTCGCGCCGTACGTGCCCGATCGGCCCGATGCGCGGCGGCCTGCCAGGACGCCGGCATCGCAAGCCGATTGAAGCTGAGCCTGCGCCATGTAGGCGCGGCTCATATCCACCGTCCCGCCGACGATGGCGAGGATCGGGAATATGCTGGCGGCTGCTATCGCGAGCACGTTACCGCCGGTATGGGCGCGCAACGCTCTCAGGGAAAACCTGTCACTCGAACGTGCCGTCATGGATTGGTCTCAGCGAAATGGCCCATGACGGGCCCTATGCGGCGATTGCGGTTAAGCTTGGGTACGGCTTTATGCCTAACGTTGTGTAAACCGCGATCTTTCACCGGAGGACAAGTGGACCGCAGTCTCATTCATCGAATCGCGACGAGCTATGCGCCGGCCTATGCCCGCCCGGCGATCGCCACTCTGCTCTCCCTGGAGGCGCAGTTCGCCAAATTCGTGTTCACGGCGAGCGAACCCATTCTGGCGCAGATGAGGCTGGCATGGTGGCGCGATCGCTTTGCCCAGCTGCGCGAGGAATGGCCGGTCGGCAATCCGTTGCTGGCGCAGCTTGCCGAATGGAATACGGACACATCGGAGCTTGGTAAGGTGGTCGATGGCTGGGAGGCTCTATTGGCAAATTTGCCGCCGAACGCTTCGGACTTCGAAGCCTATCGACGGGGGCGGGGGGCCGGATGGCAGGTTCTCGCCCGCCACCTTGGCCTCGGCTTCGACGAAGCCGCTATCGCGCAGGCGAGCGAGCGTTGGAGCATGGCGGATGCGGCGGCGAGCCTCGGCGATCCTGAAGCGCGGGACTTGGCGTTGCGGGAGGGGCGGAAGCTCGCCAAGCCACCACGCCTGCCGCGCGCTCTACGGCCTTTGACCGTGTTCGACGCGATCGGGCGAAGGGCGCTGCGAAGCGGAGCGGCCCCCTTGTCCCGTCCAAGCGATCTCGTCGCGGTCTTGCGGCATGGGCTGACGGGGCGCTAAACGAAGAGCGGTTTTTTCGGGGAAGGGTCGGCATGCGAAACTGGCTGTTGGGTGCGCTGTGCGCGCTGGTGCTCACCGGGATCGGCTTCGTGTGGTGGCAAGGTCGCGCAGAAGTGGAGCGGGGGGCCCCGCCGCCTGTTCCCGCCGAACCCACCGAGAGCTTCGAAGACCCTCAATTGCCGAGCGCCGATGCCGCCGATCTGCGCGGGCCGGAACCGCCCGAGGCGACCGAGCTGACACGGGAACAAAGGCGCTTCTTCCGCTACGACCGCAATCGCGACTGGAAGATCTCGCGCACCGAAATGCTGTCGAGCCGCACAGACGCCTTTCGCAAGCTCGACAAGGACGGCAACAATCTGCTGGATTTCGAAGAATGGGCCGTGGCGACGGTGGACAAGTTCGAAGGTGCCGATGCGGACGGGAACCTGTCGCTGACACCAGCCGAATTCGCGACCACGGCCCCCAAGCGCAAGGCCAAGCCTGCCTGCCGGTGTTAGGCCGGATCAGGCGGAAATCCGCTCCAGCTGGCGCAACCATGGGCCGAGATCCGCCTTGGCGCGGGATGTGTAGGCTTCCTTGCGCTGTTTCTTGCCGACTTCGTGCAGTGGCGGAAACAGGCCGAAATTGACGTTCATCGGCTGAAACGTCTCGGCCTCCGCATCGCCGGTGATGTGCGACAGAAGCGCGCCCAGCGCCGTGGTGCGCGGGGGCGGGGCCCAGTCTTGGCCGGCCAGCTCGCTCGCCGCCATCAGGCCAGCCATCAGGCCGACCGCCGCGCTTTCGACATAACCCTCGCACCCGGTCATCTGTCCGGCAAAGCGGATGTGGGCCGCGCGGTTGAGGCGCAATTGCCGGTCGAGCACGAGCGGAGAATTCAGGAACGTGTTCCGGTGGAGCCCGCCGAGCCGCGCGAATTCCGCGTTCTCCAGCCCGGGAATGGTGCGGAACAGTTCGACCTGCGCGCCGTGCTTCAGCTTGGTCTGGAAGCCGACCATATTCCACAGCGTGCCGAGCTTATTGTCCTGCCGCAGCTGGACGACAGCGTAGGGCCAGCGCCCCTGCGGAAATTCCGGCGTGGTATCGCGCGGATTGTCGAGCCCGACCGGTTTCATCGGACCGAAGCGCAGCGTTTCGACGCCGCGCGCCGCCATCACCTCGATCGGCATGCAACCGTCGAAATAGGGCGTGTCCTTTTCCCATTCGCGAAATTCGGTCTTCTCGCCGTCCATCAGACCCTGATGGAACGCGTAATACTGCTCCTTCGTCATCGGGCAGTTGATGTAATCGCCCTCTTCGTTGGACGCTTCGGTCCGCTTGTTCCAGCGCGATTGGATCCAGCAGATGTCCATGTCGATGCTGTCGCGATGCACGATGGGCGCGATCGCGTCGAAGAAAGCGAGACGGTCCTGTCCAGTCGCTTGCACGATACTTTCGGCCAGCGATTGCGCGGTCAAAGGCCCGGTGGCGACGATCGTCGGCCCGCTTTCCGGCAAAGCATCGACCCGTTCGCGCACTACCGTGACGTTCGGATGCTCCTTCAGGGCGCGCTCGACTTCGGCGGAAAATACGTCGCGATCGACGGCCATGGCCGATCCGGCGGGAACGCGTGCTTTTTCGCCCGCCTGCATTACCAGGCTGTCCAGCCGCCGCATTTCATCGTGCAGCAGGCCGACCGCGTTCTTGTCGCTGTCGTCGGATCGAAAGCTGTTGGAACAGACCAGTTCGGCAAGGCCATCGGTCTGGTGCGCGGGTGTCATCTCACCCGAACCGCGCATTTCCGACAGGCGGACGCGAAAGCCGCGCCGCGCCAATTGCCACGCCGCCTCGCTGCCGGCGAGACCGCCGCCGATTATTTGAATATCATGAACCATCGCCGTCTCAGCTAGGGCAAAGATACGGCGCTTTCAACGCGCAGGGATGACGCCTTGTGGTAGTGAGCAAAGCGGGCCATGCGGCGATCATGCCGAACCGCCCCCATAAAGCCCTCATCGATCACCGGCCGTGGTTGCTGGCGAGCCTGATTTTCTCGCTCTGCTACTTCGTCTGGGGCGACACTTTGCCCGGCCTTTTCGTTATTCCGCTCAAGGGCCTAGGTGTGGGCTTGTTGGCGATCTATGCGGCGAGGCGAAGCAGCGGGACCGATGGGGTACTGGTCGCGCTCGTGCTTGGTTTGTCGGCGCTTGCCGACATGGTGCTCGAAGTTTCCTTCCTGTTCGGCGCGGCGATTTTCGCTCTCGCGCATCTCGTCGCCATTGCGCTGTATTGGCGCAATCCGAGGCAGAAGCGTCATGGTAGCCAGATGGGCGCGGCGCTTGCGATCGCCATTCTGGTTCCCGCGATCACTGCTCTGCTGACCTGGCCGCAGCCGAATTGGCACCTCGCGACGTTGTATGCCTGCACGCTTGCCGCGATGAGCGCATCGGCCTGGGTCAGCCGTTTCCCGCGCTACCGGGTGGGATTGGGCACTTTGCTGTTCGTCGCGTCGGACCTGGCGATTTTCGCGCGCGAGGCGGGCCGGATCGATCCGGCGCTGGCGGACTGGATCGTCTGGCCGCTCTATTATGTGGGCCAGTTGATGATCGCGACCGGGGTGGTGCAGACCCTTCGCAACAAGGCTGCAAAAGGCCTGCAACGCTAACGCTCAATCGCTGTCCGGTTCGCCGTCGATATTGTCGTCCGAATGGGCGGTGGTGTGCGGACTGGTCGGATGGATCGATCCGCCATGGCTGGCGATCTCGTCCGCGACCGCTTCTTCCGCCTCGTTCTCCGGCTCCTCGGTCTCGTCGATCGGTGCGGCGCCGACGATCTGTTCGTTCTTCGCCACGTTGAAGATGCGGACGCCCGAAGATCCGCGACCCGAGATCGAATAGCCCGCATGGGTGTCGAAGCCGTTTTCGATCAGATGGCGGAAATGGATCGGCAGACGGATCAGCTTGGCCTGATCGGTCACAAGCATGAGCTGCGACCCGTGCTTGACCGGGAAGCTGGCGACCACCGGGCCGTTGCGGTCCGGGTTGGAGGACGGTTCGCCGATATTGGTAAGGCCCTGACCACCGCGCCCGATCGTGCGGTATTCGTAGCTAGACGAAATCTTGCCGTATCCGTTCGCGGTCAGCGTCAGGATAAACTCCTCGCTGTCGGCCAGTTCGGCAGCCTTGTCTTGCGGCAGAGTCGCTTCGGTGTCGTTATTCTTCCAGGTCGCGCTGCGCAAATAGGCTTCGCGAATTTCGGTCTCCGGCTCGCCCGCGTCGAGCACCGCCATGGAAACGACCTTCGCGCCGCCCTTCAACATCATGCCGCGCACACCGATACCCGTACGGCTCTTGGTCTCGCGCGCATCGGTGGCCTGGAAGCGGATCGCCTTGCCTGAATCGGAAGCGAGGAAGATCTCCTGGCCCTCGCTCAGCAGGCGCACGCCCACCAGCCGGTCCCCGCTGTCTTCCACGAAGCCCATCGCGTATTTGCCGTTGGAGGGCACGTTGGTGAAGGCGTCCATCGAATTGCGGCGCACCATGCCCTGCTCGGTGGCGAACACAATGTTGAGCTTGTCCCACTCCGCCTCGTCCTCAGGCAACGGGAGCACGTTGGTGACGCGCTCGTCATCGCCCAGCGGCAAGAGGTTGACCATCGGGCGCCCCTTGGTCTGCGGGCCGCCTTCGGGCAGTTTCCAGACCTTGAGGCGATAGACCCGGCCGGTATTGGTGAAGAACAGGACCGGATTGTGCGTCGAGGTGACGAACAATTCCACCACCGCATCCTCGTCCTTGGTCGCCATGCCGCTGCGGCCCTTGCCGCCACGCGCCTGGGCGCGGAAGGTCGTGAGCGGGGTACGCTTGATGTAGCCGCCGTGCGTCACGGTGACGACCATCTCCTCGCGCTCGATAAGATCCTCGTCCTCGAGGCCGTCCCAGGCCGGTGCGATCTCGCTGAGGCGCGGAGTGGCATAGGCGTCGCGGATTTCCTGCAATTCCTCGCGCATCACGGCGTAGAGCTTCACTCGGTCGCCCAGGATCGCGAGATATTCCTCGATCGCGATCGCCAGCTCTTTGAGCTCGTCCCCGATCTCGTCGCGGCCCAGCGCGGTCAGGCGGTGGAGGCGCAGGTCGAGGATGGCTTTCACCTGCCGTTCGGACAGGCGATAGGTGCCACCTTCCTGTTCGGCATCCGGCTCGATCGCTTCGACCAGCGCGATATATTGCGCGATGTCGCCGATCGGCCATTCCTTGGCGAGCAGTTTACCGCGCGCTTCGGACGGATTGGAGGAGCCTCGGATCATCGCCACGACCTCGTCCATGTTCGAAACCGCGACCACGAGGCCGAGCAGGATATGCGCCCGCTCGCGCGCCTTGTTCAGTTCGAACTTGGTGCGCCGCGTGATGACCTGTTCGCGGAAACTGATAAAGGCCTGGATGAAATCGCGCAGCGTCAGCGTTTCGGGCCGACCGCCGCGGATCGCGAGCATATTGGCCGGGAAGCTCGCCTGCGCGGGTGAATAGCGCCAGATCTGGTTGAGCACGACTTCGGGCGAAGCGTCGCGTTTCAAGTCCACGACGACGCGCACGCCTTCGCGCGAGCTTTCGTCGCGGATGTCCGAAATCCCCTCGATCCGCTTTTCCTTCGCGGCTTCGGCGATCTTTTCGACCAGGCCGTTCTTGCCGACCTGATAGGGGATGGAGGTCAGGACGATCGAGCGGCGCTCCCCACGCTTTTCCTCGATCTCGTGCCGGGCGCGCATCAGGATCGATCCGCGGCCGGTGGTGTAGGCCGAGCGGGCACCCGATTTGCCGAGGATCAGCGGCGCGGTGGGGAAATCGGGACCGGGGATGATCTCGAACAGTTCTTCCGACGTGATCGCGGGATTGTCCATATAAGCGAAGCAGCCGTCGATCACCTCGCCCAGATTGTGCGGCGGGACATTGGTCGCCATGCCGACCGCGATGCCGCCCGCACCGTTGACCAACAGGTTCGGGAAGCGCGCGGGCAGGACCGTCGGCTCCTGACGCGACTGGTCGTAATTGTCGGTGAAATCGACCGTGTCCTTGTCGAGATCGTCGAGCAGGGCATTGGCGACACGCGCCAGACGCGCTTCGGTATAGCGCATGGAGGCGGGCGGATCGGGGTCCATCGATCCGAAATTGCCCTGACCGTCGATCAGCGGCACGCGCATCGACCAATCCTGCGTCATGCGGGCCAGCGCATCGTAGATCGCGCTGTCGCCATGCGGGTGGTAATTGCCCATCACGTCGCCGACGATCTTGGCGCTCTTGCGATAGGGGCGCCCGGCGACAAAGCCGCCTTCCTGGCTGGCGAAGAGGATGCGGCGATGAACCGGCTTCAAGCCGTCGCGCACATCCGGGAGCGCGCGGCTGACGATCACGCTCATCGCGTAATCGAGATAGCTCGTTTTCATTTCATCGACGATGTCGATGCGGGCGTATTCGTCGCCGCCATAGGGGGCAGGTTCGATCAAATCGGTATCGTCGCTCAAGACTGCGTCTTCTCGATAATCAAAAGGATAGTGGAATGGGGAGAGGTTAGGGCAAAAAGCGCCCTTGCGCCACCTGAACCGGGGAACCGGGCGGGCCCATGATGCGCTTTATCCACACATCCGGGCTCTGGCGGCACGGCAAGGCAAATGAACCGCCGCATCGTGCGGCATTCAAACGCTATTCAGACGATTTCGCCTAGACCTATTTGCAATCGAGGGGCCTTGCAGGCAAACGACCGCCCGACCATCGGGCGGGGCTTTAATGGGAAGCCCTCATCTACCACTCTTGGGAGCAAATTTATGCGATTTTCCGTTTTTTCCAAGCGTTCGTCCACTCTCGCTCTGGCGCTCGCGCTGGGCATGGGCGGCGTGCTGTCCGTGACCGCGCTGGAAGCACCCGCCGCCGCGCAGAAGAAAAAGAAGGACGACGATAAGGCCGCCAAGCCGCAATATTCGAAGGGCTTCGTGGCGGCCTATAATCCGGTGCAGCAGCTCGACAAGGATGGAGATGTCGAGGCGGTAAAGGCCGCGCTTCCCGGAGTAATTGCAGCCGTCGAAAACGACGACGACCGAAATGTGGCTGGCAGTCTCGTTTACGCCACCGGTAGCAAGTTGAGTGATACGGCTCTGCGGCGCCAGGGTCTCGACATGATGCTCCAGAGCGGCAAGGTTCCGGCAGAAAGTCAGCCGGGATACTACCTTCAAGCCGGACAGCTCGCCTACCAGGACGAAGATTGGTCTGCGGCGCGCACCTATTTCGAGCGGGCGATGGAACTCGGATATACCGAGAACGATCTGACTCCGTCGATCGCCGAGACCTATTTTCAGGAAGAACGGTTCGCCGATGGTGTGACCTATCTGAGCCAAGCTATCGAAGCGAAGCGGCAGGCGGGTCAACCGGTCGACGAAGCGTGGATCAGGCGCGGTTTGGCGATGGCTTACAACAATCAGCTCGATGCGCAGGCGCGCGAATATTCGAGCATGTATGTCCGCGATTATCCCAGCGCCACCAGCTGGGGCGATGCGATCGGCATTCTCTACAACACGTCGGAAATCGGCGGCGAGGATTCGCTCGATCTTCTGCGACTGGCCCGTCGCGTCGATGGTCTGCGGCAGAGCAATCAGTATCTGGAATATATCGACCAGGCCGATCCGCGCAAACTGCCCGGCGAAGTCGTGGCCGTGATCGATGAAGGTTATGCCAGCGGCAATCTGGACCGTAGCAACACGTTCGTTAGCGAGGCGCGGGCCGAAGCCGCCAAGCGCGTGAAGACCGACGAGACGGAGCTACCTGAGCTTGCCAAGGATGCTCGCGCTGCGAACGCCAATCTCGTCACCGTGATGGCTGCGGGTAACGCGTTCCTCAGCTATGGCCGCGCCGCCGATGCCGAGGAGTTCTTCGCCAAGGCCGCGACCATGCCGGGAGCCAACACGCCGCTGGTTCTGACGCGGATGGGCATCGCGCAGCTCGATCAGGGCAAGTATGCCGAAGCCGAAGCGACTTTCAATCGAGTCGAAGGCGCGCGGCAGGCGATCGCCAATCTGTGGGCGATCTACACCACGCAGCAGGCGGGCTCCTGATCCTCATAAAGAATTAGCCCTGACTAGAGAAAAGGCGCGGCGGCTTCGGCCTGCCGCGCCTTTTTCTTTGCGCTGCGAATTTATGGAGTCGGCTCAGCGCAGACGTTTGACGTACATGCCGTTATTGTCGCGCCGGTCGACCTGGAACTGATCGATGGCTTCGAAAAGGTCGGAGAGGCGCTTGTATCCGTAATTGCGCACATCGAAGCTGGAGCGGTTGCCGGCGATTTTGCCGACCTCGCCCATTGGCGCGAAGCCCTTGTCGTCGCGCTTGGCGGCCTTCCAGGCATTGCCGAGCAATTCGACCAGCTCGTCGTCGATCTGTCCCTTACCGGTGGCGGCCCGCGCCTTCGGAGTTTCCGGTTCGTCGGATGCGCCTTTTATCAAGGCATCGATGTCGATGAAGCGGGTGCAGGCGCTTTTGAAGGCGGCCGGCGTCTTGCTGGTGCTGCCGAAGCCGTAGACGACCAGCCCGTCCTGCCTCAGCCGGGTGACGAGCGGGGTGAAATCGCTGTCGGAACTCATGATCCCGAACCCGTCGACCTTGCCTTGGTAAAGCAGGTCGATCGCATCGATCGTCATCGCCATGTCGGTGGCGTTCTTGCCCGCCGTCAGATCGAATTGCTGCTGGGGACGGATGCCGTATTTGTGGGTGATCTTGTCCCAATTGGCGAGATTGTTCTTGGCGAAATTGCCATAGGCCCGCTTGATATTGACCTGGCCCAATTCGGCCATGACGGTCAGCACCGGATCGATGCCCTTGGGCGTGGTGTTGTCCGCGTCGATCAGCAGGGCGATGTTCTTGAGGATTGCGTCGGTCATGCCCCGCCCATGACGCGCTAGGCCCCAGTGCGCAAGGTTGGAGCGCACAAGGATGGAGCGCGCAAGGCCGGAAGGGAGTGGTTCAATCTTCGGGCAGAAATTCGCCGGTGTCCTCGTCGAGCGTATAGAGCACGCATTCCATGATCGAGAAATGCGTACCGCGCAGCGTGAGCTCTCCGGCGTC
Source organism: Erythrobacter sp. A6_0 (assembly GCF_017744235.1). Lineage (NCBI taxonomy): Bacteria > Pseudomonadati > Pseudomonadota > Alphaproteobacteria > Sphingomonadales > Erythrobacteraceae > Erythrobacter > Erythrobacter sp. A6_0. Next base: position 687,028 of record NZ_JAGHQR010000001.1, read on the forward strand.
TTCCTTCTCCTTGATCCACGAGAAGGTGCGCAGATTGGCGAGGCTCTGCCGGATTGCCGCGAATTCCATCGCCAGCTCCGCCTTTCGGCCCGTGGTACCATGCTTGGAGGCCACGGGCTCGCGCGCCTCGTCGAGGAGCTTGATCCAGTTGGCCACGAAACCGCCCTGGCCCGGTTCGGAATCGAGGAAGTCCCGTGAGAGTGCAGCTTGGCACCCGCCGCATCGCCCATGGCCCATGACCATGATCTGGCTCACCTTCAGCATCTGCACGGCGAATTCCACTGCAGCCGAAACACCATGCAGGCCGGGTGTCGTTTCGAAGGGTGGCACAAGCGCAGCGACATTGCGGACCACGAAAATCTCACCGGGATCGACATCGAAGATCTGGGCCGGATCGACCCGGCTGTCGCTGCAGCCGATGATCAGAGTCTTCGGCGACTGGCCTTCCATCGCGGTTTCTTCGAAACGGTCACGTTGGCGAGGATAGGTTCCTTCGCGAAAGCGGCGGTATCCTTCCAAAAGGTCGACGAATTCAGGCATGCAAATCTCCGTAATCTCGCGCGGCACGCACCAATCAGAACCGTTCGCCGCGTATCACCTCAACGTCCCACATGCTGAGGATGAAGCCGAATTTCGTGAGGACGGGAGCAAGGTCTTCGGCGAGTGTCATCGCCTTGTCCTGCGCGGCGATCGTCAGCACGACGACCTTGTCCGTTCCCGTGACCCGCTCTTCCCGCCAGCGACCTTCGCTTCCTTTGCCGGAAAGCACCGGGGTGACGGACCAGCCCGTGATCCCGGCCCGTTCGATCGCATCGGTCACGCGCTTCAACAGCGCGGTGTCCGAAAGGATTTCGATGCGCTTGCGCGTAACGGTTTCGATCATGGTGCGACCACTCCACTACCGGTCAAATAGGCCGCGAAGGCGCTTATCAGCCCGATATTGACCAGGACGTTGAACGGAAAGGTGATGCTGAGCGACATGGTCAGATAAATACCCGGATCGGCTTCGGGCAGAGCAAGACGCATGGCGGCGGGAACGGCGATGTAGCTGGCACTGGCGCACAATACGCCGAGCGCGGCAGCGGACCCCGTATCGAGGCCGATGGCGACGCCCAGCGCAGTCCCGGCCGCGCCGTTGATTAGCGGCAAGACGACCGCGATGCTCGCAAGCCTCCACGTAATGGCCCGCGAATCCATGATCCTACGCGCGGCGATCAGGCCCATATCCAAGAGGAAGAAACACAGGACGCCTTTGAAACCGGCCTCGAAGAACGGGCTGACTTCGGCAAAGCCGCGCTCCCCTCCGGCAAGACCGATGGCAAAGGCGCCCAGCAGGAGCACGATCGAGGAATTGGTGAGAACCTCGCGCAGCATCTCACCCGTATTCTGGTCACCGGCCTCACCGCTCTTGCCGAAACCGCGCGCCAGCATCAGTCCGCTCAGAATGGCCGGAGCTTCCATCGCCGCCATGACGGCAACCATGAACCCCGCTGGTTCGCGCGCCTGCGCACCCAGAATCTCTACGGCGGTCACGAAGGTCACCACGCTGATCGAACCGTAATGCGCTGCGACCGCGCCGGAATTGATGCGGTCCAGCCTGCCGAACCCTTTGAGCAGAGCATAGGCGAAGATAGGGATGACGAACCCCGCGAATGTGCCCGCAAGCAGCGCGGCGATTACGGTTCCGTCGATACCGGACTTCGATACCGCGAGGCCGCCCTTCAGTCCGATGGCCGCCATGAGATAGAGCGACAAGCCCTTGGCGATGGCTTCCGGGATTGCGAGGTCGGACCGGACGACTGCCGCGAAGATGCCCAGCAGGAAAAAGAGGATCACCGGAGAGGTGAATGTCTGGATGACTGTCGGGTCCATGGTCGGTCGCTTAGCCAGGCGTTCCCCCTACGGCAATAGGCCCCATTGCACCTCGGTTGTGGGACGCCTAGGTGAGCGGCCATGAACGATCTTTCCTCCGCTCCGCAGCCCGAGACACCGAGAGAAGAGGGTCGCCCGACCCGCCAGCGCAAGCCGGACTGGATCCGGGTCAAGGCGCCGGTCAGCAAGGGCTATCACGAGACGCGCAAGCTGATGCGCGATCTGAAGCTCAACACGGTTTGCGAAGAAGCGGCCTGTCCCAATATCGGCGAATGCTGGGACAAGAAGCACGCCACCGTCATGATCCTGGGCGATGTCTGCACGCGCGCCTGCGCCTTCTGCAATGTGAAGACCGGGATGCCGCGCCTCGTCGATCCGATGGAGCCGGAAAACGTTGCCATCGCCGCGGGGCAGATGGGCCTCAACCATATCGTCATCACCAGCGTAGATCGCGACGATCTGCCCGATGGCGGTGCGGGACAGTTCGTGAAGGTGATTCAGGCCCTGCGGCGCGAGACGCCTGAAACCACGATCGAAATCCTGACACCCGATTTCCGCAACAAGATGCGCCCTGCGGTCGAGGCGATCTGCGAAGCGGGGCCGGACGTCTACAATCACAATCTCGAAACCGTGCCCCGGCTCTATCCCACCATCCGCCCCGGCGCGCGCTATTACGCTTCGCTACGCCTGCTCGAAGAAGTGAAGGCCCACGATCCGATGATCTTCACCAAATCCGGCATCATGCTGGGGCTGGGCGAACAGCGGCTGGAAGTTCACCAGGTCATGGACGACATGCGCAGTGCGGATGTCGATTTCATCACCATGGGCCAGTATCTGCAGCCGACCCCGAAACACGCCAAGGTCGAGGATTTCGTGACGCCCAAGGCTTTCGCCGCTTACGGTTCGATCGCGCGCGCCAAGGGCTTCCTGCAGGTCGCGGCGAGCCCGCTGACTCGCTCGAGCTATCACGCGGGCGACGATTTCGCCCAGATGCGCGCCGCGCGGGAGGCGAAGCTGGCGAAGAAAGCCGCGCGCTGATGCCGGGCAGCCGCGAGACGCGCAGGCTCCCCTATAGCTGCGAGCAGATGTTCGACCTGGTGGCCGATGTCGGTCGCTATGGCGAATTCCTGCCGTGGGTGGTCGCCACGCGCGTACGATCCGACACCGAGCAGGAGATGACGGCGGACATGCTGGTGGGGTTCAAGGCGATCCGCGAGAAATTTACCTCGCGCGTCACCAAGGATCGGCCCAACCGGATCGACGTCCATTATCTCGACGGGCCCTTGCGCGATCTCGACAATAGCTGGGTCTTCCGCCCGACCGAGGATGGCGGGTGCGAGATCGATTTCTGCGTCCAGTTCACCTTCCGCAACGCCGTGTTCGAAGCGCTGGCCGGCCAATATTTCGACCGCGCTTTCCGCAAGATGGTGGAAGCGTTCGAAAAGCGCGCCGACGATCTCTACGGGCGCGAACAGGCCCCCGGAACGACCTAGATTTCGCTCTGTTCGGCCTGCTCTTTGCCGTGCGGCATGAGCAGTTCGAGCGCCCACAGCGCAGCTTCGCGCCGGATCGTGGCGCGATCAGGTCCATCGAACAATTTGAGTTCGCCTTCGGGCTCGCTTTCCGAGTGGCGCGTCACGCGCGCGAAAACGACCGTGCCGACCGGCTTCAGCTTGGTCCCGCCGCCGGGCCCTGCGACGCCGCTGATCGCAACCGCCACATCGGCGCCGCTACGCTCCAGCGCGCCCTTCGCCATCGCCCAGACGCATGCGATCGAAACCGCGCCGAACGTCTCGATGATCTCGCTCGAAACGCCGAGCATCTCTCGCTTGGCGGCATTCGAATAGGTCACGTAGCTGCGATCGAAGACGGCAGAAGAACCGGGTACTTCGGTCAGCGCAGCAGCGACGAGGCCGCCGGTGCAGCTTTCCGCCAGCGCTACTGTGCGCCCGGCCTGCGCATTGGCTTCGACGACCTTGCGCGCCAGAGCCTCGATATCGCTGGGAAGCAGCCCGTTCGTCATCAGCGCTCTTCCATCGCCTTTGAGTCCTCGGCGGACGCGTCTTTATCGTTCTGGACCATTTCGAACATAAAGCCGATCAATCCGGCGATGTTTTCGACCGGCATCGGGTCGAGCAGGGCCAGTGCGCGTTCGACACTCCCGCACTGTTCCGTCTTGAGCTCGGTCGCGACTAGGGCGAAGACCAGCCCGTCGACTAAGGGCTGCAGGCTTTCATCGGGCAGGGACGCGAACATATCGAGTTCGCTCGATGCTTCGCCGCCTCTCTGCGAGGCGAGATTGATCATCGCAGTCTTCGCCTGGGGCCAATAGGCGTCGGCGCCATCGGATAATTTGGTCTGGAGACGATCGCCCTCGGTCGCCAGATAGCCGTCGGCGGACAGCGTATCGCCGCAGGTGGCGCGGAACCCTTCGAAAAGGTGGGGCAGGGCGTAGCGCGTCGCCGCCTCGACCTGCTCCGGCGTCGGATCGGCCTGGGCCGAGAGCGGCGCGGCGGCCATGGCGGCCAGAGGCGCGAGACAGAATATGAGTTTGGTCATCTGCGCATTTCCCCCGTCAGTCGAGAACCAGCGTGGCGACCGCCTGCGCGGCAATCCCTTCGCCACGCCCGGTAAAACCAAGCCGTTCCGTGGTGGTGGCCTTCACCGATACGCGATCGATGTCAACGCCGAGCAGATCTGCGATCCGCGCCCGCATGGCGGCACGGTGCGGGCCGATCTTGGGCTCCTCGCAGATGATGGTCAGGTCGATATTGCCGACCGTGTAGCCCTTCGCGCGGACCAACTTGACTGCATGTTCGAGGAACTGGCTCGATCGCGCGCCCTTCCATTGCGGATCGCTGGGCGGGAAGTGGCTGCCGATATCGCCGTCGCAGATCGCGCCCAGCAAAGCGTCGGTCAGCGCATGGAGCGCCACGTCGGCATCGCTATGGCCCGACAGGCCCTTGTCGTGGGCGATCTCGATCCCGCCCAGCCAAAGCTCCTCGCCCGCGACCAGGCGATGGACATCGTATCCCAGGCCGGTGCGGACCGGCGGCAATCCCGTCATGAAATCCTCCGCGAAAGTGAGTTTGGCGAGCCGCTCATGCCCGCGAACAAGCGCGACGTCCTGCCCGGCTGCGCGCAGCACCTGCGCATCGTCACCGGCCAGGGGTTTGCCTTCCCAGCCGTGATGGGCGGCGAGGATCGCGTCGAAGCGAAACGCCTGCGGTGTCTGCACGCGTCGCAGCGTCTCGCGATCGGCGGTGCCGTCCATGATCCCGTCGCGGTCCACCGCGAGACTGTCGACCACCGGCAGCACGGGGATGGCGCCGGAGTGTTCTTCGAGCGCCGCTATCAAGCGGTCGGTTACCTCTTGCGGAAGATACGGGCGCGCCGCGTCATGGATCAGGACATTCTCCGGCGGTCGGTCGGCTAGTCGATCGAGAGCACGCCGGACCGAAGCCTGACGCGTAGCGCCGCCGATGACCGTCTCGACCCGGTCGAGCCCGGAAAGCGCTGCCGCAGCTAAATCGTCCGCGCCCTGCGGAATCGCGACGACGATGCGCTCGGCTCCTTGGTTAAGCAGGGCCTCGACCGAATGGCGCGAAACCGGCTTACCGCGCCAAATGGCGAACTGCTTCGGCACCTGCTGCCCTGCTCGCAGGCCTTGCCCCGCCGCGACGATCACAGCGGCAAACGCCCGGGCGGGCGAGGGAGGGGTGGGGGCGCGTTCGACCATACGAGGGGCGGGCTAGCGCCTTGCCGATTTCGCTGCAATGCACTATGCGCCTGCCCAATATTTAGGCATGCAATCGATATGACCCAACTCCCCCTCCCTCCGGTCCCGCCCCGGCCCATCGCCATCGGCAATGTCACGATCGACACGCCGGTGATCCTGGCGCCGATGACCGGCGTCACCGATCTACCGTTCCGCAAGCTCGTGCGCCGCTATGGCTCGGGCCTCAACGTGACCGAGATGATCGCCAGCCAAGCCGCGATCCGAGAGACGCGCCAGAGCGTTCAGAAGGCCGCCTGGGATCCGATCGAAGAGCCGGTGTCGATGCAGCTGGTCGGCTGCGATCCCGTGTCCATGGGCGAAGCCGCCAAGCTCAACGCGGATCGCGGTGCCGACATCATCGACATCAATTTCGGCTGTCCGGTCAAGAAAGTGGTCAACGGTCTCGCCGGATCGGCGCTGATGCGCGAAGTGCCGCTGGCGACGAAGCTGATGGAAGCGACGGTCAAGGCAGTGGACGTGCCGGTGACGGTCAAGATGCGCATGGGTTGGGATCACGGCAGCCTCAACGCGCCCGATCTCGCCAAGATCGCCGAGGATCTGGGCGTTCGCATGATTACCGTCCATGGACGCACTCGCAACCAGATGTATAAGGGCAGTGCGGACTGGGCTTTCGTCCGCAAGGTCAAGGAGGCGGTCTCCATCCCCGTCATCGTGAATGGCGATATCTGCACTGTCGAAGATACCGCAGCCGCGCTGGAGCAATCGGGCGCCGATGGCGTGATGATCGGGCGCGGCGCTTACGGGAAACCGTGGCTTCTGGCGCAGATCATGCACTGGTGGCGGACGGGCGAGACGATTGCGAGCCCGAGCTTCGATGAGCAATATGAAGTGCTTGTCGGCCATTACCGCGAAATGCTCGAGCATTACGGAGAGGATGTCGGCGTCAAGATCGCGCGCAAGCATCTGGGATGGTATACCAAGGGAATGCACGGCTCTGCCGAGTTCAGGCACCGTGCGAACTTCATCGACGATCCCACTCTCGTGCTTGCTGAAATCGAGAAATTCTACGAACCGTTCCTGCATCGGCGCGCTGCATGACGGCCGCGCTGGCGATGCCCGATCCGGCGGTGATGATCGCCGGCATGGTCTTCGCGGTACTGGTCATCGATCCCGACCATGGGATCGCCCAGGTCAATCCGGTGGCCGAAGAACTGTTCGGACGCAGCGAAGCGCGGCTGCGCGGCAGGCCCGTCGCCGCATTCGCGCGATTCGAGGAGCCGCGCATTTCCGCGCTTCTCGTCGATCCCGAAGCGCAATTCGTGGCGCGGGATCTGACGCTGACGGTCGATGATCGGCAGCGGCGCGTCAATCTGACCTGTTCGCCCGTGCCCGCCCATCCGGGGTGGCGTGTGCTGACCTTCTCGGAAATCGGGCAGGGAGAGCGTGACGAGGATGGCGATGAGCGCGTCGAACTGCGCGCACCAGCCGTATTGGCGCACGAAATCAAGAATCCCCTTTCCGCGATCCGCGGGGCAAGCCAGTTGCTCGAACGCCGCGCGAGCGACCGTGACCGTCCGCTTGCACGCCTGATCGCGGGAGAGGTGGACCGCATCGCGCAGCTTGTCGATCGGATGCAGCAGCTCGGCAGTCGGCCTGCAACACCATCGAAAGAGCCCTGCAATCTCCATCAGGCGATCCGGAATGCGATCGCCACGGTTTCGACAGGGCGCGACGGCAGCGTTTCGATCGACGAGGCGTTCGATCCGTCGTTGCCGCCTGTCGCAGCGGACGCGGCGACGCTGGAGCAAGTCCTTATCAATCTGGTGGCGAATGCCTGCGACGCGGCGGGCGATGCCGAACACTCAACGGTCACAGTGCGCACGCGCTTTGCCAGCGGGTTGGTCTTCAATGCGATCCGCTTCGGCAAGAGCACGCGTCTTCCGATCGAAATCATCGTCAGCGATACCGGCCCGGGCGTCGATCCTGCGCTGCGCGATCATATCTTCGAACCCTTTGTGACGGGAAAGACTGGCGGGCAGGGTCTCGGCCTAGCGCTTGTGCGCAAGCTGGTCCGCGATCTGGGCGGCCGCGTGAGTCACGAGCGTGACGAGCGCGCGGGGCTTACGCATTTCCGCATCAACCTGCCGGTCGCCGAAGGAGCAGGCGCATGAGCTTTTCGGTCCTGCTAGTCGAGGACGATCGCGCCATCGCCACGGTCGTTTCGGAAGCCTTGGGTGACGAAGGCTATCGCGTGGCGGCTTGCACGTCGATCGCCAGGCGCGACGAATTGCTGGCCGAAACCCGGTTCGACGTGATGCTGACCGACATCGTGCTCGAGGATGGCGACGGGCTCGACGATATCGCGGCGCTGCGCAAACGCGCGCCCGATATGCCGGTGATCGTTCTGAGCGCTCAGAACACGCTCGACACCGCCGTGCGCGCCAGCGACAGCGAGGCGTTCGAATATTTTCCCAAGCCCTTCGATCTCGATGCGCTGCTGAGAGCGGTGGCGCAGGCAGTCCAGCGAAATGTCGGGCAGGGCGGTGACAGCGGGCCGAGTGAGCAAGGCCTACCCTTCATCGGCCGCAGTCAGGCGATGCAGGGCGTCTATCGCATGATCACCAAGGTCCTGCGCAACGATCTGACCGTGCTGGTTACCGGCGAATCGGGCACGGGCAAGGAATTGGTCGCAGAGGCGATCCATCAATTGGGATCGCGCCGCACGGGGCCTTTCGTGGCGATCAACATGGCGGCAATCCCGCACGATCTGATCGAGAGCGAATTGTTCGGGCACGAACGCGGCGCTTTTACCGGTGCGGTGGCGCAGACGATCGGCAAGTTCGAACAGGCCAATGGCGGCACGCTGTTTCTAGACGAAATCGGCGACATGCCCGCCGAAGCGCAGACCCGTTTGCTGCGCGCACTGCAATCGGGCAGCATTCGCCGGGTCGGCGGGCGCAGCGAAATCGCGGTGAATGTGCGCATCGTCGCCGCCACCAATCGCGCGCTCGGCCCGATGATCGCGGCGGGGACGTTCCGCGAGGATCTGTTCTATCGCCTCAACGTGGTGCCTATCGAATTGCCGCCTCTGCGCGAGCGGCGCGAAGATATCGCCGCGCTTGCCCGCCATTTCCTCGGGCTGGCCGAGAACGAAGGCCTGTCGCGCCACACGATTACGGACGAGGCGGTGGAAGAACTCGCGGCCATGCCCTGGCGCGGCAATGTCCGTGAATTGCGCAACGTAGTCTTTCGCCTGGCGCTCAATGCGCGGCAGGAAGCGATCGACCGGGCGCTCGTCGAAGAGGTCACGGCGAGCGAGACTCGCGCGCCCGGAACCCAGGCGGTGGACGGATTTGCCGCCGCGCTCGATGCGTTTCTGGCGGATACCGCCCCTCGGCCCGGAACGCTTTATCACGCAGCACTGGCGCGGTTCGAGAAACCTCTTGTCGAACATGCCCTGCGCGCGATGGACGGAAATCAATTGCGCGCGGCCGAATTGCTCGGCATCAACCGCAATACGCTGCGCAAGAAGCTCGACGAGCTGGAAATCGAGCCCGAGCGCTTCGCCCGGCGACGGTAGCGGGCGTTTCGGCGAATTTGGGCTTGCATATAGGCCACACCATCGTGGTAACTGAGCAACGATGGCAAGCCAGGCCTTTTCCTCTTCGCGACCCACACCCCGGTGGCTGCGCCGGTTCGTGGTCGCGGCGCGGCGTTCGAACGTCTTCTTCCTGCTCGAAATCTTTTTCGCTGCCGCCTTTCTGGCCATGGTGGCAAGCACCTGGCTGACCTTTTCCGAAGCGCCGCCGGGCGGCCAGTCGCTGCCCTCGCGTCAGGTGGCAGGCCTTCTGGTCGGGACGCTGGTTCCGGCGATGGCGCTGCTCGTCCTGCTTGGACGGAGGATGGCGATCCGGCGCGCGGCAGGCAGCACGGCGCGCCTGCATGTCCGCCTGGTCTTTCTCTTCTCCCTGATCGCTGCCGTGCCGACGCTGCTGGTGGCCGGATTCGCGGCATTCCTGTTCCAGTCCGGCGTCGATTTCTGGTTCTCCGACAATTCGCGCGGGCTGATGGAAAACACGCGGCAGCTTGCCGAAAGTTTCTACGAAGAAAATCAGGTCGATGTCGGCAACGAGACCGTGGCGATGGCGGGCGATATGCGGTTCTATCTCGAACGCGGATCGCTGGTGAACGAGGCTTTTCCGAACTATTACCGCTACCAGGCCGAACCGCGCGATGTCAGCGAAAGCGCGATTCTGCAGGCCATGCCGGATGGTACGGTGCGCACCGCCTTCCTGTACGGCGTGAACGAAGGCACCGAACCGGCAGCCTTCGCGGAACGGTTTCTCGATCGTGTGCGGCGCGGGGAACCCGTCGCGATCGAGGGCAGCGAAGGCCGCATCGAAGCGCTGGCGCCGATCGATCGGGACAGCGGGATCTATCTCTACAATTCGCGCACGGCGCAGGCGGATTCCTTCCGCAGCTGGCAGGCCGCGACCAATATCTCGACCGCCTACGAAGCGCTGACGCTGCGTGCGCGTGCGCTCCAGTTGCGCTTCAATCTGGCGCTGTTTTTCGTCAGCCTGGGCCTGGTGGGGCTCGCAGTATGGTTTGCGCTGCGATTTGCGGATCGGCAGGTCGAACCGCTCACCAGCCTCGTCGCCGCCGCGCGCGAAGTGGGTGGGGGCAATTTTGCCATGCGCGTCGACGGGCGGACCGGGGCAGACGAGATCGGCCTGCTCAACCGCGCCTTCAACCGCATGACCGCGCAGCTCGAAAAGCAGACCGACGCGCTCGTATCCGCCAACCGCCAGCTCGACGAACGGCGCGACTTCATCGAGGCGGTGATCGAATCGGTCAGCGCCGGGGTTATGTCCATCGATGCGCGCGGGGGCATTCTGCTGATGAACGGCCCGGCCAAACGGCTGCTGCTCGCAAACGAAGGCGGCCAAGGCGAAGGGGGAGGCGAAGGGGAGGGGGAGCGCGACCGCACCATTCACAGCCTCGTTCCCCAGATCGCGGCCATGGTCGCGGGTGGATTGGAGCAGGGCATCGTCGGCTATTCCAAGGGAAGCGAGCTGCTGACGCTGGCGGTCAAGATCGCGCCCGAGCGGGACGGGCACGTCATCACTTTCGAAGACATCACGCGCCAGCTGCTCGACCAGCGGCAGGCCGCCTGGTCCGACGTGGCGCGGCGCATCGCGCATGAAATCAAGAACCCGCTCACTCCGATCCAATTGGCCACCGAACGGTTGAAGCGTCGCTATCGCCGGCAGATCCTCGAAGATGGGGAGCTGTTCGACGAGCTAACCGATACGATCAAGCGCCAGGTCGGCGATCTGCGCACGATGGTGGACGAGTTTTCCAGCTTCGCGCGCCTGCCGAAGCCTGTCTTCCGGCCCGAAGACGCGCTCGACCTGACGAGGCAATCGCTGTTCCTGCAGGAAGTCGGCCATTCGGATATCGACTACCGCCTCAGCGGCGATGTCGACGGCCCGATCCGCATCCATTGCGACCGGCACCAGTTCGGCCAGGCGCTCACCAACGTTCTCAAGAACGCCGCCGAAGCGGTCGAGGCCGAAGCCGCGCGGAGCACTGCGCCCGATTATCGCGGTCGTATCGATATCGCCATCGAGGCCGGGCCGGACAGCATCTCTGTCGCGATCGAGGACAACGGGGTCGGCCTTCCCAAGGATCGCGAGCGGATCGTCGAACCCTATGTGACGACGCGGGAGCGCGGCACGGGCCTCGGCCTCGCGATCGTCAACAAGATCGTCGAGGAACATGGCGGCGACATGCAATTTTCGGTGCGCCCCGAAGGCGGCACGCGCGTGACCCTGCGGTTCGCGCGCGACCCCGACCGGGCGCATGACGCGCCGCAGGACGGCGACGAACAGAATTCGGATAAAAGGTAAGATACTCCATGGCACTCGACATCCTGATCGTCGACGATGAGCGCGACATCCGCGAGTTGGTTTCGGGCGTTTTGAGCGACGAAGGCTACGACTGCCGCACTGCGGGCGACAGCACCTCCGCGCTCGAAGCGATCGACGGCAAGCGGCCCAGCCTGGTGCTGCTGGACGTCTGGCTACACGGCAGTCCGATGGACGGGCTGGAAGTGCTCGACGCGATCAAGGTGCGCGAGCCCGATCTGCCGGTGATCATTTTCTCCGGCCACGGGAATATCGACACCGCCGTCTCCGCCGTCAGCCGCGGAGCGATGGATTTCATCGAGAAGCCGTTCGAGGCCGAGCGCCTGCTCCATCTTGTCGAACGGGCGACCGAAACCGAGCGGCTGCGGCGCGAGAACACGCGGCTGAAGAGCACGCTAGTCGGCGGCGAGGAGTTCAACGGCAACAGCAATGCAATCACGCAGGTACGCGCCACGCTCAAGCGTGTCGCCAATACCGGCAGCCGCGTCCTGATCTACGGCCCGGCTGGGGCGGGCAAGGAAGTCGCCGCGCGATTGCTGCATTCCTGGAGCCCGCGCGAGAACCACGCTTTCGTGATCGTCAATTCCGCCCGGATCACGCCGGAACGCTTCGAGCATGAATTGTTCGGTGAGGAACAGGACGGCAAGCTGGTGCGTCCGGGCCTGCTCGAACTGGCGGATGGCGGCACGCTGTATCTCGATGAGGTCGCGGACATGCCGCTTTCGACTCAGGCGCGCATCCTGCGGGTCCTGACCGAACAAAGCTTCGTGCGGGTCGGCGGATCGCGCCAGATCGGCGTCGACGTTCGCGTGGTGTCATCGACTGCGCGCGATCTGCAAAGGGAGATGGAAGAAAAGCGTTTTCGAGAGGATCTGTTCTATCGCCTCAACGTGGTCCCCGTCACCGTTCCCTCGCTCGCGGAGCGGCGCGACGACATTCCTGCGCTCGCCGAGCATTTCTTCGCTCGCTACGCTGCCGAACAGGGCTTGCCCCCGCCCACGATCGGGGAGGAGGCGATGGCGGCGCTTCAGGCGTATGATTGGCCCGGAAACGTGCGCCAGCTACGCAATGTGGTCGAGCGCACGGTGATCCTCACTCCGCGCGAGGAGTTCGATACTGTCGAGCCCGACATGCTGGCAGGCGAAGTCACCGGCGGCAGGCTCGGCGGCGGGCAGGCGCTCACTGCGATGATGGGGGCGCCGCTCAGGGAAGCGCGTGAAAATTTCGAGCGCGAATATCTTTCGGTCCAGATCCGGCGGTTTTCCGGCAATATTTCGAAGACGGCGACCTTCATCGGCATGGAACGTTCGGCCCTGCATCGCAAATTGAAGCTTCTGGGCATGACCGACCGACGCGATTAGGGGAACCCGCCGCCCTCAAGACTATTTGCCAATAGAGCGTGGCATTCCCACATAAGCTTGCAGAAACACCGAACCTTTCTCGCCAATGGGTGGGAAAAGGTCCCGATTGCGGTTCGACGATGGAGAACCGCCAAAGAGAACAGGAGGCAGATAAATGTCCGAACGCACTCTCAGCGCCCGCCCGCGCCCTCCCAAACCGGAATCCGAAGCGGAGGATCGGCCGGCCGCGAAAGCCAAGTCTGCCAAAAAGGGCGGGAAGCCGCAGAATCTGCAGGACGCGTTCCTGAACCTGCTCCGCCGCGACAAGACGCCGGTCACGATGTTCCTCGTCAAGGGCGTGAAGCTGCAAGGCATCATCACCTGGTTCGACAATTTCTCCATCCTGCTGCGGCGCGACGGCCAGTCCCAGCTGGTCTACAAGCACGCAATCTCCACGATCATGCCCGGCTCGCCCGTCGATGCGAGCCAATTCGCCAGCCAGGGATCGGGTGCGAAGCAGCGGCTGTTACAGGACGTGTTCCTGAGCAGGGTGAGCGAGGCGGAAACTCAAGTGACCATGTTCCTCGTCAACGGGGTTATGCTTCAAGGAGCGATTGCCGCCTACGATCTGTTTTGCATGCTGCTCGAACGCGAAGGCTACGTGCAGCTGGCCTACAAACACGCCGTTTCCACGATCCAGCCAGCCACCTCGGTCGACCTGACCGAGGACGATGAGGACGATGCGCTCTGAGCTTCGATGATGACCTGATGGGCGAAGTGTCGCGCGGAGCCCGCGCGCTCGTCGTGGTGCCTGACATTCGCAACCAGTCCCGCGATCTCGACGCGGAAGCGCGCCTCGAAGAAGCGAAGGGCCTGGCGTTGGCGATCGGTATCGTGGTTGCGGAAGGCATCGTCCTGCCAGTGCGCGACGTGAAGCCGAACACGCTGTTCGGATCCGGTCAGGTCGAGAATATCGCCACCAAATGCGAGCAGGACGAGATTGAATTGCTGGTGGTGGATGGGGCCTTGAGCCCGATCCAGCAGCGCAATCTCGAAGAAACGCTCAAGCGCAAGGTGATCGACCGCACCGGGTTGATCCTCGAAATCTTCGGCGAGCGAGCAGCCACGGCTGAAGGTCGCTTGCAGGTCGAACTCGCGCATCTCGACTACCAGCAGAGCCGCCTGGTGCGCAGCTGGACTCACCTCGAACGCCAGCGCGGCGGCTTTGGCTTCCTCGGCGGGCCGGGCGAGACGCAGATCGAGGCGGACCGGCGCATGATCCGCACGCGCATGGCGCGTCTTCGCAAGGAACTGGAACAGGTCCGCAAGACCCGCGCCCTGCACCGGGAACGGCGGGGAAGGGCGCCTTGGCCGATCGTGGCGCTGGTAGGCTATACCAATGCCGGCAAATCCACGCTTTTCAATCGGATGACGGGCGCGCAGGTGATGGCGGAAGATCTGCTGTTCGCGACGCTCGACCCGACCATGCGCGCCGTCGCGCTGCCGGGGATCGAGAAAGCCATTCTGTCCGACACGGTGGGCTTCATTTCCGATCTGCCGACGCAACTCGTCGCGGCCTTTCGCGCAACTCTGGAAGAAGTCACGGCAGCCGATGTCATCGTCCATGTCCGCGACATGGCGAACCCGGACGCTGCGGCGCAAAAGCGCGAAGTCCTCGACATCCTGTCGGATCTGGGCGTGATGGACGAAGATGGGATCAGTTCGATCCCGATCATCGAGGCGTGGAACAAGTGGGATGCGCTTTCGGACGAGCGGCGCGCGGAAATCGAACCGCTTGCGACCGAAGACGAGGATGTGATCGCTATCTCTGCTGTTACCGGCATGGGCGTCGATATTCTGACGGACCGGTTGGGACGATTGCTGACCAGTGGAGCGCGCCGTTACGCCATCACTCTATCGGCTGCTGACGGTTCGCGGATTGCGTGGCTGCACGCGCACGGTCAGGTTTTCGACGATATTCCTGCCGATGCCGACGGTGTTCAGGATGGGGAAGGGCCGTTTCGCACGCTGGATGTGCGCCTGACCGATAAGGAGTTGGGCCGGTTCGAAACGCTGGGAGACGGCGCGACCGCCGAGCCGCTTATTCGTCGCGCTTGACCGCCTGCCAGAGTGCTTCCTGCTGATCGAGCGAGAGCTCGGCAAACCCGCCCGCCGCCTTGCCTTCCATCGCACGATAGCGGCGTTCGAATTTGGCGTTGGCCGCGCGTAGGGCGCTTTCGGCATCGATCCCGTGGGCGCGGACGAAGTTGACGGCGGCGAAAAGAAGATCCCCGGCCTCTTCCTCCATCATTTCTGCAGGAGCCGATTTAAGCTCCTCAATTTCCTCGATAATCTTGGCCTCGGGCCCTTCGGTGTCGGGCCAATCGAACCCGTCACGCGCGGCGCGCTTCTGCAATTTCTGCGCCCGCAACAAGGCCGGAAGCGCCAGGGCGATACCGTCCATCGAACTTGTGCTTCCCTTGGATTCCCTTTCGGCCGCCTTGAGCGTTTCCCAACGCGTTTCGCCCATCGTGCCATCCTCGTCACCGAAGATATGCGGATGGCGCGCTTCCATCTTGTCGGCAATCGACCGCGCCACGTCTTCGAAAGCGAACAGGCCGGCTTCCTGCGCCATGCGCGCATGAAAAACGACCTGGAGCAGCAGATCGCCAAGCTCGTCGCGCAGATCGGCCATATCCTCGCGCGCGATCGCGTCGGCGACTTCGTAAGCTTCTTCGAGCGTATACGGCGCGATCGACGCGAAATCCTGCGCCAGATCCCATTCGCAACCGCGCTCCGGATCGCGCAGCCGCGCCATGATCGCCAGCAGGCGGTTCAGTTGAGGGTTCTCGGTGGCGCTCATAGCAGGATGATAATATATATTATGTTAAATACGGCAGCGCACAGGGAGGTCACGAAACTGCATCGATGAACAGCACGACAATGCCGAAGATCGCAACCCATGCCCCCGCCATCAGCAGCGTGCGCCGCAAATCGAGCCGATGTGTCCGCAGTGCGCCAAGCGCAAGGACGAGAAAGCCGACCAACGAAATGATCGATACGATCTGATACTCGTTCATATCTTCATCTCGAGACCATCGAAGCCGACCGTCACATGTTTGGGCGCTTCGTCGCATAACGTCTTGTAGTCCATGCTTTTATCGAGATGCGTCAGGACCAGCTTGCGCGCGCGGCATTGCTTGGCCAGATCGACCGCCATGTCCAGAGTCGCGTGGGATGGATGCGCATTGCGGCGCAGGCAGTCGCTTATGATCGCATCCGCGCCGTCGAAGCATTCCAGCATGCCATCGGTGATTTCGCTGTAATCGGTCGCATAGACCAGGCTGACGCCATCCGCGTCGAAGCGATATCCAGTACTGGTGGTCGGACCATGCGGCATTTCGACCGCGGCGAGGCCGAATCCAGCCACCATGCGGACATTTTCGACTGGCTTGATATCGATCAGCGTCGGATAACCGTGCTGGCCTTCGAATATGTAATCGAAGCGGCGTTTGAGACTGGCCATCACCGGCGCGCGCGCCAGGCCCGGCAGCGCGTTGCTGCGCGAATAGCGCATGACGCGCAGATCATCGATGCCATGGCAGTGATCGGCGTGGTCGTGCGTCCACAGCACGGCGTCGACCCGGTCGATCCGATTGGTCAGAAGTTGGTTTCGCAGATCGGGTGAAGTGTCGACCAGAACCCTTTGGCCTGCATCGTTTTCTACGATGATGGATACGCGACTACGGCGGTTTCGCGGCTCGTTGGGATCACACGCTCCCCAATCCTCGCCGATCCGTGGGACGCCGGTCGACGTGCCCGAGCCGAGCATCAGGAATTTCACGGGCGGACCGCCTTGCTGAACAAGGCGTAGAAATTGTCGGTAGTTCGGGCGGCGAGGTCCTCCAGCTTTTCACCCCTTAATTCGGCGAGGAAGCTGGCCGTATCGCGAACAAATCCCGGCTCGCA
The DNA here is from genome assembly GCF_017744235.1 of Erythrobacter sp. A6_0. Taxonomy (NCBI): domain Bacteria; kingdom Pseudomonadati; phylum Pseudomonadota; class Alphaproteobacteria; order Sphingomonadales; family Erythrobacteraceae; genus Erythrobacter; species Erythrobacter sp. A6_0. Next base: position 703,878 of record NZ_JAGHQR010000001.1, read on the forward strand.
AGTCTTCCCGCGATGCGGAACCGGCGCAAGGAAGGGACTGTCGGTTTCTACCAACAAGCGATCTTCAGGCACTGTCCGTGCAACCGCTTGCAAGTCCTTGGCATTCTTGAAGGTTACGATGCCCGACAGGGAAATCGACAGGCCCATTTCGAGAACCTTTTCGCCGAATTCGGCCGATGCAGTGAAGCAATGGATCAGCGCCGCAAACCCTCCCTTCCCCATTTCGTCGCCCAGAATTTCGAGCGTATCGTCCTCGGCATCGCGCGTGTGGATAATCAGGGGCAGGCCGGTCCGTCGCGCCACGGCGATGTGGAGGCGGAAAAGACGCTTTTGCGCTTCTCGATCGGAATGCTCGTAAAAATAGTCGAGCCCGGTTTCGCCGATGCCGATCACGCGCGGATCCTGCGTGGCTTCGAACAGCGCGTCTTCGGTCAGATCCTGGTGATCGTCCGCATTATGCGGATGGATGCCGACGCTTGCATAGACGTCGGTCGCGCGATGGGCGGTGGCAATTACCTGATCCCATTCGCTGCGCTTGGTCGAGATATTCAGAAAAGCCCCGATCCCCGCCGCGCGCGCGCGGTCGAGAACGGCATCTTGTTCTTCAACGAGACCCTTATATTCCAGGTGGCAATGGCTGTCGACAAGCATCAGGCGGCCTCATTTTCCGGCAGTTCGAGGCGCGGAAAGACGGGTTCGGGCTTGCCGATTCGATGCCCGGCAGCCACCAGCGCGCCGTACCAACTCTCATCGGCGAGATCGCCATATGCGCGCCGGTCTTCGGCCACGCCCAGCATGTCGAGAACGGCCTTGGCCTTGCTCGGCACGACGGGCTGTATCGCCAGAGCAAGATCGCGGATCGCGATGTAGAGCGTCAGCAGCACCGCTTCCATCCGCTTCGGATCGGTCTTGCGCAAAGCCCACGGCGCTTGCTCGTCCACATATTGGTTGCAGGCCCACACCGCCTCCATCCACGCTTCGATCCCGACGCTGAAAGCAAGGTCTTCGAATTCACGCGGCAGTGCTTCGCGACAGGCCTCCTGCACCTTGGAAAGCAAGGCCTTATCCTCGCCTGCTGCCTCGTAATCGAGAATGGCGCCGTCCATGTTCTTGGCGATCATGGACAGGGTGCGCTGCACAAGATTGCCGAAGCTGTTGGCAAGTTCCGCATTGCAGCGCGTGACGATCGCCTGAGGCGAATAGCTCCCGTCCTGTCCGAAGGCGACTTCGCGCATCAGGAAATAGCGAAGGTTATCGACGCCGAACGTTTCGGCGAGGTCCAGCGGATCGGTGACGTTGCCGACCGATTTGGATTCCTTCTGGCCACGATTAAGGATGAAGCCGTGGCCGAAGACTTTCTGCGGCACGGGCAGATCGGCGCTCATCAGGAAAGCCGGCCAGTACACGGTGTGGAACCGGACAATATCCTTCCCGATCAGGTGCACGCTGGCGGGCCAGAATTTGCGCCATTCCTCGGTGTCTGCAGGATAACCGAGCCCGGTGATGTAGTTGGTCAGCGCATCGACCCAGACATACATTACGTGCTCGTCACTGCCCGGCACCTTTACGCCCCAGTCGAAGCTGGTGCGGCTGACCGAAAGATCTCTGAGGCCCTGCGAAACGAAGGCTATCATCTCGTTCCGCCGGCTTTCGGGTTCGAGAAAGCCCGGCCGGTTGAGCAATTCGAGCAGTCGGTCCTGATAATTGGAGAGACGGAAGAACCAGCTTTCCTCGACAGTCCATTCGACCGGCGTGCCTTGAGGCGAAAGGCGGTTGCCGTCCTCGCCCTGGGTCAGCTCGCTCTCGTCGTAATACGCTTCGTCGCGGACGGAATACCAGCCCTCGTAACGGTCGAGATAGAGATCGCCTTTGGCTTCCATCGCGCGCCAGATCGCCTGGCTGGCGGCATGATGATCCGCTTCGACAGTGCGGATGAAACGATCGTAAGAGATATCGAGAACGTCATCCATCGCCCTGAAATAGCCGGACATTTCGTCCGCCAGTTCGCGCGGCGTGCGGCCCTGCTCTTCGGCCTTGCGCGCCATTTTCAGGCCGTGTTCGTCGGTGCCGGTCTGGAACCGCACCTCGCGATCCTTGAGGCGCTGGAAGCGCGCGATGACATCGGCGGCGATCGCTTCGTAAGCGTGGCCGATATGGGGGCGACCATTGGGATAATTGATCGCGGTGGTGATATAGAAGGGCTCAGACATTGGCGCGTTCGCTAGCCGGGGCTGCCCCTGCGAGCAAGGTGCCGATTTCCATCGCCAGCAGGCCCGGATCGTAATTGTAGGTCGCGAGCTCGCCGGTTAGGCGAACCAGCTCGGCATGCGCTTCGACACGCGGCGATAGCGCCGCGGCGGGAACCGCCTCTATCCCTTCGTCAAGGATCGAGCGTGCGAGATCGAGCGCTGCCTCCAGTCTGGCGCGATCGGGCCGCGCGCCGAGCGAGGCTGCCAGCTCTCCACGCAGGACGAAACCGGCATCGCCCTGCGCGAGGATGCGCCGCATCAATTCGGCGACGGGGCCGAGCCCGCTGGCAATGAAACCGAGCGCGCGGCCCGGCGATCCAGCAGCGGCGGCGATGGCGGCGGAACGGGTCTCCGGATCGCTGCCGGGGGCCTGCGCCGCAAGGATCGTTGCCATCGCATCGTCGGGCAGGGCCGCGAAACGCAGCGTGCGGCAGCGCGAACGGATCGTCGGCAAAAGGCGCGAGGGACGATGGCTGACGAGCAGGAAATAGGTTCCGCGCGGTGGTTCCTCGAGACTCTTGAGCAGCGCGTTCGACGCATTGCGCTCCATATCGTCCGCCGGATCGATAATGATCGCACGCCTCTCGCCCAAGGTGGGGCGGGTGTTCAGCCGCTGCTGCATCGCGCGGATCTGGGCGATCGCGATGTTGCGCTTGACCTCGTACGGTTTGCCCTCCTCGCGCTTCTTGTCTTCCTTGTCGTCCTTGGGAAGGTTGGTGAGCACGTGGATGTCGGGATGCTGATCAAGCTCGGGCGCGGCGCCGACCAGTTCGCGCGCGGCGGCAAGGGCGAATTGCATCTTGCCGAGGCCCGCCTTGCCCGCCAGCAGCCAGGCGTGATGCATCCGTTCGCCTTCCAGCGCATCGCGCCAGGCGGCGCGCGCAGGCTCGTGGCCGACAAGGCTCACGCTCGATCGTCCAAAAGCGGCGAGACGGCTTTCCAGATCCGGTCGGAAACGGCGTCGAGCTCACCCACGCCGTCTATCACGACGAAACGATGGGGCTCCGCATCGGCGAATCCCAGAAAAGCGGCATTGACGCGGGCATGATAGTCGGAATCGCGCCCGCCGATCGCATCGCTCACGCCTGCGTCACGATCGGCGAGGCGGGCTGCGATCGTCGCTTCGTCGGCGGCAATAACGATCGTGAGGTCCGGTGCCAGATCCTCACTTCCCGCTTCGTGCAGGTCGCGGACCAGATCGTCCCCCAACCCACCGGCTATCCCCTGATAGGCGCGGCTCGAGTCTATGAAGCGATCGCAGACGACCCAGGTTCCTGCGGCCAGAGCGGGCCGGATCAGCCGCGCGACGTGATCGGCTCGCGCGGCGGCGAACAGCAGCGCCTCTGCGCGCATCGGCCAGCCTTCGCCCGGCGGATCGAGCAGCAAGCCGCGGATCGCCTCCGCTCCCGGCGTTCCACCGGGCTCGCGTGTCAGCACGGCATCAATACCGCGTGCCTCAAGCTTTTGGGCGAGCAGCCGGGCCTGCGTCGATTTGCCCGTCCCCTCCCCGCCTTCGCATGCGATGAAACGGCCCCTCTTGCCAGCACTCATCCCGCCCAGCCCCACAACCCATTGAAGACGCGCTGGATGACGGTCGCTTCGCTGACCGGCCGTTCGGCATAAAGGGGGAGCGTGTTCACCTGTTCGCCATCGACCGTCACGATCAGGCGAGCGATTTCCTCATCATCGGCGATCGGCGCACGCAGCGGCCCTTCATACCGGACGGAAAGGTCCACTTTCGGCATCCTGCCATAGGGCACGGAAAGGCGAACCGGGCGCGCCGACACCAGGCCGATTTCGGACACGTTGCCATCCTGAACCCGCGCCGTTGCCACCCGCTCGCCAGTCTCGAACAGGCGACGGCTGTCGAAATTCGCGAAACCCCATTCGATCAGGGCGCGCGCCGCATCGTTGCGCTCTCGTCCGCGCGGCGAGGCCGCAACCACCATGACGAGGCGCCGCCCATTGCGCTCCGCACTGCCGAGAAAACCGTAGCCCGCCTGATTGGTGAAGCCGGTCTTGATCCCGTCCGCCCCCGGAACGACGCCGCTGATCGGATCGTGATTGTTCTGGCGAATGCCGTTGTATTCGAGACCCTTCTTGCCGACGAAATGCCCATATTTGGACGGATGGCGCTGGATCATCGCGCTTCCCAGCGTGACAAGATCGCGCGCGGTCACGAATGTCTGCCCGTCATCCATCCAGCCATTGGGCGTGTTGAAATGACTGTCCGCCATGCCGAGCCGCGCAGCGGTATCGTTCATCGCCATGCTCCACCGCGCGACCGATCCGGCGGCCCCTTCGGCCAGAACCACGGAGGCGTCATTGGCCGAAACCGTGGTGATCCCGTGGAGCAATTCATCGACCGTGATGCGCGCATCGTGCGGCAGATACATGGTCGAGCCCTTGCGATTCCAGGCGCGGAACGTGTCCGGCCGAACGGTCATGACCTGCTGCGGGAACAGCTTGCCCTGCTCCATCCACTCGAAAGCGACCATGGTGGTCATCACCTTGGTGATGGATGCGGGCATGAACCTGCGGTCTTCCTCGCGGGCGAACAGGGTCTGTCCACTCGACAGATCGACCAGCATGGCGATCGGCGCTTCGTAAGGCGTCGGCACACGAGGAGCGGTGGGATTGGCGGCGCGGCTCGACGATGTGATCGCGATCGCGCCGGCCAAGCCGAGAGTCAGGAATTTCAACGCTGCGCGCACATGGGCTCCCGCACCGGGAGCGCCCGGCGCCTTATCTGATATCGACGATGAGAGCGTCCCTATAACCCGCTGCGCGCACCTTGGCGAGCGCGGCGCTCGCCTCTCCACGGTTCGCGAAGGGGCCGACGCGGACGCGGAATAGCGAGCCGGTCGGTTCGAGATAACCGCCGATCGCATCGACGACCTTCTGGGCCGAGGCGCGGGTCGAATAGGCGCCCGCCTGGACTGCAAGAGTTCCGCTCGCCGCAGGAGATGGCGACGGTGCCGGGGCAGGAGCGGGAGTCGCAGCCGAAGTCGGTGCAGGCGTGGGCGTGGGCGTGGGGCTCGGCGTGGGTGCCGGGGATGAGGCCGGAGACGGATTCTCCCCCGTCGTGGGATCGATGGTTTCGATCGGCCCGCGTGTGGCCACATCGGAAGAACCGGCATCTTCACGCGCGAGCGACGCGCTGCCGATGGGGGGCAACCTGCGCTTTAACACGTCCAGCAGGCCCTGGGGCGTCTCCATACGCAGGTCGACGCTGCGATCGGCGCGCAATTCGGCGCGCTGATCTTCGGGCGGATTGACACGGCGCACGCGTATCGGCGTGTTTTCGCCAGCGCCCAATTGAGCGGCTGCAGCACGCGAAAGGCCCAGAAGGCGAGAATTCGTCATCGGCCCCCGCCGCTCCACCCGGACGAGAACGGTGCGCCCACTTTCAAGCGACGTGACCTCGACGTAGCTCGGCAGAGGAAGCGTGCGATGCGAGGCGGATACCCCTTCCGCATCTGTATCGTCGAGCGTCGCGTAGCCGACTTCGTCGTAATTCAGAGTGTCGGCGGGTGTGTAGGTTATCCCGTCGATCGTAAAGGGCTCACCCAGCACCATCGGATAATCGGCGGCGGGACCGGTCGGGATCGAGCGCGACGCGCTCGGCACCGAGGGCTCAGACGCGGCGTCGAGCCCGCCGAACCCGCCCAGCCCGCATGCAGCGAGCGAGAGCGTCGAAACGCCACCCAGAAACAGCCTGCCTGCGCGCGAAATCGGTGCGTTCTGATCCTTAACGGGAAATCTCATCGGCCAGGAGCCCCACACTCATCGCGTAATAATTCGAACAATTGTATTCGAGGATAACCCGATAATTTGTGGTTAAGAGCCAAGCCGGGCTGCCCGGCCCGTCGGGACGAAACAGCGACGCCATGGTGCCCGGCGGCAGCGGACGTTGGGGCTGGATACCGAGGGCGCGCCACTCCTCCACCGTCTTGAACTGGCTGTGGCGCTCGTGGACGCGAGGGCATACGGGGGCGACCAGCTCGGTCGCCACGCTGTTCGTATCGAAGCTCGACGGCACATAGGCCGGCACGCCCCAAGGTTGGCCGGTGCGCCATCCAGCATCGCGGAAATAATTGGCGATCGATGCCAGCGTGTCGCTGCGATTGGTGAAGATGTTCGCGCGCCCATCCCCATCGCCATCCGTCGCGAGGCGGAGATACACGCTGGGGAGGAATTGCGGATTGCCGAAAGCACCCGCCCAGCTCCCCTTCAGTTCGGAGCGCGGATAGCCCTTGTCGGCAACCTTTAGCAGATCGATGAATTCGGCTTCGAAAAGATCGCGGCGGCGTCCCTCCCAGGCGAGCGTGGCCAAGGCCTGCGACAGGTCGAACCCGCCACGCACCGCACCATAGGCGGTCTCGTGCCCCCAGATCGCGACGAGGATGTCGCCGGGTACGCCGTATTCCTGTTCGATCCCGCGCAGCACTCCGCTGGCCGAATTATACTCGCGCCGTCCGCCATTGATGCGTGCGGCATCGACATGCCGTTCGATATAGTTCGACAGGGGCGGATAGCCGCTGCCCGAAGAAGACGAACCTGGCTGACCGCGATCGAGTTCGATGACGCGGTAATTCGGTTCCAAACCTGCGGTCATGCGCGCAATGGTGTTCTCACTGACCCCCTGCGCGCGCGCCTTTGCGATGACGAGTTGAAGATAGGCATCGAAGGACAGATTGTCCTGGGCTGCAGCGGGCGAGGCTATCGTGAAGGACGACAGGGAAAGGGCGGCGCAGGCTAACAGGTGCTTGAAGGTCATGGGGCCCCTTGTCTCACAGGCGAGATGAACGCTGAATGTCGTTTAGGGGTTACCCGAGAAGGCCTTCTTCTGTTCCGAAATTTTTCGCTTCGGTGAATGTCCCGATTTCGAAGCGTGACAAGATCGCCAGAGGGCATTAGCGCGATCCATACGCGGACAGGTGGCAGAGCGGTTGAATGCACCGGTCTTGAAAACCGGCAAGGGTGCAAGCCCTTCGTGGGTTCGAATCCCACCCTGTCCGCCAACTTTTTCCCTTCAAAGTTTTGATTTTTAATACTCTTCGTCGGAAGATCGCTGGGTCTTACCCACACGCTTCCCCACATTTGCGGTTCGGTCAAATTTTTCGAATCATTTTCTAAGATCGAGTTTGCGTGGCTTCGCAGACAGACTAGGCAAATATCAGTTGGATTTCGATCGGGGGATTAAATCATGCGACGATTGACGAACGTAGCACTCGCGACCGCACTGCTATCGGCTCCACTATCCGCCAGCGATGACCCTATGATTTTCACGACCAGCACGACCGGCAACGTATTGATGAAGTTGTGCGGTCAGAATTGGGAGCCCGGTAAGTATGATCCTTGCGGTTCATATCTGACTGGAGTGATTGACGGTCTTGGAATCGCTGGTGACGAACTGTGCCCCCCAAATGTGGAGGGTATTGTCAATCAAATGACCTATGTAGTCTATCTAGCTGTCAGAGAACAGCCAGAGCGATGGCACTATCCCGCGAGTTGGTTAGCGAAGGACGCGCTCCAAAGACATTTTGCCTGTTCATAATTGAGGCAAGACGCCTCTTCCTCACTTGATGCTAATTGCGCGGACACGCAGCGGCATCGTGCCTGTCCAATCCCTGTTTTCGGCATGTGGTTGTCGCTAGAGAATGGCGAGACGTTAGGCCCTGCTCGGCTTTACCCCCACCAGATGCACGAACAGGGGTTCCGAATCGCAGGGGCCATGTCTGCTTTGCCATTCGGCCAGCTTTTCTTGGGTGTCATCGCCCGGCGATACGAGTAGCACCGGACGACGATCGGAACCGGGTTGCCTGCGCTCCAGCGCCTCCACTCTCGCCACCAGCCTATGCATGAACGCACCCCGGCTTGCGGATCACAATCCGCAGAACGCGGTTGGCCTCGCCAATCGGACCATGCGTTGCCTCATACGCTGCCGTCGCCTGTTCTTCGCTCTGGCCCGCACGCTGGATGATCGTAAGCCACGACGACCCGCCGCGCTGCCTTGCCTCCAGCGCTGCCACTCGTTCACTCAGGCCGCGCACGGATACGGACCCCGGTTGTCGTTGTGCCACCATGCATCAAACTCCCTCGCTTGCTGTTCCGTCATAGGCTTGACCGGAGGGCGCGCTGCGAGTTCGGCCCGCTCCGCCTCTGTCAATTCGATCCCCAGCCATTGGCGGATGGCCGGATCGCTCGCGATGTCCCCACCCTTCCGGGCCTCCAGCGCTTCGACCCGCTTGGTCAATGTCCTCATGTCTTGGCCTCCAGTTCCATAATGCGAAGTTCGAGATCGGAAACCGTCGCCAGAACCTTGTGGGCCGACAGCAGCGCCATGACCCGCCCGGCTTCGTCCGGCGTGACCTCACCCGAGGCCACAGCCGCGAGCAATGCCGACGACGCAGACACGGCATCCTGAGCGCTTTCGACCTTTGGCAGGGCGAACGAGACCGGGCTGTCTTTCCGCGCCGGTGCGATCCGATCGAGGCAGAGACGCAATGCCGTAGTGTCGCCCTCCAGAGCCTTATCGATAGCCGTCCGGGTCAATTTCTCATGCTCCCCCTCTAGCAGCGCCTCGACTGCCAGCGTCGTCGCGTGCCGGGCGCCTACGGGCCTACCAGCAGGGTTGCCGGACTGGCCGGGCTTGAACGTGCCATCCTGTTTCCGGCCTATTGTTGCAGGTTTCTTCGCCATGCTCAGTCCAGTGTGAAGCCAGGGGGTGGGGGCGGGATACCAGCATTCGGATTGCTGAGACCAGCCGAGCGCGCACCGCCGAGGACCGGGGCGCCATAGTAGCCCGGAAATTCCGCGTGGATGTGGTCGCCTTCGTTGAGGACCTTCGCGTCTGGATAGGCTTCGCGCACCCGAGCGCCGAGCCATGACATCGACTTGCCGGGCGGTGGGGCCAGATCGAGCGCCCCGCCGTCGAGGTGCCGACTGTTTGCCGCCGGTCGATAGCCACGCCTGCGCATATCGGCCTGATATTCCGGCGAGCGATAGCCCGAGGTAATCCGGACCCCAGGAATGGCCTCTTGAAGATCCCGGAAGACGTTGACGCCCGCGCTCTCGCCTTCGACCGTGAAGCCCGGCGGAGGGGGAGGAATGTCATCCGATCTGGAGGGTCCGCCCCCAGACGGCGACGGCTGGTTGAACGATGGCAGCGAGCCCGACGCACCGCGAGCCGGGAGCGAATAGCTCATATCGTCCAGCACGCCCCGCGCCGCCTTGCGCGCCTTGGCCACGGCTGTCTTCGCGGCCTTGCGTTTCGCGTTGTCGTCCATCGCTCGGTAGGGCTGCGAACCAATTAGGCCCAGCAGGCTGTTGTAGGTCAGGCGACCCGCAATCTCGTGATAGCGATCATAGGTTTCGGGCGCGTAGTCTATCCGCTCGCCATCTTCGGTATAAGTCTTGCCGGGCGCAGAGACCCCACCGCCGATCCTCAGCATTTCAGCAACGACAGGATCGTTTTTCGCCTTTGTCTGCCAGAACGGCGATAGGAAGTCCGGCCCAAGGCTATCGATAGGAACCACCTCGCCGAACACATCGCGACGGGGCAATAGGTCGTCGGTCATGCCGGGGACGCGGGCTTGAATGGATTGCTCCAGCGTCTCGCGGCGACGGGCGACGGGATCGATCGCACGCGCGGCACCCGCAACCCCGGCTGGCACGGCAAACGCGCTGACGGTGCGCTGCCACCATGCGTCCGCATTCCGACCCGGATCGGTTAAAGCCTCAGTGAAGGATGACACGCCGGATAGCCACGTCTTGCTGGCGAGGTTGCCCATGATGGAGGCAACCAAGATGGTCCCCATATCCTCTTTTTCCCGGTCGCTCATTCCATCGGGGAGTGTGGCCATATCCGCCGCAACGCCGATGGTGGTCGAGAGCGGATCGAGGCGGGAATAGCTCACATAGCGGTCACCGATCTTGACCGAGTAGGGTTGCCAGCCGTCCGCGTAGAGCAGCTTGGCCTTCTTCGGATCGGACGGAATGGCGCCGGTAATCCTTCCCTCAAGCGCGGCCTGATACATGACGGTGGCCAACCCGGTCCCGAGCATGACTTTCGCCAGCGCTAGGTCGCGACGTTCACCACCAGCGCGAATATCCGCCCGCCATTCAGGCAGGAACGCAGCGGCGGGGGATCGTTCGGTTGCGAACTTCAGGAGATTGATGGGCGTCCGCACGAACGGAACGACTACCTTCGCAAGCAGGTTGCTGGCGCTCGCCTGAGAGATGTTTGCGCCGAACCCGGTCAACTTGCGTTGGAACGTGAGATAACGCCCGTAATCCATCGAGCGCTCAAGCATGTCGTCGGTGGGATCGGCCAACAGTCCGGCGATACGCTGTTCCCGAGCGTCGCCCTTCAACCCTTCACGATTGGCGATCCTCACCGCCTGAGCGTTCAATTCCATCCGCCGGGCAATGCCCTTGAACAACTGATCTTCAGCCGTGAGCAGGCGCGTGGGAATGCGGACCAGCTCGCCCTTCCACCCCGAGATCGCCTTGAACTCGTCGCCCTCCACCTTGCTGACGAAATCGTCAGCCTCGCCAGTGCGTAGCGCGCGAGCGAAGAGAGACATGCCCTCTTTTGTGCCTTGAACCAGACCGAAGGTCCGCGCGCCTACTTCGCTGCCAGTGATCCGCTCTTTCGCCGCCTGGCCGAGAACCGCCTTGCGCCCAGCGCCGATTATTGAGGCGGTCGCATACTCCGGTATCTGGGCCATCGCTGTGATCGAGTTCGACACCATGTTGACGACGTGCGTCGGCGGGTTCGACAGCAGGAAATTGATATACAACTCCCCCACCTTGTTACGGAATTTCGGCTTCGCCGCCTTCTCCGCCAGAGCGTTGAACTTGCCCGGCCCCAATTCCACGGCTTCAAGCAGCCGGTCGGCGGCATCCTTCAGGCCTTTTTGTCCTCCCCCGCCGCGAATGAGACCGTTCAGAATATCGGTGCGGACTTCGCGGCTATCCGCCGCCTGCCGGAATTGGGCGAGCGCGCGTCCAGCTTCCGCCGTCATGCCCGCCACCTGTTCTTGGATCGCAACGTGCCGCATCCATTTCTGGCGAAACTCGGCCAGCAGTTCTTCGCCGGGCAGGTCCATGCGCTGGATCGAGCGGGCAGCGTTCACCAGCTCGTTGCCCGACTTCGCGAGAATGCGACGGGCCGCTAGTGCTTCTTCCGCATTGAATGCCTGACCCTTCCGCCGCGCCAGCAGCTTTTCGGGCGACATATTGAGTTCGGACGCAAGCCGCTCGGTTTCCGCCTGCGTAATCCGGCCACGGGTCGCGGCATCGAACCCGCCCACCGCGTTGTAGGAGTTCTTCAGGGCACGGGAAATGTCCTGCGGGGTGTCGAGCTTCGACACATCGATATTGCCGACGCGCCCGATGGCTTCGGACGGCCACTCTTCGTAAGCCTCAGGCGGAGCGAACGGCGCGGCATCATCGCCAGCGCCCGAACGATCCTGCCACACCGGACCACCCACCGCCTCGCGTTGCTGTTCCAGATCGAACCGCTCGCCCTGGATAGCGTAGTAGGCATCAATTTCAGGCTGATCGTCCAGCCGGAACCGGCGCCCGCCATTCCCGTCATAGGTATCGCGCAGAGCATCGAGAAAGGTGTTCACATCGGGGCGGTCGGTATGCTCCGGAAAGAACCCGGCTTCCCATGCCTCAAGCGCGGCATCGTCCAGCGACATGCCGTCAGGATCGATCAGCGGACCGAACCGCGCTTCCTGCCCCACGAAGTCCAGCCCACGCCTCGCAGCGTTGTTCACGCCCATGGCGGACAGTTCGCCGCCTTCGTCCGGACGCAGGCCACCACGCGAACGAAGCCAACCCACCATATCGGTAGGCCCGACCTTCGGAATATCCTCGCCCCGCCAGTTGACGACTGTCCGGCGCTCCAGTTCCGTTCGCTCGTTCGGAGTGCGGGCTTCCACAAATCGGCCGGCATCGATCGCGGCGGCTTCCTGTGGACCCTCCACATAGTTGCGCGGGATCGGGAGCATATCGCGCGGCTGGATATTCGCCGCCGAGGACATGAGCTGCGCCCGGCTGGTGGGATCGAGCAGGCGGCGCGTCGAACCAAGCGGAGGTGTCGCCATCGAGAGCGAAGGCATCGGATCGCTGGCCATCGCCTGCGACGAGGGAGGATCGAGAACGAACCCGGCGGGCGGCGGGGGAATGTCGTCCGCCGAGCCTGCCAGATCGGCAGGGGCGAAGGTCTCAGCACTATCACCGACACGCCCAGCTTCCGAAGGCGGGTCCAGTGTGAACCCAGCCGGGGGCGGGGGAATATCAACCAGCCCGCCCAAAGCCTCGCGCTGTATTTCCTCTGTTTTAACAGTGGGAGCATCGCCCGCCGCGCGAGCCGTCAGATTGCCGCCGCGACCTGTTACGGAACGGACGCCACGCGACACCAGCGGAGCAAGAGCCTCGACCGCCTTGCCTAGTGCGGGCTCTGCAATCGCACCGATAGGGGCACCGATGGCCGCACCCTTCAGGCGATCCGTGACCGTTCCGTCAGTGCTGAGGAAACCACCGGCTCCGCCCCATGCCGCTCCGACCTTCGCCATTTGCGGAACCGTGCGAGCCCCGGCCCCCCATGGCAGGACAAAGCCCGAAGTGAGCCCGCCCGACAATTCGCCGACCGTTGAAGCCACCGGGTAATTGGTCTGATCGTAGGACAGCGTAGCGGCGTTCTGGCGCTGATTGTTCGCCCATATGTCGGCAAGGCGCCGGTCGCTGGTGAAGACGCTTTCCCGGCCCGGCGTCCCGCCCAGCGTATCGACCACGGCCCCGAGTTCATCCAGACCACCAGCAAGGAAGCCCGAAGCATATTTCCGAATGCCAGCGCCCAGCGCCTCGCCCCCGCCGTCGATCATAATCGGCGGTGCAGCCGCGTAGCCAATCGAGGGAGTTACATCCCCGCCCGCGTCTCGCTCCGCCACCCATGCGGCGAGGTCTTCGGGCCGCGTCGTCTCATAGCCGTTCGCGGACAGGAAGCCGTTGATTTGTTCGAGTGTGCCGGTTTTCAGCAGGCCAAGATATTCGCGCTCTTTCTCAGGCGGAAGACCCGTTTCCGGCGTGGGCGTGTCGAAGAACTGCGCGACCGTCTCGCGCGGCACCACGTAACCGGGATCTTTGCGATAGTCCGCAGGGTCCTGTGCGAACGTGCCGTGCATCCCCTGCCGGTTCATGCGTGCCAGCCGCTCAGCCGTGACGTAATCGCTCAGGCGTTCGGGATCGCCCTTGAGATAGTCCGGAGCGGCGAGGCCATAACCGCTGCGTAGCATCGAAAGGCCAGCATCGCCCCCGCCCGTATCGAGCGGCGCCACAGTTCGCCCCCAAGACTGGCCAGCGACAGGCCCGAGCGAGACAGGGCCTTGGCCTAGCGTGTCCTGAAGCTGTTGCTGCGCCTGCCTACCGATCGGCACCGTGGAGCCATCACGGCGATAGCCCGGCTGGCGCAGTTCGGGAGCATCGACGCCGAGCATACGCACGCGCGTGTCGCCATCGCGAACCGTGTCCCCATCGGTCGCAACAGGATCATCGAGAACAAAGCCTTCCGGCGGCGGCGGCACCGGCACCGTCACCGTCACCGTAGGCTTGCGCTTCTTCGTTCCGAACAGCCCTCGTTCGGGCGGTGGGGGACTATCGAGCTTGAAACCGGGGGGCGGGGGAGGAATGCTCACCGAGCCGGAACCCACGCGCTGCCATTCCACTCAATCCGATTGCCTTTCGCGTCGGTCGCGGTGCGCTTCCCGCCAGCAGCCCCGCCCGCACGGCCAGCGCTAGGCGTCTGGCGCAGCGTCATGCGATTGGCTTGGCGCGTGCCCTCCATCGCCGCCCGGCCCGACTGGCGCAGGTTTTCCAGCGAGACGCGGTTGTCCTGTCGGTAGGCTTCCAACCCGCGATCATTGGCGGTGCGCGCGTCGTCCATCGCAAGATCGCGTTCGAAAGCAGACGGCCCCGAGCCCCGAAGAACATAGTCCTCAAGCGCCGCGTTCCATTCTTCCGACCCGCGCTCGAAACCGAGGCTATCGGCGTAGATTTCCCCGTCCTGCCGACCGCGATAGAGCTCCGTCGTCTCGCCCGTCGTCGGATCGTATGCCAGCCGCGAACGACCGATGGTGTAGGGATTGGCTGCGCGCAGATCGGCTTCGTGCTGGCGCTCGTAGGCGTCGTGTTGCCATCCTGCGATTTTCTCGGCCGCCTCCCGCTGACGTTGCGCGAACTCGTTTCGTTGGTTGATGATGTTCTGCGTTGCGAAGCCCTGCCGACCACCAGCGCCCGCAAGGCCGTCGCCCAGGATCGCCAGGGCAACCTGCCAATCCTTCGGCTTCTTATACTCACCGACCATCGCCTTCATCGCAGCGTCGTAATCGAACGGCTGGCGCATCGAGCCACCGAGGGGCCCACCCTGTTGCATGGTCTGTTGCGGCGCGCGCTCAATGTTCGCGCCCAGCGTCGAGCCATCCGACCCGACCGACCAATGATTGCCCAGCCCACGCGCGGGCATCGCTTGGCCTTCCTGCATCGGTTCCTGTTCGCTTTCGGACATTGCCAGTGCAGGCATTCCCCTATGCGCCATCGTGCCATCGTGAGCAGCAGGACGGACGGGGCGGCGTGAGCCAAACAAGCCGGGCTTGCCGCGCGGCATCGCCGCAACGGCAACCGAACCGGGATAGTTTTCGCGAATGGGTAGTGCAGTCATGTTTCCCCCCAAGGGCTTCAGGCGCTAGCCATCAGACGGCTGAGAGCCTGCCCGATCGCCACGTTTTCAGGTGCGGAATTACGGACGATACTTGCCAGCCATTCGTCGGCGTCGGCGTTGCCCTCGTCGGCCATGGTCGAAACAAGCGCGATGGCTTCGCCGTTCAGATTGGCGCGATGTTCAGCCTCCTCGCGCGGGATGCTGTCGCTGGCGAGAGCTAGCATTTGCAGCAGAAGGCCCCGGTCATCCTCCCCACCGTGGGAAGCTGCCAGCCGGGCAAAGCAGAGGCCATCAAGCAGGCTCTGAAGATCCCCGTCCACGAATCCGGCCAGGCCAAGGGCGGCAAGCTCCCGCTGCGCTTCAAGGTTGCCTTGAGCGGCACGCTTCAAAGCGGCGTAGGGGTTAGGCTTCCCGGGGGCGGTCAATTCAAACCGACCTTCTCACGCACCACTGCGCGGAGATATTCGGACACGGAACAACCGGCCTTCGATGCACGAAGGGCCAGCTCCGCCGAGATGGCAGGGCTGGCCCGAAACGAGATGCGCGCAGTCTGCATAATCTTTCCCTCTGTCTCACGACGATGGGTTGCGACCGACGATTGCCAATCACGGGGCTGGCGGTATCACAAAAAGGCGCGTTGGTCAAGTGTCTGACGACGATTGCCCGAATCATTCGTTCCCGGCATGTTCTCGCCAATGGGAAGCAAGAACCTTCGGAGCCTACGCGACTTCATCCGCCACAAGTTCAGCGTGCGGATCGAATGCAAATGCGGGAGGGTGCGCCTGATCGATCCGAGGCGGTTGCTGGATTTGGTCGAGGAACGCGGCTGGTCCGCTCACAGCCTGGACGGCATCGCAATGCGGTTGCGGTGCGCGAAATGCGGCCAGCGGCCCAAGCACATGGGTCCGGGGCTGGAGGGCGGCAGCTAGAGCACTACTCCGCCGAAAAGCGGACCGACAGAATGGCCGAGCCTTCGCTATGGACCGTTCCGACGATCAAGCGCATAATGTGACGATGCACAGAACCGCAGCGCTCGCCCTCGTATCCTTGGCTTTCACAGGGTGCGCCGCCGAGCGCGAAATTAGCCCGAACATCGGCGAGGCGGTCGAAATGGTCCTCTGCGCCAGTAGCGAAGAAGAGCGCATTACGGGGCTGACCATGCTGGCGGACGAAGCGAGCCTTGCCAATTCGGACGACAGTATCGGGGACCTCGTGAGGCAGTATGCCGAGGACGCAGAATGCCCCGTTCAGACGGTGCCCCCGCCGCCGCCCGGCTATGTGCTGGATGAAGGCTGAGGCGGAGACTTTATCGCTCGAACGACAGCCGCGACTTTCAAAAGTAACGCTGCTTCCTCGGGACCAAATTCCTCGACATCTTCGGCGTCTCGAATCCATTGGAAGGGGGCCATGCCCTGCCATTGCTCGGCGCCCTTACGTCCCTTCAAGCCTGATAGCCATTCGCCGAAAGGAGGATGATCTTCGTGCGGATGATCCTTGCGGAATTGCTCGTACATCAGGTGTACGGCCTCAATTACATCATCGGGAGTCACACACTCCGCGAGACGCTGGTTCTTGCGCTTCTGATAAGCGGCCTGCCGCTCTGCGTTGGTTCTTGCCATGGGCGTTACCTAACGCCGCAAGCTAGAAATGGCAATCCCGTTATATAACGCTTGATCCGGTTAACCATGTCCGTTATATAACGCTCATCCAAGGCATTCCGCCAAGGCGGTGACCGGCGAAGCGGCAACTTCAACCGGCCACCTGTTCCAACCCTTCCGTTGAAAGGGCCAGACATGACCCAGACCAATACCACCGCCCCCACCATCACGCAAAGCCGCTTTGACGAGGCGCTGACCGAATATCTGCGCGAGCGCGATCGGCTTGAGGCAATGCCGGTCGAGACAACCAGCCGCGAGGACGAAGGCCGCGCAATGGAAGCGATGGCCGCAGCCGAGCGCCGCCTATTCAACAAAACACCGCAGACCGTTAGCGACGTTCGCGCTTTGGCCGAGATTGCTTGGCGCGATCCTGACAGCCTCCCCGACGTTTCCATGATCGGGGCCGTCATCAACGGCCTTCGCCAGATCGATGGCAACGCCCCGTCCCGCACGTTCGAGCCGGACAGCTGGCTTAGGAATTACGAGCGCCTTGGCGGCGGCTGGACGAACGTTGAAGGCGAGGTTTCTTTGCTCGCCCCGGTGCCGACACCCGAGGGGTTGCAGGCGATGCTGTGGGAGCTGGACACGCGCGGCGGTCGGGAACAGGTGAAGGCGGCAATCCGAAGCCTGCCCGATGGCGCGCTAACCGTTCCGGCTTCCGTTCGCTGGCAGTCGCTTTGCCGGGCCTACGACGCCGCCGCCGAGGCGATGAAGGCGCACGAAGCGATCAAGAACCCACACCGATACGACAGCCCCGAATGCGAGGCGCACGAAGCGGAAACCGAACGGCTGGCGACTGCCGAGGGTGAAGCGTTCGATGCGATGATGTTGCACCCGGCCCCCGACACGGCGGCGCTGGCATTCAAGCTCGCAGCGCAATCGTCTTTCACCAAAGGCCAGCATTGGCCAACGGCTGACAAGATCGCGGCGCGCCTTGCTGCCGATGCGGCCACCATTCTGCCGAAGGTTGCTTGATCGTGGGCGCGCAGATCATCGGGGGGCCTTCGTTGGGCCTCCCATCCGCCGCGCTGTTGGAGAGCGCAATTCGCCGCCTGCCACGCGATGCGCTGGCCGACCTATGCCAGCAATTGATTGATCGCATGGACGCGATGGATCCCGATCCTGACTTCGAGGAAACCGACGCCGAGGATGGCTTCTGTCTCAGCGGAAGGGCTCAAGCGCAAACCGGACCAGGCTGTGCCGTTAGCGATCCGAACGAGGACAGCGACAGCGACTATTGCGAGGCGAGTGACGATCGCGGCAGCAGCGGCCCGAATGCCCTGTTTCGGGGCTTTGTTGCTCACAAGCAAATCGAGTTCGAGGAAGATTGCGAACGTTGGAACCAGCCCGTGCATTGGAACGCCTAGCCCACTATCAGCCTCTAGTTTGCTGGCCCGTCGCTTCACCCGAGGCGGCGGGTTTTTTCTGGTTTTTAACGACGCGCCCCCGCGTATTTGCCGCGTATTATCGCATGACCGCTCCACCGCCTCGACCTCACCAAAGAGCAGCGCGACGAGCACATCAGGCGATACGCTGAACTGCTGGAATTTCGTTCGAGACAGGTGCCGCAAAATGCTGCGGCTGTCTTGTCAGACGGTCGCAAGGCGGGACCGCTTTACCAGCTCGACCGATCCCGCTCCCGTATTTTTCCCGTATTATCGGGAACATCGTGCGGGCTCACCGAACTGACTTTTCTTCGATCATTCGCCTGAGCGGCCCTCGCTGAACTGGGCCGATTTTGCGTCGATTAAGACGGCGGGATTTCCATAAGTAGCTCAAGCGGTTAGAGCAAAACGTGCCTACAAATGGAGAGAGGTGGGGGGGGTCTCTCTATCCGTCCTTCCTCCCTACCCTTCTCCAATTTGGGCCATTTCATCACCTATGCGGATTTCGTTGAGCCCGAATTGATATGCCACGCGCATCATCGCCTGTTCTAAGGCGGCTTTCTTAGAGGCGGGGACGAGGAAGCTATCGTGGACCGGCAAGGCGACAACATTTTGCCGTAACAGTTCCGTCATGATGTGCTCCGCCATATCGCTTTCTTGTTTCATCAAGCGGGCACCGGCGTCAGTATGGAAAAAGCGAGCCACTGGCTGATGCATTTCCTTGATGTCGGAAATCAGTCGAGCTGCACGCGCGATCGGACTGCTCTCAACGCCCGGCAAAGATTCCATTTCGCTGCAATGGGCGATTGCCAAGCGTGCGGCGGGCAAACTCGACGCATTCAGCAAAATGAGCATTGCGCGTTTCACTAGCGGGCGAGGCCAATCCGCATGCGCGTAGCAATCACGTGGCATTGGCGCGCCTACTTCCGCATAAAGCATGGCCGGATGCAATGTAGCGAAATCGAGTTCCACGACAGGCTCGCCGTCTAGTGTAATTCGCTTGCGAACATCTCGCTTCACGTTCTGCCAAGATGCCCCATGCGCATAGAAGCGCCCGCCTCGATGCATCGTCGTATTGAAAATTCTTGAGACTGGAGCCGTGAGAGCGTTGCCGTCCGGGTCACGAGCATCGACTGAAACGATTGCCTCATTCAGCGCGAGAACCTTCCCGCCCATACGGGCAACTTCGCGGGTTGAAGGCAGTAGAAGCGGGCGACTGTCAGGGTCTCGAAGCTGCACACCTGGTCGCGGCAGCTCCAAAGGGAGGTTCGGGTGGGCGCACAGTAGTTCGGCCATCGCGTCGATCAGTTTGGGCAATGCGATCATCGCCGACTGCTTCCCTCTTGCCCCTTTACGCTGACGAAAATGCTCGATCCATCCCCCGGCCTCAAAAGCATCAACAGCACCGACAACGCGCCGATAAGTGAGCAGCGGATGGTTGACCCTATTGTCATAGTAGTTGCGAGATCGTGAGTAAGACACCCATCGGCCAAGAGGATAAGCTTCAACCAATCCCACTGCTATCGCCGCGCCGGTGCGCTTGACGCCTAGCAATTTTTGGACGTCGCCCCAAATTGCTGATGTCTCATATTTAACGGCAAGCGGAATATCGCGTTCGCCGAAATCATCGTTCATCAAGACCTCCCGTAGTGAGGTCGATCTTTTGGCGACCGAGGACTAACCGCAGACCGCCCAGCATCCCGCGCGCTTCCCGGATGTCAGCGAAGCGTTGTTCTTCCGGGTGGCTTGGATCAGGAGGGCAGAGACGGACGATGTAATCGCCCGCCTCCCCATGCGACAGCGTGACCGTGCCGCGATCCACTACGCGGCCTCGTCGGCTGGATTGATGACGCTGTAGGCAGTGACGTTCGAGCCAAGTTCGCCGGGTCGTTTGCCGATCTCGAACAGTAGCTTCCGCCTAGCCAGTTCTCCCGCGCGAGGGCGAACGCATAGAAGCGGAATGCCAAGGTCGTTTGCAATCTGCTCTGGTATCGCGCCAGCCGCCCCGTAAGGGGTCCATGCGGCCATCATTTGCGCATGGCGTGGCGCAAGGTTCTCGGTGACCTTTGAAGCAGCCTCCGTACTGTTTTCCCGAGCGGTTTTGCTGTGCCCTTTGTGACCGGCGGCGGTGCCGCGCGCATAGTGCTTGCGATCATCCATGACGCGGGCCCTCCCATTCCACACCCGCCCGTTCGGCGAGCTGTTCGAACCATGCGGCTTGCTTATCAGTGAGGGGTGCAGGGTCTGCGATGCATT
Organism: Erythrobacter sp. A6_0; assembly: GCF_017744235.1. Classification (NCBI taxonomy): domain Bacteria; kingdom Pseudomonadati; phylum Pseudomonadota; class Alphaproteobacteria; order Sphingomonadales; family Erythrobacteraceae; genus Erythrobacter; species Erythrobacter sp. A6_0. Next base: position 724,159 of record NZ_JAGHQR010000001.1, read on the forward strand.
GGCCCAGGAACGAGCCTGACCGTCTAGTGAGCCGATCGCTTCCAGTTAGGATCGCGAGCGCAGCGGCGCGGAGGGCATTATCAGCCATGCGCACCTCCCATCCCTGAGAAAGCTTTGCGCAGTTCTACCGCCGCCTGAGCCTTGGAAAGTCGATCGTCACCGAACAAACCCGCCCGGCGCTTTGCAGCCGTGAAGGTTCGAGCCCCACCGATGATCCATTCGGCGAAGGCATAGACGCCGCTTCGGCGATCGGGCGTTTCACAAGGCAGGGAATCCAGCAAGACCTGCACGGCAGGATTGCGGACGCCTAGCTTAGGCTTGCGCTGACGCTCAATAACAGAGCGAGCGAGCGCCGAAAAAGTATCTTCCATGTCGTTTCCTTTTCGCAAGGATGCGAAAGGAAATCGTCGCCACAGGCTTGCGCAGGCGCTTTCGCTCCGCTAAGTCCGTGGTGCTTACCGACCATTTCCCTACGCAGTTTTGAGGCCGTCCCACACCATCGGGGCGGCCTTTCGTTTTGGTCTGATAGTTTGAGTTCACGCAGCTCCCGCCAAAACCACGGGGAGGCCTTTGGCCCACTCGCGTTCATGCTCGGGAGTGATCCTGCTGGCCGCGCCGATTTTCACCAGCGTCGGAGGCCTGCGGTAAAAGGTCGATCGTGAGATTTTCCACTTCTCACAGAACTGATCGACGGTTTGGGCTCCAGATTCTGCTTGCATACCTGTCCTTTCGATGCGAGACGGTCGTCGCAGCGCGTCCGCCTATGACGCTATATAGCGCAGGCGATTCCTGGAACGAAGCGTGAATCTAGGTAGAGGTAGCTTTACCTGTGGATCAGTCGGGGAAGGGTTGCGTTGGTAGCCGACGATTCGGGAAAGCGTTTCGTATCTGCTCGTAACTGAGATCCAATTCGACGGCAGCGGCGTCGGCAGCGCTTGATGGCGAAGCACCGGCAGCAAGATGTCCGAAATAAGCCCGCTGGCGCTCCTCCATCTTTGGGCCGCGCGCATTCGCTCGCCCGCCCTTCTTTCGAGCTTCTGTCAGTTGCCGAGCGCCATCGAGTTCAGGCTTGATATTGGCGGCGAAATCAGTCCTGGCTGAGAGCACGCCCAATTCGAACGCAAGACGTATCTGATCGGCTGAGTTCTTCCACCTGCCTGCCCGGCGAAGTTGCTCTGCTTTTTCGTCCAGCTCGCCAAGCAAAATATTTACGTCCCGCATCTCCTGCGGGAAAATCCAGACTTCCTCGCCACGCGAATTGTGATAGCTGAGGAAAGCACACGCATCACGAGTGACCCGAGAAATCATGCGAGCTCTTTGATGCAGTGCTTTGGTGGGATCCTTCGCAAGTAGTTTGGCGAAGTCTCTAGCTCGCCGCCCACGCTCCTTAGCAAGCTTTGAGAGATCGGCTTCGCTAACCAAGACATCGGAATTGTCGCGTGGTGGGAAATACATTGAAGCTTCGGAAAGCATATTTCGAACAAGGGATTTCGTCTCGTCGGGCGTGAGCGCGAGAGCGAGCCCAATTTCCTCACCATGTGAGCGGATTTCGTCCTCAGACCAGCCAAGCCACTCTTTGCCCCTAATCATTCGTTCTATCGCAATACGCCGCCCACTCACCCATCAGACGGCGACGCTTCTCAAGAAGCTTGCCACGACGATATGCCGCTTCGGTTTTGTCCCGGATCGTGTGCGCTAATGCCGCTTCCGCAATATCACGCGGATAATCGGTTTCCTCGCTGACCCAATCGCGAAAGCTTGATCGAAAACCGTGTGGTACGGCCTCTAGGCTCATGTCCCGCATGATCTTGAGCAAAGCCATGTCTGACAGCGGCTTTCCCCTTCGCGCGCCAGCAAAGACGTAATCCTGCCCTACGGTCTTCAATTCTCTCGCACGTTCGAGGATCTTCACGGCTCGGGGCGGAAGTGGAACGACATGCTTCTTTCCCGCCTTCATTCGACTAGCGGGGATTGTCCATTCGCCCTGATCCAAATCGAACTCACACCATTTCGCCAATCGGACTTCGTTCGATCGGGTGGCGGTGAGTATCAGCAATTCGAGCGCGAGCCGTGCCATGGTTTCACGCTGGCGGAGCATGACGAGGAAGGCGGCGATCTCGGAATATTCCATTGCCGGATGATGCCGAATGCTTCGCTTGACTTTAGGAAGCGCTTGATTGACGCCGCGCACGTGCAGAGGATGTTCCCGCAGCTTCTTGCCGGTCGCCCAATCCAGTACCATTACAATGCGCTGACGAACCCGCCGTGCTGTTTCCGGCTTGGCCGTCCAGATAGGCGCCAGCACGGCGAGAACGTGATCGGTGTCTATCTCGTTGACTTGCATCTCGCCGATCTTGGGAAAGGCGTAGGTTTCCAATGTGGTCCACCACTGCGCCCGATGTTTGGCATTACGCCATTCGCCCTTGTTTGCGTCGAAAACCGATTTCGCTGCTGCTTCAAAGGTCGGGATCGACCGGAGCCGGACCTTTTCGGATTTCGGATCGAGGCCCCGCGCGAGGGTCTCCCTCGTCTCGACAGCCAGTTCACGAGCGCGCTGGAGACTGACGGTAGGGAATGAACCCAAGCCGAAATCACGGCGCTTGCCATTGGATTGGAGCCGCACGACCCAGCTTCGGGTTCCCGACTTCGTAACGTTGAGAAACAGCCCTGCACCGTCTTGGTAGCGACCAGGTTCGAGGTCTTTGCTCTTGATGAAGGTGGCCGCTAATTTCGCCATTCGCTTTTCCCACGTATTTCCCCACATGATTTGTGGGTTTCGCTGGGCATGAACGATATACGCAGGGACACGCAGGGACAAGCATTGCGGGGGATTATGGCACAGCCGGGGCCATCACGGTTTGCGGTGAAACGCTAACTCGGCAGACACCCTGTCCGCCATTTCTCCTCTCAGATGGCCAATCTTCACGCGAAAGGCCGGATCGGCATGATGTCCTACCCGGCCCGGTTTGCGCTAAATCGCGTCAGTCGCGCTTGTCAGTCTCGCCTGCAAGCGACTGGTCCTGACGCTGCTTTTTTGGGTAATCTTCCGTCTTCACGCTGGATTGGTTTTTGAGAGCGATGTGATCTTCCACGATGCCGCCATCGCGATCGCCTTCCGGCTCATCCCGCTCGCCTTGTGGATCGTCGTCGATTTCATATTCCATTCTGGTGTCTCCTCTCCCTAACAACGCATGAGGGCGCGTCAGGGCACCGATCTTTTCTGGCGAAGCGCCGAAATGCCGGGGAGCAGCGCCCAGTCGAGTGCAGTCGCGATCAATGTGGCCCCTTGCGCAGGATCGTGTCCATCTGTTCGCGCAGGATCGGGTCCCACTCGGAACGCAATTCGCGAACGCGCGCGATCAGCGCTTCGTTTTCGTGGTAAGGCATGTCGAGCCTATAGAGGTTCGCGATATCCACCATCGTGCTGCGGTCCATCTCCTCGAAAGCGTCCGCCGCAGCTTTGGCCTGGTCTTCGTCCATGCCTAGCGCTTCGAAAGCGGAACGGCCCATGCGCAGCGAGCTGTCATAGGTCTCGCGTACGATGTCGCGACAGCCATAAGCCCATAATTCGTAAACGTGATTGCGATCGATCGCGCGGGCGAGAATGTGAAGATCGGGATAGTTCTTGATGGCGTAACGCACCAGTCTGTCGATCTGCTCGCGCTCATCCAGCGCCACGACCAGCAGCTTGGCCTGCGCGATTCCCGCCGAGGCAAGCAGGTCCGGGCGGGTCGCATCGCCGAAATAGGTGCGGAAGCCGAATTTGCGCACGATCTCGAGCTGATGCGAATCGTAGTCGATCACCGTCGTGGAATAGCCGGCTGCCTGCAGCATCCGATCGACGATCCCGCCTATCCGACCGCGCCCGGCGATGATGACGGGGTTCTCTTCCTCGATCGCGTCCGCCTCGCGCTCGTCCCTCTCGCAATAGGCGTGCGCCACAACCTTGTCGTAGAAGATGAACAAAAGGGGCGTCATCAACATGGTCAGCGCGACGACCAGCAGCATCAGATCTGCGAGCGCAGTGTCGAAGACGGCGTTGGCGATGCCGAAAGATATGAGGACGAAGGCGAACTCGCCCGCTTGCGGGAGGCTGAGCGCAAACAGCCAAAGCGCCTGCTTTCGCAATCCGTAGAGCCAGCCCACCGCCAGGAGAACGAGCATTTTCGCGGCGATCGTGACCAGCGCCCAAAACAGTACGGTCGGCCAGATGTCGCCCGCGAGGGTAAAGTCGATTCCCGCACCGACCGTGATGAAGAATAGCCCGAGCAGAAGCCCTTTGAACGGGTTGATATCGCTTTCCAGCTCGTGCCGGTATTCGCTGGTCGCCAGGACGACACCGGCGAGGAAAGCGCCCAGCGCGGGGCTGAGGCCCACAAGCGACATGAGAAGCGCGATCCCGATCACGACGACTAGAGCGGCGGCGGTAAACAACTCGCGCAGATTTGCCGCGGCGATATACCGGAACAGCGGGCGGATCGCATAAATCCCGATGGCGATGACCGCGCCGACTGCCACGATCCGCGCCAAGGCAGCCATCCAAACCGGCATCGCGGCGGTCAGGTCGATCCCGCCGTGATGCGCCGCCTCCCCGGCATGCGCGCTCGTCGCATCCAGCAATTCCGGCATGGCGAGGAAGGGCAGCAGCGCAAGGATCGGGATCACCGCCACATCCTGCACCAGCAAGACGCTGAAGCTCGCCTCGCCCCCTTCGGAGCGCATCAGATTCTTCTCGGTCAGCGTCTGGATGATGATGGCAGTGGAGGACAATGCGAGCACCATCCCGATGGCGAGCGCGGTGCGCCAGGGCTGGTCGTCGAGCAGAGCGATGCTGGCTATGGCGAGCGTCGTCAGGAGCACCTGCCCTCCACCGAGACCGAACAGCTTGCCGCGCATTTCCCACAAACGCTTGGGTTCGAGTTCGAGCCCGACGATGAAGAGCATCATTACCACGCCGAATTCGGCGAAGACCTGCAAGGCTTCGACATCCACGCGCAATGTCGCGAGCAGTGGGCTGATCGCCATGCCAGCGAGCAGATAGCCCAGCACAGAGCCGAGGCCGAACCGGCTCGCCAGTGGAACGGCGGCAACGCTGGCCACCAGAATGAGAAAGGCGAGGATCAGAAAACCGGTCAATGCGCCTTCCCCAATGCAGCGTCAGCGCGGTTCAGATGTGAAGCGCTCGTCCGTAACTTGCCAGCACGCTTTCATGCATGGATTCCGAAATTGTCGGGTGCGGGAACACCGTGTTCATCAGCTCCGCCTCGGTCGTTTCCAGCGTCTTGCCGACAACGAAGCCCTGAATCATCTCGGTCACTTCTGCGCCGACCATGTGGGCGCCCAGCAATTCGCCGGTCTTGGCGTCGAAAACGGTCTTCACGAAGCCTTCCGCTTCGCCCAGCGCGATCGCCTTGCCATTGCCGATGAAGGGGAACGTGCCCGCCTTCACCTCGTGGCCCGCTTCCTTGGCTTTCGCCTCGGTCAGGCCGACGCTGGCGATTTGCGGGTGGCAGTAGGTGCAGCCCGGAATGTTGTTGCGGTCGAGCGGATGCGGATGGACGTCCTTGTTGCCAAGTTCCTTCGCGATCGCTTCTGCACAGGTGACGCCTTCGTGGCTCGCCTTGTGCGCCAGCCACGGGCCGGGGGTGCAATCGCCGATGGCCCAAAGGCCCTTAGACTTGGTACGACCATAGGGATCGATCTGGATGAATCCGCGATCCATCTCCGCCAGCTTCTCGACGCCGATATTCTCGGTATTCGGGACGATGCCGATGGCGGTGATGCAGTGGCTAAATTCGGTCTCCGTGACCTTGCCGTCCTTGCCCTTGATCTTGGCCTTCACGCCGGTGCCGGACACCTTGATGTCCTCGACGCCTGCGCCGGTCATGATCGTCATGCCTTGCTTAGTCAGGCTCTTTTCGAGAAAGGCGCTGACGTCTTTGTCCTCGACAGGCACGATCCGGTCGAGCATTTCGACCACGGTCACGTCCACGCCCATGTCGTTGTAGAAGCTCGCGAACTCGATTCCGATGGCGCCCGATCCGATGACCAGCAGCTTGGTCGGCATTTCGTTCGGCGTCATCGCGTGGCGATAGGTCCACACCCGCTTACCGTCCGCCTTGGCGAAGGGCAGATCGCGCGCACGCGCTCCCGTGGCGACGATCACGTGCTTGGCGGTGAGCTTCTCTTCGCCCTTCTCCCCCTTGACGGTCAGAGAGGTCGGCCCGGTCAGCGTGCCTTCGCCCATATGGACCGCGATCTTGTTCTTCTTCATCAGGTGCGTGACGCCCTGATTGAGCTGCTTCGCGACGCCGCGGCTGCGCTTCACGACCGCGTCGAGATCTGCCTCGATCTCGCCTGCGATCTTCAGGCCGTAATCCTCGGCATGTTTCGCAAAATGCATGATCTCGGCCGAGCGCAGAAGCGCCTTGGTCGGGATGCAGCCCCAGTTGAGGCAGATCCCGCCAAGCAATTCGCGCTCCACGATGGCGGTCTTTAGCCCCAGCTGCGCGCAGCGGATCGCCGCGACATAGCCGCCGGGGCCGGAGCCGAGAACGATGACGTCGTAGGAAGTGTAAGCCATAAATCTCTCTAATCGTTAGCCGAAAGGGCCGCCTGGCCGGCCATCCGAACCGGACGCGGCTTGTCGTCGTCGTCGAGCAGGACGAATTTGAACGTGCCTTGCGCGACCATGGTTTCCGCCGCGCCATTGCGAGTGCGCGCAACGGCTTCGACTGCGATGGTGAGCGAAGTGGTGCCCGTTTCGGTCACCTCGCCATAGACGGACAATTCGTCCCCCACCTGCATCGCGCCGGGAAAGCCGAAATCCGTTGCCGAGACGACTACCGCCTTGCCCTCGCCCGTGCGGCTTGCGAGCGATCCCGCGCCGAGCGCCATCTGGCTCATCAACCAGCCACCGAAAACGCCGCCATACGGGTTGGTGTCGTTTGGCATGGCGGTGACGCGAATAAGGGGAGAACGATCGGGCATGGATTATCCGGCCACCAGTTTGAGGAAATCTTCATCGACCCAGCCCGAACGGCAAGGGCCTTCATAGGCTCGGCGCGTCGGCACCGGCGATCCGGTGCCGCAATCGATCGGGTCGTCCGCATCGGGCGCATAGACAACGCCCATCCAGTCGCCGACCTTCTGGCACATGGAGACACCGCGTCCGGCCTCAATACGGTCGATCACTTCGGCACTGCCCGCAGGCGCGGCAAGCACTGGGAGACTTTGCCCATCCGCGCCGAGATTGGTCACCCGGCCGAAGCTGGCGCAGGCATCGAAGCGCGGCCCGTCGAACCCGATTTGCACCCGGCGCGCGCTGGGCGCGGCCCGAATCTGCGGGGCATCGTCGCTTGCGCCATATTCGCCGCGCGGCCCATCGCGATCGCTGCAGGCGGACAAGGAAAGAAGCAGAGCGAAAGCCCCCGTCGAAAATCCAATCAAGCCGTGCCGATGGCTCAAACCACCAGCCCCATTGGATTCTCGACCAATTGCTGGAACGCCTGCATCAGCGCAGCACCGTCTGCGCCGTCGATGGCGCGGTGGTCGAAGCTGCCGGTGGCGCTCATCACAGTGGCGACGCCCAGTGCGCCGTCGATAACATGGGGCCGCTGTTCGCCGGCGCCGACCGCCAGGATCATCGCCTGCGGCGGATTGATGACCGCGTCGAATTGCTTGGTGCCGAACATGCCCAGATTGGAGAGCGAAGCCGTGCCGCCTTGATATTCGTGCGGTTGCAATTTGCCGTCGCGCGCCTTGCCAGCGAGCTCCTTCATCTCGGTGGATATCTGGGCCAAGCCCTTGCGCCCCGCATCGACCACGATCGGCGTGATCAGGCCGCTCGGCGCGGCAACGGCGACCGAGATGTCCTGACGGGTATACTGATGCAGCTCGTCACCCTGGAAGCTGACATTGCAGGAAGGCACCCGCGCCAATGCGCGAGCGAGGGCCTTGATCAGCAGATCGTTGACCGATAGCTTGATCCCGTCCACTTCCAGCGAAGCGTTCAGCTGGCTGCGCAGCTTCAACAATGCATCGAGGCGCACGTCCACGGTCAGATAGATATGCGGAATGGTCTGCTTCGCTTCGGTCAGACGGCGCGCGATCACCTTGCGAACATTGTTCAGCTTCTGCGCTTCGTAGGGCGCGCCGAACTCGCTTTCCGCAGGCGTCTTCGCAGGCGTCTTCGGGGCTTCCATCGCCTTGTCGCTCCGCGCGGCGTCCTTTACTGCTCCTTTGCCCGGCTCGGCATTCTCGACATCGGCCTTCACGATCCGACCGTTCGGGCCGCTGCCCTGCACTCCTGAGAGATCGAGCCCCTTCTGTTCGGCGATACGCTTGGCAAGCGGCGAGGCCACGATGCGATCGCCCGAAGGTGCGGGAGCGGAATTCGTCGAAACCGAGGCGGTCGGGGCCGGCGAGGAGTTCGTCGGCGTCGAAGGCGCCTCTTCGGTGCGCCGCTCCTCTTCCTCGACCTTTTCCTCGCGAGCCTGTTCGGCGCTTTCGCCGCCGGCGGGTGATGCCTTCGCCGCTTCGTCCACGTCTTCGCCTTCTTCGGCGAGCATGGCGATAACAGTGCCGACCTTGACGCCTTCGCTACCCTCTTCCACCGCAATGGACGCGAGCGTGCCTTCGTCGACCGCTTCAAATTCCATCGTCGCCTTGTCGGTCTCGATCTCGGCCATGATGTCCCCGGCGGACACCTTGTCGCCCGGTTTGATCAGCCAGCGCGCGAGGGTGCCTTCCTCCATGGTGGGCGACAGAGCGGGCATCTTGATCGGAGTGGGCATGTTTTACGCTACGTCCTCGCGCGGGAAGCTGACGGTTCGGTTCGCTGCTCCTCTGCCCAAACCGGGCAGGACCCGCAAGGCCCTTGCGGTGAATACGAATTTACCGGATACGCGCCGGCACGAGGGGAAGGGGACCGATGCGCAATTATCTGGTCGTGATGGACGAGACCGACGAAGCGAAGATTGCCCTGCGCTTCGCCAGCCTGCGCGCCGCGCGCACCGGCGGTGCGGTGCACATCCTGGCGCTGGTGCCCCGGCAGAACTTCAACGCGTTCGGCGCGGTGCAGGCGACGATCGAGCAGGAGGCCAAGGATCGCGCCGAAGTGATGGCCAATTCCGCCGCTGGAAACATCTTCGCCGAAAGCGGCAAGATGCCCCAGATCGCGGTGCGCAGCGGGAACCCGCAGGAGGTCGTGCGTAATTACCTGAACGAGCGCGAGGACATCGCCGCCCTCGTCCTCGGCGCCAATCGCGAAGGTGGCCCCGGCCCGCTGATCACCCATTTTGCCCACGATGCGGGCAGCCTGCCCTGCCCGCTTTATATCGTGCCGGGCGGCCTCGACACCGAAGCGGTCGACCGGTTGGCCTGACGCCGGATCAGGTCAGGGTGCCGCGCGTCGGATAGCCCTTGTCCACCGTGAACATCAGCCCTTCGAGCAGATCGTCGAGATCGGGCCGCGTGAACGGCGCACTCTGGACGACGGCAAAATGCAAGGTGCCGTCCGGCTTGACCACGAACAGGCCGGGTTCCGAAAACATGTCCGGCTCCTCGCTCCCTTCGCGCTTTTCGGAAATGTAGAGGCCGTATTCGCGCGCCTTTTCCTCGCTCAGTGAGTGGGCGAGCGGGAGATCGTGCGTGTCCCACTCCTCATGGCTCACCGCCGCCCGTTCGGGACTGTCCATCGAGATCGCGAAAACGTTGATGCCCTTGTCCGTGAACTCGTCGAGCTTGCCGCCGAGTTCGGTAAGGTATTTCTTGCAGATCGGGCAATGCTTGCCGCGATAGAACACGAGCATCGTGAAATTCTCGGGATCCTGCTTTTCGAGTTCGAAGCGCGCCTCGATCGTGAGCGGCAGGTCGAGTGCGGGAACGGGCTGGCCGGGCTTGAGCATCGGTGAAATCTCCTTTGCTCTTCAATGGCCGGGTGCCCGTCCCCGTTCCGTCATTTCTTCTTGCCGCGCCCCTGGTGGCGAATGTTCTTCGGGCGCCCGCGCTGGCCCTGCGCATGTTTCTGACGCGGCGCGCCAGTGCCTTTGCTTGGGCCTTTGCCCGGACCCTTGCGATGCGATTTCTTCGGCGGCGGACGATCGCCCCGCTTCTCGATCCGTTCGCCATCGCTTTCGGGCACTTCGAATTTGAGCGCGCCGGTCAAAGCATTTGCTTCGGCAAGCTTCAGCTTCAGTCGGTCCCCCACGGCGTATTCCGTGCCGCTGCTCTCGCCGATCAGCTTCTGCGCCGCTTCGTCGTAACGGAAATATTCCCTGCCCAGCGTGCTGACCGGGACCAGCCCATCGCCGCCGAGCTTGTCGATCGTGGCGAAGAAGCCGAACCCCTGAACACCGGTGATGCGGGTGTCGAACGTTTCCCCGACGCGGCCCGAAAGCCAGGCGGCGACATAGCGGTCGACCGTGTCGCGCTCCGCTTCCATCGCGCGGCGTTCGGTCTGGCTGATCGCATCGGTGATATTGCCGAGCGCGGTTCTGTCACGGTCCGACAAACCCGTAGCTTCAGGTAGGTCGAGCTTCGTTTTGGGCTGTTCGAGCTTGTAGGCATCCACCAGCGAGCGATGGACCAAAAGATCGGCATAGCGGCGGATCGGTGAGGTGAAGTGGGCGTAGCTGCCCAGGGAAAGCCCGAAATGCCCGGCATTGGCCGGCCCGTAATAGGCCTGTGTCTGGCTGCGCAGGACGGCTTCCATGATTAGCGCCTTTTCCGCCGGGTCGGACACGTCTTTAAGCATGCGGTTGAAGAGGCCGGGCGTGATGACCTGCCCCAGCGCGAAGCTGCGGCCCTGGCTTTCGAGATACTCCTTGAAGGCGGAGAGCTTCTCGCGGCTCGGCTGTTCGTGAACGCGGTAGACGACCGGAGCCTTCTTCGCTTCCAGCGCCTTTGCCGCAGCGACATTGGCGGCGATCATGAAATCTTCGACCACGCGGTGCGCGTCGAGCCGTTCGCGTACGGCGATCTCCTCGATCACCCCTTCATCGTTCAGTCGTACCTGCCGCTCGGGCAGATCGAGGTCGAGCGGATCACGCGCCTGACGCGCCTTGTAGAGCAGCTTCCAGGCACCCCAGAGATCCTGAAGCGTCTTGTCCGCCGATCCGTCATCGATGGCTTTCTGGGCGTCTTCGTAGGCGACATTCGCCGCCAATCGCACGATCGCGCGAGTGAAGCGCCAATCGGTGATCTTGCCGTCGGACGAGATCGTCATGTGGCAGGCCATTGCCGCGCGGTCCTGCTCCTCGACGAGAGAGCAGACATCGGCGCTCAACACTTCGGGCAGCATCGGCACAACCCGGTCGGGGAAGTAGACAGAATTGCCGCGTTTTCTCGCCTCACGGTCGAGCGCACCGCCGGGGCGCACGTAATAGGACACGTCGGCAATGGCGACGATAGCCTTGTAGCCGCCGTTTCCGTCCGGCTCCGCCCAGATCGCATCGTCGTGGTCGCGCGCATCGGCGGGGTCGATGGCGACGATGGGGACATCGCGCAGATCTTCGCGCTTGTCTTCCGACAGGGGCAGATCGACCGCACGCTCCGCCTCGGCCATCGCCTCTTCGGGGAAGATGTGCGGGATGCCGTGCTTGGCGATGGCGATCAGGCTGAAGCTTTTGGGTGCCAGGGGATCGCCGATCACTTCGACCACCTTCACGCCTGCGCGCTGCGATTTGCCGGTGCGTTCGGCGAGGACGAGTTCGCCCTCCTCCGCGCCGCCGAGATCGGAAATCGGCGAGGAATTGCGCACTCGTTTGTCCACGGGCGCGAGCCAGGGTTTGCCGCCCCCGTCGAACTCGACGACGCCCATGAGGCCTTCGCTGCGAGCGGGGAGCTTCTTGATCGGCGTGGCGCGCCAGCCGCGCTCGGTTTCCTCGTTGCGCGCCAGAACGCGATCGCCGCGCTTGAGCGCCGCCATCTTCTTGGACTCTTTAACGAGCAGGCGCGGCGGCTTTTCGTCGCTATCGGGGTTCCAGTTCTCAGGCTCGGCGAAGACCTCGCCGTCGTCGATCTCGACCACCTTGAGAACGGTTACCTTCGGTACGCCGCCCATCCGGTGATAGGCTGTGCGCTTGCCATCGATCAGGCCTTCTTCGGCCATGTCCTTCAAGCGCTTTTTGAGCGTGATCTTCTCCTGTCCCTTGAGACCGAAGGCCTTGGCGATCTCACGCTTTCCAGCGGGGGTCTCGGAGGTCTGGATGAATTCGAGAATTTGTTCTTTGCTCGGCATGCCTTTATGCTGCCGGTTCTTGTTCTGTTTTGTCATGGGCCCGATATGGGGCAGGTGGGCGCATTTTCCCACCCCTGCCCCGTATCTCGCCAGTCGGCGCTTAGTACGCGCGAGCCAGTAAGATCCGTTCGACCGCAGGATCGCCGGTAAAGATGCACGCTCCATCGGCAGGCGCGGCATCCGTGGGCACGTTGCGGATCGTCAGCTTCAGTGCCTTCAACCGCTCGACCACCTGATCGAGCGCCGCCCCGGTCGGTTTCGACCATTGGACTTCGACCCAGCCGGGATATTTCGCGTCCGAATTGAAATGCGCTTCCACTGCGTCGTAGCTGTCGACGCCGCGCGTTATATTGGCCTCGCGCCGGTCGCGGGCTTCGGTCAGCAGCGCGGCCTGCATATCGGCGAGCACATCGGGGATGGTCTGCCCGGCGATCTCGCGGGTCGGCGCTTCGAAGGCAGGCTTGCCCGAATTCTTGTCCCACAAACGGTCGCGGCGCAGCATCGATACCACGCCGTTCTGCATGTCTCGCCCACCGACTTCGACGATGACCGGCGCGCCCTTGCGCACCCAGTCCCAGCGCTTGGCTGCCGCCTTGCCCGGTTTCGTATCGAGCAATACGCGCAACTTCTCGCCAAGCACATGCTGCCCGGCGAGCGTGGCGCGCAGCCCCTCGCAATAATCGATCAGCGCGGCATCCTCGTCATTGTCGCGCAGCATGGGCAGGATCACGACCTGCCACGGGGCGAGGCGCGGCGGAACGCGCAGACCGTCATCGTCGCCATGCGCCATGATCATGCCGCCGATCATGCGGGTGGAGACGCCCCAGCTGGTGGTATGGGCCAATGTTTCGCTGCCCTCGCGGTTCTGGAATTTGATCCCGCTCGCAGCCGAAAAATTCGTGCCGAGATAATGGCTGGTCCCGGCCTGGAGCGCCTTGCCGTCCTGCATCATCGCTTCGATCGACCAGGTCTCGACAGCGCCGGGGAAACGCTCGTTCTCCGGCTTCTCGCCCGCGATCACGGGGAGCGCCAGATCCTCTTCGGCACACTGGCGATAGACCTCGAGCATCCGCAGGGTGTGCTCTTTCGCCTCCGCCTCGGTCTCGTGCGCGGTGTGGCCCTCCTGCCAGAGAAATTCGGCCGTGCGCAGGAACATCCGGGTGCGCATTTCCCAGCGCACGACATTGGCCCATTGGTTGAGCTTCAGGGGCAGGTCGCGCCAGCTCTGGACCCAGCGCGCCATGGCATCGCCGATGATCGTTTCGCTTGTTGGGCGAACGACGAGTGGTTCTTCGAGCTTGGCTTCGGGATCCGGGATCAGCCCGCCATCGGGCCCGGCAATCAGGCGGTGATGCGTGACGACCGCCATTTCCTTGGCGAAACCGTCGACATGCTCCGCCTCGCGCTCGAAATTGGCAAGCGGGATGAACAGGGGGAAATAGGCATTGTCGTGCCCCGTTTCCTTGATCCGGTCGTCGAGCAGGCGCTGCAACCGCTCCCAGATGCCGTAGCCCCACGGCTTGATGACCATGCAGCCGCGCACGCCCGATTCCTCGGCCATGTCGGCGGCGCCGATCACCTCCTGATACCAGGCGGCGAAGTCGTCGGCGCGTTTGGTGGTCAGTGCGTGGCGGATCTGGGCCAAGGGTAAGCGTCCTTCGAAAAGAGTCGGGATCGCGCCCTTAGCCGGGGAGAGAGGCGAGTGTCGAGACGGAGCGGCGCGCGCCCTGCCCTAGCGGTCCATCTCGTCCAGTTTCTTCTGCATCGCTGCCATCTGGGCGCGCATTTCGGCGAGTTCGTCGGTCTGAGTGGCCGGTCCCTGGGACGGCGCCTTGGCTTGGCTTCCCGGGATCCAGGCCTGCGCCGCACCCTGCATCATCTTCAGATTGGTTTCGGCCAGCTTGGCGAAGGGGTTTGCGGCGATCCCCTTCTGGAAGGCTTCGTGCAATTGTTCGCGGTTCTTGCGGAAGCTGGCCATGCTCGCTTCGAGATAGCTCGGCATCATGGACTGCATCGAATTGCCGTACATCGAAATGAGATCGCGCAGGAAGCTGACGGGCAGCATCTGTTCGCCGCCCGACGCTTCCTGATCGACGATGATCTGCGTCAGGATGGCGTGCGTGATATCCTCGCCCGTCTTTGCATCCACAACCTGGAAATCGGTGTTGTCGCGCACCATCGTCGCTAGATCGTCAAGCGTGATGTAGCTCGAGGTGTCGGTATTGTAGAGCCGACGATTGGCGTATTTCTTGACGACGATCGGATCGCCTTCCTTGCGGTTCTTGGCCATTTCGTTGCGATCCTTCAGAGCTACGTCCAATCGACTTAGCAGCCGCACAAGTTGCGATGCAATATGACGCCTACGTCAAGCTGGATTTCCGCTCGAAGCGATCGCCGAGCAGCGTCAGCAGTTCGTACTGGGAGAGGCCGGTCTGCTTCGCCGCCTGCGGCAGATCGTAAGGCAGGGTGACCCAGTCTCCTTCTTCGAGCTCGGGCGTTTCGGTCAGATCTATCGCGATCATATCCATCGAAATACGCCCCAGTATCGGAAGCCGCCTGCCCTCATGCGCGAGTGCCGCTTCAGCCCAGGCGCGCAGGATTCCATCCGCATAGCCGAGCGAGACGATCCCGATTTGCATGGCACGGGGCGCTTCGAACAGCGCGTTGTAGCCAACCATCTCCCCCTCTTCGAGATCGCGAACGGCGATCAGCCGCGCTTCGATCCCGGCGACCGGGCGGATGGTGTCTGCGAGTTCGCGACGCGGCACCCCGCCATAAAGCGCGAGGCCGGGGCGAGTGACATCGTAGCGATAGTCCGACCCGAGAGCGATCCCGGCGCTGTTGGCAAGGCTCGCGATCTTGTGCGGAATGCGCTGGCGCACGCTTTCGAATGCGTCACGCTGCCGCGCATTCATCGCGCTGTCCTCGTCGGCGCAGGCAAGGTGGGAGAGTATCGCCTCCACCTCTAATTTGCGGATCGTCTCGCTTTCCGCCTCGTCGGGCCGGATGCCGAGGCGGTTGATGCCGGTATCCACCATCAGGTGGCACGGTCCGCCCCCTGCCGAAAGCCAGATTTCCGCCTGTCTTACACTGTCGATCACCGGCAGCACGCCGCTCGCGCGCGCATATTCGGCCTCCTCGCTTGTGACGACGCCGTGCAGCACCGCGACCTGTTCGGGCGGCACATGGCGCAGGACCGGAGGGACCTCGCCCCAATGCGCGACGAAGAAATTCCGCGCGCCCGCATCGCGCAGGACGGGGACGCAGGTGTCGACGCCGAGCCCGTAACAATCCGCCTTCACCGCCGCGCCCGCGCGTGCCGGGCCGCTCAGCGCATCGAGACTGCGCCAATTTCGCGCCAGCGCATCGGTATCGACGGTGAGCCGCAGGGTGGGCGGCGGCAGGTCAGGCATTAGTATCTTTAAAATCCGCTTCTTCGAAATCCTGGGGCGGCCCGCTCGGCAGGCCCCACCACGCGACCAACAATCCGAACGCGACCACGCCCCATGTGTACCACAGGCCCGAATAGGCGTTCCCGGTCATCGCCACGATATAGCTCGCGATCAGCGGCAGGAAGCCGCCGAGATAGCCCGCCCCGATGTGATAGGGGATCGACATCGAACTGTAGCGGATGCGCGCCGGGAACATCTCGGTAAGCAGCGCCGCGACCGATCCGTACGTCAGCGCGGAGAGCATGCCGAGCACCAGCAAAAGGCCGACAATGCCGAGGATGTTCGCCAGCGGAGGAGTCTGACGCTCGAAATCATACCCCTGCGATTCGAGCCAGGCCTGGATCGTCGCCCGGCGATCGCCTTCGGAGAGGGCGGAATAGTCGAAGCTCGCTTCGCCGATCCGCAGGTCGCTATCGCTCCCACCAATATTGTAGGGAACACCGAGCGAGGTCAAATCCTGCAAGACGCGTCCGCATTGGCTGCCCTGTACCTCGGCGAAAGGATCGTAGGTGCAGGCCGCGCCACTCACTGCGACGGGCGCGGCCCGTGCGCTGTCGTTCAGCGCAGGGTTCGCGAGCGCCCCGATGCCCCAGAACACCGGGAACAGCAGAAACAGCGAAGCGAGCGCCCCGATGACGATCGGCTTCTTGCGCCCCACCCGGTCGGACCATTTGCCGACCACGATGTAGAACCCCATAGAAATGGCTCCAGCGGCGAGCAGCATCCATTCGACCGCGCTCTCCTCAACTCGCATGGGACCGCGCAAGAAACTAAGGCCGGAAAAGAAGGCGGTGTACCAGATGGTCGTCAGCACGCCGGTGATCCCGAACAGCGCCACGAAGATGCGCTTAGGATTGCCGGGATAGGTCAGGCTTTCCTTGAACGGGTTCGAACTCGTCTCGCCCGCAGCCTTCATCGCTTGGAATACCGGGCTCTCCGACAGTTTCAGACGCATCCACAGCGATATGCCGAGCAGGACGATCGAGAGCAGGAAGGGCAGGCGCCAGCCCCATGCCGCGAACTCGTCCGCCGGGATCAGAGCGCGGCACGCGATCACGACGATGATCGACAGGACGAAGCCACCGACCACGCTGGCCTGGATGAAGCTGGTGTAGAAGCCGCGCTTTTCGGGCGGCGCATGCTCGGCGACGTAGATTGCCGCCCCGCCATATTCTCCGCCGAGCGCAAGGCCCTGCAGGATGCGGAACAGGATGACGATGATCGGCGCGGCAATCCCGATTGTCGCCGCGCTGGGGATCAGTCCGACTCCGGCGGTCGCGACGCCCATCAGAGTGACGGTGACGAGAAACGTATATTTTCGGCCGAGCCGGTCGCCGAGATATCCGAATAGGATCGCGCCCAAGGGCCGGAAACCGAAACCGACTGCAAATCCCGCCCAGACCAGCAGCAATTGCAGCGTCTCGTTATCGCTCGGAAAGAAGGCCGCGCCGATCAGGGCCGCAAGCGTGCCGTAGATGAAGAAATCGTACCATTCGAAGATGGTGCCCGCGCTGCTCGCCGCGATGACGAGGCGGATTTCCTTCTCGGTCGGCTCGCGCTGCATCGGAGGCGTCGGCGCGCCGCTTTCCGTGGAACCGATTTGCGTGGCCATGCTGTCCCTCCCCCGCTCGCTTCGTCCGGCGGCATGACGGGAGGCTTACCGCGCGTCGGCAGCGTTGAAAAGCGCCTCCTCGGCAGCCTTCCACGGGAGCAGGATAGCTTCGTGGCGGCCCGGATGCGGCAGTGCGGGATCTAACATTTCGAGTCGCGGCCAGTCCGGGCGGTCGCTTTCGCCTGCCAACCATCGGGCGATCTCGCGACGGGCCTGTGCGATGTCCTGCGCGCTGCATCCAATGGCGCCCTTCGCGAAGATCGCCGCGGCAGCTTGGCCGACCGCGCAGGCCGACACGCGCAGGCCCAGCGTGGCGATCTGCCGTTGGTCGTCCAGCGAAACGCTTAGATCGACGACGCTGCCGCAGGTCCGCGACCGCGCTTCGGCCCGGACAGCGCTTTCCTTCTCGATCGGATAATCGGCTAGCTCCACCGCAAGGGCCAAAATCGCGGGGGAATAGAGCGACGCACTCGAACGGGTCATGGTGCGGGCGTCTCGTCCGCTTCTTCCCCAGCCGCAAGTCGCTTGCGCCGTTCCGCCACCATGGTTGCGAGGCTGCGCGAACTCGCATCGACGAATTCGTAGCTGCGGGCGTTGGCGATCCAGTCGGGCCGTCCGGCATAGCCCCAGACAGTGTCGTAACCCAAAACCAACAGAGTGAACCCGATTACAGCGATCACCGCGCCCTTCAACGCGCCGAACCCGAAGCCCAACACACGGTCGATCGGACCCAGCACCGAATGGCGCGACGCCTTGCCGACATTGTTGGCGATGACCTTCATCGCGGCATAGGGAATCAGCAGCAGCAGCGCGAAGGCCAGCACGGCGGTCGCGATATCGCCGCCGATATAGTCGCGCAGCGCGGCGGTCAGCGGCACATGCAGATATTTGATCGCGAAGATCGCCAGGATCCATGCGGCCAGTGACAGGATTTCCTGCAGGAAGCCGCGCTGAAATCCGCCGATCGCGGCAATCCCGACGATACCCAGTAGAAGAAAGTCGAAACCGGTCATACGCGATCCGGATTATGCCCCGCCCATGATCCGGTCAACGAGATTGGCCAATTGCGTAAGCCCGCCATATTTCAATTTCGACGAACCGCCGTCCAACTCCGACGGGCCGTAGCCCCGCTCGAAGCCCAGTTTGGCCGCTTCGCGCAGACGCAGGGCGCCATGCGCGACCGGACGAATTTCTCCGGCGAGCGACACCTCACCGAGCCAGACGCTGCGCTGGGGAAGCGGTTTGTCGGCCAGCGCGCTGACCAGAGCCGCCGCCACGGCGAGGTCGGCCGCCGGATCGGACAGGCGATAGCCGCCCGCCACATTCAGATAGACTTCCGCCGAGCTGAAATTCAGCCCGCACCGCGCCTCCAGCACGGCCAGCAGCATCGCCATGCGGCCATTGTCCCACCCCACCACCGCGCGGCGGGGCGTGGCGCCCGATTGCAGCCGGACGATCAGCGCCTGAATCTCGACCAGGACGGGCCGCGTCCCCTCGATCGCGGGGAACACCGCGCTACCCGCCAACTGCTCCTGTCGCCCCGACAGGAACAGCATGGACGGATTCTCGACCTCTTCTAGCCCTTCCTGCGCCATCGAGAACACGCCGATCTCGTCCACTGCGCCGAAACGGTTCTTCAACGCGCGCAGAATGCGGTACTGATGGCTGCGCTCGCCTTCGAAGCTCATCACCACGTCGACCATGTGTTCGAGAACACGCGGCCCCGCAATGCTGCCATCCTTGGTGACATGCCCGACGAGCACAAGCGCGACACCGTTTTCCTTGGCATATCGGATCAGTTCGAACGCGCAGCCGCGCACCTGGCTGACGGTTCCGGGCGCGCCTTCGATCGTGTCGGAATGCATGGTCTGGATTGAATCGATGACGAGGAGGCCCGGTGCCTCCATACCGCCCAGCGTAGTCAGGATATCGCGTACGCTGGTCGTGGAGGCCAATTTCACCGGAGCATCCGCCAGCCCGAGGCGAGAGGCGCGCATGCGCACCTGCGCGGTCGCTTCCTCTCCGCTGACATAAACGCATTGCCGCCCAGCACGCGCGATGGCGGCGGTAGCCTGCAACAGCAGCGTCGATTTTCCGATCCCCGGATCGCCGCCCATCAGGATCGCCGATCCCGGCACCAAGCCGCCGCCGAGAGCGCGGTCGAATTCTGCGAGCCCCGTCGATTGCCGAACCGGCACTTCGCCCGGCTTGTCGAGCGCGACGAACTCGACCGCTCGCCCACCGCTCGACAGATCGTGCTTCTGCGAGAACACCGTCGCAGGCGCTTCCTCGTTCAGCGTGTTCCATTCCGCGCAATCGGGGCATTGCCCCTGCCAGCGATGGTGGACGCTGCCGCAGGCCTGGCAGATGAAGCGTTTCTTGGGTTTCGCCATGGGCGCGCGTTACCCGGAACATAGGTGGAACGCAATTGCCAAACCGGCTTCTGCACGGCACAGCAGCTAGCGATGCGTCAGAAGGAACTCAGGATTGCGCTGGTCTGCTATGGCGGGGTGAGCCTGGCGGTCTACATGCACGGCGTCACCAAGGAGCTGTGGCATCTTGCCCGCGCGAGCCGCGATGCCGATGCGGCCCGGCCCGGTGCGGGTGGCAGCGCGCGGGTCTATCGCCGCCTTCTGGATCATATTTCCGACCATGCTGGCCTGAAGCTGCGCGTCCTTCCCGATATCCTGACCGGGGCGAGCGCGGGCGGCATCAATGCTATCTTTCTGGCTCAGGCTGTGCATTCCGGCCAGTCGCTGGACCCGCTCACCGATCTCTGGCTCGAAAATGCCGATGTCGACAAGCTGACCGATCCCGATGCGCGCCCGCTGTGGCGGTTTGCGAAAGTGTGGGCGCAGCCGCTTGCCAGCTGGGTTCTCAACCGGCCGGGCAATGCCGTCAGCGAAAGCGTCGCACCCGAAACGCGCGAGGAAGTCCGCACCAAGGTATCCCGCCTGATCCGCGGGCGCTGGTTCGAGCCGCCTTTCAGCGGCAGCGGCTTTTCCAACCTGCTCGAAACCGCTTTCGCCGCAATGGAAGACGCGCCGCTCGAACCGCCACTGCTGCCTGCCGGCCATCCGCTAGACCTGTTCGTGACCGCGACCGATTTCCACGGCCATCTGTCGCTGCTGCGGCTGAATTCGCCGCCGGTCGTGCAGGAAAGCGAGCATCGGATGCCGATCGCCTTTCGCTCTAAGACGCCCGCGCAGGAAGGCCGCGGTCTCGCCAACACGATCGAGCTGGTCCTTGCGGCGCGCGCCACGGCCAGCTTTCCCGGCGCCTTCCCGCCGGTGCGCCTTGCGGAAATCGACGCGATGGCGGAGCGGACCGGCCGGTCCTGGCCGGAACGCGGCGCGTTTCTCGAGCGGATCATGCCGGTGCATTCGCGCAGCGATACGGTGGACGGCGTCTCGCTCATCGACGGATCGGTGCTGGTCAACAAACCATTCGAAGGTGCCATCGCCGCCCTGCAAGGCCGCCCGGCGCAGCGCGAGGTCGATCGCCGTTTCGTCTATGTCGATCCTCGGCCAGACCGGACCGGATCGGCTGCGAATCCCGATCGGTTAAGCGATCGCAAGGTCGGCTTTTTCGCGGCCATATTCGGATCGCTCAGCACCATTCCGCGCGAACAGCCGATCCGCGACAATCTGGAATCGCTGGAGGCGCAAAGTCGCGAAGCAATGCGGCTGCGCCTGATCATCACGCGCCTGCGTCCGGAAGTGGAAGGTGCGGTGGAGACGCTGTTCGGGCGGACGCTATTCTTCGACCGGCCGACTCCCAAGCGTCTTCAGGCGTGGCGCCAGCGCGCGCAACAGGCGGCTGCGGTGACGGCGGGCTACACCTTTCAGGCCTATGCGCAGGCGAAGACGGCGGCGATCGTCGGGCGTCTGGCGAAGCTGGTGCATGAAAACACCAGCAAGCTGGGCCTGCCCGATGCCGAGCCGATCGAAGCGGCTTTGCGCGAGGAATTGTCGCGGCGTGGGCTCGATTCGCTGTCCGCCCCCGGCGGCGGCGCGCATGCCGAAGCGATCGCCTTCTTCCGCGCGCACGATATCGGTTTCCGCATCCGCCGTCTGCGGCTTCTCGCGCGCAGACTGGCCCGCGACTGGGAGGCCGATCCGGAAATAGAAGACGATGCGCTGGAGCAGGCCCGCGAAGCAATCTACGCGATCCTAGCGCTCTATTTCGAGCGCGAGAACGGCGACGGGCTGGGCGAGGAATTCGCCGCGGCGAGCGAGGATGTCCTCTCCGATCCCGGCACGGTGCTCGACATGCTGGAGGAAAAGCGGCTCCTGCCCCAGATCGACGACCGCGCCGAGGAAATGTTGGCCGATGCGCTGCAGGCCATGCCCAGCAATCTCAAGCGCCGGATGTTGCTGACCTATCTGGGCTTTCCCTATTACGACATCGCCACGCTGCCGCTGCTGCGCAATCAGGATCTGACCGAGTTCGATCCGGTCAAGGTCGATCGTATTTCACCCGAAGACGCCACCGCGATCCGCGAAGGCGGCACACAGGCGACCCTGCGCGGCACCGAATTCTTCAATTTCGGCGCCTTTTTCAGCCGCGCCTATCGCGAAAACGACTATCTGTGGGGCCGGCTGCACGGGGCGGAGCGGATGATCGACATCGTATGCTCCACTCTCGACGAGAAATTGCCGCGCACCGCGCGCGACGCGTTCAAGCGTGATGCCTTCCTCGCAATCCTCGACGAGGAAAGCGAGGCGGGGCGGTGTTCGACGATGCTGCTCGAACAATTGCGCAGCGAGGTGCGAACGCGATTGCCCTAGATTCTAACCGCCCAGCGCTTCCTTGATCTTGTCGAAGAATCCCCGGCTTTCCGGGCATTCATCTCCGGTCTCGGTATCGCGGAACTGTTCGAGCAGGGATCGCTGTTCCTTGGTCAGCTTGGTCGGCGTTTCGACCAGCAATTCGACCACCAGATCGCCGCGCCCGCGCCCCTGAAGGACGGGCATGCCAGCCCCGCGCTGGCGCAATTGGCGGCCCGACTGGATGCCTGCCGGGATCGTCAGCGTCACGGGTTTGCCGGCAAGGTCCGCAATTTCGATTTCGCCGCCCAGGGCTGCCTTGGTGAAGCTGATCGGTGCGCGGGTGACGAGTGTCGTCCCCTCTCGTTCGAAGATCGCGTGCGGCTGAATGTGCAGGAAGATGTAGAGGTCGCCCGAAGGCGCGCCGCGCGGGCCCGCCTCGCCTTTGCCGGACAGGCGGATGCGCGTGCCGGTATCGACGCCGGGCGGAATTTCCACGTCGAGCTTTTGAGGCAGGTCGATCCGACCTTCTCCACCGCAACTGCGGCAGGGATCGGCGATGACTTCGCCCTGGCCGTGGCAGTTGGGACAGGGGCGCTCCACGACGAAGAAACCCTGCTTGGCGCGCACCTTGCCCATGCCCGAACACAGGTTGCAGGTCCGCGCCCGCGTACCGGGACGCGCGCCGGTGCCATGGCAATCGTCGCAGGATTGCGAGACTTCGATCTCGATCTGCGTGTCCTTGCCGTGGAAGGCGTCTTCCAGGCTGATCTGCATGTCGTAGCGCAGATCGGCACCGCGCCGCGCCTGGCTGCGTCCGCCGCCGCCGAAGGCTTGGCCGAAAATGGTTTCGAAGATATCGCCGATATCGCCGAAATCCGCGCCGGGATGGCCGCCGCCGCCACCGCCCTGCTGGAAGGCGGCATGGCCATAGCGATCGTAGGCCGCGCGTTTCTGCGGATCCTTGAGGCAATCGTAAGCGACGCTGATCGCCTTGAATTTCGCCTCGCTCTCGCTGCAGCCCGGATTGCGGTCCGGGTGATGCTTCATCGCGAGCTTGCGATAGGCGGATTTGATCACCGCCCCATCCGCATCGCGCGAGACGCCGAGTATTTCGTAAAAGTCGATTTCGGTGGCTGACATGTTTCCCCCGCCCGAAAAATCAACCGCCACCGGTGCGGGTGTGCACCGTTGGCGGATCGTAGTTCATGAGACCGATCAGGCCTTGCTGTCTTCGTCCACTTCGGAGAATTCGGCGTCGACCACGTCGTCGTCCTTCTCCGCAGTGTCGGCCGAAGCGGCATCCGCGTCGCCAGCAGAGGCATTGGCCTGCTCGGCTTCGTAGATCGACTGGCCCATCTTCATGGCGGCTTCGGTCAGATCCTTGGCCTTGACCTCGATCTCGGACACATCGTCGCCTTCAAGCGCGGTCTTGAGCGCAGCGATCTTGGTTTCGACGTCGCTCTTCAGTGATGCGTCGATCTTGTCGCCATGCTCTTCGAGCTGCTTTTCGGTCGCGTGGACGAGGCTGTCGGCCTGGTTGCGGGCTTCGGCGCTTTCGCGGCGCTTCTTGTCCTCTTCGGCGAACTTTTCCGCGTCCTGCACCATCTGGTCGATGTCGCTGTCGGACAGACCGCCCGATGCCTGGATGCGGATCTGCTGTTCCTTGCCGGTGCCCTTATCCTTGGCACTGACGTTGACGATGCCGTTGGCGTCGATGTCGAACGTCACCTCGATCTGCGGCACACCGCGCGGTGCGGCGGGGATGCCGACGAGGTCGAACTGGCCGAGCATCTTGTTGTCGCTCGCCATTTCGCGCTCGCCCTGAAAGACCCGGATGGTCACCGCGTTCTGATTGTCTTCGGCGGTGGAATAGGTCTGGGTCTTCTTGGTCGGGATCGTGGTGTTGCGGTCGATCATCTTGGTCATGATGCCGCCCAGCGTTTCGATGCCGAGCGAAAGCGGCGTCACGTCGAGCAGCAGTACGTCCTTGACGTCGCCCTGAAGAACACCTGCCTGAATGGCAGCACCCATGGCCACGACTTCGTCAGGGTTCACACCGGTATGCGGCTTGGAATCGAAGAACTTTTCCACGACTTCGCGCACCTTGGGCATGCGGGTCATCCCGCCGACCATGATGACTTCGTCGATCTCGTCCTTCGAAACGCCCGCATCGGCCAGCGCCTTCTTGCAGGGTTCGAGCGTACGCTGGATCAGGTCGCCGACCATCTTTTCGAGGTCGGAGCGGCTGATCGTTTCGACGAGGTGCAGAGGAGTGGACGAGCCACCTTCCATGCGCGCGGTGATGAAGGGCAGGTTCACCTCGGTTGTCTGGGCCGAGCTCAGCTCGATCTTGGCCTTTTCCGCGGCTTCCTTGAGGCGCTGCAGCGCGAGCTTGTCGCTCCGCAGGTCCATGTTTTCCTTCTTCTTGAACTGGTCGGCGAGATATTCGACGATCGCGGTATCGAAATCCTCACCACCCAGGAAAGTGTCGCCATTGGTGGACTTCACTTCGAACACGCCGTCGCCGATCTCGAGGATCGAGACGTCGAACGTGCCGCCGCCAAGGTCGTACACGGCGATGGTCTTGCCGTCTTCCTTGTCCATGCCATAGGCAAGCGCGGCCGCAGTCGGCTCGTTGATGATGCGCAGCACTTCGAGGCCGGCGATCTGGCCGGCATCCTTGGTCGCCTGACGTTGGGCGTCGTTGAAGTATGCGGGCACGGTGATCACGGCCTGCGTCACGGTTTCGCCGAGATAGCTTTCGGCAGTTTCCTTCATCTTCTGAAGGATGAAGGCGGAAACCTGGCTGGGGGAATAATCCTCGCCGCCCGCTTCGACCCACGCGTCGCCATTCTTGCCCTTGACGATGTCATAGGGGACGAGATCCATGTCCTTCTTTGTCAGCGGATCGTCGAACCGGCGGCCGATCAGGCGCTTGATCGCGAACAGGGTGTTGTCGGGATTGGTGACGGCCTGGCGCTTGGCAGGCTGGCCGATCAGGCGCTCGCCATCCTTGGTGAAGGCGACGATCGAGGGCGTGGTACGCGCGCCTTCGGAATTTTCGACGACCTTGGGCTTTCCGCCATCCATGACGGCGACACAGGAATTGGTCGTGCCGAGGTCGATACCGATTACTTTGCTCATGCTTTCCCCATTTAAGAAAACGGTTGTTGGACACCGCTCCGTCGGCTTCCCAAGAGGCGAAACCCTTTGGCGGCTCGGGTGATGGAGGGGGATATAGGTGCGCGAAATCTTGGCACAAGGGACGCCGCGCGCTAGGCAGATCGCGATCGAGACGAGAGGGATATCGATATGAAGAAGACCGTTTTCGCCGCTCTGCTGCTCGCGGGCGCGCCGCTGGCGCTGGCCGCGTGTTCCGAAGCGGAGGCCCCCGCCGAAGCGAGCGATCCGAATACGATCGCAGGGCTTACCATCACCGATGCGCGCATGATGCTGCCGCCTGTCGCGGGCAATCCGGCGGCGGTCTATTTCACCGTCAAGAACGATGGCGACAAGAACATCGCCCTGCGCAGCGCCAGCGTGGAAGGATCGGGCAGCGCGCAGCTGCACGACATGATGGAATACGATTTCGAAATGACCATGGGCGAAATGCCGCCGCTGATGCTGCAACCGGGCGACAGCGCCGTGTTCGAGCCGGGCGGCAAGCATGTCATGGTTTACGAACTCGGCCCCGACCTTGCCGAAGGCGGCACCGCCGAAGTGACTCTGACGGCTGCGGGCGGGCGCAATCACACATTCGAAGCCCCGATCCAGGCGGCGGGCGAAGAGCGCTAGGACACGCGGAGGCGGCGCTGGCGCATCCCATCGATCTGGACGCCGAAGCGCCGCCCCCCTGCCCCGCGGGGGGAGAGCGCGCGCTAACCTCCGGCGAGGTGCGGATCGCCCGCTCCGTTTTCGGTAGCGCGATAGATTACGGTCGAGTGACGCTGAAGCGCCGCAAATGGGCGTTCTTCCAGCCCCGCAAGACAACCATGGCACCGCGCGGCCACATCCATTTCCACCCGCGCGGCGATTCCTATTGCGACGATTTCGCACGGGAAAGCGTGATCCGGCAGGGGCTGCTGATCCACGAACTCACGCATGTCTGGCAGACCCAGACTCTGGGTAACTGGTATCTTGTCACGCATCGCATGCCGTGGGCGCGTTACGATTACAGCCTCAAACCGGGCTGGCCTCTTAAGCGGTACGGGATCGAACAGCAGGCCGAAATCGTGAAGCACGCCTTCTGGCTCAGAAACGGCGTGAAGCTGGCCGGGGCGCCGGACGTGTCGGCCTACGACATGCTGGTGCGGTTTCCGGGCGCGACTACGCGCGGCTAGGCCGGACCCGAAAACGGCCCGCTCCCCGGTCGGGACGCGAGCCGTTTTTCAGTTATCGCCGCGATCAGTAGCGCGGATCGACCGGATAGCCTTGCGTGCCGAAGCAATCTTCGTCGAGATATCCGTCGCGATCGTACCCGTCGCAATTGTCGTTCTTGTCGACGAAATAGCCTGCCAGAGCGCCCGCAGCCGCACCCGCCAGTGCATAACGCGTGATGTCGCCGCCGGTCACGGCTGCGATCCCGGCACCGATCGCCGCGCCGCCCAGGCCGCCTTCGGCGGAATAGTTTTCGGCGCACGCGCCAAGGCTCATCGTCGAAAGGGCCAGCGCGGGGGCGAGAATCATCTTGGCGTTCATGTCGGTCTCTCCTGAATCCTGAAAGCTTCGGAAGGACTTACGCTCATCGGCATAGCACGTTCCCGCGCCGATGACCTTCACGCGCTGATGACGCTCAATCGCCGATGACGCTCAATCGTAAGTGACGTTCGGCAGACCCTGGCCGCCATCGGCGATGAACGCGTCGATGCGCGCTTCCAGCATCGGCAGCGGCACCGATCCAAGCGCGAGGACGACATCGTGAAACTTGCGGATGTCGAACCGGTCGCCCAATGCCTCTTCGGCCTCGGCGCGCACCCGGCGGATCGTAAGCTCGCCCAGCTTGTAGGACAGGGCCTGGCCCGGCCAGCTGATATAGCGATCAATCTCGGTCCCGACCTCGTGCTGCGACAGAGCGGTGCGACTGGCGAGATACTCCATCGCCCGCTCGCGGCTCCAGCCGTAACGGTGGATGCCGGTATCGATCACGAGCCGCGCCGCGCGCCACATCTCGTAGCTCAATCGACCGAAGCGCTCATAGGGCGTGCGGTAGATGCCCATCTCCTCGCCGAGATATTCGACATAGAGCCCCCAGCCTTCGCCGAAGCCGGAGAAATAGGTCTGCCTGCGGAATTGCGGAGCGGCTTCGCGCTCCAGCGCCACCGCCGCCTGGAAGCTGTGGCCGGGAATGCACTCGTGCAGCGTCAGCGCAGGAATATTGTAGAGCGGGCGCGATGGCAGGTCGTACGTGTTCATCTGGCACGCATCGAGCCCGCCCCGCCCCGCCGTGTAGAACGGCGCGATCGCGGGATCGACCGGGCGGATGGTGAACCGATGACGCGGCAGGAAGCCGAAATAATCCTCGATCACGCCATCGACGCGCTTGGCCGCATAGGCGGAGACGCCCATCAGCTCGTCCGGCGTGCGGG
Organism: Erythrobacter sp. A6_0; assembly: GCF_017744235.1. NCBI lineage: Bacteria > Pseudomonadati > Pseudomonadota > Alphaproteobacteria > Sphingomonadales > Erythrobacteraceae > Erythrobacter > Erythrobacter sp. A6_0. The sequence goes on from NZ_JAGHQR010000001.1 coordinate 751,821, forward strand.
CGACGAATTGCGGATCGGTGCGCAGAAAGGTCACGAATTCGGGCAAAGTGCCGTCGAACCCGGCCTCCTGCTTGACCGCTTCCATTTCGGCGGTGATCCGCGCCACCTCGTCGAGGCCGATCCGGTGGATCTGCTCCGCCGTCAGGTCGAGCGTCGTATATTCCGCGATCTGCTGCTGGTAGTAAGCCGGGCCATCGGGCATCGCTTCCGCCGCCAGCGTGGTGCGGGTTTGAGGAAGATAGTCTTCGCGGAAAAAACGCAGAAAACCGGCATAGGCAGGCGTTACCTGGGTGTTTATCACCTCGCGCGCGGCAGCCTGCAGGCGCTCGCGATCCGCCGAGGAAAAACGCGCCGGGATCTGCTCGAACGCATCCCAGAACGGGCTGTCCTCGGGATCGTCAACCACGTAGGCTTGCAGCGACGCGTCGCGCCCTTCCAGCGTCACTCGGGGAACGGAAAATCCGCGCGCGAGGCCTGCTCGGGCATTGGCCTCCTGCTCGGAGAAATAGCGCGGGATGCTTTCGAGCCAGGAGAGATAGCGCTCATACTCCTCGACGCTGCCGAGAGGGCCACGCTCGGCGAGATAGCCCCAGAAATTGCTGTCGCTGTCGAACGGCATTTCCCATTCGCGAAAGCGCGCATCGCCGATTTCGGTTTCGAGAAGATGCCGCAGAACCGCCGCATCGATCTGCGCTTCAGGCGAAAATTGCGTGGTATCGAGCGCATCGAGCTGGCTAAGGAAACTCTTTGCCTGACGGGCGCGGGCCAACTGCGCCTCGGCAGTCACGGAAGGAAGCGCCGTTCCGCGTGCTGTGCTGCCATCAGCCTGCTCGACACGGCCGGATTGATCGAGCCGATAGCGATAATATGCATCGGTCAAAGCTTCGAGCTGCGCATCCGCGCTCGCCTCGACACTGGCCTGAGCGCGGGTCTCCTGAGCCGCGACCGGAACGGCAAATGGCATCGCGACGAGGACCGCCGCTCCTAGAATGGCAGTCCTCATCGTATCTCCCTCAATGTGCAGGATCAGTCGGGCTTCTTCGCCACGCCGACCATGGCCGGGCGGAGCAGGCGATCCTTGATCATGTAACCGGCCTGCATTTCCTGCACGATCGTTCCCGGCTCGTGATCATCGCTCGGTATCTCCATCATCGCCTGATGCTGGTTGGGATCGAGCGGCATGCCGGTCGAGGCGATGCGGGTGATACCGTGCTGGCCGAACACCTTGTCCAATTCGCGCTGGGTCGCCTCGATCCCGGCGATGAAGCCCTTGAGCTTCTCGTCCTCGCGCAGCGCTTCGGGCACGGACTGGACCGCGCGGGCCAGATTGTCCGACACGCTCAGGATATCGCGCGCAAAACCGGTTGCAGCGTAGTTGCGAGCGTCTTGCACGTCCTTTTCGAGGCGGCGGCGCACATTCTGCGTTTCCGCCTTGGCATAGAGGACGTCCTGCTTCGCCGTCTCCAGATCGCCGCGCAGCGCTGCCAGCGCGTCGTCCAGCGATTCCTCGACCTCGTCGTCATGCTCATCGCTATCGTCCCGGAACTCCTCCGGCACGCCATCTAATTCCTTGTCGACCGCTTCGTCGCGCGGTGTCTTTTCGTTCTCGTCGATCACGCGGAAATACCCATATTGTCAGATGCGTTTGCCCAGCTGGCGGGCGGTGAAATCCACCATGGGGACCACGCGCGCGTAATTCAACCGCGTCGGCCCGATCACCCCCAGCACACCGACGATGCGCCCCTCCCGGTCGCGATAGGGCGCCGCGATGACGGATGAGCCGGATAGAGAGAACAGGCGGTTTTCGCTGCCGATGAAGATGCGCGTCGCCTGCGCCTCGCGCGCTTCTTCGAGCAGCGCGGCGACCGATTGCTTGCTTTCGAGATCTTCGAGCAGCGATCGCACCCGCTCGATATCGCCCAACGCGCTTTCATCGAGAAGATTCGCTTGGCCGCGCACGATCAGGACCGGGCGTTTCGCCCCATCTTCGGACCAGGTGGCGAGGCCCCGGCGCACCAGATCGCGGCTCGCTTCGTCGAGCGCGCTGCGCCCCCCTGCGATTTCGGCATCCATGATCGCGGCGGCTTCGGCCAGAGTGCGTCCGGCGGCGCGGCGGGTGAGATAATTGCTTGCCTGTTCGAGCGAGGTGCCGAGCGCCTGAGCCGACAGGGGGACGATGCGATTCTCGACATGCCCGTCCTCCCCAACCAGCACGGCCAGAACGCGGTTCGCATCGATCGCCGTCAGGGAAATCTGCGCCAGGCGATGTTCGCGCCGTGGTACCATCACCATGCCCGCCGCCCCGGTAAGGTCCGAAAGAAGTGCGCTGGTTTCCTCCAGCGCCTGTTCGATCGGTCCCGGCTCGTCGATCCGTTGGCGGATCGCGGCGCGTTCGTGGTCTGTCGGTTCTGCCACCTGCATCATCGCATCGACGAAAAGACGCAGCCCACTATCGGTCGGCATTCGCCCGGCGCTCGTATGCGGAGCGGCGAGCAGGCCGCGCTGCTCCAGTTCCGCCAGCACCGACCGGATCGAGGCGGGCGAGAGATTGAGGCCGGATCCGCCAGCCAGAGTTTTCGAGCCTACCGGCTGCCCGCTCTCCAGGTAGCCCTCGACCACGAGCCGGAAGATGGCGCGTGCGCGGTCGGTCATTTCGGTGATGGGGGGCGTGGGCATGCATCTAATCTAACCCATCCCCTTGCGGCCTCAAGCCCCAAGCGGGTAACGCCGCCTGCAAGACTACCCCATTCGGAGATTTCCATGCGACCTTCAGGACGTGCGCCCGACGAAATGCGCGCCATCAACATCGAGACCGGCTTCACCAAACACGCCGAAGGGTCGTGCCTGATAAGCTTCGGCGAGACCAAGGTGCTGTGCAATGCCAGCATCGAGGATCGCACGCCGCCGTGGTTGCGTGGCAAGGGCGAAGGCTGGGTGACGGCGGAATATTCTATGCTTCCCCGCTCGACCCACACGCGGAGCATGCGCGAAGCGGTTAAGGGCAAGCTCGGTGGCCGAACGCAGGAAATCCAGCGCCTGATCGGGCGATCCTTGCGCAGCGTGGTCGACCTGAAAAAGCTAGGCGAGCGGCAGATCACGGTCGATTGCGACGTGTTGCAGGCCGATGGCGGGACGCGCACGGCGTCGATTTCGGGTGCCTGGGTGGCGCTCAGGCTCGCGATCGATGGGCTGATGAAGCAGGGGCTGATCAGGGAAGACCCGATCAATGCCAAGATCGCCGCGATTTCGTGCGGGATCTATAAGGACACGCCGGTCCTCGACCTCGATTACCCTGAAGATTCCAATGCCGAGGCGGACGCGAACTTCGTCCTGATCGAAGGCGGGAAGATCGCCGAAGCGCAGGCGACGGCGGAAGGCGCGCCGTTCGACGAGGAAGGCCTGCTGCGCCTGCTGCGTCTCGCCCGCATCGGCTGCGACCGTATCTTCGCGGCGCAGGAGGAGGCGGTGCGCGCATGACCCGGCGTCTCGGTTCGGGCAGCCTCGTCATCGCCACGCACAATGCCGGCAAGCTGAAAGAGATCGGCGCGCTGCTCGAACCTTATGGCGTGAAGTGTCTTTCCGCCGGATCGCTTGGCCTGCCCGAGCCTGCTGAAACGGGGACGACCTTCGTCGAAAACGCGCTGATCAAGGCGCGCGCCGCGGCGGAGGCTTCGGGCATGGCGGCCCTGGCCGACGATAGCGGATTGTCGGTCGATGCGCTCGACGGGCGGCCGGGGGTCTACACCGCCGACTGGGCCGAGCGGCAGTGGTTCGAAGGCGAGCCGGGGCGTGACTGGTTCATGGCGATGGGAAAGGTCGAGGGGATGCTTCGCGAGCGCGGGACCGACGTCGATCGCAGCGCGGCGTTTCACTGCGTGCTTGCCGTCGCCTGGCCCGATGGCGACCACGCGGTCTATGAAGGGCTGGCGCCGGGATCGCTCACCTGGCCACCGCGCGGGGAACTGGGCTTCGGTTACGATCCGGTCTTCGTGCCCGAGGGTCGCGAGCAGACCTTTGCAGAGATTGCACCAGACAAAAAACACGCCATCAGCCACCGCGCCGATGCTTTTGCCAAATTGGTGGCGGAGCAGTTCGGCGGCTAGCGATCCGATCAGTGCGCGCGGCGACCCATGACGTTGCCGGCGGGATAATAGCGGCAGACCAGCACATCATTCCCCCGCGCCGTCGCCACCGCGCAGCCGACTTCGCGCGTGTCGCGCCATACGATCTGGGTGTAGTGGCCGACATCGGCCCAATTCCCGGTTCGCGACACGTCCGGGAAGGTCGCGTGCCGGTAATACCGGCGTTCGTCGAGGAACATGTCGACCATGCCATCAACGTCCCAACCGCCGGACGTGCCCATCCACAAATTCTCGCCCGCTCCGTTGCGCGTGCGATCGTCCGCGTGTTCGAGCACTCCCCGGCGGCTCAGATATTCAGCCCATTCCGCCGCTTCGCGTTCGAGATGCGGGTTCCACGCAAGGTCCGGCACGCGCAGCCGGCGACGCTCGGCATTGTGCAGCGCAAGAATACGCGAAGCTATGTCCGAAGTCTGGCGGACCGAGTAATTCGCGTCGCGAATTTGCTCGCCGCGCGAAGCGGGCGCGCGCTCGCTTGCGAAGAGCGGCGCTGCCGTGGCAATAGTAAGTGCGAACGCGCTGGCTAAAGCAGCGCCAATCCCTACCCGTCCCATGGCCCCCATGTCGCGCGGTGCAGATTAAGATTCGCTGAAAGGCTTTGACAGAATTCGATGGCGCGAGCGCTTTATATCCATTGGCCCTTCTGCCTGGCGAATTGCCCGTATTGCGATTTCAACAGCCACGTCCGCAGCGGCGTCGACACGGCTGCCTGGGAGGACGCTTTGCTGGCCGACATGCGGTTCGAAGCGGAAAAGGCCGCAGGCGAACCACTCAACAGCATTTTCTTCGGCGGCGGCACGCCAAGCCTCATGCCGCCTGCGCTGGTCGCCCGCCTGCTGTCCGAAGCCGAAGGCCTGTGGGGTTTCGCGCCCGGAATCGAGATCACGCTCGAAGCCAATCCGTCTTCGGTCGAGACAGCAAATTTCGCGTCGCTTGCGGCGGCAGGCGTCAATCGCGCTTCCCTCGGTGTGCAGGCGCTCGATAACGAGGTGCTGCGTTTTCTCGGTCGGCTCCACGATGCGGGCGAGGCCTTGGATGCGCTCGCCACCGCGCAGCGCCATTTCGAGCGGGTGAGCTTCGATCTGATCTATGCCCGTCCCGATCAGAGCGAGAAACAATGGCGCGAAGAGCTCGCGCGCGCTCTCGATTTCCGGACCGGGCATCTCTCGCTCTATCAGTTGACCATCGAACCGCAGACTCGCTTCGCCACCGATGTCCGCCGCCAGGTCTTCGCGCCTCTGGACGACGAGCGCGCCGCCGATCTCTTCGCAGTGACGCAGGAGATGACCGTGGCTGCCGGTCTCCCCGCCTACGAGATCAGCAACCACGCCCGGCCGGGCGAAGAAAGCCGCCACAACCTCACCTATTGGCGGTATCGCGATTATGCCGGGATCGGACCGGGCGCACATGGGCGGCGGGGCGGAGTGGCGACTCTGCGACACAGGAAGCCGGAAAATTACCTGGCCGCGGTTGCGCGGCAAGGACACGGCTTGCAGGACGAACGCGCGCTCGACAGGCCCGAGCAGGCGAGCGAGGCGCTGTTGATGGGGCTGCGGCTTGCAGAAGGCGTCGATCTCGAAAATCTGTCTGTGCGGTTCGGCTACGCGCCCGAAGACCTGGTCGATCATGACAAGCTAGCGCTTCACCAGCGGCTCGGTCTGGTGCGGCAGGACGGTTCGCGCGTCACGGTGACACCGGCGGGAATGCCTTTGCTCGACGCGCTGCTCGCCGATCTGGTGGTCGCGGATCTTGTCACCGCGTGAGCAAAGCCGATATTCTCGAGGCCTGGCGAACGCATTTGGTCGAGGGGCGGCGCCGATCCGAACATACGGTGCGCGCCTATTGTGCGGCAGCGCGGCGGCTGATCGAAGCGACCGCAAGCGACGATTTCGAAGCGCTCGCCGATATCGATGCCGCGCGCCTCAGAACCCACCTTGCCGAGAGGCGGCAGGACGGGCTTTCCAACGCGTCGGCGGCGCGCGAGCTGTCAGCCCTCAAGAGCTTCCTCGGCTTCGCGCGCACGCAGCTGGGGCTTGAGGCGGACCGTGCGCCGCGCCTGCGCGGGCCGCGCCTCAAGAAGGGCCTACCACGCCCGGTCACGCCCGACGATGCCGTGGGCCTTGCCGATACGGTTCAGGACCAGGCCGCACTCGACTGGATCGGCGCGCGCGACCGGGCGGTGCTGCTGCTGCTTTACGGCGCCGGGCTCCGCATCGCCGAGGCGCTGTCGCTCCGGTTGGACGATCTGCCGCTAGGGGAGCGCCAAACGGTCACCGGCAAGGGCGACAAGCAGCGTGTCGTCCCCATCCTTCCGATCGTAGCCGATGCGGTCACCGAATATGCCCGGCTCCAGCCCTATCGCATCGAACCGGGGGATCGGCTGTTCCGCGGCGCTAAGGGCGGGCCTCTGTCACAGGGCATGGTGCAAAAAGCGGTCGCGCGGGCACGGATCGCGCTGGGCCTGCCGGCGACCGCCACGCCGCATGCCTTGCGCCATAGCTTTGCCAGCCATCTGCTCGGCGCAGGCGCGGACCTTCGAAGCCTTCAGGAGCTACTCGGCCATGCGAGCCTTGGTTCGACGCAAATCTATACCAAGGTCGATGCAGCAACGATGCTGGATGCTTACCGCAACGCTCATCCGCGTGAGCGCACTACTCCAAAACGCGATTAGCGCTTGGCGCGCGGTTTCCAGGTCATCAGCCGCCAGACATAGCCGATCACCGAAAGCACAATGGTGGCGATCACCACGCCGCTGACGACCCATCCGCTTTCGCCGAATGTCCGCGCGAGCCACTGAGTTCCGCCAATCAGGATCGCATTCCAAAGTGCTGCTCCTGCCGCCGTGAAGATGCAGAATTTAAAGGCGTTCATGTGGGCAAGGCCCGCAGGCAGGCTGATCATCGTGCGCATCACCGGCGTGGCGCGCAGGATGAAGACCACCCAATGTCCATGCTTGCGGAAGAAGTGCGAGGCCGCCTCCACGTCTTCCCATTCCAGCGTCAGCCAGCGGCCCCAGCGATCGATGAAGGGGCCGAGCCGTTCGTACCCCCATTTGTCGCCGATCCAGAACCAGACGTAATTGCCTGCCAGCGTTCCCGCCGTGCCGACTGCGAGGATTTCCCAGAAGGTGAAAGTCCCCCGCTCGATCGCCAGTGCGGCGGATCCCATGATCGCTTCCGATGGAATGGGAGGAAAAATGTTTTCCAGCGCCATGAGCAGCGCGATCCCGAACAGGCCGAGCCGCTCGACGATGGAGACGATGATATGGTCCATGGCTCGTGCAACGGACGGGCTGGCGATTGGTTCAGGCGATCAGGCGCCCAATCTCCGTTCGATCGCGTCCCAGATGCGCCCCGCCGTATCGGTGCCATTGAATTTGTCGATCGCGACGATGCCGGTCGGGCTGGTAACGTTGATCTCGGTCAGCCATTTGCCGCCGATCACATCGATACCCACGAAGACGAGGCCGCGTTTCTTCAGTTCCGGGCCCATGGCGGCGCAGATTTCCTCTTCGCGTTCGGTCAGCGTGGCTGCTTCGGCATAGCCACCCTGGGCGAGATTGGAGCGGAACTCCCCCTCCCCCGGCTTGCGATTGATCGCACCGGTGAACTCCCCGTCGACCAGCACGATCCGCTTGTCGCCCTCGCTCACTTCGGGAAGGAAGGGCTGGACCATGTGGGCTTCGGGCCAGGTGCGGTTGAAAACTTCGAACAGGGCCGACAGATTGCCGCCATCGGCGTCGATCTTGAAGATCGCCTTCCCGCCGTTCCCGTGCAGCGGCTTCACAACCACGGCGCCATGCTCTTGCTGAAAGGCGCGCACTGCATCGAGGCTGCGCGCGATCAAAGTCGGCGGCATGAAGCGCGCATAATCGAGCACGAACATCTTTTCGGGCGCGTTCACCACTTCGCGCGGATCGTTCACGACCAGTGTCTCGCCCCGCAATCGGTCGAGCAGGAAAGCGGCACTGATATAGCCGAGATCGAAAGGCGGATCCTGCCGCATCAGAACGACATCCACGTCCTGCGCAAGATCGATGCGGCGCGGTTCTTCGGCAGTGAAATGGTCGCCTTCGACGCGCTGTACGCGGACGGGAGTGGCGATGGCAGTGATCCTGCCGCGCGGACTGCCATCGCTTTCCCAGGCCAGCGAGCCGACATCGTAGTGATAGAGCGTGTGTCCGCGCGCCTGCGCCGCTTCCATGAGGGCAAAGGAGCTATCGCCCGCGATCTTGATCCATTCCAGCGGGTCCATCTGGACGGCGACATGTAGGGACATAGCTTGCCTTCTCGTTCGGTAAATCGGCGGTAGCGCAGTTCGCGCGTCTAGGGCTGCCAAGCGTTGACGATGTGGCGCGGCAGGGCGCCGGGTGCAAGCAGGATCACATCGACACGGATGTCTTCGCCATGCGGCGCATATTCGTGGGCGACGCATTCGACCGCAGCGGCAACGCGGGCGAGACGTCGCTCGTCAATGGCGGTGTCGAGATCGGCCTTGCGCTTGCGCCACTTTACTTCGACGAAGGCGACAAGACCGCCCCGCTTTGCCACGATATCGATCTCTCCACGCGGCGTTTTGACGCGGGTGTCGAGGATGCTCCAACCCTTGGCGCGCAACCAGAGGGCGGCGCGCGTCTCGCCTTCGCGGCCGCTCTTTTCGGCCAGCTGTCGCTTCACTCGCGGCGCATTTCCAGCGCGCGGGCATAGAGCGCCTTGCGGTCCTCGCCTGTGGCCCTGGCGACCTGAGCCGCCGCCTGCGATGGCTTGAGCGTATCGAGCGCTTCCCACAAAAGGGCTTCGATATCGGCTTGGCTGGAATGCATCTCGACCGGAGGGCCGATCAGCAGCACGATCTCGCCTTTGGGGGGGTGCTTTTCGAACCACGCGACGAGACCGTGGGGGAGCCCGCGGCGCAATTCCTCGTGCAGCTTGGTAAGCTCTCGCGCTACGGCGATCTCGCGCTCGGGCAAGACCTCGCCGATGGCGATCAGCGATTTGATAAGGCGCGGCGCGGTCTCGTAGAATATGATCGTCGCATCGATGTCTGCTACCTCCGCCAGTGCATCGCGCCGGGCCTTGTCCTTGCTGGGGAGGAATCCGGCGAACAGGAAGCGATCGTTGGGTAGACCGGACAGCGTCAATCCGGCGATCAGCGCGCAGGCGCCCGGTATCACGGTCACCGGTATCCCTTCCGCCCGACAATCGTTGACCAGGCGATAGCCAGGGTCGGACACCAGCGGCGTGCCCGCATCACTGACGAGCGCAATCGCACGCTCCCGCATGGAAGAAACCAGACGCTCCCGATCGCGATGCTCGCTATGATCGTTATAGCGCCACAGGGGTTTGGACAGGCCGAGATGCTTCATCAGCTTACCCGTCACCCGCGTATCTTCGCATGCAACGCCATCGCAACGCCGCAGCACATCCACTGCACGCAGGGTAATATCCCCGAGATTGCCAATCGGGGTCGCGACGATATAGAGCCCGGGATCGAGGGTCTGGGAAGAGGATGCGTCAGCGCTCACCCGGACAGCCATGAACCAGATGCAAGGGACCGGGCAAGCATGAAGACATTCGCAATCACCCGCCGTCTGGCGATGGTCGCGGGCAGCGCGGCTTTGTTGGGCGCCTGTTCGATCATTCCGCGCGGCGCCGATATGCCGAGCCGCCCGATCGAAAATGCTCCCCTGCCCGAGCCGACCGAGACCGGCCTTCCCCAGGATCAGGACCGGCATCGCATCGCGCTGCTGGTGCCGATGTCGGGCGATAACGGCGCGGTCGGCCAGTCGATCGCGAATGCGACAACGATGGCGATCCTCGACACCAATGCCAGCAATCTGCGCATCACAGCCTACGACACTGCGATCAATCCGCGCGATGCGGCGCGGCGGGCGCTGGCAGACGGCAACAAGCTCATCCTCGGCCCGCTGATGGGCGAAAATGTCGGCGCCGTGCTGTCCGAGGCGCGCAGGGCCGACGTGCCGCTGATCTCTTTCTCCAACGATGCATCGATCGCTTCGCCCGACGTGTTTGTGATGGGTCAGATCCCCGAACAGTCGATCCGCCGCTCGGTCGAGTATGCGCGCGAAGCCAAGGGCGTGCGCGATTTCGCGGTCGTGGCACCGGAGGGCGAATACGGCCGCCGGGCGGAAGCCGCGCTGCAGACGGCCGTCGCCGATTTCGGCGGGCGCGTCGTTGGGCAGGAAAGCTATGCGCGCGGGAACACTTCGGTCGTTTCGGCCATGGATCGGCTGGTGGCACGGGGCGGATTCGGCGGTCTTCTGATCGCGGACAGCGCGCGGCTGGCGACGCAGGCGGCAGGCCGGATAAAACCGGGCGGCGCGGGCAACACGCTCATCATCGGCACCGAATTGTGGAGCGGGGATGCGTCCGTCACCCGTGCGTCGGCGCTGCGCGGGGCGATCTTCTCCGCGGTGTCGGACGATCGCTATCGCCGGTTCGTGGACAGTTACGAAGCGCGCTTCGGCGCTCAGCCCTATCGCATTTCGACGCTGGGGTACGATGCCGTGCTGCTGACTCTGCGCGTGGCTCGCGACTGGCGCGTGGGCCGCGATTTCCCGACCTCGCAATTGCGCGACAGCGGTGGCTTCGTCGGGCTGGACGGGCCGTTCAGGTTCAGACGCAACGGCGTGGTCGAACGCGCCTTCGAAGTGCGCGAGATCCGCAACGGCCAGGTCGTCGTGGTCGATCCCGCGCCGAACCGGTTCGACGATTAAGGAGCCGGTCCGGGCATTGCGCGGGGGATAGAGGGCGCAATCGCTTGTAGCGCGGCTTGCGGAGTGACAGATACACACGCATGTCCGACGATCTCTTCGAAAACACGCCTGCTTCCAGCGGCGATTACGACGCTTCCTCGATCGAGGTTCTGGAGGGGCTGGAACCGGTCCGCCGCCGTCCGGGCATGTATATCGGCGGAACAGACGACAGGGCACTGCACCATCTCGTCGCCGAAGTGCTCGACAATGCGATGGACGAGGCGGTGGCGGGCCATGCCTCGCGGATCGAATTGCGGCTCGACACCGAAAACCGCGTCACCGTGACCGATAACGGGCGCGGCATTCCGGTCGGCGAACATCCCAAGTTTCCGGGCAAGTCCACGCTGGAAGTGATCCTCTCGACACTCCATTCGGGCGGCAAGTTCTCCGGCAAGGCCTATGCCACCAGCGGCGGACTCCACGGCGTCGGCGTCAGCGTGGTCAACGCGCTGTCCTCACATACCCGCGTCGAAGTCGCGCGCGACCGGCAGCTTTACGCGCAGGAATTTTCGAAGGGGCAGACGCTCGGCCCGATCGAGGAACTGGGCCCGACGCCCAATCGGCGCGGCACCACCGTCACCTTCACGCCCGACACCGAAATCTTCGGCGAGCGCAATTTCAGCGCCAAGCGGCTGTTCAAGCTCGCCCGGTCGAAGGCGTATCTCTTCGCGGGCGTCGAGATCCGCTGGAAATGCGACGAATACCTCGCCAGCGAGGACGTACCCGCAGAGGCGGTGTTCAAATTTCCCGGCGGCCTCGCCGATCACCTCGCCGAACAGATCGGCGGGCGCGAATGCGTGACGGCCCAGCCCTTTACCGGGCGGCAGGACTTCGCGGACGAGGCCGGACGGGTCGAATGGGCGATCGCCTGGCCGCTCTATTCGGACGGATCGACCAGCTGGTATTGCAACACCGTGCCCACCCCCGATGGCGGCACGCACGAACAGGGCCTACGCGCCGCGCTCGTCAAAGGCTTGCGCGCATTCGGCGATCTCGTCGGCCAGAAGAAGGCCAAGGATCTTTCCGCGGACGATGTGATGGTGGGCGCCGAAGTAATGCTCAGCGTCTTCATCCGCGATCCCCAGTTCCAGTCCCAAACCAAGGATCGCCTCACCAGCCCCGAAGCCGCGCGCCTCGTCGAAAACGCGGTGCGCGATCATTTCGACCATTTCCTGTCCGACAACATGGATCGCGGCAAGGCGTTGCTCGGCCAGGTGATGGAGCGGATGGACGAGCGCCTGAGGCGCAAGGCCGAGCGCGAGATCAAGCGCAAGACGGCGACCAACGCGAAGAAACTGCGCCTCCCCGGCAAGCTCACCGATTGTTCGGGTGAAGGCGATGGCGAGACCGAGCTTTTCATCGTCGAGGGCGACAGTGCGGGCGGCAGCGCCAAACAGGCACGCAATCGCAAGACGCAGGCGATCCTGCCGATCCGCGGCAAGATCCTGAACGTCGCCAGCGCCACCGCCGACAAGATCCGCGCCAATAGCGAGATCGCCGACCTGACGCTCGCCATGGGTTGCGGCACGCGCAAGGATTGCGACCCCGAACAGCTGCGCTACGACCGGATCATCATCATGACCGATGCGGACGTGGACGGCGCGCATATCGCCACGCTGCTGATGACGTTCTTCTTTCAGGAAATGCCCGAACTGGTGCGGCAGGGGCATCTCTATCTCGCCCAGCCGCCGCTCTATCGCCTGACCGCCGGAAAAGAGAGCCGCTATGCCCGCGACGAGGCGCATCGCGCGGAATTGGAAGCCACGGTCTTCAAGGGCAAGAAGGTCGAAGTCGGCCGCTTCAAGGGCCTCGGCGAAATGAACCCGGCGCAATTGCGCGAAACCACGATGGACCCGGATAGCCGCAGCCTCATCCGCATCACTCTACCGCAGGAATTCGAACAGCGCGCGGTGGTGAAGGAACTGGTCGACCAGCTGATGGGCCGCAATCCTGAACATCGCTTCAACTTCATCCAGAACAATGCGGGCGACATGGACCGCGAGATGATCGATGCGTGAGGACGATTTCGCCGACGGCGAAAGGGAGGACGACATCATGGCGGGCGAGCGGCGCATCTCGCGTACCGATACCGCCCTGCCCGACTGGTATGTTTCCGATGCCGCCTATCGCCCGATACCCATCGCCTGGTTCGCGGGTGCTTTGATCCTTCAGGTGCTGCTGCAACCGGCCATCGTCTATCTCGGTTGGGCGGGCGGATCGTCGACCGCGTTCGTGCTCGCCTGCGCGATCGGTACGACCGGTCTGATCTGGTACGCGACGCAGCGGCGCGGAATGGCAGAGGCCTCGCTCGCGTGGCGCGCGGCGACGATCGTCATGCTGCTGTTCTTCCTTGCGATCAGCGTGATTTCGCTGCTGGCCTAATCCGGCCCGGCGCGCGAGTGCACGTGCAGTTCACCCTCCAGCGTGCGGTGGACCGGGCACATATCGGCGATCTCAATCAGCCTCGCGCGTTGCTCCTCGCCCAGTCCGTCTCCCGTCAGAGTGATGGCGCGTTCGATCGACTGCACTTTGGTCTTGGGGTCCGCGCAGTGATCGCAATCCTTCGCATGGTCGCGGTCATGCGTCAGATGGATCGAGACGCCTTCCAGCGGCCAGTCCTTGCGATCGGCGTACATTTTCATAGTCATCGCCGTACACGTGCCCAGCGCGCCGAGCAGAAGATCGTAAGGCGTCGGCCCGCTATCGTCGCCGCCGACCGCGTGCGGCTCGTCCGCGATGAAGCGGTGCGTGGCGGTATGGACCTCGGTGCCAAACTTCCCATGTCCGTTCTTCACCACCACGCCTTCTTCCGGCATCGGCCAGTCGTCACGCAAGGGCAGATAGCGGTGCGCCCAGCTCGCGATGATGCTCGCAGCGAAACGGGCATTGGTTTCGTCCAGCAACAGGTGATCCGCGCCTTCCAGGCTAACGAAGCTCTTGGGATGTTTCGCCGCGCCGAACAGGGCGCTCGCGTGCTCGATGCCCACCAGCCCGTCGGTCGGCGAATGCAGGAACAGCAGCGGGCAGCGCAGGGCGGCGACTTCGGCGAGGAGATCGACACTTTCGACCCGCTCGATGAATTCGCGGCCCAGCTTGAACCTGCGCCCGCCGATCGTCACCGCGCCCTCGCCATCCTTGCGGATGGCCGCGAGATCGCCATCGATCCGTTCGAGGACGTGCGGCACGTCGGCGGGTGCGGCGATCGTTGCAATGGCCGCGATCCGCTCCAGCCCGATTTCATCCGCCGCTGCCAGCACTGCCGCGCCACCGAGGCTGTGGCCGACGAGCAGGATCGGCTGCGCGAAACGGTCGTGGAGATACGCGCCGACCGCGACCAGATCGGCAACGTCGGTGGCAAAACCGGCGCGTCCGAACTCACCTTCGCTGTCGCCCAGCCCGGTGAAATCGAAGCGCAGGCAGGCGATCCCCTCCGCCGCGAGCGCTCGCGCCACATGCACGGCCGCGCGGCTCTGGCGCGTGCAGGTGAAGCAATGCGCGAACAGCGCCGCGCCGCGCACCAGACCGGTCGGCAATTCCAGCGATCCGGCAAGTTCGGTGCCTGCGGGCGAGGTGATGGTGAGACGTTCGGTGGGCATGGGCACTCCGGCAGGAAAGATTTTCATTAGCCTAGACGCTTGCACGCCCGCGTCGAACCCGCGATTGTCTTTCCGAGAGAAAAAAGGGGGATTTTCAAAAGATGGTGCGCGCGATTACCGCCGGACTGCTTCTGGCCTTCAGCGTTCCGACCGTGGCCCACGCGCAGGATGCAGCGACGCAGCAGGCGGCCGAGGCAGGCCCGCTGGACCGGCGGGCGCAGGACGTGGTCGGATGGCTGCGCGGAGATATCGCGCCTGGCGATCTCTTCACCGCGGAATTTCTTTCGCAAATTCCCGCCGCTGCGCTGGAGCAGATGAACGCCCAGCTCGAAAGCCAGTTCGGGGCCGTCGTCGGCGTCGAATCGGTCGAAACGGTGAGCCCTATGCAGGCGCGGATCGCAATCCGTTTCGAACGCGCGATCGGGTCCGGCACGATGATCCTGGCCGATACCGGAGAAGCGCGGATCGCGGGTCTGCAATTGTCCGACTTCGCGCCCATCGCTGGCAGCGGCGCGAGTGCCGATGAGACCGGCGCGGAAGCGATCGCAGCCGATTTGGCGGATTTGCCGGGCGTCGTCGCCGCCTGGTTCGGTCCGCTCGATGGCGAACCGATCTTTTCCTATGGCGACGCGGATCGGCAATTCGCGCTCGGCTCGGCCTTCAAGCTCTACGTGCTCGGCGCAATTGGCGAGGCGGTGGCCGAAGGGCGCTTGCGCTGGGATCAGGTCGTACCTGTTGGGCAGGCGAGTTTTCCCAGCGGCATCACGCAGAACTGGCCAGAAGGCGCCCCGGCCACCGTGCAGACCCTAGCGACGCTCATGATTTCGATCAGCGACAACACCGCCACCGATACGCTGATACGCCAGGTAGGGCGCGAGCGGGTCGAGGAGTTTCTCCGCCGCACCGGGCATTCTGCGCCGGAACGCACTCTGCCCTTTCTGACCACGCGCGAGATGTTTCTGCTGAAGACGCTCGATGTCGGCCCCACCTATGCTGCTACAGATCAAGACGAGCGCCGCGCGATGCTTGCCGATCTGGGAGGCGACGACGTCACGACCGAGCAGGTTGTCGCCGCGCTGGCCGAACCGGTGCTGGTCGAGGACATCGAATGGTTCGCTAGCATGGAGGACGAGCGCAAATTACTGCGGAGCCTGATCGCGATGAACGATCCGACGCTGTTCGACATTCTGGCCGTCAGCCCGCAGCTTTCCGAAAAACAGCGCGCGGGCTGGAGCTATGCCGGGTTCAAGGGCGGATCGGAACCGGGCGTGCTCAATCTGACCTGGCTGCTGAAGGACGAGGCGGGACGCTGGCACATGCTCGCGGCGAGCTGGCTCGATCGGCAAGCGCCGGTCGATAATGCCGCGCTCGGCCTTATCGCCGTTCGGATACTGGCCCTCAGATAGCGCGCGCGGCCCTTGCCCCGACGCGCTGCGATCCCTAACCGGGCTATTGTTTCCGCAACCCGATCCGAGGACCATCCATGACGCAGCGCTTCGAAGGCACCAGCTCCTATATCGCCACCGAGGATCTGAAGGTGGCCGTCAACGCCGCCGTGACCTTGCGCCGCCCTCTGCTGGTCAAGGGCGAACCGGGAACGGGCAAGACGGTGCTGGCGCATGAAATCGCCAAGGCGGTGAATGCGCCGCTGATCGAATGGAACGTCAAATCGACCACCAAGGCGCAGCAGGGCCTTTACGAATACGACGCGGTCGCTCGCCTGCGCGACGGTCAATTGGGCGACGAGCGCGTCCACGACATTTCAAATTACATCAAGAAGGGCAAATTGTGGGAAGCGTTCACCAGCGAACAGCTGCCAGTTCTTCTGATCGACGAGATCGATAAGGCCGATATCGAATTCCCCAACGATCTGTTGCAGGAACTCGATCGGATGAGCTTCGATGTCTACGAAACGCACCAGACCATCGCAGCGAAAGAACGTCCGATCGTCGTCATCACGTCGAACAACGAGAAGGAATTGCCCGACGCTTTCCTGCGCCGCTGCTTCTTCCACTACATCAAATTTCCCGATCGCGAGACGATGCGGGAGATCATCGACGTGCATTTCCCCGACATCCAGAAGACGCTGGTAACGCGCGCAATGGATATGTTCTACGAACTGCGCGAAGTGCCCGGCCTAAAGAAGAAGCCCAGCACCAGCGAATTGCTCGACTGGTTGAAATTGCTCCTGAACGAAGACATGCCGCTGGAAGTGCTGCAAGACAGCAATCCCAATTCGGCGATCCCGCCGCTGCACGGCGCGCTGCTCAAGAACGAACAGGATGTCATGATGTTCGAACGTCTGGCCTTTATGGCCCGGCGCCAGAGCTGAAGCTTAGAACACTTCAGGCGGTTAAACCGGCCATACCATGCGAAGCGGTCGTCGAGATCGCTTCTCTTCCGGTATGCGCAAATCCATGTCCGTCGAACGTGTAAGCCAGTTCCAGATTGCCCCAGCGACGGCCCTGTATCACGACCGGCACATAGACATTGCGCACGACGTTGTAGGTCTTCCCATCGCCTTCCTGGCGGTAGACGGCCATCATATAGTCGTCGGGACTCGTCTTGGCCTTCTTGTCGATGGCATCGAAGATGATGCGACCGTTCCGGCAGAATCGGGTATCGTGGGTAAGGTCACCTGTCGACGACTGCGAATATCGGGTCAGGTGGGTGGGCAGGAAACCATTCATATCCGTGCAGGCCGCGGCCATGACGCCGGGCGTTTCGGCGCTAGCGTCGAGGACGGGACGCCAGTGATCGTGTGCCCATGTGGTTAGGCCGGTTCGAAACCGCGGCGGTTTGCTGCCCTCTATCGGACGATAATTGGTATCGAAAAGCTGCTCGATCCTGAGAGAACCATTGGCGATCGCCTCTTCGGCGATACGCGTTACCTCGGCGGCACGTGTTTTCGCCTTTTCGACCATCAATTTGTCCTGAGGTGACAGGTCGGCCTTGACGATGCGATCAAACATCTCGCTCGCCGTCAGTTCGAGATCCTCGATCTTGTCATGTGCGGAAGACAGCCTGCGCTCGTTTTCGCTCGCGGCCATATCGAACTGTTCGAGGCTGTCCTGAACGCGGCCGACACCGGCGGTCATCATGCCGTTCGCGCGCGCGATTTCCTCGTTCTGCGAATCAACCTCGCGCACCAGCGAGACGACCTTGTCCAGCATCTTCTCGAAATTGCCGACCGAGGTTTTCGCCTCGCTGCTTGCCTTCGCCCCCACTTCGATTCTTTCGATGACCGTCGAAGCCTCGGTTCCGAGCGTACCGATCACACTCGATATCTCGTCGGTGGCCTGCCGGGTTTCGGCGGCAAGCGATTTCACCTCGTTCGCGACGACGGCGAAGGCGCGCCCAGCCTCGCCGGCCCGCATGGCCTCGATGGTGGCGTTGAGCGCAAGAATATTCGTGGTTTCGGCGATCTGTTCGATATTCTGCGAACAGCGCTGGACCTGTTCCATTGCGGCCGCAAAACCCGTGACATGCGTTGCCAGAGTTTCGACCAGGTCGAGAAGGCCCGAAATCTGAGTGAGCGAAGCTTCGATCTGGCTCGAGCCCTGGTCGAGGCGCTCGATGGCGCGCGCCGAGAGCAGACGTGCTTCGTCGCTGGCTTCTGAGACGCGCCGCTGGTCCTGTTCCAGTTCGCGTACCGTGCCCTGCAATTCCCTGTGCTCGTCACGCAGGCGACCCGAACTGTCGATCACCGCCTGGACGATTCCAGCCACCTCGGAACATCCCACGGTCACCTTACCGCAGGATTTCGGAATTAAGTCGAGCGCACTCGCACCGCGCTCGTCCAAGGCCAGCATCTCCATATTCTGCGATTCCCCTTTTTGGTCGCGGCCCTTCCCTGCGGCCCCAATGGTTAGGGTCCGGTAAACGATACTCTGTTTTACCGGGTGCGGCTCGCTGGCCTCGCGCGGTTATCTGCGATATGGCCTGCCCCATGTTCTTCAATTTCGTCGACGAGCTGCGCGAGGCAGGGATTTCCGCCAGTTTCAAGGAGCATCTGACGCTCCTCGAAGCGTTGGACAAACAGGTGATCGAGGAAACGCCCGAAGCGTTCTATTACCTCAGCCGCGCAACCTTCGTGAAGGACGAAGGCATGCTCGACCGGTTCGATCAGGTTTTCCAGAAGGTATTCAAGGGTATCCTGACCGATTACGGCCAGAACCCGGTCGACGTGCCCGAAGACTGGCTGAAGGCGGTGGCCGAGAAATTTCTGTCCGAAGAGGAGATGGAAAAGATCAAGTCCCTGGGCGACTGGGACGAGATCATGGACACGCTCAAGAAGCGGCTCGAAGAACAAAAGGAACGCCATCAGGGCGGGAACAAATGGGTCGGCACCGGCGGCACCTCTCCCTTCGGCAACTCAGGCTACAATCCCGAAGGCGTCCGCATTGGCGGGGAAAGCCGCCACAAGCGCGCGATCAAAGTGTGGGACAAACGCGAGTTCAAGAATCTCGATAACACCAAGGAATTGGGCACACGCAATATCAAGATGGCGCTGCGCCGTCTGAGGCGTTTTGCACGCGAAGGTGCGGCAGACCAGCTCGATATCGACGCGACGATCGAAGGCACAGCAAAGCAGGGCTGGCTCGACATCCATATGCGGCCCGAACGGCGCAATGCGGTTAAGCTCCTGCTGTTTCTCGATGTCGGCGGATCGATGGATCCCTTCATCAAGACGACCGAGGAATTGTTCAGCGCCGCGACCAGCGAATTCAAGAATCTCGAATTCTTCTATTTCCACAATTGCCTCTACGAAGGGGTGTGGAAGGACAACAAGCGCCGCTGGCAGGAACGGACAAAGACCTGGGACGTGCTCCACAAATACGGGCACGATTACAAGGTGGTGTTCGTGGGCGATGCGGCGATGAGTCCTTACGAGATCACGCATCCGGGCGGCAGCGTCGAACACATGAACGAAGAGGCGGGCACCACCTGGATGAAGCGAGTGACCGATACCTATCCGGCCACCGTCTGGCTGAACCCCGTGCCCGAAAAGCAGTGGTCCTATTCCCAATCGACCCGGATCATGCGGCAGCTCGTCAACGATCGCATGTATCCGCTGACGCTGGACGGGCTGGACGATGCGATGCGCGAATTGAGCCGGAAACAAGGACACTGATGCCAGCCGGATTCATCTCCGTTCATACGAGGCTCATGCCGTACAAGCAGAGTAGACATGGGGAGATCTCTTATGCGTAAGACTGTTTCGAAGACCGTCGCTCTGGCACTGCTTGCAGGCTCGACCGCAGCATTAGCCCAGACCGCTCCGCCCAGCGCCGATAGCCTCGATATGCCGTCCTATCAGGAACCGGCGCAGAGCTGGCGCGACATTCAGGATCCGATCGAGCGGGAACGCTGCAAGGAAAAAATCCGCCAGGTCCGTGCCGAAGCCGGAAAGCCGGAAATCGATTCGGAGCAGGAAACCGCCGATCCGGAAAAACCGCTCATGATCGCGGCAGTCGATCAGAGCGTGGATGGATGCAAGGTTCTGGTGATGAAGCAGGACACGTCCGACATCCGGCCCGTGCCGGAACCGCGCAAGGGCCCGGTTCGGATAGAACCGGCAAACTGACGCACTCGCAGCCTAGTATGTGTCCACCGCCTTGAACAATTCACGGATCTGCGCCCGCTCGATCGGTTCCAGGTCGGGATGCCAGATATCGAAAATCAAAACCAGCCGGTCGAGATGCGCATCATTGCGGGCATCGTGTTCGACGCTGTCGTCGAACACCAAAAGGCGGCCCTCCTCCCATGAGCGACTGCTCGTCCCGACCCGCAACGCTCCTGCGCCCGGCACGACGAGCGGGAGATGGCAGATCAGGCGCGCATTGATCATGCCGGTATGCGGTGGAATGCGTCGCCCTGCGGCCAGTAACGAGAACATGATCGAAGGGGCGCGATTGGTGATGTCGCACAGCGGCGCGTTGTCCGAGATCGTTTCGTAAGTCTGAGGGCACAAGGCGACGCGCTCCGCCACCGGCCGCCCGGAATCGGTGAGTTCGAACGTGGACCAGTCCCGGTTTTCCAACATGCCGTGGACATCCCCCTGCGGACGCGTGGCCGAACGGCGCACATAGGGTGCGAAGCGCCCGTCGCCTTCAAGCAGGGCCAAGCCTTCCTTGCGAATTTCCGGAAAGGCTGCCTCGACACGGTCGCGCCAGGCGAATTCGCTTGGATCCGCGAACTCCCGTTCGGGCAGTCCGGGATGATAGTATGCTGTCGGCGTCTGTGGATAGGGTGCAGAGCTCGGCGGACGCTGCCGCTGACCAGCCATGATCGCTACTGCGGCGGCGAAGCGAGGATGCCAGTCGCGTTGGCTGTGCCCGGCAGCAGCCAGTTCTGCGATCAGATGAGGCAAGATGCCGCGTTCGATCTCTCGGCCTTGCGCGATGGCGCGCCGTATTTCCGCAGGATCGTGTGGCGCGCCAGCCTGCGCTGCCTGGATTGCGGCAGCGTAGAAGGATGCGGCTGCCCGGCGATCGAGCGCCGCGAAACGATGATCGGCCTTGTTGAGCAGGGCTTCTACATCGCGCCCGTCAACAGCAATCCGGCGCTCCGCTTCCGCTTCGGAATATGCAGGGTCACTCATCGATAAAGTATCACGGACGCGATCGCTTCGCGCCACGCCGTTTCATCGCTGGAAGCGATCCGGTCGAGATCGGTCGGCTGCGCTGCCGCATCGTCGACCCATTCGCGCAAGGCGGGTCCGCCATTGATCACGTCGATCGCAAGCCGATCGAGTTCGTACTCGTAAGGGAAATCCCGCCAGATATCGTAATCGGGATACAGCCCCCGGATTGCCTTGAGCGCGAGGGCCTGCAACCGCCAGGGCCGGAAGGCGCGATGATCGTAGAACCGGCCTTCCGCATGGATCATCTGCCCGTTGCAGAGTTTGCCCGCGTGCTTGTGAAAGGTCGGTTCGAACCAGCATTCGCGCAAGGCGCAGCCTTCGAGCCAATCCGGTGCCAGGCGCTCCATTTCCCTCCACACCGCCTTCGCATCAACATCTGGAGCGCCGAACAGCACTTCGAGCGGGCGAGTTGTGCCCCTGCCCTCGCTGAGATTGGTCCCTTCCAGCATCACCGTGCCGGCATAGGCGCGCGCCATGTTCACATTTGCGGCGTTGGGCGACGGATTGATCCAGATGCGATCATCCGGCCAGCCATATCCCGGCCCGTCGGGTTGCCAGCCGTCCATTTCGATCACGCGATAATCCACGTCGAGCCCGAAATGCTGGATGTACCAGTGCCCCATCTCGCCCAGCGTCAGGCCGTGTCGCATCGGCATGGGGGCGGCGCCGACAAAGCTTTCCTGGCCGGGTAAAAGCAGCGTTCCCTCGACCGGGCGTCCTGCCGGATTGGGCCGGTCGAGCACCCAGACGCTCTTGCCGTGCTTCGCCGCTTCTTCGAGCATGTACAAAAGCGTGGTCACGAAGGTGTAGATACGGCAGCCAAGATCCTGAAGGTCGAACAGGAAGACGTCCGCGCTCGACATCATCTGCCCGGTCGGCCGACGAACCTCGCCATAGAGACTGAATACGGGGATGCCGTAAAGCGGATCGGTCTCGTCCGCCGTTTCGACCATATTGTCTTGCTTGTCCCCCTTCAGCCCGTGCTGCGGGCCGAAGGCGCTGGTCACGTTGACGCCCGCGGCGATCAGCGCGTCGAGACTGTGCGTCAAATCCTGCGTCACCGAAGCGGGATGCGCCACGAGCGCGACACGCTTGCCTTCGAGCGGTTGGCGTAATGCTTGGTCGGCAAGCAGCCGGTCGATACCGAATTTCATGGCCGGTTCGGTGCCGCAAGCGTGGCGGCGAAGCAAGTGGGATGGTGGAAGTCCGGATCGCCGGGAGCATGGGCGAGCGCCCAATAACTCTTGGTGCCGCCCTCTTCCTCGATCACCGCGCTCAGGCCGATTTTGCCGGAAGGGACGCTTTCGCGCGGGATCGCCACATCCATGATCGCGAGACCGGATCGCCCTCCCCGCCAGGACAGGATCGGTGCGCGCGGCAAAGCCCGTTCGCGCATCCCCTCGCGGTAGGTATCGAAGTCGTAGGCCGCGAAGGCTTCCGACGGCGAGAAGTTGAACTCGGCGTAATTCGGTCCCTCGCCAACCATCGCAAACAGTTCGAAGCAGGTCGTGCGCCATAAGCCGTCCGCACGCCGTTTCCCCGCAAAGGGAGGAATCAGAACTATATCCGCGCCCACGACCCGCCAGCGAAGGTGCAGCCAGTCATCACCCTTCGCCGTGATTGAGCCCACGATCCGTTTGACGGCGAGCGGCGGAAACGCGGGATGCGAAATCAATTCCAGCTTCGGCGATTCCGGCGTTTGCACTCACTTCCCCCCTGCTGGCCCCCATGCTAGCGCGGCGACCGTCATGAGCAGCTACACATCCGATCTCCTCCGCGTTCTCGACGAGCGCGGTTACATCCATCAGACCACCGATGCCGAAGGGCTCGACGCTCTGGCCGCGAAGCAGATCGTGCCCGGCTATATCGGCTTCGATGCGACTGCGCCAAGCCTGCATGTCGGATCGCTGGTGCAGATCATGATGCTGCGCCGTCTTCAGCAGGCCGGGCACAAGCCGGTGGTCCTGATGGGCGGCGGGACCACGCGGATCGGCGATCCGACCGGGCGCGACGAGAGCCGCAAGATGCTGACCGATCAGGCGATCGCGGACAATATCGCCGGTATCCGCACCGTCTTCGAGAAGCTGCTGACCTTCGGCGACGGACCGACCGATGCCGTGATGGTCGACAATCAGGACTGGCTCGGCGAGCTCGGCTATATCGAGTTGCTTCAAGAAGTCGGCCCCCACTTCACCGTCAATCGGATGCTGACCTTCGATTCGGTTCGACTACGGCTTGAGCGCGAGCAGCCGATGACCTTCCTCGAATTCAATTACATGATCCTGCAGGGCTACGATTTCCGCCACATGGCAAAGGACATGGGCGTGCGTCTGCAGATGGGCGGCAGCGACCAGTGGGGCAATATCGTCAACGGGGTCGAGCTGGGCCGAAGGATGGATCAGGCCGAGCTGTTCGGTCTTACCACGCCGCTGCTGACCACAGCGGATGGCAAGAAGATGGGCAAGACCGCTGCGGGCGCGGTATGGCTCAACGAAGCGCAATTGCCGAATTACGATTTCTGGCAATTCTGGCGCAATACGGACGATCGCGACGTGGGCCGCTTCCTGCGCCTGTTCACCGATCTGCCCCTGGACGAGATCGCGCGTCTCGAAGCGCTCGAAGGGGCCGAGATCAATTCCGCCAAGATCGCGCTCGCCAACGCCGTCACAGCGCTGGTGCGGGGCGAGGATGCGGCGCGCACTGCCGAAGCGACTGCAGCGGAGACGTTTGCGGGCGGCGGTTCGGGCGAGGATCTGCCCGTGCTCGATATCGGACCCGATGGCGTGCGCATCGGTGCGGCGCTGACGGAGCTGGGCTTCACTGCCTCCAACGGAGAGGCGAAGCGCAAGCTGGCCGAAGGCGCGGTCAAGATCGATGGCGAGACGATCACCGATCCCGGCCATCTCGTCACTCTGGGCGAAGGCAAACAGGCGCGGCTGAGCCTGGGCAAGAAGAAACATGCGATCATCCGCGCCTGACCAGCGACGGACGGAGTTTTTGCGCCCCTGACCGTTCGTAGAGCTTTACGATTCGTCAGCCTTTATCCGTTAGGAATGGCGGTCTCCCGAGGTTTCGGGTCCATTCCATCGGAGGGTTCGCTTTCATGTCTGCCGGAGCTCAGCTCAGTGTGACCGATCAGCGGCGCCTGTCGCGCCATCCGGTCGACCATCCCGTGATCGCCGAGCATTATCGCGATGGCGATGTGCGGATGCATATCTCGAACATCTCCGCCAACGGCTTCATGATCGACGACGCTCGAGGGGTCGAGCGCGGCGAGCGGGTGATTGTGCGCCTGCCGGTGATCGGGCGGATCGAGGCCTATTGCATCTGGGAACGCGAAAATCGCGCCGGTTTTCAGTTCGAACGCATCATCAGGATCGACGATTTCCTGTCGATGATCGACACGCTCCAGCCCAATCCGCGCCTGCGCAAACTGCGCTAAACAAGCCCCTTGCGAAAAGTCCGGCGCGTGAGCCGGACAGGCGAACTTGCTTTGCATCGCCGCGCCGCTTTGCCATGGCGAGGCTGTGAGCACAGCAGAACCATCGCCTGAGATAAGCGCGGATTCCTCGCCGCTTCGCATCCACAATTTCCGCGCCTACCTCGTCGCGCGGTTTTCCATGGTGGTCGGCCAATATGCGATGATCCTGATCATCGGGTGGCAGACATATACGATCGCGCGCGAAAGCGGGATGGACGCGCTCGGCGCATCGGGCCAGCTTGCGCTGATCGGCCTGCTCCAGTTTCTGCCGCTGTTCGTCCTCTCGCCCTTTTCCGGCCTCGCCGCGGATCGCTTCAACCGGAAGACCGTGGCGCGGCTGACCATTCTTCTCCAGCTTTTCGGAGCGGGCGCGCTCGCCTGGCTGACCTGGACCGAAGAATTGCGGCTGACCTCGCTCTTCGCGGTGGCGGTACTGTTGGGAGTGGTGCGCGCCTTCAACGGGCCCGCGCTCTCGGCGCTCGCGCCCAATCTCGTGCCCAAGGCGATCCTGCCCAATGCCATCGCACTGTCCTCGATCGCCTGGCAGACCGGCATGATCGTCGGCCCCGCCGTGGGCGGCTACGCTTACGATGCGGCACCGGCCCTCCCCTATGCGATCGCCAGCGCGCTGTTTCTGGTCGCTATCCTTGCGATCAGCACGATCGGTAAAGTTCCCCGCTCGCCGATCACGGGGGCGCAGCGTCCGATCGGACAGGTGATCGATGGCTGGCGCTACGTTATCCGCAACAAGATGGTGCTGGGCGCGATCACGCTCGATCTGATGGCCGTGTTTCTGGCGGGCGCGACCGCGCTGTTTCCGCCGTTTGCTTACGATATCCTGCAGGTCGGCGAGACCGGCCTTGCGCAATTGGCGGCGGCCCCTGCCGTGGGCGCTGCGGTCACGGCGATCTGGTTCAGCTTTCGCCCGCTCAAAACGAATGTGGGGCCGAAAATGCTGTGGGCGGTCGCCGTGTTCGGCCTCGCGACGATCGTGTTCGGCCTGTCGCGATCCATGCCTTTGAGCCTCGCCATGCTCGTAATCGTGGGCGCTGCAGACATGTTCAGCGTCTATATCCGCCAGTCGCTCATTCAATTGCACACGCCCGACGACAAGCGCGGCCGCGTCTCGTCGGCCAGCCTGCTGACCATCAGCGCCTCGAACGAGGGCGGCGATGCCTTTTCCGGTTTCCTGGCCAGCCTGTTCGGTCCGGCGCTCGCAGTCATCGCGGGCGGGATCGGGGCGATCGCGACAGTCGCGCTGTGGGCGCGAATTTTCCCCGTTTTGCGGACAACCCGGACCTTCGACCCTCCCGAGGAGTTGCTAGAGAAACCGACGATAGAAACCCCAGAAGAAAAGCTCCAGGAGCGTATTCCATGAAAGCCCAATCCGTCCTCGAAACCATCGGCAACACTCCGCACATCCGGCTTGCACGCCTGTTCCC
Organism: Erythrobacter sp. A6_0; assembly: GCF_017744235.1. Classification (NCBI taxonomy): domain Bacteria; kingdom Pseudomonadati; phylum Pseudomonadota; class Alphaproteobacteria; order Sphingomonadales; family Erythrobacteraceae; genus Erythrobacter; species Erythrobacter sp. A6_0. The sequence goes on from NZ_JAGHQR010000001.1 coordinate 777,900, forward strand.
CGACCATGAAGTCTGGGTAAAGAGCGAGCGCGCCAATCCGGGCGGATCGATCAAGGACCGCATCGGTCTCGCCATGGTCGAAGACGCGGAAAAGGCGGGCAAGCTCAAGCCCGACGGCACCATCATCGAACCGACCAGCGGCAATACCGGCATCGGCCTCGCCATGGCGGCGGCGGTCAAGGGCTACAAGCTCGTGCTCGTCATGCCCGAAAGTATGAGTGTGGAACGCCGCCGCCTGATGCTGGCCTATGGTGCCACCTTCGACCTGACGCCCAAGGAAGGCGGCATGAAGGGCGCGATCGAACGCGCTCAGGAGCTGGTCCAGAAGACCGAAGGTGCCTGGATGCCCAGCCAGTTCGACAACGAGTCCAACTGGAAAATCCATGTCCGCACAACGGCGGAAGAAATCTACGAGGACTTCAAGGATAGTCCGATCGACGTGATGATCACCGGCGTCGGCACGGGCGGCCATCTGACCGGCTGCGCCGAAATGCTGAAGGAGCGCTGGAGCGGCTTCAAAGCCTATGCCGTCGAGCCTGCCGGATCGCCCGTCATCAGCGGTGGCCAGCCCGGCCCGCACCCCATCCAGGGCATCGGCGCGGGCTTCGTGCCGGGCAACCTCCACACGCAGGCGATCGATGGCGCGATTCAGGTCGATCCTGAAGAGGCTAAGGAGATGGCTCGTCAGTGCGCCGCGAAGGAAGGCCTGCTGGTGGGTATTTCCAGCGGTGCGACGCTGGCGGCGATCAAGCAGAAGCTCGGCGATCTGGACGCAGGAACGCGCGTGATGGGCTTCAATTACGATACCGGCGAGCGATATCTCTCGGTGCCGGATTTCCTGCCGACAGAATGAAGTAAGGGCCAAAAGGCCTGTTCCTCTCGCAGACAAATGCGGCTTAATTCGGCGGATGGATGATACCCAATCCGATTCGTCGCCGGATCGCACGCCGCGCCGCAATGCCGACTATCGCTGGACGGTTCCGAAGGTTTCCGCCTTCCTGAAAGCGCTGTCGGAATGCGGCAGCGTGGCGGAGGCTGCGCTTACCGTTGGGATGAGCCGTCAAGCCGCGTACAAACTGCGCTCGCGGCTTGATGGCGAAAAGTTTCAGGCCGCCTTCGAAGCTGCACGGCAACGTGGTCTGGCCGCTCGCGCCAAGGAACGCGCCGAACGGCGGAAATCCAAAGAGAGGCCTCCCTCGCCTTGGGACGGACCGGGGCTTGATGCTCTCGATCACCTTCGGGCTGCCTCGAAGGCGACAGATAGTGATGGATAAAGCGACATAAGTATCCCGCAAGGTGACAGGTGTAAATCTCAAGCTTACAAATTCCTCCAAGAAGACGACGTTCACAGAACGCAAGATGTCATCATCGGTACAAAGCTCGCCGGTTCGCTGTGAAGCGAGTTAGCCGTCCGAAATCCAGGCACAAAAAAGCCGCTTCGGGATCTACTCCCGAAGCGGCCCTGATTTTTTCAAACGTCTGCGGAGATCACGCCGCAGTTGCGAAAGCCTCTTCGCCCAGCGCCATCAGGCTGTCGGATCCAGCTTCCAGCTTGCGGCGCAGGGCGCCCGCGTCGGGCAGATAACGGTCCATGTAATAGCGCGCGGTCGCCAGCTTGGCTTCATAGAACGCCTTGTCGTCCCCGCCATCCTTCAGCTTTTGCGCCGCGACCTTCGCCATGCGCAGCCACATCCAGCCGATCGAGACGATGCCCATGATGTGCATGTAGTGATGCGCACCGGCGCCCAGATGATTGGGGTTCTGCATAGCGTTCTGCATGAACCACATGGTAGCCGCCTGCTGCTGGCCGAGTGCTTTTTCGAGCTGCTCTGCAAGCGGGGCGAGATCCGCGTTATCCTTGGCTTCGGCGATATCCTCGCCCATCGCCTTGAAATAAGCCTGGATCGCCGCGCCGCCCTTGCTGGCGAGCTTGCGACCGCACAGATCCATCGCCTGGACACCGTTGGTGCCTTCGTAGATCTGGGCGATACGCGCATCGCGAACGAACTGGCTCATCCCCCATTCCTCGATATAGCCGTGGCCGCCATAGACCTGCTGCATGTTGGTCGCGATCTCGTACCCCTTGTCGGTACCGTAGCCCTTGATGACCGGGGTCAGGAGACCGATCAGCTGGTCGGCCTGCTCGCGTTCTTCCTCGGTCTGTGCAGAATGCGTCAGATCGACCTGAAGCGCGCCCCACAGGCACAGCATGCGGAAGCCTTCGGTAAAGGCCTTGGCATCCATCAGCATGCGGCGCACGTCGGGATGGACGAAGATCGGATCGGCCTGCGCCTCGGGCTCGGCCGGACCGGTCAGCGCACGGCCCTGACGGCGATCGAGGGCGTAGGTGACGGCGTTCTGATAAGCGACCTCGGCCTGGCTGAGGCCCTGGATACCGACGCCGAGGCGTGCGGCATTCATCATGATGAACATGGCGGCGAGACCCTTGTTCTCCTCGCCGACAAGCCAGCCCTTTGCGTCGTCGTAGTTCAGGACGCAGGTCGCGTTGCCGTGGATGCCCATCTTGTGTTCGATCGAACCGCAGACGACGCCGTTGCGCTCGCCGACCGAACCGTCCTCGTTCACCAGGAATTTCGGCACTACGAACAGCGAGATGCCCTTGGTGCTGTCGGGCGCACCGGGCGTCTTGGCGAGGACGAGGTGGATGATGTTGTCCGCCATGTCGTGCTCGCCGGCAGAGATGAAGATCTTGGTACCGGTGATCGCGTAGCTTCCATCGGCCTGCGGTTCGGCCTTGGTGCGGATCATGCCCAGATCGGTACCGCAATGCGGCTCGGTCAGGTTCATGGTGCCGGTCCATTCGTTGGAGATCATCTTGGGAAGATATTTCTCCTTCTGCTCCTGCGAGCCCTTGGCGAGCAGCGCGGAGACCGCACCGTTCGTCAGGCCGGGATACATTCCGAAGGCCTGATTGGCGCTCGACACGAACTCCTCGAACGCGAAGCCGAGGACGTGCGGCATGCCCTGCCCACCGAATTCTTCCGGCTGCGACAGCGTGCTCCAGCCCGCCTCGCGGAACTGGTCGTAAGCCTGCTTGAACCCCTTCGGCGTGGTGACGGAGCCGTCCTCATGGCGCGTACACCCTTCCTGGTCGCCCGAGAGGTTCAGCGGAGCCAGCACCTCGGCGCAAAACTTGCCACCTTCGGACAGGACCGCGTCGGTCACATCGGGGCTCGCCATTTCGAAGCCGGGCAGATTGCCGTAGCTCGCCAAGTCGAGCACTTCGTTGATGATGAAACGCGCATCGCGGGTCGGGGCGGTGTAGGTTGGCATCGTGAGTCCTTGGGTAATAGGAAAATTGAAGAGGAGAGCGGAAGGATCAGGAGTCGATTTCTTCGATGTGGTCGATGAAGTCGGTCAATTCGGTGATCGAGCTGTCGATGTCGTCACGCTGGCTCTTGAGCTTGGCGACATGCGCGCGGCATTTCTCGATCGTGACGCGGCGCTGTTCCACGCGGCCATCGCCCAGATCGTAGAGGTCGATCATCTCGCGAATTTCGGTGAGCGAGAAGCCGACATTCTTTGCGCGCATGATCCAGGCAAGCCGGGCCCGATCACGCTTCGAATAGATGCGAGTGAGGCCGACGCGCGACGGCGCGATCAGCCCTTCATCCTCGTAGAAGCGCAGGGCGCGCGCCGTGCAGTCGAACTCGGTCGTCAAATCCGAGATCGAATAGCGCTCGCGCGCCAGAGCGTCGGGCCGATCGAGCAGCGCACCGGAATTGCCGGCACGGCGCTGAAACTCATCCTTGTTCGGGTTTGCCGTCATACCCGTTCGTTTAGCAGCACCTTACGTAAGCGTCAAGCTTTGACGCTTTGGACAAGCTTCAGATCCGGTGCAGCACTCCGTCTTCGAGACGCCGATAGAAACAGCTGCGGGCGCCGGTATGGCATGTGGGGCCGAGCGGCCGGCACCTGAGTACAAGCGCATCCTGATCGCAATCGACCAGAATCTCTTCGACCTTCAGCACATGGCCGGACGTCTCCCCCTTCTTCCACAGCCTTCCCCGCGATCGGGAATGGAAGTGCGCGTCCCCGCTTTCGATCGTCGCGTCCAGAGCCTCGCGATCCATGAAGGCCACCATCAAAACCTCACTGGTTTCGGCGTGAACCACCACGGCGCTCAACAAACCCTTTTCGTCGAATTTCGGCAGGAAATCGGTCCCCTGCTCGCGAGTGCGGGCATCGATCTGGTCAGCGCTCATCTGGTGTTCCTCGGCATCGCCTGTTGCTCCATGGCAACAAAACATCGTTAAAATTGAGCCCTAGCACGCATTGCTGTTTGATGAACCCGAGAGAGGTGAGATGTATGTCTTCGCAGCTCGCAAGGGCGGCCAACCGGAACGAAGGTGCCGCAGAACGCGCCAGGGTTCAGGGATCGCGGCATCGCTGCCTGCTTCAGGGCATGGCGCGGCCGCAAACGATGAGGGATTGGATCCAAGGCGCATGCTGGGGGGCTGCGCCGGTCTCGCAAGAGAGGGTTCGCATTGATTCGTCACGTGGCGCCCGGATCCCTTGTGGATCCGGGCGTTTCACTATGCGGGGCAGGCCGCGCGTCCAGCGCTTCGTCGAGAACGCGCGCGAAACAGCAGATGACGACCGATGCCGCGCCCGCTTTCTTCAGAGCCGCCACGCATGCGCTCGACGTGGCGCCGCTGGTGAGCACATCGTCGACGAGGATCACCTCCCGCCCACGCAGTGTCTCGGCGTGCCGCGAATTGACCATCAAAGCACCTGACAGGGCGCGACGGCGAGCCTTCGCGCCCATTCCGCCGAGCGAGGGCGTGCGCTTGCGGCGCACCAGTCCGTCGACAATCAGAGTGCCATGGCCCAGCCCTGCAATGTCGCGCGCCAGCAATGCGGCCTGGTTGAAGCCGCGCTGCCACAACCGCCAGCGATGCAGCGGGACCGGAACGATCAGCCGCTCACGCTCCGCAACGGGCAGGCGCGCCGCCATCAGCCGCGCCAGCATCGGGGCAAGCGCGATCCGCCTGCCATGCTTGAGCGACAGCACCAGCTTGCGCGAGACATCGGTGTAGAGCGTTGCCGCCACGATCCCGTCATGCCTTGGCGGCTTCATAAGGCACGGCGCGCAGATCGCTCCATCTTCGGGTCCATGCTCTTTGAAAGGGCGCTGGCAGGCCCCGCATGCCGGAGACGACGGGATCACCAATTTGTCCCAGCATTGCGCGCACAATCCGCTTTGGCTGGCCAGACCGGACCCGCAAGCCGGGCAGCGGGGCGGATAGATTAGGTCCACTATCGGCGAGAACGTGTCGGCAATAAGCGCGCGGGCGGACATGCGCACAATGCTGGACCGCTTGCGCCGCGCTGGCAAGCACGGCAGGGCTGGTACCATGGCCGATCGCCTCCCTCCCCGCATCTTCGCCCCTGCCCGTCGCCGTCACGCCTGGTCGCGCGCGCTGTCCCGAAACGACGCACCGGATACCGCCCGCTTCGTCGAGGACGCGATCGTCGAGGATATGATCGAGCGGCTGGACTTCATGCGCGCAGCTCCCTCGCGAACGCTGGTCATCGGCGAATTGGGCACCGCATTATCCGATCGGCTTGCCAAGGCAGGAGACGTGGTGCGCGCAACGCCGCTCGATTTCGAGGAGGAAAGCCCGGTCGAAGGCGGCCCCTTCGATTTCGTCGCCAATCTCGGCACGCTGGCGACCGTCAACGATCTGCCGGGCGCGCTGCTGCACCTTCGTACGGCGCTGGCTCATGATGGATTGCTGATGGCGAGTCTGGTGGGTGCTGGCAGCCTGTCGCATCTGCGCCGCGCGATGATCGCCGCCGAGCCGGACCGCGCCGTGCCTCGAATGCATCCGGTGATCGACACGCGCTCTGCCACAGCCCTGCTCGAACGCGCCGGATTTCGCCGCTTCGTGGTCGATAGCTGGCCGATCACCGTCGGCTATCGCTCGCTCGACCGGTTGGTGGGGGATTTGCGCGATCAAGGCCTCGGCAATCAGCTCGCCCAGCCCGGCCCGCCGCTGTCGCGCGCCGCATTGGAGCGCGCACGTATAGCGTTTATGAGCGGGGCGGACGAGGACGATCGCGTGGTCGAGAGCTTCGAAATCCTGACTCTGACCGGCTGGGCCTAGCCCGCCGGCTGCTTGCGAAGCGCGGCCTGTGCCGCCGCAAGACGCGCGATGGGCACGCGATAGGGCGAGGCGCTGACATAATCGAGGCCGACGCTTTCGCAGAAGGCGATGCTGGCCGGATCGCCCCCATGTTCGCCGCAAATCCCGAGCTTGATGGCGTCGCGCGTCGCTCGCCCGCGTTTCACGGCCATTTCCACGAGCTGCCCGACCCCGTCGATATCGAGGCTGACGAAGGGATCGCGCGCGAAAATGCCCTTGTCGACATAGGGTGCGAGGAATCGCGCGGAATCGTCCCGGCTCACGCCGAGCGTGGTCTGCGTCAGGTCGTTCGTGCCGAAGCTGAAGAATTCCGCTTCCGTGGCGATTTCACCCGCCATCAGGGCGGCGCGGGGCAATTCGATCATGGTGCCGGCCAGATATTCGATCCGGCGGCCCATTTGCGCGAAAACCTCTTCCGCAACGCGATCGACCAGCGCGCGCAGGATTTCCAGCTCGCGCCTTGTCGCGACCAGAGGAATCATGATTTCGGGGACCGGAGCCTCTTCCGCCTCCGCCGCGACATCGCAGGCGGCTTCGAAGATGGCGCGCGCCTGCATTTCGTAGATTTCGGGATAGGTGATCCCGAGCCGGCAGCCGCGGTGGCCGAGCATGGGATTGAACTCGTGCAGCTCGTTCGCCCGGCGGCGCAAATGATCGACGCCCAGCCCGGTCGCTTCCGCCAGCTCGGCGAATTCGGCATCGCCATGCGGCAGGAATTCGTGCAGCGGCGGATCGAGCAGGCGGATCGTGCAGGGAAGGCCCGCCATCGCGCGCAGGATCGCGACGAAATCCATGCGCTGTTCGGGCAGCAGCTTGGCGAGTGCGGCGCGGCGGCCTTTTTCGTCGTCTGCCAGGATCATCTGCCGCACCGCGCTGATCCGGTCGGCATCGAAGAACATGTGTTCTGTGCGGCACAATCCGATGCCCTCGGCCCCGAACTGGCGCGCCATCGAACAATCGCGCTCCGTCTCCGCATTGGTGCGCACGCGCATACGGCGGTGTTCGTCCGCCCATTCCATCAGCGTGCCGAAATCGCCTGCAAGCTCGGGCTCGATGGTCGCCACTTCGCCCGCCATGACTTCGCCCTTGGCGCCGTCTATGGTTATGACGTCGCCTTCCTTCAGCTCGCGCTGCCCGATGGTCAGCGTGCGTCCTTCGCGGGCGATTTGCACTTGCGATGCACCAGAAACGCAGGGCCGTCCCATGCCGCGCGCAACAACGGCGGCGTGGCTGGTCATGCCGCCGCGCGCCGTCAGAATGCCCTTCGCGGCATGCATGCCGTGAATATCTTCGGGACTGGTCTCGATCCTGACCAGGATCACCTTGTCCCCGCGATTGGCCCACAATTCCGCCGTATCCGCGTCGAGCGCGATCTTGCCGCTGGCCGCGCCCGGCGATGCCGGGAGGCCGGTGGTCAGGATGTCCCGCGGCGCATCGGGATCGAGCGTGGGGTGCAGCAATTGATCGAGCGCCATGGGATCGATCCGCAGGATCGCGGCCTTCCGGTCGATCAACCCCTCGCCCACCATATCGACCGCCATCTTGAGCGCGGCCTTGGCAGTGCGCTTCCCGTTGCGGGTCTGGAGCAGCCACAGCTTACCCTGCTGCACGGTGAATTCGATATCCTGCATGTCGGTGTAATGCCGTTCCAGCAGATCGAACACGCGCGCCAGCTCGCCGAAGGCTTCCGGCATGGCCTCTTCCATGCTCGGACGGTCCGCGCCGGCAGCTTCGCGCCGGGCCTTGGTCAGATATTGCGGAGTGCGGATGCCCGCAACCACGTCCTCGCCCTGCGCGTTGACGAGCCATTCGCCGTAATAGGCTTTCTCACCGGTCGAAGGATCGCGCGTGAAGGCGACGCCGGTGGCGCTGGTGTCGCCCATATTGCCGAACACCATCGCCTGAACGTTTACCGCCGTGCCCATATCGTGCGGGATATCGTTGAGGCGGCGGTAGATCTTCGCGCGTTCGGTATCCCAGCTGTCGAACACTGCGGAGATCGCGCCCCAGAGCTGTTCGATGGGATCCTGCGGGAACGGCTTGCCCAATTCCTCGCTGACGATACGCTTGTATTCGCCCACCAGCTCACGCCAGTCGTCGGCTGACAGCTCGGTATCGGCGTAGAAGCCCTTGTCTTCCTTGGCGATTTCCAAGGCTTCTTCGAACAGGCCATGATCGACGCCCAGCACCACGTCGCCATACATCTGGATGAAGCGGCGATAGCTGTCCCAAGCGAAGCGGGCATCGCCGGACGTGTTCGCCAGACCCTCGACCGTCTCGTCGTTGAGGCCGAGATTGAGAACGGTATCCATCATCCCCGGCATGGAGACGGCGGCGCCGGAGCGGACCGAGACCAACAAGGGATCGGCCGCATCGCCGAACCGCTTACCCACCGTGCGCTCGACATGGGCCAGCGCCTCGGCCACCGCCTCGCGCAGATCGCTCGAAAAATCGGCGCCTCCGCGAAGATATCTGAGGCATTCCTCGGTCGCGATGGTGAAGCCGGGAGGCACTGGCAGGCCGATGCTGGCCATTTCGGCCAGGTTCGCGCCCTTGCCGCCAGTCACGGTCTTATCCTTCTGCCTTGCATTCGTATGCGCGGCGTTCCCGCCGAATGTGAAGACCGTCTTGTTCATTTCGAGCCCCGTCAGCTTTCAAAATATACACAGGGCGACGCCAAAACGCCGCCCGATCCGTTGTCGAGCGCCTAGCCTTCGATCCGCCCGAAATCCGCAACCTGGTGGACCGCATCGCGGAACCGGGCGAGAAGGGCGAGGCGATGGGCGCGCTTGGCCTGATCGTCTGCATTCACCGTCACTTCTTCGAAGAAACGGTCGATCGGCGTGCGCAGGCTTGCAAGCGCATTCATGGCGGCGGCGAAATCCTCCTTCGCCAACGCCTGTTTTGCGCGTGTTTCCGACTGCTCAAGCGCTTCCATGAGCGTCTTTTCCGCAGGTTCCGGCGCGTAGGACAGCGGCGTATCTTGCCGTTCGGTCATCTTGGCGTCGATCACGGCCTTCATGTCCGGATCGTCCACCAGAGCGAGCGGATCTTCCTCGCCAGTATGCGCAATCTCGCCTTCCGGCCCCTGCCAATCCTCTTTCTTGAGGATGTTCGCGGCGCGCTTGTAACCGGCGAGAAGGTCTGCACCCTCGGCGGTTTCGATATAGTTTTGCAATGCTTTCACCCTCGCGAGCAGGCGAACGAGATCGTCCTCCCCTCCCAAAGCGAACACCGCATCGATGAGATCGTGCCGAACGCCCGCCTCGCGCTGCTGGACTTTCAGCCGTTCGGCGAGGAAATCCGTCAGCTTCGTCGCAAGGGCGCGATGCGGGCGCCCTTCCCACGCGTGGACGATCTGATCGAGCGACAGCTTCAAATCGTTCGCCTGGACGAGACGCAAATATCCGAGCGCAGCCCGGCGAAGCGCGAACGGATCCTTCGACCCCGTCGGAAGGATACCGATCTTGAAGAAGCTCAGAAGCGTGTCGAGCTTATCGGCGAGGCTGACCGCAACGGTAAGGGCAGCGGTCGGCACCTCGTCATCCTGTCCGATCGGCCGGTAATGATCGGCAATGGCATCGGCTATACCCGCCGGAAGCCCCTCGGCCCGCGCATAATAGCCGCCCATAAGCCCCTGAAGTTCGGGAAATTCTCCGACCATTTCGGTGACCAGATCGGCCTTGGAAAGCTCGGCGGCCCGCCGCGCGGCTTTGTGGTCGCCATTGGGCGCTTTGGCATCGAAGACCAGCCAGTCGGCCAGCTTCGCCACGCGGTCCACCTTGTCTGCGACCGTCCCGAGCTTCTCATGGAAGGTGATCCGCTCCAGCCCCTTGGCGTGCTGGGCCAGCGTCTTCCTGCGATCCTGCTCCCAGAAGAAGCGGGCATCGCTGAGGCGCGCGGCGAGCACCTTGCGGTTGCCGTCCACGATCGCCGCACCGCCATCGCCCGCCTCGATATTGGCCGTGCAGACGAAGGCGTTGGCCAGATTTCCTTCGGCATCCTGGCAAACGAAATACTTCTGATTCACGCGCGCGGTGAGCTGGATGACTTCGGGCGGCACTTCGAGAAACGCCTCGTCGAAGCGGCCCAAAAGCGGGATCGGCCATTCGGTGAGCCCCGCATTCTCGACCACCAGGCCCTCGTCCTCGACCAGCGACAGGCCCGCTTCGGACGCGACCTTGGCCGCGCCGCTGCGGATCAGGCCCTGCCGCTCCTCGTGGTCGACGATGACATGGCCTGCGCGCAGTTTCAGCGCATAATCGTCGGCATTGCCGATGGTAATGTCGCCTGTATGATGGAAGCGATGGCCTAGCGTGACAGCACCGCTGGTGACGCCGTGAACCTCGCATGCAACCACCTCGTCACCCAGCAAGGCCACGATGCCCGACAGCGGGCGCACCCAGCGCAGGGATTCCGTGCTGAGCGAGGCTGCACCCCAACGCATCGATTTGGGCCAGGGAAAATCGCGAACGATGGCGGATATCGCCTCGCCAAGCAGGTCGCGCATTGCGCGACCGGGCGTGTCGATCACGGCGAAATAGGTCGGACGCCCTTTGACGTCGCGCACTTCCAGCTGGCTGCGCGTCACGCCTGCCTTGCGGCAGAAGCCGTCTACCGCCGCATCGGGTGCGCCCTGGGGCGGCCCCTTGACCTCTTCGCTCACCGCCTGCGTCGCCTCGGGCAGGTCGCGCGCGATCAGCGCGAGGCGGCGCGGCGTAGACCAGACGGTGATATCGCCCACGGAAACGCCCGCCGCGTCCATCTCGCGCCGGAACAGCTTTTCCAGCTCGGCCCGCGCACCCGCCTGCATCCGTGCAGGGATTTCCTCGCTGCGCAATTCTAGGAGAAAATCGCTCCGGTTGTCGGCGCCGCTCATTTCGACCACTCCGGATACTTCTCCGCCCAGCCGGGCGCTTCCTTCGCCATATGCGCTTCGCACGATCCGCGCGCCAGATCGCGCACCCGGCCCATATAGCTGGCGCGTTCCTGCACGCTGATCACGCCGCGCGCCTGCAACAGGTTGAAGATGTGGCTGGCCTCGACCGCCTGCTCATACGCGGCGATCGGCACATTGGCAGCCAGCGCATTGCGGCATTCCGCCTCGGCCTTGGCGAAAAGGTCGAACAGGGCATCGGTATCCGCGACTTCGAAATTCCATTTCGACATCTGCTTCTCGTTTTCGAGAAACACCTGACCGTAGCTCACGCCGCGTCCGTTGAAATCGAGATCGTAGACGTTGTCGACGCCCTGAATATACATCGCCAGGCGTTCCAGCCCGTAGGTCAGCTCGCCCGCTACCGGCTTGCAATCGAAGCCGCCCATCTGCTGGAAATAAGTGAACTGCGTCACTTCCATCCCATCGCACCAGACTTCCCAGCCCAGCCCCCAGGCGCCCAGGGTCGGCGATTCCCAATCGTCCTCCACGAAGCGGATATCGTGCTTCAACGGATCGATCCCGATCATGCCGAGGCTTTCGAGATAGAGGTCCTGAATATCGGGCGGACTCGGCTTCAGGATCACCTGATACTGGTAATAATGCTGGAGCCGGTTCGGGTTCTCGCCATAGCGTCCGTCGGTCGGGCGGCGACAGGGCTGGACGAAAGCCGCGTGCCACGGTTCCGGGCCGAGCGCGCGCAACGTAGTCGCAGTATGAAACGTGCCCGCCCCCATCCGCATGTCATAGGGCTGAAGGATCAGGCAGCCCCCCTTGCTGCTCCAGAAATCGTGGAGCGCGAGGATCATGTCCTGAAAGGAGTTTTGCGGGTTCCGGTCCATGACGAGCGGCCATGCCGCAGGTGCGAAACGGGGTCAATGTCTTGGGCGGAGCGAGATGTAAGGTTGTGTTGACAATGTAAAAAGATTGCTACAATAAGTCAGGGATGCCTTACATCATGGCGGAAGGAAGCTGCTTTGCCTTATGATCCCTATGCACTCGATCAAAAGCAGAAGTCGCGCGCCTATGGCATGGTTTGGTTTGGCCTAGTGATCAGCATCGTGTTGGTCGCCAGCAACGTGATGCCTTTCGGCGCTCATATCGAAGCGGCGAGCAGTATGATCGTCGGAGCATATCTGATTACTTTTTCCACCTATAATCGGTTCGACGAACATTTCTTGGCATTGTCGCGGCGAGCAGCAGTCTGGGTTGCAGTGCTCATCGGCTTTTGGCTCTGCGTTCAAGGCCTGATGACGCTTTACGAAGGATCCTACGACCTGGGCAGAAGCGCAGCAGGCTCTTTGTTGCCCGAGGATGACGCCAGTTGGCGCATCCCCGCCCCATTCAACCGAGCTTATCTGCTGGCTTCGCTAAGTGCACTGGCCTTTCATTCTGGCTTCCTCTTCCATTATCGCGTTGGCGGTTCGTGAAGAACCGCCTCCGCGTCCTGCGCGCCGAGCGAGAATGGAGCCAAGCCGAACTCGCCATGCATCTGGAGGTCTCCCGCCAGGCGGTCAATGCGATCGAAACCGGCAAGCACGATCCTTCGCTTGCACTCGCCTTTCGGATAGCGCGACTTTTCGGCATGACCATTCACGAAATATTCGATGATGGGCAGCGATAGCGGTTCTTAAAGACAGACGCGGCCCGCCGCCCGATCGCCAGAGGTTCCCAGTCCAATGCACCGCTTCTTCGCGTTTTCTGCCGGCATAGCTGCCCTTCTGATGGCGCCTGCCGCCTCGGCGCAGGCCACTCATGCGAAATCGGTTCGAAGCGATGAAGCATTTCTTGTCCCTGCCTTCGTCCAGGATTACGATCCGAAACCCGCAATCTGGAAATTGGCGGACGATGACACGACCATCTATCTGTTCGGGACCTTCCATGTCCTTCCCGACGGGTTCCGTTGGCGCAGCGCCCGGTTCGACAGCATCGTGGAAGACGCCGACGAACTGGTGATCGAAACCAGCGATGCGGACAGCGAAGCAGGCTCGCAGGCCATGATGGTTCGGGTGCTGTCCGAAATGAAGGATCGCGTGCCGACATCGAAGCGGCTCTCTCCCGAAGCCGGCGAGAAATGGCTCGCGCTGGCAGAATTGACCGAGATGCCGCCCGCGATCTTCGACAGGATGCCGCCGATGCTTGCCATCATGGCAGCGGGCGTGGGCCAGCTCGACATGATGGGCTCGGAGTCCGAGAACGGCGTCGAGACGATCCTTCAATCGGAATTCGCGGAGGCGGGCAAGCCGATCGGATCGATCGAGGACAGCAATGATGTCCTCACCAACATCCTTTCCATCGATGAGGACCTGTTGCTCGCCCAGCTGGAGACGGACCTGATCGCCTGGAATGGCGAGGATTCGGAAAGCTTCTTTCTTGGCGATGGCGAGGATGCCGATGGGCTGGATCTCGCTCTCGAACACGAGTGGGCGAAGGGCGAAGAGATCGAGGACCTCGATTTCGGCGAGGGGGAATTCGGCGTCCTGTTCGAGAAGATCCTGCTCGAAGATCGCAATCGGGCCTGGGCCGGATGGCTGGATGAGCGGCTCGATACCCCTGGAACCGTGCTGGTCGCCGTCGGCGCCGGACATTTCTTCGGGCCGACATCGGTTCAGTCCATGCTCGCCGAGCGCGGCCTCTCTGTTGAGCGGCTCGATTGAACTCCATGCAGCGATTGCCCATTTTTCGCCGTGTCGCGCGCGGTCTCGCTCCCTTCGCGCTGATCGCCCTCGCCGCCTGCGGATCGGAACGGCAGGCGGAGCCCGAAACCAAGGCAGATCCGATCCTGTGGGAGGTGGTCGACGATGCGGGAGCGGTCGAAGGGTGGCTGTTCGGCACGATCCACGCATTGCCCGATGGCGTATCCTGGCGCACGCCACTGCTTGAGAAAACCATCGAACAAGCCGATCTGCTGGTCGTCGAAGTGGCGGGGCTCGATAACGGCAGCGAGCTGACCGACATTTTCGTAAGCCTCGCCTTCGACGATCCGCCCGGACCGCTGGCCGAACGGATCGATCCGGCCCTGCGCAGTCAGTATGAAACGCTGCTGACCAAAGCCAAGGTGCGCAGCGACCATTTCGACGCCATGGAAAGCTGGGCCGCCGCGCTCACGCTAGCGCAAGTGGCGCAGACGTCGAAAAGCGAGAACGGCGTCGATCGCGCTCTGATCGGCGACTTCGAAGGGCGCGAGATCGTCGAAATCGAGGGCGGCGAGCGCCAGCTCGGCATTTTCGACACTTTGCCGGAGGCGGAACAGCGCGACCTGCTCAACGCCATAATCGCCGAGACCCGCGAATACGACGACGATATGGGTCGCCTCGCCCGCACCTGGAGCGAAGGCGATGGAGAGGCGCTGGCGAAATTGACGCGCGAGGGCATTCTGGCCGATCCGGAGCTTTACGAAGCGCTCCTCGCCGGACGGAACCGGGCCTGGACCGCTCAGCTGGAAAACCTCTTCTCCACGCAGAGCAAGCCGCTGATAGCGGTCGGCGCAGGCCATATGTTCGGCCCCGATGGCCTGCCTGCCATGCTGGAAGCGCGCGGCTTTACGGTGCGCCGCATCCAATAGCCGTCGGTTGCGGGAAAGCTTGCGTTTCCGGCCCACCCCGCTATAGCGCCGCGCTTCGGACCCGCCATGGTCATCCCTGGAGGCGTGGCGTCCGACACGTACAAGCAACTCAACGCATACTCGAAAGGCAAGACCCATGAGCGACGCTCTGACCCTGCCGGCCGAAGCGCGCGAACGGGCTGGCAAGGGAGCCTCCCGTCAATTGCGCCGCGAAGGTCGTATTCCCGCCGTGATCTACGGCGGCAAGGAAGATCCCGTGATGATTCACGTCGAAGAGAAGGAATTGGTCCGCCAGCTCGGCACCGGCCACTTCATGAACTCGATCGTGAGCATCGAAATCGGCGGCAAGACCCTGCGCACCCTTCCTAAGGATGTCGCGCTTCACCCGGTCACCGACCGTCCCGAACATGCGGACTTCCTGCGTCTCTCGAAGGGCGCCAAGGTTGAAGTCAACGTGCCCGTGGTCTTCATCAACGAAGAAGCGAGCCCCGGTCTCAAGAAGGGCGGCGTTCTGAACGTGGTCCGTCACGAGCTGGAACTCGTCTGCGACATGGATGCAATCCCCAGCGAGATCGAGATCGACGTCACCGGCAAGGAAGTCGGCGATTCGATCCACATCAGCGAAGTCGACCTGCCCAAGGGCAGCGAAAGCGGGATCACCGATCGCGACTTCACGATCGCCACGCTGGTCGCTCCGTCGGCGCTCAAGAAGAGCGAAGGCGCCGAAGACGGCGACGATCAGACCGGTGCCGGCATGGAGCCGGGCGAAACCGCCGCGACCGAACAGGGTCCGGACGACGACGCCGCTCTGGAACAGCAGGAGAAGAGCCCCGAATAAGGGTTTTTCTCTCGCTTCCGAACACGAAACACCGGCCTGGCGACAGGCCGGTGTTTTCGTTTGGGCTGCCTTCCCGAATGGCTCTGCGGCTGTTAGAGGCGCGCCTATGCAAATCTGGACCGGCCTCGGCAATCCCGGACCGCAATATGCGATGCACCGGCACAATATCGGCTTCATGGCCTGCGACGTGATCGCGGAAATGCACGGGTTCGGCCCGGCGCAGAAGAAGTTCTCCGGCTGGGTGCAAGAGGGTCGCATCGGCACTGCAAAGGTGCTGCTCCTGAAACCGGCGACGTTTATGAACGAGAGCGGTCGCGCCGTCGGCGAAGCGTTGCGCTTTTACAAGTTGGGCACCGATGCGCTGACAGTGTTCCATGACGAGCTCGACCTCGCCCCCTTCAAGGTCAAGGTGCGCACCGGCGGCGGGCTGGCGGGGCACAACGGCCTCCGCAGTATCGACAAGCATCTCGGCCCCGATTTTCGGCGTGTCCGGATCGGGATCGGCCATCCGGGTCACAAGGACCGGGTGACCGGCCATGTGCTCGGCAATTACGCCAAGGCCGAGCAGGACGATCTGGTCCAGATGCTCGCCGCGATCGGGAGCGAAGCGGACCGGCTGGCGGCGGGCGAGGATGTTCGCTTCATGAGCGACGTCGCAATGCGGATGCAGGACTAGCCCGCGCGCCGGGTCCATCCGAACGCTTGCATGCATCCGGTGAAGAAAGCGGGCCGGGCGCTTTCTTCCGCGATCCGCGCGGCCTGCGCCTCGCAGGTCTGTTCCGCCTGATGGAAGGGCTTGCGCGCCCCACCCGCCCACTCATCCTCATTCGTGGTTTCGCACCCCGACAGAGCCAGCACCACACCGACCAAGGCGGTCGAAAGAAGAACGTTCCGGATCATCGCCGCCATGCTTTCGCCCCATCGCGCTGACATGCAAGCGATAATCCGACAGATTCCCGCGCGAAGGAGACCCGACCATGACCGCCCTCACCCGCCGTACCTTGCTTGCCGGAGCAGCGGCCACCACCGCCCTCGCCGCCACGTCTTCACGCGCGCAGTCCGACGCGGTGCAGATTCCTGCCGAGCTATCGGGCAAGTCGATCCTGATCACCGGCTGCTCCTCCGGCTTCGGGCGGCTGGGCGCGGAACATTACGCCCGCCTCGGCGCGAGGGTATTCGCTACCATGCGCAACCTGCCGCGTCCCGAAGCAGAGGAATTGATAAAGCTCGCGCGCGAAGAAAATCTCGACCTGCATGTGATCGAGATCGACGTTCTATCGGACGATCAAGTCGCCGCGGGCGTCGCCGAGGCGGAGCGGATCAATGGCGGTCCGATCGACGTGCTGATCAACAATGCCGGAATCGGCATTTCCGGCCCGGTCGAGGTTCAGGACATGGCGGCGACCATGCTCGCCTTCGATACCAATGTCTTCGGCTGCCACCGCATGGCCCGCGCCGTGCTGCCGGGAATGCGCGCGAAGGGTGCGGGGCAGATCTTCCAGATTTCCAGCCAATTAGGCCGCGTGATCGTGCCCCATGGCGGCCATTACAGCGCCACCAAATTCGCGCTGGAAGCGATGGGCCAGCAGCTCGCCTACGAACTCGTGCCTCACAATATCGATGTCACCATCATCGAACCCGGCGGCTATCCGACCGAGGTCTGGGTCAACCGCAACATCTATACCGGCGCCCTGAAGAACCGCGCCGAGGACATCCACACGAGCGGCTATCCCGAAGTGGTCGCGAATATGGGGACCGAGGACGGTTCGGGCCGAAGCGCCGACCCGATGGATGTGCCGCGCGCGATCGCGCGCACCATGGCCTTGGCGCCGGGCACCCGGCCCTTGAGAGTGCCGGTCAGCGGCGGGGCCATTCCCCAGACGGCAATCAATGAGGTGACCGCGCGCACCCAGCTCGAATGGCTCGGACGCTCCGAACGGCTCGGCCCGGTGATGCGCGCGATACACCTACGTTAAGTTTGGATATTGCCCCGGCCCGCATTCCGGGGCATTTCCCGAACCATGCTGTATTACGAAGAAATCGAAGTGGGCACCCGGCAGAGCTTCGGCCGCTACGAGGTCGAGGCCGATGCGGTGCGCGACTTCGCCGAGAAGTTCGACCCCCAGCCCTTCCACCTCAGCGACGAGGCGGCGGCGAAGACGCATTTCGGGCGCATATCCGCCAGCGGATGGCATACCTGCGCCATGACCATGCGGATGCTGGTCGAAAACATGTCCGTGGTCGAACAGGCAGGTCTCGGCTCGCCCGGGATCGATCAGCTGCGCTGGGTGAAACCGGTCTATCCGGGCGACGTGCTGCGCTGCGAGACGGAAGTGATCGAGAAGCGCCGCAGCAAGTCACGCCCCGATATGGGCCTTTTCAAGAGCCGGGTGAGCACTTTCAATCAGGACGATGTCCTGGTGCTCGAAATGGTCAGCAATGGCCTTATCCGGGTGCGCGATCCCGATACACCAGTGGAGTGACGGCTCAACTGCCGCAGCGCGCCACACCTTCCCGCTGATAGACGATCCGGTCCCGCCCGTCGCGCAAGGTCAGCGCGGCATCGTACAGAGTCGTTTCACCCCCAATCGGTTCGCCATCCCCGCGTATGGTCATTTCCAGGCCGAACTGGGTGCCGTCATAATTCGAGCGCGTACCGAAGGGCATTTCGGCGCTGCCCATGTCTGGGGCCAGGCGCTGGATCTCGTTATCCTGCTTTACGTAAGCCGCCTCCACCATCGTCACCGCCATCGCCGCATCGGCCTCGCGCGCCAGGGCGAAGCTGCACCCGATCCCGATCAGATCGTTCGCCTCGATATCGGAATAGGCGATCGGCTCCAGCGTCACCGGAATGGGCGGCGGCACGTTCGCCGCGCGGATCTCCGCCGAAGCCGCGGCATCGCTGGCCGCTTTCTCTTCGGGGCTCTGCTCCGACCCACAGGCCGCAACGGCCAGCGCTAAAACCAGGATGGAAGTACGCATCAATCTTTCTCGCACGCATTTTCAAAGCACGTTGCCGAGAGCTTGGCTGAATTTGGCCTTACATGCCAGAGAGCGGTTCGAGGCGCTCCGGGAATTCGGTTCAATATCTCGAATTGAAAACGATCGGCAATCGCCGACTCTCAGATCGCAAATTGCCGGACCGAACATTCCGACGATCGCGTAACTCTCCGCCCCAGTTGTCTCGAATAAGGAAGAGCTCACTTTCTAGGCGGCTGATAAGAAATCAAGGGTCTGTCACGTCTTAGGCAAGAGTACATCTCACCAAGCGCGAAGGATTTTTTTCGTTACATTTTCAAGCTGTCCCCTGGCGCTTTCTTTGGAACAGAAAACACACAGGCTTTTATTTCCTTGATGCAGTGGACAAGCGATCCACGCAACGTCATGATCGGTGAACTAACACAGGAAAGTGGGAAATCTATCATGCTCACGCTATTGGCTGCTGCCTCGGTTCCGCTTGTATCGATAACCGTCGACGATCCTCGGTTGGATAACAATCGGACTTTTATCTCTGCGAAGGCGAAAGTTGTGTTAGAACAGCAGGTGCCTGGGGAAGTACTTTGTCTCGACAGTGCGCGGTCGCGGTACGACAGCATTTGTCTAATTCGTGAAGAATGGGTCAGCGCCGTCTCTTTGGCTAACGCGGGAAAAGGGAAAGAGCCGCCTAAATTCGTTGATCGAATTCAGCACGTGCAACACTAGAATTCTGCTTCGGCCTGGCCGAATGCTGAACAATCGAAAGATACACATTTGATTTGGAGAGTGGTTGGCAAACTGTCACGACCACTTTCACGAATCGCGCGCAATGTGATCAAAGATATTGAGTGGGGCTTTTTTCCAATCGCGCTCTTCTCTGCATATCAATTGTAGATCTCACTTCGGGCTTTCACTTTCTCCCGAACAGCTTCTCCACATCCTCCATGCTCAGCTTCACCCAGGCCTATCCTATAAAATGTGAGGTTCACGGCTTTTCTGCAATCTTTGCGAAAAGCGTTGTCATCGTATTCACTGCCTCTTGCGCCTCAGTGAACTTACTTTTGACCTCGGGAACAGATATGTAAACGGTCATTACTTCGCCGTAGCGTGGTTCGATGTTGCCTTTGCGAAAATTCTCTCTCCGTCGAAGTGACAGTCCGATCAACGCATCAACCTTCGGGTGACGCCTCAACGCCGCATGGGCGACGTGGTGACGGATTTTTTCCATCCATTGAAGCTTGGAGATAGCGTCCAGCAAAATTGCAGCATCGTCTTCACTCAGCCCTAAGGCGGGTATGTAGTCGATTAGCAATTGGAAGACCTGATTATCCCTCGGAGCTTCTTTCCAAGGCCTGATATTTTCCCGCTCTTTTTGTTCGACGAGCTCGATAAGCTGCTGTGCCGCGAAGAAGCCTTGGGCGGTAGTCTGAACCACAATTCCGACAACAGCGCAGTCATCGATTGTCAGCGGGTTCAAAATTCTTGCTGCATCGCCCCCAGAGCGCGCAAGCTCAGCGATTACTCGTTCGCCTTCAGTACGACCTTCCTCGACTGGCTTCAAAGCAACTTCCCCAAGCTTCGAGCAGCATTTAACCCGAAACGACATCTCTCGCGCAACGGGCAATGAGCTATCTGTTTGCGGCTCAAGCATCAAAAATCTGTAAAACTTGGCCCTATAAAAACCCACCTAAGTCATCCTAATGTCTGCCGAAAAGCGCTTCGACATCTTTTAAGGCTAACTTAACCCAGGTCGGCCGCCCGTGATTGCACTGGCCCGAGCGCGGCGTGCGTTCCATTTCTCGCAGGAGAGCATTCATCTCGTCGACGCGCATGACGCGGCCAGCGCGGACCGATCCGTGGCAGGCCATGGTGGCGAGGACGAGGTCGATCTTTTCGCCGAGCAGCAGCGCTTCGCCGTGCTTGACCAGATCGTCGTCGATATCGCGCAGCAGCTTTTCGGGATCGCCCTGCTTCAGCGAATGGGGGACCGCGCGCACCAGCATGGCCGAGGGGCCGAAGCGTTCGATCACGAGGCCGTAGCGCGCAAGACCGTCAGCGGCATCTTCGAGCCGGTCGCAGGCGGTCTCGTCCAGTTCGACCACGTCGGGCATCAACAGCGCCTGGCTGCGCGAAACGGCGTCCTCCGCACCAGCGGCCCGTAACCGCTCCAGCACCAGGCGTTCGTGCGCGGCGTGCTGATCGACGAGGACCAGCCCATCCTTCGCCTCGGCGACGATATAGGTGTTTGCCACCTGGCCGCGCGCCACGCCCAGCGGAAAGTCGCGGTCTTCCTCCGCGATCGGCGCCGCTTCCTCCGCGCGCCCGAAAGGCGCCGCGATGGTATCGTTCTCGGACGCGCGCCACGGTGCCCCGGCCTCCGCCACCGAACGGGAGGGCGCGGACCAGTCCCGACCGCCGAAGATCGACGCGAGCGCGGGCGACGGTTCGTCGCGCATGGTCTCCTTCTGTGCCGGCTCGCTCGTCCAGCGCGCCATCGCACCACGGTCGGGGGTCTGTGCGCTGCGCCGATCCTCGCTCGCCAGGGCCTGTCGCAGGCCCGAAACGATAAAGCCGCGAACCGCATTGGCGTCGCGGAACCGCACTTCGGTTTTGGCCGGGTGGACGTTCACATCGACATCTTCCGGCGGCAGGTCGAGGAACAGGGCCAGCACGGCGTGCCGATCGCGCGCCAGCATGTCGGCATAGGCCCCGCGCACCGCGCCGGTCAGCAGGCGATCCTTTACCGGACGCCCGTTCACGAACAGATATTGATGATCGGCGATCCCGCGATTGTAGGTCGGCAGGCCCGCTATACCGGACAGGCGGATCGGCCCCGCCTCGCCCGGCCGCTCCAGCTCGATCGCGACGCCATTGTCCTTGAGTTCACGGGCCACGACCTGCGCCACGCGATCTGCAATTGCCTCGTCCGGCTGGAGTGCCAGGATGCGCCGTTCTCCATGCTCCAACGTGAAGCCGATATCGGGCCGCGCCATGGCAAGGCGGCGCACCACATCGAGGCAGGCGGCATATTCGCTACGCGGCGTCCGCAGGAATTTGCGCCGCGCGGGCACTTTGGCGAAGACCTGTTCGACCCGCACGCGCGTTCCCGGCGGGAGCGCAGCGGGCTCGTCCGCCACGATGGCACCGTGATCGACCACCTTGCGCCAGGCCTGCTCCGACGCGCGCGGGCGGCTTTCCAACGTGAAGCGCGACACGCTGGCGATTGACGGCAGCGCCTCGCCCCGGAAACCCAGAGTGGCGACCTGTTCGATGGCCTCGTCGGGCAATTTCGAGGTCGCGTGGCGTTCGAGCGCCAGCGCCATCTCGTCGGGCGTCATGCCGCATCCGTCATCGGTCACTTCCAGCGAGCCCAGCCCGCCTTCGACGAGCTTGATCGCAATCCGGGTCGCGCCCGCATCGATGGCGTTCTCGACCAGCTCCTTAAGCGCCGCTGCGGGGCGTTCCACAACCTCGCCCGCAGCGATGCGATTGACGAGCGTTTCGGGGAGGCGGCGTATGATCGGCATGGCGAGCCGCGCAAGCTAGCGACGAAGCGCCGCGATTTCGAGGCCGGGCGCGCAGATTTCCCCGGCAGGAGCCCGTGAATGTTTTGGCATTTTCGCCACACCTTCGCTAAGGCCACCGCTCCGCTGTCACAATCGGGTCGGAACTCTCGTAGAATCGAGGCGTAAGGCCCTTATCCACTTATGGAATCGGGTTAGAATGAGCTTCTGGAACAATCTCTTCAAGTTCGGCTCGCAGAACATGGCGATCGATCTCGGCACCGCCAACACGCTGGTCTATGTTCAGGATCAGGGCATCGTTCTCAACGAACCGTCGGTCGTCGCGATCGAAACGCTGAACGGCGTCAAGCGCGTGAAGGCGGTGGGTGACGATGCGAAGATGATGATGGGCAAGACCCCGGACAGCATCGAAGCGATCCGTCCCTTGCGCGACGGCGTCATCGCCGACATCGAAATCGCCGAAGAGATGATCAAGCACTTCATCCGCAAGGTGCATGGCCGCAAGAGCCTGATGCGCTATCCCGAAATCACGATCTGCGTTCCGTCGGGCTCGACCAGCGTCGAACGCCGCGCGATCCGCGACGCCGCATCGAACGCAGGCGCAAGCCAGGTCTTCCTGATTCTCGAACCCATGGCCGCCGCGATTGGCGCGGACATGCCGGTGACCGAGCCCGTCGGATCGATGGTCGTCGATATCGGCGGCGGCACGACCGAAGTCGCGGTGCTGTCGCTGCGCGGTCTCGCCTACACCACCTCGGTGCGAACCGGGGGCGACAAGATGGACGAAGCGATCGTCAGCTATGTCCGCCGCCACCACAATCTCCTGATCGGCGATGCCACGGCGGAACGGATCAAGAAGGATTACGGGATCGCCGTCGCGCCGGAAGACGGCATCGGCGAAGCGATCACCATCAAGGGCCGCGACCTCGTCAACGGCGTGCCCAAGGAAATCACGATCAATCAGGGCCATATCGCAGAAGCCCTGTCGGAACCGATCGGGGCCATCGTTGAAGGCGTCCGTATCGCGCTGGAAAACACCGCGCCCGAACTCGCCGCCGATATCGTCGATCAGGGTATCGTCCTGACCGGCGGTGGCGCGCTCATCCAGGGTCTCGACGAATATCTGCGCGAAGAGACCGGCCTTCCCGTCACCATTGCAGAAGATCCGCTCTCCTGCGTGGCGCTGGGCACAGGCCGTGCGATGGAAGACGAAATCTATCGCGGCGTTTTGATGACGGCTTAGGCCGCGCTTGAAGTAGTAGGGGAGCACGGCCGCGATGGCGCCGACCGGGCAACGGCGTTCGAGCTATTCGCGAAGGGCGCAATACGGCCTCTTCACGGGCTATATCGCTGCCGGCGCAGGTGCGCTGGTGGGTGCGATCCTGCTCGGCCTGTCGCTGTGGCAGCCGCAATTCCTGTCCGGCCTGCGGGGCGAGGCGAACGACGCGGTCGCGCCCGCCACCCGCACGGTCGCCACCGGACGGACGGAAAGCAAGAGCTTCTATCAGGCCGTGCGCGGATATCTTCGCGCTGGATCCCAGAACGCGCAATTGAAGCGCGAGGTGGAAATCGCGCGCATTCGCCTGAAGGAAGCGCAGGCGGTCGAGCAGGAGAACCGCAGGCTGAAATCGCTGCTGTCCCTGCAGAACACCGACACGAAGCCGGTCGCCACCGCCCGGCTGATCGGCGCCACATCCGCCAGCACGCGGCGCTTCGCCTATCTCGGCGCGGGTGCCGAGGATGGGGTACGCGTGGGCATGCCGGTGCGGTCCCCGCGCGGCGTGGTCGGGCGGATCCTCGAGGTCGGCGATCGCAGCTCGCGCGTTCTGCTCCTCACCGACAGCGAAAGCGTGCTGCCCGTGCGCCGCGCCCAGGACGAGGTCGTGGCTTTCGCCGAAGGACGCGGCGATGGTCTGATCCGTATCCGGCTGATCAATCTTGGCATCAATCCGATCGAGAAGGGCGACCTGTTCGTCACCAGCGGCGCGGGCGGGTATTACCAGCCCGGCATCGCCGTCGCCATCGCCACCGAAATCACCGACGACGGCGCACTCGCCCGCATCGTGACTGATCCCGCAGCCGCCGATTTCGTGTCGGTCCTGCCGATATTCGAGCCTGCCGCGCTGCGCGGAT
The DNA here is from genome assembly GCF_017744235.1 of Erythrobacter sp. A6_0. NCBI lineage: Bacteria > Pseudomonadati > Pseudomonadota > Alphaproteobacteria > Sphingomonadales > Erythrobacteraceae > Erythrobacter > Erythrobacter sp. A6_0. Next base: position 802,042 of record NZ_JAGHQR010000001.1, read on the forward strand.
CGCGGACGCCGATCGAACGCGAACTGGGCGAATAATGGAGCGGATGAACCCCCGCTCCCGCAGCGATGCCTATGGCAGCCGCATCAATCGCTCGCACTCGACCGTTCTGGCAAATGGCGTACCGTATCTCTCGATCATGCTGGCTTCGGTCCTGCCGCTGATCGTGATCGCCAGCGCGCTGCCGATCGTGCCGCCGCTGGGATTTCTCATGCTGATCGGCTGGCGTCTCGTGCGGCCGGGCCTGCTGCCGGTATGGGCAGGCTTCCCGCTCGGCCTGTTCGACGATCTCTTCAGCGGCCAGCCTCTCGGCAGCGCCGCCCTGCTCTGGTCGCTCGCCATGATCGCGGTCGAATTGATCGAAACGCGCTTCCCCTGGCGCAGCTTCGCGCAGGATTGGTTCACCGCCGGTTTAATCCTGCCCGTGTATCTGTTGGCGGCCATGCTGTTTTCCGGCGGCGAACCCTCTCTTCCCATGTTGATTGCGCTTGTGCCCCAAATCGTTCTTTCGATCCTCCTTTTTCCCCTGGTCGCGCTGTTCGTGGCCTTCCTCGATCGCAAGCGCCTGACGCGCTGGCGCAAGCTGGGCTGAGCGGCGGTATGAAACTCGGATCGCGCAAGGGACAGCCCACCACCGCTTCGATGCTGGACAATGCGTTCAAGCGACGCAGCTTCCTGGTCGCCGGGGCGATGGGCGGGATTGGCACGCTGCTCGCCGCACGCATGGGCTATATCGCGATTGCGGAGAACGAGCGGTACGAGCTCGAAAGCGAGAGCAACCGCGTCAATCTGTCGCTGATCCCGCCGCGCCGCGGGTGGATCCTCGATCGCAACGGTGCGCCCCTCGCCTCCAACCGCGCGGATTTCCGGGTCGATGTCATCCCCGACCAGCTGGTGGATGCCTCCGGTACGCTGAGCGCGCTGGGCCGCATCCTGCGCCTCGACGAAGCGGCCATGGCCGACGTGACGAAGCGCGTGGAGGACGCCGCCGGATTCCAGCCCGTCGAGATCGCGAGCGGCCTCGATTACGAGGATTTCGCCGCCGTCAGCGTGCGCTTGCCCGACCTGCCCGGCGTTGTCCCCCAGCGGGGCTTTTCCCGCCATTATCCGACCGGCCCGGCTGTCGGCCATCTGATCGGCTATGTCGGCCCCGCCAATGCCGAGGAATACGAGGAAGAGGGCAACCCCCTCCTCATCACGCCCGGATTCAAGATCGGGAAGGACGCGCTGGAGCGCCAGTTCGAGCAGGATCTGCGCGGCGTACCCGGAGCGCGACGGGTCGAAGTGACCGCGTCCGGCCGCATCGTGCAGGAATTGGAAACGCGCGAAGATATTCAGGGCGATCCCATCCGCCTCACCATCGATGGGCCGTTGCAGGATTATGCCGCGCGCCGCATCGGGCTTGAAAGCGGATCGTGCGTCGTCATGGATTGCGAGAACGGCGACATCCTGTGCATGTCCTCCATGCCGAGCTTCGATCCCAACAGCTTTTCGCAAGGGATCGGGCGCGTGGAATACGCCATGCTGCGCGACGACGATCGCGTTCCGCTGCGCAACAAGGTGCTGAAAGGCCTCTATCCGCCCGGGTCCACCGTCAAGCCGATGCATTGCATGGCCTTCCTGAAGGCCGGAATCGATCCCAACCGCACCATCACCTGCGGGGGCGGCGTTCGGATCGGCAATCGCTTCTTCAATTGCTGGGGCAATCACGGCCAGGTCGACATGGCCAAGGGCATCTACCAATCCTGCGACAGCTATTTCTATCGCATGGCGCTGGAAGTCGGCTTCGACAAGGTGGCCGATTTTGCCAAGTCGATCGGCATGGGCAAGCAGTTCGATCTGCCTGTCATCAGCCAGTTCTACGGTACCGTGCCTTCGCCTTCATGGCTGGAAGAAAAATACGATCGAGAATGGCAGGCCTACGACACGGCCAATGCCTCGATCGGACAGGGCTATTACCTTGCAAATCCGCTCCAGCTCGCCGTGATGACGGCGCGTCTCGCGACCGGTCGCCACCTCAATCCGCGCCTCACCCGCTCGAACAAGAGCACCGGAGCCGACCAGATCGATTTCCCCAAAGATCACGTCGCCTATGTCCGCCAGGCGATGAGCGACGTCGTCAACGGCCCCGGCACCGCCGGGCGCGGGCGCTTGCCGTTCGACGACATTTTGATGGCGGGCAAGACCGGCACGGCGCAGGTGGTTTCGCTCAGCAAGTCGGACGGTAAATCCGGCCCGTGGAAATATCGCGACCACGGCCTGTTCGTATTCTTCGCCCCCTTCGACAAACCGAAATATGCGGGCGCAGTCGTGATCGAGCATGGCGGCGGGTCCGGCGCAGCCTATCCGATCGCGCGCGACGTGATGACCTTCATGTTCGATCCGCAGAAGGGGATGGACGCTCTGCGCGCTCTGGAAGAACAATGGGGCGGTACCGCGCAGGAGCGGCTGACCCGCAAATACATCGCCTATGCCACCGCCGCCGGCGAAGCCGTGCCGCCCGCGCCGAGCCGCGATGAAGAGATTTTCGACCTCGTCGAAGCCGAAGCACGCGTCGCCGCGCGCCAGAGCGAAGAGATCGCGAATACGCCGATCACGCCGCGTGACGAGGCCAATCCCAGCAGCAACACGCCTCCTCCCGATTCGGTCGCCGCGCCCGGCACGCCTGCCGCTCCGCAGCCCGCGGCGAGCGATGCGCCCACGCCCGCTCCTGCCACAGCCGGTTCGCCGCGCCCGCAATGAGTGTGATACCCACACCCGTCGCACGCCAGCCCTGGATGATGCTGTTCCCGCTCTTCATCCTGATCGGGTTCGGCGGGCTGGTGCTCTATTCCGCCGCGGGTGGCTCGCTCGACCCTTACGCAGGATCGCATCTGGTGCGCTTCGGCGTGTTTCTGGTGATGGCGATCGTCATGTCGCTGTTCCCGCCCGATATCGTGAAACTCGCCGCCTATCCGGTCTATGTGCTGGTACTGATCCTGCTGGTGATCGTGGAAGCGATCGGGTTCGTCGGTGGAGGCAGCCAGAGGTGGCTCAATCTCGGCTTCATGCAGTTGCAGCCGTCCGAGCTGATGAAACCCGCGCTCGTGCTGGTGCTGGCGCGCTTTTATGGCGATCTTCCGGTCGGAATGATCGGCACCTGGCGCGCTATCGCACCGGCCGGGATCCTCATTGGACTGCCGATCATGCTCGTGCTTGCCCAGCCCGATCTCGGCACCTCGCTCGCCATCGCGTTCGGAGGGGGCGTGGTGATGTTCCTGGCCGGACTGCCGCTACGCTGGTTCCTGATGGCAGGGGCCGCCGCAGCCGTGATCGCCCCGCTCGCCTTTTTCTTCGGGCTCCAGCCTTATCAGCAGCGCCGCGTCTTCACCTTCCTCGATCCCGAGAACGATCCTTTGGGCGATGGCTATCACATCACCCAGTCCAAGATCGCGATCGGTTCGGGCGGTTTCAGTGGCAAGGGCTTCAACGAAGGCACGCAGAGCCACCTCCACTATCTGCCCGAGCCGCACACCGATTTCATCTTCGCTACCATGGCCGAGGAATGGGGTTTCATCGGCGGCGTCGTGGTAATCGGCTGCTTCGCGCTGATCCTGTTTTGGGCGCTGTCGGTCGCACGCAATTCCAACGACCGGTTCGCCAAGCTTCTGGCGGCAGGCATGGGGGCGACGATCTTCTTCTACGTCGCGATCAACCTGATGATGGTGATGGGCCTTGCGCCCGTCGTCGGCATTCCCCTGCCCTTCATGAGCCATGGCGGGTCATCGATGCTGACCAACATGATCTGCATCGGCACGCTGATGATGGTCTATCGCTGGAACCGGCAGCAGGGCCGCAAGGGAATGCTGGGCTGAATGCGGCGCTGCGAATGCGATCTTTTTCGCAAAACCGGCCCGCAGCCCCTTTTCATCGGAGAAATCCCGGCTATATGAGCGCCTCCCCGACTCGGGGATCGCAGCCGGATGGTCTGCAGTGGACGCATAGCTCAGTTGGTAGAGCAGCTGACTCTTAATCAGCGGGTCCTAGGTTCGAGCCCTAGTGCGTCCACCACCTTCTCTCATCACATCATTCGACCGATCTTTTCGAACGCAGATCGTTCGCTATGACTGCGGGAAACCGCCGCCGAGCGCCACGAACAGGGTCGCGCGGTTTTGGAGCCAGGCGCGTTGCGTGGTGAGCAATTGCTGCTGCGCGCTGAAAAGATTGCGCTCGGCATCGAGGACTTCGAGGTAGCTTCCCACGCCTTCGCGGTAACGTAGCCGGGCGATGCGGGCGATCCGCTCTTGCGCAGTCACGGCCCGGCGCAGCGTATCGAGTTGCTCGGCGAGATATTCCCGTCCGGCCAGTGCGTCCGATACCTCGCGAAAAGCGGTTTGCACGGTGCGATCGTAATTCGCGACCTGTTCCACCTCCAGCGCCTGTGCGAGGTCCAGACTGGCCTCGCGCCCGCCCCAGTCGAAGATCGGGAGCGAGATGCTGGGGCCGAAGCTCCAGCCCAGGCTATCGCCCGAAAACAGTCCATCCAGGCTGCCGGACGACAGGCCGGCATTACCGGTCAGCGAGATGGTGGGAAAGAACGCCGCACGCGCAGCGCCGATATTCGCGCGGGCGGAACGCAACTGCTCTTCGGCTGCAACGATATCGGGGCGCACCAGCAACAGGTCGGACGGCAATCCTGCGGCGAGGCGGCGGTCATCGCCCTGCGCAGCCAGCGCTAGACCTTCGGGAAGGGCTTCAGGAACGGTCCCGCCTACAAGCACGGCAAGCTGGTTGCGCAAGCGAGCCAGTACCAGCTTCTCGCTCGCCACCTGCTGTTCGGCCTGGGTCAACAGCGTCTCGGCCTGGCGGTAGGGTAGCGCGGAGGTCACGCCGTTGTCGAGGCGAAGCCGGGCGATCCTGAGCCCCTCTCGCCGACTTTCGGCGGTCGCCTGGGCCAGCGCGATCTGCTCTTCGGTTTCGACGATCTCGAAATAGGTCGTCGCCGTGTCCGCGATCAGGGAGAGATAGAACGCGCGCTGAGCGGCGACGGTGGCGAGATATTCGGCCCGCGCGGCTTGCGACAGGCTGGCGACCCGGCCCCAGAAATCGAGTTCGAAACTGCTGACGCCGACGCCCACTTCGAAACGATTGAAAGTGACCGAGGCCGGGGCGCCTTCCACATCGCCGGTATCGAGGGCGGGATTGACGCCGAGCGGCTGTCGCGTGCGGGTCGCCCCACCGCTCGCCACCACGCTGGGCAATTCGCGGCTGTCCTGAATGCGATAGCGCGCCCGCGCCTGCTCGATCCGCGCCGTGGCGGCGAGGAGGTCGCGATTGTTCTCCAGCGCGCTGGCGATCAGCGCGGTCAGGCGCGGATCGGGGAACCAGTCCCGATAGGAAAGCTGCGATGCCACGACCTCGCCATCGGGGCGATAGTCCGGATCGAAGGCAGGCGCGGTCGCGGCGTGCGGGCGGACATGCTCGGGCGCCATGCTGGCGCATCCGGCGAGTCCGGTGGATGCCAGCGCGAGCGCCGCGATGGTCTTGTTGGAGCGGATCATCGCGCGGTGTCTCCTTCGGGAGCGGAACGTTCGGCATCAGCCTCTGCGCCAGCGGAGGGGCGCATTTCCTCCTCTTCGATATGGCCGGCTGCCGAGGGCTGCTTGCGGCTGATATTCCGGCGCACCAGCAGATAGAGCATCGGGATCAGGAAGATGCCGAGCACGGTCGCCGCGATCATGCCCCCTGCCACGCCCGTGCCGACGGCGATCCGGCTGGCAGCGCCTGCCCCGCTGGCGAGGACGAGCGGGACCATGCCCATGGTGAAAGCGAGCGAGGTCATGATGATCGGGCGCAGACGCAGGCGCGCGGCGGCCTTCACAGCGTCGATACGCCTGAGGCCCCGATCCTCTTCCTCGATCGCGAATTCGACGATCAGGATGGCATTCTTGGCGGCGAGGCCGATGATGGTGATCAGCCCGACATTGAAATAGACGTCCGCAGACAGGCCGCGCAGCATCGAGAAAACGACCGCGCCCAGCACGCCCATCGGCACGATCAGCAGCACGGCCAGCGGCACGGCCCAGCTTTCGTAAAGCGCAGCGAGCACCAGGAACACGACCACAACAGACAAAGCGAGCAGGAGCCCGATCTGGCCTCCGGCCTGCTTTTCCTCGTAGGAGATGCCGGTCCATTCATAGCCGATGCCCGGCGGCAACTGGCTGGCGAGCTGTTCCATCTCGGCCAACGCAGCGCCCGAACTTTCGCCCGGAGCGGCCATCCCGGACAGAGTCATGGCGGGATAGCCATTATAGCGCGCCAGACTGGCGGGCGCGGCGGACCATTCGGCGCTGGCAAAGGCACTGAACGGCACCAGCTCTCCCTGCGCATTGGGGATGCGCAGCGCCAGCACATCGTCGGGCGTCATGCGATACGGCGCATCCGCCTGCACGAGCACCTGCAACACGCGCCCTTCGCGGTTGAAGTCGTTGGCATAGGCGGACCCGAAAGCGATCGAGAGCGCGGCGTTGACGTCCGTCAGGGACAGGCCCAGCGCCCGTGCCTGCACGCGATCGATATCGATCGATACTTCGGGGCTCGGCCCTTGATCTTCGGGCCGCAAATTGGCGATCAGCGGGCTCTGCGATGCCATGCCAAGCAATTGGTCGCGGGCCGCCGTCAGAGCTTCGCGCCCGACGCCGCCGCGATCCTGCAGTTTCAGGTTAAAGCCGCTCGCCTGACCCAGCGACTGGATCGCGGGGGGTTGGATCACGAAGGCGATCGCGCCTTCGATCTGGCTGAACACGCCCATCGCCTGGCCCAGGATCTCGCCGGCGGCACTGCCTTCGGCGGTCCGCTCGTCCCAGGGCTTGAAGGATGCGAACATCAGAGCGTTGTTTTGGCCCTGTCCGAAGAAGCTGAAGCCGCGCACAACGACGAGGTTTTCGACCTCATCGCGTGCCAGCCACCAGTCCTCGATCGGCTCCAACGCCTCGTCGGTCCGCTCCTGCGTGGCACCGGGAGGCGCCTGGACGGCAGTGATCAGATAGCCCTGATCCTCGGTCGGAAGGAAGGCGGAAGGGAGCCGAGCGAACAACAGGACGGTGACGAGGCCGAGCGCCAGGAACACTGCGAAGGCCCGCCACGGGCGCGACAGGATACGGTCGTTGGCGCGGCCGTATTTCTCCTGCATCCGTGCGAACCAGCGATTGAAGCGCCCGAAGAAGCGAGCGACCGCGCCGCGAGCGCGCGCCAATTTCCCGCGCCAGCCCGGTTGAGCCTCGGCCGCTTCGTCTGTCACGGGATCGTCGGTGTGGTCATGGCCCTGCTCGATCGGCTTCAGGAAGGTCGCGCACAAAGCAGGCGTCAGCGACAGAGCGAGGAAGGCGGAAAAGAAGATCGAGATCGCCAGCGTGACCGAGAACTGGCGATAGATTCCGCCCGTCGATCCGGGGAAGAAGGCCATCGGCACGAACACCGCGATCAAGACCAGCGTAATGCCGATGATCGCGCCGCTGATCTGGCCCATCGCCTTTCGCGTGGCTGCGAGCGGGGGCAGCCCTTCTTCGCGCATGATCCGCTCTACATTCTCGATCACCACGATCGCATCGTCGACCAGAATGCCGATCGCCAGCACCATGCCGAACAGCGAGAGGACATTGATCGAAAAACCGAACAGCCAGAGGCCAAGACAGGCACCCGCTAGCGCGATCGGAACGACGAGCGTGGGGATCAGAGTGGCGCGCCAGTTCTGGAGGAACAGGAACATGACGAGGAAGACGAGCACCATCGCTTCGACCAGCGTCTTGACCACTTCTTCGACCGAAGCCTGGACGAAGGGCGTCGTGTCGTAAGGGATCGACCAGGCGACATCCCCCGGCAGGCCGGACGACAATTCCGCCATCCGCGCCTTTACGCCTTCCGCCGTGGCCAGAGCGTTGGCCCCGGTGGCGAGCTGGACCGCCATGCCCGCCATGGGCTTGCCATTGAGCGTGGTCGAGGTTGCGTAGGTCTGTGCGCCGATCTCGACCCGCGCCACTTCGCCCAATCGCACAACCGCCGCGCCGGTGCTGGCGCGCAGGATGATGTTCTCGAACTCCTCGACGCTGGTGAAGCGCCCGTCCGTCGTGATGGTGGCGGTTATCTGCTGTCCGTCCGCGATCGGCTGTGCCCCGATCGAACCGCCTGCGGTCTGCGCGTTCTGTTCGCGGATTGCGGCAAGCACCGCGCCGGGCGAAAGATTGTAGGACGCCAGCGCATCGGGATCGAGCCAGATGCGCATGGCATATTGCGATCCGAACAGCGTGACATCGCCCACCCCGGCAACGCGGCGCAATTCATCCACGACCTGGGTGGCGGCGATATTGCCGAGATCGGTGGTGTCGAGCGCGCCGCTCTGCGACGTCAGCGCCACGATCATCAGGAAGCCGGCATTGGCCTGGCGCACGGTGATGCCCTGCCTGCGGACCTCTTCGGGCAGTCGCGCTTCGACCGTGCTGAGGCGGTTCTGAACCTCGGTCTGCGCGATGTCGATATCGGTCCCTGCCTCGAAGGTCAGCGTAATGGTCGCCGTACCGTTGGAAGCGCTGGACGAGGCCATGTAGAGGAAGCCTTCGACCCCGTTGAGCTGCTGCTCGATCACCTGAGTGACGTTCTGCTCAAGCGTCTCGGCGTCGGCGCCGGGATAGACGACGTTGATCGCCAGGGAAGGCGGAGCGACTTCGGGATATTGTTCGATGGGAAGCGCGCGCAGAGCGATAATTCCTGCGAGCAGGATGCCGAGCGAAACCACCCAGGCGAAGATCGGCCTGTCGATGAAGAAGCGGGCCATGATTTACTCCGCTCCGCCGGTGCTCGCAGACCGGGGCGGTTGCGCGGTCCGTTTCGCCGGAGAGCGCCCGGTCGGCCCGTCCACTACCTTTACCGGAGCGCCCGGGCGGAGCTTCTGGAGATTGCTGACGATCACCCGATCGCCTGCGCGGATGCCGCTTTCGACGATCCAGCGCCCCTCGACCATCGCACCCAGTTCCACCGGCCGGACGGCAGCCTTGCCCTCGCGATCGACCACGAACACGGTTCCGCCCGTTTCCGTCAGGGAGACGGCCCTTTGCGGCACGGTCAGACCGTTCTGCACCTGACCTGCGAAAATCCGGGCGCGGACGAATTCGCCCGGAAGCAGCAAATTCTGCGGATTGGGAAATTCGGCGCGCAATTCGACCGTGCCGGTTTCCTGATCGACGGAATAGGCGAGGAAATCGATAAAGCCCGAAACCGGATATTCGGTGCCGTCGCTGAAGGTCAGCCGCACTTCGACCCGATCGTTTTCGTCCAGATCGATTTCCCCTGCGGCAATGGCGCGGCGGATGCGGATCACCTCGCTCGCGGCCTGGGCGAAGCTGACATAGACGGGCGAAATCTGCTCGATCCGCGTCATCAGTGTGCCTTCCGCCTGGCTGACCAGTGCGCCTTCGGTGACTTGTGCGCGGCCCACCCGGCCGCCGATCGGCGCACGCACGGTGGTGTATCCCAGCTGCAACGAGGATGCTTCCAACTGGGCGCGGATCTGCGCGACATTGGCCTGCGCCTCGCGCGAAGCGGCCAGCGCCGCGTCATATTCCTGACCGCTGATCGCATTTTCTTCCACCAGCGGGCGATAGCGTTCGACCACCGCGCGAGCATTGGCGGCTGTCGCCTGGGCGCGCTGCAGGGCGGCCTGCGTCTGGGCATAGCTGGCGCGCAATTCGCGCGGATCGATGCGGAACAGCGGCTGTCCGGCGCGAACGTCCGTCCCTTCTTCGTACAAGCGCTGCTGGACGATCCCGGTGACACGCGCGCGCACTTCGGCGACGCGTACAGGCTCGACCCTGCCGGGCAATTCGATGACATTGGGCACCGCCTGGCTCGCCACAGTCACGATGCGGACGGGCACTGGCTGCGGTTCGGGCGGCGCTTCGTTTCCGGAGCACGCGCCGAGCAGGAGACAGGCGGCCAGGCCGGCGAGAATGGTCTTCATACGGACACTCTTTCGAACGAATCGGGAAACAGGTTCGGACCCTGTTCATTGTGCAGGTGCGAAGGTGTAATAAGCATTACACACTTGCCCCGCAACCCGCTTTGCTAGAGGCCCAATCGAATTATGAGCGTATTCGCATGATGAGCGTATCCGAATGCTGCCGCCTCGATCGCCGCCGCCGCGCGATCATCGAAGCGGCGCGAACCCTCTTCGTCGAGCGGGGGTACGAGAACGCCACGCTCGGCGACATCGTGGAGCGTGCCGGCGGCTCGCTGGCGACGGTCTATAAACTCTTCGGCAACAAGGACGGCCTGCTCGAAGCGGCGGTCTTCGAACACGCCTCCTCCGGCGATGAAATCGTGCGCGAGGCAATGGAAGCGGGAGGCGACCGCGCGGCCATCCTTCATCGGATCGCCGGCGCCTTCGACGCGCATTTCCTCGATGCCGAAACGGTCGCCCTGGTGCGTATCGTGATCGCACGCAGCATGAGCGACCGCGAATTCGCCCGCCGCTTCTTCGAGCGGACTGCCACGCGCACGCGAGCGGCGCTGGAGCATGTCTTTCGCACTTGGCAGCATGAAGGCGTGGCGATGAACGGCACACCCGAACTGCTTGCCGAGCTCTTCATGGGCCAGTTCGTCAGCGACGTTCATTCCGAAGCGATCAGCCACGGCCTCGGAATTTCGCGAAGCCCGGAACGTTTGAAGGCTCGAACGGATTTCTTCATTGCGGGTGCGGGACTGGGCGAGTCCCGCTGAGCCCATACGAATCCATAAGGTTTATCCACCCCGACTGAAGGCTCTCCTGCACATCCCTCTGTGAGGCTGCGCTTTACAATCACATTCCCGTGTGATTAAGGCGCGGCATGAGCGACATCATTTCCCAAGTCCGGCGCCTCGTAAACGATGGCGGCATGAGCAAGGCCGGTCTGGCGCGGGCCGCAGGTCTGCACGCGAACACACTTCGCGACTGCACCGAGGAGGATTGGAACCCAACCTCCGAAACCCTGCGCAAGCTCGCCGCCTTCCTTTCCGACAATGACGAGACGCCCGTTCTCGTCGGCGCGGAGGAGATCATCGAGGAAGCGCGCAATGGCCGGATGTATATCCTCGTCGATGATGAGGACCGCGAGAACGAGGGCGATCTGATCATCCCCGCCCAGATGGCCACGCCGGTTGCGATCAATTTCATGGCGACGCATGGCCGCGGGCTGATCTGTCTCGCGCTCGATCGCAAGCGCGTCGACGCGCTCGGCCTCGAACCGATGAGCCGCGACAACCGCGAGAGCATGCAGACCGCCTTCACCACTTCGATCGAAGCGAAGGAGGGTGTCACCACCGGCATCAGCGCGGCCGATCGGGCGCGCACCGTCTCGGTCGCCATCGATGCGGGCAAGGGCCCTGCGGACATCGTCAAGCCGGGTCATGTCTTCCCCCTGACAGCGCGCGACGGCGGCGTGCTGGTGCGCGCCGGGCATACCGAAGCGGCCGTCGACATCTCGCGCCTTGCCGGCCTCAATCCTTCAGGCGTGATCTGCGAGATCATGAACGAAGACGGGACCATGGCCCGGCTCGACGATCTTATGGCCTTCGCGCGCAAGCACGAACTCAAGATCGGGACGATCCGCGACCTGATCGAATACCGGATGCGCAAGGATCATCTGGTCGAGCGGACGGGCGAACGCAGCTTCACGTCCGATTACGGCGGCCAGTGGCGGCTCCTGACCTATCGCAACACGGTGGACGGGACCGAAAGCTACGTGCTGCAGAAAGGCCATGTGATCGAAGGCGAGCCCACGCTGGCGCGCGTGCATCCGATCTCGCTGTTCGACGATCTGCTCGGCCAGCCCGGCCCGCGCAAGCGCACTTTGCAGCGCGCGATGGAAGCCGTGGGCGAACATGGCTCGGGCATCATCGTGATCATCACCCAGCCCCCTCCCCCGGTCGCCGGTGGCGAAAGCGAGGAATATCGCAATGTTGGAATCGGTTCGCAGATCCTAGCCGATCTCGACGTCAACGAGATGATCCTGCTGACCAATTCGACCCCCAACCTCGTCGCGATCGAAGGCTATGGCCTCAATATCGTCGGCCACCACAAAATTCCGGAGTAAGCCCATGGCCCGTTTCCTCATCGTCGAAGCGCGCTTCTACGACCATCTCAACGATCAGCTGATCGCCGGTGCGCGCTCGGCGCTCGAGGCGGACGGACACGAAGTCGAGGTTCTGACCGTCCCCGGTGCCCTCGAAATCCCCGGCGCCATCTCTTTGGCGACCGAGAGCGGTCGGTATGACGGCTACGTCGCAATCGGCGTCGTGATCCGGGGCGAAACCTACCATTTCGAGATCGTCGCGGGCGAAAGCGCGCGCGGGATCATGGCGCTGACGATGGATGGGATCGCCATCGGCAACGGCATTCTGACAGTCGAAAACGAAGAGCAGGCGCTCGTCCGTGCCGATCCAGCGCAGAAGGACAAGGGCGGCGAGGCGGCGAAGGCCGCGCTCGCCCTCCTCGCTTTGTCGGAACGTTTCGCCGCCTAGCGCCGGAAGGCGCTGCGGCTAAGCGCCGGCTCAGTCGCGCAGCCGTCCGAAACAGTCCGCACCGGCATAGACCGCGCTGTCGCCCAGTTCTTCCTCGATGCGGATGAGCTGATTGTATTTCGCGAGCCGGTCCGAACGCGCGAGCGAGCCGGTCTTGATCTGCCCGCAATTGGTCGCGACCGCGAGATCGGCGATGGTCGCGTCCTCGGTCTCGCCCGAACGATGGCTCATCACGGCGGTGTAACCGGCGCGGTGGGCGATATCGACGGCTTGCATCGTCTCGCTCAGCGTGCCGATCTGGTTGACCTTTACCAGCAGCGAATTGGCGAGTCCCTGGCCGATCCCGTCGCGCAGACGGGTTGGATTGGTCACGAACAGATCGTCGCCGACGAGCTGGATGGTGTTGCCGATCCGATCGGTTAGCGCCTTCCAACCGGCGAAATCGTCTTCCGCCATCCCGTCCTCGATCGAGCGGATCGGGTAATCGCGGCACAATTTGTCGAGATATTCGGCCATGCCTTCGCCATCGAGCGAAAGCCCTTCGCCCGAAATCTCGTATTTGCCGTCACGATAGAACTCGGTCGAGGCGCAATCGAGCGCAAGCACCACATCCTCACCCGGCGTAAATCCGGCCTGGCCGATCGAATCCATGATGAAATCGAGCGCGGCGCGCGTGCTGGCCAGATCGGGAGCGAACCCGCCTTCGTCGCCCACGGCCGTCGCCAGCCCCTTCTGCGAGAGGCCCTTCTTCAACGTGTGGAAGATTTCCGCGCCCCAGCGCACCGCTTCGGCAAGGCTGCCCGCGCCCACCGGCATGACCATGAATTCCTGGATGTCGATCGGATTGTCGGCATGTTCGCCGCCATTGATGATGTTCATCATCGGTACCGGCAGGACATGGGCGGAGACGCCGCCGATATAGGAATAGAGCGGCAGGCCGCGTGCATTCGCCGCCGCCTTGGCGACTGCCATGCTGACACCCAGAATGCCGTTCGCGCCGATGCGGCCCTTATTGTCGGTGCCGTCCAGATCGATCATCGCCTGATCGATATCGCGCTGGTCCTCGGCGTCGAAAGCGTCGATCAACAGATCGCGCAATTCGGTGTTCACCGCCTCGATCGATTTGAGGACGCCCTTGCCGAGATAGCGATCCTTGTCGCCATCGCGCAGTTCCACCGCTTCGTGCGCGCCGGTCGATGCGCCCGAGGGGACGGCGGCGCGCCCGAAGCTACCATCTTCGAGCAGAACGTCGACCTCCACTGTCGGATTGCCGCGACTGTCGAGAATTTCGCGGGCGTGCAGATCGATGATCGCGGTCATGGCTTGGCGGCTCCGTGTAGGGGAATGGTTCGAACGCGGTTCCTCTATGCGTCGGAACATTGCCGCGCAAGTTGCGTTGCAACAACATAGACCGGGCATGAACGTGCTTCGGATTCGCTTCGAATTAGAGACCGCAGAAAAGGCAAGGACGAACCGATGGCCGACCCGAAAGAAACCAAGACTTCCGCGAAAAAGACCAAAACCGCCCCCAAGCCGCGAAAGACCGTGGCCAAGAAGGGCGCAGCCAAGGAGACCGTTCCCGTGACCAACACCGCCACCACTACCACCGACACTGCCGCTACCGCTCCGCAGACCAATCCGCATCGCGAAGAAGCCAAATCGCGCTTCAGCAATGCGGTGCAGGAAGCCAAGGCCGGCGCAGCCGCGCTTCGCGCCGAAGCGGGCGAGCGCGCCAAGGGGTACAAGGCTCAGGCCGAAGGCAAGAAGTCGAACCTCAAGAGCGATGCCCACGCCTATGGCGAAGAAGCGAAGGTCAAGGGTCACGAACTGGCCACGCAGGGGAAATCCAAGCTATCCGAAGGGATCGCCACGCTCGGCCAGATGGTGAACGACAATGCGCATTACGTCGATGAAAAGGTCGGCGCGAAATACGGCGATTACGCCCGCAGCGCGTCGCGTTCGCTGAACGATACGGCGGCCAAGCTCGACGCGAAGACCGTCGACGAACTGGCCGACGAAGGCCGCGCGATGGTCCGTCGCAGCCCGGCGACCGCAGTCGGCATCGCCGCCGTCGCCGGCTTCATGCTCTCGCGCCTGTTCAGCCGTCGCTGATCGCCGGTTCGGAGTGAGCACTCTAGAAAAGCCCATCGAGCGCGACGAATTGGATGGGGGGCGGGCAACGTCCGCTCCCTCTTCCACGCACAGCGCCCGCGAAGCCGCCGAGGTGTTCGAAGAGGCTGCGGAGCAGGACGATGTCGAAGCCGAGATCAGGCACTCGCTGACCGACGATATTTTCGCTCTGTTCGACGATGGCAAGACGTATGTCGAAGCCGAAATCGCCTTTCAGAAAAGCCGCTCGTCCTTCGTCGCCAACCGCGCAAAGCTCGCAGTGGCATACGGCGCGGCGGCATTCGGCGTTCTACACCTCGCGCTCATCGCGCTGACCGTCGGAACGGTGATCGCCCTCGCGCCTCTCGTGGGACCGTGGATCGCCACGGCGATCGTCGGCGGCGCGCTGATCGTACTCGGATTGGTCTGCGTTCGCATGCTCAAGGGCAAGATCGACGACATCCGAGACGCTTTCAAAGGGGATAGGTGATGGGTCCGCGTCGTGCCAAGATGATGGAAGACAGAAGATTACGCGATGCGGCGCGGGCGCTTGTCGATGCCGATATCGAAAATCTGAAATCCGATCTCGCCACCCGCGGACCCGGTGCGCGCATCGCGGACCGGATCGCGGAGGGCGCGAGCGATGTTTACGACGAGGCGCTCGACGTCGCGAGGGATCACAAGGGTGCGCTGGCCGCGATTGCGGCTGGCGCGATCCTCTGGTTCGCTCGCAACCCGGTTCTCAAGGCGTTGTTCGGCGAGGATTGGGTCGAGGACGACGAAACGGACGAGGAATATGACGACGAGTGGCTCCATTCGGAACAATTCGGCCGCTGATACCGTTGGTTAATCAGACACCCAATTCCGGAGCATGATATGAATAACGTCGCCACTCTCAACACCGACACCAAGCCGCAAACGGACGAAGAGCGCCGCGAGGCCCTTCGCCAGCGCATCGAGGCGAGCGAGCAGCGCAATGCCGAACGCAGCTTTGCCGATCAGGCGAAGGACGTGCTCGACAGTGCGACGGATTTCGCGAAGAGGCACCCGCTCGCAGTCGTCGGCGGAGCGATCGGTGTCGGCCTGCTGATCGGCGCGATGACCCGTCCGGGTCGGCGTCTTGGTCGCCGTACTGGGACGATGGCCGCGATGGCGGGTGATACCGTTCTCGGTTACGCTATGGGTCTGATGGACCGCGCCGAAACGGCGGGCGCTGCGGCGTTGCGGTCTAGCTCGGACGCAATCGAAGATCTCGGCGACAGCGTCGGTTCGACTGCGCGCCGTCTGCGCCGCGATGCCGCCTATCGCGCCGATGCGACGAGCGATGCGCTGGCCAGTTCGCGCCGCCGTGCCGGTCGCAAGGCGAGCCGTCGGTTCCGCAATCTGAAGTCGCGCCTGTCGCATTGATCTGACGAATATCCGATCCTCAAGGGTCGCCCAATAGCGGCGCGCCGGGTTTGCCTGGCGCGCCGCTTGCGGTATGGGGCACGCGAATTCTTCAATCCCGAACTCCCTACAGACCAAGGCCCCTCCCCATGGAAGAAACCACTGCCAATCAGACGCTCTATCTTGTCATGGGCGGCCGCGTGAAAGATCCGCGCAGCACCGAATTTCAGGATCCGGAAAGCATCCATGTCACCGGCGTCTATTCCGATTACGAAAGTGCTGAAGAAGCCTGGCGTGCCAACGCCCAGCGCACCGTGGACGATGCCGAAATGAAATACGTCATCGTGCACCTGCACAAATTGCTCGAACCGAGCGCCTGAAGCCGGACGGCATTCGATCCGATTCTTTCGCGAGGACGATGCCGAACAGCTTCTGACTATCGCGCGGACTGCGATCCTCTCGATCGGTCCGCGCGCTTATTCGTGCGATCAGATCGCGGTCTGGGCCGCCTGGCTCAGCAACGCCCAGCGTTACTGCTTACGTGCCTCTCAGGGCGACATCATCCTCGTAGCCGTGGACGCGGGATCGCGCCCTTGCGGATATGCGCTGTTGCAGCAAGATGGCCATCTCGACCACCTCTACATCGCCCCGGATCACACCCGATCGGGCCTCGGAGATCGTTTGCTTGCCGATGCGGAACGCCATGCGCGCCAGATCGGAAGCCAGCGGCTCTTCACCGAAGCGAGCGATCTGGCCCGCCCGGCTTTCGAGCGGGCGGGCTACAGCGTGACCCACCGACGCGATTTCGCGATCGACGGCGTCGCCATTCACAACTGGGCTATGGAGAAGGCGCTGACATCGACCGGCCACGCGCCCTCTGCCCATCAACCGGTCAAATGAATTCGATCTTCTCGACGAGGTAGAACTTGTCCCCGCTCGGCACGGTGACTTCGATCTCGTCTTCGACCTGCTTGCCGATCAGCGCGCGGGCGATCGGCGAATTGTAGCTGATCCGGCCCTTGCTGGCATCCGCTTCGGTCTGGCCGACGATCTGGTACTTGATCGGCTTGTCGTCCTCGTCGAGCAGCGTGACGGTAGCGCCGAACACCACCTTGTCGCCCGACAGCGTCTTGGGATCGATGATCTGCGCGCGCGTCACCTTGTCCTCGATCTCGGCAATCTGCGCTTCGATCTGGCCCTGACGTTCCTTGGCGGCGTGATATTCGGCGTTTTCCGAAAGGTCGCCATGGGCACGCGCTTCCTCGATCGCGTCCACCACCAGCGGACGCTCCGCCCGCAAAGCCTTGAGGTCGGCCGTCAGCTTTTCATAGCCTTCGGCGAGCATCGGTACCTTTTCCATGGACTCGGGTCCCACCTTCCTGTGGCCCCCGCACATGCAATTCGAGGAGCCTTCCGCACGGTTGCGGAATGTCACTGCATCGAATGTGTGGGGGGCAATCGCTCAATAGTCGTCAGCTATAATAGTCCTGCAACGAGCGTACTTCAAGCTCACCGGTCGAAACTTCCGCGATCGCGCGTGCCGTGGCCAAGGCCGCGCTCGCCGTGGTGTAATACGGCACCTTGCGTTCGAGGGCCCCGGCCCGGATCGATTGCGAATCCAGCAGCGATTGCCAGCCTTCGGTGGTGTTGAAGATCAGGTCGACCTCCCCGTCCACGATCGCATCGACGATATGGGGGCGTCCTTCGGCCACCTTGTTGACCGGCTCCACCGCCAGGCCCTGTTCGGCAAGATAACGCTGCGTGCCGCCCGTCGCGATGACGCGGAAGCCCTGATCGAGCAGAGTCTTCACGGCGGGCAGGATCACCTGCTTGTCGCTATCCTTGACCGAAACGAACAGCGTGCCCGAACGCGGCAGATGCATGCCTGCGCCGATCTGCGACTTGAGGAAGGCGGCGGGGAACGTGGAGTCTATTCCCATCACTTCGCCCGTGCTCTTCATTTCCGGCGAAAGGATCGGATCGGCACCGGGGAACCGCGCGAAGGGGAACACCGCTTCCTTCACTGCCATGTGCTTGGGGCGGATGTCGAAGGGTTCGAAATTGGACAGCGGTTCGCCCGCCATCACCCGCGCGGCAATCTTGGCGACCGGACGCCCGATCGCCTTGGCGACGAAGGGCACGGTGCGGCTGGCACGCGGATTGACTTCGATCAGATAGACCTCGTCGTCCTTGATCGCGAACTGGACGTTCATCAGGCCGCGCACTTGCAGCGCATGGGCCAGGGCTTCGGCCTGCCGCTCCATCTCGGCGACGATTTCGTCCGAAAGGCTGTAGGGCGGGATCGTGCAGGCGGAATCGCCCGAATGGACGCCGGCTTCCTCGATATGCTGCATGACGCCCGCAATGCGGACCTCGTTGCCATCGCAGATCACGTCGACATCGCATTCGATCGCATCGCGCAAATATTGGTCGACCAGCACCGGGCTGTCGCCCGACACGTTGACCGCGGTGGCGATATAATCGTCGAGCTGCGCTTCGCTGTCCACGACCTCCATCGCGCGCCCGCCCAGCACATAACTGGGGCGCAGCAGCACGGGATAGCCGATGCGGGCGGCCCAGGCGGCGGCCTCGTCCCGATCGCGCGCGATGCCGTTCTGCGGCTGCTTCAGATCGAGCTTGTTGACGAGGCGCGCGAAGCGTTCGCGATCTTCGGCAAGGTCGATCGCATCGGGGCTGGTACCCAGGATCGGCACCCCTTCCCGCTCCAGCGCAGCGGCCAGTTTCAGCGGCGTCTGCCCGCCGAACTGGACGATCACGCCCACGACCTCGCCGCGCGACATTTCGACGCGCAGGATTTCCAGCACGTCTTCCTCGGTCAGCGGCTCGAAATAGAGCCGGTCGGAGGTGTCGTAATCGGTGCTGACCGTTTCGGGATTGCAATTGACCATGATGGTCTCGAACCCGGCCCCGCCCTGCGCTTCGTCGCCGAGCGCGAAACAGGCGTGGACGCAGCAATAGTCGAACTCGATGCCCTGCCCGATCCGGTTGGGCCCGCCGCCAAGGATCACGATCTTGCGGCGATCGCTGGGCTCTGCCTCGTCCTCGGGCTCTCCGAAGCTGGGCGCTTCGTAGGTCGAATACATATAGGGCGTGGTCGCTTCGAATTCGGCGGCGCAGCTGTCGATGCGCTTGAAGACCGGGAAGACGCCCAATTTCTGGCGCAGCTTGCGCACCTCTTCCTCGCTGGTCGCGCCCGCCATGGCGCGCAAGGCATCGTGCAGCAGGCCCGAACGGCGCGCCTGCGTTTCCGCGAGGCCTCCGGCGACACCCACCGAGCGCACGGCGAGCGTGGCGAGGCGCTTGTCCGAAAAGCCCATCGCTTTCAGGCGGCGCATTTCGGCGGCATCGCGCGGCAAGCCGTTATGCGCGATCATGTTCTCTTCGTAAATGATCGCCTCGATCTGGCGCAGGAACCACGGATCGAAGCCGGTAAGCGCCTGGATCTCGCTCATTTCGAAGCCTTCGCGGAAGGCCTGCGCGATCCTTAGAATGCGGTCGGGCGTGCGCTGGCTTATCGCGGCGGTGATGACCTCGCGGCTCTTGCCTTCCAGCTCGGGCACGCGGTTGAAGCCGTCGAGTCCGGTTTCGAGGCCGCGCAGCGCCTTCTGCATCGATTCCGCGAAACAGCGGCCGATCGCCATCACCTCGCCCACCGACTTCATCGCGGTGGACAATTCCTGCTTGGCGCCTTTGAACTTCTCGAAGGCGAAGCGCGGAATCTTGGTGACGACGTAATCGATCGTCGGTTCGAAACTGGCAGGCGTCGCCCCGGTGATTTCGTTGGTCAGCTCGTCCAACGTGTATCCCACGGCGAGCTTGGCGGCGACGCGTGCGATCGGGAAACCGGTTGCCTTGGAGGCGAGCGCGGAAGAGCGCGACACGCGCGGGTTCATCTCGATCACGATCAGGCGACCGGACTTCGGATCGACTGCGAACTGTACGTTCGAACCGCCTGTTTCCACGCCGATTTCGCGCAGCACAGCGATGCTGGCGCTGCGCATGATCTGGTATTCCTTGTCGGTCAGCGTCAGCGCGGGGGCGACGGTGATGCTGTCGCCCGTGTGCACGCCCATCGGATCGACATTCTCGATGGCGCAGATGATGATGCAATTGTCCGCCCGGTCGCGGACCACTTCCATCTCGTATTCCTTCCAGCCGAGGAGCGATTCCTCGATCAGGACTTCGGTGGTGGGCGAGGCGTCGAGGCCTTCGCGCACGATCCGCTCGAACTCGGTCTTGTTGTAGGCGATGCCGCCGCCCGTGCCGCCGAGCGTGAAGCTGGGCCGGATGATGGACGGCAGGCCGGTGCGTTCGAGCACGTCGAAAGCCTCCTGCACCGTGTTTGCAACGCCGCTGCGCGCGCTTTCCAAACCGATCGCATCCATCGCCTCGCGGAAGCGCTGGCGGTTTTCCGCCTTGTCGATGGCATCGGCATCCGCGCCAATCATCTGGACGCCGTATTTCTCCAGCGTGCCGTCGTTGAACAAAGCCAGCGCGCAATTGAGCGCCGTCTGCCCGCCCATCGTGGGCAGCACCGCATCGGGCCGCTCCTTCTCGATGATCTTGGCGACGATTTCGGGCGTGATCGGCTCGATATAGGTCGCGTCGGCCATTTCCGGGTCGGTCATGATCGTGGCGGGGTTGGAGTTGACGAGGACCACGCGGTAGCCCTCCTCCTTCAACGCCTTGATCGCCTGCGTGCCGGAATAGTCGAACTCGCAGGCCTGGCCGATGATGATCGGGCCAGCGCCAATGACGAGGATCGAGGAGATGTCAGTGCGTTTGGGCATTAGAGAGCCTTGAAGCTGATGTTGACCGGAAAGCCCTCTTTCGAGGCGACTTCCAAGATGCAGTTCAGAGTTTCGGTATTGCTAACAGTCACTTCGACGAAGGTCTTCGGCTTCGTATGCGAGCCACCATCCCAATCGGTGACAAAGCTTGCTGCGTCACATTTGCGAGCGAAACCAGCACTCGATAACGCAACCCCGATTTCTTCAGTAGACATTCCGCTCATTTCGGTGGGGTCGATCGAGACTTTGTCACTCACCACCAGGAGTGGGACAGCTTCATCGATCTCTGTAAGTGTCTGCCCGAGAAACCATGCGAGTGACGTAACGAGTGAGCCGGTCGCGAATGAAATAAGGATGTTTCGCCTCACCCCAACATCCCCACGAACTTCTCGAACAGGTAGAAACTGTCCTGCGGTCCCGGGCTCGCTTCTGGGTGGTATTGCACCCCAAACGCCTTCTTGCCCCGGATCGAAATCCCGCAATTGGTGCCGTCGAACAGGGACACATGTGTCTCGTCGACCCCCTCGGGCAGGCTTTCGCCATCGACCGCGAAGCCGTGGTTCATGCTGGTGATCTCGACGAGGCCCTCGCTCTCGCCCCAGACCGGGCCGACGCGCTGGACGGGGTGGTTGGCGCCGCGGTGGCCCTGGAACATCTTGGCAGTCTTCGCCCCTGCCGCCAGGCCGAGCATCTGGTGGCCGAGGCAGATGCCGAACAGCGGCACGTCGCGCTCCAGCAATCCCTTGATCACCGGCACGGCATACTCGCCCGTCGCCGCCGGATCGCCGGGGCCGTTGGACAGGAACACGCCATCGGGCTCCAACCGCATGATCTCGTCCAGCGAAGTGCGCGCGGGCACCACCGTCACCTTCGCACCGGCCTGTGCGAGATTGCGGAAGATATTGTCCTTCGCCCCGTAATCGATCGCGACGACATGCGGCTTCTCGTTGCCGTGCTCGGCATAGCCGTGGCCCAATTGCCAGGGCCCGCCGCGCCAATCCTCCAGCACGCCGCGCGTCACGCCGGGGACGAGGTCCAGCCCTTCGAGCCCGCTCCATTCCGCGGCCTGCCGACGCAAGGCGTCGAGATCGAATTCGCCGCGCGGGCTGTGCGCGATCACGGCATTGGGCGCGCCGTTCAAGCGGATCCGGCGCGTGAGCGCGCGCGTGTCCACACCCGACAGGCCGATCTTGCCGTTGGCGCGGCACCAGTCGACGAATTCGTCGCGGGCGCGGAAATTGGAATGCGCGGTGATTTCCTGCCGCACGATGCAGCCCAGCGCGCCGAGGCCGCGGCTCTCGTGGTCTTCCTCGTTCGCGCCGACATTGCCGATATGCGGGAAGGTGAAGGTGACGATCTGGCTGTCATAGCTCGGATCGGTCAGCACTTCCTGATAGCCGGTCATCGCGGTGTTGAAGCAGACCTCGCCCACCGCCGATCCCGTGGCGCCGAAGCCCTTGCCCCAGACAGCGGTCCCATCCGCCAGCACGAGGACGCCGGTCGCGCCTGATGGTTGCGCGTGCGAAGATGCGGACAGGGCCATGGGCGCTCCGTTTCAAGAAATTGCCGACGATGTGTGCTAAGACCCAGCCGCTAGGGGCAGGCCGCCCACCCGTCAAGCGGAACGCTTGGCTTTGCGACAGCTTGCTCTAAATGGACGCCAATTCATCCACAGATACCGTCAAACGAGGCACTATGCTGCGCGAGAACATCCAGGCCGAAACCGTCACTGCCATGAGGGCCAAGGACAAGGAGCGGATTGCCGCCCTCCGCCTGATCGGCGCCAAGATCAAGGATCGCGACATCGAATTGCGCACGTCGGACAAAAAGCCGGAAGACGATGCGATGGTGACGGACGTGCTTCTCAAGATGGCGAAGCAACGCCGCGAATCGATCGAGATGTACGAGGCTGGCGGGCGACAGGAGCTGGCCGACAAGGAAAAGGCCGAACTCGCCACGATCGAGGAATTCCTGCCCAAGCAGATGAGCGAAGAAGAGACCAAGGCCGCCATCGCCGACATCAAGGCGGAAACGGGTGCCGAGGGTATGAAGGACATGGGCAAGGTGATGGGCGAGCTGAAAGCGCGCCACGGCGCCACGCTCGACATGACGCGCGCAAGCGGCTGGGTGAAGGAGGCGCTTTCGTGAGCCCGATCCGCCTACCGCTCTGGCTCGCCGCGCCGCTGGCCCTTGCCGCATGCGGCGAAGCGCCCGCACCCGAACCGACGCCCAGCGCCACGCCCACCGTCGCCGCGCCGCGCACGCTCGTGGCGGCGGATTTCGATCCCGAAAGCCTCGGTGCCAAGATCGTCGGCCCGCAAGGCCCCCAACCCGAAGCCGCGATCATGGCCGATGGGCGTGAGATCGCCCGGATCAAGAGCTTCGTCGCCTGCCCCAGAGACACGGCCGAATGCGTCCCGGCAGAGATGCCCGAAGGCACCGTCTACACCTATGTGCATGAAATCACGCTGGCCGACGACCTGACGCCGCAAGTGATCGAAACGCCGGAAACCGAAGGGGCCGCGCTGGAAGTGCCGGCTTCGCTGTTCCGGATGACGCAGGCCGCCGCCGGGTTCAACCGCTCGGTCGGCTATTCCCGCTCGCAGGCCGAAGCGGCGCTGGGCGCGGGCGACGCGATCCAGGTCAGCAGCGATTCGGGCGAAATCATCTGGCGCGTCACCGCCGGATCGGGATGGAAACCGGGCATGCCGGTCACGTTCTGGTGGCAATCGACCACCCCGCCCGATGGCCCGGCAGACGCGTATAGCCTCGAAGTGAACGGCATGACCGCAAGCGCGAAGGGGCCGTTTCCCGCAGCGGAGACGAACGAGTAATTCTCCCCGGAGTTCTCGGAGAAAAGACAGCTGCTAACTGTTCGTGTCGAGCGAAGTCGAGACACGCTGGCTTGGACGATCGCCGATGGCATTCTGGTGCTACATCCTCAAATGCTCCGACGGAAAATACTATACGGGGCATACCGACGATCTCGATCGCCGGATCGCACAGCACCAGCATGGCGGATTCTGCAATTTCACGTCGCGGCGCTTGCCGGTGACCTTGGTCTGGGCGCAGGATTTCGCGACTCGGCACGAGGCGCTGGCCAGCGAATTGCGCGTCAAGAAATGGTCGCCCGCCAAGAAGGAAGCGCTTGCGGCGTCCGATTGGGCACGCCTGTCTCATTTTGCGAAGCCTCCGCACGAGCGTGTCTCGACTTCGCTCGACACGAACGGGTAGGGTGTCTTTGTGCTGCCGGACTCGCCCTCATGCTGACCCCCCAATGGCTCGACGAATTGCGCGCGCGGATCACGCTGTCCGCGATCGTCGGGCGCACGGTGCGGCTGACCAAGGCAGGGCGCGAGTTCAAGGCGTGCTGCCCGTTCCATAACGAGAAGACGCCCAGCTTCTACGTCAACGACGAGAAGGGCTTCTATCACTGCTTCGGCTGCGAGGCGCATGGAGACGCGATCCGCTGGATGACGGATCAGAACGGCCTGCCCTTCATGGATGCGGTGAAGGAGCTGGCGGCGGAAGCGGGGATGGAAGTCCCCGCCCCCGACCCCCGCGCAGCCGAGCGAGCGGAAAAGCGCGCCAGCCTGCACGATGTGACGGCGGCGGCGCAGGCTTTTTACGTCGACAGGCTGCGATCCGCAGATGGGGCCGCCGCGCGGGCCTATCTGGCGCGGCGCGGATTTTCACAGGGCGTGATCGAGACTTTCGGATTCGGTTTCGCGCCGGAAGAACGCCAGGCGATGCCGCGCGCCCTGTCGCAGTTCGACGA
The DNA here is from genome assembly GCF_017744235.1 of Erythrobacter sp. A6_0. Lineage (NCBI taxonomy): Bacteria > Pseudomonadati > Pseudomonadota > Alphaproteobacteria > Sphingomonadales > Erythrobacteraceae > Erythrobacter > Erythrobacter sp. A6_0. Next base: position 826,651 of record NZ_JAGHQR010000001.1, read on the forward strand.
GCCGATGCTGCTCGAAACGGGCCTGCGCATCGATGTGGAGGGCAAGGAGCCGTACGACCGCTTCCGTGGCCGGTTGATGCTGCCGATCCAGGATGCGCGCGGGCGGGTGATCGGTTTCGGCGGACGTATCCTCGATGGCGATGCCTATCCGAATGCGCCGAAATATCTGAATTCGCCCGACACGCCGCTCTTCGACAAGGGCCGCACGCTCTACAACCTCCACCGCGCCGCCCCAGCCTCTCGCAAATCGGGTCGGATGATCGTGGTCGAAGGCTATATGGACGCGATCGCCCTCGCCCAGGCCGGGTTCGAGGAGGCTGTCGCGCCGCTGGGCACCGCGCTGACCGAAACACAGATCGAAATGCTCTGGCGCCAGGTCGAACGACCCATTCTGTGCTTCGACGGGGACAAGGCCGGGCAGAAGGCAGCGATGCGCGCCGTGGCGCGCGCCCTGCCGCTTTTGCGCCCCGCCCACTCGCTCGCAATCGTGCGCCTTCCTTCAGGGCTCGATCCCGACGATCTGCTGCGGCAGCACGGCGCGGAGGCGATGGAGCGCCTTCTCTCCGAACCCGCCGGATTGCTCGACACGCTGTGGGAGTTCGAAAAGGCCGCCGCGCCGCTGACTTCGCCCGAAGACAAGGCCGGGTTGAAGGCGCGCCTGCTCGATCATGTCGAGACCATCCAGCACCCCGATATCCGCGCGCTCTATAAGCGCGAATTGCTGGAGCGTTTCTCCGCCTTTGCGTTTCCGCCGAAACCCCAGCGGGAATGGCAACCGCGACAGGCGCGCGGTTCGGGCGGGGCCTTCTGGCAGGGCAAATCTGCCCATCCCATTCTGTCGCAGGACGCGAAGGTCCGGCTCGAACGCGCGATCTCCGGCGGTGCGCGCGATGCTTTCACTGCGGCCGTCCTCGCCGGTCTGGCTCGGTTCCCGGACCAGATCATCATCCACGAAGAGGCCTTGATGGGCCTTGCCGCGAGTGATCGAAATGTCGGGCCCGCCATCGATTCGTTGATCGAAGCCGCCGAGACGCTTGATTTGCGCGGCGAATCATCCATATCATTCGATAACGGCCTTCCTGCCCCACCGGAAAAAACCCGCTTCGCCTTTCTCGATGAAGGCACCGACCCGGTTCATGCGCGCGAGGATTTGGCCGAAGCCGTGTCGCTGCTGGTCGAAAGACCTGCGCTGGAAGCTGCCCTCTCGGCAGCGACGGCGCGTTTCGAGCAGGACCCGGAAGGCTCGATCGCCGAGCAGGCCAGTTACCGCGAACGGTTGCTGGCACTGAACGACCGGTTGAAGCGTTTCGGGCGCATGCGCGCCGCGGCCGCCGACATCAGGAATTGATCGATCGTGTGGGGCTTCTCCCGCCCGGCACGCAAAAACGGACTGACCCACCTTCATGGCAACCAAGTCGAAGAAACCCGAGACCGAAGACGCTCCGCTGATCGACCTCAACGAGGCTTCGATCAAGAAGCTCATCACCAAGGCGAAGAAAAAGGGCTACGTCACCTATGACGAGCTCAACGCCGCTTTGCCGCAAGGAGAGATGAGCTCGGACCAGATCGAGGATATCCAGTCGGCCCTGTCCGACATGGGCGTCCAGATCGTCGAAAGCGACGAGGAGGCCGAGGCCGAGAAGGATTCCGAAGTCGAGGAAATGCAGGTCGATGAGGACGGCAAGAAAGCCAAGCCCTCCGCCGGCACCAAGCCTGTCGAAAAGAAGCTCGCCGCGGGCGAGCGCACGGACGATCCGGTCCGCATGTATCTGCGCGAAATGGGCGCTGTCGAACTGCTCAGCCGCGAGGGCGAGATCGCCATCGCCAAGCGGATCGAGGCCGGGCGCGACATGATGATCATGGGCCTGTGCCAGAGCCCGATCACCTTCCACGCCATCATCCATTGGTCGGAAGCGCTCAACAACGAAGAGATGCAGCTGCGCGAGATCCTCGATCTCGACGCCATGCTGTCGAAGGAGCCTCCGCCCGAGAAGATGGAGGAAGGCGAGGACGAGGACGATGGCGAGATCTCGGAAGAGACCGCCGGCCCCACGATCCGCGACGACGACGATTCGGACGATGACGATTCGAGCGACGACGAAGACGGCGAAGAAGGCTCGTCCAAGAAGGACGACGACGAGGACGAAGACAACACCATGTCGCTCGCCCAGATGGAGGCCGCGCTCAAGCCCGACGCCATCGAACGCTTCGCCCGTATCGCCGACCTGTTCCGCAAGTTCGAGAAGCTGCAGGGCGAGCGCATGGACGTGTTCGGCCGCGGCGATGCCTTCCCGGCGGCGAAAGAGAAGAAGTACGAGGCGCTGAGCGAACAGCTCACCGCCGAAGTCGAAAGCGTGCAGTTCCACGCGACCAAGATCGAATTCCTGGTCGACAATCTCTACGCCTTCAACCGTCGCCTGACCGCTCTGGGCGGCCAGATGCTGCGCCTGGCGGAACGCCACAAGGTCAAGCGGATCGACTTCCTCGACGCCTATATCGGCAACGAGCTGGACGATACCTGGCTGACCGACCGCGCGAAGAAGGACAAGAAATGGGCCGCCTTCGCCGAGAAGGAAGAGTCCGCGATCGATCGCATCCGCACCGAGATTTCCGACATCGCCAGCCAGACCGGCATGGCGCTGCCCGAATTCCGCCGGATCGTGAACATGGTCCAGAAGGGCGAGCGCGAGGCGCGCATCGCCAAGAAGGAAATGGTCGAGGCCAATCTGCGTCTCGTGATCTCGATCGCCAAGAAATACACCAATCGCGGCCTGCAATTCCTCGACCTTATCCAGGAAGGGAATATCGGCCTGATGAAGGCGGTCGATAAGTTCGAATATCGCCGCGGCTACAAGTTCAGCACCTACGCCACCTGGTGGATCCGGCAGGCGATCACGCGCTCGATCGCCGATCAGGCGCGCACCATTCGCATCCCGGTCCACATGATCGAGACGATCAACAAGCTGGTGCGCACCAGTCGCCAATTCCTCCACGAGGAAGGCCGCGAACCGACGCCGGAAGAGATGGCCGCCCGCCTCTCCATGCCGCTCGAAAAAGTGCGCAAGGTGATGAAGATCGCCAAGGAGCCGATCTCTCTCGAAACCCCGATCGGGGACGAGGAGGATTCGCATCTGGGCGACTTCATCGAGGACAAGAACGCGATCATCCCCGTGGATGCCGCGATCCAGGCGAATCTCAAGGAAACGGTCACCCGCGTCCTTGCTTCGCTCACCCCGCGTGAGGAGCGTGTGCTGCGCATGCGCTTCGGGATCGGGATGAATACCGATCACACGCTGGAAGAAGTCGGCCAGCAATTCTCGGTCACGCGCGAACGCATCCGTCAGATCGAGGCGAAGGCCCTGCGCAAGCTCAAGCACCCGAGCCGCAGCCGCAAGATGCGCAGCTTCCTCGACCAGTAGGCGAACAAAAAAGGCCGGAGATCGAGCGATCTCCGGCCTTTTTTACACCTATGCGTCGTCGGGCAGGCGCCGCTCGCCATTTGATCCCGTTGGCCCTTCTCCCCGACTCGCCAGATCGAACAGCGACTGTAAGCGTCGCGATCCGCCCCTAGGCCTGCGCTTTGCCACAATCGCGGCCATGCAGAAATCGATGTGGGTTCGCGGATGGAAAGGCGGCACGAACACAAATGTAACCGGTTCGTATTATGGTGCGCTGCAGCGACGCGTGATTATGTTATTTCTCGACTTTCATCGAAGCTGGCGCGGAATCCTGCCACTTCCCTGACCGCGCTGTTCGATATCGATTGCCGGAAAAAAACTTGCCAATTCAAAAACTCTCACGGCGGCATCCGAATATGAGCGGCGGGTCGTGGCTTTTTTAACGTCGAAGTTAAGATTTTCGCCAGCTTCATTCGTATTATCGAGTTCAAAATCTTGGCATTACTTGGAATATACGTGAAATTCGCAATTTACGTCATTCTCTGGTCGGAAAAGACCACGCCAGCTTCATAGAAATCCTCTTTTTTTCCAATTAGATTCGCGTATGGTTGCACATAGCTGACCAGCGATGCCGGAGCAGAAGCGCAGAATTGACCATGCCTCAAGAGTCCATTTCCGCCGAAGACACCGCTTCCGCCAATTCAGCTCCGAGCACGGCCACTCTGACGGACGTGGTGCGCGATATGCCTCGTGTCCGCGCAATGCTCGAACATGGCCCGGTCCAGATCACCTCGCACAAGCGAAACGAATTCGTGATGGTCCCGCAGTCGGATTTCGATCGAATGTCGTCTCTTTCCAACGTCGAAGTCCATGACATCGACGAGAAATTACGGCTGGTACTGGACACTGTCAGCACCTTCATCATGATCATGGACAATACGCTACGGGTTCGACGCGCGAACAAGCCTTTTCTCGATTATTTCGGTTACTCTAGCGGCGACGTCATCGGGCATCAGTTCGGCAATATCGCGAAGACGGCCAATGACAGCTTTATTCTGATATGCGCCCAGCAGGTCTTGGAAAGCGGTCAGGAAAAACGGTTTGAACTTCCTTCATCGCACCGCGAAGGGCGGTTCTTCCGCTATGTGATCCGCCCGTGGCCAGGCGGCGTGGCGATCTTCGCGGATGACGTCACCGAACAGACTCGTGCGACCGAAAACATCATGCAGGAGCTCGCAAGGGATCAGGCATCGAAGGAACTCGGGGGCGTGGGTTCGGGCATCGTCGATTCAAACGGCACCATCCTGCGGGCGAGTCTCGGTCTTGCAGTCCTGCTCGGAGTGAAACGCCGATTACTGAACGACGCTTCGATCTATCGCGTCCTTTCACCCGGATCTCGCGAGAAGGTCGAGAAATGTCTCGAGCGGCGAGGGCTCGAAACCGAGACCGTCGAAATCGAATATCTTACCGACGGAGCCGAACTCGCGCCCGCGCGCATGATCTGCTCACCATTTTCGAGCGGGCGCTTTCAGAACTGCACCGCATTCATAATTCAGGACTGCGCACGGTGTGGCGAGCCGCCAAGCCGCTCGCAGAATGGCTGAGCATTAACAAATTTAATAATTTTGGCTGGAACCGCCTCTTTGGCCAGTCTTTGTGAGTGAGAGGGATGCGCGGCGAATTTTGCCGCTCCACCCTCTTGCGATGCAAGGCACTGAGAGGGAACACGCCGCGTGACTCCGGATTTTGAACGCCTTCTGGACGCGTCCCCCAATCCTTACGTGCTTCTCGATCGTGACCTCTCGATCGTCTGGGCGAACAAGGAATACCTCAAGGTCACGATGCGCGATCTGGAGGAAATATCCGGTAAGAACCTGTTCGAAGCGTTTCCGAGCGAAGGGGAAAGTTACCGGCAATTGCGTGCTTCATTGGACCGCGTGCGCGAAACCGGCGAAATCGACGAAATCGCGCATATCCGCTACGATATTCCCGACCAGCACGGCAGCTTCGATACCCATTTCTGGAGTGCCACGCATACCCCGATTGTGGACGAGAACGGCAAGGTCGACCTGATCCTCCAGCATACGGTCGACATCACCGAAGTGGAGCAGTTGCGGCGCATGCGCGAGGCGATGGGCGTGCTCAAGCGGGCTCAGGCGGTGGAAGAACGCTACGCCGATGCGAACAAGGAATTGACGCAGTTGCGCGCCCTGCTGGAGCAGGCACCCGGCTTCGTCGCCGTGCTGGGAACGCGCGAGCATCGGTTCGTCATGGCGAACGCCGCCTATCGCAAGCTTGTGGGCGGGCGGGATCTGATCGGTAAGACGGTTGGGGAAGCCTTGCCGGAGATCATCGCGCAGGGCTTCGTCGATACGCTCGACCGGGTCTTCGCGACGGGAGAGCCCTATTTCGGCGACCGTGAAGAGGTGATGATGCAAACCTCGCCCGATGGTGAGCTGGAGCAGATGTTTCTCGAATTCATCTTTCAGCCGATCTTCAACGAGAGTGGCGCCGTCCAAGGAATCTTTATCCAGGGGCACGACGCCACCGAAGAGGTGCAGGCCGAGGATCATCAAAGGCTGCTTGTCAATGAGCTCAACCATCGGGTGAAAAACACCCTCGCTGTCGTCCAGGGCCTCGCGCAGCAATCCTTTCGCAGCGTCGAATGCGATTCCTCGCTGGAAGTGTTCGGAGCGCGTCTTGCCGCTTTGGCAAGCGCACATAATCTGTTGACGGAACGCCATTGGGAAACGGCCGATCTCGGATCGGTCGTACGCCGCACTCTCGACGCGACGATTGCCGACGACGATCCCAGGGTCAGCATTTCGGGTCCGAAGCTGGCGATCATGCCGCAGCCTGCGGTCGCCCTGGCGATGGTCGTCCATGAATTGGCCACCAATGCAATCAAATACGGATCATTGTCGACTGAAGAGGGCCGTATCTCCATCGAATGGGATGCTGCCGTCACGCATGATGGCACGAAAGTGAGCTTCCTGTGGAAGGAACGCAATGGGCCGAAGGTTGAAAAACCGGTCACACGTGGTTTCGGATCGCGCCTGATCCAGCGCGGTTTCGGCGTCGGCCAGGGCAGCGCCCAACTCGAATATTCGTCCGACGGCTTCGAATGCAGGATCGAGGCGGTCTTGTGAGCTGGATCGGGAAGACGGTTCTGCTTCTGGAGGACGAACCCATTATTGCGATGGGTCTGGAAGACATGATGCTCGACCTAGGTGCCGAAGTCGTGCTCGTCGGCACCGTCGTCGACGCGCTGGAAGCGATCGAAAAAGCTCCGCCCGACTGCGCGGTGCTCGATGTCAATCTGCACGGCACGAAAAGCTATCCGGTGGCCGCCCGCCTAAGCGAATTGGGCATCTCCTTCGTTTTCGCGACCGGTTACGGGAATGCCGAGCATCCGGGCCAGTTCGCCCAATGCCCGACCATTGCGAAACCCTATCGCCTTGCCGACATCCGCGAAAAGCTCGAATGCGGAAATTGAACGCGAAGAAGGTGGAAACATCGCCGCATCGCCTCTATGCGCTGCAGCCATGCGTATCGCCATTGCCTCCGACCATGCCGCCATCGATCTGAAGTCCCAATTGCGCGACTGGTTGATCGAACAGGGCCATGAAGTCGCCGACCTCGGGCCGGACACGACCGACAGCGTCGATTATCCCGATTACGGTTACAAGCTCGCCGGCGTCATCGCCGATGGAACGGCCGAGCGCGGCGTGGCGCTGTGCGGCAGCGGCATAGGGATCTCGATCGCGATCAATCGCAATCCGGCCTGCCGCAGCGCGCTGGTCTCGGAACCGCTGAGCGCCGAACTTGCACGCTCGCACAATGATGCGAACGTCATCGCCATGGGCGCGCGGCTGACCGGGCCCGACATGGCGAAGGCCTGCCTCGAAGCCTTTCTTTCGACCGATTTTCTCGGCGACCGGCACCAGCGCCGCGTCGACAAACTGTCCAATCCGGAGATCTGACTTGGCCACCCAGCCCGCCCCCACGCACGCGCCAGCCTCGCAAGACCGTAGCCCGACCGACCGGTTTTGGCATGACAGCCTGTCGGAAGCCGATCCCGAAATTTATTGCGCGATCCGCAACGAGCTGAAGCGCCAGCAGGACAAGATCGAGCTGATCGCGAGCGAGAACATCGCGTCCTCCGCCGTTCTGGAAGCCGCGGGTAGCGTCTTCACCAACAAATACGCGGAAGGCTATCCGGGCAAGCGCTATTACGGCGGCTGCGATTACGCGGACGTGGTCGAAACGCTGGCGATCGAGCGGGCGAAAAAGCTCTTCGGCTGCGAATTCGCCAACGTGCAGCCCAACAGCGGCAGCCAGATGAACCAGGCGGTGTTCCTCGCCCTGCTTCAGCCCGGCGACACCTTTATGGGGCTCGACCTCAATTCGGGCGGTCACCTGACGCACGGATCGCCCGTCAATATGAGCGGCAAGTGGTTCAACCCGGTCAGCTATGGCGTGCGCCAGGAAGACGAACTGATCGACATGGACGCGGTCATGGCTACGGCCAAGGCGCACAAGCCCAAGCTGATCATTGCCGGTGGAACTGCCTATTCGCGCACCTGGGACTGGGAGGGCTTCCGCCGCATCGCAGACGAAGTCGGCGCCTATCTGATGGTCGATATGAGCCACATTTCCGGCCTGGTCGCCGGCGGTGCCCACCCCTCGCCCATGCCGCATGCCCATGTCGTGACGAGCACCACGCATAAGAGCCTGCGCGGTCCGCGTTCGGGCGTGATCCTGTGGAACGATCCCGAACTGTCCAAGCCGATCAACATGGCGGTGTTCCCCGGCATGCAGGGCGGCCCGCTGATGCATATCGTGGCGGCCAAGGCCGTGGCCTTTGCTGAGGCGTTGCGACCCGATTTCAAGGACTATGCCAGCGCCGTGGTGGACAATGCCCGCGCCCTTGCCGCAAGCCTGGAAGAGAACGGACTTCGCGTGGTCTCCGGCGGTACGGACAATCATTCGATGCTGGTCGATCTTACCGCGAAGGACGTAACCGGCAAGGATGCCGAAAAGGGCCTCGATCGCGCTTGGTTGACCTGCAACAAGAACGGCATTCCCTACGATACGCGCAGCCCCTTCGTGACCAGCGGCGTGCGCCTCGGCACGCCTGCGGGCACGACCCGTGGCTTCGGTACGGAAGAATTCCGCACGATCGGCAAGCTGATCGCCGAAGTGGTCGATGGCCTGTCGAAAAGCGGCGCCGATGGCGATGCCGCCGTGGAACAGAGCGTGCGCGATCGCGTGAGCGAGCTGTGCGATCGTTTCCCGGTCTATCCGGGCCGCTGAGGAGTACGAACATGGACAATCGCGATCCACGCCGTAACGATTGGGTGGAAGACGCCAAGGCGGAAGTCTCCGGCATGGCCAAGGGCGGAATGGACCACCCATCGACCAAGCCTGTTCTGGCCGGTGCCGCGATCGGCGCTCTGGCCGGTGCGCTGCTGCCGGTCATATCGCTCCCGGTGGGTGCCGTGGTCGGTGCCGGCTTCGCATTCTACAACAGGATCAAAAAGTAAGCCTCTGAATGCGCTGCCCATTTTGCGCCAACGAAGATAGCCAGGTCAAGGACAGCCGCCCGACGGAAGACAATTCCGCGATCCGGCGGCGGCGGCAATGCGCCAGCTGCGGCGCGCGGTTCACCACCTTCGAACGCGTGCAATTGCGCGAAGTGACGGTGGTGAAATCCGGCGGCGAAGGCAAGGAAGCCCGCCGCCAGCCCTTCGATCGCGGCAAGCTGGAACAGTCGATCGCCCTCGCCTGTCGCAAGCGCAGCGTCGAACAGGAACGGATCGACCAGCTCGTGTCCGGAATCCAGCGCCAGGTCGAGACTGCGGGCGAGGCGGAAATTCCGTCGAAACGCATCGGCGAAATGGTGATGAACGGTCTGCGCCAATTGGACAGCGTGGCCTATATCCGCTTCGCCAGCGTCTATCGCGATTTCAGCGAGGCGCGCGATTTCGAGGAATTCGCCAGCACGGTGCAGGAAGCGGCCGATGGACGCCGGGCCGAATAGAATGGCCGATAAACCCGTCATCGTTCTCGTCCGTCCGCAATTGGGCGAAAACATCGGCAAGGCGGCGCGGGCGATGCTGAATTTCGGGCTGGTCGAAATGCGCCTTGTATCTCCGCGCGACGGATGGCCCAATCCATCCGCCGGTCCTGCGGCAGCCGGGGCGAGCGTGGTCTTGGAACAGGCGCGCGTGTTCGAGACCGCTGCCGAAGCCGTGGCCGATTGCGCGCATGTCTATGCCACCACCGTGCGCAAGCGCGGGGTGACCAAGCCTGTCGTGACGCCCGAGGAAGCGGCGAGCGCGATGGCGCAGGCGCAAGGGCGCAGCGCGATCCTGTTCGGACCGGAGCGTTCAGGGCTAGAGACCGAGGATGTTGCTCTCGCCCGCGCAATCCTGACCGTGCCGATCAATCCCGAATTCGGATCGCTGAACCTCGCCCAGGCCGTAATCCTGTGCGCTTACGAATGGTCCAAGCACGAGGCGCTGGTCCAACCGACGCAGGAAGACCTTTTGCCGCCCGCGCCGCAGGAAGAGCTGGATGGTCTGGTCGCGCATCTGGAGGGGATGCTGGAGCCCAAGGGCTATTTCCTGCCCGAATCCCGCACCGACGCCACTCGCCGGACGCTGCGCGGCGTGCTGACGAAACCGGGCTGGAACCATCTCGAAGTGCGCACACTGCGTGGCGTCCTGTCGAGCCTTCAGCACGAGGGAAAGCCGAGCGCTAAGCCCTGATCCGGTCCCACTCGGCCAGTTCGTAGGCGATCGAGGTCTCGACCAGAAGGTCCCAGATCTGTTCGATCTTATCCGCAGGCAAGCCGCGATTGTCGGCGTCCTTACGGGCGTTAGCGATGACCTCGGCCTTCCGGCCCTCGTCACGCACCACGCCCCGGTCGGTCTTGATCCGCGCGGCGGCGCGCATGTATCCGAACCGGCGGTCGAGAAGCGCCATCAATTCGCGATCGGTCGCATCGACGCCGCGGCGTACCTCGAGCATGGAGGTGCAATCGTCGGGCAGGATATAATCGGTTTCCATGGTCCAGCGCCCTGCCCGCGCGCGCCCGGATTGTCGAGCGCGGAACGCCCCGCTTGACCCATCCGCGATATTTGCTAAGGGCCGCGCTTCGCGAATTGGCTCCGCACCCCGGTGAAGCGGTGGCCGCGCATGGGAACAGCCCATGCGGTGCGAAACCGGGTTCAAGCGCCACCAATGGGGTGGCGACAGCAAATCGAAGGATACGACTTATGTCGAAGCGCAAGAGCGCCAAGTACAAACTCGACCGCCGGATGGGTGAAAACATCTGGGGTCGTCCCAATTCCCCGGTCAACAAGCGCTCCTACGGCCCCGGCCAGCACGGTCAGCGCCGCAAGAGCAAGATGTCGGACTTCGGCCTCCAGCTGCGCGCCAAGCAGAAGCTCAAGGGCTATTACGGCGACGTGACCGAGAAGCAGTTCAAGCGCACCTACCAGGAAGCCGCGCGTATCAAGGGCGATACCGGCCAGAACCTGATCGGCCTGCTCGAACAGCGCCTCGACATGGTGGTCTATCGCGCCAAGTTCGCGCCGACGATCTTCGCCGCACGCCAGATCGTTTCGCACGGCCACATCTATCTGAACGGCAAGAAGACCAACATCGCCTCGGCCCGCGTGAAGGTCGGCGATGTCGTCAGCCTCGGCAGCAAGGCCAAGGACATGGCGCTGGTGATCGAAGCGCAGAGCCTGCCCGAGCGTGAAATCCCCGACTATGTCGCGCCAGACGGCAACGACAAGGTGACCTTCACTCGCGTGCCCAAGCTCGACGAAGTGCCCTACCCGGTCACGATGGAACCGAATCTGGTCGTCGAGTTCTACTCGCGCTGATCGCTTCCAGCCTTATGGCAACATCGAAAGGGCGGTCCTTCGGGGCCGCCCTTTTCCGTTTCCGGTTTCCCTCTCAGGCAGCCGCCCGAAGCGCTACTCGAACTACGTAGTTTTACGGCAAAGCTTTCAGGCCAAGTTCAACCCTGAGGACCGTATAGCGGGCGCATGACCGTTTCCAATCCGACCGCGTTTTGCGCATCTCACGCTCAGGCCGTTGCCGAACTTCTCGGCGAGACACGGCAGGCCCAGTTCGACGGCCTCGCCGGCGCCACGGCAACCATGTTCGGCTGCCCGATCGGCGCGATCAGTGTGGTGGAATGCGATCGCCAATGGTTCAAGGCGGTTACCGACCCTTCCATCTGCGAAATGCCCGTCGAGCAATCGATATGCCGCCACGCCTTCGATGGAACAGATCTTCTGGTGGTCGAGGATCTGACGAAGGACGCACGCTTTTCCGCCAATCCATTGGTGACGGATGGCGGAATGCGGTTTTACGCCGGTCGCCCGATCTGGGTCAGGATCGGCCAAGATAGTGATCTGGTCCCGATCGGCGCGTTGTGCATGGTCGATTTCGTGCCGCGCAGCTTTTCCGCTCAGGAGCGTCAAACCCTCGAACAGCTCGGCCTGGCGGCGCAATCGCTGGTCCAGGCGGCAATTGACGCAGCACTCGCGGAACGATCGGCGGAGCGCCTGACCGAGTTATTGGCCGAACAGCAGCGTTCGCACCGGCAGCTGCGGCAAGGTGAAAAGATTGCGGGCTTCGGAACCTGGCGCCTGTGCCTTGCGGACAATCGCGTGGAATGGTCGGACCAGGTCTATGCCATCCACGAGGTGCCCAAGGGGCAGGAGGAGATGCTGGAGGATGCACTCAGCTTCTACCCTCCTTCGGACCGGGCGATCCTGTCGGCAGCGGTGGATCAAGCGATCGCGACGGGCCGCCCCTACGATCTCGAGGTCGATTTCATTACCGCGTGCGGGCGTCAGCGCCGCGTTCGTGCCATGGGCGAGGTGGAGCTCGATCAGGGCAGGACCGTCGCGCTGATCGGAGTTTTTCAGGATGTCACGGAACGCTATCGCCTCGAACAGGCGTTGATCCATAAGGCCAACACCGACGAGTTGACCGGACTTGCGAGCCGACGCCGATTCAATGAAAGCTTCGATGCCAAAACCTATGCGCCGCTCGCATCGGGAAGCGACGTCGCGTTGCTTCTGATCGATCTCGATCGTTTCAAGGAAGCGAACGATCGTTTCGGCCACGCCGTCGGCGACGAATTGCTGGTCAAGACCGCCCAGGTGCTGAGCGCGCCGTGGCTCAATGACAGCTTCGCCGCGCGGCTGGGTGGTGACGAATTCGTGCTGCTCATCACCGATCCCGCTCTCGTTGCCGACCTCGAAACGGTCATTCAGCGTCTGCTCGATCAGTTGCGCCTGTCACCGAGCGGCGATTCCACCTTCATGGTCAGTGGGACGATCGGTGCGGTCCGACTTCGCGATACCATGATCGATCGCGAACGCGCGACTCACATGGCCGATCAGTCGCTTTACAAGGCGAAGGAGCGCAGGCGCGGCAGCGCCGTGCTCAGCGACCGGGGACGCGATATCTGGCTACCGCGTGAAGCGGCCACGGAATCAGTCTCGCAAGCGGCCTGACGGTTTCGGCATTCACCCGGGGCGTCGCTCCGACGGACCCGATTATTTGAGATAGTCCCGGCGAAAATCCGCTGCGAAGGCCGCGAAGCGCCCTTCTCCGATCGCATCGCGCATGGTCTGCATCAATTGCTGGTAGAAGGCGATGTTGTGCTCGGTCATCAGCATGGCACCCAGAATTTCGCCCGCTTTCACCAGATGGTGGAGATAGGCCCGGCTGTAAGTGCCGCACACGTCGCAGGCGCACCGTGCATCGAGCGGTTCCTGATCCTCGGCGAAGCGAGCATTGCGGAGATTGAGCGGGCCGTCCCAGGTAAACGCCTGCCCGTTGCGGCCCGACCGGCTCGGCAGCACGCAGTCGAACATATCGACTCCGCGCTCCACCGCGCCCACCAGATCGTCGGGCTTGCCAACGCCCATCAGATAGCGCGGCCGGTCCTGCGGCAATTGGCCGGGGGCGAAATCGAGGGTGGCGAACATCGCCTCCTGCCCCTCGCCAACGGCCAGACCGCCGATGGCATAGCCGTCGAAGCCGATATCGGTCAGCGCCTCGGCTGATCGGCGCCGCAATTCCTCGTCCAGCGCGCCCTGCTGGATACCGAACAAAGCGGCCTTTTCGGCATGTTCGCCGCCCGCATCGAAGCCTTCGCGGCTGCGCCTCGCCCAGCGCATGCTCATCTCCATGCTCTTCGCAATCACGTCGCGCGGCTGATCGGCGCGCGGACATTCGTCGAAGGCCATGACGATATCGCTGCCGAGCAGCCGCTGGATTTCCATCGAGCGTTCGGGCGTCAGCATATGCTTCGACCCGTCGATATGGCTGCGGAATTCGACGCCCTGTTCGGTGAGCTTGCGCAGGTCCGACAGGCTCATCACTTGATAGCCGCCGCTATCGGTCAGGATCGGGCGATGCCAGTTCATGAATTTGTGCAGCCCGCCAAGCCGCGCAACCCGCTCCGCCCCAGGGCGCAACATCAGGTGATAGGTGTTGCCGAGGATGATGTCGGCCCCCGTCCGGCGCACCGTTTCCGGCTTCATCGCCTTCACGGTGGCTGCGGTGCCCACCGGCATAAAGGCAGGCGTGCGAATGTCGCCGCGCCGCATCCGGATGACGCCGGTGCGTGCCGCGCCGTCGTTGGCGGCGATGGTGAATTCGAAACGGGGAGCGGTCATCGCGGCGGGATCAGAAACCATAGACCAGAGTGAAGCGCGTCAGCGTGTCGGTGCTGACGGCGTTGGGGGGAGGATCGCTGTCGTAATCGAGCGCATAGGAAAAACGCGTCGTGATCCGGTCGCTGACCTTCGCATCGAGGCCGGTCACCAGCGACAGCGTGGTGCTGGGCCCGCCGATCAGCGCTACGGCCTGGCCACCCGCCTCGGCGACGGCGTTCGCGTCCTGAGTGAGCTTCAGGCCTTCGGCGAAGGTCCAGTCGATATCGAAACCGAGCAGCGCGGCAAGGCTGCTTTCCTGGTCTCCGCTGACGAATTCGGTGTGTCGGAAGGCCGGGCCGCCCTTGACCGACACTTGCAGGTTGTCGCTCTCGACCACCTTGTATCCCAATCCGCCCGAAACGGCATATCGCGCGTCGAAGCCCTGGAAGCGATTGCTCTCGAACTGGCCGAGACCGTAGGCGAACAGGCGCTCACCGATCTGGTAGCGCGGTTCGTACGAAGCGAAATACTGCTCGCGGCTCGTGATCCCGCGCGAGCGCTGGTAATCGGCGCGCGCGCGTAGCTTGTGAGTCCAGTCGATCCCCTCGCGCTCCAGCGTGAGCCCGCCGGTAAGGCCGACATTTTCACTGTTTCCGGTCGATCGGAACGCACCCAATTCGCCTCTGCCGGACCAGTTCTGGAACAGGCCAGCCTCGCGCAATTCGCGCTCCTCGACGATCGCGAGTTGCGCTTTGCGCTCCCTGAGCGTCTCGGCGAAATCCTTTTCGAGCGCGGCGATTTCTGCTGCGCTGTCGGGATTGGTCTTGCGCGCGGTCGCCGTCACGGCGTTGAAGACCGCCGGATCGTTCGTTTCGGCGGCGGCTTTCAGCATGGCGCGCACCGGTTCTGGCAGGGGTTCGGCCAAGGTTTCGGGCAGGGGTTCGGCCTGCGAGACCGGCGGCGTATCGTCCTGCGCGAATACCGGCGCGGCGACACACAGGAGAAGCGGGGGCAGATGGCGAAGGCGTAGCGTCATAGCCCCTGCCCCATAAATCTTCAGGCGCGCAATCGCCACCCCGTCTTGAAGATGAATGCGATCACCGCCACACACAGGGCGAGGAAGCCGAGCGTGATTCCGAAGCTGATCCCGATGTCCACATCGCTGCTGCCGTAGAACGTCCAGCGCAGTCCGCTGACTAGGTAGACGATCGGGTTGAACAGCGCGATCATGTCCCAGGGCTTGGGCAGCATATCGATCGAATAGAAGGTCCCGCCCAAGAAGGTGAGCGGGGTGAGGAACAGCATGGGGATGATGCCCAGCTTCTCGAAATTGTCAGCCCAGATGCCGAGGATGAAGCCGAACAGGCTGAAGGCGGCGGCAACCAGCATGATGTAGATCACGGCGAGGAATGGGTGCGCGATCGAATAATCGACGAACAGGCGCGCGGTGAGAAGGATGATCGCGGCCAGGATCAGGCTCTTGGTCATCGCCGCGCCGACGAAGCCGATCAGCGTCTCCGCCACGCCGATGGGGGCGGACAGCAATTCGTAGATCGTGCCGGTGAAGCGCGGCATGTAGATCCCGAAGCTGGAATTGCTGGTCGTCTCGCCCAGCAAAGTCAGCATCAGCAGGCCGGGAATGATGAAGGCGCCATATTCCACGCCGCCGAGGTCGGGCATCCGCCCGCCGATCGCCGCGCCGAAGACGATGAAATAGAGCGCGGTGGTCAGCACTGGCGCAAGCACCGACTGGAACGCGGTGCGCAGGAAACGCATCAATTCGCGCGTGTAGATCGACCAGGTCGAGCGCCAACCGATCATGCGTTTTCTCCCAGCAGAGAGACGAAAATGTCCTCCAGACTGCTCTCGCGCACGTCGATACCGGTGTAGTCGATCCCGGCCCCGATCAGCGCCTTGGTGATCGCCGCCACCTCGCCCTTGCCCTTCCCCGTACCGTCGCCGCCGCGATAGCATAGCGAGGTTCCGCCCGCCTCCAGTTCGACGGGATAGGCCGCAAGCGCGGGCGGCAGTTCGGTAAGCGGCCGGGCGAGCGTGATATGCGCCTCGGTCCGGCCCAGGCGCGCCATCATCGCGTCCTTATCGTCCACCATGATGATCTTGCCTTTGCGGATGATGCCGACCCGGTCGGCCATCTCCTCGGCCTCTTCGATATAATGCGTCGTCAGGATGATGGTGACGCCGCGCGCGCGCATCGTCTCGATGATGGCCCACATGCCCTTGCGCAGTTCCACGTCGACCCCGGCGGTCGGCTCGTCGAGGAAGAGCAGGTCGGGCTCGTGCGCCAGCGCCTTGGCGATGAGAACGCGGCGCTTCATCCCTCCCGAAAGGGCCATGATCCGTTCCCCGCGCTTGTCCCACAGGGACAGCGAACGCAGGATTTCCTCGATCCGGGCGGGATCGGGGGCGAGGCCGAACAGGCCGCGCGAATGGGCGACGGCGCGCTCGACCGGTTCGAACATGTCGGTCGCCAATTCCTGCGGCACCAGGCCGATGCGTGCCCGCGCCTTGCGCCAGTCGCGCGCCAGATCGTGGCCGAATGCTGAAATCCTGCCCGAACTGGGCCGAACCAGACCGCAGACCGCGCCGATCAGAGTGGTCTTGCCCGCCCCGTTCGGCCCCAGAAGAGCGAAAATTTCGCCCGGACGAATGGTCAGATCGACATCGTCGAGGGCTTTCAGGCCGCCGGAATAGACTTTGGACAGACCGGCGATTTCGAGAATGGGTTCGGGCACCGCCCTCGGTTAGGGCAGCAGGAGCGAGGAGTCACCATAGGAATAGAACCGGTACTCGCTCTCGATCGCATGGCCGTAAGCGGCCTGCATCCGCTCGCGCCCCATCAAGGCGCTGACGAGCATGAACAGCGTCGATTTCGGCAGGTGGAAATTGGTCATCAGTCCATCGACGGCCCGGAACTGGTAGCCCGGCGTGATGAAGATGTCCGTATCGCCTTCCCATCCGGTGATGGTGCCTTCGGGCGTGGCGGCGCTTTCGAGCAGGCGCAGGCTCGTCGTCCCGACCGCGATCAGCCGCCCGCCCGCTGCGCGCGCGGCGTTGAGGCGCTCGGCGACGTCCGGTTCGATACGGCCCCATTCGGAGTGCATCCGGTGGTCCGCGGTATCCTCGGCCTTGACCGGCAGGAAGGTGCCCGCCCCCACATGCAGCGTCAGGATTTCGCGCCCGATCCCCGCCGCTTCGAGCGCGGAGACCAGTTCGGGCGTGAAATGGAGCGATGCGGTGGGTGCCGCCACCGCCCCGTCGCGCGCGGCGAACATGGTCTGATAATCCTCGCGATCGGCCTCGTCCGTGGCGCGCTTGCCCGCGATGTAAGGCGGAAGCGGCATGGTGCCTGCGCGTTCCAGCAGCAATTCGACCGGCTCGGTGCCCGGAAAAGCCAGCGTCCAGCTGCCGTCTTCGTGCCGGCTTTCCGCCACGGCCGTCACGCCGCCGCCGAAGGTGAGGATATTGCCTTCCTTCACGCGCTTGGCGTTGCGGATGAAAGCCTGCCACCGCCGCAGGTCGATACGCTTGTGCAGCGTCACGCCGATTTTCGCTTCGCCCCTGCGGCCTTCGAGCTGGGCCGGAATGACGCGCGTGTCGTTGAAGACGAGCACATCGCCCTTGCGCAGCAGCGCTGGCAGATCGCGTACGCCGCGATCCTCGAAGGGGCCGTCGGGGCGCACCACCAGCATCCGCGCCGCATCGCGCGGCCTTACCGGGCGCAGCGCTATCCGCTCGGGCGGCAGCTCGAAATCGAAAAGGTCGACCTTCATCGAAAGCGGGACCGGCCCGGCCGGATCATTCCTCCAGCGGCGCGTTGAGATCGGCTGCGGTCATTTCCTCGCCCGTCTGCGGACCGGGAGCGCGCATCGCCTGCATGGAAACCGGCGGGCGGTTGTCGCTCGCGATCGAAGCCTGCATGATCCGCGTCGGGTTCTGTGGCGGCTCGCCGCGCTGGATCGCGTCCACGGCCGCCATGTTGGAAATCACGCGGCCGAAATTGGTGTAACGCTTGTCGAGCGCGAAACGCGGATAGAAGACGATGAAGAACTGGCTGTTCGCGCTGTCTTCGCTTGCCGCGCGGGCCATCGCAACCGTGCCGCGGATATGCGGCATCGGGTTGAATTCTTCCTCCAGATCCGGAAGCTGCGAGCCGCCCTGGCCGGTGCCGGTCGGATCGCCGGTCTGCGCCATGAAGCCGTCGATCACGCGGTGGAAGATCACGCCGTTGTAGAAGCCTTCGCGAGCAAGGGTTTTCACTCGCTCGACATGGTTGGGTGTCCAACTCGGCATCAGACGGATCGCGACACGCTCACCATTCGACAGGTCGAGCAGCAGGATGTTCTCGCGGTCGTTCTCGATATTGTAGTCGATCTGTTCGTAGACCGGCTGCGCCGCGGGCGTTTCGGCCGCATCCTGGGCCTGCGCGGCGACAGGGCTCAGCGTCAGAGCGCCGAGAGCGCACAGGGCGGTGGTGACCTTCAGCATCGTATATCCATCGTGATTGTTTGGGGGTCGGGGGCGGCTGTAACGGGCGCGCGCTGTCGTTTCAATGAATAGGGTGGCAGCCATGGTGCGGCGTCAATAATCGCCGCGCTGTCCGATCGTCTCGACCCGCGCGACCACGTCCTCGCATACCGCCTGGCTGACGAAGGCTTCGATATCGCCGCCGAATAGGGCGATTTCCTTCACCAGTTTGGATGCGATCGGTTGCAGGCAGACGTCCGCCATCAGGAACACCGTCTCGATATCGTCGTCGATCTGCTGGTTCATGCCGGCCATCTGATATTCGTATTCGAAATCCGCGACCGCGCGCAGGCCGCGCACGATAACGCTGGCCCCCTGCGCCTTGGCGAATTTCATCAGCAGCGCGTTGAACCCGACGACTTCGACATTGCGAAGCCCCATGGCCTCGACCTCGCGCCGGACCATTGCGAGGCGTTCCTCGGTGTCGAACATCGGATTTTTCGACGGATTGGTGGTGACGCCGATGATGAGGTGATCGACCAGCTTCGCACCGCGCCGGATGATATCGGCATGGCCCAGCGTGATCGGGTCGAAAGTGCCCGGATAGATGCCGATGCGCTTGCTCATGTCTCGTCCCTTCCCGCTCAACGATCGCGTTCGACGACGAAGCGCGCCAGCGCCTCGAGCAGTCGCGCGTCGGAGCCGTGCCCCGACAGATGGCCCACCGCCTGATCGACCAGCGCGCGGGCCTGTTCGCGGGCTTTTTCCGCTCCCATCAATGTTACGAAGGTCGCCTTGCCCTGCTCGCCATCCTTGCGCAGCGCCTTGCCAGCCAATGCCTCGTCCCCCTCCACGTCGAGCAGGTCGTCGGCGATCTGGAAGGCGAGGCCGATATCGCGGGCATAGGCGCGCAGATGGCCGCGCCCTTCGGGCGGAACGCGCCCCAGAATCGCGCCCATCTCGACACTCGCGCCAAGCAGGGCGCCGGTTTTCAATTGCTGCAGGCGCGTCACCTGGCGCAGGTCGTAATCCTGCTCTTCCGCCGCCATGTCCATCACCTGGCCGCCCGCCATGCCTTCGTGCCCACTCGCCCGCGCGAGCACGGATACGAGTTCGCTGCGCACGAAGGGATCGGAGCTGACATCGTTCTGCGTCAGGATATCGAAAGCGAGCGCGTGCAGCGCATCGCCCGCCAGCACCGCGGTCGCCTCGTCGAAGGCGCGGTGGACGGTCGGCTTGCCATGACGCAATTCGTCATCGTCCATGCAGGGCAGATCGTCATGGATCAGCGAATAGGAATGGATCGCCTCGACCGCACAGCCTGCGGCGATCGCGGCGGAGCGGTCGACCCGATAGAGATCGGCGACGGCCACGACGAGCAGCGGGCGCACCCGCTTGCCGCCACCGATGGTGGCGTGGCGCATCGCTTTTACGAGGCGCGCGCGGCTGTCGTCGGGCACCGGGAGGTACGCGTCGAATGCGCTGTCGATATCCTGCTGCACCTGCGCCAGCGAGGATTTCAGCAGATCGTCGCTCGAAAGAGTTTCCATTACGGTCAGGATCCTGCGTCGAAGGGTGCGGTGTCGCTGGCACGCCCCTGCCCGTCGGTCACGATCTTCTCGATCCGCGCCTGCGCCGCGTCGAGCCGGGCCTGGCAATGCGTGCGCAAGGCTTCGCCGCGCTCGTACAGGTCGATGCTGCGATCGAGCGTCACCTCCCCGCTTTCGAGTTTGCGCACGATCTCTTCGAGCGCGCGGAGCGCGTCCTCGAAACTCATTTCGGAAATGGCGGGCGTCGCATCGCCCCGGGCATCCTGGTCCATGGGGCGCGAGCATTGACCGCGCGCCGCGCGCCGGTCAAGTAAAGTGGCGGGGAAAGCCACGGGGGAGACGGGAATGGCGCGCGCAATCGTGGACGAGGCCGTCGGGGAAAAGGCCATGGGGCGGTCCGCATGTTCATAGGCCATTGGGCGCCCGCCTTCGCCGCCGGCGCGATTTCGTCCGAAAGCCCGAAACTGGGTACGCTGTTCGTGGCGGCGCAGCTGGTAGACTGGGCGCTCTTCCTCCTCTTGATGCTGGGAATCGAGGACATGCGCATTGTCCCCGGCATCACCGCGATGAACCCGCTCGATCTCCATCACATGCCCTATACGCACAGCCTTCTGGGAACGGCGGTGTTCGCGCTCGGCTTCGGCCTGATCGTGGGGCGCCTGTCGCGCAACGCGGTTGCGGCGACCTGGGCGGGGTTGGTGGTTTTGAGCCACTGGCTGATCGATTTCCTCGTCCATCGCCCCGACCTGACTTTGGCGGGCGGGCCACAGAAATTCGGCTTGGGACTTTGGAACACCCCCGCGATCGCGATGCCGCTGGAGCTGGCGATCACCTTTCTCGCCTTCCTCTGGTATATGCGCGCCACCAAAGGGCCAGTGATTCCACCGCTGATCCTCATGGCTGTCATGCTGCTGTTTCAGGCCGCCAACTGGTTCGCGCCTGAACCCACACGGATGAGCATATGGCTGCCGATCGCCTCGCTGACGGCCTTCGCGATTCTAACCTTGCTTGCGACCTGGGTCGGGCGAACGCGGTGGCATAAACGGCAAACCGGACTGGCAGTGGCGAGCGCGCGCGGCTAAGGCGCGGCGCATGAGCGCAATCACTCCCGATGTCGTCGCCCAGCACGGGCTGTCCGAAGACGAATACCAGCGCGTGCTGAACGCGCTCGGACGCGAGCCGAATCTGGTCGAGCTCGGCATTTTCTCGGTCATGTGGAGCGAGCACTGCTCGTATAAATCGAGTCGCCTTCATTTGAAGAAGCTGCCGACCGAAGCCCCCTGGGTGATCTGCGGACCGGGCGAGAATGCGGGCGTGATCGATATCGGCGATGGGCAGGCTGCGATCTTCAAGATGGAGTCGCACAACCACCCCAGCTACATCGAACCCTATCAGGGCGCGGCGACCGGCGTGGGCGGTATCCTGCGCGACGTCTTCACCATGGGCGCGCGCCCCGTCGCCAATGCGAACGCGCTGCGCTTCGGGCGGCCCGAGCATCCCAAGATGCAGCATCTGGTGAAGGGCGTGGTTGCCGGCATCGGCGGCTACGGCAATTGCGTCGGCGTGCCGACGGTGGCGGGCGAGACCAATTTCCACCCTGCCTATGACGGCAACATCCTCGTCAACGCGATGACCGTGGGCGTCGCCGATGCGGACAAGATCTTCTATTCGGCGGCCACGGGCGTCGGAAACCCCATCGTCTATGTCGGCTCCAAGACCGGGCGTGACGGGATCCACGGCGCGACGATGGCCAGCGCGGATTTCGAGGAAGACGCCGAAGCCAAACGGCCCACGGTGCAGGTCGGTGATCCCTTTACCGAGAAGCTGCTGATCGAAGCCTGCCTCGAACTGATGGCAACCGACGCGATCGTCGCCATTCAGGACATGGGCGCGGCGGGCCTGACCTCTTCCAGCGTCGAAATGGCCACCAATGGCAAGGCGGGCATCCGGCTCGACATGAACAAAGTGCCCTGCCGCGAAGAGGGGATGACTCCCTACGAGATGATGCTGAGCGAAAGCCAGGAGCGAATGCTCATGGTGCTGAAGCCCGGCAAGGAAGAAATGGCGCAGGCGATTTTCGAAAAGTGGGAACTCGATTTCGCCGTCATCGGCGAAGTCACCGATACGCGCCACATGGTGCTCGAATTCGATGGCGAGGTGGTGTGCGACATCCCGCTTGGCCCGCTCGCCGCGGACGCCCCCGAATACGACCGTCCGTATCTCAGCCGCGAAGACTACGCCGCCTGGGCCAAAATCGCCCCGATGAAGGAGCGGCCCGATACGCAGGATGTGGGCGAGGATCTGCTGAAGCTGCTCGCCAGCCCCAATCTCGCGTCGAAAGGCTGGATCTCACAGCAATATGACAGCCAGGTTGGTGCCGACACCTTGCAGACCGGCGGCGATGCGGGTGTGGTCCGCGTGCACGGCACCAAAAAGGCGCTCGCGATCAGCACCGATTGCACGCCGCGCTACGTTCATGCCGATCCCTTCGAAGGCGGCAAGCAGGCCGTGGCCGAGGCCTATCGCAATCTCTGCGCGGTCGGCGCGCGGCCGCTGGCAATCACCAATTGCCTCAATTTCGCCAATCCGCAGCGGCCCGAGATCATGGCGCAGCTCGTCCACGCGCTCGACGGAATGGGCGCGGCATGCCGCCTGCTCGATTTCCCGATCGTGAGCGGCAATGTCTCGCTCTACAACGAATCGAAGGCGACCGGCGGCGGCTCCGCGATCCTGCCCACCCCCGCCATCGGTGGCGTGGGCCTGATCGAGGACTACGACAAGATGATGACCATGCCGTTCAAACAGGACGGCGAGGCGATCTACCTGATCCGCGCGGAAAGCTGGGCCACGCCCGATCCGGAACGCTCGCATCTCGGCAAGTCGCTCTGGCTCGACGTGGTGCATGGCCGCGACGAAGGGCGCACCCCGCCGACCGACCTCACGGTAGAAAAGAATGCGGGCAAGATTGTGCTGCAATTGATCGCCGACGGTCTCGTCAGCGCGGTGCATGACGTCTCCGATGGCGGTCTCGCCGTCGCGCTCGCTGAAATGGCGATGGCGGGCGGGATCGGCGCCGAAGTCGAATGGCACCAGGACTATACCCAGGCGCAATGGTGGTTTGGCGAGGATCAGGGCCGCTACATCGTCACCGTGCCCGATACCGAGGCGCTGAACGCAGCGCTCGCCAAGGGAACCGAGAACGCGGAAACCGCCTCGATCGGATTCCGCCGCATCGGGCGCACCGGCGGCGACACGCTGTTCGGTAAGAGCATCGAAGATCTTCGCGCAGCGCATACGCGGTTCTTCCGCGAATGGATGGAAAGCTGAGCGGCGCTTCTCCCTATCCGACACGGCCAGACCTGTCGGAGGAAGAGCGGATCGCCCGCGCGCAGGCCGCTTTCGAACGGCTTTCGACCCGCCGGTCCTGTCGTGCCTTCGCCGGCACGCCGGTGCCGCGCGCGGTCATCGAATACGCCATCCGCGCCGCCGGCACCGCGCCCAGCGGCGCCAACCACCAGCCCTGGCATTTCGCCGTCATCGGCTCGCCGGAAAAGAGGCGCGCCATTCGCGAGGCTGCGGAGGCTGAAGAGCGGCGGTTTTACGGAGCGGAGGACACTGCGCCCAAGGCCAGCGAGGAATGGCTCGCCGCGCTCGATCCGCTCGGCACCGATGCTGCCAAGCCCTTCCTCGAAACGGCGCCTTGGCTGATCGTCTGCTTCGCGCAGCGCAAGGGCGGGATCGCGGAGGACGGCGCAGCGCAGAACTATTACGTCACCGAAAGCGTCGGTCTTGCTTGCGGGATGCTGATTGCGACGCTGCACGAGGCGGGGCTGGCGACGCTGACGCACACGCCCTCGCCCATGGGATTCCTGCGCGACATTTGCGGGCGGCCCGAATGGGAAAAGCCGCTGATGATCGTGGTGGCGGGGCATCCGGCGAGGCATGCGACCGTGCCCGAGCATGCTTTGCGCAAGAAGCCGCTCGATACGATTGCGAGCTGGCTTTAGATCTCGGTTTTAAGCCGCCTTGGCGACTGCCGCATCCTTGCCGAGCAGATCGTAGGGATCCAGACCCTCTTCACGCCAGATGCGATGACATTCGCGATACCAGTGCGGTTCGGGAATACGCAGCAATTCGCGCGCGTCGCTCAACTGGGTCGCCAGCAATTCCTGGATCGGCAGATCGACCAGCGGCGGGCAGGCATTCCCCGTGCGGCGGGCCTGGCGCACGGCGCGCATCACCGGCGCCTTGCTGCCCTTCGTCATGGTGCGGATATTGATCGCCCCGGCATAGCCGATCAGCAGATGCCCGTGGCTCGGTTGCTGGCCATAAGTGAATAGCAGCACGCATTGTTCGCCAAGCGCGTCGCGCCCGTATCCGGTCAACACGTGCATCAGATCGTGAATGTCGCGCGATCGGAAGGCGAACCATTCGGTGAGATCGCCATATTTCGGGCGGCCCAGTTTGTCCGCTTCGGCGACCAGTCCCGCTGCCGTCAGGCCTTCGCTTTCCATGAAGTCGCAATAGGCGTGGGCGACCGATCCCTGCGGCAATTTGCGCAGGGTTTCGTGATCGTCGAGGATCGTGGGCAGGAACGGTTCCGCCTTGCGCAGACGCTCCCCCTCCTCGCTCAAGGTCAGTCGCCGCACCCGTCCGGGAAAATGCTTCGACGGGAGCGATTCGAAGATCTTGAAGACGTGGCTGGTTTCTTCCTTGTCCTTCAGCAGGTCGCGGAAATGGCCATAGGCCTTGGTGAGAGAATAGCGGGGTTCGGGCCTGCGCGGATCGCGCAGCAACGTGCCGTCGGCGGCGGCTTCGAGATCGGACTGAATGTGGGTGTGTTCGGTCATGGCTCGTACTCGTGAAGGGCGTTCGCGGGTTACTTACATTAGTGTAAGCATCGGGTAAACGCCCTTCAAGATAGCCGTCAACCTTCGACCCATTCGCTTTGCGGAATGCCGAGCAGTTTGAGGATCGCGGTGAGATCCTCGCTTTCGATGCGTCCGTTCGCCGCCGCGCGCGCCTTGGGCTTGGCGCGATAGGCGAAGCCGTAATCGGCGGCCTCCAGCATCGGGATGTCGTTCGCCCCGTCGCCGCTCGCCAACACGCGGGCGCCCTCGCCGAGCAGCGCCAGCTCCTCTTCGAGCACGCGGCGCTTGGTCGCCGAATCGCTGATCGCTCCGTCCAGCGCGCCGGTCAGTTTCCCGTCCGCCACCGCGAGGCGATTGCCGACCACGCGTTCGAACCCGATCATCTCCGCCACCGAATCGGCGAAATGATGGAAGCCCCCGGTGACGAGCACGCTGCGACAGCCTTTCGACCTCAAGGTCGCGACGAGCGTGCGCGCGCCTGCGACCGGCGCGATCCGCTCGGCAAGGCAGCGCTCGATCGCGCTTTCTTCCAGCCCTTCCAGAAGCGCGACTCGTTCGGCCAGCGCGCTGTGAAAATCGATCTCCCCGCGCATGGCCCGCTCGGTAATGGCGGAGACCTGCTCCTTCAGCCCGGCGAAATCGGCCAGCTCGTCGATGCATTCCTGCCCGATCATGGTCGAGTCCATGTCGGACACGAACAGGCGCGGCATCTCGATTTCGTGATCCGCCACCAGCAGGTCGCAGCCGCCGAAATGGTCGGTGAGGATATCGGCGACCGCCACAGGTTGCCCCTCGGCCAGCGAGATCTGCAGGACGTCACCGGAAAAATCGAGCATGCCCGCCAGCGCCACCGGCGTTCCCGCCTTTGCAAGCGCGTCGCTGGCGCGTTCCAGACGCGTCTCGAGCTCGCTACCGATGCTGGCCTGATCTGCTATCAACCGGGCGATGATCACGCCTGAACCCCTTGAAAACGCCGTGTCCGGCAAACCGGTCGCGCTCATCGCAGGGCCGACCGCCAGCGGCAAGAGCGATCTGGCCGTCCGGCTGGCGCAAAGGATCGAGGCCGATGGACGCCGCGCCGTCGTCGTCAATGCCGACAGCGCGCAGGTCTATGCCGATCTTCGCATCCTTAGCGCCCGGCCGAGCGAAGAGGACATGGGCGGGATTGAGCACCGCCTGTTCGGCAGCTGGGATGGCGCAACGCCCTGCTCCGCCCCCGATTGGGCCGCCGCCGCCAAGCGCGAGATCGATGCGCTCCATAGCGAGGGCGCAGTGCCGATCCTGTGCGGGGGAACTGGTCTCTACATGAAGGTCCTTCTCGAAGGGATCGCGGCGATCCCGCCGATCGATCCCGCCATCCGCGACAGCGTGCGCGCTCTGCCGACCGACGAGGCCTATGCTGCCCTGCAAGCCGAAGACCCGGCACGTGCGGCGCAGCTCGCTCCGGCGGACAGCCAGCGAATCGCGCGCGCGCTCGAAGTCGTGCGCTCGACCGGGCGGAGCATGCTGGACTGGCAGGCGGACAAATCCGGCGGGATCGCAGAGCGTATATCGCTCCATCCCCTGGTCCTCCTCCCCGATCGCGAGGACCTGTTCGCGCGCTGCGATCGGCGCTTTTCCCAGATGCTGGACGGCGGTGCCATCGACGAAGTGCGGGCTTTGCTCGAACGAGACCTCGATCCCTCCTTGCCGGTCATGCGCGCCATCGGCGTGCCGGAAATCGCCGCGATGCTGCGCGGAGAGCTGTCGCGAAACGATGCGCAAACGCTGGGGGCGACCGCCACGCGGCAATACGCCAAGCGGCAATTCACGTGGTTTCGCAATCAATCGCCAAGCCAATGGCCTCGATCGGGAAACAAAACATTCCCGCTCGACAATTTTTTTGAAGCTTTATTTCAAAACAAGCGTTGACATCGTCGCTTCAAGAAACCATGTCTCTGTCAGATCGGCTCGGTGCGCTAACCCCCCGCACCGGGCCGATTTGCTTTCCGTTTCTCGCAGGTCGAGCCAATGAAGGAGATTACCGTGTCGGAGCAGCGCAGTGGCGCGCGAATCCTGATCGATACGCTGGTGCAGCAGGGCGTCGAATTCGTGTTCGGCTATCCCGGCGGCGCGGTGCTGCCGATCTATGACGAGCTGTTCAATGAAGATCAGCGCGAAGGCGGCCTGCGCCATATCCTCGTTCGGCACGAAGCCGGCGCGGCGCATGCCGCGGAAGGCTATGCCCGCTCCACCGGCAAGCCGGGCGTCGTCCTCGTCACCAGCGGCCCCGGTGCGACCAATGCGGTGACCGGTATCGCCGATGCGTGGATGGATTCGATCCCGATGGTGGTCATTACCGGGCAGGTGCCCACAGGTTTGATCGGGACCGATGCGTTTCAGGAGGCCGACACGGTCGGCATCACGCGGCACTGCACCAAGCATAATTATCTGGTGAACGATCCCACCAAGCTGGCCGCGACCATCGAAGAAGCGTTTCGTATCGCGACCACCGGGCGACCGGGGCCGGTGCTGGTCGACATTCCCAAGGACATCCAGATCGCTTTGGTGGACGAAGCGGAAAGCACGCCCCTCGCCTCGCATCGCTACCAACCGCGGACATCCGCCGCTTCGGACGAGATCGCCCGCGCAGTCGAGATGCTGGCGGCGGCGGAACGGCCGGTCTTCTATACCGGTGGCGGCGTCATCAATGCCGGGCCGCGCGCCAGCGAATTGCTGCGCGAATTGCAGCGCCTGACGGGCGCGCCCGTAACCAGCACGCTGATGGGCCTCGGCGCCTTTTCCGCCGACCACGAGGATTGGCTCGGCATGCTCGGCATGCATGGGACCTACGAAGCCAATATGGCGATGAACCGGTCAGACCTGATCGTGGCGATCGGATCGCGGTTCGACGATCGGGTGACCGGGCGGCTCGACGCGTTCGCCCCGCAGGCGAAGAAGATCCACATCGATATCGACCGGGCCAGCATCAACAAGGTCGTGCCCGTCGATCTGGGCATCGTTGGCGATTGCGCGCAGGTGCTGGAACAATTGGTCTCCGCCTGGGGCGATCGAACGGCCCGCGACCTGTCCGAATGGCAGGCACGCATTGCAGGCTGGCGGGCGCGCAAATGTCTCGCCTATCCGGCCGGCACGGACGCGATCATGCCGCAAAAGAGCATCGAGCGCCTGTTCGCCCTAACCCGCGATTCCGATCCGATCATCACCACCGAAGTCGGCCAGCACCAGATGTGGGCGGCGCAGTATTTCGGCTTCATGGGGCCGAACAAATGGCTGACGAGCGGCGGCCTCGGCACGATGGGTTACGGCCTGCCCGCCGCGATCGGCGCCCAGCTCGGCAATCCGGACGCGCTCGTCATCGATATCGCGGGCGAAGCGAGTATCCAGATGAACATTCAGGAGCTCGGCACGGCCAGCCAGTATCGCCTGCCAGTCAAGATCTTCATCCTCAACAACGAATATATGGGCATGGTCCGCCAGTGGCAGGAGCTGACCTATGAAAGCCGCTATTCCAACAGCTATTCCGACAGCCTGCCCGATTTCGTCGCGCTGGCTCAAGCATATGGCTGGAAGGGCATCCGGATCGAGGACGAGAGCCAGCTCGATGCCGGGATCGAAGCGATGCTGGCGCATGATGGGCCGGTGATCGTCGATTGCCATGTGTCGAAGGATGCCAATTGCCTGCCGATGATCCCCAGCGGCGCGGCGCATACCGACATGCTGATGTATGGCGACAGCGTGGCGGGATCGATCGACGACAAAGCCAAGGCGCTGGTGTGAAGGAGGACGAATGATGGGCATGCACGCGAAAATTCCTCCGCAATTCGAAGCACGCGCCGAACGCCGCGTATGGTTCGGTCGCCGCGATGCGGAACGTCTGCTCGACTGGATCGAGGATAGCGGCCAGCGCTTCCTCGGCATCGAGCTGGCGGAAAAGGGCGACGACGAAACCTGGACGCTACTGGCCGATAATCTCGACCTCAGCCGCCAGACCGACAATTTCGAAGCGGTCCGCCGCGGTCGCGATTTCCTGCGCGATTACGATGGCGAGGGCCGCATGTTCGAACCCGTCTGGGAAGGAACCGCCGCATGAGCGATCCTGCCCAAAACCATGCCAAGAGTTACGAACGCCACGTCCTCACAGTCGTGGTCGACAACGAAGCGGGCATCCTCGCCAAGATCGCGGGGCTGTTCACGGCGCGCGGCTATAACATCGACAGCCTGACCGTGGCCGACATCTCGGAAGATCACGCGATCAGCCGGATCACGATCGTCACCGGCGGCCCGCCGCAGGTGATCGATCAGATCCGCGCCCAGCTCGAACGGCTGGTGCCTGTTCACAAGGTGATCGACCTCACCGAGGAAGGCCCGCATGTCGAACGCGAGTTGGCGCTGATCAAGGTCGTCGGCAAAGGCGAAATGCGCGTCGAGGCCTTGCGGATCGCCGAACTGTTTCGCGCGAATGTCGTCGACACCACCACGGCCAGCTTCGTCTTCGAATTGACCGGATCGCCGGACAAGGTCGCCAGCTTCATCGCCCTGATGCGCGAACTCGGCCTCGTCGAAGTCGGGCGTTCGGGCATCGTCGGCATGATGCGCGGCGCGGACAAAATCTGAGAAAAAGGGATACCATGCAGATCTATTACGATTCCGATTGCGACCAGCAGCTGATCAAGGACCGCAAGGTCGCGATCGTCGGCTATGGCAGCCAGGGCCACGCCCATGCCCAGAACCTGCGCGACAGCGGCGTCGGCGAAGTCGTGATCGCGCTTCGCGAAGGATCGGCCACGGTCAGGAAGGCCGAAGATGCGGGCTTCACGGTCAAGACTGTCTCGGAAGCGGCCGAATGGGCCGACGTGCTGATGATCCTGGCCCCGGACGAGCACCAGGCGGCGATCTATGCGAACGAGGTCGCGGGCAAGATGCGCCCCGGCACTGCGCTCGCCTTCGCACATGGCCTCAACATCCATTTCGGCTTGATCGATCCGCCCGCCAATGTGGACGTCATCATGATCGCGCCCAAGGGCCCCGGCCACACCGTGCGCAGCGAATATCTGAAAGGCGGCGGCGTGCCGTGCCTGATCGCCGTTCACCAGGAAAGCAGCGAGGGAGACGGCGGCAACGGCTTCGCCAAGCAGCTGGCCCTCTCCTATGCGAGCGCGGTCGGCGGCGGACGCTCGGGCATTATCGAGACCGATTTCAAGGAAGAGTGCGAGACCGACCTCTTCGGCGAACAGGCGGTGCTGTGCGGCGGGGTAACCCACCTGATCCAGGCCGGGTTCGAAACGCTGGTGGAAGCCGGATATGCGCCCGAAATGGCCTATTTCGAATGTCTCCACGAAACCAAGCTGATCGTCGACCTCCTGTACGAAGGCGGCATCGCGAATATGCGCTATTCGATCTCAAACACCGCCGAATACGGCGATATCAAGACCGGCCCGCGCATCATCACCGACGAAACGAAGGCGGAAATGAAGCGCGTGCTGAAGGACATCCAGTCCGGCCGCTTCGTGAAGGACTTCGTACTCGACAATCAGGCGGGCCAGCCCGAACTGAAAGCAAGCCGCAAGGCTGCCGCCGCCCACCCGATCGAGAAGACCGGTGCCCAATTGCGCGCCATGATGCCCTGGATCGGCGCCAACAAGCTGGTGGACAAGGAAAAGAACTGAGCGGGGGATTTGAGGACGGGACCGGTTCGCGCTAGGTTCCGTCCACGCCGAATTTTTCGAATTCAGGAGTTTGTTATGAAGCCTATCGCTCTCGCCATATCCGCCCTCGCTCTCGGTGTCGGCGGCGTCGCCGCGCTCGAAGCGCAATCCTCGCCGCCGTCGAAGCCCGGCGTGGTCGATGTCTCGCGCGTTGCGGGCGGCACTTATGTCGCCGACGGTTCTCACAGCCTGGTGGCGTGGAGCGTCAATCATTTCGGCTTCAACGATTATTTCGGCCTGTTCGGCGATGTCGAAGGCACGCTTACCATCGATCCGGCCAATCCGTCGGAGGCGATGGTCGATGTCACCGTACCAGTCACGAGCGTTGCAGTGGTGAGCGAAGGCTTGCGCGACCATTTGCTGCGACCGGGCAAGGACGGCGCGGAACCCGATTTCTTCGGCCCCGAGCCGGAACCGGCCCGCTTCGTGTCGCGATCGGTCGAAGTGGGGCCGGGCGGCGTTACCGCCGATGTCAGCGGCTATCTGACCATGAACGGCGTCACGCGCCCGGTCGATCTCTATGTCCGCTTCACCGGTGCCGGGACCAATCCGATGAACGAGCGGGCCACGATCGGCTTCGAAGGGCGCACGACAATCCAGCGCTCCGATTTCGGGATCGATTACGCGCTGCCGATGGTGGGCGACGACGTGACGCTGGAAATCACCGCTGCATTCGAAAAGCAATGATACCGGCGCTGACCCGGCAATTATCTAACAGTTTTCGATCTCTTGGGCTTGCATCGCGCGCATCGATGCGCGATGCAGGCTCCATGGCTTCGCTTCTGCTCGATCTACGACTTATGCGCCCTTGGGCGTGACCCGGCGTGCCCGATAGGCGCGCGGATCGCCCAAGGGTTTCCGACACCGCGTTCCTTTCGACAGACCGAGTAATCCGATGCCCATGCTCCGCGATCCCAGCGCGAAATACGCGCCCTTCCCCCAGATCGACCTGCCCGACCGCCAGTGGCCGACGCGCACCATCACCACCCCGCCCCGCTGGCTTTCCACCGACCTTCGCGACGGCAATCAGGCCATCGTCGATCCGATGGACGCGCATAAGAAGAATCGTTTCTTCGATCTGCTGGTCGAGATAGGCGTTAAGGAAATCGAGGTCGGCTTTCCCAGTGCCGGTGCGACCGAGTTCGACTTCATTGCAGGGCTGGTGCAGTCGGGTCGCATTCCCGACGATGTGATCGTCCAGGTCCTCACGCAGAGTCGCGCCGATCTGATCCGCACCAGCTTTGCCAGCCTCGACGGTGCGCGCGCGGCGATCGTCCATCTCTACAACGCTGTCAGTCCGGCCTGGCGTGAAATCGTCTTCGGCATGAGCCGCGATCAGGTGCGCGACATCGCTGTCGCAGGCGCAAAAGTCATGCGCGACGAAGCGGGCGCGCGGCCCGATACGGACTGGCATTTTCAGTACAGTCCCGAAACGTTTTCGACCGCCGAACTGGATTTCAGCCTGGAGGTCTGCGAGGCAGTGATGGACGTGCTCGCCCCCACACCCAAGCATCCGATCATCCTGAACCTGCCCGCCACAGTGGAGGCGGCGACACCCAATATCTACGCCGATCAGGTCGAATATTTCATCCGCAACCTGCCCAATCGCGACAGTGCGGTCATTTCGCTGCACACCCATAACGATCGCGGAACCGGCGTCGCGGCAGCCGAACTGGCGCTGATGGCCGGAGCCGACCGGGTCGAGGGCTGTCTGTTCGGAAACGGCGAGCGGACGGGCAATTGCTGCCTCGTCACGATGGCGCTCAACATGTACACGCAGGGCGTCGATCCCGCGCTCGATTTCTCGGACATCGACAGGGTGATCCGCACGGTCGAATATTGCAACGAATTGCCGGTCCACGCGCGCCATCCCTATGGCGGCGAGCTGGTGTATACCGCGTTTTCGGGCAGCCATCAGGACGCCATCAAGAAAGGCTTCGGCGCCCGCGCAGGCCAGAACGACGAGCGCTGGCGCGTGCCCTACCTCCCGATTGACCCCGCCGATCTGGGCCGCAGCTACGAAGCGGTCATCCGCGTCAATTCGCAGAGCGGCAAGGGCGGCTTCGCCTGGGTGCTGGAACAGGATCAGGGCCTAAAACTGCCCAAGAAAATGCAGGCCGATTTCAGCCCCCATGTCCAGCGCATGGCCGATGGCCTCGGGCGCGAATTGAACGCTGGCGATATCTGGCAGGCCTTCCGCGAAGCGTATCACGTGAAGACCGCGAACAAGCACTTCCAGCTCGTCGATTACGAGGAACGGCGTGCCACCGATGGCACCCGCCTATTCAGCGGCACGATCGAAGTGGAAGGGGAGCGCCAGAGCGTGAGCGGTCGCGGCAACGGCCTGATTTCGAGCGTCCTGAGCACGCTGGAAGATGCGTTCGGCCTGCAACTGGAAATCGTCGATTATGTCGAGCATGCGCTGACGACCGGGCGCGACAGCAGGGCTGCGGCTTATCTTGAATGCCGCACGCCGGATGGACTGACCTTGTGGGGTTGCGGGATCGACGAAGATGTCGCCACGGCAGGCGTGCGCGCCGTTCTGAGCGCTGCAAACAGCGCGGTGTCGCTGGCGGTTTAGCGTGCCGCCACGCCGAGTTCCTGCCGCTCGGGCCGGGTGAGCGAAGCTGTGCTATCGGTATTCGTCCAATGCCCTTCGCGCTGCGCGAGCCGGACCATGTTTCGTCCGGCTGCCTTGGCAGCATAAAGTGGCCCGTCCGCCGAATTCATCGCCATGGACGGGCTGCAAGTTTCGGCAATCCGCGCAACGCCGATGCTCGCCGTCACGCTGAAGGCGCGCCCATCCTGATCGGCGATGCGCTTGTCGGCGATTGCCTGGCGGAGATGTTCGCAGATTTCGGGCGCGTCTTCCACGGCATCGCGCATGACGATCATGCCGAATTCTTCCCCGCCCAGCCGCGCAAAGAAGCACCGGCGGGTCGTATGTTCGCGCATCAGTCCCGCGATCTTCTTGAGTACGACATCGCCGGTGTCGTGGCCGTAGGTATCGTTGACGCGCTTGAAATGATCGAGATCGATGAGAGCCAGTGCAAAAGGAGCTTCGTGCGCGTGAGCCAATTGGTCTTCCAACACATCGAGAAAGGCGCGGCGGTTCGGCAGGCCGGTAAGCGCGTCGGTGCGCGCTTCGCGCGTGGCCTGCAATTCGTCGAGCTTGCGAGCAGTCACATCGCGGATCGTGACCACGAAAGAGCCGACCGCTCCTGCGGAATAGACCGAACGAATCTTCGCCTCCAGCCACAAGGTTGCGTGGCCGCGCGTCACTGATCGTTCAATAATGCGCGTGGTGCCAGGCGCCGTACGTGCGTCGGAGAGCGCTTCGTCGATCACCTCCCGATCGAAGGCGCCGAAAAACGCGCTGATCGGTTTCCCGTCGAGATCGTCGAGCCCGCTCAATTCCTTGGAAGCGGGAGACGCGAAGCGGATCAAGCCGTTGCGATCGAGGTGCAGCAGCGCATCGTCCGAATGATCGGAAATCAGCCGCTGGAGCGCTTCGCGCTGCACGATATCGTTGACCAGCCGCTCGCGCTGATCGAGCGCGATCGCGAGCGGCAGAGCGATCAGCAACAGGACCGCAAGATAGAATTGCAGGAACAGCGCCTTGCCGGCAATCGTCAGGTTGAGAGCTGCGAAATGGCCGACATCGATCGCCAGCGAAATTGCGGCGGCCACGGTCACGACTAGCACGCCGACAGCAGCCCCCATCCGGCCGAAGCGATAGCTTGCCAGCACCACCGGAACGATCGGAAGAAACAAGAGCGGATAACTGGTCTGGAAAATCGTGGCCGCGGAGATCGCCGCTATCAGTGCCATGACGGCGACGAATTCCGCGCTTCTCTTAGTAAAGGGGCTGAAGGATTTATCCGTGGTGCCGTCGGTCTTGGTATCCGCAGCGAGCAAGAGGACTAGCGGCATCACTAGCATAGCGCCCAGGCCATGGCCGACAATCCATGCACCTGCGTGAGAGAGCCACGTGCCTCCCACGGCGTGCCAGGCGATGAAGCCGCCGGGCAGAGACATCGCTATCGGCGCGGCGAGCCCTGCAAACGCGATCAGCGCGGAGAAACCCGACCCGCTGGTTATATAATCGCCCTGCGGCCGAACTTTGCGAAGGAGAAACGCTGTGAGGGCAGCTTCGCCGATATTCACGAAGGCGAGCGGGATAGCCGGGCCTGGGCCGAACCCGAAGACTGCGGTCGCGATGGTGCTGAGAACAAGCACGATTACGGCGGGCATCGCCCATAAACGATAGGGCAGACTCAGGAAAAGGGTGGCAGCGATCGCAGTACCGGGCCAGAACAACGCCAGACCGCCACTGTAACGGGTCCAGAAGATCGCAGCCGCCGTCGCCGCGAAGAACGCGGCGGCGTAGCCGAGAATACTTCGAACATCCCGTCTCATGTAATTACCCCCGCCTACGCCCGCGCCCCTACCGCGAAATTCTGAAATAAGCCATAATCGGCAAAATACGTAGAGGCATCAAATTAATTTCAGGTGTTACAAACATCGATCGACAAGGGAGAGACTGGACCATGACCGAAACGATACTCGAGCCCGACTTGCCGATCGTCGATCCTCATCACCATCTGTGGGACTTGCGGCCGCTGCTTCCGGCCTTTCCCACCCCCAGGCATCCGTT
The DNA here is from genome assembly GCF_017744235.1 of Erythrobacter sp. A6_0. NCBI lineage: Bacteria > Pseudomonadati > Pseudomonadota > Alphaproteobacteria > Sphingomonadales > Erythrobacteraceae > Erythrobacter > Erythrobacter sp. A6_0. The sequence goes on from NZ_JAGHQR010000001.1 coordinate 862,017, forward strand.
TCTTGAAGCGATTGCAGGGGCGGCATATTACGATTTCGATGCGTTGCGAGCGGATATCGGCGCCGCATCGCCGGACGCACCCTCGCACCGCGTGCTGGCGACCGTCTTCATGGAATGCGGCGCCTATTATGCCGTCGATCGCGAGCAGGCGATGAAGCCCGTCGGCGAGGTCGAGTATGTGAACGGCGTCGCGGCGCAGGGTGCTAGCGGGCTTTATGGCGAATATCGTCCCTGTGCCGGGATCGTGGGCCATGCGGACCTCACGCTGGGCGATGCGGTCACGCCGGTGATCGAGGCGCTGATTGCCGCCGGAAACGGACGCTTCAAGGGCATCCGGCATGCAGGCGCCTGGGATGCCGACCCGGAAGTGCTCGGGCCTCCCTTCCACGCGCCCGAGGGGCTTTATGGCTCCGATGCCTTTCGCGCCGGTATGGCTGCTTATTCCCAATTCGGCCTGACCTTCGATGCCTGGGTGCTGGAACCCCAGCTCGGCGATGTCCTCGCGCTCGCCCGTGCCTTTCCGGATCAGGCGATCGTGCTCGACCATTGCGGCACGCCGCTGGGCATGGGGAAGTACGCCAGAACCCTGCCCGAGACGTTCGAACGCTGGCGAGCCAGCATCCGCGCGATTGCCGAATGCCCCAATGTCTCTGTAAAACTCGGCGGGCTCGCCATGTCGTTCTGCGGCATGCCGGAGGAAGGACCTGCCAAAGGCTGCGGATCGGAAGAGCTCGCCGATCTATGGCGACCCTATATCGAAACCTGCATCGAAGCCTTCGGCACCGAGCGAGCCATGTTCGAGAGCAATTACCCGGTCGATCGCTGGGGCGCGAGCTATCCGGTGCTGTGGAACGCGTTCAAACGCCTCGCCTCCGGTGCATCGGCGCAGGAGAAGCGCGCCCTTTTCTGCACCAACGCCGCGCGCACCTACGACATCGCGCATACTCTCCCCGAGTTGCCCGACCTTCCGTAACGGCAGTCTCGACAAGCGGGGCGGCGCACCATAACCCGGTCGGAAAATTCGCGAGAGGAGATCGCTCATGCCCCTGCCCGCCCCCTTCGACCGGCTGCGTCTGCCGGTGATCGGCTCGCCGCTGTTCATCGTTTCCGGACCGGAACTGGTCATCGCGCAGTGCAAGGCGGGAATCGTCGGCAGCTTCCCGGCGCTGAACGCCCGTCCTCAGGCGCAGCTCGACGAGTGGTTGCACCAAATCACCGAGGAACTGTCCGCGCATAATCGCGACAATCCCGATCGGCCCGCCGCGCCTTTTGCCGTCAATCAGATCGTCCACCGTTCGAACGACCGGATCGAGGCCGACATGGCGACCTGCGCCAAATGGCAGGTGCCTTTGGTGATCACCTCTCTGGGGGCGCGCGAGGAGATTTTCGACGCGGTGCGCGGCTGGGGCGGGATCACCATGCACGACGTCATCACCGACCGCTTCGCGCGCAAGGCAATCGAAAAAGGTGCGGATGGTCTTATCCCGGTCGCCGCCGGTGCGGGCGGCCACGCGGGCACGCTCAGCCCCTTCGCGCTAATGCAGGAAATCCGGGCCTGGTTCGATGGATTGGTCGCTCTGTCCGGCTCGATCGGACATGGCCGCTCGATCCTGGCGGCGCAGGCGCTGGGGGCGAACTTCGCCTATATCGGATCGCCCTGGATCGCGACCGACGAGGCGAATGCAGATGCGGGCTACAAGCAAGGCATCGTGGATGGGGACGCGGCGGGCATCGTCTACACCAACCTCTTCACCGGCGTGCACGGCAATTATCTGCGCTCCAGCATAGAAGCTGCGGGCATGGATCCCGACGATCTGCCGACGAGCGATCCCAGCAAGATGAATTTCGGCAGCGGCGGCAACACCAAAGCCAAGGCCTGGAAGGATATCTGGGGTTCGGGCCAGGGGATCGGGACAGTCAAGTCGGTCGGCCCGGTCGCGGACATGGTCGAGCGATTGGCCACCGAATACGACGAAGCGAAGGCATCGCTGATGGCGAATATCGGTTAGGGCGAACTCCGGTCAGAAGATCCCGGCCGACAAGCCTTCCGCCAAGCCTTCGCCCAGCGCCCGGCACTCTGCCAGCGTTTCGTCGGGGACGGTCTTGTCCGCCAGAATACGCTCGGGCGTCTGCGCCTCGAAATTGACGATCATCGGATCGGCCACCCGCTTCAGGCGCCAGCCCTTGGCGATCCGGTCGAGTTGTCGCTGCGCGCCCTCCCCGTCCGATCCCGCGGCGATGATCGTCGCATAAGCGCGCCCCTCCAACCTACCGAGAACGGGATAATAGCAGCGATCGAACATGTCCTTCATCATCCCGCTCATCGCCGCGAGATTCTCCGGACAGACGAACAGATAGCCTTGGGCGGCCAGCAGGTGATCCGGCTCGACCTGTTCGGCGGACAGGCATAGCGCCGCCTCGCCCGCTCCATCGCGCGCGGCTTCGGCCATGGCGCGGCTGGCGCCGGTCCGACTGTGCCAGGCAATGAGGAGAGGCGCGTGCGACATTGAGGCCCAGCATCGCTGACCCCTGTCGATTGTCAATCCGCACTCCCTTGCGGTTCCCCCCAAGGCGCCTAAAATCCGCACCATGCCCACAGACACTGCCCCCTCCGTGCTCGGTATCGAGCGATCGCTTTCCGGCAAGAAATGGCGCTGGCGGGGCGGAAACATGGACTTGTCGCGCGGCGGCACCGCGACCGTGGCGCACGACATCGTCACCCAGCTCCTGCTGGCGCGCGGCGTGGCGGAAGCCGATCTTGCGCGCAATCGTACGCCCACCTTGCGCGATTTTCTGCCCGACCCGTCCGAATTCAACGATATGGACACCGCCGCCGATCGCCTCGCTCAGGCGGTGCTGAGCGGGGAGCGGATCACCGTCTATGGCGATTACGATGTCGACGGCGCGACGAGCGCGGCACTGCTGATCCGCTTGTTGCGCGATCTTGGCGTGGAAGCGGATTACTATATCCCGGACCGCCTGCTCGAAGGCTACGGCCCCTCGGGCGAGGCGCTGGTGAAACTCGGCGAACAGGGCAGCAGCCTCGTCGTCACGGTCGATTGCGGGGCGATGGCGTTCGATGCCTTGCAGCAGGCTCACGATGCCGGCGTGGACGTTATCGTGGTCGATCACCACAAATGCGCAGCTGAGCTTCCGCGCGCGCTGGCGCTGGTCAATCCGAACCGCCTCGATGAAAGCGATCTTGCCGCCGGGCATGGCCATCTCGCCGCCGTCGGCGTGGCGTTCCTGCTCGGCATCGCGCTCGTTCGCACGCTGCGCAGGCGCGGTTTTTTCGAAAGCCGGAGCGAGCCCGATCTGATGGGGCTGCTCGACCTCGTGGCGCTCGGCACGGTGGCGGACGTTGCCGCGCTGCACGGGCTGAACCGCGCTTTCGTGGCGCAGGGCCTCAAGGTGATGGCGCGCCGCGCGAACACGGGCATGGCGGCGCTGATCGATGCGAGCCGCCTGAAGCGCGCGCCCGCGTGCAGCGATCTGGGCTTCGCGCTCGGCCCCCGGATCAACGCCGGAGGGCGCGTGGGCGAATCGACGCTGGGCGTGCGCCTGCTGACGACGCAGGACCCGGAAGAAGCGCAGGCCATCGCGGCGCAACTCTCCCAGCTCAATGACGAACGCCGGGCGATCGAGGCCGCCGTGCAGGAAGGGGCGGAAGAACAGCTCGCCGCGCAGCACAACCGCGCCGTCACTCTCGTGGCGGCGCGCGGCTGGCATCCCGGCGTGATCGGGATCGTCGCTGGGCGGATCAAGGAAAAGACCGGCAAGCCCGCTCTCGTCATCGCGATCGACGAGGAGACCGGTCAGGGCAAGGGATCGGGCCGCTCCATCGCGGGCGTGGACCTCGGCGCAGCGATCATCGCGGCGCGCGAAAGCGGTCTGCTGGTCGCAGGGGGCGGCCATGCCATGGCGGCAGGCCTGACGATCGAGGCGGACCGGCTCGACGCCTTTTCCGACTGGCTCGACGAGCGGCTGGCGAAAGATGTCGCGCGGGCCAGCGCCGGACAATCCACCGTGCTCGACCTCGCCGTGTCGCCGGGCGGACTGGTGCCCGATCTCGTCGAGACGCTCGAAGGCGCGGGGCCGTTCGGCATGGGCTGGCCCGGCCCCCGGCTCGCAGTCGGCCCGGTGCGGCTGGTCAAATGCGACGTGGTGGGCACCGGCCATGTCCGCATCGTCGCCGCAGGAGACGACGGGCGCAGCTTCAAGGCCATCGGATTTCGGATGGCGGACAGCGAATTGGGCCAGACCTTGCTGCATGGCACACGCGGACGCAGGCTGTGGCTGGCGGGCCGCGCCAAGATCGACGATTGGGCCCAGCGCGCCTCTGCCGAACTGCATCTGGAAGACGCCGCATGGGCCGATTGAGCGCTCTGCGGACGCCTGAAAATTTGCCGCGATCCAAGGCTTGACGAGCCCGGACGAGCCGATTAGACGCCCGGCCACGCCACCGACCCGGAAACGGGACTGGCCCCTTCGTCTAGCGGTTAGGACGCGGCCCTTTCACGGCTGAAACACGGGTTCGATTCCCGTAGGGGTCACCATCGGTGGCGTTTTTGCGTTTGCGATCCGCGCACCGTTATCCATCGGCGCGCCCAAATTTCATTGGCGCACCCGGCAAGGCCCCTTCGTCTAGCGGTTAGGACGCGGCCCTTTCACGGCTGAAACACGGGTTCGATTCCCGTAGGGGTCACCATCGGTGGCGTTTTATCCCGAAAATTCGGGATTTCTCGGAAAATCAATGTCTCGGTAGGCGCCCGGTGCTACAAAAGGGTGCTACAAATGGGACGTCGAATGCCGCATTCGGTAAAATGATCGAAATCGCGATACGAGCAATTCCGTATGGCTATGCCAGCGGACGTCCGGCATGTCATTGGCAAGACTGCTTGGGTCGAATCGCTCCGAACCACGGATCGTGCAATCGCGGATGAGATGCGTGCCAAACGTGCTGCCAAATGCTATGCTGAGATTCGTGAAACCCGAGCAGGTATCGTTCGGAATGAAGTGAAAATCGCGATTGCCGCAATGGATGGCGCTTTATCGCAAATGGCCTCGAATTGCGGCTCCAAAGACGAAGCCTACGCCACCTGTCTCAGTGTGCTAGCTACGAGTGTAGTGGACAGTTGGTCTCGTCCAGAGGAGCCCCAACTCCAGACTTATGGCGACAAGCTAGTTCGCGAACCCTCCCCTGCTTTCGATCCCATCAAGGCTTTTGCGAGCGATACTGCGCGTAGCGAGTTTTCGGCGCGTCGCGATCTGATCGAAGGAACCGGGCGTGCGGACGGTTTGATTCACCGAGAGCTTGCGGGATGGCTTCTCCAGAACGAGATGTTCGATCCCGTTTGGTCCGCACTGAGCTATTTGTCGTCAGTTGATAGTAGGTTTCGGCTCAACCGGCTCGAGCATTTCGATAGCCTCGCCAAGACATTCCTGGAGCGCCTTTGTAATCACACATTTTCAAACTGGTCGGCAAATGCCTCGCTCGCGTTCCCGGGCGCAGACAATGCCACTAAATCTCCAATCACGATTCCCTCAAATGGTCCGAAGAACGCCACGCCTATTCGCGACGATTCACCAATAATTGCATCCAGCATATGGCGCAAAACGCTTAGCGAAGCATTGCACTACTGGAAGGAACAACGTCGACCGGGCCGTTCTGGTATTACCGAGGCGACACGTTCGGTCGAACGCTACATTAACCTTTTCGGCGACCCTTGTATCGCGCACATCATCGCTGCATCGCTGACATCGTTCTCAAAAGCGAAAACGCTTAAAATACCTAATAGAAAACGCGGAAGGCCGGCACATCGGCACTCAGCTGAACGACGACCTTCCGCCCAAGATTAATGAAACCGGACGGCTCGCACATGGCCCAAATTGAGCCTATGCCTTCCGGTCGACGATCATCCCTCGCGAAAATCGCCGATGATCTCGACCTGTTCGCCGATGAGGATTAGGGTGTTGTCGTGATCGAGAAAAGTCTTCTCGTCTGGGAAGACGACGTTGTTGTAAGTCTCGGACGTCAGAACCTCTTCCATCCCGGCTTCGCTATCGAACCACAGCTCTGCGGTCCCATCGAAATCGGCATTTTGCGCCACATCGGTTTTCAGCTCCACGGGATGGGTTTGGATATAGCGCAGGCAATGGGTCTGTGCCTCCGGGATGGAGCGGAATTGGGGGCCGTGCACCTCGATATGGTGCTTCACGAAGTCGTCGTGGCTCATACCAGCCTTGCGCTTCAGGAACATGGTCATCTTGATCATTAGCCGGTCTCCTTGAAAGTCAGCTGTTGTGTTGGGGTTTCCAGCGCGGCATCGGGCAATCGGCGGGGTAGTCTATCCCGTCCGGAGTAGAGATCAGCTCGATCAGCATACCCCATGGCGCACGGGCATAGACGCCGGAATTGCGCTCGCCCGCTTCAACGCCGGCTAACGGATGCGGGTCCGAAAGAAGGGTTCCGCCCGCCCGCACTAGTCGGTCGGCAGCGGCCTTCATGTTTTCGACGTAAATGGCAATGTGCTGCAACCCGAAATCGACCAGTCCCGCAGCATCGGCCTGATCGGTATTGGCGATGCGGAACATCTCGATATTCGCGGACGCGCCGATACGCACCAGCCGCATATGCTCGATCCGCGCGCCTTCGGGAATGCCGAGCTGATGCTCCACCTCGTCACCCGCCATCGGGTCCGCATCGGCGGGTAGAACATCGTAGAGCGTGCGTGCGCCGAAAGCGCGGGTGAGAAAGTCCGATGCCGCATCCATATCGGGCACGGTCACGCCGACGTGATCGATGCCGCGAATGCCGGGTGCGGCGTCGTCCGCCTGACAGGCCGGTGCAAGCTCAGTCACGTCGGACGCGCCACCTTCGACCAGGCTTTCCAAGGCTTCGTTGAACGCCTTGGTGTGCGACTGCTCCAGATGCGTCTCGAAAGCATCGCGGTTTCGGTAGCGCTCGATCATAGTCCAGCCGCGCTCGACTTCGGGCCTCTGGAACACTTCGAACCCTTCATTTCCCGCTTCTTGGCGAACAGCTGCGGCAAGTTCCGCGATGTGGCGAGCGAGCGCATCTTCGCGGCCCGGCAAGGCCGTGCATTGCGCCATGAGGATTTGGGGCATTGGCTGGTTTCCTTTGCTGTTCATCTGCACTGGCAATGGAGTTTGGCGCGCAGGTGTTCCGTTGTTCTGGCCATCGACGAACACAAAACGCATAAGTTCAGCATGGTTGAATGGAGAGCGGAATGAGCAAGCCGATCCAGTCGGTCGAGCGCGCGATGCGGATGCTGGAATTTCTCGCACGGGAACAGGGAGCCGCCCCGCTTGGCGCAATCGCCAGAGCCGCCGGGGTGCAGTCGTCCACCGCGCACAACATCCTCGCGACGCTGGTCGCGCTGGGTTACGTCCGTCGTCCCGCAACAGGATCGGAATACCGACTTGGTGGCCGCATTCTCAATCTCGCCCGGATCGCGGGCGACGACGATGCACTAAGGCGGCGCTTTAGGCCGCTGATTGAGGAGACGGCCCAGCGTTTTAATGAATCGACCTATCTGATTGTGCCAAGCGGCGACGAACTCTATTATCTCGACGGGATCGAATTACCGAACAATCCCGCCACTTACAGCCGCTTGAGCTGCCGCGAGCCGCTGTCCGGCTCGGCGATCGGCCTCGTGCTCGCTGCGTTCATGCCCGGCGTCGCGCGATCATTGGCCGCGACGGACGAGGCAGCGGATTTGAGCGAAGAGCTTCAAGCGGTGCGCCAACGCGGCTTCGCCATTGAGCAGGGGCTATACCAATCAGGCCTCAACTGCGTCGCGATCCCCCTGCGCGTGCGCGGCGAGCCGGTTGCCGGATTATGTCTGAACGGTGCGAAGCAGCGGCTACCACAAGACCGGCTAGTCAGGATTGCTAATGCAATTGCGGATATTGCGGTGTCGTCGCTTCCTGCGGAATGAGCAGATCAACTTGCGCAAACTCGATGTCGGCATCGAAATCCAGCCTGCATGATCCGAACGTCCGCTTCAGTGCTTCGCAGCGCCATTACCGGACAGTCTCTTGCCGGCCCAGGTCCGGTCCTTCCGCTACGCGCCCCAATTTCGGTCATTCCGACTTTCGCTAGGCTAACCTGGAAGCAATCGTAGCCGCGTGCTTCGGCGATATCCGCGTTTCGGAATGGCCGAGCGGCTCCTGAATGACCGCCTTGGCGGTGGGAATCGGACGTTCCTACATTAGAATGCACATTGCTCTTGTAGGACAGGGCTAACTCGCGAACACGATGACGATACACCGCTGACACTTTGAAGCTAGATGAGATGAAGGCGCAGCCGATCCGGGTCGCAGTGGTCGGCTGCGCCTTCGCCCGGCACGGCGCTATTAGCGCGGAAGGTGGGCTTCGCATGCCGGGTGAGGCCGTTTAAGTTGGCCCGAACCAAGTGTCACGCATTTCTCTGTGCGACCATACCGAACCCCTATTGGAAAGCTGCGGACTGCCGACGGCCTCTTTTACGAGGGGGCATTGCCTCCCGTTTTCAACGCTGGTTCAGGGGTTCAAGAGCCAGCCATTCTCGGCAGTTTTCACTATCGTGCCGACTAGGTTTTCGTTTCGATAAATTTTTGCTTTCTGAAGATGCTCGTTACTCGAGAGTATGCGGAACGCTTCGTGGCCATCCTCGCTTTCAAACTCGATAGACCTAGGTTCAATTGGCCCATCTTCTTCAAGTTCTAGAGTGTATGTCGGCATAGCTTCCTCCTTGCGAGGCTGCTCTCATGTTCGAGCGAACGCCATCACGCTCTAGCGAACATTTGCACCGGCCCTACCAGTATGCAGCCGTAATCTACCTTACACGGTCGCTGAGGATTTTTCGATTTGATCTTTGATAGGCGGCGCGCAAGCTATTCAGCTTATCTAGTGAACGGATCAATCGCTATCAGAACTGGTGACTTTCCTGAGCCGCTCTGCCTGGGCCTTAGCGTTTTCAATAGCATCATCCGTGCAGTCAGCTTCTGCGAGATCGTCAATTTGGTCGGCTGCTCGTTTCACCAAGCCTTTTAACGCTAGCATTTCCTGCTTTGCGTTCTTTAACTGATGGCGAAGGGCGCGCTTTTCCTCATCCATTGGGCCAATATACCAAAATTCCTCGCCCAGAAAAGTCACCAGTTCCGGGGATAGTATGGGCTCAACCGCTTGCGACCGAGTTGTCCTTCGAAAGCTGCTATTTTGCAGCGCGCTGATCTATGTCCGCGTCGATAGCTACGTGCGCCTTGGGTTGCAGGTCATCGAAGGTCTCACCCTCCCCGCGCTGTTGCACATTGATCATCGCGAGCTCTTCACCGGGAGCCCACATCCATGCGTGACTATCGTCTTTCAAGTAAACTATTCGATAACCCCGATAGGTTTGATCAGCCCTTGGCATCGGCTTTGCCTTAAAACTAACCCGTCCAACGATCCGATGTTCGCTCTAGTTCCAGTTCGCCAGTCAATGCGTGGCATAAGCCGAAGGCCTCATCTGTTGTCCCGTCGGTCCACTGGCTGAAGTGCGAAACCCCGAGCAATACAGGCATTCGATCGTGAACCCGTGCCGCATCGGTCAATACCATCGAATAGCAATCGCCTTACTCGTCACTGGATCGACAGATTCCCGCGACCGCAAATGGATCGGCGTCGGGCAGCGAAAGCCAAGTGCGGGTTTTACCGCCCTTCGGTCCTTCGGCCTCGGCCCATGCTGTGAGGGGGATTAGGCAACGCCGCTCAGCGAAGCTGTGGCGCCACATATAGCTATCCAGCTTGTTTGTGCGGGTGTTGTTGACTGGCTTCGGCTTAAGCGGTTGGCCGGTGTGCTCTTCAGGACTTGCGGGAAGCCCCATACCATTAATCAAGCCGAGCCCTCCGCAGGGACAGCACCGGGATAGCGAGATAAACCTCGCTGGAGAAGTTTGCTCCGCCAAGCTCGTTCGTGACCTTGAACCAGTCCGCGACTTCGGCAGCGTTCTTTGTCATGCGGTAAAGGTTGCACATGCTGATCTACGTGTTCCGCGCCAGGGAGAGTGTCAACTTTCAGGCATCAGCAATAGACTTTCGAATGGCCGGAATGGGTTGGTAAGCGGACCTAAGTTAGACCTTCAAGGGGTAGGCGCATCAAGAGTTCATCAAAATACATCGGACCGATTTTAATGGCGCGCGGCTCGCGTCCGTATTCCGTGAAGCCAGCGGTAGCATAGAGTTGATATGCCGCCGTGTTGTCCGCAATGACTGTTAGTAAGACTTCCTCACAACAGGTTCGTGAATGAGCGAGAACCTCTTGCAAGAGATGGTTGCCAATTCCACGGCCCCTAACTTCCGGTCGGACAAACATACCCCACAAATGGCCCTTATGGCGTAACTTTGCCTTCTCCCGCACCGCCAATCCTGCGCAGGCAACAAGTTTCGCACCTAACCATATGCCGAATACTCTTCCGTCCGCTAGCCGGTCGGCAAAAGCATCGATTTTGAGCAGAGCTTCTTCTTCAAACGAAGAGCCAAAAGACCCCGGATGCAAGTGCAAAGCTTGAAGACGGAGCTCACGGTAGTGGACCGCCTCATCCGATCTCAGCGGTCTGGCCATGAAATTATAATCCATTGTATTTTCTCCCGCGCGTCGACCAAAGGGATCGCATGAGGCGGCTGAGGTCGGCAATGAGGTCGTTAGCCGGCGGTCCGCAGCTGGGCGCAGCGCTAGCTCGTTGACAGCGTCGCCTTGGGGGTGGGAAGCGGACGTTCCTCTCGAACCAGCCGCTGCCCAAAACGTCCGGCAGTCATAGTGAGCCCTATTGCTTTGATGCAATCCGAAAGAGCCACGCAGAAGCCAGCCACAGCATGGCGAAGATACTCAAACCGATTACCTCCATTTGCGGATTTCCATCGGACACGCCGTTCGCGTCGATCAGGAGGGTTGTGCTAACGGCAATGTGCGTGACTGCCGCTGCGAGCATCGCTAAGGCCATCGGCATGGGCCGACCGGCGGCCATTAAACTGCCCAGAAGCGCTGCCGCAGGAACGGCGAAGAAATAGGCATTGTGTATCTCGTCCTCGGACCCGACCAATCCGACAGCGCCATTCACCACCACCAATCCGAATCCTGCCGCGAGCGCCGCTCCCGCGCCTGCGAGATAGGCAAAGTTGGGAGATCTTCGGGCAGCCAGATCGAAGATTGCAGCGCCGGAAAGAAGAGTGAGCCCGATGCCGACGAAGTCGCCGAAGCTCCACCCGAAGGGACCATCCGTGAGATGGACCGCGATCGGCAGGAGCATTATTCCCGCCGCTGCCGACCACGCCGCGAGCCGCCACGGTTTGCTATTCCAGTGCCCTCGCTGCGCTGAACTCTCCTGCATCGCTCATCTCCTCGCTTGCTGCCCCACCCTTTGAGCAGCGGTCGTTAGCAAGCATGAGCAAGATGTGAGCATTTGATGAAATCGGTCGGCACCATTCTACTTTTCCCGTCGAGGGGCGGTCCGGAAACCGATATAAGCTAAGAACCGCAACGTCCGCTATTGGGTCGTTAGCTGAAAGGCAGCTTGCGGTGCTCCGTCAGCCGAAAGGCGAGGGTTAGCAAACGGCCCAGTTCCTGCCTGTCCGTAAAGCGCCCTAATCCCGGTCGTTCGCTAGATCAGTTACAGATCTCGAAAGCAGACGTTTGCTAAGGTCGCTAGCGGCGGAACCAGCTAGCCTTGCGATTATCGATCGGGCGAGCTGCGCGAAGCGCTTGCGCCGCTTTTCCCCTCGGGGAGAGAGCAACAGAGTGCCGGGCTCCATATAATCGAGCAGTGTGGCCGAAGCGTCTCCTTCCGGTTCTGCGGCGCGGCCTATCTCGATCGCTTCGCATTCTTCGCTGCGCAATTGGGTGACGGCATCGAAATGATGGATCGCTGCGATGTGACCGTCCGCCAGGTTGAGCCGCACGGGGCCTCCGGCATCCGCAGGAAATAGATCGATGACTTCGCCCCGAATGGGTATCTCGCCCGGCTCGTCGATGCGATCTTCCAGACAATAGCCGAGTGCGATCGCCTATTCGCGAAAGTCGTCGGGACCGATCGGATTGCCTACGCGGATGTAAAGCGGTTCCGCATCGAACGCGTCCGATAGCGGCGCGCGGCGGCCTCTCCCGTCGTCACCACGACGAGATCGCCGTGCCTGCCATCGCACGAAAGCTGCCGCAGGCGTCGCAAGGCGGTAAGCCGGTGGCCGACATTGCCAGGCGACGGCGGCGCATCGTCTTTAGGAAGCGCATCGCTCGCGGGCAAAATCGTGAGCCGGCCTTCCTTGCGTTCACCGTCATATACCTGAAAAGAAACGCTTTTCGACCTTGTAGTCGAGAACACGGTCCACGAACGCCGCGTCCGCCTCATCGAGTGGCGGGTATGAGGACGGTGCGAATAGTTGGCCGTTGTGCCCCTTGTAGGTGATCACCGGAACGAAACCCGCTTTCGCCTCGGTCCGGGTCGAGGCAGCAATTTGCCCTACCAGTGCATCCGGCCGGGAGACGAGCTCGGCATGCGACACCAAAGCATGTCCGGCGGATCGTGATGCGACGTCGATCCAGTTACGCAATTTGGCCGTGCGCATTGCGACCGGATTGGGAAACGGCGCGTTGCTCACAGGACAAAGTTCTTCTGCGATCGGCTTACCGAACTTGGGATCGTCCCTTTCGATACCCCAGAAATCTTCGTCCCAGACGGTGCGCCATTCGGCCCGGATAAACTCGCCGAACGCAAGGGTCTTCAAGTCCGGATGCGCGTGCCACGGGGTCGCATGCAGGCTGCGCAGCCATTGATCGGCTTGTCGCGCGATAACGACGACGAAGACATCGTCGGGAATTTCGACCTCGTCCGGCACAAGCCAGTGCTTGAAACCGAATTCTTCGGTGAAGCGGAGATCCTCAAGGTTCCGCTCGAGTAGCTTTATGAGCGCGTTGGTTCCGCTGCAGCGCTGACCATAGACCTGGAAGCGCCTGAATTGTGTAAGGGCCAAGAACGTCTCCGAAATTCCTTGGCGCGCGCCTAATGCGCTTCGTCCCAGCTTTCCGCTTGATCGTTGTTGCATGGTAGCAACGCCTTCTGCGTTCGATCGTCCTTCCTTCATGACGGAACAGATCGAACTGGAACGAGGCTTGAATCTTGCGGGCGAAAATCCTTCGCTCGCCGACGCCCTACGTTCGCATATCGTGGAGGATGGCTTCCCCTGTGTCGGGGCGAAATCGGCCCTCGCGACCGGTCGGCTAAAGGTCCTGCCAGCCCGATCGCTGACCAGTGCCTGGAACGACATCGAAATTCATGAGGCCCTGCTGGAGTGGAGCGAGGATTACGAGTGCGACCCCGAAGGCTTGCGCAGCCTCGCCGTCGTGTTTTCCGGGCCCGACGAACTGGACGAAGCGGCGTTCGAAAGCGCGATGTGGGACCGGCTGAATTCGCTCGCCGCAAAGGACGAATGGCGCGGGCAAGCTTACGATCCAGATGTCAGCAGCGACCCGGCGAACCCGCATTTCTCGCTGAGCTTCGGAGGGAAAGCCTACTTCGTGGTCGGCATGCATCCCAACGCCTCGCGTTCCGCACGGCGAACGCCCCATCCCACCCTCGTCTTCAATCTGCACGATCAGTTCGAAGCTTTGCGCGCGTCGCAAAGGTACGAACGCATGCGCGAGACCATCCTGAAGCGCGACCAGGCGCTCGATGGCTCGATCAATCCGATGCTGTCGCGCCACGGCACTGCGAGCGAAGCGCGGCAATATAGCGGGCGCGTGGTCGGCGACGACTGGCAGTGTCCCTTTTCGGACCCGAGGATGGAGCCATGAAGCGTATCGCACCGCGCACCGGCACCGCGATCGAACTGTCCAAAGGGCAGGTGTTGACCGTTATCGATCCCGAAGGTGGCCAGGTCAGCGATCTCTTGACCGTATCAAGGGCGGATCCCCGCGAAATCCTCTCTAACGGGCGAACGTTCGATTACGAGGAGAGGATCATCCTGACCACCGGCGCGCGGCTGTGGTCGAACCGGTCGAACCCCATGCTCACCATCCTCGAAGATACAGCGCTGGCGCACGATTTCCTGCTGACGCCGTGTTCCGAAGACACGTTTCGGCATTTCTATCCCGACAAGCCCGTTCATCGCGGCTGCTTCGGTAATTTGGCCGAAGCGCTTAAGCCATATGGGGTTGCGCCCGACGACATTCCGACAGCCTTCAATGTCTTCATGAATGTTCCAGTCGCCGAAAACGGGGTGATATCCGTCGATCCACCGCAGTCGCAAGGCGGAACATTCACCCGGTTCCGGGCCGAGATGGATCTGGTCATCGGGCTGACGGCATGCGCGGCCTATGCCTCGAACGGCGGCACGTTCAAGCCAATCGATTACGATGTGAGCGACTGAAATGTTGCTGGATTTGCTCGAATGGTACGGCGCGATCGCGGCGGTCATCGCTGCGCTGGTCGTGGCGACGAATGTCAGCGCGCGGGTTTCGGGGTGGGCCTTCGTGCTGTTCGTCACTTCCTCGCTTGCGCTGACGGCATGGGGCTTTCTCAGCGAAGACGCCGAAGGGATCGGTTGGCAGAACATAGCTTTGCTGTTGATCAACCTATGGGGCGTCTACCGCTATCTTGGACCGCAAAAGCCTCGTGATCCCGATCATCGAAAGCAAGCGGGAGAGCCGGGATGAAGAACACCGCATTGACCACCGGTGCCGCCGCACTGATACTTGCCGTCGGACTGGCAGGACATTTCGCATCGGGCGCGATCTATTCCTCGGTGGAAGCGCGGGACATGATTTCGGCGCTCTCCAGTCCTGCATTGTACCTCGGCAGCGCGATCGCGGGGAGCGCCTCTACCACGCTGGCGCTCATGCTGACGCTGCTCGGTCTGGTCCGGCGCGCCGACGCGGAATTCGATCCGCAGATGTATCGCCAGATTTACCGCATTGCCGTGCTCGCGACGCTTCTGCTGGCTGGAGCCGTGGTGATGCTGTTGCTGATGACGATGCCGATCGGTGAATTCGACGATGTGCCGGGCCGCTGGTTCCCCATGCTGTACAACGTCCTGTACTGGATCGTGGTGGTGCTCAGCGCCGGGCTCGTCGCCATGGTCACCATGCTGTTCGGCACCGTGCGGTCTCTGATCGCGAAGCTCACACCGCACGACGATGTGTAAACGTGATCATCTCCAAACCGAAAAGAACCTCTGACATGTTCACGCAGCTCGCTCCCCCGCTTCCAGTGCACATCACCGATCGCGGCCCGGGGCTGGCCTTCGCGGTCATCGACTATGGGATCGAGCACAATCTGATCTGGGTGACCGCACTCGATGCGGGTGGCGAAATCTGGTGCGCCCCCAATCCCAAGGTCCGCCTCGCCGAGAACTGGACTGCTGGCCGGTTGAAAGATCTCCGCGCGGAAGTGGGCGTGCAAGAGCAATCGGGGGACAGGCAATGATTAAGCCCGCGCTGGCGTTCTTCGCGCATCATCAAGGGCGCGGCCATGCGAACCGCATCATGGCGATACTGGAGCACGTCCCAGAAGACCGACCGGTCATCATCATGACGGCAGCGCCGTCGCAGTTCGACGAGCGACCTCACGATGCGACCATCGTGGAGCTGCCTAACATGATTGGTGCGCCGTCGCGCAGTCCGGCCCTTCACGAGCAACCGACGCCAGAGACCCTGCATTGCGTACCGCTAGGCGTTGAGGAGATGCGCCAGCACATGGGGACGATCGCCCAGACACTGCGCGAGGCGGACCCGGCGCTTTTCGTCATCGACGTGTCGGCGGAAATCGCCCTTCTGTCGCGAATCATGAGCGTTCCCGCCGTCACTATCAGAATGCATGGCGACCGCGAGGATATCGGCCATGTCGCAGGATACGAGGCGTGCGTTGCCATGCTCGCCCCCTTCGACGAACGGATCGAACAGGATAGCTATCCCAAGCGCCTGCGCGATCGCACGTTCTATACAGGCGGTCTTTGCACCACGCGCGCACCGCTGCGCGGAAAGAGCGAGGCCCGTTCGCGATTGGGCCTTTCGGAGCAAGAGAAGGTAACGCTGGTGATCGCCGGCGGCGGCGGTTCGGGCACGCCCTACGCTCCCCCAACCGTAGCCGCGCGGGCAGAGCCCGATACGCGGTGGCTGGTGGCCGGCCCCGTTCACCGCGAGGGGCACGAAACGGATTTCGGCAATCTGCGCGAACTCGGCTGGATCGACAATCTCACCGATTATCTGTGCGCTGCTGACCGGGTCATCGCGTCGGCGGGTGACAACACGGTTCACGAGATCGCACGGGCGGGCAAGCCGTTCCTGTGCATTCCCGAATGGCGTTACTTCGACGAGCAGCAAGCAAAAGCGCGCGAGCTGCAACGCCTGGGTGCCGCCGTCTATCGCGAAACCTGGCCCGCCTCGATCCCCGAATGGCAGCGCGCGCTGGCCGAAACCGATGCGCTCGACACCTCGATTCTCGCCACGCTTCATGACGAAGACGCCGCGCGCAAGGCGGCACACTGGCTCGAAGAGCGGGCTACGCGGCTTTGGGGGGTCAGCTGAACAAGACTTCGGCACCCTGCCGCGTGTCCGCAACTTCGCATTCGGTCGGACGTCGCACGATCTCGAGCTTCTCTTCCGAACGCTTCACCAAACCGCGTCGTTCGAAATCGTCGAGCCAGTATTGCATGCACCATTCGCCCCAACGGCTGCGGAACAGGCGCGCATTGCGAATAATCGATTCGAAATGCTGCAAGGGTGGCTTGTGCACATGGTGGTGCTGGTGGAAGCAGATCGTTCCGCCCAGCCAGTACATCCGCGCGCCACTGCGTTCCAAGCGCCGGCCGAGATCGGTTTCTTCCGCGCCATAGCCGATGTAATCTTCATCCATTCCGCCCGCCGCATGCCAGATTTTCGCCGAGAGGATGAAGGCGAGGCCCCACAATTCTCCGAAATATGTGATGGGCAGAAAGGATGCGTCGTCCAGCGGTCGTTTGCTCGGATGGCGGACGCCAGTGCTCAGGAGCAATTGGAAGTCGGGTGCGCCGGTCTTCTGGTCGAGCCAATCCGTGTCGGTGCCGGGCAGGTAGCGGACCTCCGGAAGAAAAACGCCATTTGTGTCGAACGCATGCCCCTCGGCAGCGCGGCGAACGAAATCCGGATCGGGAATGCAGTCCACATCGAGGAAGGCGAGCACGTCCCCTGCAGCCATCTCCGCCGCCCGATTTCGCGCCGCGGCAAGCGGCATGGGTTCGCCTGGCACCTGTACGTAGCGGACGGGGAACATGCCCGTTGTCTCTATCTGTGGTGCATCGTCCTGCATGTAGGCGATCACCAGCTCATCGGGCGGAAAGGTCTGCGTTTCCAAGCCCGCGACCAGATGGTCGAGGTGTTGCTGCCGACCTCGCACCAGTGTGAGCACCGACACCGATCGGTAGGAAGTCACCAACTGCCTTGCGCCTGGAAATACCTGACACCTTCCAGCACACCCGCCGCATAGCATCCCTCTGCCCGATAGGCGTGGGAAAGAGACGGATCCTGCGCCAAACCGTCGCTGGCATTTCCTACCACGATCGGAAACGGACAGGCGCGCAGCATCGTCAGATCGTTGCCGCTGTCACCTGCGACCACCACGCGCGACTGCGTCAGCGAAAGCTTGTCGGCCACATGGCCAACGGCCGGCCCTTTGCCCGTGCCTTCGGCAAGGATGTCAAGATAGCGCCCGTGACTGGCGACGATCTCCACTTTGAGGCCCCTTGCGCGCAGCGCGGTACGAAGGACGTCCGGATCGCGATCGTCCACGAAGTAACTTGCCTTGCCCTGATGCTGTTCCAGCAGAGCCTGGGGTCGAAGCTTCAGGCTCGCAGCAACATCTCTTGTGCGTTTGTCATCCCAAGCGTTCTCCACGCGGCGTCGCCAGTCGGCGTCTTCCACGAACCGGCGTTCGTCGCGATCGTACCAGTGGATGCGCGTTCCGACGCTGCTGATGATGACATCCGGTGTCGGGACACCTTCTGCCGCCAGGATCGCCTGAGCGCTATGGAAACTGCGGCCCGTGGCAATGCCGAGAGCGATTTGGCCAGCATGTTCGGCCTGCCAGCTCAGGAATTCATGCAATGCCGCATGATCGCCGAGCAACGTATTGTCGATATCGCAAATCAGAATCCGGTCCCATTTCGGGGCCTTGGGAAGCGGTCCGGTCAATTCCTTCAACAACCGGTGATACTGTTCGCGATGCGCGCTCCAGTCATAGGCGGCAATCGCTTGCCCGCCAGCCGTCGCATAGCGGACCCATTTGCGCCTGTCGGTGACGATGTTTCGGCAAGCGGTGGCAATGGCCAGCGGATCGCGCGGACAGACCAGCTCACCATTGTTGCAGCGTTCCACGATATCGTTAGGGCCGCCGCTGTCCGTAGCGACCACCGGCAGACGGGACGCTGCCGCTTCGAGCAGGGTCAGGCCGAACGGTTCGTTCAGTGCCGGGTTTACGAACACCCCGCCACTCTCGCGCGCTACGGCGTAATAAGCTGGAATGTCTGCGGGATCGTGGTTTTTTGGATAGGCGACCTTCCCGTAAAGGTCATACCGATCGATCGCCTCTATCAGCTCCTGCATGACCTCGCGGCATTCGGTCTCCAGATCGCCAAGCAGCGACCGGCAGCCAGCCACGATCACGAGATTTGCAGCGTCCTGCAAGGCCGTGTCGGTGGCATAGGCTTCCACCAGCCCGAGAAGGTTTTTCTTCCTGACCGGTCGGGCGATGGCGAGCAATATGGGTTTGGCTGGGTCGCGCAGGAATTGCGCCAGATCGGCACGAACCTTTTCGCTCGGCTGCGCGCTTTCGAACCGATGGAGATCGCAGCCCGGCGGAATGACGCGGATGCGCCCTGCTTCGATCGAAGCATAATGCGCGTATTGCGCCTCCGCCTCGTCGCGCGAGCTGGCGATGACGGCATCGGCCATATCGAGCGATCTTTCCTCGACACCGATGCGTGTCCGCAGGCTTTCATCCACGCTGCCATTTATGTCGCCCTTTACGGCGCCAAGCGAGTGGCCCGTAAAGATGTAAGGTATGCCAAGCTGCTCCTTCGCATGGCGAGCAAGAATGCCCGCATCCGCATAATGGGCATGTATGATATCTGGCAGGCGATCGAGATCGTGCAGATATTCGAGGAAGGCCGCGCACAGTTCTTCGTGCCGTTCGTGCAAAGCTTCTTTCGGCAGATATGACGGATCACCGTCATCGAGCCTGACAAGGCTGATTTTCCCTCTGGCTTCGGCACATTGGGCCTCGAACCGCATCCCCAGCTTCGAATCCATGAAGCCGCGGGTCACGATGTCGATCCGCTCGATTTCCGGGTCACGCGCACTCGCGCAGGCCAGTTCCAGCAGATAGGTAATATGGCCACCGGTGTCGGCGTTGATGCCGTATGGCACGTCCGACAAAGTCAGGCAGCCTTGCAGGGCAATATGGCAAACAAACATCGACGGGCTCCCGGTGTGCGGGTACCGATGCGCAGAACCTTTCCAAGTTCCTGACAAACAAGGTGATAAATGTTGCTCACATGCGTATAGCCCATGTCGCGCCGGTCATTCACCCTGTCCCGCCGAGCACTTACGGGGGGACCGAGCGAGTGATTGCGGACCTCGCCACGGCGCAGACAAGGGACGGGCACGATGTCACTCTGTTCGGTCCGGCGGACTCGACGCTCCCTGACGTCAGGCAAATCGGGCACTACCGATCCCTCGCCTGGCATGAACGACAGGCTGGTGATGCCCCACCGGGTCTGCCTGCGGTTCTGGAAGCCCAATTGCTGCACGATCTGCTGGCGTTCGGCGGCGAACACGATGTTATCCATCTGCACGGTTCGGCCCATGCAAGTGGTGTCGCGAAAACGCTCGGCATTCCGGTTTTTCGCACCATCCACTGGCGCGCCGACGAGGCGGATCATACTGAGCATTTCCGGGCCTTCCTGCGGGAACGGATCATCGCGATCTCGCAGTCGCAGGCAGGGGCAGTGCCGGCCGCAAACCTTGCAGGGGTGGTGCATCATGGAATGCCTGCCGATCGGTATTCCCCGGATCGAGGGGGCGGCGGATACTTGGCCTTCCTCGGCCGTATGACCGATCAGAAACGCCCCGACAGGGCGATCGAGCTGGCGCGGGCTACCGGGCGGATGCTCAAGCTCGCAGGGCCGATCGATCCGGGCAATCCCGGTTATTTCGACTCAATCGTCCGGCCCGCCCTAGATGGGCGCGTGAAGTTTATCGGCAGCATCGACGATACGGGCAAACAGGACCTGCTGGGCAATGCGGCGGCACTGGTCTTCCCCATCGACTGGCCCGAACCCTTCGGTCTCGTCATGATCGAGGCGATGGCATGCGGCACACCGGTGATCGCGTGGCGACGTGGCAGCGTGGCCGAAGTCGTCGAGGACGGAATCACCGGCATCATCGTCGACAGCATGGGCGAGGCAGTCGAGAGGATGGACGAGGTTTTTAAGCTGGACCGGACTGCGATCCGCCGTAATTTCGAACGGCGTTTCTCGGCCGAACGGATGTCGCGCCAAACGCTGGCCATTTATCGCAAGGCCTGTTCGTCCCTGTCCTCGAAGGAATCGAGTGCCAGCGCGCCTTCGCCGTAGAGGTAATCCCCCTCGAACTCGCCGAGCCGCTTCAATTCGGCTTCGTCAAGAATTTCGATACGGCCCTCACCGCGCAATTCCAGAACGCCGCGTTCCTTCAGGACGCGGAAACTGCGATTGGCATGCACCGAGGTGATGCCGCAGGCCTCCGCATAATCGCGCTGGAGCAGGGAAACGGGCAAGGTTCGACCATCATACAGCCCGACGAATTTGTGCCGTTCGATGATTTCCGAAATGAGGTGGGCGATCCGCCCTTCCGCATTGAGCCTGCCCAGCCGAAAGATCCATTCGCGATGCATGGCCGCATCGAGCAGGGTGGAAAACCATAGCGCGCGCGCCAGATGTACGGAGCGATCAACCAGGTCGGCGATGGCTGAATGCGGCACTTCCGCCAAGTGGACGCGCCCGAGCGCCGATGTGCTGTGATCGAGCCGCTTCATGGGGAAGCCGTGCAGATCGACGAAATCGCCCGGAATGTTCACCCCCACCAATTGCCGCTCGCCATTTCGATCGTCGAGGCTACGCAGCACCACACCTTCTATGATGTAGTAGGAATGCTCTACTCGATCACCCCGCCGGACCAAGGTCTGGCGCGGCTCGAGCCAAAGGGTGCGGTCGACCGCGTCTTCCAGCCACGTCTTCTCTTTCGCGGAAAGCTCGTGCCGAAGGCGGCCTTTCAAGAACAATTCGGTGCGCAGGATAGACTTCCCAGAACGTGTTTGACGGCTCAACTAGTTTAGCTCGATTGCGCGTTCAAGCCTCAGCCCGTGCTTCTTTGGCCAGCGCATGGCGATCTTTCCCACTACCGACGCTTGCGTCGTCACGGGCGTCTTCGTGAAGATCTGCCGCAGTTTAAATATCACGCGTTAATGCTCTCACGTTTGCGGCTTTTCCAAGGAAGTGCAGCGGATAGCGAGTGTCCTTCCCCCTTTGTGCTTTTTGGCCGAGCAGCACTACCGATGCGGACTTGATGCGATATCGCATTTCGCGTTGTTGCTGGGATACCAATTCGACGCAGCGTTCAGCCCTGCGTTCAAAAGAGCGATTGGCGTTTCCCCCCGAACCTATCACGACGCCGAACGAGGTTAGGATATGGCGATATGGCCATCGTCGTTTCGCGCTAGTCGGCGGAGATGCGATTGTTGAATTATGGCTATCCGAGGAGGGCATTGGTCCGATTTGGAAGATGCGAGAATGGGATGGCTAACAAGTGGTCTGGCCGAAGAAGGATATTCTATTTGCACTTGAAAAAGCAGCAAAGAGGAAACCAGCGCCACCCATTTTTCTGGGGAAAGATCAACGGGCGACCGCGTATGAGAATTCCGTCAAATCGTAGCAAAGGAGGAAATCAGTTTCATCTGGGGAATGTCGGCTGACTGTCATCTGCGGCCCAAAGGCGACTGTCAGCAAACGGCCCAATACCCGTCACCGAGCCGCATTTGGAGCTAGTAGAGCTTCGTGATACTTTCACCTGATGCGCATGACCGTCTGTCTCTTACTCGCCCTTGGTCTAATCTCCCCTGCCCAAGCGGAAGACGGGCGAAGCGCTTCGCTCAAGGAACTGCGTGCTGGCGATGCTATGGCGCTGGCCGACCAACTTTTGCCTTCCGAGATGCGCGGCGATGCCGTGAGCGGCATCGTGCGGCGCGAACATCACCTCCCCGGACAGGCCTACGATGCAATCTACACTGGCAGCATCCGACCAGGCGACGGACAGACCTGCGTCCGATCCGAATACCGTGTAGTCTTGCATGACGAAACGGCAGAACCCAACGCCGAACGCGCCGATCCCAACGTTCGCCTGCCCGTAACGAAGACAGCTCGTAGTGAAAAAGTCGCTCTGGCAAATCCTGGTAGCTCCACCGGCTGCGTGGCCGCGACCGGTTTCGTTCGCAAAGACGGGCAATATGCAGAATTGCAGGTCTACGCCTTGCGCACCTTGGCCGATATGATCGCCGGCGCCCAAGCGGGACGGATCAACGACGAGCAGGTCGATTGCCGCACACTAATTGCCGCACACTAGGCGAGCCGTGCGACGGTGTGGCTGAGCTCGCCAAGCTTAACCTGCACAGTCTATCCGCGGTGCGGATTACCAGTGGGCGTAAGTGCTGTGAGCCCTTAGATGGCCGTTCGAGGATTTGCTCTGCCGAGCCCATACAGGTCGGCGATACCTTCGATATCGAAGCCACAGTCCTGGCCGGTTCTTTACAGATCTGGAAAGCCAGTTGGACTGCGGAGATTGGAAAGCCGCTATCGCTGAGCCTGCGGAAGTCGATGATTCCGGTTTTCTAAGGCAGGGTGAGAAATCCGAAGCAGATCCGCGCGGAACCAATTTCCATATTCAAGGGAAGCTTTCAATTTTGTGCCAAGTCCGTTTTCGCAGGAACCACATATAAAGTGCTTCCAAACATTCAGTTGCTTGAATTTCGAAGGCTTAGCGTAATTTGGCGACGATCTCGGAACGAGGCCGGAGTTTGTATTGCGGAACTTCACGGTTGAAGACTGGCAGCGATTGCCCGTTCGGAAGAAAGAAGCGACCATCGAGTAGATTGCCATCCCTTGCGGTATAGATCGCGCAGACTTCGATATCTTTCCTCTTAGCGCCAGCTACATAAGCCACAAGGGTGCTTTTTTCTAATCTACTCAACGACTCAAATGGGCGATTTGAAAAAAGTCGCGCTGCCTCAGAACCAGAATTGCTGCATTTAGCGTGGCCAATTTTTCGTTCGATTCTAATTGTTTCCAACCAAACACCTTCGCCCACTTGCGAAAGGTTGAACAATCGGTTGTTCTGAGGCTGATCGAACCCGGCGCTTGGACCGAAAACGGGATATTCGGTAAAGTCGGACCCAAATTCATCGCCGAATCCACGATAGGACGAAACCCACAATTCATTCCCTCGCAGGGCGACTAGAACGGTGTTCTGTTTCCCCCCGGGACTTGCGGCGATCAGTGAGTCAATATCGTCGCCGCCAGAACTCCAATTCTGGACCGGTCCATCGGATCGAGCGACGCGCAAAACGTTCTTATCAATCGCGTTCTGTAGCTTTTGATCGCTTTCTGCTTGCGCGATGAGTTCCCGATAGTTTGATGCGTCGGCGTAATCATCAACCACGACCGGCCCGTAGGCACAGGCCGATATCATCAGAGCGGCAATCGTCAAAACTGCCGATCGCCTTGGTGGAAATTTCCGAATTGCTGACATTCAGGCCCTTTTCCAGCTGCGAAGGACCCATGGGCCCTCACAAAGCCTATCGGATAATCCCACTAAAGTCTGGAAGAAAGAGTTTTCTCTTAGAGTTGGCGTCCACTGCAAGAACCTAAGCCAACCCACGTGACGGGGCAATTCATCGAGCCGCTTATGATGTCCACATCGGGGGGTCAGCGGATTTCCGCTTTTCGCGCTCAGAGCGCTTTGAGAAGACAACTTCAGACGATCGCGTAGCAATTGGTCGGTGGGATGAGGGAAGCCGGGCCTTGGCATTGCCACAGCCTTCTTTCAGCGGTCGATCACAGGCGTTGCATGCGAGAAAAAGCCACGATAAAAGGCGCCGGTGATGGTGCTACAAGGTGCTACAAAAGACGATTGGCAGTCGCCTTTTTTGTCTTGTAAGCCATTGATTTTTCAAGTTCGCTCTCTTAAGCGACCCTTCCCGTAGGGGTCACCACCCACTCCCAAATCCTCACACCCGCCACACAAGGTTCGCAACCTGCTGGATCGCGAGCACCAGGAACAGGAGCGCCGAAGCCGCCAGCGTGGCATTCGCCAGCCAGCCATTGCGCGCCGCGGCGGGGACGCGATCCGAATTGTTGAGGATCAGGAGCGTGATGGCCAGAAACGGCATGAACAGCGCGCCGAACGCACCGTAGACGATCACCAGCAGAAACGGGCGGTCGGCGAACAGCAGCAGCATGGGCGGGAAGGTCAGCCAGGCGAGATAGAAGCGGTAAGCCCCGCTGCCTTCGCGGCCTCCTTCATCGCTGCCGCCCTCATCGCTCGCAGCGGCGCATTTGAGCTGATACCACCAGTCGGAGAAAAACAGGCTCATCCCCTGCCACACGCCCAATAGCGAGGACAGCGATGTGGCCGCGAAACCGAGCAGGAACAGGACCGCCACGATCGTGCCGAACCGCTCTGACAGCACCTCGGACAAGCCGAGCAGGCCGCGATCGCTGTCTTCCAGCGCTATTCCGGCGGAATACAGCAATTCCGCGCCCACGATCAGCATGGCCACGACGAACAGGCCGGTGACGATATAGGCGAGCGCGTTATCGGTCCGCATCATCGGCACCCATGGAAGGCCGCGCCAGCCCTTGGCCTGCGTCCAATACCCATAGGCCGCCGTGGTGATCGTGCCACCGACTCCGCCGATCAGGCCGAGCGTATAGAAGAGCGAGCCTTCGGGCAGATCGAATGTCAGGCCCGCGGCCATATCGCCAAGGTTCGGTGCGACCAGGATCGCCAGCCCGACCATGATGACGAACATGAAGCCGACCAGCCACTTCATCACGATCTCGAAGGTCTCGTACCGATTGAAGAACACGAAGATGAAGCCGAACAGCCCTGCTGCGATCGCCCACGCGCGCAAGGGTATGGCGGGAAAGAGCGCGGCAAGCGGCAGGGCCGTCGCGCTCATCGCCGTCGCTCCGTAGATGAAGCCCCAGATGATGACGTAGATCCCGAAATACCACGCCGTCCACCGACCCAGCGATCGCCAGCCTGCGAGAATGGTGGACCCGGTGGCGAGGTGGAAGCGCGCCGCGCCTTCCGACAAAGCGATCTTGACCACGCAGCCGAGGATCGCCGCCCACAGCAGCGCATAGCCGAAGCGGGATCCCGCAATCAGCGTCGCGACCAGATCGCCCGCGCCCACACCGGTTGCGGCCACCACGATGCCGGGGCCGATATGGCGCCACATCCTCGCCCGCTCGGGCGGCGGATCGGTTAGATCGCCATCTTTCATTTATCATCCCCCGAACGGCCTGACCCGTCCGATAGCGCAAGCCAGCGCCAGGGGACAATGCATCGTCGGCAGCCTGCTTCCATCCGGGCTGTCATGGCGAGGCTGGTCAGGCGGGCACCGGCTCGCTAGAGGCCCGCGTGTATGGGCGATCGCAGCAGCTTCCCCTGGCCCGCAGCCGGCCTCGCTTTGGCAGCGGGTATCGTCATGATCGTAAGCGGAGCCGGCGTCGCGCTCGCTTTCGCCGTCACTCTCCTGTGGATGGGCACGCTGTGGATGGTCGGCTCCCCCGCCCCGCCGCCCAGCGCCGGTGTGGAGCAGGAGGCGATGTCCGCCGAACGGATGGGGGAATTGTTCGAATTTTCCGATTCGCCGATCATCGTGACCCGGCGCAACCGCGTCGCCGTGGCGAACCGCGCCGCGCGCAAACTGCTCGGCCCGCACATTATCGAACAGGATGTGCGGATGGCCCTGCGCCAGCCCGAAGCGATCTCCCTGATCGATCGCGATACGGACGGTTTCGCCGTCATCCGTGGGCTCGCGCGGCGGCAGGATATCTGGCGGATCAATCGCAAGACGCTCGAAGGCGGGATGGCGGTCATCGAATTCGTCAACCGCACTGCCGAGGCCGATACGGCGCGCGCGCACACCGATTTCGTCGCCAATGCCAGCCACGAATTGCGCACGCCGCTGGCCTCGATCCTCGGCTATGTCGAAACCTTGCAGGACGATGCCGACGATCTCGATCCCGCGATGGCGAAACGCTTCCTCGGCACGATCGAGCGCGAGGGACGGCGGCTGCAGGATCTGGTCAGCGACCTGATGTCCTTATCGCGTATCGAGGCGGAAAAGGACGATCTCCCTTCCGACCCTATCGACTTCACCGCTCTGGTGCGGCGTGCGGCACTGGATGCAGCCGGACCTGAACGAACGGCGCGACTGGCCATAGAGACAGAAACGGATTTCACTGTTTGCGGCGATGTCCAGCAGCTAGAACAATTGGTGCGAAACCTCGTCGATAATGCGCTGAAATACGGTGGCGAGGATACACCGGTTTCGATCCATCTGCAGCCGCAGGGTTCCAAACGCGTGCGCCTGACCGTTGCCGATCAGGGGGAAGGCATTGCACCGGAACACATCCCGCATCTCACGCGCCGGTTCTATCGCACCGATCCGGGCCGCAGCCGCGCTTCGGGAGGGACCGGCCTGGGGCTGGCGATCGTCAAACATATCGTGGAACGCCATCGCGGAAGGCTCGACATAGAGAGCACTCTGGGCGAAGGGACACGGGTTGCGGTGCTGCTGCCGATCGAAAACGAAGCCGAAGATGAAGCGTGAGCCACGCGGTATCAAAGGCTTGCTCGGTCAGGGCTCCGATGAAGTCACGCGGTTGTCGCAATCCTGTAACACAATTTCGCTCTTGGACCGGCACGATACTCCCTGAAGGAACTCGAATCATGATCAAGAGCAGCCGCCTGGCGTTTGCCGCCCTTTCCGTTCTCGCCCTTTCCGCCTGCGGTGATGCCGCAGGGGGCGGCGGATCGCGCGAATCGATCCGTGCGGTCGGTTCGTCCACCGTCTTCCCCTTCGCCAAGCTGGTTTCGGAAAGCTTCGTGCGTTCCAACCCAGAATACCCCTCGCCCATCATCGAGGCGACCGGCAGCGGCGGCGGCATCCAGCTGTTCTGCAGCGGCGTCGGCGCGGACAAGCCGGACATGGCCAACGCTTCGCGCCGCATGAAAGCGAGCGAGTTCGAGACCTGCCAGCAGAACGGCGTGACCGAGATCACCGAATTGCAGGTCGGCCTGGATGGGATCGCCTTCGCTTCGGCTCAGGGCGGGATCACGATGAACCTGACGCCCAAGATCGTGTACGAAGCGCTCGCCGCGAACCCCTATGGCGAAGAGCAGACCAATCGCACCTGGTCCGACGTCGATCCCTCGCTCCCGAACGAGCCGATCCTGGTCTACGGTCCGCCATCCACCTCGGGTACGCGCGACGCGCTGGCCGAGCTAGTGCTCGAAGTCGGCTGTGACACCAATCCGGAAATGGAAGCGCTCAAGGACAGCGACGAGGACCAGCATGCGCGCATCTGCACCGAAGTGCGTTCCGACGGCGCCTATGTCGATCAGGGCGAGCAGGACAATCTGATCGTCCAGAAGATCGAGAACAATCCGCGCGCCGTGGGCGTTTTCGGCTACAGCTATCTGGAAGAAAACGCCGACAAGGTGCAGGGCCTGTCGATGAACGGGGTCGAACCGACCTACGAAAACATCTCCAGCTTCGCCTATCCCGGTGCCCGTCCGCTCTATGTCTATGTCAAGAACGCCCATCTCGATGCCATTCCGGGCCTGCGCGCCTATCTGGCCGAATGGGGCAAAATGTGGTCGCGTGGCGGACCGCTTGCCGATATCGGGCTGGTCGCTTCGCCGGATGACGTGATGGCGCGCAACACGCAGGCGCTGACGCAATTCCCGACCCTGACCGCCGCAGACTTCCAGTAAGTCCTCGGCGAACCTTCCTCGAAAGATCAGAAACCCGCGCTCGTGTCTCCTTCCATCCTGCTTCTCCTTGCCCTGGCTTTGGGGCTGGCCGGTTGGCTGGCGGCACGGGCGCGTGCTTGGACCTTCAAGCGTGCGCAGCCCGGCGTCAGGCTGGCTGCGCTGCCCAGCTATCACGGCTGGTACGTGGCGCTCTGGATCGTCATTCCGGCGGTTCTGTTCGCGCTGGTCTGGTCAATTCTGTCGCCCAATCTGGTTTTGCAATCGGTGCTGGCCAGCCCGGCGGCGGCAGACCTGCCTACCTTCGGCCTGCAACGCCAGACCATGCTCGCCGAAGCCCGCAACGTCGCGCTCGGCAATTCGCCTGCCGTGTTCAATCCGGCGGCCGCCGACCTCGTCGAGCCGTTCCGCAGCGCGCTGAATTTCTATAGCTGGATCGGCCTTGCCGCGACGCTGGTGATCGCGTTCCTTGGCGGAGCCTGGTCGTTCCTGCGGCTGAGACCCGACTTTACTGCCCGCACGCGGGTGGAAAAGATGGTCATGACCATCCTGCTGCTCGCGTCGCTGGTCGCGATCCTGACCACGATCGGCATCGTCGCCAGCCTGGTATTCGAGACCGTCCGTTTCTTCGGCATGGTCTCGCCGATCGATTTCCTGTTCGGGACGCAGTGGAATCCCGATCCGATGAGCAATCCCCTGAACCCGCAAGGGGACCGCTACGGCGCGATCCCGCTGTTCTGGGGCACGATCTTCATCGGCGCGATCATCGCCATGATCGTGGCCATCCCCCTGGGGCTGATGAGCGCGATCTACCTCACCCAATACGCCGATCCGCGCGTACGTGCCTGGGTGAAACCCGCGCTCGAAATTCTCGCCGGGGTGCCCACCGTGGTCTACGGTTATTTCGCCGCGCTCACCATCGCGCCGGGCATCCGCGACATCGCGGTGTCGCTGGGCGTCAGCAATGCGTCGAGCGAAAGCGCGCTGGCGGCGGGCCTCGTGATGGGCGTGATGATCATCCCCTTCGTTTCGTCGATGGCGGATGACAGCATCGCCGCCGTTCCAGGCGCCATGCGCGACGGCAGCCTCGCAATGGGCGCCACCAGCAGCGAAACGATCCGCAAGGTGATGATCCCCGCCGCCCTGCCCGGCATCGTCGCAGGCGTGATGCTGGCGGTGAGCCGCGCGATCGGCGAGACGATGATCGTCGTCATGGCCGCTTCCACTGCCGCCAATCTCAGTGCCAATCCGCTCGATTCCATGACCACGGTGACGGTCCAGATCGTCGCCATGCTGACCGGCGAAGGCAGTTTCGACCATCCCGCGACCTTGAGCGCCTTTGCGCTCGGTTTCGTTCTCTTCCTCGTGACGCTGGGGCTCAACTTCATCGCCCTGCGCGTCGTCAAGCGGTTCCGCGAAGCGTATGAGTGATCCCGTGAGCACCACCACGACCGCAGACGACGCCCCGCTCCGCGCGCCGACCCGCACGTCCGCGTTCGAAGCGCGGCTGAAGAAGCGGTATGCCGCCGAACAGCGTTTCAAGCTGCTGGGCCTGTCGGCGATCGTCTTCTCCGTCGTCGTGCTGATCTTCCTTCTGGCGACCATGACCATCAACGGTATCGGCGGCTTCCAGCGCGTCGAAATGCCGGTCACGATCGACTTCACCGAAGCCGGGATCAGCGGCGATGCGACCACGCTGGCAGGAAACGAGGGCCTGCGCACTCTGGAGGCGCAAGGGCTGCCCGCAACCGTCCAGTATTTCGCCGCCGAGACCTTGGGCGATCAGGGCGCGGCCCAAATCGGCACTTTCGCATGGCGCGACGTGGCCGAAGCGATCCAGGCCGATCCTTCGATCCTGCGGACCACCACGACTTTCGATCTCGCCGCCAGCCCGGACCTTTCCGCCGGTTACGAAGGCGAAGGATCGCCCGAAATGCAGGCCCTGGCACGCTCGCTTTCCGAACGCGGCCTGCTGGAAAAGAATTTCGACGCCGGTTTCTTCAGCCGCTCCGACGCGACCAATCCGCAGGAAGTCGGTATCTGGGGCGCGCTCAAGGGCTCGCTGCTGACCATGGCGGTGACTTTGATCCTGGCCTTCCCGATCGGGGTTCTCGCAGCGCTCTATCTCGAAGAATACGCGCCCAAGAACCGCTGGACCGACGTGATCGAAGTCTCGATCAACAATCTCGCCGCCGTGCCCTCGATCATCTTCGGCCTGCTCGGCCTTGCCGTGTTCCTGTGGATCTTCCCGAATTTGCGCTCCGCGCCTCTGATCGGCGGCATGACGCTGGCGCTGATGACCATGCCGGTGATCGTGATCGCCGGGCGCAATGCCATCAAATCGGTCCCGCCCTCGATCCGCGACGGGGCACTAGCGGTCGGCGCCTCGCCCGTCCAGGTCGTGTTCCACCACGTCCTCCCGCTCGCCCTTCCCGGCATCCTCACCGGAACCATCATCGGCATGGCCCGCGCGCTGGGCGAAACCGCGCCGCTGCTGATGATCGGCATGCGGGCCTTCGTCGCCACGCCGCCCGACGGGCTGACATCGCCCGCCACCGTCCTGCCGGTCCAGATCTTCCTGTGGTCGGACGAGATCGATCGCGGTTTCGTGGAACGGACCAGCGCGGCGATCATCGTCCTTTTGTTGTTCCTCCTCGTGATGAACGGCCTTGCCATCTATCTGCGCAACAAATTCGAGAAACGCTGGTGACTGTAGTTCACGATAATCTGGAAGCCACCGAAGCCAAGATGCGCGCGCATGACGTGAACGTGTTCTACGGCTCGAAACAGGCGATCGATTCGGTTTCGATCGATATTCCGCAGAAATACGTCACGGCCTTCATCGGCCCTTCGGGCTGCGGCAAATCGACCTTCCTGCGCTGCCTGAACCGTATGAACGACACCATCCCCGCTGCGCGCGTGGAGGGCGACATCACGCTGGACGGCGAGAACATCTACAATCCCAAGCTCGACGTCGTGCAATTGCGCGCACGGGTCGGGATGGTGTTCCAGAAGCCCAATCCCTTCCCGAAATCGATCTACGAAAACATCGCCTACGGTCCCAAGATCCACGGCTTTGCCGAGGGCAAGGACGAGCTCGACGCCATCGTCGAAAAATCGCTTCGCCGCGCCGGCCTGTGGGAAGAGGTGAAGGATCGCCTGACCGACAGCGGCACCGCGCTTTCGGGTGGCCAGCAGCAGCGCCTGTGCATCGCGCGCGCCATCGCAGTCGATCCCGAAGTGATCCTGATGGACGAGCCGTGTTCCGCGCTCGACCCGATCGCGACCGCCAAGATCGAAGAGCTGATCGCCGACCTTTCGGGACGCTACGCGATCGTCATCGTCACGCACTCCATGCAGCAGGCCGCCCGCGTCAGCCAGCGCACCGCCTTCTTCCACTTGGGAAAGATGGTGGAGTATGGTCGTACTTCTGACATATTCACCAATCCGCTCGAACAGCGGACCCAGGATTACATAACCGGCCGTTACGGCTGAGGACGAATTTATGCAGGAACACACTGTAAAGGCCTTCGACGAGGACATCACCCGCCTGCGCGGCCTGATCGCCGAAATGGGCGGGCTCGCCGAAGTCGCCATCCAGCGCTCGCTCGAAGCCTTGGTCAAGGGCGACGACACGCTCGCCAAGCAGGTCATCAAGGGCGACAAGCGCATCGACGCGCTCGAAAGCGAGATCGACAAGCTGGCGATCCGCGTGATCGCGCTGCGCGCGCCGATGGCGGACGATCTGCGCGAAGTCATCGCCGCGCTCAAGATCGCGGGCGTGGTCGAGCGGATCGGCGATTATTCCAAGAACATCGCCAAGGCGAGCCGCGAAATCGAGGCGGAGAATCGCAAGAAGTTCGAACCGCTGACGCTGCTCCCCGCCATGGCCGAAGTCGCCGCCGAAATGGTCCATGACGTTCTGACCGCCTATGCGGCGCGCGATGCGGAGCTGGCCAAGGAGGTCATCGAGACCGACGCCAAGGTCGACGCCTTCTACAATTCGATTTTCCGCAATCTGGTCAGCCACATGGTCGAAAATCCGGCGACGATCAGCAACGCCGCCCAATTGCTGTTCGTGGCGCGTAATCTCGAACGGATCGGCGATCATGCGACCAATGTCGCGGAAATGGTCCACTTCGCCGCCACCGGATTCTACTATCACGACGACGACAGCCAGGACGAAGACAATCGCAGTGCTGAAAATGCGGATGGCGGAGATCGTTGACACATTCCTGTAGTGTGGGCGTCATATCAGAATGACGAACGCACAAACTACGGGACGGTCAGGCGACGTGAACAAAGCGAAACTGCTGCTTGTCGAAGACGATCCGGCGCTGCTGGAACTGCTCGAATATCGTTTCAGCAATGAAGGATATTCGGTCCGCGCCACTGCCGATGGGGACGAGGCGCTGATCCTCGCCGCGGAGGACACGCCGGATCTCGTCATTCTCGACTGGATGATCGAAGGCACCAGCGGCATCGAAGTCTGTCGCCGCCTGCGCCGCGACAAATCGACCGCGCACGTCCCCATCATCATGTTGACCGCGCGCGAGGCGGAGGACGATCGCATTCGCGGGCTCGACACCGGGGCGGACGATTACCTGACCAAGCCGTTCAGTCCGCGCGAATTGCTGGCGCGTGTCGGCGCGGTCATGCGCCGTATCCGCCCGGCTCTGGCAGGCGAAACGATCGAGGTGGGCGACATCGTGCTCGATCCCGTCGCGCACAAGATCGTGCGCCGGGGCGAGGTACTCAAGCTCGGGCCCACCGAATATCGCCTGCTCAAATTCTTCATGGAAAGCCCTGGCCGCGTGTTCAGTCGCAGCCAGCTGCTCGACGGCGTCTGGGGCACGGGCAGCGATATCGAACTGCGCACCGTCGACGTCCACATCCGCCGTCTGCGCAAGGCGATCGAAATGCCGGGGACGAAAGACCCGATCCGCACCGTGCGCTCGGCCGGCTATTCGCTGGAAGGGTGACGCGCTTTTGCGTTTCGGCGAACGGCGCTAGGCTGTCGTCATGCGCAGGTTCCTGTCTGTCCGCTCTATCGTGACCTTGTTCGCACTCGTCGCGGCATTCGGCGCGGGTATGGCAATCACCTCGCTGGGCGATGGTGGCGATACGGCGCCCGCATCAACTGCTCCGATTCCTGAAAGCGACAGGCGAGAAGTCTACTCGGCGAGCCTACGTTCTGACCCCTATTATCTGGGCGAACAGAAGCGCAATGTCGAATTGCTCGAGCTGCTTTGCGCCGATAGCGGAGACATGTGCGCCGAAGCGCGCGCCGCCCGCCTGGCGTACGAAAAACTGCGCAACGAAAGCTAGCGGCAGACGCCCGACCAGCGCGGGCTCATGTCGAGATGGAAGTGATTGGCGTGGGCCGCGTTGTAATCCGGGCTCAAGGTTGTTGCAAAGGCTTCGCAGGCCCCGTCCCGCGCGCGGCGCAGAAAACGCGCCTTGTCGTTCTCGCCCTCCCAATCGCCGAGCAGGCTGATCCGTGTGCCGTCTTCCAGCACGAAAGCGGCGATGTCGATCGCGTTTCCGGTCGCATGCTCGCTCCACGCGCCGCTGTCTCGGCCATAGAGGCGTCGGCAGGAATAGGCACCAAGATGCTCTATTCTTTGCAAATCGCTACCGAAGATGTCTCTGGCGGCAGGCTCCAGGGTGTCGGTGCGCCAGATCTCCAGCGCGATCCCCACCGGGCACGTCGTAGGCGGACTAGCGGGCGAGAGTGGATAGGCGTCGAGCCGGGTCCGATCGGGCCGCGCGCAATCGCCCTCCCCCTGCGCATCGAGCGCGGTGAACGCCACGTCCGACCGCTCCAGCACTGCGCGGCAGGCGGGCACATCGTCGCGCAGGGCCTGCAGTTTCGTCATCGTCGCCCAGCCCGGCGGATCGCGCAGATCGAGGGGCGCCCACGGATCGTGCTCTGGATGCTCCGCCAGCCAGGCTCGCCCGCCGATCAGCGCGGCCAGCACCAGCAGCAGGCCGATCACGCGGCGATCGCCGGCGAAACGGCCGATCCTGGTGGAGATGGATGTGCTTTTTCCCGCCATCGTCAATGAAAGTCGCGGGATTTGGGAATGATCCTGACATTGCGCGGATGCCCGCCCGATTGCGGCCCGTGGAACCCGCATTCGCGATTGCCCGCTGGCGGTTCCTCCCACGGTTCGACGGGCTGGTAGGGATCGTCGGCCCCTTCGCGAAGGTCGTCGCGCGGGCTGAACTTCGACGGCAGCGGATTGCTGACATGATCGGCGCGCGCGACGGGGGCGTTCAGCATGTCGTCGGACAGTTTGTGCAGCTCGTCCGTGGCGTCGCTCATATGGTGCGCGATCACGTGGATCACCTCGTCGTCATATTCGACGCGGCCCCGCACCTCCATCAGCCGCGCGCCCATCACCACACGCCGCTGCTTCTCCTTCAAGTCGGGCCAGACGACCAGATTGATGACGCCCGTCTCGTCCTCCAACGTGATGAAGCACACTCCCTTCGCGCTACCCGGCCGCTGGCGGATCAGGACCACGCCCGCGACATGGACCATGGAGCGGAACTTGCGGGCGCGCAGATCGCAGGCGCGCACGAAGCCCCGCTCGGCGAGGCCGGCGCGCAGGAAGGCCATCGGATGCGCCTTCAGGCTCAATCGCGTGGTCTGGTAATCGGCGACGACCTCTTCGCTCAACGGCATCACGGGAAGCGTAGTGCGCCGCGTCTCTGCCCCCTCGTCGCGCGCGGCGGCATGGGCGAACAACGGCAGATCGGGCGCACCAATCAGGCTGCGCGCGTCCCACAGCGCCTGACGCCGCGACAGCCCCAGCGATCCGAAACAGTCCGCGGATGCGAGCCGCTCGATATGAGCAGGCCCGATCTTCGCCCGGTCGCGCAATTCGGCGACATCGCGATAGGGGCCGTTCTCGACCCGCTCGGCCACGATCCGCGCCGCCATCGCCTCGGGCAGGCCGTCGATCTGGCGCAGGCCCAGGCGCAGGGCGATATGGCGGTCCGCCCTCCCCATAACCTCGTCATCCCGGCGAGGGCCGGGCTCGCTCTCAACCGAATCCGACTGCGCAGCACCCAATTCTCGCTCTCGCTGGGATGCCGTGTCTTCCAGAGTGCAGTCCCAGTCCGACAGGTTCACATCCGCCGCTAACACGCGCACGCCGTGCTCCGCCGCATCGCGCACGATCTGGGCGGGCGCATAGAAGCCCATCGGCTGCGAATTGAGCAGCGCGCATCCGAAGGCGGCCGGAAAATGGCATTTCAGCCAGCTGCTAACATAGACGAGATGCGCGAAGCTCGCCGCGTGGCTTTCCGGAAAACCGTATTCGCCGAAGCCCCTGATCTGGTTGAAGCAGCGCTGGGCGAATTCGCGATCGTAGCCGCGCTTCACCATGCGCTCCACCATCATGTCCTGCAATTCGTCCACCATGCCCCGGCTGCGGAAGGTCGCCATCGCCTTGCGCAAACGGTTGGCCTCGAGGCTCGAAAATTTCGCCGCGTCGAGCGCGATCTTCATCGCCTGTTCCTGAAAGATCGGGACGCCAAGTGTGCGTTCGAGAATGCTGGACAATTCGTCAGGCGGGCCGTGTTCGGGGCTCGGCGTGGGGATAACGACCTGTTCCGCCCCCCGACGGCGCTTCAGATAAGGGTGCACCATGTCGCCCTGAATCGGGCCGGGCCGCACGATAGCGACCTGGATCACGAGATCGTAGAATTCGCGTGGGCGCAGGCGCGGCAGCATGTTCATCTGCGCGCGGCTCTCCACCTGGAACACGCCGAGCGAATCCCCCTTGCGCAACATGGCGTAGGTCTCGGGATCCTCGCGCGGGACGCTGGCCAGATCGAGACGCCTTTCATGATGGTTTTCAAGCAGATCGAGGCACTTCCTGATACAGGTCAGCATCCCCAGCGCCAGCACGTCCACCTTGAGGATGCCGAGCGCTTCGATATCGTCCTTGTCCCATTCGATGAAGCTGCGATCGGGCATGGCGCCATTGCCGATCGGCACCGTCTCGGTCAGCGCGTTCTCGGTCAGAATGAAGCCTCCGACATGCTGCGATAAATGGCGTGGCATCCCAATCATCTGCTCGGTCAGTTTAAGAACGCGCTTCAAGTGAGGATCGGTCACATTCATGCCCGTTTCCTGGGCGTGGCGTTCGCTGATCTCCTTGCCCCATCCGCCCCAGACCGTCTTGGCGAGCGCGGCGGTGACATCCTCTGTCAGGCCCATCGCCTTGCCGACTTCGCGGATCGCCATGCGGGGGCGGAAATGGATCACCGTGGCGCACAATCCGGCGCGGTGGCGGCCGTACCGCTTGTAAAGGTACTGGATCACCTCCTCGCGCCGCTCGTGCTCGAAATCGACATCGATATCGGGCGGCTCCTTGCGCTCTTCGGAAATGAAGCGGTCGAACAGCAGCTGGTGCTTGGCGGGATCGACATTGGTAATGCCGAGGCAATAGCAGACCGCCGAATTGGCCGCGCTACCCCGCCCCTGACACAGGATCGGCGGATCGACCCCGTAGCGCGCGAAATCGACGATATCCTTGATGGTGAGGAAATAGCGCGCGAGATCGAGCTTCGCGATCAGCGCCAATTCGCGCTCCAGCGTGTCCGCGATATGGTCAGGCACACCGGATGGGTAGCGATCCTCCGCCCCCCACCAGGTCTCGCTTTCAAGGAATTCCTGTGGCGTCATGCCGTCAGGGTAGATCTCCTCAGGATACTCGTAGCTTAGATCGTCTAGAGAGAACTCGCATGAATCCGCCACTGCGCGCGCGGCCGCGATCGCATGGGGCCAGCGTTCGAACAGGCGGAGCATCGTTTCGGGCGATTTGAGATAGCGTTCGGCATTCCCGTGCAGCAGATGACCGGCGGCGGCGACGGTGGTCTTGTGCCGGATCGCCGTCATCACGTCCTGCAGCGGGCGTCTGTCGGGCGTGGCGTAATGCACATCGTTGGTCGCCAGGATGGACAGGCCATTCGCCTTCGCCAGCGCGTCGAGCCTTTCGATCCGTACGACATCGTCGCCTGAGTGGAGGTAGCTGGCGGCGATATGGCGCAGGGTCGGGAGACGATCTGCGATATGACCGACAAGCTGTTCGAAAGGCTTGGTTATATTGCGAAACGATGGCGAGGACTCACCCAGTTCCCCTGACCTAAACGGAACCACATTGTTCGGTACTACGATGGTGAAACGCTCGTCCAGATCGCGCGGCGGTATGAGGACGAGGTGGACGTCCTCGCTGTAATCGGCGAGCATGGCCAGGCTGATCTCGCAGGCCCCCTTCGCCTGCCATTCGCCATCCAGCGTCGCCATCCGGCCTGCGCTGATCAAGCGGCACACCCGCCCATAGGCAGCGCGATTCCGAGGATAGGCGAGGAAGGCCAAGCCTTCGACCGTTTCTATCCTGCAACCGATAACCGGCTTCAATTTCAGCGTTTTCGCTTCGGTATGGATGCGCACCACGCCAGCCATGGTGTTGGCGTCGGCGATCCCGATCGCATCGTAGCCAAGCTCCCAGGCCTGCTTGACGATATCCACCGCATCCGACGCGCCGCGAAGGAAGCTAAAGCAGCTCACCAGCCCAAGCTCCACGAAAGGCGCGCGTGGCGGCGCATCGACAGAATCGGGGCCGAGCTCGATCCTGCGCCGGGGTATCTGGAGATCGTTTTCGGGCATGTGCCTGCCCGGCCGTCATTCCCGCGAAGGCAGGAATCCAGCTGCAAGCTCGGCGGCTCCGCTCTGGACCCCCGCCTTCGCGGGGATGACGAAGACATGCATGTCGATCACCCGCTAAGCTCCTCCAACCGCTCCTTCACCGCGGCTAAATCGGCGTCGAACAGGCGCGCCTGTTCCTCGCGCGCCGGGCCTTCGAGCCGCAGCAAATAGGATGGATGCGCAGTGATCCAAAGCTCGCTGCCATCCTCCAGCGCGATCGGACTCCCGCGCGCCTTGGAGATACTGACCGTCTTGCCCAGCATTCCGCGCGCCGCGCTGGCGCCCATGGCGAGCACGAGTTTCGGTTGCACGATCGCGCGCTCGCTTTCGATCCACCAGCGGCAGGTATCGATTTCTTTCGCAGCCGGAGACTGATGGAGCCTCCGCTTGCCGCGCTGAACGTATTTGAAA
Organism: Erythrobacter sp. A6_0; assembly: GCF_017744235.1. Taxonomy (NCBI): domain Bacteria; kingdom Pseudomonadati; phylum Pseudomonadota; class Alphaproteobacteria; order Sphingomonadales; family Erythrobacteraceae; genus Erythrobacter; species Erythrobacter sp. A6_0. The sequence goes on from NZ_JAGHQR010000001.1 coordinate 900,255, forward strand.
TGCTTGACCGTGTTGGTGACGTAGCTCGCCTTTCGGTCGATCCCCGCTTTTTCAAGATGGACGTCGAGCAATTGCCCTGCAGGCCCGACGAAGGGACGTCCGGCCTGATCTTCCTGATCGCCCGGCTGTTCGCCGACTATCATGAGAGCGGCATCCTGCGGCCCCTCGCCCATCACCGCCTGGTTTTCGAGCGCACCGATCGGACATTTTCGGCATGCGTGGATCGCCTTGTCGATCGCTGCCAGCGTCTCGGGCCGTTCTTCGAATTCCAGAGCTCCGGCATCGACCATCGCGCTCTCCCGCTTCTGCGCGCCCGCCACCAGCTCGGGAATGAGCGCGGCTTCGGGCATGTTCTTCCAATATTTGCGGGGCATTTCCTTGAGCATGGCCCCGACCTTCAAACGCGCGGGGTTGAAGATGGATGCGTAATAGGTGCGCCACAAATCCTCCATCGGATCGCCGCCCGGCGCGTCGACGCGTTCGGCGGGCGGGCCTTCGCGCATGGTCTCGCCGTCCCAGTGGAGGCTGCCCTGCGGCGTCAGGATGGACCAGCGCATATTGGCGAAACGACGCATGAAGAAGCCCGCATTGGCGCGCAGGATATGATGCTCGGGCTCGAACCAGGCGACGTAGTGCTCGCCATCCGTTTCCTCGTTCTCCACCAGGCGGAAGCGGACGAAGGCGTGCATCTTGTGGCTGTCGCGCCGGACATTCTTGTCGAGCTCTTCGATCCGGCGCACATCGGGATCGGCCTTGTCCTCCATCATGCGCGGGTTCGCCTGAAGCCGCCACAGCAGGCGATAGAGCAAGGCGAAGCGTTCGGGATCGGAATGGAGCGCGGCGTTCTTCGCAAGGGATACGAAGCGGCGATTGGCACGCACCGCAGGCGCATCGCCGGGCGGTACGGGCGCGCGCCTCTCGCCATGCGCGAACAGATCGCCACTACTTCCCGGTTCGATCCAGGCGATCCGATCGGGCGGCACGTCGCACTGGATCAGCGACCGCGCCCGCTCGCGCCAGAACTCGAAATCGTCCGGCTCGGGCAGCTCGACCACGTAATATGTGCCGAGCTTCATGGACTGGAGCGATCGCGCCTCTCTCATGCCGCGAACAGTTCGAGCTGCTCGGTCTTGGGAGCGAGCATGGTCCTGAGGTCGGCGCGGTCGGTCAGCAGAGTAGGACGCCAATCCACCGTACAGATGAACGGACGCACCTTGGTGATCGACTGAGTGAGCCGCGCCACATCGTCCAGGCGCAGGGTGCGGTGGCGGCGGCTGGCGAGGATTTTGTGGACCGCCTTCACCCCCAGCCCCGGCACGCGCAAAAGCTGCTCCTTGGTGGCGCGATTGACGTCGACCGGGAAACTGTCGCGGAATTTCAATGCCCAGGCGAGCTTGGGATCGATATCGAGCGGCAAATTCCCGTCCGCCTCGGTCGCCTGCATCACCTCTGTCGGCTTGTAGCCGTAGAATCGCATCAGCCAGTCCGACTGGTACAGGCGATGTTCGCGGATCAGCGGCGGGCGCTTCAGGGGCAGCACCGCGCTCGCATCGGGGATCGGGCTGAACGCGCTGTAATAGACTCGGCGCAGGCGAAAATTGTCGTAGAGCCTGCTCGCCTTGCCGACGATATCCGCATCGGTCGCAGCATCGGCGCCCACGATCATCTGCGTCGATTGGCCCGCGGGCGCGAAGCGCGGCGCGTGGCGGAAGCGCTTCCTCGCATCCTTCGCCTCGACGAGATCGGCCTTCACCCGGCCCATCGCCCCTTCGATCTGGCGGGCGTCCTTGTCGGGCGCCAGGCGGGTGAGGCCGCTATCGGTCGGCAGTTCGACATTGATCGAGACGCGATCGGCGTAAAGCCCCGCGCGGTGGACGATCTCGGCATCCGCTTCCGGAATGGTCTTCAAATGGATATAGCCGCGAAAATCGTGCTCTTCCCGAAGGATGCGCGCGACTTCTACGATCTGTTCCATCGTGTGATCGGAATTCTTCACGATGCCCGAAGAGAGAAACAACCCCTCGATATAATTCCGGCGGTAGAAGGCCAGCGTCAGGTCCACGACCTCCTGCGGCGTGAAGCGCGCCCGTGCCACGTTCGAGCTCTTGCGGTTGACGCAATAATGGCAGTCGAACACGCAGTGATTGGTCAGCAGGATCTTGAGCAGCGAAATGCAGCGCCCGTCCGGCGCATAGGCGTGACAGATGCCCATCCCCTCGGTCGATCCGATCCCCTTGGCCGATCCCAGCGAGTTCTTCTTCGCCGTGCCGGACGACGCGCAGGACGCATCGTATTTCGCCGCATCGGCGAGAATCGCGAGCTTTTCGAGGACGGTCTGCGAAGCCATATGTTCTTTATATGTTCTCACATGAACCTTGCCTAGCCCTCGCAGGAAAAAAGCGCCGATTGCGTAACTTACGGAACGCGCGGGCCGTCCGGTGGGTTGGTTCGGCATATCCCCCATTCAAGGAGACGACGAATGCCCAACCTCACCACGCGCGATGGAACGCGCCTGCGCTACAAGGAACTCGGCGAAGGCCGCCCCGTGATCCTGATCCATGGCTGGCCGCTTTCGGCCGATAGCTGGGATCCGATCATGATGAAGCTGGCCGAAAACGGCTATCGTGCGATCGCCTATGACCGGCGCGGTTTCGGCCATTCCGATCATGCGCCCAAGGGCTACGATTACGATACCTTCTCCGACGATCTCGCCGATGTGATGAAGGAGGTCGGCGCGAGCGACGATGTCGCTCTGGTCGGCTTTTCCATGGGTGGCGGCGAGATCGCGCGCTACATGTCGCGTCACCAGGGCAAGGGCGTGAGCGCGGCGGTGCTGGTCAGCTCCGTCGTCCCCTATATGCTCAAGACCGACGACAATCCCGATGGCGTGCCGCAATCCACGCTGGACGAAATGACCAAGGGGATGAAGACCGAATTTCGTCACTTCTTCACGGGCTTCTTCAAGGATTTCTACGGTGACGGCGTGCTGTCCACCAAGGTGCATGACGAGGAGAAGCACTGGGCCTGGATGACGACGATGATGGCGAGCCAGTATGCGACGCTGCAATCGGCGGGCGCATTCGCCAACACCGATTTCCGCCCCGATCTCGTCAGCTTCAATGTGCCCACGCTGGTGATCCACGGAACCAAGGACCAGACCGTGCCGATCGATGCGACCGGGCGCCAGGTCGCCGAAAAGGTGCCGAGCGCGACGCTGATCGAATATGACGGCGAACCGCATGCCGTGTTCGCGACTCAGACCGAGCGTCTGGGCGACGATCTGCTCGAATTTCTCGGCGGCGCCGGAAGCAGCAGAGCGACGGCCGAAGGTGGAACGATCGCGTCTGCCTGATATTCGGCGGACAGATCGTGACAGAGAACATCGTGACAGAGAACGAGGCGCGTCCTGCGGGGCGCGCCTTTTCTTTTAAAATCAGCACTTTGTAATGACGTCATGAATGCATGGCGGCGTGGCGTCAGCCGCATAGGCCTTGCAAATACCAGTCCGGCATTCCCCCTCGCCCATCGCCGATCAGCCCCTGGCGATAGATCCAGTAGCGGCACCCCGCCCCGTCCTCGATCCGGTAGTAATCGCGTAAGCGCGCGCTGCCGCGTTCGCGCCACCATTCGGGCGCGATCCGCTCCGGTCCTTCCACCCGCGCCACTTCGCGCACTGCCCCGCGCCAGCGAAAACGCTTGGGATAGCCATCGGGGGTGGCGTAGAGCACGGCGATCTTCTCCGCTTTATCCAGCAATTTCATCGGCCTGTTATGGAAAGCCAACAGGCCTTGCGAAGCCGGTTCGGGGTCCAGCGGAGGACGCCAGCGTTGCGCGCGTTCGGGAATGTGACTGGCGAAGGGGATCGGGCGAGCGACCTTTTCAGCGCCCAGCCTCACGCTCAGCCGGTCGATACAGGCCGATAGCGAGGTTCCGTGCGCTTCTGCCGCGGCTTCGATATCGCCCTGCGCCAGAGCCAGCGGCTCGGCCCAGCTGGCGCGCAGCCGCAGCATCTCGATCCCGAACCCCGCATCCACATCGTCGAGCCGGGCGGCGAACAGGCGGCAGATATGCGCGGGATCGCGCGTCGCCGCGGCCATTTCCAGGCGGCGGACCAACACTTCGCCATCGACGCGCCACAGTCCGAGTTCGAGCCGCCGCGCGCCCAGCGCCTTGCCTTCCAGCTCGCGCGCCATGTCGAGCGCCAGATCCTCCAGCACGGTGTCGAGCAGCGTGCGATGGCGGATCGGCTCCATCAGCCTTCGCTGCACCAGTGGAGCCTGCTGGGGGACGACCGGCAGCAGCGGCTCGGGTATCCGGCCGAGCAATTGGTCGAGCCGGATCAGCGGATTGGCGGCGGGCGATTTGCGGTTGCGGAAGCGCCGCTGGATCGCATCGCGCCCCGCCCCGTCCTCCTCGATCGCATCCAGCTGGCCCAGACGTTTGATCCCGAGGCGGCGCAGCACGGTGAGGACATCCTCGTCGAGCCGCAAGGCTGCGACAGGCAGGGCTGCGAGTTGCGGAGGGATGCGATCCCCTTGCGCCGGGAAAGGATCGAGGATCGCCTGCGATCGTCCGTAATGCGCCAGGGCCCATGCCGCCCCGGCAGTCGGCGCGATGGCGCTGCGCAGGGCCAGCTTGCGGCGCGCGAAAGCGGCATGGACATCCTCGATCAGCCTGGCCTCGCCCCCGAACAGGTGGGGCACGGCGGTCACATCGACCAGCAGGCCGTCGGGCGGATCCATCGCCGACCACGGTCCCCAGCGCATCGCCCAGATGGCGAGATGTTCCAGAAAGGCGAGATCGCCCGCCGGATCGGCCGGAGCAGTCAGCAGCGCGGGGCACAGCGTGCGCGCATCGGCCAGCATCATGCCCCTGCGCGCGCCCGCCACGGCTCCGGCGCGATTGACCGCCTCGATCCGAGGGCCGTGCGCGGTATCGGCGATCAGGACGCGCGGCTGCGTATTATCCTCGTCCTCATGCGCGAGCCGCCAGCGATCCATCGCTAGCGCCGGGAGCCAGAGGGACAGGATGCGACGGGCCATTCGCATCGCTCATGCTGGGAAGGCCGGGGCCTTGCGGGACGCCTGCTCGAAAGGCGCGTGCTGCTTCGAAGCTGCCTCGAACTGCCGGGCAGCCAGATGCCGCCCGCCATCGCCCAGCACCCATTCGCCCGGCCGGTGTCCGCGCGCACGGAACAATTCCGCATGCCAGGCAGGCGTGCCGGGGGCCTGGGGGTTCCAGCGTGGCTCGGGAGAAGGTGCGGAGGCGACATTCCAGCGCATCCGGGCAGAAGACAGATCGCGCCGGGCGTCGAGCCGGACGAGATACAGCGGCACGCCATGGCGCTCCGCCGCCAGAGTGAGGCGGCGCGAGGCGGTGAAATCGAGCGCGCGCGGATTACCCAGCATCTCTCCGATAACGAACGCGATGTCGCGGCACCGCACCCCTTCCTCCAACGCGAACAGCGCATCTTCGGGCGTGTCGGCAAGGACATGGATCACCCGGCGGCGCACGTCTTCGGGCAGGCCGGGGCGATAGGGTCGGCCCACGAGCCGCGCCGCCTCACGCATCTGCACCCACAGGACCGCGCGGCGATCCTCCGCCTCGCACCCTTCGGGCCGCGGCGTGTTGCGCCAGTCGTCGAGCGCGAGAGCGAGCGCGGCGGCGGCCCCGCTGCCATCCCCCGACGGAGCGAAAATCTCGCTATGGCAGGGGGCCGCACCCCCTTGCGCCGTCAATCCCGGCCGCCAGCGCGACGAACGCTCGTGCCCCAGCGCCGCCGCGCCGACGGTACAGCCGACACGCGTGACATCGAGCGGCATGGTCGGCCGGGTATCGGTTTTCGATCGGGGTTCGGTGGACATAGAGGGCACCAGTGAAAACAGGGCATGGACGGGGAAACGACTCGTTCGTTCTCTTTATGTTCCATACTGCACGGATTCGCAATCCGCCCCCGACACCTCTCCACAACCATGCGGGCACCATCCCGCCGCTCGACCGTTGCCCCAGCAACCGCCCGCTTTCCAAAAGGCGCGGCACACTCTCAACGCGACAAGGAGCGCATCGATATGAAGCACGCAGAAGGCAATCCCGACGAGCTCAAGACCAAATTCTGGAAGGCCCTGGCCGATTCCTCCTTCCTGTTTTTGCAGAACCGCAACGACAGCAGCAGCGCGGTGCCGATGGCTCCGCAGCTCGACAAGGACGCCAACAGCTCGATCTGGTTCTTCACCCACGACAAGAGCGACTTCAAGGATGGCGGCCCCGCAGTCGCGACGTTCCAGAGCAAGGGGCACGACATGTTCGCCCGGTTCGACGGCCATCTGGTCCGCGAAACCAGCAAGGAACGCTTCGACCAGTTCTGGAGCAATTTCGTCGAAGCCTGGTATGAAGGTGGCAAGGACGATCCGCACATCGTTTTCCTGCGCATGGATCTCGGCACGGCGGAAATCTGGGATGGCGATATGAGCCTGCTCAACACCGCCAAAATGGCACTGGGCATGTATGTCCATGACGAGGCTGAAGAAAAGCACGTCAAGCAGGCTTCGCTCTGAACGCCTGATACATAGCTTAGATATGATAAGGGCCGCCCACCGGGCGGCCCTTTTTCGTTATGGCTTCGGCCCTCTCAGGCTTTCGGCGCGTCGATCGGGACGATCTTCTCCTCACCCCCGATCTCGTCCACCACCTCGACCACGCCCTGTCCCATCTGGCTGCGCGACCGGCTGTAACCGAAATAGACCACCAGCCCGATGGCGCCCCATACCGGCAGCACCAGGATCGCGATCAGCGGCAGGTTGAGATAGAGGAACAGGCACCCGATCAGCGTCAGCGGCGCCACCACCCAGACCGCAGGCATGCGGAAACTGCGGTGGCGATGGGGATCCTTCACGCGCAGAACCATGGCGGCAACCGCCACCATGAAGAAGGCGTAGAGCGTGCCCGCATTGGCGTAATCCGCCAACAGACCCACCGGCATGAACGCCGCGCCCAGCGCCACGATCAGCCCGGTGATCATGGTGACGACATGGGGCGTCTTCCATTTGGGATGCACCTTGCTCAACCGTTCGGGCAGCAGCCCGTCGCGGCTCATCACGAAGAAGATGCGGGTCTGCGCAAAGATCAGCACCAGGATGACCGAAGGCAGGGCGAGGAAGGCCGCGATGCCGAGCACGTTGCCGATCCCCGAAAAGCCGATCTGACGCAGGACATGGGCCAGCGCCTCGTCCGAACAGACCAGCGCGCCGGAATAGGCCGGCAGGGCGCATTGCCGCGCCAGCTCTTCCGATCCCGCCGGGAAGGGAATACCACCCGGCCCCATGATCGGCTGTCCGCCGATCGTCCCGATCGCCCCCGCCGCGACGAGGATGTAGAACACGGTGCAGAACAGCAGCGAACCGATCAGGCCGATCGGCACGTTCCTTTGCGGGTTCTTGGTCTCTTCCGCCGCGGTCGAGACTGCATCGAAGCCCACGTAAGCGAAGAAGATCGTCGCCGCCGCGCCCACCGCGCCGAGCCCTGAGCCGAACCCGCCGAACACGCCGGCGGGCAAAAACGGATTGAAGCGCGCGACGTCGAATTCGGGGCTGGTCAGCGTCAGGGCGATGAACAGGGTCAGCGCCGTCACCTTGATCGCGACTAGGATCGCATTGACCTTGGCGCTTTCGCTCGTGCCCACCATCAGGAGCCAGGTGACCAGCATCGCGATCACCAGGGCAGGCAGGTTGATGAACCCGCCCGGCGCACCGCCCAAGGCCAGCGGCCCTGCCGCCAGCCAGGGCGGCAAGGTTATGCCGAGAAATTCATTGAGGATCGTGCCCGAGAAATAGCCCGACCAGCCCACCGAAACCGCGCTCGCCGCGACGGCGTATTCGAGGATCAGCGCCCAGCCCACCGTCCAGGCGAGGAATTCGCCGACCGAAGCATAGCTATAGGTATAGGCCGATCCCGCCACCGGGATCATCGAGGCGACCTCGGCATAGCACAGCGCCGCCACGATGCAGACCGCGCCTGCAATGGCGAAAGCGAGCATCAGGCCCGGCCCCGCCTTTTGAGCGCCTGCCGCCGTCAGCACGAAAATTCCCGTGCCGATAATGCACCCGATGCCGAACAGCATCAATTGCAGGCCGCCCAGTGTCCGGTGCAGCGCCTTCTTCTCCGCCGTCGCCAGAATGGCGTCGAGCGGTTTCACTCTGTCGAAAATCATATGGACCGCTAAGCCCCCCAGGCCCGCAGCAGGACAATCCCACTCAGCCAGCCGGAAGCGCGCGATTTATTCCCGAAATGACGTTCGCAAAAGCGAAATCTGTCACTCGCCGATAATCGATGGGAAGATTCCTACGATCAGGATCACGATCAAGGCCAGCGGGCACGCCCAGCGCACCAGGAACAGCCAGAAATGGTGCAACCCGCCGGACAGGCCGTTCTCGCTATCGATCAGGCGGCGCGAGGCGACCCAGCCGACGAACAGGGAGGTCAGGATCGCGCCTACCGGCATCAGGATGCGGCTGGTCAGCGTGTCGAGGATCGAAAACGTATCCTGCCCGTCGAACAGGGCGATATCGGACAGGACCGGCACCGGCCGGCCCCAGAACCAGGCCGCGAATCCGCCCAGGACCAGGGCGCCGCCGGAGACGATGCCGGTTGCGATCGGGCGCGGCATACGGAAACGGTCCTTGAACCACGCCGTCGGAGCTTCAAGCAGGGAGATCGAACTGGTCAGGGCGGCGAAGAACACCATGATGAAGAAAAGCAGCCCGATGACCGAACCGAAAGGAATGTCCTGAAACGCCCGCGGCAGGCTCTGAAACATGAGGCCCGGACCGGCATTGGCTTCCAGCCCGGCGGCGAACACGATCGGGAAGATGCACAGCCCGGCCAGCAGGGCTACCGCCGAATCGGCTCCGGCGATAATGCCCGAAGTACCGGCCAGATTGACGTCGCGCCCGACATAGGCGCCATACGTCATCATGCCCGCGACGCCGAGCGAGAGCGAGAAGAACGCCTGGCCCACTGCGGCAAGCATGACCGGCCCGGTCAGCGCGGAGAAGTTCACTGTGAAGAGATAGGATACCGCTTCTTCAAATCCGCCGGTGAAGGAACCGTAGATCGTGATCGCGACGAACAGGATAAAGAAGGCGGGCATCAACCATGTCGCCACCCATTCAATTCCCCCCGAAACGCCGCGCGCGACGAAATAGAGCGTTATCGCCAGAAAGGCGACGTGAAGGCCGAGCATGAGCGCGCCATTGCCGAACAGATTCGGCAGCAAGGCTTCGACTTCGGCGGGATCGCGCCCTTCGAAAGCACCGCCGATCAGGCCGCTGGTGAATATGTCGCTGAGGAAAACGCCGATGTAATACAGCACCCAGCCCCCTACGACGCAGTAGAAGCTGAGGACCAGAAACGCACCGAGCACACCGATATCGGCCAGGAAGGCCCAGCGCGTCGATTTGCCGCTTTCAGCCGCGACCCTGCGCACGCTCTCGGGCGCGTTGGACTGACCGTGTCTGCCGATCAACACTTCGGACAGCAGGACCGGCAAGCCGATCAGCAGCACGCACAGCAAGTAGAACATCACGAAGGCACCGCCGCCATTGGCCCCGGCTTCGGCCGGAAAACGCCACATGTTGCCGAGCCCGACAGCCGAACCCACCGCAGCCAAAACGAATGCTCGGCGTGAGGACCAACCCTCGCCCGTGGTGTTGGCGACCATGTATCATTTCTCCCCGGAACTATTGCTATGTGCGTCGAATGCGCTGTCCTTCGGCTGCATTTGCACGGAAATGCGCCGATGTCCAAATTCGATGCGCGCCGGACCGTGACATTATCGTGATATTTTGCCTTATCGCCCCGCGCGGTTTAGGGGCGCGTCATGTCCACCACCTTTCAGATCGACACCTCCACCAGCCGCGCCAATCCCACGCCCGCGCCGATGAAGCGGCTGACCGTGCCGAAGATCCGCGCACGCAAGACCGATGGCGAGAGTGGCGAGCCGCTGGTGATGCTGACCGCCTATACCGCGCGGCAGGCGCAGCTGCTCGACAGCCATTGCGACCTCTTGCTGGTGGGGGATTCGCTCGCGCAGGTGATTTACGGCCTGCCCTCCACCATTCCCGTCACGCTCGACATGATGGCCAATCATGCCGCCGCCGTGGTGCGCGGCAGCTATCACGCGGTGGTCGTGGTCGACATGCCGTTCGGCTCCTACGAAGCGTCGAAGGAACAGGCCTTCGAAAGCGCGGCGATGTTGCTGAAGCAAAGCGGCGCGGCGGCAGTGAAGCTGGAAGGCGGGGCACAGATGGCCGAAACGGTCGCCTTCCTGACCCAGCGCGGCATTCCGGTGATGGGCCATGTCGGCCTGACGCCCCAGGCGGTGAACGTGCTGGGCGGCTATGCCGCGCGCGGGCGCAGCGATGCGGAGGCCGACAAGATCGTCGGCGATGCAAAGGCGCTGGACGATGCGGGTGCCTTCGCCATCGTGATCGAGGGCGTGGTCGAGCCCATCGCCATCGCCGCGACCGAAGCGGTATCCTGCCCCACGATCGGCATCGGCGCCTCGGCCCGCTGCGACGGTCAGGTGCTGGTGGCCGAAGACATGCTGGGCATGTTCGAACGCGTGCCGCGCTTCGTGAAGAAATACGAGGATCTGGCCGGCATCATCGAGAAGACGGCCGCGAAATACGCCGAGGAAGTGCGCGCGCGCCGCTTCCCGAGCGAAGACCAGACCTATCAGCCCAAGGCCTGAGCGGCCCCTTCAGGACTACCCCTTCGATGCAAACACTGATGCAGCATTATCGCGGTTCGCTGATCTTCACGGCCATCTGTCTGGCACTCGGCGTCTGGCTCGGCTTCGAGCAGGGCCAGGGCTGGGTCGGCATGCTGGAACTGATGTGGATCGTGGTGGTCCTCTCGATCCTCGAAATCTCGCTGTCCTTCGACAATGCGGTCGTCAACGCCACGGTGCTGCGCGACATGAGCGAGAAGTGGCAGTGGCGCTTCCTCACCTGGGGTATCGCAATCGCGGTGTTCGGCATGCGGATCGTCTTCCCGCTCGCCATCGTGGCGATCGCGGCCAATCTGGGGCCGATCGACGCGCTGAACCTCTCGCTGAACGATCCCGAACGCTACGAGGCGATCGTCAGCGGCGCCCATATCGGCATTGCCGGATTCGGCGGTGCCTTCCTGACGATGGTGGGCCTCAACTTCTTTTTCGACGCCGACAAGGACGTTCACTGGATCGCAGTGATCGAGCGATTCCTGGTCAAGGTTTCGGTGGTGAAGGCGGCTGAAATCGGCCTCCTTCTGCTGGCGCTCTATCTCATCTCGCTGATGCTGAACGATGCCGATGCCCTGACCTTCCTCGTCGCGGGCATTCTCGGGCTCGTGACGTACCTGGTCGTCGACGCGATCGGCACTCTGCTCGACCGCGCGGACCAGAAGAAGATGGCCGAAGGCGCGGTGCGTTCGGGTCTGGGCGGCTTCCTCTATCTCGAAGTGCTCGATGCGAGCTTCTCGTTCGACGGGGTGATCGGGGCCTTCGCGCTCACCAACAACATGCTCGTCATCGCATTGGGTCTGTCGATCGGGGCGATGTTCGTGCGATCGATGACGATCCATCTGGTGCGCGCGGGCACGCTGGCCCAGTACCGTTATCTCGAAAACGGTGCGTTCTGGGCGATCATCGTGCTGGGTGCTATCATGCTGCTGAGCGCGGTGTTCCACATCCCCGAAACGATTACTGGCCTCTTGGGCGCTACGCTGATCGGCATCTCGCTCTACTGGTCGATCCGGCACAATCGCAAATATGGCGATAGCGAGGCCGAAGCCGTCACTCTGCCTCCGTCCGCCTGAGCCGCTCCGCCACCGGCGCCGCGACCACCAGCTGGAACAGGTGGTAGAGTAGCAGCGGCACGACCACGAAGCCGGCGATGTCGGGTGCGAACAGGATCGTCGCGAGTGGAACGCCGACCGCCGCGCTCTTCTGCGCGCCCGCGAACAGGAAGGAGACGCGGTCCTTGTGCGGCAGGTGGAGGGCCCCGCCCAAAACCCAGGCGCCGATATTGGCGGCGAGCAGAAACGCGGCGACGAGTCCTGCCAGCACAACCCAGCCCAAAGAATCGACCCGGCCCCAGATATTCTGTTCGACCGCGCCGGAAAACGCGACATAGACGGCCAGCGCGATCACGAAGCGGTCGATCCATATAATCTTGGGCTGATGGCGCGCGATGAACTGCTTGGTCCACCCCTGTACCAATTGCCCGATCGCAAACGGAAGCAGCAGGATCAGCGCGATCCGCTCCGCCGTCTCCCACCCGATGGCGCCTTCGCCCGATCCCCCCAACAGGATGAAGATCGGCACGGTCACGAACACGCCGAGGATGTTGAGCAGGGCCGCCGAGATGACCGACATGCCGACATTGCCATGCGCGATCGAGGTGTAGGATGTCGCCGACTGGACGGTGGATGGAAGGGCGCCGAGATAGAGAAAGCCGACCGCAATCATCGGCGGCAAAAGCCCGGCACCCAGTTTTTCCATGCCCCATCCGACCACCGCCATACCGACGAAGACCCACAGGATCAGCGGGATGAGGAAGCGCCAATTGCGCAGGCCGCGCGCGATCTCGCTACGCGCGATCCGCATGCCGTTGAGCAGGAACAGCACGAACACCGCCGCATTGGCCACGCCTGTCGCGATTGGCTGGCCCGCTTCTCCCACCGGCAGGAACGCGGCGAGCGCAACGGCCCCGGCCAGCAGTTTGAGCATCGGATCGGACAAGACGGAGCGCAGAGCCATGGGGAGGCCCCTGCCTCGCGCCGCATCGCTTGTCGAGCCGCAGCGTCAGCGAAGTCGTGCAAGCCGGGCCTGAAGCCGCTGGCGCACCGCGTCGTCGTCCGTCGTGGCGATAACGGCCCTGATCGCAGGCGCGTAAAGCGGTTGCACGCTATAGGCCTGCAACGCGAAAATGCGCGCATTCTCATCTTCGCCGGATCGTCGGGCAATCTCGCTACGCAGCGTCAGCACCGCCGAATCGCGCCCGGCCCCGTGCGCCAGCGCGCTGTCGATCATCGCGGCTGCATCCTCCAGATCGCCGTCGCGCACCAGCCAATCGCCATACAGCGCCGCCGCCATCGGTTCGCGCGTACCGCCCGCCAGGAACGCGCGGAGAGTGGCGCGCGCTGCTGCCTGGTCGCCGATCCGCTGATAGGCCGCGATCAGCCGCTTCACGAGCGGCCAGTCCATCCGCACCTGAGCGGCCTGACGATAGGCAGCGATGGCCGCGTGGGTCTCGCCATTGGCGAGCAGCGCATCACCCAGCAGGTTCTGCGCGTCGCTCGATCCCGGCATCCGGCGTGCGAAAAGGCGAGCCTTTTGCGCAGCATCCTCCGCCTGACCGGTCGGCAGCACCGCCCTCAGATGATCGCGCAGCATCCGACCCGTACGCACATCGGCATAGCGGACCGCTTCGAGAGGCCGCACGCCGGGCAGTGGAGTTAGCGCGAGATTGGTCGGCCGGGCAGCGGCGTCGAGATATATCGCCGCCTCCTCACGCCGATCGAGCGTTTCGAGCGCCTGGCCTACCAAGGTCTTGATATACGGATCGGATCGCGCGGCCTGCTGCTTGAACCTGGCCACCAGCTCGCGCTCTCCTCCGCTCATCGAAAGCGCCTTGGCGAGAAGTTGGGCGACCTGGCGATTGTCCGGCTGGATCGCGGCGAGCCGATCGAACGTTTGCGCCGCACTGGCGTAATGACCGACCTCCAGATCGAGGATACCACCCAGCATCTGGCCTGCGGGCGTATCGCGATCCTGTTCGGGAGCCCGCAGATAAAGGTCGCGGGCCAGCGGAAAATCGCCTCCGCGCGCCGCGATCACTGCCTGAAGGTAGAGCAGGCGCGGTGCCTTCGGCGCGATCTGCGCGACGTCCCTCAGAATGGCGAGCGCCTCCTTGGCGCGGCCGATTTCGCCCAGAGCAGCCGCATAATCCGTCATCAGGGCAGGATCGCCAGGTCTCACCTCGAGCGCCCGTTCTAGCCAGGGCAGAGCGGCGGACGGGCCGAACGCGTCGCGAACGAGCTGGGCGCGGAATTGCAGGGCGGCGGCATTTTGCGGGTCAAGCGAAAGCGCGCGATCCGCTGCTTCGATGGCCTGCACCTGCTCGCCGCCGCGATAGCGCAAATGGCCGATATCGACCCATAGATCCGAATTGTCCGGCGCGACCGCCAGGGCGCGATCGAACGCGGCTCCGGCGGATGGCAGATTGCCATCGCGGATTTCCAGGCGCCCCAGCATGCGATAGCCGTGCAAAGCCGTTGCAGGCGAGAAGCCATCCGGTTGCAACCAGCGCCGTGCCTTCGCGAGATCTCCCTGGATGAGTGCGGCTTCTCCCAGATAGGCGGCCAGATCTTCGGGCGCGCTCTGCGTTTCCAGCAAAGCGCGCAAATCCTCCTCGGCGGCTATTCCATCGCCCCGGGCAAGCGCCTGTTGCGCCCGCTCGAAGCCGGATGGCGCAGGGGCCGGATCGGCGCATCCAGCCAGCGCGCCCAGAATCCCGAAGGTGCAGAAAACGGCCAGCAGGCGCCGCCGGATGTCAGGGCTGAAGATCATAATGCTTGAGGAGATCGTAGAGCGTGGGGCGACTGATCCCAAGCAGCTTTGCACTGCTGGAAATATTGCCTTCGCTGCGCGCCAGAGCGCGGCGGATGACCTTGCGATCGGCTCGCTCACGCGCGGATTTGAGATTGAGCGGCAATTCGGAGCTGTCGCCATCGGCTCCGTCGAGATCGAGATCCTCGGCAGTGACCAATTTCGCATCCGCCATGATGACTGCGCGCTTCACGCGGTTTTCGAGTTCGCGAACATTGCCCGGCCAGGCCCATTCGTCGATCGCAGCCAGCGCATCGGTCGCGAACCCTTTGACAGCCGGATTCATCTCCGCAGCAAAGCGAGCCAGAAAAGCCTTCGCCAGCAGCACCGCGTCGCCGGTCCGTTCGGCCAGCGCCGGAATTTTCACCACGATTTCGGCCAGACGATAGAACAGGTCTTCGCGAAACGTGCCGTCCGCGATCATCCGATCGAGATCCTGGTGCGTCGCGCACACGATCCGCGTGTCGACGGCAATCGCCTTGCGGCCACCGATGCGCTCGATCGTGCGTTCCTGCAGGAACCGCAGCAGTTTGACTTGCAGGACGCGCGGAATGTCGCCGACCTCGTCGAGGAAGAGCGTGCCGCCATCGGCCTGCTCGATCTTGCCCTCAACGGTTCGGATCGCGCCGGTGAACGCGCCCTTCTCGTGACCGAACAATTCGCTTTCCAACAACGTTTCGGGGATGGCCGCGCAGTTTATGGCGATGAAGGGCCTTGCAGCGCGATTGCTGCGTTCGTGCAGACCCTTTGCAAGCAATTCCTTGCCCGTTCCGCTGGCGCCGAGCAGCATGACCGATGCACTGGTGGACGCGACGCGTTCGATCATGCGCACCACTTTGAGCATTTCGGGTGCGGCGGTGATCATGGTGCCGAGCACGGTGCGATCCGCTCCGACGCTTGCCGCCAGGCGGCGGTTCTCGGCCTCGATCCGATGCAGACCGAAAGCGCGCCTTACGATCAGGCCCAATTCGTCGATATCGACCGGCTTGGCGTAGAAATCGTAGGCTCCGCGCTCGATCGCCTGCAGCGCGCTTTCGCGCGCATCGTGGCCGCTGGCGACGATGACCTTGGTATCGGGCTTCATGGCCATGATCGCATCGAGCACGGCGAAGCCTTCGCTGGTTCCATCCGGATCCGGCGGAAGACCGAGATCCAGGGTCACCACCGCCGGCGAGTGCAGTCGCAGGGCTGCGAGCGCTTCCTCGCGATCGGTCGCTTGAACGACCTCGAAATCTTCGTAAGCCCATTTGAGCTGAGCCTGCAGACCGCTATCGTCCTCGACGACGAGCAATTTGGGTTTCTGCGGTATTGTCATGCCGCACTCTCGTGCAGTCGGTCGGCATCGTTCATCAGGGTTTCCAGATCCGCGATCGGGAAATCCATGGTGAAACGGGTGCCGACGCCTTCGCGGCTTTCGACATCGAGCCTGCCGCCCATGCCGCGTATGGCTGCCTGCGCCTCATGCGCGCCAATGCCGAAGCCGCCGGATTTCGTCGAGAAGAAGGGACGGAACAATTCGTTGCGGATGAACTGCGCGCTCATCCCTTCGCCCGAATCCGCGATCGAGACCGAACAGCGAAGCCCGTCATTGCGGGTCTCGATCCGAACCGGAGTTCCTGATGCGCTCGCATCGATGGCATTCTGCGCTAGATGGGCGACCGCCTGTTCGAGCGTTTCGAGATCGCCCATGACCGGGCAGGGGCCGTTATCCGAGAGCTGGATGGTGTGCTGGGCACGCAGACGTTGGGCTATCCTGCGCGTCAGTTTGGCAAGGTCGATCCGCTCGCTGGCGCTGGCCGTTCGCGCGCCATAACGGCCCAGCCTCGCGATCAGAGCGTCGAGCTTGTCGGTGCTGTTGCGCAACGTCGTCAACATATCCTTGCGGAATTCGGGGTTGTCGGCGTGGCGTTCGGCGTTGCGGACCAGCAGGCCCATCTGGCTCGAGAGATTTTTTACGTCGTGCATCACGAAGGCGATGCGGCGATTGAATTCATCGAACCGGCCCACTTCCTCCAGGGCTTCCTGCCCGGCTTGCTCCGCAAGATAACTGGCCACCTGGCAGCCCGCGATGCCGAGAAGATCGTAATCCTCCCAATCGAGCCCACGATTCTGCGCCGGGCGAGCCAGAACGACGAGGCCGACGAGCCGATTGCGAAGAACGAGCGGAATACCCGCCCAGGCGCGCACATCCTCGACAAGCCATTGCGGCACATGCTCCGCTTCCCCGCCATGGGAAATACCGTGTCGCACCTCGTCGAATTCGAGAATGAACCGAGTCTGTTCGAGAATACGCACCAGCGCGAGCGGAGCGGCTGGCGTGGGAATATCGGCGTCGGGCCAGTTCCACTCGCTTTCCAGGCGCAGAACGCCGTCCGCATCCGGAGTAAACAGCAAGCCACCGGGACTATCGGCGATGTCGGCCAATGACTGGATCGCTCGCTGCTTCAATCCCTGCCCTGAATCGCGTTCTCGCCCGATCGTCTCGGTGAAACGAATCCATTCGCTGCGATAATCGTAGCGATGACGGAAAAGATGCTTCAGCACCAGAACCCGCACCTTGCGTCGCCACGCTTGCGAGGGAAGCCACAGAATGGCCAGAGCCGCAGCGGCGAGCAGGAAGGCGACTTGCACGACGCGGCTCACATCGCCCGGCATCGCCAGGAATTGGCGCGATGCGAAAACCAGGACGACGACGAAAGCGCCAAAGGCCATCAAAACGATGCATTGCAGCGTAAATTCGCGCGAAGGACGCAAGCGCAGAGCGGTCGTGGCCGTCGATGCCGAACGGGCGAAACCGATCGCAACCATCAAGGCAAGCGACAGAGCCACAAGCGGACGCAGACCTTCGAGCACCGCATGTGTATCCGACGTCAACCATCTCGCGAGATGGTAATTCAGCGCGAAGCCCCACCACAGGACAAGGCCACCAGCACTCCAGGCGATGACTCCGCGATGCGCTGAATTCGTCTTGGCAACGAGATCGTGCAACAGAACCAGCGTACCCAGAGACAACAGAACGCGAAGGATAGCGACCGTATGTGTGGCCGATCCACCAAAAACGTCGTCGAAGCGAAGCAGCAGTAGCGGGGCCTGCAGCAGCTCGACGAAGGCCAGCACGGTCACGACCGTTCGTACCGAAAGCAGCCCTGCGTTGCGCCTGTCGATCGCGAAAAGGCGGTAGAGGACGAAGATCCAAAGAAGATTGCGGATTATGCCGATCCCCTGCACCGCGGGATAAGAGGATCCGAGCGCGGCCGAGGCTCCGCACCAGATGGCCGTGATTGTCAGTGCAGCGATGCTGGCCGTGCGATCGGGGCGGCGAAGAGACCCGATCCGCGCGACAGCGACAGCTGCCATCGCACATCCGAGGGCAGCGATCGCATAAGCGAGGAAGAACAGCACCCCCTCCAGCATTTAACGCGCCCCGTCCGGCCACAGGACCACGCGAACGGTCTGGAGGAGGATCAGGAGATCGAGGAAGGGGGAGTAGTTCTTGGCGTAATAGAGATCATATTCGAGCTTCTGGCGAGCATCCTCGGTCGACGCGCCATAGGGGTAGTTGATCTGCGCCCAACCGGTAATGCCCGGCTTCACCATGTGCCTTTCGGCGTAATAGGGCAGCAGATCTTCCAGTTGCGAGACGAATTGCGGACGCTCCGGGCGCGGGCCGACGAAGCTCATCTCCCCTTTCAGGACGCTCCAGGCCTGGGGGATCTCGTCGATCCGCACCGTGCGGATGATGCGCCCGATACGGGTTACTCGGGGATCGTTCTCACTGGCCCATTTAGGCCCGTCCTTTTCAGCATCCTGCCGCATCGATCGCAGCTTCACGACGTCGAAATGCTGCCCGTAAAGCCCGACCCGCGTCTGGCGGTAGAACACCGGGCCCGGGCTTTCGAGCTTGATGAGGATTGCGAACAGCACCAGCACCGGGAAGGCCAGCACGAGCAGGAGGAGGCTCACGACGACATCGAAAATGCGCTTCGAAATCGAGGACAGGAACTGGGTCGAGGAGAATCCGTCGGAAAAGATCAGCCAGCTGGGATTGAGCGTGTCGAGATCCACCCGTCCGGTCTCGCGTTCGATGAAACCGCTGAAATCGATCACATGGAGACCGCGTGTCTTGACGCGCAGTAGGTCTTTGACCGGCAGGGAATTTCGCCGCTCCTCCAGCGCCAGAACGACCTCGCTGGCGCCGATATCATCGACGAAGCGGCCGAAATCGGTGATGGAGCCACGTGGGCGAGCGTCGGGCACCACCGGCTCGGCGTCATTCATGGCGATAAAGCCTGCCACGCGAAAGCTCCCGCCCTTGCGGCGTGCCAGCGCCCTGATCCGCTCCGCCCGCGTTCCCGCGCCGAGCACGAGAACGCTTCGCTGGAAGGTCGAAGTCCCCAGCATCGGCCCCAGGATCAGCCGGTTGAGAACCAGAAGCAGAATTGCGATCGCCATCGCGTAGAGCAGAACCGAGCGCCAGAAGGTCTCCCCCTGCATCACGAAATCGAGCAACGACACCCCAATGACGCCTAGGCTGACTGCGACGAGAAGCCGTGCAACGGCGAAGCGCATCGAACGGAGCGCTTCGGCACCGTAGCTTCCAACCCCGATCAGCGCCGTCATCACGATCGCTGCGAAAACGAGTATGGCGACCGCCCGTTCAGCGAAAGGCTGGCTGCCCGCGCCGATCTGATAGATGCGCAAATCCCACGCCAATTCGCCCGCCAGAATCAACAGGGCGAAATCGACGATGCCGAGCAGGATTACGGCATGGGATACGTAGTGTTTAAAAACTCTGATCATCGTTCGATCGCGAAGGTCGCTCCGGCTTGGGCCCCGTGCCTGGGGCTGTCCTATAGATCGAAGCGATGAACTGTCGGTAAACTTTACACCGAACTCCAGCCCTCGACCTCCCGACGCCTGAAACGCAGAACGGGGCCGCCGGTCGCCCCGACAGCCCCGTTCGGATCAGGATCGGCGAAGTTTACTCGCCGTTGACGGCATCCTGTGCCGCATCGCCCACCTGGTTCGCGGCTTCGCCCACCTGGTTCGCCGCATCAGCGACTGCGTTGTCCTTGGCGATTTCCGCGCCGCTTTGCTGCGTGAAGAACCACACGCCGACCGCGACGAGCAGCACGAGCACGAGCAGAAGCGCGATCTTGCCACCCCCGCCGCCCCCGCCGCGCGTGTCGTGGGTCACAGTCGTATGGGTGTTGCCCTGCGGATCGGTGGTGCGGGTTTCAGTGATACGGTCATCGGCCATGTCTTATTCCCTGAAGCAATTGAGCCCTGAATTATTCAGCCTCTAACGTCGTTTTCTGAACCGGGTTCCCCGCTGCGCGCGAATTCGAACGGGGTCGCGCTGTGCTGCAGTGGGTCGAACGCCAACGCGCGCCCGCGCGGAGGAAAAGAGCGCTGACGGCAATCGGCGACGAAGCAGCCGCGACAGCCCGGACCTATCCAGTCCGCTTCTTCCTGTCGGAGCGAATGACCGCGCGCCTGCGCCAGTTCTCCGGCCAGTCCCGCATCGATGCCCAGCACAATGGAAAAGCGCGACTCACCCTGTCCGCCGCTGGCACCGACGATCCGGGCCATCGTAAACCAGTGGGATGGGCCTGCCCCGCCTGCGCCACCGGGTTGCAACCTTACCGATTGGCACAGGAGTTCCGAAGGCCGTTCGAACGCGCGGGCCGCGATCCAGAGAGGGCATGAATGTTCGCCTTCGAGAAAGGTCGCAACGCTCGCGCCCGCGAAACGCTTCGAAATCTGGCCCGCCCGGTCGATCCGCGCCATGAAGAAAGGCAGCCCGCGCTGACCGACCCGTTGCAACGTCGTCAGCCGATGGGCCAGCTGTTCGAAGCTTACGCCGAACCGGCGCTGGAGGACAGGCAGATCGTACCCTGTCGCATCGCAGGCACGCAGGAAGCGGCCATAGGGCATGATCAGCGCTGCGGCGACATAGGCATCGAGATGGCGCGCGAAGAAGCGGCGCGCCGTCTCGTCCTCGAACGACGCGCCCTTGGCAAGCGCGTCGATGTCTTGGCGCATTTCAAGCCGGGCGAGTTGGAGAGCCAGCTGGAAGACGCGCGATTCCGGGCCGAGCATTTCCGACAGCTGTATCTGGCGCGCATGCAGATCGAGGCGGCGGCGGGCATCGGGAAGGACTTCGCGCGGCAGGATGCGGACCGAAAGCTGATGCCGTTCGCGCAGGCGCTCCGTCAGCGCGGTCCCGATATCGCCTCGGCTGAGACGCATCTCGTCGGCGAGATGTTCGGCCGCGCTGTCGAGATCGGCGAAATGGTTGCGCCAGCGCTCGATCTCGCGGCGCGAGGCGACCAATGGATCGTCGCGCTCGGCTGCGGCGCGCGGTGCGTTGTCGTAAAGACGAGCGAGCGCAGCAGCGGCGTGCGGCGCGGCGGAGAGCAATTCGTCGACCTCTTCGCGATCGATCGCGAGGTCCGAGAAACGCTCGTCGGCTAGACGCCGCATCAGGCCATCGACTCCGCCGATGCTTTCATCTTCGCGCAGGGATCGCGGATCGAAGGCGAACACTTCGACCAGTTTCACCATCACGCGCGCGCTGACGGGCCGCCGGTTGCGCTCAAGCAGATTGAGATAGCTTGCCGAGATATCGAGGCGGGTCGCCATGGCCCCTTGTGTCAATCCTTCGCGCTTGCGCAGGCGGCGGAGGGCGGGTCCGGCAAACAAAGACTGATCGGCCATTTGTAAAATACCTTACAACTTTACAGGCGATCATGGCTGAACGCGCTCACCATCACAAGATAGTTTGTAAGTTTTTCTCGTTTTCCCGCCGCAGGGATGGCATCTCGATCCTCACAGACACCGGAGCAGACCATGACCTACCAGAATTCGATCCAGTCCATCGACAAGACCATTCAGCAGAACGGCGCGCCCTGGAATGCCATCGACAGCGAGAGCGTTGCTCGTATGCGCCAGCAGAACCGCTTCCCCACCGGGCTCGACATCGCACGTTACACCGCGAAGATCATGCGCCAGGACATGGAAGCATATGATGCCGATCCGGCCGCCTACACCCAATCGCTGGGTTGCTGGCACGGGTTCATCGCGCAGCAGAAGATGATCTCGATCAAGAAGCATTTCGGCAGCACGAAGCAGCGTTACCTCTATCTTTCGGGCTGGATGGTCGCCGCTCTGCGCAGCGAATTCGGGCCCCTGCCCGACCAGTCGATGCACGAGAAGACCAGCGTGCCTGCCCTGATCGAGGAACTTTACACCTTCCTCAAGCAGGCCGATGCGCGCGAACTGGGCGGCCTGTTCCGCGAACTCGATGCGGCGCGCGAAAAGGGGGACGAGGTCGAAGCGCAGCGCATCCAGCACGCGATTGACAATTACGAGACGCATGTCGTGCCGATCATCGCCGATATCGATGCCGGGTTCGGCAATGCCGAGGCGACCTACCTCCTCGCCAAGAAGATGATCGAGGCAGGCGCCTGCGCGCTCCAGATCGAGAACCAGGTGTCCGACGAAAAGCAGTGCGGCCACCAGGACGGCAAGGTCACCGTGCCGCACGAGGACTTCCTCCAGAAGATCCGCGCCATCCGCTACGCCTTCCTGGAAATGGGCGTCGAGGACGGGATCATCGTGGCGCGTACCGACTCGCTCGGTGCCGGGCTGACCAAGCAGATCGCCTACAGCACCGAGCCGGGCGATCTGGGCGACCAGTACAACGCCTTCCTCGATTGCGATGAGGTCGATCCCGCCAACATCACCAACGGCCAGGTCTTCATCAGCCGCGATGGCAAGCTGATGACGCCCAAGCGCCTGCCCAGCAATCTCTACCAGTTCCGCTCCGGAACGGGCGAGGACCGCTGCGTGCTCGACTGCATCACCGCGCTCCAGAATGGGGCCGACCTGCTGTGGATCGAAACCGAGAAGCCGCATATCGGCCAGATCGGCGGCATGGTGAACCGCATCCGCGAAGTGATCCCGAATGCGAAGCTGGTGTACAACAACTCGCCCAGCTTCAACTGGACGCTGAACTTCCGCCAGCAGGTCTACGATGCCTGGGCCGAGGAAGGTAAGGATCTCTCCGCCTATGATCGCGATCGCCTGATGAGCGTGGATTACGATGGCACCGATCTGGCCCAGGAAGCCGACGAGCGCATCCGCACCTTCCAGAAGGACGCGGCGCGCGAGGCGGGAATCTTCCATCACCTGATCACTCTGCCGACCTACCACACGGCGGCGCTCAGCACCGACAACCTCGCCAAGCGCTATTTCGGCGAGGAAGGCATGCTCGGCTACGTCAAGCAGGTGCAGCGCGAGGAAATCCGCCAGGGTATCGCCTGCGTGAAGCACCAGAACATGGCCGGCTCCGACATCGGGGACGATCACAAGGAATACTTTGCCGGCGAAGCGGCCCTGAAGGCCGGCGGCAAGGACAATACGATGAACCAGTTCGAGGCTGCCTGACAGGCAGACCCGGGGAACCAATTCGAGGCTGCCTGACCGGCAGCCTCGGAGGACCAGTTCGAGGCTGCATAAGCCGGGGAGCGAAAGGATGACCACTATGACACAAGAAGCGCCCAAGACGGAACCAGGCCGCGCCCGCGCCCTGTTCTCGACAGCCGATTTCCGCCTGCTGCGTGCCGCGCTTACGAGCCATGCCCGCCAGACCGAGGATCGTGAGGAACTGGCGAAGATCAACGCCCTCCACCACCGTCTCGGCACCTACGTGCCCGACGCCGGGTAAGTCCCTTTCAAAATTTCTCCTGGGGAGGAGAAAGCGGCCGTCGGAGCGACCCCAAGCGCTCCGGCGGCCGTTACTTTATCCGCGCGGCATCAGGTCCATCGCGGCGCCTGCCAGCGCTTCGGCCCCGGTGGCGATCACGGCTTCCGCATCGGGTGCCCAATAGGGCGAATGCAGCGAAGGCAGCGGCGTGCCGTCTTCCCTCAACGCCTGAAGCATGGGCGCGGGCGTGCCGCTGATCCAGAAGATCATCGATTCGACATCGTCCGGCGCGGCGCGGCGGAACTGGCTGAAATCCTCGCCCCCCATCACGGCTGGCCACTCCATCACCCGCTCCTCGCCAAACCGTTCGCGAAAAGCTGCGGCGCGCGCTTGCGTGAAATCGGGATCGTTGAAGGTGGATGGGGTGTAAGGATCCTCCACCGTCACCACCGGTATCAGCTCTTCCGGGAGACCTGCCGTCATCGCGGCGCCGCGTGCCACGCGCCGGATACCGTCGAGCAGCAGCGTGCGGCTTTCGTCCGAATAGCTGCGCACCGTCAGCTGCAGCTTCGCCTCATCGGAAATGATGTTGTGCTTGGCGCCGGAATGAAAGCTGCCGACGGTAATCACCGCCGGATCGAGCGGCGAGCTGTTGCGGCTGACGATGGTCTGGAACTGCATGACCATATTGCTGGCCAGCACGATCGGATCGACGGTGGTGTGCGGATAGGCGCCATGGCCGCCCACCCCCTTCACGGTGATATCGACGCTGTCCACATTGGCGAGCGCATAGCCCGGCGTATAGCCGATCGTCCCGGCAGGAGCCGGGGCGGCGGCGTCATGAAAAGCCAGCGCGTAATCGGGCTTGGGGAAGCGGGTGTATAGCCCGTCCTCCAGCATGGCGAGCGCGCCCAGCCCCAGCTCCTCGGCGGGCTGCAAAACCATCACGAGCGTGCCCTGCCACTGATCCTTGTGATCGACCAATTGCTGCGCCGCGCCGATGAAACCGGCCATGTGGGTGTCGTGCCCGCAGGCATGCATCACACCGGTGGTGACGCCGCTGGCGGGCGTCGCCGTGACCTTCGACGCGAACGGCAACCCGGTCTGTTCGACCACGGGAAGCCCGTCCATATCGGCGCGCAGCAACACGGTCGGCCCGTCGCCATTCTTCATGACGGATACGACCCCGGTCCGGCCTACGCCTTCAGTAACCTCGAAGCCGAGATCGCGCATTCGCTTGGCAAGCTTGGCGGCGGTCTTGTGCTCTTCGAAGCTCAATTCCGGGTTGGCGTGGAGATCGCGGTAGAGCTCCATCAGTTCGGGCATGTCCTCGGCCACTCCGGCGCGAAGGTCCTGCGCCGCAGCCGCACCGGGCGCGACCAGCGCGAGCGCGGCGATCCCGGCGAAGAGTGTTCCGTTCAGTTTCATGCCCCTGTTCCTTTCGCTTGCAATTCGGCCTGTTGACACGGTTTGGCCCGCGCACACTTTTTCAACCTGTTCAAATTAACCGCTAATCTCGATTTTCCGTGACTTTCCACGCCCGCTCGTGCCCCGTAAAAATTGGACGAAGCGAGCGGAAGCCGATGCCCGATCCTATGCCGAAACCGTGGGTGTAGGAAAGCAAAACCGGTGCCGAAAACCTCGCCTCCCTACAGACGCGCGTCCTACAATCCGTAGACCACCTGCAAACCGACCGACAATGCCGTCACCATGATGAGCACCAGCGGCACCCCCGTCTTGACGTAATCGCCGAAAGCATAACCCCCTTCGGCCATAATCAGCATGTTGGTCTGATAGGCGATAGGCGTGGCGTAACACAGATTGCAGCCGAACAGCACGGCCAGCACCAGCGGTTCGGCAGGCAGGCCCAACTGGCTGGCGATGGCGAAGGCGATGGGCGTGCCGACGGTGGCGGCGGTCGCGTTGCTGGCGAAATTGGTCAGCACGGTCACGAACAGCATGATCGCGGCGAGCGTCATGGCGGGCGAGAGATATTGCAGCCCGTAGGACAGCACCTGCCCCAGCCACAAAGCCGCTCCGCTGTCGTCGATCAGGCGGCCGAGCGCGATGCTGGCCGCGATCAGGACGATGACCTGCGCCGACAGGGCCCGGCCCACCCGGTCGAACTTGACGCAACCGGTCAGGAACATGGCGATCGCACCGGCCAGGGCCGAAATCGCGATCGGGAGCAATCCGATCGAGGCCGCGCCGACCGAAACGCCCATGATCCCTGCCGCCAGGATCCTTTTCGAACGGCGCGGCAGCTCGCGCTTGCCTTCCAGCGTCAGCAGGCTGTCCCCGCTCGCAAAGGCCTGCAATTCCTCCGACATGCCCATCACGAGCAGGACATCGCCTTCCGCGATGCGCAGATCGCCCGCATCGGTGAAACGGTCCTTCTCGCCCAGTAGGCGATCGGGGCGATGGATGCCGATCACCGCCACGCCATAAAGGTCGGCAATGCCGGAACTCGGCAAGGTGCGATTGATAAGCCGCGAATCCGCCGTGACGGTCATTTCGACCACCGAGATATCCTCGCGCGTATCGCTCGCTTTGCGGCGGATGCGGTCGATCACCCAGCTGGGCGCCGCATCGCCGCGCAGCACGCGCATCGCTTCCTCGATCGCGGCATGCGTCCCCGTCATGCGCAGGCGCGATTGCGGACGCAGCAAGCCGCGCGGCACATCGTGAAATTCGATATCGGCAGGCAGGCGCGACGCGATTTCGGCGAGCGGGCGGCCGTTGAGGGGGGAATCCTCCGATACGCGCAGCCGCGTTTCGAACCGGCGCAGGGCAGCGGCCTCGATCACGCGATTGTCCCCCAGCATGCGCGGCATCACCAGCCAGACATAGGGCAGCGCCACGAGCGAGGCCGCCAGCACGATAGGCGTGAAATGGAACACGCCCATCTGCGGCATGCCGAGATCGACCGCGATCGAGACGACGAGAATATTGGTCGAGGTTCCGATCGTCGTCGCCAGCCCGCCCATCAGCGATGCAGCGTTGAGCGGGATCAGAGTCTTGGAGGCGGGAAGCGCACCGCGCTGCGCCAGCGCCACGAAAATCGGCAGCAACAGCACCAGAACCGGCGTGTTGTTGACGCCCATCGACAGGAAGAAGGTGACCACCAGCGAAAACAGGAGACCGAGCTGAAGATTGATCTTGAAAAGGCGTTCGAGAAAGCGCGCCGCCGGCTCCAGCGCGCCGGTGACGACGAGACCCCGCCCCATGATCATAAGGGCGCAGATCGTTATCAGCGCGTAATGGCCGAAGCCGCCGAAGGCGAGCGCGAGCCCGTCGGTCGGGCTGGTCCCGTCGAGCGGGAAGAAATACAGGCCCACCGCGATCGCCGCGATGGTGAGCAGAGACACGATTTCTACCGACAGCCGTCCGCGCGCGAAGCCGACGAACATCGCGATGGTGACCGCCATGGCGGCGATGGCATGGAAGGAAGGGATACCCGGCATTGCTCGCGACGGTGGATCACAGGCGCGCGCAGCGATTGCAAGAGATTAAGCTTCGGTGGTGCGGAAGTTCCGCGCAGCGCGGTGGCGCATCACCGCGCTCAAGTAGCGCGCAGCGCGGTAGCGCAGAAAAAACCCGCTCAAGCAGCGAGGCGATAGCGGCTTAAATCCGGCGCTCAAGCAGCTCAGCGATAGGGCCTAAATTTAGCGCTCAAGCAGCGAAGCGATAGCGCGAAAAGATGGTACCCCCGGCCGGACTCGAACCGGCACTTCGTTAGAAACTCGATTTTGAGTCGAGCGCGTCTACCAATTCCGCCACGGAGGCACGGAAGCGGCGCGGATAGCGAAGAGGAGGGAGGAACACAATCCTCCCCTTTGCGCGAAGACTTACTTCTTGAGCGCGCCGACCAGCAGCTTGTGCAGTTTGGAATGCAGCGCATCGTTTGCGGCCAGAACCTGATCGGAATGGATCGGCATGGATCGCCCACGGAAATCGCTGACGAAACCGCCCGCCTCGCGCACGATCAGGCAGCCCGCCGCCGTATCCCAATCGTTGAGGCCGCTTTCCCAGAACCCGTCGAAACGCCCGGCGGCAAGCCAGGCGAGATCGAGGGATGCGGCACCGAAGCGGCGAATGCCCGCAACCTGCGGGCCGATCGCGGCGAAGATCTTGGTCCATTCGGAAAAATCGCCGTGGCCCTGAAACGGCATCCCGGTGGCGACCAGCGATTCGCTGAGATTGCGACGGCCGGACACGCGCAGGCGCGCATCGTGGAGCCAGGCGCCCCGGCTCTTTTCCGCCCAGAATGTCTCGTCAGTGATCGGCTGATAGACCACGCCGGCGGTTACATCGCCCCATCCGCCGCCGCCCAATTTGGGTTCCTGCACCGCGATGGAGATCGCGAAATGGGGAATGCCGTGGATGAAATTGCTGGTCCCGTCGAGCGGATCGATGATCCAGCGCGGCTTGTCGGGATCGCCTTCGATGACGCCCGCTTCTTCCAGCACGAAGCCCCAATCGGGACGCGCGGCCAGCAATTCGTCGTACAAAGTGCGTTCGGCACGCATATCCGCCTTGCTGACGAAATCGGCCGGGCCCTTCTGGCTGACCTGAAGGTGCTCGACCTCGCCGAAGTCACGCCGCATCCGGCCACCCGCCTTGCGCGCGGCCTTTTCCATTACCCGGATGAGACCGGAAATCGCTGCCATGATAAAGTCCTAGCTCGCCTTGCCGACGTAGCTCTGTTCGTACACGTCGACCACGATCCGCGTGCCGCTTTCGATATGCGGCGGGACCATGATGCGCACGCCATTGTCGAGCACGGCGGGCTTGTAGCTGGACGAAGCGGTCTGCCCCTTCACCACCGCATCGGCCTCCACGATGGTGGCCTCGACCTGCGAAGGCAGTTCGACGCTGATGGGCTTTTCTTCCCACAATTCGAGCTTCGCCTGCATTCCGTCCTGCAGGAACGGGCGCGCATCGCCGAGGAGATCGCTCGGCAGCATGATCTGCTCGTAGGTTTCCTGGTCCATGAACACGAGCATGTCGCCGTCTTCGTAGAGGAACTGGTAGTCCTTGGTGTCGAGCCGGACCTTCTCGACCGTGTCGGCACTGCGGAAGCGGACGTTCGTCTTGCGCCCGTCCTGCAGGTTCTTCATCTCGACCTGCATATAGGCCCCGCCCTTGCCCGGCTGGGTGTGCTGGATCTTGGCGACTTTCCAGATGCCGCCTTCATATTCGAGGATGTTGCCGGGACGGATGTCCACGCCGCTGATCTTCATGGGATATGCCTTCGTCTGTGCCGGGCCGATGGAATGGCCGTGCAGGTATGGCGCGCGCTTAGCCGAGCATGCGTCGAACAACAAGGCTGGCGAAACCCTGCGCGCCGTATGGGTCATCCTGGCGAGCGCCGGATAGGTGGCATGGGGCGGCGCGATGGCCTATATCGGATGGATGACGGTTCGCCCCATCCCAATCATCATGGCCTTTTTCGCCACGCTCGTTCCGGTCGGTGGCAGTCTGGCGGCACGCGATATCGGCGTCCTGCCGCAGGGCCGCTATCAATGCGCCCTTCCCGGCGATGCCCAGGGCCGCGCTTACGTTCCGGTGCCGGACCTGTCTTTCCGTATCACCAGCGCCTCACGCTATGTCCACAAGTCCGGCAAGGGGATCTACCTGCTGGACGGCAATACGCTGGTCTTCACGCGCGGCCCGCTCAAGGACATGCGATTGCGGCGCGTGTCCGGCGGGCTCTTGCAGCAGCTGAAGTCAGACGGGACGCTGGGCCGCGTGCGCTGCAATCGGGCGACGCGCTGAAACCTATCGCTGCGAGAGGATCGGGTACGGATTGATCGCATTGGCCGGCTCCCACCATTCGGCGTCGGGCGTCGTCTGGAGGATGGCGAAATGGAGATGCGGCGCTTCGGGCGAAGCGTTGCCGGAGCTGCCGACCGTGCCCAGCCGCTGCCCGCGCCGCACGCGCTGCCCTTCGCGCAGACCCTCGGCATATTCGTCCATGTGGGCGTAATAATGGATCGTTTCGCCATCTGACGAGCGGACATAGATCGTGTTGCCGCCCGCATCGGACCGGAACAGGCGTTCGATCGTGCCGGGAGCGGCGGCCACCACGCTGGTGCCGCGCGGAGCCATGATGTCGATTGCCTCGTGCAGGCGCGTGCCTCCACCGCGCGAATCGGTGAACGTATCGCTCAGATCGCTCGGCTTCACGTTCAGTACCGGGATCAACAGGCCGGAGGTCGATCCCTCGGCCGGTGCGCGCGCGACTCTGGTGTTGAGTGCCGCGGCGTTGCGCGCCTGATCCGAAATCGGGGTTTCGAGACCTGCCTGCTCTGACGAGGCAGGATCGCTCGGGCCGGGATCGGGACTGGGGCTCGGCGCAGCCTTGGCGGGGCTGGTCTTTTCGAGCTGGCTGTCGCTGCTCGCATTCTCGATCAGGCTACCACCCGCCACGATCCAGACCATGCTGGTGACCGTGGCGGTGATGATGACAGTAAGTATGCGATCGGCGAACTTCATCATATGACGATAGCCTGCACCGGCGATGCCGTCACGCTTCGAATATCACCCGCGTCGATTGCGAGACCATGCCAGCCAACCGCGCCGCATCCCAATTGGTCAGGCGGACGCAGCCGCTCGATTGCGCACGGCCGATGGTTTCGGGATCCGGCGTGCCGTGAATCCCGTAATGTTCCTTGCTGAGATCGATCCAGACGACGCCGACCGGTCCGTTGGGGCCCGGCGGCAATTGATAGGTTTCGCCTTCCCCGTCGCCGAGGACTTCCGGATCGTAGCTGTAGGTCGGGTTATAGGCTTCGCCCTCGATATCCCACTCGCCGATGGGCAGCGGAAACTGACTGGACCCGGAACTGACCGTGAAAAGCGCGACGAGCTTGTCGCCCTGATAGGCCTTCAAGGTTTTGCCTGCCTTGCTGACCACGATGCGGTCCACTTCGGGCTGGTCGCTACCGACGCCCAGCGCGGCGAGCGTTCTCTGCCAGCCGCGATCGGCGATCGCGCCAGGTTCGATCCGGTCACCGCCGATATTGGGGACGCGGATACGCTGGCCGGGGCGGAAGAAGCTTTCCGGCGCTGCTTGGGCAGTCTGCGCGACGGAGCCGGAGCCGGAAGCGCTCGAAGTAGGAGTCGGGGTCGGAGTCGCAGTGGCAGTCGGACTGGGCGTCGGCGAGGCCGTGCCCTGCCCCTGCATCCCAGCCGGTCGGCCATTGGGATTGAGCTGCTTCAGCACATCGATCGTCGTGTGAAAGCGTTCGGCAAGCTTCTCGTCGAGCGAGGTGTAGCCGAGGCGTTCCATCTTAGCCTTCGCGGCGGTATCTTCGGGGATTGAGACGTAGTCGACCTCGCCCCAATTCTCGGGAATGGTGACGACGCGCGTGGCCGGAATCCGCTCCCATTCGGACAGCGCCTGTTTCGTCGCTTCGTCGAGTTCGCCAGTCGTGTCGAGATCGTTCGCTTCCTGAAAACCCATCAGCGCGTTCTCGGTGCTCATGCCCATCTTGCCGTCGATCACGCCGGGACCGAAGCCGATGCGGTCCAGCACGACCTGCGCCTGCATGATCGGGCGGTCTTCGGGATCGGGAATCGCGTCGGCAGAGCCCATATTGCTCGAATTACCGTCGGCCTGCGCGCTGGTGCGCGTCATCGCCTGATCGTCGGACGCCATCGAGTCCGCCAGATTGTCGTCGCTATAGGTGTCGTATCCGTAATCGGATCCGGTATCCGCGCTGGCGGTGGTTTCCTCACCGGTCTCGTTATCCTGCCCGCTCATGCTGCATGCGGCGAGGGCCAGCGAGGATACGGCGGCGAAAACGAGGTGGCGCATGGTAATCTCCTGAACGGACACACGAATTGAAGGTCCTCTTCGGGGATGATTACTCACGAAGCCGCGATTTGCTCCGCAAAGGCTTTCACGCTCGCCACTTCGTCCCCGTTCCAGACCGCACCGGACACGGCAAGGAAATCCGCCCCCGCCTCGATCAGCGGCCTGCAGTTTTCCGGCGTGATGCCGCCGATGGCGACGCAGGGTATTTCGATGAGGCCCGTCCACCATTCCACGAGTTCGGGCTCGGGGCGATGCTCGCTCTGCTTGGTCGTGCTGGGGAAGAACGCTCCGAAGGCGACGTAATCCGCGCCCGCTTCGCCCGCTTCCAGTGCGAGGTGACGGCTGGCATGGCAGGTGACGCCGATCTGCGCCCCGCGCCCCAGTTCCTCGCGCGCTTCTTCGACCGTGCCGTCCTTCTGGCCGAGATGGACACCGTCCGCGCCGAGGCGCTTGGCGAGCGGGATCGAATCGTTGACGATGAACGCGACCTCGCGCGCGGCGCAGATTTCCTGCAGGGGTTCGGCAAGGCGTGCGGCCTCGTGCTGGTCGATGTCCTTCACGCGAAACTGAAACGCAGTCACCAGCCCCGGCACCGCGTCGAGCGCGCGTTCGAGCCGCTGCGGAAATTCGCCGGACACGTCGAGCGGCGAGATCAGGTAAAGCTGGGTCGAAAGTTCTGCGTTGGGATCGGTCATCGCCACGCCCCTAGCCCCGACGGGGGCGCGCGTCGATATTCAGCCTGTCGAAAGCGACGCGAGCGCCAGACAGCCCGATGATCCGCACCCTCGCCCCGCTCGCTCTCCTGATCCCTCTGGCCGCATCGGGATGCGCCATCGTGCCGGACACGCCCATGGTCGGCAGGGAAGCGCAGGCGCAGGGGACTGCCGTCGCTCTGGGAGAATCGGTCTGGCAGGGTGACACAATCCTCACGCCGCTGAGCGTGGTCGAAGACAGTCGCTGCCCGCAAAACGCACGCTGCGTCCATGCGGGCAGGCTTATCGTGTCGACGCGGATCACGGCCACGCATTGGAAGCAGACCGTGCCGATGACCTTGGGCGAGCCCTACACGGTCATGAACCGGACCTATGTGCTGGGCGAAGCCACGCCGGGACAGGTCGCCGGGCAGGCCATCCCGCCCGGCGCCTATCGCTTCACTTATGCGGCGCGCTGAATTCAGGCGCCGGTGCTGGCCCCTGAGCTGTCCCCGGTACTGGCGCAAGCGATCTCTTCGATCGCATTGCCGAGCGCCTGGTCGAATTGCTGATCGTCCATCTTGGCCTGCAGAACTTCGAGCAGCGCACGGCTGAAGCTTGCGATCATGCCGTCGTTCTTGGCCAGCTCGCGGCAGGCGTCTTCACGGCTGTACCCGCCCGAAAGCGCGGCGACACGCAGCACCTGCGGATGATCGATCAGCGGCTTGTAGAGGTTCGGCTCGCTCGGAATCGTGAGCTTCCACATCACCTGCTTGCCTTCGGGCACGCGCTCCATCTGGTCGAGCGCGTTGGACAGCACCAGCGCTTCGGCCTGGACGCGGCTGTCGCTCTTCAGGCTCACTTCGGGTTCCAGGATCGGGACGAGGCCCTGATCCAGAATTTCGAGGCCGAAATCCATCTGCTGGCGGATATTGTCGGCGATGCCCTTCTGATCGGCTTCGTGGATGACCGAGCGCATCTTCGTGCCGAACACGCCCAGTTCCTTGGCCCGCGCGCAGTCTTTCGCCAGCGTCGGCATCTCTTTCATCAGCTGCACGCCGTTTTCGGTGTCGTGCATGCCCTTGTCGACCTTCAGAAACGGCACGATGCCGCGGCGCGACAGCAGGGCGGGAATGGGCGAGCCGTCTTTCGAACAACCCTCCATCGTCTTTTCGAACAGGATCGCGCCGATGACCCGCCCGTCGGAAAAGCTGGGCGATTCGACGATGCGGCAGCGCATCTCGTGAATCCTGGCGAACATCTCCTCGTCGCCGTCCCACTCGCTATCCTCGACACCATAGGATTGCAGTGCCTTAGGGGTGGAACCGCCGGACTGGTCCAGCGCTGCGATAAAGCCCTGCCCGTCACGCATGCGCGCGGTCATCTCTTCGAAATTCATAAATCCGTCCTCACGATCCGTGGATGCATTCGTATGCAGAAGTCCTTAGCCATACCGTTTCCCAGCGGCAAGGCGGTGGGCGGGTTCGTCCAGATTCGAGCGGGTCGTCGCTAGGCAGCGAACCAAACGCTTCGCTGAGCGTAATACGCAAAACGAAGCGGGCCGAGTGGGGCTCGCAGGCGGAGACAGTTCATCCCCGATAGATCCGGTAACGAATTACGCGGTAGCGGCGGCTGGCGCGGCGCGATCGCGCTTGCCGTCGTGCTGATGGCGGCTCTTTCGGGTGCCACTCAGCTGACGCCGCTTTTCCCGACCTATATCGAACAGCGGATCCTTTCGCCCTTCACGCTCACGCTGGTCTTCGCGATCTATGTCTTCGGCGCGCTTGGGATGATGTGGCTGGGCGGGTCTCTGTCGCGCAAATACGGACGGAAATTGCTGCTCGGCGCGGCGCTCGCCGCGATCCTTCTGGCCGACATCGCATTCTATTTCGCGAGCGGTCTGCCACTGCTGATGCTGGGGCGATTTCTTTCGGGCGCGGGCGTCGGCGTGTTCGTGGCCATCGGATCGCTCGCTCTCATCGATCAGCTTTCCGAAGAACACGAGGAGGCAGGCTCGCTGCTGGCGGCTTGCGCGAATGTGGGCGGCCTGGCCTTCGGATCGGTTCTGGCCGGATTCGTCGGGGAATTGGCGACGCGCCCGCTGCACACCCCGTTCCTAGTCCATCTCGCCCTGATCGCGGCGGCTTTTGGTGTCCTGATGCTGAGCGCCCGGACCATCGCGAGCGATCGCAGCCGCGCGATCGATTATTCCTTCCCGCGCATTCCCGATGAGGCGCGCGCCGTATTCATTCCGGCGGCGATCGCTGCATTCGCCGCTTTTGCAGTGGGCGGCTTCTTCGGAGCGTTCATTCCGTCCTTCGCCAGCGAGGAGCTGGGGATCGACGACGCTCTGGCCATCGGGATCATCGCTGCGCTGGTATTCGCTTCGACGGTGATCGGAAATGTCGTCGCCACGAAATTGCCGGAGCGTTTAGCGCCCCTGATCGGAGCGGTCGTCCTGTTCGTGGGCGCCTGCATTCTCGGGACGGGCCTTGCCACCGCCTCGCTCACGATCCTTGCCGTGGGCGCTTTGATTGCGGGACAGGGCAACGGCATCGCCCTCCAATCGGGGCTCAACGCCATCAAGCGCGAGTCGCAGCAGGAGAACGAGACCGAGGCGGTCACGCTGTTCTTCATGCTCGCCTACAGTGCACTGGCTCTACCGATCCTGCTGGCAGGCGTGGTGCAGCAATTCTTCAGCCTGAAGGCGACGGCGGTCGGTTTTGCGGTCGCCATCGCGCTTCTGGTGGGTGTGGCGATCGTCCTCTTGTGGCGTCGCCTGCGCGAAAGCGATTCCGCTTAACCGCGCAGAGCCGCGACGCCGGGCAGATCCTTGCCTTCCATCCATTCGAGGAACGCGCCGCCCGCCGCCGAGACGAAGGTAAAATCCTCCTTCACGCCGGCATGGGCGAGTGCGGCGACGGTATCGCCCCCACCCGCGACCGAGATTAGCGATCCGCTCTCCGTCAGCGCAGCGGCAGTGCGCGCGAGCGCAACCGTGGCGGCATCGAACGGCTCGGTCTCGAACGCGCCGAGCGGGCCGTTCCAGACCAGCGTCCGGCAGGTCTTGAGCACGTCGCCCAAGGCTTCGACCGCCTGCGGCCCGACATCGAGGATCATCTCGTCAGAAGCGACCTCGTGGACGTTGCAGGTGCGCAAGCTGTCCGGATTGGCAGCAAATTCCTTCGCCACCACCACGTCGTAGGGGAGATGGACGGTGCAACCGGCATGATCCGCCTCGTCCATGATGCGGTTCGCAGTGTCGGTGAGGTCGTGCTCGCACAGTGATTTACCGACATCGACCCCCTTCGCAGCCAGAAAGGTGTTGGCCATCCCGCCGCCGATGATCAGGTGCTGCACCTTGCCGACGAGGTTGGTGAGCACGTCGAGCTTGGACGAAACCTTTGCTCCGCCGACCACGGCAGCCACCGGCTGTTCGGGCGCGCCGAGAGCGGCGTCGAGCGCCTTCAATTCCTCTTCCATTGCCCGCCCGGCATAGGCGGGTAGCAGGCGCGCAAGGCCTTCGGTGCTGGCATGGGCGCGGTGGGCGGCGCTGAACGCGTCGTTGACGTAGAAATCGCCATGCGCCGCGATTCCCTTGGCGAAATCGGGATCGTTCGATTCCTCGCCCGGCCAGAAGCGGACGTTTTCCAGCAGGCCGATATCGCCCGCTCGCAGGATGCCGATCGACTGTTCGACCACCGGGCCCATCACTTCGGGGATGAACATGATCTCCTTGCCCAGCACCGCGTCGACATCGCCCTGCACGAAGCTGGTGGTCATGGTCGAATTGCGCTGCCCCTTGGGCCGTCCGAAATGCGCGAGCAGGAGCACTTTCGCGCCCTTATCGGTCAATTCCAGAATGGTGGGCTTGGCCGCTTCGACGCGCGTGACATCGGTGGCGGCCCCGTCCTTCATCGGCAGGTTCAGGTCCACGCGCACGAGCGCGACCTGGCCGGTAAGGTCGGCGGGGAGATCGTCGAGGGTCTTGAAGCTGCTCATCGGGTAAACCTATCCGTTCGGTTCGAGCGAAGTCGAGAACCAATGCACGCGCGTGTCTCGACTTCGCCCGACACGAACGACCCGACACGAACGGACGGGTTGCGCTTACAGGAACTTCGCCATTGCGCCCGCAGTGTCGAGCATGCGGTTCGAGAAGCCCCATTCATTGTCGTACCAGCTGACGACGCGGGCGAGCTTGCCTTCCATCACGCTGGTTTCCAGGCTGTCCACCGTGGAGCTGGCCGGCTGATGGTTGAAGTCGCTCGAGACCAGCGGCTGGTCGGTGTAATCGAGCACGCCCTTGAGCGCGCCTTCCGCCGCCGCCTTCAACGCGCCGTTCAGTTCCTCGACGCTGGTGTCGCGATTGGGCGTGAAGACCAGATCGACGAGGCTGACATTGGCCGTCGGCACGCGGACCGAGCTGCCGTCGAGCTTGCCGTTCAGATCGGGCAGGACCAAGCCGACCGCGCGCGCCGCGCCGGTGGTGGTCGGGATCATATTCTGCGCCCCGCCGCGCGCCCGGCGCATGTCGGAATGCATCTGGTCGAGCATGCGCTGGTCATTGGTGTAGCTGTGGATCGTGGTCATGAAACCGCGCTCGATCCCCACCGTGTCATGCAAGACCTTCGCGATCGGGGCGAGGCAGTTGGTGGTGCAGCTGGCGTTCGAGACGATGACATCGTCCTTCGTCAGCGTGTCGTGGTTGACGCCGTAGACGATCGTCGCGCTGACATTCTTGGCAGGCGCGGAGATCAGCACGCGCTTTGCGCCCGCCTTCAGATGCGGTTCGGCCTGTTCGTGGCTCTGGAAGAAACCGGTGCATTCGAGCACGATGTCGATGCCCTGATCGCCATGCGGGAGGTTGCCGGGATCGCGCTCCGAGGTGACCTGGATGGTCTTGCCGTTGACGGTGATCGTGTTCTCGCCGGTTTCGACCGTGCCGGGGAAGCGGCCATGCGTGCTGTCATACTGGAACAGAAGCGCGTTCGACTTCGTGTCGGCCAGATCGTTGATGCTGACCAGTTCGAGATCGTGATCGTCCCGCTCGAGAATGGCGCGCGCCACGAGGCGGCCGATACGTCCGAAACCGTTGATTGCAACCTTGGTAGCCATGATAGAAGCTCCTGCTTAACCGTTCAATTTGTTCATGATTTGCGGGACGATCGCGTCCACGGTGAGGCCGAATTTGGCGAACAGATCCTCTGCCGGGGCGCTTGCGCCGAAGCGGTCGATCCCGATCCTGAGCCCGTTCGTCATGGTGTAGCGATCCCAGCCGAAAGTCGTCCCCGCTTCCACGCTGACGCGCAGGATCTCGCCGGGCGAAACGTTCGGCAGAAGGTCCGCCTTGTACGCCTCGTCCTGCTCGTCGAACAATTGGGTGCACACCATCGAAACGACGTCCGCGCCCACGCCCTCCTTCTCCAGCTCGGCGGCGCATTCCAGCGCGAGATGCACTTCGGAGCCGGTCGCGATCAGGATGACCTTGCGGGCATTCTCCGCAGATTTGAGGCGATAGGCGCCCTTCGCGCTCTGGCCCGTGACGCTCGCATCGGTGCGGACCTGCGGAAGGTTCTGGCGAGTCAGCGCAAGCACGGTCGGCCGGGTCTTCTCACGAAGGGCGATTTCCCAGCACTCGGCCGTTTCGACCGTGTCGGCAGGCCGCATGACGAGCAGGTTCGGAATCATCCGCAGCGACTGCACATGCTCGATCGGCTGGTGCGTCGGCCCGTCCTCGCCCAGACCGATGCTGTCATGCGTCATCACATAGATGGCGCGCGCCTGTTGCAGCGCGGACAGGCGGATCGCACCGCGGCAGTAATCGGTGAAGACCAGGAACGTGCCGCCATAGGGGATCACGCCGCCATGCAGCGCCATGCCGTTCATCGCCGCAGCCATGCCGAATTCGCGGATGCCGTAATAGATGTAGCGGCCCGAACGATCGTCCGCCGTGAACGGACCGATGCCGCCCGCCTTGGTATTGTTCGATCCGGTCAGGTCCGCGCTGCCGCCGATCGTATCGGGCAGCATGGCGTTGATCTGGCCGAGCGCCATCTCGCTCGCCTTGCGGGTGGCGACCTTCTGCGGTTCGGCCATCAGCGATTGGATATAACCATCGAGGCTGAAATCCTGCGGCAGGTCGCCCGCCATGCGCCGTTCGAATTCGGCGCGTTCGTCGTGGTTTTCGATCCGCTCGTTCCATTCCGAACGCGCCGACGCGCCGCGCTGGCCGGTGCTGCGCCAGTCATCGAGAACCTCGGCAGGAATCTCGAACGGCTCCGCATCCCAGCCCAGCAGGTCGCGCGCAGCTGCGATCTCGTCGCTGCCGAGCGGTGCGCCGTGCGTCGCGCTGGTTCCCTGCTTATTGGGCGCGCCCTTGCCGATCACCGTCTTGCAGGCGACGAGCGAAGGGCGTTCGGATTCGACCGCCTCGTCCAGCGCGCGGCGGATGTCGGCGAAATCGTGGCCGTCGCATTCGACCACATGCCACCCGGTCGCTTCGTAGCGCGCCTTGATATTCTCGCTGGTCGAGAGGTCAGTCGAACCGTCGATGGTGATGTTGTTATCGTCCCACAGCACGTTCATCCGGCCGAGCTTCAAATGCCCGGCAAGGCCGATCGCTTCGTGGTTGATGCCCTCCATCAGGCATCCGTCGCCCGCGATCACCCAGGTGCGGTGATCGACCAGATCGTTACCGAAATCGGCGTTCAGGCTGCGCTCGGCAATCGCCATGCCCACCGCCATCGCCAGGCCCTGGCCCAGCGGGCCGGTGGTGCATTCGACGCCATCGAGAAGGAAGTTTTCGGGGTGACCCGCGCACGGGCTGCCGAGCTTTCGGAAATTGCGGATGTCTTCCATCGTGGGCGACGCATATCCGGCCAGATGCAGCAGGCTGTAGATCAGCATCGAACCGTGGCCTGCGCTCAGCACGAAGCGATCGCGGTCGGCCCAGTCGGGCGCCTTGGGATCGTGCTTGAGATATTCGCTCCACAGCACGGTCGCGACATCGGCCATACCCATCGGCATGCCGGGGTGGCCCGAATTCGCCGCCTGTACCGCATCCATCGAAAGCGCCCTGATGGCATTGGCCATCCGGACCATGTTTGCGGTATCGAGGCTCATGCGGGAAACACTCCTGGGGGTGGGATCGAAAGCGTTACGACGCGCCGTGCGAATACGTGATTCGGCGCGCGCGAAGCCTTTGCGGACTGCCCTGCCGAGGTCAAGCCGAGCGCTGAGCGTAAAGGCCCCTATGGCGGCTTCAGGAGACTTATCAACAGGTGTCGCCAAGCCTTTGCCGTATTTGCAGAACGCGCTAAAAAGCGGCCATGGCTGACGAACGCATCACTCAAGCCCTCGCGCGGATCGACGCCGCGCTCGACCGGATCGAAGCCGCTTCGTCCAACCGGCCGGCAATCGCCGCGCCGGACAAGCCCGCAATGGCCGCTCTAGTCGCGCGGCACGAAAATCTGCGCGAAAGCGTGTCGGGAAGTCTCACGGAACTCGATGCCCTGATCGAAAGGCTGGAGCGATGAACGACGTCAAGCTGTCGCTCGGCAAGCGCACCTACACCATCGCCTGCGCAGAAGGGGAAGAGGATCACCTGCGCCATCTCGGCAGCATGGTGGACCAGCGCCTGTCCGCGATCGGTGCGGATCTGATGGGGCAGACCGAGGCGAAAAATCTGCTTATTGCAGCGCTCATCCTGGCGGACGAAGTCCACGAAACGAAGAAGCGCGCTCAGGCAGAAGGGGAAGTAGATACCTCGCTCGCCGAAACGCTCGAAACGCTGGCCGAACGGCTGGAAAAATCGGCCGCCGCGCTTGAGGGTGCGGGCCCGGACGCCTAGATAGGGATCGGCGGGGCTGCCCGGTACGACCGATCGAACATCCCTGAGGCTATAAGCAATCCAAGGGAGCTGTCCCTTCCCTGGGGACCGGGTTCGTCCCGGGAACCGGGGTAAACGGCGCCCACCTGACGTGAAGGCGTCAGAGGATTTCAAGGCAACGACCCATGGTGGTCCCGTCATGTTTTTGCGCTAGCGCTTCACTGCTTGAGCGCGGGGGTTTCTCCCTTAAATCTTCGAACGCCACTCCAGACGAATTGCAGGACGGATATCTTGGATAAGGCCGCGATAAGAAAGACATTGAGAGCCAAGCGGCGCGATCATGTCGCGGCGTTGCCGGAGAATATGCGCGCGCTGATGTTTCATCGCCCGCCTGCGCCGCTGCTCGATCTGGTGCCGGACGATGGCGTGATCGGCCTTTACCGCGCCGCTCCGCTCGAAGCGCCGACTGCATCCTATGCGCGCTTCTTCTTCGAACAGGGGCGCACCATCGCCCTGCCCCGGTTCTGGGCGAAGGATCGGGCGATGGACTTCGCCGTCCATGCCGATCCCTACGAGGAAAGCGATTGCGAGGCCGGCCCCTTCGGCATTCCGCAGCCGGTGGGCGATGCGGATAGTGCAAACCCCTCGGTGCTTTTCGTTCCGCTGCTCGGCTTCACAGCCGAAGGCGCACGGATCGGCCAGGGCGGCGGGCATTACGATCGCTGGCTGGCCGATCATCCCGACACGGTCGCGATCGGCATGGCGTGGGACGCGCAAGTATGCGACGAGCTGCCGATGGAAGCGCACGACAAGCCCCTGTCCGCCGTGGTGACACCCACGCGGCTTTACGGTCCGTTCTGATGCGTGACGAGCCCACCCTGCGCATCCCGCTCGGCATCCTTGCACTGCTGGTGGGCCTGACCGTTTACGGCGTGCTGGTGGTGACCTTCGTACCGCCGCTGATGGAAAGCTGGCCGACGATCCTTCAAATGGTCGTCTATCTCGTGTTCGGCGTTATCTGGCTGCTGCCTCTGAAACGCTTCCTGATCTGGATGGAAACCGGCCGCTGGAGCGCGCCTTCCGAATAAGAGGCGCGGAACCGCAGGATTGTGCGTGCCGTTATCCTCTCATGCCGGAGTTACCCGAAAACGAAGCGCAGCGCCTAACGATTGAGCGCGAGTGTTTGAATCGCACGATCGAGAAGGTCGAGCTGGGCGACGACACCAGCTATATCGAATTGCCGGGCGACAATGAGCGCCAGCGGCTGGTCGGGCACCAATTCACGCAGACGCGGCGCCACGGGAAGAACATCTTCGCAGGATCGAAGACCGGCCCGTGGATGACGGTCCATCTCGGCATGACGGGCTGGCTGATCCCGTTCGATGCGCCGGACGATCCACCCGACCACACCAAATTGCTCATCACCTTCGAAGGCGATCGGCGGCTCGCCTTTCGCTGTCCGCGCAAACTGGGGCATGTCCGTATAATCGACGATCCGGACGGCTATATCGAGAACGAAGGGCTTGGCCCCGACGCGCTGGATCTGGCGCGAGACGGTTTCATCGCAACATTCGGGAATACCCGCAGTGCCATCAAATCGGCATTGATGAAGCAGGACAAGATGGCGGGCGTCGGCAATCTCTGGTCGGATGAGACTCTGTTCCAGGCGGGGCTCCATCCCGAGCGGCGCGCGAACGACTTATCTGAAGATTGCCTCGCCGATCTGCGCACCACGATGCGCCGCGTCCTTCACCAGGGCGTGAAGGTCGAAGCCGACTATAAGGAGCTGCCGCACGACTATCTGATCCGCCACCGCGAAAAGGGAGCCGAATGCCGCCGCTGCGGCGGTGAGATCACGAGCGCGAAGGTCGGCGGACGAACCGCCTATTTCTGTAGCTCGCATCAAAAATAAGGTAATGTCCCAAGTGGCGCGAGTGACGGGACTCGAACCCGCGACCCTCGGCGTGACAGGCCGATACTCTAACCAACTGAGCTACACCCGCGCATTAAAACGCTGCAGCGCCTCTTGGGAGCCGCGCAACTAGGGCAGGGTCGAAACGCTGTCAATGCGATTTCCTGCGAAAATTTGCATGGGGTCTGGCGGCAGGATGGTGAAGCCGCGTTAACCCTATTTTGACCGCGCCCCGATACGCCGAAGCCAAGGGCAATCGGGGGGATTTCTATGCGCAGCATTGTAGTGGGTTTGAGTGCGCTCGCCTTGGCAACGGCCGCGGGCGCTGTGGGATCTTCTCTGTCGATCACGCGCTCGGTCTTCGTCGAAACGCGATCGGATGACGGAATCGCTCTGGAACCCGCCCATCGCCTGGAAAGCGGCGACAAGGTGGTGCTGGTCATGCAGTGGGACCGGGAGAACGCCCAGCGCCCCTTCACGCTCGCCAGTCGCGTGCCCGAGGAATTGGCTTTCCAGCGCAGCGGCGACGCGGCAGTCGAAGTATCCATCGACGGCGGTCGCCGCTGGGGGCGTCTCGGCGATCTGCGGAGCGGCCAGCGGCTCGCTTCGCCCGAAGACGTCACGCATCTGCGCTGGCGCATCGCCGCCGGTGAAGACCGGCGGCTCAGAAGCTACAGCGCGATCGTGCGTTAATTCACCAGGATCAGCGCGGGCGCTTCGAGCAGTTTCTTCAGCGCCTGGACAAAGCTCGCAGCATCCCATCCGTCGACCACGCGATGGTCGCAGCTGATCGAGATATTCATCAGCTTGCGCTTCTCGATCCGCTCGCCGCCATTGCCGTCCGAAACATACATCGGGCGTTCGATAATGCGGTTCGGGCCGATGATCGCCACTTCGGGACGGTTGATGACCGGCGTCGTCGCCACCCCGCCAAGCGGACCGAGCGATGTCACGGTCAGCGTCCCGCCCTGCATTTCGTCGCTCTTGGCCGTACCGCTGCGGGCTGCTTCCGCCAGACGCGAGATCTCGTTGGCGAGCTGCCACAGGTTCTTCGCCTGTGCGTTCTTGATCACCGGCACCATCAGCCCGGCATCGGTCTGCGCCGCCATGCCGAGATTGACCGAACCATGCCGCGTCACCACACCCGCCTCGTCGTCATAGCGGGCGTTGATCATGGGGAAATCGGGGAGAGTCTTGCAGATCGCCGTGATCAGCAGCGGCAGAATCGTGAGCTTGGGCTTGTCGCCTTTGTTGGCATTGAGCTGTGCGCGCAGCGCTTCAAGTTCGGTGACGTCCACTTCCTCGACATAAGAGAAATGCGGAATGTTGCGCTTGGACGCGGACATGTTTTCGGCGATGCGGCGGCGCATCCCGATGACCTTTTTCTCCTCGTCCGCACGGGTCGGTGCAGCCGCACCGAAGCCGTCGCTGTAGGACAGGAACTGGTCGAGATCGCCGTGGCGCACGCGGCCTTCTTCCGAAGGCTTCACCTGCCCCAGATCGACGCCCAATTCCTTCGCGCGCTTGCGCACCGCGGGGCTGGCGAGAACCTTTGCCGAAGATGCGGCCGGTGCCGGTGAAGGTGCCGGAGCGGGAGCCGGAGCAGGTGTCGGTGCGGGCGGCGGCGACGGATCGGCCGCCATCGCATCGTCGGCGTCGCTGGGATCGGGGTTCTCGACCTCGATCCGCTCTTCGACTTCCTCGTCCTTCGGCGCGGGCGCGGCATCCGCGGACGCCTCGTTTTCCTCGGCGACATCGTCGGGCACTTCCCCCTCCACCTCGATCACGACCAGCATCGAGCCAATCGAGACCATGTCGCCCTCGCCGCCCGCGATTTCGAGGATCTTGCCGTTGACCGGGCTTTCCATCGGCACGGTCGCCTTGTCGGTCATCATGTCGACGAATTCTTCGTCTTCGCTGACCGTATCGCCGACCTGCTTGTGCCATTGCACGATCTCGGCCTCGGCGATGCCTTCGCCGATATCGGGCATGTTGAAGGTGAATTTGGCCATTTCGTTCAGTCCTTCAAAATCTTGTCGAGCGCTTCGCCGATGCGGATGGGGCCAGGGAAATAGGCCCATTCGAGGCTGTGCGGATAAGGCGTGTCGAAGCCGGTCACACGTTCGACCGGGGCTTCGAGGTGATAGAAGCAGCGTTCGGTGACGAGCGCGGACAGTTCCGCGCCGAAGCCCGCCGTGCGGGTCGCCTCGTGGACGATCAGGCAGCGTCCGGTCTTCTTCACCGACGCTTCGATCGCCTCGATATCGAGCGGGACGATGGTGCGCAAATCGAGCACGTCGGCTTCGATGCCCTTCTCCTTGCAAACCGCCTCGACCACATGGACCATGGTGCCATAGGCAAGGATCGTGACCTGCTCACCCTCCGTCGCAAGCCGCGCCTTGCCGAGCGGAATCTTGTAATACCCTTCCGGCACCACGCTCTGGTCGAACTTCTTCCAGGGCTGCACCGGCTTGTCGTAATAGCCGGAAAACGGGCCGTTATAGATGCGCTTCGGCTCGAAGAAGATCACCGGATCGTTATCCTCAATCGCGCTGATCAAAAGCCCCTTCGCGTCATAGGGTGTCGCCGGGATCACCGTCTTGAGGCCCGAGACATGAGCGAAGATCGCTTCCGGGCTCTGACTGTGGGTCTGGCCGC
This sequence comes from Erythrobacter sp. A6_0, assembly GCF_017744235.1. Classification (NCBI taxonomy): domain Bacteria; kingdom Pseudomonadati; phylum Pseudomonadota; class Alphaproteobacteria; order Sphingomonadales; family Erythrobacteraceae; genus Erythrobacter; species Erythrobacter sp. A6_0. Next base: position 944,524 of record NZ_JAGHQR010000001.1, read on the forward strand.
CGAAGATGCCGCCGCCGAACGGACTGCGCACCGTCATCGGCGCGATATATTCCGCCGCCGAGCGATAGCGCAGGCGCGCCGCTTCGCTGATGAGCTGGTCGAGACCGGGATAGATGTAATCGGCGAACTGGATTTCCGGCACCGGGCGAAGGCCATAGGCGCCCATCCCCACTGCCGCTGCGATGATGCCGCATTCGCTGATCGGCGTATCGAACACGCGATTCTTGCCGTGCTTTTCCTGGAGGCCCGCCGTGCAACGGAAGACGCCGCCGAAATAGCCGACATCCTCGCCCATCACGACGACGTTCTCGTCGCGCTGCATGGAGATATCGAGCGCGTCGTTGATCGCCTCGATCATGTTGAGGCGGCGTTCGGGCTTCGCCTCGGCCTGATTGGGGGCCTGATCGGGGGTCTGCTCCGGCGCGCTCATCGTCTCGGTCTCGCTCATGCGCCCTTCCCTTCGTTGGGCAGTCCGCCGGGGAACTTGGTCTCGCGCTCATGGATCGCCTGTTCGGCCTGTTCCTTGAGGTGCCAGGGCAATTCCTCGAACACATCTTCGAACATGGTGCGGAACGGATGGTGCAGGCCGTGGCCAAGGATACCGTTCGCTTCGGCTTCCTTGGTCACTTTCTTGACGTGTTCTGCAGCTTCGAGATCCATCTTCTCCTGCCGCTCTTCGTCCCACTCGCCCAGCTCGATGAGGTGGTTCTTAAGGCGCATGACCGGATCGCCCAGGGGCCACTCCTCGCGCTCCTGCGCGCTGCGATAGCCGCTGGGATCGTCGGAGGTGGAATGGCCTTCCGCGCGATAGGTGAAGAACTCGATCAGCGTCGGCCCGGCATTGGCGCGGGCGCGGTTGGCGGCCCACTGCTCGGCGGCGTAGCACGCAAGCGGGTCGTTCCCGTCCACGCGCAGGCCCGCAAGCCCATAGCCCAGAGCGCGCGCGGCAAAGGTCGTCCGCTCCGCCCCGGCGAATCCACTGAAGCTGGAAATCGCCCACTGATTGTTGATAACGTTGAGGATAACCGGTGCATTATAGACGGTCGCGAACAGGCAGGCCGAATGGAAGTCGCCCTCCGCCGTGCTGCCTTCGCCCACCCAGGTCGCGGCGATGCGCGTATCGCCCTTGATCGCGCTCGCCATCGCCCAGCCCACCGCCTGCGGCGTCTGCGTGGCGAGATTACCGCTGATCGTGAAGAAGCTGTGCTCCCTGCTCGAATACATGATCGGGAGCTGGCGGCCCTTCAGCTTATCGCCCCGGTTCGAATAGATCTGGTTGATCATCTCGATCAGGGGATAGCCGCGCTGGATCAGGATGCCCTGCTGGCGGTAGCTGGGGAAGACCATGTCGTCGCTCGCCAGCGCCATGGAGGCCGCCACGCTGGTCGCCTCCTCGCCGGTGCACTTCATGTAGAAGCTGGTCTTGCCCTGCCGCTGCCCGCGGAACATCCGCTCGTCGAAAGCGCGGGTCATGGCCATGTGGCCGAGCATCGTGCGCAGCGTTTCGGGATCGAGCTTGGGATCCCAGGGCCCATGCGCGCGATTGTCGTCGCCCAGCACGCGGACCAGGCCATAGGCGAAATCGCGCATCGTTTCGGGCGCGCAGGTCTCGTCCGGGCGGGGCTGCTTGCCGGGCTCGCCCACATCGACATGGCTGAAATCCACCGCGTCGCCGGGGCGGAATTTGGGTTCGGGAACATGCAGCGACAGTCCAGGCGCGTTGTGCCCGGCTTGCGCCTGCGGATCGGGCCTATCGGCCATTATGCGCTCTCCCCTCGGTATCGAGACGCTTGAAAGCAATCTTGCTTGATTGCGTTATTTTATTTCAGCGCGTTCGCCGGGTCAAGCCGAGTGGCTCGATCGTTGGCTTACACCGCCACCGGAGCCTTGATGGCCCCGTGCGGCGTGTAGTTTCGAACCTCGAAATCCTCAATGCGATAATCGAAGATCGTCGTCGGACGCCGCATGATCTCAAGCCGCGGATGCCCTTGCGGTTCCCTCGCCAGCTGCTCCTCGATCAGATGCGCGTGGTTGAGATAAAGATGAGTATCGCCGCCCATCCAGACGAATTCGCCCGGTTCGAGATCGGCCTGCTGCGCAAGCATGCGCTGAAGAAGCGCGGCGGACCAGAGATTGAACGGCAGGCCCAACGCCACGTCGCAGCTACGCTGATAGAGCAGCCCGTTCAGCTTCCCGTCCGCGACGTGGAACTGATAGGTCTTGTGGCAGGGCGGCAGCGCCATCCGGTCGAGCTCGGCGACGTTCCATCCTTCGAGGATATGGCGCCGGCTGCCGGGATTCGTGCGCAGGCTTTCGACGAGCTCGGCGACCTGATTGATGCCCGGCCCCTTTTCGTAAGTCCCGTCCTTGCGATAGCGATAGGTCGGCCAGTCGACCCACTGCTTGCCATAGACCGGGCCGAGATCGCCCCAGTTCTCCGCAAACGTCTCGTCCTCGGCGATCCGCTGCACGAAAGCGTCGAGCGACAGATACTCGCCGGTCTCCCTGACATAGCGGGCATGCGGCCACTCGTTCCATATCTTCACGCCCTGGAGCACCAGGGGCCGGATATTGGTTTCGCCGGTCAGGAACCACAGCAATTCGCGCGTCGCCGTTTTCCAATAGACACGTTTGGTGGTGATCAGCGGCATCGCTCCGTCGGACAGATCGAATCGCAAGGTCGCCCCGAAGACAGAGCGCGTGCCGATGCCAGTGCGATCGACGCGCTCATCCCCTTCCGCCCAGATGCGGCGCATGAGATCGAGATAGGCGGTTTCGTAGTGGGATGGTTCGCGGTGGGGGTCTGTCACGATGCGGCTCTCCGTTGAAATTTCCCAATAGGGCAAGTTTCCCCGAATTGCCCGCTTGCACGTCACGCCATCCCCACCTATAGGGCGCGCCTTGCCTCGACCCGCGGGGCTTGTTTTTCCGCGGGGCCGATCCGGTCGGGGAGTAGCTCAGCCTGGTAGAGCACTGTCTTCGGGAGGCAGGGGCCGGAGGTTCGAATCCTCTCTCCCCGACCAACTTTCTGTTTGCGACGCGAAAATCGCTTCGCAGCATTTTTCAGCACCATACGCCACCCCGTTTGGGGACCCCGATTGAGCAGTGCGCTATTCCGCGGCGGGTTTTGCCGGCGGCTCATCGCCCTGCGTCGGTGCTTCCTGCAATTCCGCGTCCAGTTCCTCAGCCTTCGCCTCGATCGTTTCTTGCGCGGTGTCGTAGCGCTCGTCGAAGCTCGGCTCGCTCTGGCAGGCGCTCAGCGCGATCGCCGCGAGGATGATCGCGCTTCGCATCAATAGTTCCGGCGATAGCGGACGTTGACATTGGTCGCGCCCGATCCGCCTGCCTGGCTCAGGATCGACAGGAACGGCGTCAGGCTGACTTCGAGCTGCGTCGCCGTGAAGCCGCGGGCGTCGGTGATGAATTCGATGTAGATATCGTCCGTAATGTACTGGCCCGCCGCGAGTGCGGTGCCGCGCCCGCTTGTCTCGTCGGCGCCGAGGATACGCAAGCGGTCGACACCTGTCGCCGAGCGCAGCTTGCCGAGCGGATTGAGACCGCCGCTGCTGCCGCGCAGCGAATTGAGCGAGGCGGCCAGCTGAACCGCCTGGATGGCGGAAAGATTGCCGACCGAGCTGCCAAACAGGATGCGCGAGACGATCTCGTCCTGCGGAAGGCCGGGCGTGCTGGAGAAGGCGATCTGCGGATCGTAGGCGCGGCCCGTGACGTTCACATTGACGGTCACGTCCTCGATATCCTCGGTCGCGGTCAGACGGATGACCGGATCGATCGTGCGGCCGCCGGTGAAATCCACGCGCCCTTCGGTGAGTTCGAAGGAGCGCCCGGCAAAGCCAAGCGTGCCGCGCACCAGCTCGACATCGCCGGAGACACGCGGCGCGGTGCTGGTGCCCGACAAGCGCAGATCGGCGCTCCATTCGGATTCCAGACCCATGCCCGAAACATACAGCCGCTCCGGCGCGGCGAGCGCGATATCGAGGCGCAATTGATCGAACAGGCCCGGCTGCGGCTGCGAAGGCTCGTCACCGGTGATGCGCTGGGGGCCGCGGGGCGGCTTGAACCGAACGCCGGTCAGCTCGGGCACTTCGGCGGCGCCCTGGCGGATGATCTCGTAGCGCGTCTCGGGCAGCACGATCCGTCCGCTCACCACCGCAGTCTGCCGGGCCGCCTTGGTCAGGCGAAGATTGCCGGTCGCGGTCGCCGACAAGGCGTCGCTGCGAGCCAGGCGCGCATCGTCCATCGTGATTTCGACATTCATCGGATAGCCGCTGGCTTCCGCAAGACTGACGAAACCATTGGCGCTGAGCTTGCCGTCACCCGCCGTGGCGGTCAGGCGCTCGATTTCAAGCCGATCGCCGCTGAAGCGCCCGGCGATCGCCATGTTGGAAAGCCGCGTACCGTAGGTCTGGTTTTCATAGGTCAGATTGTTGGCGCGGATGATGCCCGACAATTCGGGGCTCTGGACCCGGCCCGAGAAATCCGCCGCCACGCCGATCGGCCCCGACAGGCGCTGATCGGGCTGACCGGCGAAGGAGAACAGCGTGTCCGCCGGGCCGTTATAGCGAATCCCGCCGCCCAGGGGCGCGGAGAGAAGGCGGGTCGTCCAGCTGCCCGATCCGGGCGGAAGCGGATTGAGCGAGGCGACCATCCGCCCGATCACCGCGCCGCGCCGCCGCATAACTGCGCGCGCTTCGCCCCCATCGGGCAGCAGCTTGCCGACGAAATTGATGTCGAGCGGCTGGCTGACGGAGACCGCAGTGGTGCGGCTGAAATTGGCGATCTGGAGGCGGGCATCGGCACGCGGGAACGCAGTGCTGCTGGCCTGGGCGAAATCGAGGCTTCCGGTGGCGCGGCCATTGATGCCGAGGCCGGGCACGACGGCTTCGATCATGGCAAGGTCAAGCGAATCGAGCCGGCTCTGGATTTCGATACCGTCTCCGTATTTCCCGGCGAGGCGGATATTGCCGCGACCGAAATCGATGCGGGTGGGCAGCAGTTCGTATTCGCCTGCACCCGGAACGATCCGCGCCGGGCTGGTCGTTGCGAAATCGATGCCGCGAACCCTGCCCTTCATCTGCGCGCGCCAGAGATCGGGCGTCAGTTCGGCATTGGCGGCGACGCGGAAGGGCACGCCGCTGACCCCTTCGGCGAGCACGCGCGCAGTCCCGTTGCCGTTGCGATAATCGATCTTTGCGCGCGCCGCGTTGAGATTGAGGCTGCCGATATTGGTCTGCGCCAGCTGCGCGTCGGCAACCACATAGGGCTGGTCGTAAAGCACCACCCGCGCATCGACGATCGCCGAACCGATCGTGAGATTGGCCGGTCCGGGCAGCACGGTATCGCGCGCTCTCAGATTGACGAGCGCCTGCTGATACTGGCCCTGTGCGTCGAGGCGGACCACGCCTGCGAGCCCGCGTCCATTCGCGTCGAGCCGCCCGGCAAAAGGCCCGGCGGGCGTCTCGCGCAGCGAGCCGCTGAAATCGATTCCGGCGAGATTGGCGCTGTTGATGTCGAGCGTCAGCACATCGCCCGTGCCCAGCACCACGTCGGCGGTCAGCGCGCCGTAATCGGTGTCCGCCGTCGCATCGAGGCGATACCCATTGCGCGCGCCTGTGATGTTGGCGCGCAGATTGGCGAGGCCGATGCCGAGATCGGGCCGCTCCGCCGTGACGACTGCCTGCGGATTGGTGAGCGTACCAGCAACCCGCACGCCGACACGGCCATAGGCATCGGTCACGCCATCCGCCTGGATCGCGAGCCGCCCGTCCGGCGCATAGAACCCGCTGCCGCCCGTGATCTGCGCCGCCGGGGCACGCAGCATGAGATTGCGGAAGCGGACGATCCCGTCCGACCAGTACCGCACATCGGTGGCCGCAACGGCATTCCCGCCCAGAAAATCGCGCACGCCTTCGTTGAAAAGGCTGGTCGAGCGCACGCGCACCCGGCCCTCCAGCGCAAACCCGTCGCCTTCGGTCTGCAAATCGACATCGGTTTCGATATCGAAGATGCCGACGCTCTCGATCCGGTAATCGTCGATCCGCCCGTCGATCGCGCCGGTATAGAGCCCCGTCGAGGTGTCGGCGAGGAGGATCAGCCCGGCATCGATCCGGTCCGAGCGAATCCGCATATTGTCGGACAGGATGCGCGGCCCGTCGATGGCGAGATCGCCCGCTAGGCGCACATCGCGCAGCTGCCCGCCGGCAACGGTGTCGAGCCCGGTAATGCGCGCAACGCTGGCTTCGATGGGGATCATGATCCGATCGGCATCGACCGTCGCCTCGCCGCTGGCGCGCAGGTTTTCCAGCCCCATGTCGTTCATGGCGAGCCGGTTGGCGTTGACCTGATACTGGACGCGCGGAGTGGCGAATTCGCCATTCAGCGTAAGCAGCGCGCGCAGGCCGCTACCGCTCAGATTCTCGGCCATGGCGGACGGTTTGAGCAGCACGAAAGCAAGCTTCAGATCCTCGAAGCTGTTGTCCGACAGATCGACAAGGCCGTTGGTGTTGAGGCGGAACGCGTCGCTGTTGAGATTGCCCGCCAGCGTCGCCCGGCGCTCTTCGAGAGCGGCCGTCATATCGACATTCAGGATCGGGCCGAGCAGCGTCGCGGTCGGCCCTTCGAACAGGCGCGCCACGCGCGTCGGCCCGCGCACTTGGAACGTGCCGTCGTTCCCGGCAATCTTCAGACGCGCGAACTCGCTGCCCGCGAGGTTCGCATCGAGCCGTCCGGTCCAGCGATCCCAGGTGCCCTTGCCCGCGACTTGAACGCGCAAGGGTTCGGTCAGCCCGGCCAGCGCCCCGATCACGCCGTCGCCGGGCGCGTTCAGATCGAGCGACACGTCGAAGCGATTATCGTCCGGCACCGCATCGAGTTCGAGCGCGATCCGATCGCCGCCCGAACGGCCCTGCCCCGCGATCGTCGCCGCATCGAGCGTGACCTGCGCGCGCCCGTCCGCGATATTCGCCCCGCCGCTGATCGAGGCGACCCGGCGCTCTCCGCTGACGGGAGCCTCGGCGACGAAATTGCCGATCCGGAATTCGCCGATATCGATGTCGTAATTCGGCAGCAGCGGATCGTCGCTCGGCGGAGTCTCGGCAAATTCCGGCAGGCGCTGCAGCGTCACGCGCGGCGCGATCAGCGAGCGGATGTCGATGTGACTGCGCAGGAATTTGAACGGCCGCCAATCGACGCGCATTTCGGGCGAGGTGAGGAACACGCCCTTCAGGTCGGACACGGCGACATCGTGGAGGACCATCTCGCCATAAAGCGAGCCTTCGATGCGCCCAACATCGATCTCCATTCCGTTCTCGAATTCGAGCCCGGCGATCTGGTCGGCGACGAAGCGCTTGCCCGGCCCGGTATCGAGCCCGAGAATCAGCGCACCGACCAGAAGGACGATGCCGCCCAGCACGATGGCAGTCCATTTGGCGATCGTGCGACCGACGTGGCGCGCGCGGCGTGGCGTCTCTACCGGCTCGCTCGTCTCGGTCGTCTCCTCGACCATGACGGGGTCGGCAGCGCTCTGCTCTTCGACGCCCTGCTCTTCGATACGTGTATCCTCGGCCATCAGAACGCCTGCCCGATCGAGACATAGACCGCGAAGCTGCTTTCGCCTTCGCGCTTGTCGAGCGGCATGGCGACGTCGAAACGCAGCGGGCCGAAATTGGTGTAATAGCGTCCGCCGATGCCGACACCGTAGCGCAGATCGCTGAAGTCGGGCGTCGTGCCTTCATAGACTTGGCCCGCATCGACGAACCCGACCACGCCAAAATTGCCGAAGCGATAGCGCACTTCCGCCGCCGCTTCGTTCAAGCTGCGTCCGCCGAGCGGGCGATAGATCGTATCCGCAACCTTGTCGGGCTCTTCCGGATCGAATTCGAAACCGGGATCGGGATAAACCGCGCGCGGACCCAATTGCTGGAAGCCGTAACCGCGCACCGAGCCACCGCCGCCCGCATAGAACCGGCGCGAGGGCGCAAGGTCGAACCGGTCGATCCCCTGGATCGTGCCGACCCTGATGCGGCCCGCCAGCGTGATCGAATCGGTGGGGCTGTAATAGCCCGATCCATCCACCCGCACGCGGACATAGGGGCTGAAACCGTCCTGCAGGGATCCCTCGGGTTCCACCAGTGCGGTGACGCGGAAACCTTTGGTCGCATTCAGCAGGCTATCCGTGCGATCGATCCCGATCTGCCCGGTCAGCCCGCCGATGAAAAATGTCCGCCGCACCAGCTCGCGGGTCGTCAGATCGAAATCCTGCTCGTTGGTGGCGATGATCTGCGCGCCGTAGGCGTAGGTGAAAGGCTTCTGCCAGATGCTGGTCGAATCGTAGCTGACCAGCGCCGCGATCCGACCGGTAAAGGCCTCATAGGCTTCGTAATCGGCCCGCAGCGCTTCGATACTGGCCTGGAACGTGCGGTCCCTGCGCCCGGCATTGGACCGGCGGAATGTGCCGCTGGCGCCCTGTTCGCGCGTACCGATCACGCCGCGCCCGATCAGCGCGCCTTCCGGCGGGAAGAGATTGCGATGGGTCCAGCTGCCTTCGACGCGGAAGCCCTGACCCGTGCCATAGCCCGCGCTCGCCGCCAGCGTGCGCGGCGGCCCGGCATCCTGCTCCACAAGGATCGTGGCGTATTCGGTGCCATCGCCCGCCGGCTCGCCGGTCTGTTCGGGCACCACCGATACGGTGTTGAAAAGGCCGGTGGCGACAAGCGCCTGGCGCAGATCGTCGACCATCCGGCTGTCGTAGAGTTCGCCGCGTTCGAAGCGGGCCAGGGTTTCGACATGGTCGGCATCGAAGGCGAGATTGCCGGTCGTGCGGAAACCGCCGAAGCGCGAGCGCGGCCCGGTCATGATCGGCAGGGTATAGACGCCATCCTGCGTTTCGGGATCGAGCAGGATGTCGCGCTGGCCGATCTCGGCAAATGGATAGCCGTTCTGCGGCAATTCGATCGCCACGCGCGCTTCGGCCCCCTGGACCCGCGCCGCCACGATCGGTTCGCCGACCTGCAGCGGAAGATTGTCGCGGATCAGATTTTCCGGTTCGACCGGCGGAGCGTCGATCACGATGTCCGAGAATGTGTAGCGCGGACCGGTGGCGACATCGATCACCGCGGTGAGCGGCTGCCCGGTCGCATCCGCCGAGCGGTCGATCCGCGTCGTCGCGCTGGCTTCGTACCAGCCTTCGGAAGCCAGCAGGCGCTGCATCAGGGCGCTGTCTTCGGTCAGCCGCGCGGCGACCTGCGCTACATTGGCGGCCTCGCCGTCGCCGTCTTCGAGCGCGGACAAATCCTCGAACATGGCGCGAATATCGGTTTGCGCCACCTCGTCCGCCTCGTCGAGACCGTTGACGGTGACATTATAGGCGACCTCGACCACTTCCTCGTCCGGCTCCGCCTCTGCAAATTCGACCGGCGCGACCTCGAACTGGTCGAGCGGCGGAAGCGGCGCGACCAGTTCGGCGTCGCGAATCGGTGCATCGCCGATCACCTCGACCGGATCGCCATCCGCAAGCGCCGGATCGCCGAGCAGCGCCTCCTGCCCCTCTTCGGGATCGGCATCGGCCTGTTCGGCGGCGATCCGTCTTTCGAAATCGGCAATCGATTCGAGCGGCCCTTCGAGCGCGTCATCCTCGTCGAGCGAGGGAATCGCGGTCTCGAATTCCTCGTCGGTAATAATCAGCTCTACGTCCGGCAGGTTCGCGTCTGCCGGAGGAGCGGGGATCGACAGGTCCGCTTCGGCGTCCTCGGGATCAGCCGTGTTCTGTGCGGAAACGGGAAATGCCGCCAGCGCGACGCCCAGCGCCAGAACGGAGGCCGCCGTCCGGATTATCCCGCCCACGGCCCATTCCGCGCGGGCGGCACGGTTGCCAAGCGGCGCGGGATGAAGGACAGACGAAGCCGAAGCGAGCATAGAAAGCGATCCACCGTGGACAATGAAGGACATACCGCATCGGCGCGATCCGGGGACCATGCGCCCGGAGATGTGGCAAATCCCGCCCAAGAGCCCGGGTCTTCTCCTAAAGGCGCGCCCGGTGCAACCGCAAAGAGTCCTCTTTCCATGCCTTGGGCAGCCTGGAAGGAGATCCTGAAGCGCGTCTATACGATGTGGGGATTTCACAATCTGTCGCTGCTGGGCGCGGGCGTGGCGTTCTTCACCTTTCTCGCTCTGACCCCGCTGATCGCGGCCACCGTCATGGTTTACGGCCTGATCGGCAATGTCGAGACGGTGCAGCAGCAGATGCGCGCGATCATCCAGGTGGTACCGGCCGAAGCTGCCGCAGTGATCGAGGATCAGCTGCTCGGCGTGGTGACTGCCAATTCGGGCGTCACCGGCTTCGCGCTGATCGTGGCGTTGTTCTTCGCCATCTATGGCGGAATGCGCGCGGCCAACGGGTTGGTCGGGGCGCTCAACATCGTCAACGAAGAACACGAAACGCGCGGCATTATCCCACGAACGCTCCGCATCGCCGCGCTGACTCTGGCGGGCATTTTCGTGGCGCTGACTGGTATTCTAAGCGCAGGCCTTTTCGCCTGGCTCCAGACCCAGGCCGAGGGGATGATCGGCGCAGGCGTGGAATGGGCGATCAAGCTTCTGACCTGGACCGCCTCGATTGCGCTGGGAAGCGCGGGCTTCGCCCTGATCATGCGCTACGGCCCCGACCGCGCACCCGCGCAATGGAAATGGCTCGCCCCCGGCGCTCTGTTGGCGACGGTACTGTGGATCGCGATCTCGTTCGGCTTTTCGCTCTATGTCGCTTACGTCAGCGACTACAACGCGACCTACGGTTCGCTGTCGGCGATCGTCGTGTTCCTTATGTGGCTGTTCCTGTCGGCTTACGGGGTGCTTGCAGGGGCGTTGCTCAATGCCGAGATCGAGCGCCAGACGACCACCGATACCACCGTCGGCCCCGAAAAGCCGCTGGGCGAGCGTGGCGCGGTGCTCGCGGATATTTCGGAAGGCGGCCTGACGCTCGGCCAGTGGATGGAAAAGACCGAGCGCCGCGCGGTGAAGCGCCACATGCAGAGCGCGAAGCTGAAAGCGATGGTCCGGCGCGAGAAAGAAGGGCGCTAGCCCATCTCCCCTATCCTCCGCGCAGGGTTCTGACTCCGAAATCGCGTTCGAACAGGTAGAGCAGAATGCGAGCCGCCTCGCCGCGCTTCCCGTCGAGCCCGCCGTCGCGCTCCATCAGCAGGCGCGCATCGTCGTGGGCGGCAGGCAGGAGACGCGTGATCTGATCGAGATCCGCGATGCGAAAGGCCGCCTCGCCCGACTGGCGCGTACCCAGCAATTCGCCGCCGCCCCGCAATCTCAGATCCTCTTCGGCAAGCTCGAATCCGTCCTGCGTCGCGCGCATCAGCGCCAGCCGTTCGCGCGCCGTTTCGGAAAGGGTATCGCCGCGCAGCAGGATACAGATGGATTTCGCGCTGCCCCGCCCCACCCGGCCGCGCAGCTGGTGCAATTGTGCCAGGCCGAAGCGTTCGGCCTGTTCGATCACCATCAGCGTGGCATTCGGCACGTCGACACCGACCTCAATAACGGTCGTCGCGACCAGCAGCTTGGCATCTCCGCTGGCGAAGCGTTCCATGGCCGCGTCCTTCATCTCGGGCGCGAGCTGACCGTGGACCATCACCACGTCCGTGCCGAACCGTTCATGGAGGGCCGCATAGCGCGCTTCGGCGGCGGCGATGTCTTCCGGTCCCTCGCTCTCGCGCACCATCGGGCACACCCAATAGGCCTGGCGCCCCTTCGCGATCTGCGCGGCTAGGCGATCAACCAGCAGAGCCAACTTGTCCTGCCCCATCACCACCGTGTCGATCGCCTGGCGACCCGGCGGAAGCTCGTCCAGCTTGCTGACGTCCAGCTCGCCATATTGCGCCAGCGTCAGCGTGCGCGGGATCGGCGTCGCGGTCATGGCAAGGACGTGCGGGGCACGCTTGCCCTTGCCCGCCAGCATCAGACGCTGGCCGACCCCGAAGCGGTGCTGCTCGTCGATCACAACCATGGCGAGGTTGCGGTAAGCGACCGTGTCCTGAAAGATCGCGTGCGTGCCGACCACGATGTCGATCGATCCGTCGAGCAGCCCCATCAGAATGCTCTCGCGCGCCTTCCCCTTGTCGCGACCGGTGAACAGCACGACTTCGGCCCCGGTCGGCGCGGCCATTCTTCGCAAGGTTTCGAAATGCTGGCGTGCGAGCAGTTCGGTGGGCGCGAGAAGCGCCGCCTGCGCGCCTGCCTCCACCGCAATCAGCATGGCTTCCAGCGCCACCACCGTCTTGCCAGCTCCGACATCGCCCTGAAGCAGGCGCAGCATCGGGGCCTCTTGCGCCAGATCCCCCTCGATCTCAGCAATCGACCGCTTCTGCGCGCCGGTCAGCGGAAACGGGAGCGCCAGTTTTCCGCGATAACTGCCATCGCCCACCAAAGCCTGGCCCTTGCGGCGGCGATTGTCCGCGCGCACCAGCATCAGCGCAAGGCCGTTCGCCAGCAATTCGTCATAGGCCAACCGGTCGCGGGCCTTAGAATGTTCGCCTTTGTGCGCCAGTACCAGCGCATCGCGCCATACGGGCCAGCCTTCGCGCTCGACCTGGCCCGGCTCGCTCCATTCGGGCAGTTCGGGCGCGCGTGTCAGCGCCTGTTCGACCAGATGTGTCATTTTGGGCTGGGTCAGCCCCTCGGCCAGCGCATAGACCGGCTCGCACAGGCGCTGAAGCGTGTCGCCCCCTTCTTCGAGCACGTGATCGGGATGGACGATCTGGAGCATGTCGCCATAGCGCTCGAGCTTGCCAGCGACCCAGCGCGTCTCGCCGACCGGTAATTGCTTCTTGGCCGTATAGGAGGCTCGTCCGAAATAGGTGAGCGCGAGGATATTTCCGACCGCATCCTGCGCCAGCACCCTGTAGGGAGCGCGCGGATTGCGCCCGCCGCGATGCTCCGTAACCGTCAGTTTGAGGACGATCTGCTCGCCCTCCCCCGCCTCGTCCAGATTTTGAACCGCACGGCGCGTCACGAAGCGTTCCGGCAGATGATAGGCGACATCGCGCACCCGCGTCAGGCCGAGCCGGTCGAGCGGTTTCTTCAGCTTCGGCCCCACGCCGTCGAGCGTCTCGACCTCGGCGAAGAGGGGATTGAGGATATCGGGCCGCATCGCCTCCCCTTAAACCCACTCGGCCCGGCAGCGAAAGCCGGGATCTCGTATCGTCAATGCCGAGCCAGCAGGGGCCGATCCCGGCTTGCGCTGAAGGGAGGAGGAACCTACTTGGCGTCCATGCCCGATCTCCTCACTTTCGAAGGCCGCATCCAGCGCGCCCGGTTCCGAGCATGGCATCGCGGCACGCGCGAAGCGGACTACATGTTCGGCGGCTTCTTCGATCGCTATCACGCGGAGTGGGACGAGGCAGGCCTCGCCTGGTTCGAAGCGCTGCTCGAGCAAGATGATGTCGATGTGATGGCATGGGCCCTCAAGACTCAGCCCGTTCCGCCCGCCTTCCTCGGAGAGCGTATGGAGGCGATGCAGCGCCTCGATTACGTCGCGATCTGAATCTGGGCGCCTGCGATGAGAAAATGGATCTTGCGAGTGTTGCTCCTCGCTTTGGCGATATCCGCCGGTGCGACAACGGTCTTCGCTTTGATCCCGGGCAACGTGGGCGGCCAGGGCGGCGATTTCTGGCACTGGGTGGCCTTCGTGACGCTTGGCGTGCTTTCGCGGCTCACATTCTCGCGCATTTCCTTCCTACTTCTCTGGGTCCTTCTGATCGTGTTCGGCGGGGCGATCGAACTGGCGCAGGGAATCCTCAACACCATGCGCGAGATGGATGTGCGCGATTTGCAGGTCGACGCGTTCGCATCCTTCGTCGGCCTCCTCGTCGGCGCCGTCATCCTGGCCCTTTATCGTCGTTTGCGCGACCGCAACGGAACCGAGGCGGGCGTCTAGCGCTCCTGATCTGATCATGCCCGATATCGCTCGCATTCTGAAAGCCGACCGTCCGCTCACGCTCGCCCGGGTGGCGCGCGGGGCACAGCCTTTGGTCCTGTCCGACCTCGCCAGAGCCGCCAAAGGCCGCGCGGTCTTCATCGTGCCCGACGATACGGCGATGCACGCGGTGTCCGAAGCGGCACGGTTCTTCGCGTCGGAACTGGAAGTGATCGAGTTCCCGGCGTGGGATTCGCTCCCTTACGATCGCGCCAGCCCTGCGCTCTCGATCAGCGCCCGCCGCCTTGCCGCGCTACACCGCCTGCAGGCGGGCAAGCCCGGCGCGCAATTGCTGGTGACGACGGCCAACGCCGCGCTGCAGCGCGTTCTCACGCCGTTCCGCATCCGCGAAAGCGTGCGCGAATTCGCGCCGGGCATGGAGATCGGGCGCGAAAGCCTGTCCGCCCTGCTCCAGCGTCAGGGCTATTCCCGCACCGATACGGTGATCGACAAGGGCGAATACGCGATCCGTGGATCGATCGTGGATGTGTTCCCAAGCGGGATGGACGAAGCGCTGCGGCTCGATTTCTTCGGCGACGAGCTGGAAAGCCTGCGCAGCTTCGATCCCAACACCCAGCTGACGACGGGTCGGCTCGACAGGCATCTGCTGCTTCCGGCCAGCGAGGCATTGCTGGACGAAGACAGCATCAAGCGCTTCCGCACGCGGTATCGCGAAATGTTCGGCGCCAATGCCACGCAGGATCCGCTTTACGAAGCGGTCAGCGAAGGGCGTCGCCTGGCAGGGATGGAGCATTGGCTGCCCCTGTTCGAAGACCGTCTGACGACGCTGTTCGATCATTTGGGCAAGGACGATCTTGTCGTGATCGATCAGGCCGCGCTGGCCGCCGCTGAAGAGCGGACCAAGGATGTCGGCGACTATTACGAACAGCGCAAGGCGGCGAGCGGACAGGCCAAGGGCAGTTACCGTCCCTTGAAGCCCGACGCGCTTTATCTGACTCAAGGCGAGTTCGAGACCGCGCTCGCCGATGTGCCCGCCCATCGCGCGACCGCATTCGACGAACCGGAAAGCGACAGCGTGCTCGATTTCGGCTTCCGGTCGGGCCGGGATTTCGCGCCTGAGCGCGCGCGGGGCGACAATGTCTATCCGGTGCTGGCCGACCATCTCAAGGCCATCGCCAAATCGGGCCGGCGGCCGCTGATCGCCGCCTATTCGAAGGGCAGCCGCTCGCGCATCGTGTCGATTCTCGACGAAGCGGGCATCGCAGTGCAGACCGCCGAAAGCTGGCAGGAAGCGCTGGGCCAGTCGGCCAAAGGCAAGCCGTCCGCGATGATCGTCCCGCTCGAGGCGAGCTTCGCCAATGACGAGCTGGAACTGCTGACCGAGCAGGATATTCTCGGCGACAGGCTGGTGCGTCGCAAGAAGAAGCGCCGCGATGCCGATGCCTTTCTCGCCGAATTGCAGGCGCTCAGCGTCGGCGATCTGATTGTCCATACCGAACACGGGATCGGCAAATATCTCGGCCTCGAACCGATCGCGGTGGGCAAATCGAAGCACGATTGCGTGCAGCTGGAATATCGCGGCGGGGACAAGCTGTTCATCCCGGTCGAGAATATCGACGTCCTCAGCCGCTATGGATCGAGCGAGGAAGCGGTCCAGCTCGACAGACTGGGCGGTGAGGCGTGGCAGAAGCGACGCGCGCGCCTTAAGGAGCGCATTCAGGC
This sequence comes from Erythrobacter sp. A6_0, assembly GCF_017744235.1. Classification (NCBI taxonomy): domain Bacteria; kingdom Pseudomonadati; phylum Pseudomonadota; class Alphaproteobacteria; order Sphingomonadales; family Erythrobacteraceae; genus Erythrobacter; species Erythrobacter sp. A6_0. Next base: position 960,197 of record NZ_JAGHQR010000001.1, read on the forward strand.
GATCGCGGGCGAGCTGATGCAGGTCGCTGCCGCCCGCGCCTTGAGGAAAGCGCCGGTCCTTGAAGTCGAGGAAGGCCCCTACAATCAGTTCCTCGACCGATTCCAGTACGAGGAAACCGATGATCAGGATCGCGCCATCGCCGATGTCCTGTCCGACCTCGAAAGCGGCAAGCCGATGGATCGCCTCGTCTGCGGCGATGTCGGCTTCGGCAAGACCGAGGTTGCGCTGCGCGCCGCCTTCGTCGCGGCGATGAACGGCCAGCAGGTCGCGGTGGTTGCGCCGACAACCCTGCTCGCCCGCCAGCATTACGAGAATTTTTCCGCCCGTTTCGAAGGCTTCCCCCTGAATGTCGGGCGCCTTTCGCGCCTTGTCTCGGCGAAGGAGACCAAGGAGACGCGCGAGGGGCTCCGCAAGGGCGACATCGACATCGTCGTCGGCACGCATGCGATCCTGTCGAAGCAGACCGAGTTCAAGGATCTGGGCCTCGTCATCGTGGACGAGGAACAGCGCTTCGGCGTCACGCACAAGGAAAAGCTCAAGCAGCTGCGCGCCGACGTGCACATGCTGACCCTCACGGCCACGCCGATCCCGCGCACTTTGCAGATGGCGATGACGGGCCTGCGCGAACTCTCCACCATCCAGACCCCGCCGGTCGACCGCCTGGCGGTGCGCACCTATGTGATGGAATGGGACGACATGGTGATGCGCGAGGCGCTGCTGCGCGAACATCATCGCGGCGGGCAAAGCTTCATCGTCGTGCCGCGCATCTCCGACATGGATGCGATATCGGACTGGCTGCACGAAAACGTGCCCGAAGTGAAATTTGTCGCGGCGCACGGCCAGATGGGTGCGGGCGAGATCGAGGAGCGGATGAGCGCTTTCTACGAGCGCAAATACGACGTCCTGCTCGCGACCACGATCGTCGAAAGCGGTCTCGACCTGCCGAGCGCCAACACGATCATCATCCACCGCGCGGACATTTTCGGCCTCGCCCAGCTCTATCAGCTGCGCGGCCGCGTCGGGCGTTCCAAGCTGCGCGCTTACGCCTATCTGACCTACGCCAAGGACACGCAGCTTTCGGAAGTCGCTGAAAAGCGCCTGAAAGTGCTCGGCGATCTCGATTCGCTCGGCGCCGGGTTCCAGCTCGCCAGCCACGATCTCGACATTCGCGGCGCGGGCAATCTTCTGGGCGACGAACAGTCCGGCCATATCCGCGAAGTCGGCTTCGAACTCTATCAGTCCATGCTCGAAGACGCGATCCTGGCCGCAAAGGCGGGCGAGATGGGGCTGGAAGCGAAGCCCGAAAAGGTCAGCCCACAGATCACCGTCGATGCGCCGATCATGATTCCGGAGGATTACGTCCCCGACCTCGCCGTCCGCATGGCGCTGTATCGCCGCCTCAACGATGCTGAGAACAAGGGCGAGATCGAAGCGCTCGCCGCCGAAATGATCGATCGGTTCGGCGATCTTCCCAGCGCGACTGCAAATCTGGTGAAGCTGATCGAGATCAAGCACCAGGCGATCGCCGCCAATATCGCCAAAATCGATGTCGGTGCGGCAGGCACGCTGGTCACCTTCCACAACGACGATTTCCCCGACGGTCCGGGGCTGATCGCCTATGTCGATCGCTTGAAGGGAACCGCCAAACTGCGTCCCGACATGAAGCTCGTGATCAGCCGCGCCTGGAACGATCCGCAGAGCCGCTTGAACGGGCTCTATCAGCTGACCAAGGGGCTTTCCGCAATCGCGAGGAAGGCGAAGAAGAAAGGCTGATCGGCGGCATTACCGCGAAGCGATCGGCCCTCAGCCGCGCGCCAGCCTGATGAAGTCGTCCGCGCTCATCGGTTCGGCGCGCAGGAAACCCTGATAGGTTTCGACGCCTTCGCGCGCGATCAACGCCAGCTGCTCGTCTTTCTCCACCCCTTCCGCCACCACGCTGAGATCGAGCGCTTTGGCCATGGCCACGATCGCGCGCAGAACCGCAAGATCGCGCTCGTCGTCCAGCACGCCATCGATCATCGCGCGGTCGAGCTTGAGGCAGTCGAGCGGCAGGACCTTGAGATAGCGGAAATTGCAGTAACCCGCTCCGAAATCGTCGAGCGAGAGATTGATGCCGACCGCTTTCAGCTCGTCGAGTATCTCCCGCGTCCGGTCGAGATCGGCCAGAAGGACCTGCTCGGTAATCTCCAGCGTGACCTGTTCGGGCTCCAGCAGGCTTTGATCGACCAGCGCGATGAAGTCGCGCGCGAAGCTGCCTGCCGCAAGATCGGCGGAGGTTATGTTGATGGACAGGCACAAATCCGAAGGCCAACCGCCAGCGTCATGCAGCGCACGGCGCGCGATATGGCGGGACAATTGCGCGACGTGATCGGCGCGTTCGGCGATCGTGAAGAGCAGGCCCGCGCCGATGCGCCCCAGGGTCGGATGCTGCCAGCGTGCCAGCGCCTCGGCCCCCACAAGTCGATCATCGCCGACGCGATATTGCGGTTGGAACAGCACCTCGATTTCGTCGCGATCGATCGCGGCCAAAAGATCGGCTTCCAATTGCTGGTTCGACAGGCCCTGCTGGTCCAGATCCTCGCTTGCCCAGGCGATGCGTTCGCCATTGCTGCCGCGCATGCGCACAGCGGTTTCCGCCAGCGTATCGAGCACCGAATCGGCATCGTCGCCCGCGCGCGCTCGCATCAGCGCGAGCCGCGGCCAGAGGCGCAGGCTGTGGCTGGTAGAGGGATCGACGATCGGCATGGCGATGGCATCGGCCAGCGCTTCGGCCAGCCACTGCCACCGCTCGCGCGAACAATCCTCGCGCGCGGCGAGCAGGAAGCTATCGCCGGAAATGCGCGCCGCCAGCCAGACGCCGCTTTCCAGCTCATCTTCGGCGAAGTGGCGGATACGCTGGGCGATCTCGATCAAAACACCGTCGCCCGTGGTTTCACCATAGGCCACATTCACGCGATCGATCCGGCCGATGGCGATCAGCATGGCGCGCATGGGAAAGGCCGGCCCTCCGTCGGGCCAGTCGCGCTGCCAGCGCTGCATCGTGAGGCGGGCATGCGCCAGATCGGCGAGCCCCGTCAGGGCATCGCGCCCGTCCTGAGCGGGATAATCGCGGTGAGAAGTGTCGGCCAAGCTTGCCATCGAACCTCCCTAAGCGCTCCGGTCCTTCGGTGTGACACAAAAAGCGGCGCGTTGCCAAACGGGACATGCCTCCATAGGTGTGGATGAAGGGCTTTCGCCGGGAAGAGGATAAGTATGGCCGAGTTCGCAAAGCTGGCCCTGATGGTGTCCGACAGCGCGAAGGCGCAGGAAGTCGCGCAGGAATTTCAGTCGCTCACCGATTGGGTGTCTCCGGGCGAGGCGGACATCGTCGTCGTGGTCGGCGGCGACGGGTTCATGCTCCAGACGCTTCACGCCATGCTCGATCACGGTAATCTGAAACCGGTCTACGGCGTCAATCTGGGCACGGTCGGCTTTCTGATGAACAAATATCGCGGCCCCGACAAACTGATGCAGCGCCTCGAAAAGGCACGCGGGCTGGCGGTGGCGCCGCTGTGCATGGAAGCGATTACGCAGGAAGGCGAGACGCACCGCTTCTGCGCCATCAACGAAGTCTCCCTGCTGCGCGAGACGCGCCAGACCGCCAAGATCGAAGTGACTGTCGATACCAAGGTGCGAATCAAGGAACTGGTGTGCGACGGTGTGCTGGTGGCGACGCCCGCCGGCTCCACCGCCTACAACCTTTCCGCAGACGGGCCTATCCTGCCACTCGATTCGCAATTGCTGGCGCTGACCCCGATCAGCGCCTTTCGCCCGCGCCGCTGGCGTGGTGCGATCCTGCCCGATCGCAGTCATATCCGATTCCGCGTGCTCGAATCGGACAAGCGCCCCGTATCCGTCGTGGCCGACCAGAAAGAGGTGCGCGATATCGCCGAAGTCTCGCTGGCCATAGCGCGCGAGCAGGAGCTGAAGCTCCTGTTCGATCCCGGCCATACGCTCGACGAGCGCATCGTGGCCGAACAATTCGTGGTGTAATCTGAAGCGAAGAGTGAAATTTAGCGAAACACCCGCTTGCCAAACCTTTGCCCCGCCCATATAGGCGCACCCCTGCCGTACGGCTGCTCCCCGATAGCTCAGCGGTAGAGTAGGTGACTGTTAATCACTTGGTCGTTGGTTCGAATCCAACTCGGGGAGCCACTTTTCGCCAGCAGCCGATGGCGTCGCCGCATCTAGGGATGCGGCTTTCCGTTCAGATGTGATCGAGAACCAGTCGGACGCCGACGAACAACGTCAGCCCGGCGGTGATCCAGCGAATCCAGCGTTGCGGCAGGAAGCGGACCACCAGATAGCTGCCGATCTGGCCGCCGATCGCGACTGCCACGAGAAGCGGCAAGCCGAAGCCCACCGCCGCTTCGAACCGGCCCTCCCCGCCCTTCAGGATCTGGCCGACCAGACCGAACAGCGAATTGACGAGGATGAACAGCGCAGCCGTCGCCGCGATGCTCTTCGCCTCGGCCCAGCGTACCAGATGGAGAAGCGGCGCCAGGAATATGCCGCCCCCGATCCCGACCAGTCCGGCCAAATAGCCGAGCGGCGGCGCAGCCAAGGGTGCGAACCGAGCGGCCTTGGTCGCATGCTCCTCGCTCGACTTCGCGACCGGGATGAGAAGGGTAAGGCCGGTCATGACCAGGCTGGCGCCCAGCAGCAGCAGAAAGTTGCGCTCACCGATGGGCGTCAGCCCGCCCAGAAGTGCCGCAGGAGCTGCCAGACCGGTCAGGACCAAGGCCCGCCGCCAGGGCAGGATGCCTGCACGCGAGAAGCGTATCGTGCTGCCCGCGACGACAACGATATTGCAGGCAAGGCTGACCAGCGGCAGCACGCGATAGTCGAGCCCCGCCAGCGCCAGCAGCGCGCTATAGGTCGATCCGCCTCCGAACCCGACCGACGCATATAACAGCGCGGTCGCGAAGAAGGCGATAGCGAGCCAGATCATCTAGGTCCGACCCGGCCCGAACCGGTTACGCACGAGCGCCGATCGCCCCGTGGCAATGCTTGTACTTGTTGCCCGATCCACAAGGGCACGGGGCATTGCGGCTGATTTGCTTGCCGGCATAGGGATTGTCCGAAACGCCCCCCGGCCCGGCGGCCGCCTGCGGACTACCCGCCAGCGATCCGAACAGCGCCGCGCGCCGTTCCGATCCGTCGCCATCGTCGGAATTGTCGATCCCGCTCAGCGGTTCGATATGTCCGGTGAGGAAATCCGGCAGTTCGGGCAGGCTCGCAGAAGGCGTGGGTTCGGGCTCGCGCACGTCGAGCTTGATCAGCTTCGATGTCGTATCCTCGCGCAGCGTGTCGAGCATGCTTTCGAACAGGCTGAAGGCTTCCTGCTTGTATTCGTTGATCGGCTGCTTTTGCGCATGGGCGCGCAGCCACACCACCTGGCGCAACGCGTCGAGCGTGGAGAGGTGTTCCTTCCAGTGATGATCCAGCGACTGGAGCAGCAGGCTCTTTTCGACATTGCGCCACATCGACGGATCGACCCGCGCGATCTTGGCGTCCATCGCTTCGTCGGTGGCCTTTTGCAGGCGTTCCTCGATGATGGCGGGCTCCACCGCGTCTTCCTGCAACCAGTCGTCGATTGGCGGCGTCATGCCGAGCACTTCCTCGACCCGCTCCTTCAGCTGCGTCACGTTCCACTGTTCGGGATAGGAACCCGGCGGGCAGGCTTCGCCGACGATATTGTTGATCGTGTCGTGCCGCATTTCGAGCACGACATCGTCCACCGCCTCGCTGTCCATGATCTCGGCGCGCTGTTCGTAGATGACCTTGCGCTGGTCGTTCATCACGTCGTCGTACTGGACGACCTGCTTGCGCATCTCGTAATTGCGCCCCTCGACCTTCTTCTGCGCGGTTTCGATGGCCTTGCTGAGCCATTTCGACCCGATCGCCTCGCCATCCTCCAGATTGCTGTTCATCATACGCGAGAACAGCGTGTCCGGCCCGAAGATGCGCAGGAGATCGTCTTCCAGACAGAGGTAGAAGCGCGACAGACCCGGATCGCCCTGACGGCCCGAACGGCCGCGCAGCTGGTTGTCGATCCGGCGCGATTCGTGGCGTTCGGTGCCGAGCACGAACAGCCCGCCCGCATCCTTCACGCGCTGCTTTTCTTCCGCAATTTCCTGCTTGATCCGCTCGATCGCGGCGTCACGCTCGGGGCCTTCCGGCATTTCGGAAAGCTCGTCCTCGGTGCGGAATTCGAGATTGCCGCCGAGCTGAATGTCGGTCCCGCGCCCGGCCATGTTGGTCGCGATGGTGACGGCGCCGATGCGGCCCGCCTGCGCCACGATATGCGCCTCGCGCTCGTGCTGGCGGGCGTTCAGCACCTCGTGCTTGACGCCTTCCTTCTCAAGGAACTGGCTCAAAAGTTCCGACTTCTCGATCGAGACCGTGCCGACGAGGACCGGCTGGCCCAGCTCGTTCTTCTCCTTGATCGCCTTCGCGATGGCCGCGAACTTGTCCATCGTGTTCTTGTAGAACTGATCGTCCTCGTCGATGCGGGCGACCGGGCGATGGGTCGGGATCTCGGCGACGTTCAGCTTGTAGATGTCCCAGAACTCGCTCGCTTCGGTGGCGGCGGTGCCGGTCATGCCGGACAGTTTGGGATACATGCGGAAATAGTTCTGGAAGGTGATCGAGGCGAGCGTCTGGTTTTCCGGCTCGATCTTGACGCCTTCCTTGGCTTCCACCGCTTGGTGCAGACCGTTCGACCAGCGGCGCCCATCCATCATGCGTCCGGTGAATTCGTCGATGATCACGACCTTGTCGTCCTTGACGATGTAGTCGGTGTCCTTCTTGAACATGATGTTCGCGCGAAGCGCCTGGTCGAGGTGATGCACGACCAGCGTGTTCTCGACGTCGTAGAGATTTTCGCCTTCGAGCAGGCCGGCCTCGGCCAGCTTGGCCTCGATCGCGTCGGTGCCTTCCTCGGTCCAGCTGATGTTCTTGGTCTTCTCGTCCGCCTCGTACCATTCGGGATCGAGATCCTTCACGATCGCATCGACCGAGATATAGAGCTCGCTCTTGTCCTCGGTCGGGCCGGAAATGATCAATGGCGTGCGCGCTTCGTCGATCAGGATCGAATCGACCTCGTCGACGATCGCGTAATTGAAGGGCCGATGCACCATCTGGTTGCGATCGTGCTTCATGTTGTCGCGCAGATAATCGAAGCCGAACTCGTTGTTCGTCCCGTAGGTGATGTCCGAGTTGTACGCGTCACGCCGCTCGAACTCGTTCAAATTCGGCACGATCACGCCGACCGTCAGGCCGAGGAAACGGTGCAGCTGCCCCATCCACTCCGCGTCGCGGCGGGCGAGATAGTCGTTCACGGTGACGACGTGGACGCCCTTGCCCTCGATCGCGTTGAGATAGGTCGCGAGCGTGGCGACCAGCGTCTTGCCCTCGCCCGTGCGCATTTCGGCGATCTCGCCGCGATGGAGAACGATACCGCCCACCATCTGCACGTCGAAATGCCGCATGCCGAGCACGCGGACCGAGGCTTCGCGCACGGTCGCGAACGCTTCGGGCAGGATGTCGTCCAGCGTCTTGCCGTTTTCCAGCTGCTCGCGGAACTTGTCCGTCTGGGCCTGCAGCTCTTCATCGGAAAGAGCCTGAAGCTGCTCCTCCAATGCGTTGATCTGATTGACGATCTTGTCCATCGACTTGACGTAACGATCATTGGACGAGCCGAAGAGCGACTTGGTAAGGGCTTTGAGCATGACGGGTCTCTGAAATCGGAAATAGGAAGAGCGCCCGCGCGCATGCGAAGCCGCGGGCCGAAAAGCGAATCGGAAGCTTTAAGGGTCGCGCTATTCGTAGGCGCGATCGGGCCCGAACTGGATCGTCGGCACGTAGACCGTCACCGTTTCGGGTGCACGGCAGGGCGTGATCCGCTCTCCGCGCAAGCGCTGCTTGCGCTGTTTCTCGACGCAGGCGCTTTCCGCGCTGCGGACCGGATCGTCAGCCTTGCGCTGGTCTTCCAGCTGCGCTTCGAGCGCGCTGATCATCGTCGCATGCGCAGGCGCATTCGCGGCGGCAAGGCCGGTCAGAATGGCAAAACAGGCGAGCAGGCGACGAAGCATGAAGGCTTGTAGATAGAAACTGGCGTTGCTCGCGTCCACCCCTGAAGCGCGTTTACCTCTCAGTTGAAACTTCCTATCGCGCGAGGATGGACCTCGCCCCCTCTCCCCTCGCCGCCCCCTTCCCCGACATGCCAGCGATCTCCGGCGTCACTCTGCGCGTGGCGCGGGCGCGCTACAAGGACTGGGATCGGGCCGATCTGACCTATGTCGAGCTGGCTGAGGGAACCGCGATCGCAGGCGCCTTCACGCGCAATGTCTGCTGCTCGACCGAAGTCGAACTAGGCCGCGAGAGCGTTAAGCAAGGGCGCGCGCGAGCCATCGTGGTGAATGCGGGCAATTCGAATGCCTTCACCGGCTATCGCGGGCGCGAGGCGGTGCAGCAGGTGTCGCATCAGGTCGCGGCGCATCTGGGATGCCCGGCCAGCGAAGTGCTCGTTTCCTCGACCGGTGTGATCGGCGTCCCCCTGCCGAAAGATCGCGCGAAGGCGGGTGTCGAACAGGCGCTGACGGCCAGCCCCTGCAGCTGGCGCGAGGCGGCGGAAACGATCGGCACTACTGATACCTTCACGAAGGGCGCGCATGCCTCCGCCATGCTGGGCGGGACGCGGGTGGAGGTCTGCGGGATCATCAAGGGCAGCGGCATGATCGCGCCGGACATGGCGACGATGCTCGGATACATCTTCACCGACGCGAAGGTTACGCCGGACTTCCTCCAGCAAATGCTCGACCGCGCCAATGCGGCGAGCTTTTCCTGCATCACAGTCGATGGCGATACCTCGACCAGCGACACGGTCCTGCTCGCCGCGACGGGGCTTGCGGATAACACGCTGATCGCATCGTGGGACGATCCGGGCGCCGATGCGCTTTACGCCGCCATCGCCGATGTCTGCCAGCGCCTCGCCCATCTGGTGGTGCGCGATGGCGAAGGGGCGCAGAAATTCATCGAGATCGCGGTAACCGGTGCTAAGAGCGACGACAGCGCCCGGCGCGTCGGCCTGTCGATCGCGAATTCGCCGCTGGTGAAGACTGCCATTGCGGGCGAGGATGCCAATTGGGGCCGCGTCGTCATGGCAGTCGGCAAGGCAGGCGAACCGGCAGATCGCGACCGGCTTTCGATCGGGTTCGGCGGCATCTGGACGGCGCGCGACGGGCAACCCGTGGCGGATTACGACGAGGCACCGGTTGCAGAACATCTCAAAGGGCAGGACATTCGCATGGATGTCGATCTCGGCATCGGAGACGGACGCGCCACCGTCTGGACCTGCGACCTGACGCATGGCTACATCGCCATCAACGCGGACTACAGATCATGAGCATGCTGGACCGTGAGATCCTCGCGCTGATGCGCGACGTCACCGAAACGGCGATCCTGCCGCATTTCCGTTCGCTCTCCGCCTCGCAGATCGAGAACAAGGCGGCGGACGATGTCGTCACCGTGGCCGATCGCGAGGCGGAAGAACTGCTCGCTGCCGGGCTGAGCAAGCTCAATCCGGGGATCGGCATCGTCGGCGAAGAGAACGCGCATGCGAATCCCGCCGTCCTCGATCTGCTGTCCGGCCCATGCTGGATCATCGATCCGATCGACGGCACCAACAACTACGCAGGCGGTACCGGACCCTTTGGGATCCTGATCGCGCTGGCCGATGGTGGCCTCGCTCAGAGCGGTTGGATCTACGATTGCCAGTCGGGTCGTTTCTGCGCCGCGCATCGCGGCGACGGCGCCTATGTCGATGGCGAGCGGATCACGGCGCAGACTTCGGGCGAAACGCCTCCCGTGGCCGCCATCTCGACAGTCTTCATGGATCAGGAGCGCCGCGCCGCCGCGATGGAGCATATCGCGCCGCATTACCGCCTGGTCGACATCCCGCGCTGCGCCGCAGAACAATATCCGCGGCTGGCTCTGGGCGAAAACGACGTGTCGATATTCGAACGCACCCTCGCCTGGGATCATGCCGCAGGCGCCCTGTGGCTCAACGAAGCGGGCGGAAGGGTCGCCCGGCCCGACGGATCGCCCTATCGCGTGGACGAACCCGATCGCACCGGGCTGATCGGCGCGGCCAGTCCCGCCCTATGGGACGATCTGGCCGCGCGCTATGCAGTCTTTGAAGCTTAAAGCTCGCTTTCGAGCCACTGCTTGAGCTGGCCCTTGGGCGCGGCACCGCGCATATTGGCGGCCGCTTCCCCGTTCTTGAACAGGACGAGATAGGGGATCGACTGGACGCCCATCTTACCCGGCACGTCCGGGTTTTCCATGATGTCCATTTTAGCGATCGTTACCTGCTCTTTCATCTCGTCGCTGAGCTCTTCCAGAGCCGGTGCAATCATCTTGCACGGCCCGCACCAATCGGCCCAGAAATCGACGAGGACGGGCTTGTCGGATTCCAGAACGTCGGACTGGAAGCTGCTATCGGTTACGGCGACGGTGGCCATGACTATTCTCCTGTATCTGTCGCGCCCTATCTGGGGCGCTTCTGCACCTACTCAACGGGTGGCAGGGCAAAGCTTTCCTGCGGATCGGCAAATCGGGTTTTGTACGCGGCCAGCGTGGCGGGCGGCAATTCGATCAGTTGCGGGGTCTGCGTATAGAGCAATGCGGCGCGAACCGCCCGCCCCGGATAGATCGCCTCGAGCGCGGCGACATAGGCCGCCATCTGCCGCAAAGTGTGATCCGGCACATCCTCCAGCGCGTTCGGCGGACGCCGCGCGGTCTTGAAATCGATGACCGTCACTGCGGCTTCGGTGACGAGCAATCTGTCGGCGATCCCCGTGACGACCCGACCTTCGACGAGAGCGGCCAGCGGCACTTCGGCCAGCGCATCGGGGCCGAAAACGGCGGCGAAGTCGGGCCTTTCGATAACCGCAAGCGCATTGTCGAGCATCTCCGAACGATCCGCTTCGGCGAGATCGGGCGCCTGCTTGGCCAGCCAATCCGTCGCTCTTTCACGGCGTTCTTCGGGCGCGACGGCGGGCAGGCGTTCGAGCAGTGCGTGGATCAGGACGCCGCGCCGTGCCGCGCCAGCTGCGTGATCGGGCGGCAGAGGCGGATCGCTCCCCTCCTGCTCACCCAAGCCCGAAGGCGCGAGCGGCCGTGGCGGCCGCGGCTCTTCGGGCGCGTTACGCTGCGCCCAATCGGGCAGGTCCGGTTCGCTCTCGCCCGGCTTCCCGGTATCGGTGAGAGGCACGGGCGGAGCAGGCTCGCCCCGCTCCCACCGCGCGCCCCAGATATCGTCCTCCAGCGCCTCGTCGGGAAAGACCGGCTTCAGCCGCGCATACCAGCTATCCTCGTGCGGGCCGTTCTTCGCATCGCGGGGCCCAAGCGATCCGCCGATGAACAGTGCCTCCTCCGCCCGCGTCATCGCGACATAGAGCAGCCGCCAGTGCTCCTCTCCATCGGCGCGAGCCGCTTCGGCTTCGGCCAGAGCGACCGGGCCGACCCGCTGATCCTTGCTCAATCCAGGTAGCGGCACGGCCTTTCCGGCCCCGCCGTCGATCGGTTGCTCGACCAGTTCCAGATCGCCCGGTGCATCGGGGCCTATGGCCGCATCGGCCAGAATCACGATGGGCGCCTGGAGGCCTTTGGAACCGTGCACCGTCATCACCCGCACCTGATCGCCACCCTCGCCCGCCTCGCGCTTCAGCTCTCCCTCGCCCGCGTCGAACCAGCGGATGAAGCCTTGCAGGCTGGCGGTGTGCGCGGAAGCATAGGCATTGGCGGCGTTGAGCAATTCGTCGATCGGATCGTTCGCCTCGCGCCCCAGACGCGCGACCAGCTTGCGCCGCCCGTCCATCGGGCCGATCAGCATCCAGTGCAGCAATTGCTGCGGGCTGTCGTAATCCGCGCGCCGGAGAATTTCGCGCAAGGCGTCCACGGTACCAGCAACGAAGCCATGCTCGCTCTTGCGCAAATGCTCCCACAAGCGCCGGTCTTTCGCGCGATAACCGTGTTCGAGCAGATCCTCCTGGCTCCACCCGATCAGCGGCGACACCAGAAGGCTCGCCAGCGTCAGATCGTCCAGCGGCTGGGCGGCAAAGCGTAGTGCCGCCATCAGATCCTTCACCGCCAGCGGATTGCCGAGCCGCAATCGGTCCACACCCGCCACTGGAACGCCATGGCGATAAAGCCTCGCGACGATCAGCGAGGCAAGTTCGCGCCGCTTCCGCACCAGCACCATGACGTCGCCAGGGCTCGCATTGCGCGCCTCGCCCTTGGCGAGCGGGAAACCCTCGTCCATCCAGCGGCGAACCTGGCGGGCGATATTGTCTGCCATCAGGCGATCATGGCGCGCAAGCCAGCCTTCGGTTTCCTCTCCCTCCTCACCATCGGTCCCGGCGGTGACGGTGTTCCACAAAGTCACCAGCCCCGGCCCTTCGCTGCCGACATGCTGGCCGTCGGCCCGGTCTAGCCCCAGTCCGGAATGGCCGATCGCGTCGAGCGCATCGTCCACGAAGGACAACACCGGCGCGCTGGTCCGATAGGAGCGCTCAAGATCGTAGCCCTTGAGCCGCCGCATCTCCGGCGCGCCGCGCATTTCGCGGGCCGCATCCGCCGAAGCGTCCATCTTCCGCGCGAAGAAATCGCGGGCCTGCCGGAAATTGCGCGGGCTGGTCCCTTGAAAGCCGAAGATTGCCTGTTTGTAATCGCCGACCGTGAAGATGGTCCGCACCGCATCGCCCCGCGCGCCCAGCCCGTCGAAGAAATCGTCGGTCAGGGCCTTCACGATGCTCCACTGGGCTTCGTTGGTGTCCTGCGCCTCGTCCACCAGGATATGGTCGAAACTGCGGTCGAGCTTATAGCGGATCCAGTCCGCCATCGCGCTGTTGGACAGAAGCTGCGCGGCACGGGCGATCAAATCGTCGAAATCGACCAATCCCTCGCGCGCCTTCGCCGCTTCCCAGCGCAAGGCGAAGGCGCGCCCGGCTTCGAGTTGCGGGGCGAGAAAATCCGCCAGATCGATCAGCGCGCGCCGTTCGTTCACCTGCCCTACCGCCTCGGCGACGATTTCCTGATGCTGGACGAAGGATGGATCGATCTTTTCTGCGCCCGCCATCTTGCGAGGCGTCCCGTCCTTTTTCAGAAGCGTGTCGAAGAACCCGTCCAGCGTGTCCAGCCGCGCCTGCTCGTCGCCGCGCAGCCATGCTTCGGCGAAATCGGCGGCTTTCTGGCCCGTCGACGCTTTCCATTCGCGTGTGGCAGCAGCACAAGCGCGCACCGCCTGAACCGGGAAATCGGCGTCCGAACACGCCTGTCCCACCCAGGCCTCATCGGCGTCCGCCGGAATGCCGAGCAGGCGGTGGACGCGCGATTTCATCGGCGGTTGCCACCCATCGGGACCGGTCCAAAGATGCTGGTGCCGGGCGCAACGCATCAGCCAGCCGCGCACCGCATCGGGGCCCTTGCGGCGGCTCATCTCGGCAATCGCCGCATCGATAGCGGGATCGCCTTCCGACAGCATCGCGGCCAGAACCTCGCGGCTCAACAGGTCGCGCTCGCGATCCTCCATAGGGCGCGAACCGGGCAGGATTTCCGCTTCGGTTGGAAAGGCGGCGAGCAGATATTGAGCGAAAGCGTGGATCGTATCTATCCGCAGGCCACCGCCCGGACAATCGAGCACTCGCGCGAACAGCGAACGGGCGCGCGAGCGCGTTTCGGGATCGGTGGGCGCGCCGAGATTGCTCAGTTCGCGCGCCAGCCTCTCATCGTCGAGCCGCACCCACCGCGCCAGAACCTCGTTGACGCGCACGGCCATCTCCGCCGCGCCCGCCTTCGTGAACGTGAGGCACAGGATCTGCGAAGGATCGCCCTTGGGCTCCAGCAACAGGCGAAGCACGCGCGCAGACAGGACCTGCGTCTTGCCCGTGCCCGCGCTGGCGGACAGCCAGACGCTTTCCTTCGGATCGACCGCATCGCGCTGCGTGCCCTGAAGGGGATAGACCTTGCCGCTCATGCCGGGCCCTCCTCTTCATCCATGCGCGGCAGCCATTCGTCCAGGCGCATCAATTGGTCGTACGTGTCGTAGGCTGGATAATCCGGATTTTCGCGCGCGGTGAAGGGCGCGTCGCCGGTGATGTATCTGGTGATACCCTTCAGCAGGAAACCGGAGGTGAGCGGCAGCAAGTCTTCCAGCTCAATTCCCGTCCGCTTGGGCGGGATTTTCAGCGGCGTTTCGACATAGCCGAAGCCATAGGGATTGGCCTCGCTCTTCGATTTGCCCAGCGACCAGTATTCATACGCGCCCGGCTCTCCGCGCGCTTTCTCGAAACCGTCGCGCTCCGCGATCAGGCCCAAAATGCCGAGCTGAAGCGCGAAACCATCCGCGACCATCGCGGCGCTCGGCGGCTTGCCGGTCTTGTAATCGACGATGGCGAGTGTGCCGTCGGGAAGGCGATCGATCCTGTCCGCCCGTCCGTGGACGCGGATGCCTTCGACCTCCATCGCCCCCTTCTCCTCGACTCGCAGCACTTCGCGATCGGTGGCGGCTCGCACTTCACCGGCGATCCATTCGAGCGCGGCGAGCAGGCGCGGTTGCCACAGGCCGCGCGTCAGCGGATCGGCGTTCTCCTCGTCCAGCACCGCCGCCATGATAGGCGCAATATCGGGATCGGCGCCGCCTGCCCGCTGCTCGTGCCAGCGCTGGAGGATGGTGTGGGCGACATTGCCCTGCCAGGCGGGCGTGGGATCGGCGTCCAACGCGTCGAGATCCTTCAGCCCCATGATCTGCGCGGCGTAGAATTGGTACGGATCGCCCAACAGGCGATCGAGAGCCGTGGCGGAGATCGCCACCTTGCGCTGCTCTGCCGCGGGCTTCGGGCGCGGCCTTGGGTAGATTGCGGCACGCGGAGCGCGGGCGATGGCGCGGGCAAGCTCGACAGCGCGGGTTTCCTCGTGCCGGGGCAGCAGATCGCCCAGCAGCGCCTGAACGCGCAGCAGGAAGCGCGAAGGAATGGCCGGGCCGCTCTCGTCGCGCTCCGCCCGGCTCAGCACGACTTCGGGCGCGCCCAGCGCTCCGGCGAGATCGTGCGCGGCGAGGCCGATCCGGTAATCCGATCCAGGCACGCCCAGCGCCCGCAGGACCGGTGGCGCAAGCAGCGCATCCGTGGTCCCCCTTGCGGGCCAGACCCCTTCGTTCAGCCCGGCACAGATGACGAGATCGGCGCGGTTCATGCGCGATTCGAGCAGGCCCAGGACCTGGACGCGCGCATGGCCGCCATAGGGCGGGCGCACCGCGATCTGTTCCATCGCATCGCGCAGCGCGACTTCCACGTCGCGCGGGGCGAGTGCGAAGGCGGCCTCCCCGGAATTGAGACGCAATTCCTCGACGAAACGCGCCAGCGCCCGTCCGTCTTCGCGCGCCCACAATTTCTCGCCGCACAGGGCTTCGCCCGCTGCGGCCAGCACATCGAGGCAGTCGGCCAGCGGGACGGCCTCGCGATCGGCCATATCGAGAAGGGGTGCCAGCGTATCGCTTACCGTTCGCCACCATTCGGCCATGGGCGATCCCGGCTCGGCATGCTTCGCTACAATTCGCTCGACCGGCTCCAGCCCCTCGGCTTTGCGCGGTCCGCGCAGGGACCGCTCGATCCGCCGCAATTGCGACAGCCAGATGCCGCGCTCCATCCCGCCATCGACCAGCGGATGGCCGAGCAGCGCCATCAAAGGAACCGGCGCAGCGCGCTCCGCCATGACTTCGGCGAGCAGCAGCATGAGCCGCCCGGCAGCCGTCTGCGACAAGGGACGACCGGCGGAATCGTCAGCAAGGATGTCCCATCGGGCCAGATGATGCACCACGCGCCGCGCCAGCCCGCGATCGGGCGTGACCACGGCGATCCGCTTGCGCGGAGTCTCCAAAGCCTCGCGCACTAGCAGGGCGATAGCCTGCGCTTCCTCTTCGGGATTGGCGCTGCGCATGATCCTGACGCCTGCCAGGCGGCGCTTGTCAGTCGGCAGATCGACCCACGCTTTGCTCGCTTCGGGCGGGAGAAACAGCGATCCGATCGCGTGGCTGCGTTCCGGCGGCGCGGCGGCGAGTCCCTTGCGATGCCAGGGCCGCACCTCCTCACGCGCGACGCCCATGCGGTTGAGCAGCAGTTTGAGGTGATATTGCGGATGCGTCACCGCATCGTCGCGCGCGAACGGGGTCTCCCCCGGACCGGGCGCGGCTCCGGCGCGGCCTAACTCGTCCCACACTTCGTCGGCCAGCGTCAGGTCGAAATCGGGCAGGATCACGGCGCCCTGCGGCAGTTCACTGACCGTTTTCAGCAGCCGCGCCAGAGCCGGTGCCGGGCTCGTGACGCCTGCGGCAACGATGGGCGTTTCCGGCGGATGTTTCGCAAACCGCGCGGCGGCATGGTCGAACAGGCGATTGCGCCGCGCCGCCGCATCGAGCGCGCCGCTTTCCTGAAGAAACGCCCGCCATTTGACCTGGACGGTAGCGAAGAGGTGCAGGCTCTTCTGCCAATGCGCGGACAGGTCGGGCACGATGTCGACCACGCTATCGTCGAGCAGATCCGCAGGGTCGACATCCTCGACCAGCAATCGGTCCATCGTCGCTCCGGTCTCGCGCGCCAGCCGCAACAAAGTCGCTCCGCCGGGCGCGTCGTCTCCCATCGTATCGGCGATCAATCGCGCCAGAGCGAACAGGCGCCGCTGCGGGTCGATCGCTGACGGAATTGCGCTCGCCCCCAAGGGATCGAGCAGCGGCCCCAGCGCCTCGTCGAGATCGAGATCGCCGACCACGACCATGCGTGGCATCAGCAAGCCTACGGGCCCGTCCGCTTCTCCGGCATGGCGGATGAACGCCTCGCTGACGGTGCGAACCGCGCGCGAACTGGGGAGCAGCAGGGTCAGCCGTGCGAGCCCCAGCCCCGCTTCGGAATAGCGCGGGACCAGTCCCGCAACCAGCGCATCCGCGAAACCGCGATGGGCGGCGATGGAGTAGATTTCGGGCGCGCGGCGATCAGCCACGCCCGAGCGCCTCCTCGCACACGGCGATATGTTCGGGCCGCCCGACCTCGATCCACTGGCCGCTGAAGGCGAGGCCGTAAAGCCGCCCTTCCGCGATGGCGCGATCCCAGAGGATGTTGGTCGAGAACTTACCCTCCGGAGCCTCGCGCAGGAGGCGATGCGAGACGAGCTGAATACCGGTATAAATGAAGGGCGCGATGCGGCCGGGCAGTTTGCGCTTCAACTGCCCGCGCGCATCCATGTAGAAATCGCCCGTCCCGTCGAAATTGGTCGCGCGCGAGTGCGGCACCAGCAGCAAAAGGGCGTCCATCAGGTCTGGATCCCAGTGCCGCGACAGGTCGCGAAAGGCGTTCAGCGGGCCATCGAGCCAGATACTGTCCGCATTGCAGGCGAAGAACGGGTCGGGCAGCATCCCTTCGTCCCGCGCCTTCACCATCCCGCCACCCGTTTCGAGAAGCTGATCGCGTTCGTCCGAGAAGACGATCGCTGGGCAGGTCCGGTTGCGAATATGCGCTTCCAGCGTATCGGCGAGGTAGTGCACGTTGACGACCGCCTTCGCGACGCCCGCATCTTCCAGCCGGTCCAGCGCGTGATCGATCAAGGGTTTTCCCGCGACGCGAACCATCGGCTTGGGCTGGCTGGCCGTCAGCGGACGCATCCGCTTGCCAAGCCCTGCGGCCATCAACATCGCGGTATCTGTCACGAGTGCGGCCTCGTTCATGCGATTTCGCCCCCGTATGCAGCGCGCAGATCCTGCGGGATATTGGCCGCGAACCATTCCGCCACCGGAGCCAGCGCTTCATGCTCCAGATCGCTCTCCATCGCCTTCCACACACGCGGGATCATGCGCAGATAGCGCGGCTTGGCATCGCGCTTGTAGAGCCGCGTGAAAATGCCGACGATCTTGGCGTTCCGCTGCGCGCCGAGGCGAGCGTAATCGGCCTCGAAATGTTCGCCAGGATCGCAGGCGGACCGATATCGAGCCAGCATCTCCTGTTCGAGGATTTCCGGCACGTCGCGCCGGGCATCCTGCAAAAGGCTGACGAGATCGTAGGCAGGGTGACCCACCAGGGCGTCCTGAAAATCGATGAGCCCCTGTTCCCCGTGCGGCTTGCCCGGTTCGAGCAGCATGACATTCTCGGCGTGGTAATCGCGCAGCACGGTCACGCCGGGCTGTTGCCGCTCGATAAGGGGAGCGAGCGCCTTATCCCAGGCCGTTCGCCAGCCCTCTTCGTCCACATCGAGCCCGACCGCCGGGCAATACCATTCGACGAACAGGGCTGCCTCGCGCTGATAGACCGCCATGTCGTATGGATCGAAGGGCCCGGCGGGGAGCGATTGAAGCTTCACCAGGGCATCGATCGCCCGCGCATAGACGGCGCTTTCGTCCTGGGGGTGATCGTCGATCCACTCCTTCATCCGCTGATCGCCGAAATCTTCGATGAGGACCAGGCCTTCTTCGGGCCGTGCCCCGAGAATCTCCGGTCCGCGCATACCGTTTTCATTCAGCCAGCGCGCCACATGCAGGAAGGGACCAGTATCTTCCTCGGGCGGTGGAGCGTGCATCAGCATGGCGCTGCGATCCCCCATGCGAAGCCGGAAATACCGGCGGAAAGAGGCGTCGCCGACGAGCGGGACGATCTCCGCCCCGTCCCATCGCGTATCGCCGAGAAAACTGTCGAGACCTTCGGGTAGTGCTGCGTTCATGGCATCCGGCCATGCCAAGCCGAACCGCCTTCGACAATGGCACGGCGCCCTTCCCCACCGTTTTCGAGTTCGACCGAGAGGCAGGCGGGCTCGTGCGCGAAGCCGCCTGCCCGATCGGGCCATTCGGCGAGCAGTGCGGCTCCCTCGCGGTAATCGTCGAGACCGATCTCTTCCAGCTCCGACGGATCATCGAGTCGGTAGAAATCCGCGTGGACCATCGGAGGATCGGTCCGCGCGTAAGTCTCGATGATGGTGAAGGTGGGGGACGGAACTTCGCCCGCATGCCCCGCTGCCGCCAGGATGGCGCGCGACAGGGTCGTCTTGCCCGCACCCAGATCGCCCGACAGCGCGACCACGTCCCCCGGCTGAAGCTTCGCCGCGATCCGGCGGCCGAGCGCAGCGACGGCGTTGAGATCGGGAAGCGTCAAAATCACGGCAAGACAATCGTAGCGGTGGTTCCCGCCCCACGACGGCTCTGCAATTCGAGCGTCCCGCCATGCGATTCGATCAATTGCCTGGCGAGCGGGATTCCAAGCCCCTGGCGGCGCTCGATCCCGCGGCCGTCCGATGTCGGGCGAATGCCGTCGAGAGCGCGCGCTATCTCATGATGCGTCATTCCCGGTCCGCTATCGCTGATTGCGATCCGCGTGCCGTCCTTCTTCTGGCGGATTTCCACCATGATCCGGCCGCCGCGCGGCGTCGCCCGAATGGCGTTGTCGAGCAGGTGAGCGATTGCGCGGCGCAATTGCTGCGGATCGGCCGTGACCGACTTGTCCGGATCGCTGCGCAGATCGAGCGTGAGCCCGCCCTCCACGATCGCATTTTCGCGCTTGCGCACGATTTCGGTCACGAAAGGCAAAAGCGGGATCGGACGTTTGGACAACGGCATCAGGCCCGCTTCGCTCTGGGACAGGTCGAGGACGTTTTCGACCTGTTCGGTCAGCTTGCCGACCGACTGGGCAATCGCTTCGGCATATTCCTGGGCCTGCGGACCGAGTTCGCCCGCGACGCCGCTGGTCAGAAGTTCGGCGAAACCTCCGATCGAAGTCAGGGGCGTGCGGAATTCGTAGCTCATATTGGCAAGGAAACGTGTGGTCACCGCGTCGGCCTCTTCCAGCGCGCGATTACGTTCGCGCAGCGCTTCTTCGGCCTGGCGGGATGCGGTGACATCGAGCACGGTGATAAGGCCATTGCCATCGGGGAGCGGAACGCTCGCGAAATCGAGCGTGCGTCCATCGGCGAGCTTCACTGCACCGCGCTGCTTGCGCCGGTCGAGCGTAGCGGCGCGGATGACGTGATTAATCGCCGCGACTTCCTTGGGATCGGCAAGCTTCTTCGCGATCGCGGCAAGCAGGTCCTCGGCCTGCGGATGCCCGTCCAGGGCCTCCTCTTCCAGGCCCCAGGCGCCCGCGAAGCTGCGGTTCCACAATTCGAGGTGCCCATCGGGCGCGAACACGGCGAGCGCTTCGAACAGATTGTCGAAGGTGGCAGTGCGCGTGCGCAGCAAGGTGTCGCGAGTGGCGGAAAGCGCGAGCTGTTCGGTCCGATCCTCCGCGATCAGGACGAGGCCGCCATCGGGCATGGGCTGAGCGAGAATGCGCAGATGAGTCGAATCAGGAAGCGGCCAGTTTTCCTCATGCGTTTCGTCGGACAGGAACCATCCCGCCAGCTCCTTGCGCCAGGCGGGAAAATCGCGGACCTCGGGTATGCGTCCGTTCTCGCGCGCCACCATCAGCACCTGCTCGAAGCCAGTCCGGTCGTTCACGATACCAGGCGGCAGGCTGAATACGCGGTGGAATGGCTGATTCGCGAAGGTCATCCGCCGGTTCGAATCGAACTGCGCGACGCCGATGGACAGCTGGTCGAGGATGGAGCGCTGGGCTTCGCGGAAAGCACGAAATTCGCGCGCCTGTTCCTCCATCTCCTCGATATCGACGGCGTATCCGGCGACCCCGTCACCGATCAGCGGCAGATCGGTCACGCGCAGGGACCGGCGCTCGCCATTGATGGTCGCGGTCACAACACGTTCGATCGCCTTGCACCTCTCGCCAGCCTGCTGGGCGATCTGGCCCGCGCTGACGCCGTCGACCTGTTCGACAAGCTCGATCTGTTCTTCGACGACCGTGTCCGGACTATCGGATCCCACTGCGGCTACATAGGCGCGGTTGACGAGGCGCAGCCTCATGTCGGCCCCGCGAAACCACATCGGCATCGGCGCCGCTTCGATCAGACCGACCAGAGCCCCGAAATCCTCGCGCGCGCTCTCGGCCTGTTCGCGCAGCCTGGACAATTCCTCTTCGCTGTCGCTGAAGTCGAAGACCCAAATCAACGCCGCTCCAGCCGGAGAAACGCTTGGATCCGCGAGCGTACCCCGCAAGGTCAGAGCCTTGCGCGAATCGGGCGGGACAAGGGTCATGGCGAAGGGCGCCGCGCTTTTCTGGGTGCGGCGGACATGTGCCGTCAGCGTTTCGAGCTGCGCATCGTCCAGTCCGCCATCGGCCTGCCCGCTCAGCTCGCTCAGATATTCGGGCATCCGGTCGAGGCCGAGCCACCCCGCCAGACGGTCCGGCGCTTCGATCCGCCCATCCGCGCGCACCAGCAAGGGGACGGCAGGCGATTCCTCGATCATGCGCGACAGCCGCCGGAGCGAACGGCGTGTCAGGTCAGTTCCCTTGGTTCGCGCGCTTGCCTTCAGCATGAACCAGCCTGCCATCGCCGTCCACGCGGCGAGCAGCAGGCCGATCATGACCAAAAGAGCGGGCGATTCCGTCATCACCGATCAGCTATGCCGCCAGCTCCGGTGATGCAATGGGGCCGCGCACGACACGGCCCCATTCCATAAGCGCCCGATCAATAGCGATAATGTTCCGGCTTGAACGGCCCTTCGACCGGCACGCCGATATAGTCCGCCTGCTTCTTGCTGAGCTGCGTCAGTTTCACGCCCAGCTTGTCGAGGTGAAGCGCGGCGACCTTCTCGTCGAGATGCTTGGGAAGGACATAGACGTCGTTCTCGTAGCTGCCCGCGTTCTTCCACAATTCGATCTGGGCCAGCACCTGATTGGTAAAGGAACAGCTCATCACGAAGCTGGGATGTCCGGTGGCGCAGGCGAGATTGACGAGACGGCCCTTGGCGAGAACGATGATCTCCTTGCCGTCGGGAAATTTGACCAGGTCGGTACCCGGCTTCAGCTCGTTCCACTCGTAATTGTCGAGCGCGCCGATCTGGATCTCGCTGTCGAAGTGGCCGATATTGGCAACGATGCTCATCGGCTTCATCGCCTTCATATGTTCGGCGGTAATGACGTCCTCGTTTCCGGTCGTGGTCACGAAGATATCGGCGCGGGTCACCGCGTCTTCCATCGTGACGACTTCGAAGCCTTCCATCGCCGCCTGAAGCGCGCAGATCGGATCGATTTCGGTCACGAGCACGCGCGCGCCGCCATTGCGGAGCGACTGGGCCGAACCCTTGCCGACATCGCCATAGCCTGCGACGCAGGCGACCTTGCCGGACAGCATCACGTCGGTCGCGCGGCGGATCGCGTCGACCAGCGATTCGCGGCAACCATAGAGGTTGTCGAACTTCGACTTGGTCACGCTGTCGTTGACGTTGATCGCCGGGAAGGGAAGCTTGCCCTGCTTGGCGAGGTGATAGAGGCGGTGGACGCCGGTGGTGGTCTCTTCCGAAACGCCCTTGATCGCCTTGACGCTGGCGGTGAGATAGCCGGGCTTGCGCTTCAAAAATTCCTTAAGCGCGCGCTGCATCTCGATCTCTTCGGCGTTCTGCGGTTCGGGCATGGTCTCGCCCGCTTCGATCCGCGCGCCCCACAGGGCGAACATCGTGGCATCGCCGCCATCGTCGAGGATGAGATTGGCGGTCAGATCCTGATCCGCCTCGCTCGACCAGTCGAAGATCCGCCCGACATAATCCCAGTAATCGGCCAGGCTTTCGCCCTTTACCGCGAAAACGGGAATGTCCTGCGCCGCGATGGCGGCGGCGGCGTGATCCTGGGTCGAGAAAATGTTGCATGTCGCCCAACGCACTTCGGCACCGAGCGCCACTAGAGTCTCGATCAGCACTGCGGTCTGGATGGTCATATGAAGCGAACCGACGATGCGCGCGCCCTTCAGCGGCTGCGCTTCGCCGTATTCCTCGCGCGTGGCCATCAGGCCCGGCATTTCGGTCTCGGCGATATTGATCTCGGCACGGCCGTAATCGGCGAGCGAAATGTCCTTGATGACGTAATCGTTGAATTGGGCCACGGGCATCCTCGAAATAGGGAGTTCGGAAGAAAGCGCCGCAACGAAATACGATAGAGGAAGCGGCGCCATGAAACGGCCCCGCTCCTAACCGCTTAAATCGGCCAGTACAACTTCCCCGCCCAGAATGCCCTGATCAGAATCCCCGGATCAGCGGCGCGAGGCCTGTCGTGGGTGTTGAACGGAAGCATAGACGGGATTTGTCGCCAGCAATTCGTCAGCCGCAAAGGACAGGCGGATCGGATCGCCATCGTCGGCCAGCTGGCGGGCGATGCTGCCAAGCTCGTGACAGCTCAGCCAGGGATGGCCCTCACCATACTCGTTGGCCATCGAAACGTCGCTGCGGTCCATCTCGCGGACCGCACCCAGTTCGCCGTACATATAGGCGAGTTCGGCTTTCAGGATCGAATTGGCGCGGTTGAGCGTGGCGAGATGCGTGTTTGCAAAGGCGTCGTAATCGGCCTGGAAGTCGCTTGCTCCGGTTCTGCAACGCAGCGAAGTCACCATCAGCATGATATCGAGTTTACGAATGTTTCCCGCATTCGCTTCGATTTCGTCGATCTCGTTCGAAACGCTGTCATAGGGATAGGTGTCGCGATATTCGGCCTGCGCGGCGGTCGGCACGATCAGGCAGGCCAATGCTGCAGCTCCGGCGCGGATGGCGGCGGTTTTGAATCGGATGGCTTTCGATGCGGTCATAGTTATCTCCCCTGTCCGACCGTTTGTCGCGCTCCGCGATTTCTCGGTGAATAAAGGTATTGGTAAACCGCCTTTAACGGCTGGAGCCTTGCAAGACCGGGGCGCGCGCCTAAGTGCCGCAGGCAAGGATCACCAAACAGGAGTAAACCGAACATGACGATTTCCGTAGGCGACAAGCTGCCCGACGTGACGCTGGTCAAGCCGACCGAGAACGGGCCCGAAAAAATTCAGTCGGGCGAATTCTTCGCCGGACGCAAGGTGGCCCTGTTTTCCGTTCCCGGCGCCTTCACGCCGACCTGCTCGGCGCGCCACCTGCCCGGCTATGTCGAAAAAGCCGACGATCTGAAGGCCAAGGGTGTCGACGAGATCGCCTGCACCGCCGTGAACGATGCCTTCGTGCTGAGCGCTTGGCAGGGCGCGAACGATGCGGCGAGCGTCACCATGCTCGCCGATGGCAACGCCGATTTCGCGCAGGCGATCGGTCTCACCATGGATGGCAGCGGCTTCGGCATGGGCCAGCGCGGCCAGCGCTATTCGATGATCGTGGAAGACGGCGTGGTGAAGGAACTCAACGTCGAACAGCCGGGCGATTTCTCGGTTTCGAGCGCGGAGCACATGCTCGGCCAGCTCTGAGCATACCCGTCGACCAAAACGTCGACCGAAACGAAAGGGGCGCCGCAAGTTCGTAGCGGCGCCCTTTTTCGTTGTTTCAGCCGTATCCCATCAGCTTCATGACTTCTTCGCGGCTGCGATGATCATCGAGGAAAGTGCCCATCATTCGGCTGGTGACCATGCCGACGCCGGGCGTACGCACGCCGCGCGCGGTCATGCAGGCATGGCTCGCCTCGATAACGACCGCCACGCCCTGCGGCTGAAGGTTCTCCCAGATGCAGTCGGCGACCTCGGCGGTCAGGCGCTCCTGCACCTGTAGCCGACGCGCGAACCCATGGAGCACGCGGGCGAGTTTCGAGATGCCGACCACGCGATCGGTCGGCAGATAGGCGATCGCCGCCTTGCCGATGATCGGTGCCATGTGGTGTTCGCAGTGAGACTGAAACGGAATGTCCTTCAGCAGCACGATCTCGTTATAACCGCCGACTTCTTCGAACACGCGATCGAGATGGATGGCGGGATCCTCGGCGTAGCCCTGACAATATTCCTTCCAGGCGCGCGCGACCCGTGCCGGGGTTTCCAGCAACCCCTCGCGCGTGGGATCGTCGCCCGTCCATTCGATCAGCGTCCGGATGGCGTCTTGAACCGCCTCTGGCACGGGTGGTTTCCCGCGCGGATCGTCTTCGTCGGGACCGACCAGACTGCTCATTTTCCCCTGATCCTTTTCACTTTCGAGCGGATGCGCTCGAGCCGGCTTCCTTTGCGGAACAGACCGCCCTTTGCAAAGGGTTCGAACAGATCGTCGGGATCGTCCGGATCGAGCAGGCCGCTTTCGGCAAGCCCTTCTTCCACCCCGTTCAATTCCGGCGGGTGATAGCGCTGCAGGGTTCGCCCACCCGGCTCCTGCGCGTGATCGATCAATGCCGCCATCGATCCGTGACGCGCATGCAGCTCGCCGATCTCCGCCTCGTCCAGTCCGGTATGTTCGGCCAGCAGCGAATGGCGCAAGGCCGCGATCGCATCGGCCGCATGCTCGTTCCCCGGACGCTTGGAATCGACGAAGACGTCGCATTCGCTGTCGAGGCCCATCGACCGGTTGTTGAGGTTCGCCGAACCGATGCGAAAGATTTCATCGTCCACAATCATGATCTTGGCGTGGACGTAAATCGGCGTTTCGCCGCTGAACGGAGTCCAGATGGAAAAGTGCCCCTTGTGGTCCACCTGCTCGATACAGCGCACCAATTCGGCGCGTGCATGATCCATCGCCTGCTGTTCCAGCCAGCCATCGGCATGTTCCGGATGGACGATCAGGATTTCGGGCGGATCGTCTTCCTCCATGCGCTTCAGAATCGCTTCCCCGACGGTGCGTGAGGCGAAGTACTGGCTTTCGGCATAGATAAAGCGCTGCGCGCGCTCGATATGCTGGACGAACAGGGCTTCGATCTCGCGGATCGCCTTCCAGTCGCGATGCTTCGATCGTGTCCGGGCGATTCCCACTTCGACATTCTCGAAGGTCGCGTCGAGGCCTTCTGGCCAGAGGCTTTTTTCGGGTGCGCGGATCGGCATCAGAGGTTTGCCGCCTGCTTTGATCCAGCGGTCGCGGCCCAGATCGCTGAGCGCTTCGGCCACTTCGCCTTCCATCATCATCGAGGCATCGTGCCAGGGATCGTAGCGGCGCCCGTTAGGCGTTTTGCGGCGCTTGTCGTTTTCCTCGTGATCGCGCGTGTCCCAGCGCTGCCCCGTCATGTCGATACCACCGCATACCGCCAGCGAGCTGTCGAGCACGGCGATCTTCTGGTGATGGCTTGATCCGACCGGATGCGCGCTGTCGAACTTGAAATCGATCCGGCGATGCCTGATCCAGCGCACCAGATCGATCCACATCGATCCACGATACGTGAACTTGAAGACGCCGAAGCTCCATTTCAGGATGCGCACTTCGAGAGTGGGGCGGTGGCGGATCATCCAGGCGATGAAACTGCCGAGCCTGGCGGGATATTTCTTCTTCCAGGCGCGCTGCCACCAAAATCGCCCTTCGGCCAAGTGGATGCGCGTATCGAAATCCCAACCGATCAGGAAGATGCGGAACCGCGCGGCAAGCATCGCAGCCTGCATGATGGCGAAATAATCCGCCGCATCGACGATGACTCGCGCGCGCCGGGCACGGACATAACGCCAGACCCCCGGCTCGACGCTGTCGTCGATACCGGGGATCGTGGGTTCGGCCTTGGTCGCTTTGTCCGCGTCGTCCCCCGCCACGAATTTATTCCTTGGCGTCTTCCTTCTTTTCGGGCGTCACCTCGGCCTCGGCCTTTTCCTCTTCCTTGCGACGGTCGAAGACCTGCCGCATGTGTTCGCGATCGTCCTCGTCAAGATATTTGGCGAAGTCGGGGAAGTGGTCTTCCTCTTCCTCGTTGATGTGATGGCGATACTGGTGGTCGAAATCCTTGAATTTCTGCAACCACGCGCTGCTGCCCATATCCGTCGCGGCCAGATCGTTGAGCGCTTCCTCGATCTCGTGATGCTCGGCGACCGAGTGGCGGGTTTCGCCGGTGGTGGGAGGCTTGCGCAGCATGGTCGAATAGAGCGCCTGCTCTTCCGCCGCCGCGTGCGATTTCAGCTCGCGGGTCAGTTCGGTGAACAGGCTTTCGCGCGTGTCGCTGTCGCCGCTGGTTTCGAGCAGCTTGTCGAGCAGTTCGCGATGGCGATCGTGATCGCGTTCGAGCGTGGCGAAGATTTCGTCGTTCTGGGCCATTATCGGGCTTCCTCTTTCGGGATGGCTTGTGTCGCAAGTCAAACAGGCGAACCCGCACGATGTTCCGATGGGATAAAACCTCGCCTCGTCAGGCGAGCTTGCGGAGCGACTACGCGCGCCACATATCTGCCTGATGGACCGTACCGAACACCCCAGCGAAGAGACGATGCAGCGCATCGCCGAGAGCGTTCTCGCCAATCTGCCCGCCCCCTTTCGCGAACAGCTTGGCCGGGTGGTGATGCGGGTCACCGATTTCGCGACGCCCGAACAGCTCGCCTCGGTCGACATGGACGAGAAATGGCATCTGTCCGGCCTCTACGAAGGGCGGCCACTGCCTGACAAATCGATCTGGGAGAGCGGGGGCATGCCGCCCCGCATCTGGCTGTTCCGTCAGCCATTGATCGCGGAGATGGAAGAGACCGGCGTGGGTCTGGAAGAGCTGGTCCGCCATGTGGTGATCCACGAAGCGGGCCATCATTTCGGCTTCAGCGACGACGACATGCACAGGCTGGAGGACGAAGCCTAGAAGTACGGGCTTGAGCGTTCCGGTCCGAGACCGTTCGGCCAGGCATCCGCCACCATCGCTACCGCCCAAACGAACAGCGCACCGGAACCTTTCGGCACCGATGCGCTGTCTTAAACCTGTTGGCGCGCCCGGAAGGATTCGAACCTCCGACCACCTGATTCGTAGTCAGGTACTCTATCCAGCTGAGCTACGGGCGCGCTGGAGCGGCGTCACATAGCAGGGCTTTCGCGCATGGCAACCGTAAACCGGTGCTTTTTTGCAGGAAGCCGAACTAGCACAGCTCCGCACCGTCCGGCGCGGCGCCGAGAAGAGCGCTGGCCTTCGCAAACAGAGCAATATCGAGCGGTGGCTTGTCGAGGCGAGCGATCTCGTCAGGGAGCATCCAGTCGATCGCCCCTCCTTCGAGCGCTTGTGGCGTTCCGCTCCATCGGGTCACGCGATACAGCAGGAGAGTGATGGGCTTCCCGGTGGAAATCGGGCCGTCGGATGCGAAGACGAGCGGTTCGAGGTTATCGGGCTCGATGCCGACTCCCAGTTCTTCGGCCAGTTCACGCGCCAGCGCCGCTTCGGGCACCTCGCCCTCCTCGACCTTGCCGCCCGGAAATTCCCACTGGCCGCCATGGGCTTTTCCGATTGGACGGCGATGCATCAGCCAGCGCCCTCCCCTGTCGACGAGAAGGCCAGCGACCACGCAGAGCCATGTCGGATTTCTTTCCAACGAAGCGGGCCCTTTCAACATTTTCTTAAATCTCTCGCTCTTAGGTGCGCCGGGTCGACCGCGCGTGGCGACAAGCGATGGGATGCCTGCCGATGCAAAACGCGAAGCCCAACTTCCTGAATGACCAAACGGGAGCCACGGCCGTCGAATACGGCATGATCCTGGCGATGATTTTCCTCGCGATGATCGGGGCGGTGCAGGCCTTCGGCATCAATGCGGTCGAGATGTGGACCACCATGGCCACGACGATTGTCGAGGCGAGCGGTCATTAAAGGGCTTCTTAGGAAAATATCAACCTACGACGCCGATAACGAAGAAACCTGCTCCCGGTTTGCGACGGGACGGGTCGGGTTACCGAAGACCAAACCAGGAGACGACCAATGAAGTTCATCAAGAAGTTCCGCAAGGACGAAGAAGGCGCCACCGCCATCGAATACGGCCTGATTGCCGCTCTCATCGCGGTTGCCGCGATCACCGCGATGTCGAGCCTGGGCGACCAGCTTTCGACCACGTTCAACGACGTGACCACGGCGATGAGCGGCTCGTAAGCCCTTCGGAACCGAAAATTAGAAAAAGGCGGCGGGAGCAATCCCGCCGCCTTTCTCGTATGTGCGTGCGATTTAGGTCGAACCCTCAGCTACCGCGCACCACCAGCTTCACCTTCTGGCCCGCCCGCAGCTGCGCATTGCTGTCGAGCGAGTTCAGCACGCGGAAGCGCGCTTCCTGACCGTTGGTATACGCCATGCGGCGCGACAGCGACTGGACCGTATCGCCACTGCGCACGGTCACGACTTCGAGGCGACGCGGCACGACATTGGCGGCTTCGCTCGCCGTGACGCGGCGCATCGAATTGAACATCGGGGTGAAGGTGCCCATCCGGCCCGCCGGCGCGATCGCCTGGAAATGATAGGCTCGATCGGGCGCGAATTCATAGGCGAAGACCGCCACATCGACCTGGCCGTTGCCGCTATTGACGCGCGCCGTTCCGTAAGCGGCCGGAATGCCGTTGATCGTGGTGCGCTGGATCGCCTGCGGTGCCAGCCGCTGCTGATTGCCGCCGAGCTTTGCGAACACGTTGCGGACATAGCTATCGAGATTGCCGCCATACTGGGCGAGCGAAAGCTGAGCCTGACCGCCCTGCCCCTGAATGCTCACCGCAGATGTGCCGTTGATCATGTAAAAGCCCTGCGGCGCGGTGAAGGACAGGCGCAATTCCGGATGGATGAACTGTCGCCCTTCGATCACGCCCTGCGCGGGATCGTCGCCGTATAGCAGGCCGTCGATCCGGGTCAGGAACGTGTCGGTATTGGTCACGCCGGTCATGCCCTGCGTCAGGCTGGCGGCTTCGCGGACGCGGCTTGCGGGATCGGGGTGAGTCGATGCCCATTCCGGAAGGCGTGCATCGCCGCGGCCCTGCAATTGCGCATCGAGCGAATTTTGCGCCGCGAGGCTGGCAAGAACTGTCGACATGGCGTTGGGATCGTAACCGGCACCTTGCAGATACCGGATGCCGAGCCGGTCGGCCTCGGTTTCCTGGCTGCGCGAGAATTTGAGGGTCAGCAGCTGCGAACCTTGCATAGCAACCTGGCCGAGCTGCTGGCCGATGCCGCCACCGACGACCGAGCCGACAACCGCACCAAGCACACCAAGTATGGAGTTGCGCTGCGCATTGGCCTGGCGCCGCTGCGAGTGGCGGGCGGCGACGTGGCCAACTTCGTGGCCCAGCACCGCGGCCAGTTCCGCTTCGTTATCCATTAGCGCGACGAGCTGGCGCGTGGTGTAGACGTACCCGCCGGGGATCGCGAAAGCGTTGTTCACCGGGCTGTTGAGCATCGAAATGGTGAACGAATCGCGCGCATTGCCGAGGCCCGACTGGACCGCGATGTTCTTGCCCACTTGTTCGACATATTGCGCCTGCGGCCCCGTCATCGCGCCGCCGAATTCCTGCAACAGCTGCGGGTGCGCCTCGGCGCCCATTTGCGCTTCGCTCTGCGTGATCGGTGCCGATGCGCTCGGAATATTTCCGGTCGTCGCGCAGCCGCCAAGGGCGAGCGCGAGCGTGGCGGTGGTCGAAACGGCCAGGGCCTTGATAGTCTTCATGGGATCTCCCCGCAAAAATTCGTCCACGGCACATTGCCGCGGCACTTATCTATGGAAGGAGAAATCTGAACGGGCTGGCTTGTTCCCGTTGCGAAATCGTAAGCTTATCGTCAGCTTGCCATGGTCAGGAAGCGATCCTCACGCATCTTGCGCAGGTCTTCCGGCGACTTGGCCCCGAGCATGTCGAGTTCCTCGCCGATCGCCTGGCCAAGCGTTTCGGCGGCCTTGCGGACATCGCGATGCGCGCCGCCCAGAGGTTCGGGTACGATCCGATCAATTACGTTGAGCTGCGCCAATTGCTGCGCCGTCACGCGCATCGCTTCGGCGGCGTCGGGAGCCTTTTCGGCGGTGCGCCACAGGATGGAAGCGCAGCCTTCCGGCGAGATTACGGAATAGACCGCATGCTCCAGCATCAGGACGCGCTCCGCACTCGCCAGAGCCACTGCGCCGCCGGAGCCGCCCTCGCCCACGATCGTTGCCACCATGGGGACGGGCAGAGCGAGGCATGCTTCAGTCGCGCGCGCGATCGCTTCGGCCTGGCCGCGCTCTTCCGCCTCGACGCCGGGAAAGGCGCCGGAGGTGTCGACCAGCGTCACGACCGGGAGCCCGAAACGACCGGCCAGATCCATCAGGCGGATCGCCTTGCGATAGCCTTCGGGCTTGCCCATGCCGAAATTGTGCTTGATGCGGCTGGTCGTGTCGTGGCCCTTTTCGTGCCCGATCAGGACGATGCGCCGTCCGTTCAACATGGCGAAACCGCCCAGAATGGCCTGATCGTCCCCATAGGAACGATCGCCGCCCAAGGGCACGAATTCATCGAAGGTGTGCTCGATATAGTCGCGGAAATGCGGACGCATCGGGTGGCGCGCGACCTGCGTCTTCTGCCACGGCGTCAGCGAGCCGTAGATTTCCGCCAGCATGTCGGCGCTCTTGCCTTCGAGCTTCTTCAGTTCGGAGGCGATATCGACACCGTCGCCCTGCGCGGCTTGCCTAAGGTCCGCGAGACGGGTTTCGAGTTGCGCGACGGGCTTTTCGAATTCGAGGTAGGAGATCATCGCAGGCGCGTTACTCGCCCCCTCGCGCGCGTGCAAGCGGCGCCCGCCCGCTTCCCTGCCCAAGCGGGTGGCGCATATTGACCAGCTTCACCAGCCGCGCGGCATCGACATGGGTATAGATTTGCGTGGTCGCGATATCCGCATGGCCCAGCATCGTCTGCAAAACGCGCAGATCCGCCCCTCCCTCCAGCAGATGCGTTGCAAAGGCGTGGCGGAGCACGTGCGGACTGATTGCATCGGGCGAAATATCGGCGCGCACGGCAAGTTCCTTGAGAAGCTGGAACAGCCGCACCCGGCTCAAATGCTTGCCGCCGCGCGAAGGGAAGAGGTGGCGCGTCCCTGTCGCGCGCACGTCCAGCCAGCGCGCCATCGCCTGCTTCGCCCTGCCGCTGACGGGGACCATGCGCGCCTGCCCGCCCTTTCCAGTGACGGTCAGGAAGGGGGCATCGCGCGGCACAGCCGCCAGGGGCAGCGCGACCAGCTCTGTCGCGCGCAGGCCCGAACCGTAGAGCAGTTCGAGCAGCAGGAGCAGGCGGATAGTTGGGGGCGCGTCGGCCTCCGCCTCCAGCTCCGCCCGTGCGAACAGCGCCTCGATCTGAGCGTGCGACAGGATTTTCGGCAAAGGGCGACGGGTCGCAGGTTTCGGCAACGCCGTGCTGGGATCGTCGGCCCTCACGCCTTCCTCGATCAGGAATCCATAGAACTGGCGCAGCGCCGATGCCTTGCGCGCAATGCTCGCCGGAGCGAGGTCGGACCAGACCGAGGCGAGCTTCGTGAGATCGTCCTTCCCCGCCTCGTCCAGCGGGCCGATCGAAGCGCGTGCCTGCTCCAGATCGCGGCGATAGGCAGCCAGCGTGTTCGCCGCCGCGCCGCGCTCTGCGGCCAGCATGGCGAGGAAATCTTCGACCGAATCCTGCGCCAACGCCCCGGCCGCGTCAGGCCCGCGCGACCGCTTCGGCAGCGATCATGCGGGCTTCGGCATTCATGCCGACGGCATCGAGCGCGCGCACGATATGGTAGAGATGACGCGGCGTCATCCGTTCCCACCCGCTACCCTGCATGCCGAGCCCGGCAAGAACGGCCACGAGACCGGGATTGCCGACCTGCGCCGCGCGCGAGATCATCTGCGACCAGCGGGTTTCGCGTTCCAGACCCAGCGCAAACTCCTCGCTGTAATCCGCAGTATCGCCCGCATCGATCCGGCCCAGCCCGGCGAGCCCGGCCACCAGCAGGCGCGATTTCGCCTGCCGTGTGCTGCCGTCTCCATCGAAGAAGTCGGACAGGTCGCCTCCGCTCACCGTCCCTTCGAGTTGGGGGACACCGGCAGCCAGAATACCCCAGGCGAGCGAGCCGCCATCCACCGCTCCGAGCCAGCGTTGGGCGTCGCGGTCGAGCCCAGCGGTCAGCATGGCCGTCACCAGGCCAGCCGCGTCGTCGGCAAAGGCTTCGTCGGAAGGCATGCGGGCCGCGGCATAGGCCGTGAGGACATAGCTGCCATAGGCATCGCCCTCGGGCGATCCGCTCCAGATATCGCGGATCGCGGCGAGACGGGCGGCGGGATCGTTGTCGACATAGGCCTGGCGCAGGCGCGCGGCTCTGGTAGCGGGTTCGCCGTCGAGCCCTTCGATCGCGTAGATCTGGGAATAAAGATCGATAATCGCGCGCGAGGACAGCACGCCCTGGCTGGCCGCAAACCCGGCGCTTTGTGCGCGTTGCGGCAGCGGGATCATCGGCGCAGTTGCCGCCGACAAGCGGTAATACGGGCCCATCGCGTCGCTCAGAGTTTCGGGAATCTCCTCGCCCACCGCATTCGCCAGAGCGAAGCGCAGCGGCGTCAACTCCTCCACCCCGTCCCATTCGATGGTGACGCCGCGCCTGCCATTGCCCGCCGCGCCGGCGAAACGCTGCGCCAACAGGGCATCGATGCGCGCGGCCGCCCCGCTATTGAGCAGGCGACGCAGATCGTTGCCGGCGCGCGTGCTTTCGCCTGCATAGGCGTTGCAGATACCCGCCAGCATCCGCCATTGTGGATCGTCGCGGTCGAAGCGTCCGATCCTTACGACCGGACAGGCGCCGACGATGTCCGCCGTGCCGATATAGGAGGCGAGCGCGGCATCGGTCAGACCGGCGGTGTAATTGGCGGTGTCGACGTCCTGTACCAAAGCGCGCGCCGCCGCGTGTTCGCCCAGAGCATTAAGCGCCTGCGCACGAAGCGCGGCAAATTCGACCGGCTCCATCCCATCGGGCGCGGCCAGTCGGCTCGCGAGCACACGGCGCAGCAGAATATGGCCCCAGCGCGACACCACTGGCCCGTCCATCGCAGCAAGCGCCGCGCGGACCAGTCCGGCGGGCTGGCGAGCGAACGAGCCCGACGGTATGCCCCCCTCTTGGGAGGACAACACGCCGACCCGCTCTGTCGAGCGCTGCGCGGCGGCGGGAATATCGACGCTGGGCCGCAGTCCGAGCAATTGGTCCAGTTCGTCGGTCGAGAGGTTTTCGAGCTCGCGCAATGTCGGGAGCCGGTCGAGCTCGCTCGCGCTCGGCGCGGGTGCGGGCCTCGCTTGCGGGATCGGCTGAACGATCTCGCCCGATTGGGTCGCAGAGGGACTCGGCGCCGGACGCGGCGCGGGTGCCGGACTTGGCGCAGGCGTTGGGCCGGGCGTCGGTTGCTCGAAGCCGGGCGGAAGCAAATCCTCCGGCTGACCCTGTGCCAGCGCCAGCGTCGATCCGAGCGCAAGCGCCGCCAGCGCGGAGCCAGCGGCCCACCAGCCGCGCGTCATCGCGCCGTGTCCGATGCTGTGGGCGCGGAGCGTGCAGGCGGCGCGAAATCGGGCACGGGCACTGCCGTCTCGATCGGGCGCAGCGGTTCTTCCCCGCCATCGAACCATGCGAGGACGAGAACCGCCAGGAGAATGAGCGCGGCGACCATTCCGATCCGCTGTCCCTTCATTATCTATGCTTTGACCCATGCAAGACTTGCCATGCTTGCCTGCCCGATAGCCCATATCTAAGCCACCCTTCAATGACCCAGTCGCAATCATCGCCTTCTCCCCCCGCTTCCCCTGCCCGGATCGCCGCACGGCTCGATCGTCCGGTGGTGCTGGTTGGGCTGATGGGCGTCGGGAAAACGACGGTGGGGCGGCGGCTCGCCGATGCGCTCGGCCGGTCCTTCGTCGATGTCGACCACGAGATCGAGCGCGCTGCCGACCGCTCGGTGTCCGAAATATTCGCCAGCCATGGCGAGGCGTATTTTCGTGAGGGGGAGCGCCGCGTGGTCGCGCGCCTGATGGGCGAGGCGCCCGGCGTGATCGCGACCGGGGGCGGCGCTTTCATCGATGCCGATACGCGCGCGCTGATCCTCGAAAAAGGCGTTGCGGTCTGGCTGGATTGCGACCTCGAAACGCTGGTGGAGCGCACCGCACGGCGCAACACGCGGCCCCTTCTGCGTGGCGGCGATCCGCATACGATTTTGGCCGAACTGAAAGAGCAGCGCAGCGACAGCTACGCACAGGCGCATATCCACATCGTGACCGATGACGGGCCGCATCACCGGACCGTGGGTCGCATTCTCGAGGCGATCGACGCATGGCTGTAATCCCGGTCGAACTGGCAGGCCGCAGCTACGAGGTCCGCGTCGGGCACGGCCTGGTGCACGACCTGTCGGAACATGCGGCACCCTTCCTTCGCAGGACGGACATTCCCGTGGTGGCCGACCGCAATGCCCGCGAATTTTGGGGCACGAGCGTGGAAAAGGCGCTCGGCGTGGGCGGCAAGACCGCGCGCTGGTACGATGTTGCACCGGGCGAAGGTTCCAAGAGCTGGCGCGAATTGGAGCGGCTGACCGACTGGCTGCTCGAACAGGGTGTCGAGCGCGGCGATCATGTGGTGGCCCTGGGTGGCGGCGTGGTGGGCGATCTCACCGGCTTTGCCTGCGCCATCCTGAAACGCGGGTGCGGCTTCATCCAGGTGCCGACCACCCTGCTGGCTCAGGTGGACAGTTCGGTCGGCGGCAAGACCGCAATCAACAGCGCGGCGGGCAAGAATCTCATCGGTGCCTTTCACCAACCCTCGCTGGTGCTTGCCGATCTGGCGACACTCGACACGCTGCCCGATCGCGAAATGCGCGCCGGTTACGCCGAGGTTCTGAAATACGGCGTCCTCGGCGATGCGGAATTCTTTGCTTGGCTGGAAGACAATGGCAGTGCGGTGCTGGCGCGCGATCCTGCGGCGCTGGAACAGGCAGTCGCGACCAGCGTCTCCGCCAAGGCCCGGATCGTGGCCGAAGACGAGCGCGAGACGACGGGCGCGCGCGCGCTTCTCAATCTCGGCCACACATTCGGGCATGCACTCGAAGCAGAAACGGGATTCTCCGACCGCTTGCTGCATGGCGAAGCGGTGGCCCTGGGAATG
Source organism: Erythrobacter sp. A6_0 (assembly GCF_017744235.1). Lineage (NCBI taxonomy): Bacteria > Pseudomonadati > Pseudomonadota > Alphaproteobacteria > Sphingomonadales > Erythrobacteraceae > Erythrobacter > Erythrobacter sp. A6_0. The sequence continues at coordinate 996,134 of NZ_JAGHQR010000001.1, forward strand.
ATCCTGGCCGCACGCTATTCGGCTCGGCGCGGCCTATTGAGCGAGGACGCGGCCCAGCGACTCACCCGCGCGGTGGACGCCGCCGGCCTTCCCTCCGAGATCGCCGCCCTGGGGCTCTCCTGTTCGGGCCGCGATCTCGCCGACCACATGCTGCACGACAAGAAGATGGATGCGGGCACCCTGCCCTTCCTTTTGCTGCGCAGCATAGGTGCAGCATTTCTGGCCAAGGACGTCGCTCTCGACGATGTGGCGCTGTTCCTCGACGAGGAATTGCAGGCGCATTAGCCAGCGCGTCTTGATCGGCGTGCGCTTCTAGAAAAGCCGCGATCCATTGGGCACGGGCGTGTCGGGCGCGAACAGGACGACCTCGCCTTTCTCGTCCGCGAAACCCAGTGTCAGCACTTCCGACATCGCCGGGCCGATCTGGCGCGGCGGGAAATTGACAACCGCCGCGACCTGCCGCCCGACCAGTTCCTCGCGCGTGTAATTGGCGACGATCTGTGCGCTCGTTTTCCTGATCCCGATCGTCGGCCCGAAATCGATTTCGAGCCTGTAGGCTGGCTTGCGCGCTTCGGGAAAATCGTGCGCGGCCACCACGGTCCCCACGCGGATATCGGTCTTCAGAAACTCTTCGAACCGGGTTTCCTCCGCTGCGGGGGCCGCAGGGTCATGCGCCAGATGCATTTATTCCAGCTCCAGAATCACCGCGTCGACCGCTAGGCTCTCGCCCTCTTCGGCGTTGATCTTGGCGATGGTGCCTTTCTTCTCGGCGCGCAGGATGTTCTCCATCTTCATCGCCTCGACGGTGGCCAGCGGCTGGCCCGGCTGGACCTCCTCGCCTTCCTCGACATGCAGCTTCACCAGCAGGCCGGGCATCGGACAGATCAGCATCTTCGAAAGGTCCGGCGGGATCTTCTCGATCATGTGATCGGCAAGATGCGCGATCCGGGTCTGAAGGATACGCACCGTATGCTTCGCTCCCCGCGTGGTGATGGCATAGCCGGTGCGCGTCGGTTCGAGCTGGAGCGTCAGAGTCTCATCGTCCAGTTCGACTTCCACCATCCGCTCGCCCGGCGTGTACTCCATCTGGAGCGCAACCGGCGCATCGTCGACGGTGATCGCCTCTTCCTCCAGCGTGACGCGATAATCGGTATCGCCCAAGTGCACGGTCCAGTCGCCGGGAGCGTAGAGATCGTCCGAAAGCTGGCCTTCGATCCGGCGCGCGCGATCGGCATCGGCGGTGGCGATCACGCCCGCCACGGCGGCGAGGCCGCGCTTCAGATCGTCCGACACGGCAGCGCCTTCGAACCCTTCGGGATATTCCTCGGCGATGAAGCCGGTAGTCAGTTCGCCCGAGCGGAAGCGCGGATGCTGCATGATGGCGCTGAGGAAATCGACATTGTGGCCGAGGCCTTCGATCCGAAACGCATCGAGTGCCTGGACCTGCAAATCCGCCGCCTCGTCACGCGTTTCGCTCCAGGTCACCAGCTTGGCGATCATGGGATCGTAGAACATGGAGACCTCGCCGCCTTCATAGACGCCGTCGTCCACACGCACGCCGTCCACACCGCGCCTGCCGTTCGGGTTCTTGGGATTATCTGGGCCATCGTCGGTCCAGCCCTCCACCGGCGGATCGTAGCGCACCAGGCGACCGATGCTGGGCAAGAACCCGCGATAGGGATCTTCGGCATAGACGCGGTTCTCGATCGACCAACCGTCGATCCCGATATCGTCCTGCGTCATTTCGAGCTTTTCGCCCGCCGCAACGCGGATCATCTGCTCGACGAGGTCGATGCCGGTGATCGCTTCGGTCACGGGATGTTCGACCTGGAGGCGGGTGTTCATTTCGAGGAAGTAGAAGCTCTCTCCCGTCTCGTCCGCGCCGCTCACGATAAGTTCGACCGTGCCCGCCGAATGGTAATCCACCGCGCGGGCCAGAGCCACACACTGCTCGCCCATCGCCTTGCGCATCTTGGGCGTGACGAAGGGGGACGGCGCTTCTTCGACCACCTTCTGGTGGCGGCGCTGGATCGAGCATTCGCGCTCGTTGAGGTAGAGAATAGTGCCGTGCTTATCGCCCAGGATCTGGATCTCGATATGGCGCGGGTCTTCGATGAATTTCTCGATGAAGACGCGATCGTCGCCAAAGCTGTTGAGCCCCTCGCGCTGGGTCGCTTCGAAGCCGTCCTTCACGTCCTGATCGTTCCAGGCGAGTCGCATGCCCTTGCCGCCGCCGCCCGCGCTGGCCTTCATCATGACCGGATAGCCGATCTTGTTGGCCCATGTCAGCGCGTCTTCGGTATTTTCGATCGCGCCTTCGGAGCCGGGCACGGTGTTCACCCCCGCATCGCGCGCCAGCTTCTTCGACTCGATCTTGTCGCCCATCGCCGCGATGGCATTGGCGGGCGGACCGATGAAGGCGATGTTCTCCTTCGCCAAGGCTTCCACGAAGCTCGCTCGCTCGGACAGGAATCCGTAGCCCGGATGCACCGCCTCGGCCCCGGTCTGTTTGCAGGCGGCGATGATCTTGTCGGCCAGCAGATAGCTCTCGGCGGCAGGCGCCGGGCCGATGTGAACCGCCTCGTCGGCCATTTCCACGAACGGCGCGCGCGCATCGGCATCGGAATAGACCGCGACGGTCTGGATGCCCATGCGGCGCGCAGTCTTGATGACCCGGCAAGCGATCTCGCCGCGATTGGCGATGAGGATTTTCTTGAACATGTCAGCTTTCGCTCTGCTTTGGGTGCAGGAAGCTGGCTAGGACCAGAGCCACCCCTGCAACGAGGAACACGTAACCCCACGACGAGTGGAGCTCTTTGAAATTCGCGCACTGCGTCTCAAGCCAACCCGCCGGATTCGACCAGCAGCGGATTACACGAGGCTTGATCGGTGATGAAAGCAAGCCGATCAGAATGAGGAGCCATCCCATTGTATTCGGGACGGAGTAACGCCTCATTCTGCCGCCTCCGCTACCTTGCACGCCCGCATCGGCTCTTCCTGCACCAGCGGCGTCAGCCCCAGCTTTGCGAACAGCGCGCCGTCGCTGTCGTCGCCCGCATTGGGCGCGGTCAGCAGCTTGTCGCCGGTGAAGATCGAGTTCGCGCCGGCGAGGAAGCACAGCGCCTGCGTCGCCTCGCTCATGCTCTCTCGGCCAGCGGAGAGCCGCACCATGCTCATCGGCATAGTGATCCTCGCGACCGCGACGGTGCGGACGAATTCGATATCGTCGATCTTGGCGAGAGGGGTGTCGGCCAGCATGTCGCCCAGCACCGTGCCCTTGACCGGCACCAGCGCGTTGACCGGCACGCTTTCGGGATGGCGCTCCAGCGTGGCGAGCGTGTGGACGAAGCCGACGCGGTCCTCGCGCGTTTCGCCCATGCCGACGATGCCGCCGCTGCACACATTGATGCCCGCATCGCGCACGTTCTGCAGCGTGTCGAGCCGGTCCTGGTAGTTGCGGGTCGAGATCACGCGCTCGTAATATTCCGGCCCGGTATCGACATTGTGATTGTAGTAATCGAGGCCCGCTTCTCTCAGCATATCCGCCTGCTTCGGCGTCAGCATGCCCAGCGTCATGCAGGTCTCCAGCCCCATTTCGCGCACGCCCTTCACGATCTCGACGATGGCGGGCATGTCGCGGTCCTTGGGGTTGCGCCAGGCCGCGCCCATGCAGAAGCGCTGCGAACCTGCATCCTTAGCCTGCGCGGCGGATTGCAGAACGGCTCGCACATCCATCAGCTTGGTCGCCTCGACCCCGCTATCGGCCTTCACCGACTGCGAGCAATAGCCACAATCCTCCGGACACCCGCCGGTCTTGATCGAGAGCAGCGTGCAGAGCTGGATTTGCTCGGGCGGATGATACTCGCGATGGACGGTCGCGGCTTGGAAAAGCAGCTCGGTGAAGGGAAGGTCGAAGAGTTCCGCTATTTCGTCGCGGGTCCAGTCGGTGCGGGTTTGGGTCACTGGTTATTTTCCGTTTCTTGAAGCGACTCAATCGGATCGCCGTGCATGAACATGCCATTCCAAAACATTAGCGCAAAAATGACAACCAAGCCGATGATGCCAAACAAGATTAAGCGCCCTGTCACTCAGCCGCCTCGTCCATATTCTCACCCGCCGGCGGCATGTTGTGGCCGAGCAGGCGCAGCACATCCGCCGCGCATTCGACGACATTGCTGCCCGGGCCGTAAATACCCTGAACCCCGGCATCGCGCAGGAAGTCGTAATCCTTCTGCGGGATCACGCCACCGGCGATCACCTTGATGTCGGGGCGCCCGGCCTCTTTCAGCAGCCCGATCAGTTCGGGGATGAGCGTCTTGTGACCTGCAGCAAGGCTGCTCGCGCCGATGGCGTCGACGTTTTCGGCAAGCGCCATATCGCGGGTTTCCTGCGGCGTCTGGAACAGCGGGCCGCTGAGCACTTCGAAGCCCATATCCGCAAAAGCGCTGGCGATCACGTTCGCCCCGCGATCGTGGCCGTCCTGCCCCATCTTGGCAACCATCAGCTTGGGTTTGTGGCCGAGCCTGCGCTCCACCGCCTTCACGCCCTCGACCACTTGGGCGTAGCGATCGTCGTCCGCATAGGCTTCGGCATAGACCCCCTTCACCGGAGTCGGCAGCGTGTCGTAGCGCCCGAAGGCATCCTCCATCGCCTCGCTGATTTCGCCCAGCGTCGCATCGTGCCGGGCCGCTTCCACGGCGAGGGCGAGGAGATTGCCCTCTTTCTGCGCCGCGCCCCGCGCCAGCGCGTCGAGCGCGGCCTTGCAGGCGAAGTCGTCCCGGGCCGCCCGCACATCTTCGAGCCGTGCGATCTGGCTGCGACGCACGGCGTGGTTGTCGACATCGAGCGTGTCGATCTCGTCTTCCTTCTCGCGCCGATACTTGTTGACGCCCACGATCACCGTCTCGCCGCGATCGACGCTCGCCTGCTTGGCGGCGGCAGCGCGTTCGATCTGGGCCTTGGGCTCGCCGCTGGCGACGTATTGGGTCATCCCGCCCGCCGCCTCGACCTCGTCGAGCATGGCCTTGGCCTTTTCGACCAATTCGGCGGTGAGGCTTTCGATATAATACGATCCGCCGAGGGGATCGGCGACATTGGTCAGGCCCGCTTCGTGCTGCAGCACCAGCTGCGTGTTGCGCGCGATCCGGGCGCTGAAATCCGTCGGCAGCGCGATCGCTTCGTCCAGCGCATTCGTGTGGAGCGACTGCGTGCCGCCCAGCACTGCCGCCATCGCTTCGATCGTGGTGCGGATGACGTTGTTGTAAGGGTCCTGCTCCTGCAACGAAACGCCACTGGTCTGGCAATGCGTTCGCAGCATCTTGGACTTGTCGCTCTTCGCGCCCAGATCCGACATCACGTCGTGCCACAATTGGCGGCCCGCGCGCATCTTGGCGATCTCCATGAAGAAGTTCATGCCGATGCCCCAGAAGAAGGACAGGCGCGGCGCGAAGGCATCGATATCGAGGCCCGCTTCCATCGCGCGCTTGGCGTATTCCTTGCCGTCCGCGATGGTGAAGGCGAGTTCCTGCACCGCCGTCGCCCCGGCCTCGTGCATGTGATAGCCCGAGATCGAAATGGAGTTGAATTTCGGCATGTTGGCCGAGGTATAGGCGATGATGTCCGAAACGATCCGCATCGATGGCTCGGGCGGATAGATATAGGTGTTGCGGACCATGAACTCCTTGAGGATGTCGTTCTGGATGGTCCCGGCGAGCTTGTCCTGGCTGACGCCCTGCCGCTCCGCCGCGACGATATAGAACGCCAGCACGGGGATCACCGCACCGTTCATGGTCATCGACACGCTCATGCTTTCGAGCGGGATCTGGTCGAATAGGATTTCCATGTCGCGCACGGTGTCGATCGCGACGCCCGCCTTGCCGACATCGCCGACCACGCGCGGGTGATCGCTGTCGTATCCGCGATGGGTCGCGAGATCGAAGGCGACCGACAGGCCCTTCTGCCCGGCGGCGAGATTGCGGCGATAGAAAGCGTTGGATTCCTCGGCAGTGGAGAAGCCCGCATATTGCCGGATCGTCCACGGACGCCCGGTATACATCGAGGCATAGGGGCCGCGCGTGAACGGCGCGATGCCGGGCACGCCGGGGGCGAGATTCTGCGTATCCTCACTCGTGTAGAGCGGTTTGACGTCGATCCCCTCGGCAGTGTGCCAGGTCAGATCGCGGCCCTTCACTTCCTTGTCGGCGAGGGCTTTCCAGTCGGAAAAAGTGGGTTTGTCGGTCATCTCAATGCGCCTCTTTCGGCGTTTCCATGATTTCGGTCAGCTGGCCCATCATGTCCTTGGGGTGGAGGAAGAAGATCGGCGTCCCATGCGCGCCGATCCGCGTCGGGCCGAGGATACGCTTGCCCTTCCCTTCGAACCATTCCCGCGCCGCTGCGATATCGGGCACTTCGTAGCAGACGTGATGCTGACCACCGAGCGGGTTCTTCTCCATGAAGGTCCTGAGCGTCGATTGTTCGCCCAGCGGCTCGATCAGCTCGATCTGCGTGCCTTCGGTCCCGTCATGGCCGGGCGTGTCGACGAAGCAGACCTTCACGCCCTGCTCGGGCAGATCGAAAGGCTCGCCGATACGGGTCGCGCCCATCGTGTCGCGGTAATAGGCGACGCTGTCCGCGATCGAAGGCGTGGCGACGCCGATGTGATTGAGACGGCCCAGTTTCATACGCTTTGCCTCGCTTCGAGAATATGCCGCGCCAGATCTTCGATATCGTCCACCACGAACTCCGCTTCGTCGGCCAGCGGATACCACGCCTTGCCGGGCCGGGCGACGAAGGCGGTCTGCCAACCTGCTGCTTGTGCACCGATCAGGTCCCAAGGGTGACAGGCGACCATTAGCGCGCGATCGGCAGAGGCTCCCGTCTCGGACAGACCATACTCGTAACAGCGCCGGTCGGGCTTGTAGCCACCTGACGGTTGGACGCTCAGCGCGTGATCGAAAAATTCTCCGATGCCCGCTTTTTCCAGCCGTTCCTGCAGACCGTCGCCGCCGGAATTGGTCAGAGCGACCAAAGAAAATCCTGCGTCCTTGAGACGCGACAATCCCGCCGGAACATCGCGATACGCTTCGGACTGTCCGAGCCCGTCCGAAACGATCGCCTTCGCGTCGTCCAAAGCGATCGAACCGCCGTTTTCGGCCACCTGCATCGCAAGCACCGCCGCCGCTATATCGGCGAATTCAGACGCTTCACCCGCCAGAGTTTCGGCCAGCGAATACTCGATCAGGCCGTTGAACCAGCGATCCGCCTGCCCCTCACCGCCACCGAGTCGCTCGGCCACGGCAGAGCGCAGGGGCGCGATATCGATCAGCGTCTCATTGACGTCGAAAAAGATGTGCGAAGGCGTCACAGCGGAATGTTATCGTGCTTCTTCCAAGGGTTTTCGAGCTGCTTGCCGCGCAGCTTCCTCAGCCCCAGCGCGATCCGACGCCGCGTTGCATGCGGGTGAATCACCTCGTCGATATACCCACGCGAGGCGGCCACGAAGGGATTGGCGAAGCGGTCTTCGTATTCCTTGGTTTTCTCGGCGATTTTTTCGGGATTGTCGCGGTCCTGGCGGAAGATGATCTCCACTGCGCCCTTGGCGCCCATCACGGCGATTTCGGCGGTGGGCCAGGCGTAATTGAGGTCGCCGCGCAAATGCTTGGAGCTCATCACGTCGTACGCGCCGCCATAGGCCTTGCGGGTGATGACGGTGATCTTGGGCACGGTCGCCTCGGCATAGGCGAAGAGCAGCTTCGCGCCGTGCTTGATGATGCCGTTATGCTCCTGGGCGGTGCCGGGCAGGAAGCCGGGCACGTCCACGAAGGTCAGGATCGGAATGTCGAAGGCATCGCAGAAGCGCACGAAACGCGCGGCCTTCTTCGATGAATTGATGTCGAGCACGCCGGCCAGCACCATCGGCTGGTTCGCGACCACGCCCACCGTGCGCCCTTCCACCCGGCCGAACCCGCACAGGATATTCGCCGCATGGGCAGGCTGGATTTCGAAGAATTCGCCTTCGTCCAGCGTCTTACGGATGACTTCGTGCATGTCGTAAGGCTGGTTGGCATTGTCTGGGATGATGGTGTCGAGGCTGGGCTCCTCACGGTCCCACGGATCGCTGGTCGGGCGCTCGGGCACGTCCTCGCGGTTGGACAGCGGGAGAAAATCGACGAAATTGCGCGTCGCGAGCAGGGTCTCGATATCGTTCTCGAACGCCACATCGGCGACGCTGGTCTTGGTGGTGTGCGTCACCGCGCCGCCCAGTTCCTCCTGCGTCACGACCTCGTTCGTCACCGTTTTCACCACGTCAGGGCCGGTCACGAACATATAGCTGGAATCCTTCACCATGAAGATGAAGTCGGTCATCGCCGGCGAATAGACCGCCCCGCCCGCGCACGGCCCCATGATGAGGCTGATCTGCGGCACCACGCCCGATGCCAGCACGTTGCGCTGGAACACTTCGGCATAACCGCCGAGCGATGCGACGCCTTCCTGAATGCGCGCACCGCCCGAATCGTTGAGGCCGATGACGGGCGCGCCGACCTTCAGCGCCATATCCATTACCTTGCAGATCTTTTCCGCATGCCGCTTCGAAAGCGATCCGCCGAACACGGTGAAATCCTGGCTGAACACGAACACCAATCGCCCGTTGATCGTGCCCGATCCGGTGACGACGCCGTCGCCCGGAATGCGCTGTTCCTCCATGCCGAAATCGATGCAATCGTGTTCGACATAGGTGTCGAGCTCTTCGAAGCTGCCTTCGTCCAGCAGCACGTCCAACCGCTCGCGCGCGGTCAGCTTGCCCTTGGCATGCTGCGCGTCGATGCGCTTCTGCCCGCCACCCATATAGGCGGCGGCGCGGCGACGTTTCATTTCGGCGATGTTGGCGGACATGCTCTCTTCCCGTGAAATCTTGTTGCGTAAGCGCCTAGAGCGCAGAGCGCCGCAGCGTCAATTGCCGCTGTCGTTTCTTGCCGCGGCGATCAGGAATTCGACATTGCCTTCCGGGCCGGTGATCGGGCTTTCCACGATCCCGTCGACCACGAAGCCACGCCCTTCGACCCATTCGCGCACCTCGCTACAGACGCGGGCGTGGAGGGCCGGATCGCTGACGACGCCTTTCTTGCCCACTTCCTCGCGCCCGACCTCGAATTGCGGCTTGATCAGCGCGACCAGGCGGCAGGCGGGCGCCGCCAATTCAAGCGGGCGTTCCAGCACCTTGGCAAGGCCGATGAAGCTCGCATCGCAGACCACCCAGTCGCACGGGCGATCGATCATCGCGGGCGTCAGAATGCGCGCGCTGGTCTGTTCGAGCACGGTGACGCGTGCGTCCTGCCGCAATTTCCAGGCGAGTTGATTGGTCCCGCTATCGACTGCGAAGACATGCGCCGCGCCCTTCTGGAGCAGAACATCGGTGAAGCCCCCGGTCGAACTGCCGATATCCATCGCGGTCGCACCCGCCGGGTCGAGCCCGAAATGATCGATCGCGTGGGCCAGCTTGATGCCGCCGCGCGAAACCCAGGGGTGGTCGCGCCCCCGCACGTCCAGCGGGGCGTCTGCAGGCATCTGCTGACCGGGCTTTTCCAGCTTGCGCTCGCCCGAAAACACCATTCCGGCCATCACCAGGGCCTGCGCCCGCGTGCGGCTTTCGACGAGGCCGCGATCCACGAGCATCTGGTCGAGGCGCTGTTTCCTGCTCATAATCTCCGGTCCCGCTTGGAAACATGCCGCCTAGCGCGCATTGAGAGGGGATGGAACCGATCGCTCGCCACAACCGCCGCCCTCTCTTCGCCTCGTCGCTCGCCTATGCGGGCGCGGCGCTCGCTCTCACCTTCGGGATCGCGGCCTGCGTGCCCGCTCCCGATTCGACGCCCGCTCCCACACCGACGCCGACACCCGTTTCGCGCGCGCCTGCCCCTGTGCCTGCGCCCGCGCCCACCTACGACAATTGGATGGATGCGCCGCAGACGCGGGGGGATTGGAGCTATCGTACACTCGGTGCCGACACGCTGGCCTATTTCGGCTCGGCCTCCAATCCACAGACCGCGTTTGCCATAACCTGCCGGAGAGCGGAGCGGACGATCGAATTCGGCAGGCCCGGACGGACCGCGAACCAGATTACGATCAGGACCGAAACCGCGAGCCGCAGCCTGAATGCCGGATCGGGTGAAATTGCCTCGCCGCCATCGACGGTCGCGAACGTTGCGGCGCGAGACCCGCTGCTCGATGCGATGGCGCTCACCAAGGGACGTTTTGCAGTCGAAACGCCCGGCTACCCCACGCTCTATCTGCCCGCGTGGGCCGAAGTGACGCGCGTGATCGAGGATTGCCGCTGAACCAGCGGGAACCGTCGATACTGACGTGGGAAAAGTTTTTTTCAAGCCTTGAATTGAGCACTGCGAAGCATGAAAATGGGTGCAAGATCAGCGGCGAACGCAGGTCTTGTGGCCCCGTGAAACGGGCTTCTAGCTCACTAGCGCGAAAGGAGGTGATCCGATGTCTCATGGTTCAGTAGCGAGGTCGGTGAAGATCCCTACGGAGCATACTCGGTAAGACACTTGCCAAGTAAGGCGACGTGAGCGGCACTTCCGGCCGCTGACCATGCGAAGGGCGGTACCTCCTACGGGCGAGGGCCGCCCTTCACATTTCTGCTATCGTCGCGGCCATTCCGGCCCGGTGACCGTAGGACAGCGAAACTCTCCCAGCCGGAAGTCTCCGCCATTCACCGCCCACACTCTTGCCCTTTTTCGGCGCGCGGATTACCCGCCGGACATGGATTTCAAGCACATTCCCCACCCCGCTCCGGTCCCCGGCGAAACCCGTGCCGAGGCGATCGCCGATCCCGGTTTCGGCAAGATCTTCACCGATCACATGGTGGTGATCGATTACGACGCCGACAAAGGCGGCTGGCACAGCGCGACCCTTCAGGCGCGCGAGCCGATCGCGCTCGATCCGGCGGCGGCGGTGCTGCATTATGCGCAGGAAATCTTCGAAGGGATGAAGGCCTATCGCCATCCCGACGGATCGCTCGGCCTGTTCCGGCCCGAGCAGAACGCCCGGCGCTTCAACGCCAGCGCCCGCCGCATGGCGATGCCCGAACTGCCCGAAGAGCTGTTCCTCGAAAGCATAAAGCGCCTTGTCGGCGTGGATGGCGGTTGGACTCCCACGATCGATGGCGGCGCCCTCTATCTGCGCCCCTTCATGTTCGCGAGCGAGGCTTTCCTCGGCGTGCGGCCTGCGCGGCAGTACAAATATATTCTCATCGCCTCGCCCGTGGGCGGCTATTTCAAGGGCGGGGCCAAGCCGGTGAAGATCTGGGTCAGCCGCAACTATACCCGCGCGGCGCCCGGCGGCACCGGTGCCGCCAAGACGGGCGGCAATTACGCCGCCAGCCTTGTCCCCCAGTCCGAGGGTATCGAGAATGGCTGCGATCAGGTCGTCTTCCTCGACGCGGTCGAAAAGAAGTGGATCGAGGAGTTGGGCGGCATGAACCTGTTCTTCGTCTTCGACGACGGGACGGTGATTACGCCTCCGCTGACCGGCACCATCCTGCCCGGCATCACGCGCGACAGCCTGGTTCACTTGCTGCGCGAGGAAGGGCTCAATGTGCGCGAAGAGCCCTACAGCATCGACCAATGGCGCGCCGATGCGGTGAAGGGCAATCTGGTCGAAACCATGGCCTGCGGTACCGCGGCGGTGGTGACCCCGGTGGGTTCGGTGGTCGGGCCGGATGGGGAATTCTCGATCGGTTCGGGAGGCACCGGACAGATCACGCACAAGCTGCGCGAAAAGCTCGTCGGCATTCAGACCGGCGCGGTCGCCGATCCACACAATTGGGTGGTGAAGCTCTAGATCCGGCTGGCGCGCATCGCCATCGTGGCGAGCGCGGGAAGCAAGGCGGCAGCGCTCAGGCCGAATTTCGCCAACGCAGGCGTTTCCGCCGCCTTCCAGATCGCTTCGGCAATCTTGACGGGGCGAGCCGCGCGGCGCGAAAATTCGCGCTGCCAATCGGTGGCGCCTTTCCCTGCAAGATAGGCTTGGGCCGCCGACTGCCCGCTGGCGATGGCGATCCCCATCCCCTCGCCCGCGAGCGACGGAATCACCGCGGCCTGATCGCCGAGGCGATAGAGGCCCGGATCGGTGCCGTCCGCGATCCAGCCATAGGGGACCGATCCGATCGTATCGATGACGGGGCTTTCCGATGCATGCCGCCAGCGCTCCGCGAAGGCGGGATGCCGCTCCGCCAAAGCGTTCAGCAGGTCCAGAGGGCCGCCTTCGCGCGCCAGGCGCGATTTGCGCAACGCCAGACAGACATTCGCCGATCCGTCTTCCTGCAAGACGATCCCGGCATAAGCGCCATCGAAAAGGTGCAGTTCGATCGCGTCACCGATCAGGCGCGCGAGGTCCGGGTGGGCGGGCAAGCGGACACGCAGGCCGAGCGCGGGATCAGCGGCCTCTCGCGGGCGGCTTTCACCGCGCACGTCATGCTTGCCGGTAGCAAGAAAAATCGAGTCCGACCGCCATTCGCGTCGCTCCCCTTCGATCATGCCGGGCGCGAGCGAGCGGGCACGGTCGATTTCGAGCTGGGCGCCGACGGCAAGTGCCCGCTCGCGCAACCCCGTGTCGAGAGCGTGGCGCGAAAGGCCCCACGCCGCATCGGGCAAGCGGGCTTGCGCGCTGCGATAGTCCGCGAACAGGGCCAGTCGTTCGACCCGATGGGCGCCCAGCCCTTCCGCATCGACACCCAGCGCACGCAGATTGGCGACCGTCTGCCAGCTCATGAGACCGCCGCACAGCGCATCGCCCACGCTCGCATCGCGGTCGATCAGGATCGGCGCACGTCCCGCCTCGGCAAGCACGATCGCTGCCGCACAGCCCGCCGGCCCCGCGCCGAGAATCAGCGGCGGGCTCAGCGGATCTTCCCGACACAGAGGCGGAAGGGAAAGACTCGTTCGACCGCAGCGCCCTCCACGCCAGCCGAAGCCAGCAGCGGCGCCCATTCCTCTTTCCGGTAAGACCGCGCGATCGAGAGGCGTCCGTCGTGTCGCACGATCGGATGCCAGTTCATCAGCCGCGCGAGCAGCGGATAGCCGAGCCATGCGAAGCGGCTGCGCCTGAGATCGTTGACGAACCAGCCCGCCCGCGCTTCGTGGTCCATGAAGCGCAGGAATGCGACGAGCTGATCGCGCGTCATGTGGTGGGCCACGAGGCTGGAGACGACGCAATCCCATCCCTCGCCCGCCAGATCGGCGTAATCGCCGGTGCGGTAGTCGATCGGCATGGTTGCAGGCGTGCGCTCCCCCGCCGCAGCCACGCTGCGGGCATTGAGATCGATGCCGACGAGTTCGGCCATGATCCCGCGCCTGTCGGCCCATTTCGCGATCGCGCGCAGCATATCGCCATCCCCGAAGCCGACATCGAGCAGGCGAAAGCGGTCTCTTTTACCGACAGCCCGCTCCAGAAAATTCAGCGTCGGCCGCCGCGCCAGCGTGATCGTATTGACCTGCGCCAGATCGTGAAGAACGTCCGTATAGGTCGCCGCATCCAACGCAGGATCGTCCATCAGCTCGTCTTGCGTGGCGCGGGCCTCAAGCATCGGACCAGCCGAAGCGGAAGCCCTCCATCGCAAGGCCCGGCCCGAAGGCGAGCGCCACGCCCTTTTTCGGCTTTTCGCGGATCAGCCGGGCGAGCACGAACATCAGAGTCGACGAAGACATGTTTCCGCAATTGCGCAACACCTCGCGCGACGCGTCGAGCGCGTCGGGCGCAAGCGAAAAGCCCTTCTCCACCGCATCGAGGATGCTTCGCCCCCCGGCATGGACGGCCCACGCGTCGAACGCCTCCACTTCTGCCCCGTCCAGCACGCGGTCGCGAACGTCCGGATCCGCCAGCGCGGCGACGATGCGGCCCGGAACCTCGCCCGAAAGGCGCATGTTGAACCCGGTATCTCCGATATGCCAGGTGATGAGGTCTCCGCTGTCGGGAAGCGCGGCGGAGATGCCCTCGCTGAGCCGAAGCCCCTCTCCTTGCGAGCTGACAATTGCTGCGGCGGCTCCATCGCCGAATTGGGCGCCCATCAGCAGCGGCTCGATATCCATCTGTTCCTGGTGATGCAGCGTCGACAATTCCACCGTCACGACAAGCACCCGCGCGCTTTCCTGCGAGCGCGTGATGTGCCGCGCGGTGCGCAGCGCGGTGACGGCGGCATAGCACCCCATAAAACCGATCAGGACGCGCTCGATATCGTCGGCCAGCCCCAAGCGACGCGCGATGATCTGGTCGATCCCCGGCGCGACGAAACCGGTGCAGCTGGCGACCACCAGATGCGTGATGACGCCAAGCTCGCCCAGCCCCTCGATCGCCTTCAACGCCAGCTTCGGCGCTTCTTCGGCATAGATCGCCATACGTTCCGCCGTGCCCGGCGCCTGCGCGCCGCCGTAAAGGCCGACGCCTTCTTCAAGCTTGGCGTCTTCCGCCGTCAGCACGGACCAGCGATGTTCGATCCCCGATCGGTCGGCCATGCGTTCGTACAGGCGTGCCTCGCGCGTGCCATCCAACCGGCGCATCGCCCAGCGGCGATAATCGGCTTCGAAATCGAGATCGGGAACCGCGGTGGCGATCCGGTTAATGGCGGTCATTCGGATCCTGGGTGAAAATGGCAGTGGTCTGTCAACGCGATGGAGCAAAAAGCGTGCCCGGGCAAACCGATCCCGCGCCTAAAGCCGCGAACGCACCAGCAGGCGTCGCGTGAAGGTGGTGCTGGGGCGGATGACCAGAATGGCCACTCCGGTCACGGCGATGCCCCCGCCGATCAGCAGCGGCCAGCCCACGCGGTCTCCCGTAAGCCAGGCGCCCAGCCCCACGGTCATCAGCGGATGCAACAGCGTGAACGGGACGACCAGATTGGCGTCATGCGACTTGAGCGCGCTGAAATAGATCGTGTGGGCATAGACCGAAACGATCAGCCCGGCGAAGATCAGGCATCCGATCACGGCCAGCGGGTCGGCCAGGATCGGGGCGACGAAATTGTCTTCGGTGACCAAGGCGAGCGGCATCAGCACTGTGAAGGATGCCAGCGCCGACCACGCCTGCAATTGCCGGCCGCCAACTTCTATCCGCTTGACGAAGACCGAGCCCAACGCCCCGAAGAGGCAGGAGACGAGGATCCAGGCGACCCCTCCCGAGCTCTCCCAGCCGGATGGGGAGGCGATTGCGATCACCACGCCGATCACGGCGAGAGCGATACCGATCCCGCGACGCCAGCGGACTTTTTCACCTAACAGAACGATAGCCAGTAGCACGGTCATCGGCGCGCCCGACAGACCGACGATACCGGCCGCCGATGGACTAGCCGTTTCGAGACCGAGAGCGAACAGGGCGAAACTGCCGCCACCGATCGAAAGGCCCACCAGCGCAGTGCGTAGCCAATCCTTGGGAAGCGGACGCAACAGGGGCGCGAGCACGACAATTGTGACCAGCGCGCGCAACGCGGCATAGAACAATGGGGGCAGCCCCAGATCCTCGACCGCCAGCTTGCTGACGATCACATTTAGGGCCCAAGCGAGATTGGCGAGGACCAGAAGAAATACCGTTCTTGCGGGCACGGGTCAGTCGCTCTTGTCTTCGGGAAGTCCCTCGTGCAGTTCGGCGAGCCAGACATCGGCCACCGCATCGCTCGGCGCGCGCCAATCGCCGCGCGGGCTCAAGGCGCCGCCGGAACTGACCTTGGGGCCGTTGGGCAGCGCGCTGCGCTTGAACTGGCTGAACGCGAAGAAACGGCGGATGAACTTTTCCAGCCATCCCGCAATCGTGTCCAAATCGTATTCGTTCTTGCGCTCTTCGGGGAAACCGGCAGGCCACACGCCGCCACGCGCATCGTGCCAGGCGTGCCAGGCCAGAAACGCCACATGGCTCGGCGTCTGGCCCCAGCGTAGGATGTGGTGGAGGAAGAAGTCGTTCAGCTCGTAGGGGCCGATCTTGCTCTCGGTACTCTGGATCGCGCCGTCCTCGCCCGCAGGTACGAGTTCGGGCGAGATCTCGGTATCGAGGATGGAGAGGAGCACGCCGTCCGTCTCCTCGTCGAACTGTCCGGTCGTGGTGGTCCAGCGGATCAGATACTGGATCAAGGTCTTGGGGACGCCCGCATTGACGTTGTAATGGCTCATCTGGTCGCCGACGCCGTAAGTGCACCAGCCCAGCGCCAGTTCGGACAGGTCGCCTGTGCCGATCACCCAGCCCCCATGCTGCCCGGCCAGGCGGAACAGATAATCCGTGCGCAGGCCCGCCTGCACGTTCTCGAACGTGACGTCGTAGACCGGCTCGCCATCGGCGAAGGCATGGCCGATATTTTCCAGCATCAGCCGCGCGGTCGGCTTGATATCGATCTCTTCGGCGGTGACGCCGATCGCTTCCATCAGCTTCCAGGCGTTCGATCGGGTTCCTTCGGAGGTGCCGAAACCGGGCATGGTATAGCCGCGGATGGTACTGCGCGGCAGGCTGAGCGTGTCGCAGGCGCGCGCCGCCACCAGCAGCGCATGCGTGCTGTCGAGCCCGCCCGAAATGCCGATGACCAGCGATTGGGGATTAGTCGCTTCGATCCGGCGGACGAGGGCCGAAACCTGAATGTTGAACGCCTCGTAACAATCCTCGTTCAGCTTGCCCTGCCGGTTGGGCACGAAGGGGAAGCGGCGGATCGGACGATCGAGGCCGATGTCTCCGCCCGCCGGTTCGTGATCGAAGGCGATGGTGCGATACCAGTCTTCGGGCCGGCCGGCGGCTTCGGCGGCGTCGTTGAAGGTCTGCATCCGCATCCGTTCGTTGAGGATGCGCTGGCAATCGATATCGGCGACGCACAATTCCGGCTCGCGGTCGAAGCGAACGCTTTCCACCATCAGTTCGCCGAGTTCGTAGATCATCCCCTGCCCATCCCAGGCGAGGTCCGTGGTGCTCTCGCCATGCCCGCTCGCCGAATAGGCGTAGGCACAGACCGAGCGCGCGGAACTGGCGCGGCTGAGCAAATGGCGCTCGTCCGATTTGCCGATGACGATATTGGACGCGGAGAGGTTAAGGACGAGCGTCGCGCCCGCCAGCGCCGCCATGGTTCCGGGTTGGGTCGGAGACCAGAAATCCTCGCAGATCTCCATGCCGAAAACGAAACCGGGGATGGTCGGATGCGCGAAGAGAAGATCGGTCCCGAACGGAACCTCCTCTCCGCCGGCGCGGATGGTGAGGCCGATGCAATCGCGGCCATGCGCGAACCAGCGCTTCTCGTAATATTCCCGGTAATTGGGCAGAAAGCTCTTGGGCACCACGCCGAGCACTTTGCCGCGACAGATCGCGAGCGCACAATTGTAGATGCGGCCATTGCGCCGCAGCGGCGCGCCGATCACGAGCACTGTCGGAATGTCGCGGCTTGCCTTCGTTATGGCCGCGATTTCGGCGTCGACCGCGTCGAGCAGCGCGTTCTGCAGGTGAAGATCGTCGAGCGCGTAGGAAGACAGGCACAGTTCGGGATAGAGCAACACATCGACATGACGGGCCGCCGCGCGCTTTGCCTCGTCGAGAATACCGCGCGCATTATAGGCGACGTCCGCCGTTCGTACTTGCGGCGTGCTAGTCGCCACTCGCACGAAACCGTGAGTGTGCAGGTCGAAAAAGGCGTGGCTGGTGCTGTCGGCCATATCTGTCGGCATCTCCGTGCGGTGGAAGCCGGTCAGCGCGTCGGCGCAATCCGGCGCCGGTTCGGAAGGGAAAGTCCGGCCCGCGTCTGTCGATGGCGGTAACCGCTTAGAGGCCGATTAGGCAACCGCTTCGCGAAGTGCGTTCATTTCGGTTCGGAATCCACCCAGCGTCGGGCCGGCGCTGTGGCGCGCACCGGCCTGTGCCGAAAAGGCCTGAAGAAGATTCGAACCCAATCCACCGCCTTTCGACGGTTCGCCTTCGATCCCGACGCCATTGTCATCGATCGTCAACCGCCAGCCTTCGGGCCGGTGTTGGAAGAACACGCCGATTTTGCCGGGCCGTTCGTCGGGGAAGGCGTATTTCAAACTGTTTGAGATCGCCTCGTTGAGATAGAGGCCGATCGCGACGGCAGTCTCTCTCGACAATTGGACGGCGTCTATTTCGCGAAAAAGCGAAACGTGATCGGGCACAGCAGCCCGCTCGATCCGATCGAGCAATTGGTCGAGATAAGGCCTCATATCGACATCCTCCCCATCGGAATGTTCGATAGAGAGGCTCGAATAGGCGTCCGCAAAGGTGCGCACGCGACCGGCGGCATCGTCCAGCATCGGATGCAGAGCCGTATCGCTGACCCGCCGCTTCTGGATTTCCAGCAGGCTGGCGACGAGCGCGAAATTGTTCTTGGTGCGATGTTCGAGTTCGGCGAGTTGCGCGAGCCGTCGGTCCGCTGACTGCCTGATTTCCTCGACCGTGCTACGCGCGACGCGGCGAAACGCTTCGGCAAAGATCAGCACGATAAGAGCGGCGATCGCGTTGATAACGACGCGCGCCGGGTCCGAAGCCTCGGTAAAAAGAAACGATCCCTGTGCGGGCAGAACGAAATACCAAGCCCACAGGAACGTCACGACGAAGGCAATCACACCCGCGCGCCAATGCCCATACAGGGTGGCAAGAAGAACCGTCGGATAGATGAGCGCGAAAGGCCCTGACACGGGAGCGAACAGATCGACCGCAGCGCGGACACCGATCATCGCAGCCGCGCATACTGCGCCGAACACGGTCTGGGCTGCAATCTGCCCCGGTCGGGTGACGAACTGCCTGCTAACGTCGAATTGCGCTAGTCTCTGCATGACCCCACCCCGGACGGAAACCGATTCCGCAGGCTGCCAAATCCCGCGACAGTCGCGCGATATCACACCCCGCGATTACGACAGCATATACCGATCGGTCTGAAAACTCAATCGTTTTGGCAGATAGCTACGTCAGCCGCGCGAAGCGGCGAGCAGTTCGTGGGCGCCGGGGCTGTCCTTGATCAGCTCGGCCAGGCCGCGCTCTTCGCGGGTCAGCCATTTTGTCGCGCGCGGCAACTTGAGATCGGCGCGCCATTCTTGTTGGCGATCGACGAGGTCGATCACGGCGGGATGGATATAGCTCTTGCGCGTGACGGCAGGCGTGTTGCCCAGTTTGCTGGCCACGCAGTCCAGCAATTCCTTGATCGGAACGAGGCCCTCTCCGTTCAGAAGGCATTCGTAGCCCATGACGCTGGCATGCCAGGTGCGAAAATTCTTGGCCGTGAAACGCTCACCCATCGTTTCGGAAAGGTATTCGTTGACGTCGCTCGACCCTACCGCCTGCACGTCGCCATCGTCGTCGACATATTTGAAGATATGCTGGCCAGGCAAATCCTGCATGTTGCGGACCATGCGCGACAGGCTGCTGTCGGACAGGACGACCTCCTGCAGCTTGCCCGCCTTGCCCTTGTATCTGAGGCGCAGTGTCTTGCCCGTCAGTTCGGCGTGGCGGCGGCGCAGCGTCGTGGCGCCGAAGCTTTTATTGTTCTGCGCGTACCCCTCGTTACCCACGCGGATCGCGCCCAGATCGAGCAAGCGCACGACGCTCGCCACGGAGCGATCCCACGTGATCTTGCGGCCGCGCAGATCCTGTTCGACCCGCTTGCGCACCAGCGGCAGAAGCCCACCGAAGACGAGACAATTGTCGAACTTCTCCCCTTCGCGCCGGGCGCGGAATTCGGGGTGATAGCGATATTGCTTGCGCCCCTTGGCATCGATCCCGGTGGCGAGAATATGGCCGTTCGATGCGGGACAGAACCACGCATCGTTATAGGCGGGGGGCAGCGCGATCGCGTTCAACCGTCGCTTCTCCTGCGCATCGCGGATCAGCGTTCCGTCGGGATCGTAATAGGCCCAGCCCCTGCCCGCACCCTTGCGGGTTATGCCGGGTAGATCGTCGTCGACGTAGATAAGCTTGGTCATGGTGCGTGCCCGATGGTTGCACCTGCTGGACGCTCCAGCCTTGTCGCGGTTCCACTTGCGCTCGCTCCGCCAGCACCCCAGCTTGCCGGGACTTCCCCAACAGGAGACCGATCTTGGCCGACCCCACCTATACCCCGCCCGCCGTATGGACCAACGATACCGAGAACGGCGGAAAATTCGCCAGCATCAACAAACCCACCGCCGGTGCGCGCGAAGATAGCGAATTGCCGGTCGGCAATCACGATTTCCAGCTCTATTCGCTCGCCACGCCCAATGGCGTGAAGGCATCGATCATGCTCGAAGAGCTGCTTGAGGCAGGACATAAGGCGGCGGAATACGATGCCTGGACCATCGACATTTCCAGCGGCGCGCAGTTCGGGTCGGGCTTCGTCGACGTCAATCCGAACTCCAAGATCCCCGCCCTGCTCGACCGTAGCGGAGCAGAGCCGGTTCGCGTGTTCGAAAGCGGCGCGATCCTGATGTATCTTGCGGAAAAATTCGGGAGCTTCCTGCCGAGCGACGGATCACGCCCGGAGGTTCTGAGCTGGCTGTTCTGGCAGATCGGCAGCGCGCCTTTCATCGGCGGCGGCTTCGGACATTTCTATGCCTATGCGCCCGAAAAATACGAATATCCGATCAACCGTTATGCGATGGAGACCAAGCGCCTGTTCGACGTAGCGGACCGCCGCCTTGCCGAAAGCCAATATCTTGGCGGCGACGACTACACCGTGGCCGACATCGCCGCATTTCCCTGGATGGCCCCCTTCGTGGAAGGCACGATCTATAACGACGCGAAGACTTTCCTCTCGATCCACGAATACGAAAACGTCGCGCGCTGGGCGAAAACGATCGCCGAGCGCCCTGCCGTGCGCCGCGGCCGTATCGTCACCAAGGTGTGGGGCGATGACGACACGCAATTGCGCGAACGCCACTCCGCCGAAGATTTCGACGGCAAAGCCATCTGAGAGGCCCTTCACATCCGTGCGCGAACCGCTATAGGAGCGCCCACTGCTGGGGTGTAGCCAAGTGGTAAGGCACCGGTTTTTGGTACCGGCATTCGCAGGTTCGATCCCTGCCACCCCAGCCAAATCCCAGTCAAGTGATTGATTTTACTGGATCACCCCAGTTCGGAAAGTCCAGTTGTGCACCCGAGTGTGCCAACGGGCTGTCCGGGAAAGATCAGTCCAATGGCTTCTCTCCAGCACGTGTATCGCCGCGGCCATATTTTCTGGTGGCGCAGGGTTCATGATCTGTTCTATACTAGACGTGTTGACGTGCGTCTTTCTCTCGGCACCACCGATCGGTTCGAGGCGCGCAACAGGGGGGCGGCGCTTTCCGCCGCCCTTCCCGGAGTGCGGTCGATGCTGGAACAAGAAATCAGGAACAATAGCGAGGTCACCGAAGGCGAACTGCGTGCCATCGCCAAGGAAATGTATCATGCCCGGCTTCTTGAAGTCTGCACCATGCAACGTGCCGAGCCGGGAGAAGCGGAACTTCACTCCGCTGCGAACCTCGCGTTCGTTGTTTATTTCGAGAGGTTGAGGTCTCTCGGCGGGCACGCCTCCTTCTTGCCAGGCGAAGAGCAATCATGGCTTGAACGTGGTTGCGATCCGCAGCGGGTCGCCGATCTAAAGACCATCATCGCGATGCGAGAGAATAAGGGCGTTAGCCCTATTCGGCGCGAGGAGATCGACCACCATCTCACCCGAGCGGGGTTCACACCCAATGACAAGCTGAGATGGCAGTTGGAGCTCCTGCTCTACTTAGCCTACCGTAATGCTTATGCAGATGCAGAGACCGCCTTGCAGGATGGCTATCAGGACTTGGAACTCGACGATCTCGAAGACGATGATCTCGACGTTACCGGCAGTCCTGAACCGAACGTTGAATTATTCAAAACTCCCATCGGTAAGAAATGGCTAGCTCGGACCCCTATCGAAGTAGCCGAGGCCATGATTGCAGCCACTCCAAAGCTTTCTGGCCATCGAAAAAAAGGGAAGCGTCAGTCGTCGACGGTCGAGGAGCAAACCCTTCGGCAGATACGCTGGGCCGCGACCCTTCTTCAGAAATCCCTACCTACCGGAACACCCCTATACAAGGTCACCGAAGCCGACATCGCACGTTTGGATGTCTTTTTCGACAAGCTATCCAGTCGTTATGGCAAATCTCCCGTAGATCGAGTTCTCTCCGATACGCTAGAAAACGCAGCAAAACGCGCCATCGATGAAGTTGCTGAAGGCACCTTACCATCCGAGGATGTAGGCTTCTCCACGCGAACCTCGAACAAGCATTTTGGGAAGCTCGCACAAATATTTCGATACATGTGGGAGACCACCGGGTCGAAGGCGAATATCGATTTCGGCAAGTTTATGATCGATGTCCCACGGAACGCCCGCGACGACCGGGACCGTCTGACCAATGAGCAAGGCAAAGCGCTATTCAGCCTAGCCCCATGGACCGGCTGCAAGAGCGAACGCAAAGGTGATCGCCTTAAAGAAGGCGACCACTTATGCCACGACGGACTATTCTTCGTGCCTTTGCTCGTCTGGTATACCGGAGCGCGTCGCGAAGAAATTTGCAAACTCATGGTGGATGACGTCAAGACCGACGCTTCAATTCCTTCGATACATATCCGGGCCACCGAAATAGGTCGTGTTAAGAACAAGGCTGCGGATCGCGTCATCGCGATAGCTGACGAGCTGATCCGTTTAGGGTTTGTCCGATACGTAGAAGCCTTGAGAGCGGATGGTGAGCGCCTGCTATTTCCGGAACTCATGCCCGCAAGCAGCACCAAGAGGACTCTGGGCGACGTTTTCTATAAGATTTGGTGGATATACCTCGCCCCTCATATGCTGGACCTTAAACGCGGTCAGGCCATGCACGCAGCCCGGCACATGGTCAGCGATGAGTTAAAGCAGCAAGAAGTGTCACTGGAGTTTCGCAACGACCATCTAGGACATACTGGTAAGGGAGGCGAAGGCGAAACTCGATATCCCTCGGCTGCCTCGCTCGAAAAGTTACTCAAGCTGGTCAACAGAATTCCGATTGTGACAGGTCATTTGCCGGAGCAAACTCGGATACAGCTGCTTTCCAAGTCGCTGCGATGCCCGAGGCCCGGCAGGTCGAAATAAAATTCAGACGAATTCGAGCGTTTCAGGTTTTGAGCTACGTTTCGCCGGGAGTGTTGTCCGTCAAGTTCTGGGCCGGAAACTGACTGGCATCTGTTGACCGCGAAGTAGGGGTAAGCGGAAGTTCGTTCAATATGGACCAGCTGGCTCGGATGCCGCGGCAAGCCAGAATTCACGTTGTGTGCCTGCATATGTCGTTTATCGATTTTCGTCGTGAGCTTCCGGCCCCAGGATGAACAATGACGTTAGTCTTAAAGCAAATCGATCATGATAATCTTTGCCACGGCTGGGAATGGGAGGTCGAAGATATCGACCTGCTCGCGGAACGCGTCGCTCGTGTGGTGCTCGGACAGTATCGTCATGTTGCTCAGATACTTGAAGGGCTCGCTGGCACAGCCCCGGCTGGATCGGCACAGCACGCGGCGGATGCGCTCAAAAAGCTAAAGGTCGCCAAAAACGGCGATCCTTGGCACCGTGACGGCTGGTTGTTCCAAATCATATCCTGGATTGCCGCCAACCAGAAGAAACACGGCGCGACGCTCGCGCCACCTCACATCTTCCATGCTCACAAGGGCTTTGACGGAATGCAGCTGGAGCTTTCGGGTGATGGAAAGTCGGTCACTGCCATTGTCATTTTCGAGGACAAGGCGACCGAAAACGCGCGGAAGACAATCAAGCAGCTTGTCTGGCCCGATATCGTAAAGATGGAAGCTGGCGAGCGCATCGCCGAGCTTACCCACGAGGCATCTGCAATTCTCGAGCGGCAGCAACACCTCTATCCTGAGCTAGATGTCGATGACGCTATCGATCGCATCCTCTGGCAGCAGTCACGCCGCTATCGCGTGAGCATCAGTATCGACGATAAGCACAAACCCACCGGGAAGCGGCAGAAGCTGTTTAAGCATTACGACGTGTCGGCAAACGGAGAAGTGTCCCGCCGTCGTGCCGAAACCATGCATTTTGATGATGTCCGGCAGTGGATGGCCGACTTTGCCGATTTAGTCGCCGCCAAGATTAAGGCGATTGCGCATGTTTGACCCCATTACATCCGCGCTAATCGCAGCGTCGCCACCACTTGACGGGCTCGACCTCGAAGCATTGCCCAAGCGCCTTACTGAGGCATTCGCCGACATAGTCGCCGCCAGGATAAGGCTTCGCGGTGAGCAGGGTGAAGAAGCCTCGGAGACGCTTCGAGACACGTTACTTGAGGTGCGCCGATTGGCTGCTGCGCACGAGGCCTTTGTCGCGCTGCTGCCGGAGCGTGAAAATCGCGCAGCGGCCGCGTTTGTCGCGGCATCTGCGCATCAAGTGTGCCTTGCGGCCTCGAAATCCGGCGACGACGGGTTTTCCTATCTGGATGGAGCGACCGTCGCACCCGAGATTTGCGCGACTTTACTCTTTATGGTGGCGGAAGCGCATGCTGACGCCGCCGAATGCTCCAAACGTATCTCGGCCGATCCCGACAACGCGACGGTCGTGGAACAGGCGCTCGCTACTTCGATAAAGTTTCTCGCAACTGGGCGGCTCGCCAACATTGGACAGTTGGAACTGCCGGACATCGACACCGGTCGGACCGCACCCGAAAAAGCTATCGACGCCCTCTTTTTGGAACTCCTCAGAGGCATCAAGAAACTGGCGGCTCGGCTCCTATTGCCAGTGGATGCCGAAACTGCCGCCAGCCGCGGCATTGAGCCTGCGTCTGCCCACTTCGCGCGCGTGAAGGCGCTAAGCGTCGGCCAACTCGAAGACGTGTTCGCGGCCGGCGATCACATCTTCAACCTTTTCCCTGGTCCGCTTCATTTAGCCAACCTGTTGATCGCGGTGGAACGCGATCTGGTAGAATCCGCGTTGGCCCGCGTGTCACCGCCGCACGGCGTCGACGGCGATGGGTGGTGGCAGATCATCCGCCGCATGGCCCGCAGGAGGCCATTCCTTTGGCGCAATCATCGCGATGCTATCGCGAGCGATTACCTCGAAAAAGGAAAGTCGTCGGCAATCAGCTTCCCGACCGGCGGCGGCAAGTCGACGCTCGCCGAGCTCAAAATTGCCGCCTCGCTTATCAGAGGCGAGAAAGTCGTCTTCCTCGTCCCAACCCACGCTCTCGTCGATCAAACGACACGCGCATTGAAGGACACGTTTAACACCTTCGAGATCGTCGGCGACGTCGAGGACGACGTTACACTCTCCGAAATCGTCATTCTGCCGGAAGTCATCGTTACGACGCCCGAACGCTGCCTGATGTTGCTGACGACGCAGCCCGAAGCGTTTGCAGATCTTGGGCTAATCGTCTTCGACGAATGCCATCTGCTTCACCCCCGCGATAGCGATCGCAGCCGTCGCAGCATCGACTCGATGTTGGCGATCCTCAATCTCACCATCGCCGCGCCCGAAGCCGACCTGCTTTTGCTTTCGGCGATGATGAAAAACGCCGACGAAATAGCAAAGTGGGTGGAAGAACTGACGGGCCGAGCCTGCCTTTCGTTGAGTTTGGCGTGGAAGCCGACTCGTCAGGTCCGCGGGAGCGTCGTCTATCAAGCCGACGCCATCAAGGACCTAAAGGCCAAGCTCCAGCAGGCGAGACGGGACTATCCCGATCATAAGAACACCCCCGTCGCAGTAAAGCGCGAGTTGGTCGCCCAGCCTTTCGGGTTCTTCAGTCTGTTGCAGACTTGGGCCACCAAGGATCGCGACGACTACACCCTGCAACCGCTGCTCGACGATGCTCACCATCTGTCGACCGGCAGATCGAAGGGCGGCGCGTGGTATCTAACGCCTAACGGAAATCACACGAGCGCGTTGATCGCCGCAGCTGCTGCTTCGAGCGCGTTGAAGACGCTCGTTTTTGTGCAATCGACCGTCCTCGCCGATTCATCGGTTAAGGAATTCCCCGAGTTAGTCGACGCTCGGAAGGTTAAGCTGACCGACGACGAGCTCGAACTTCATCGCCTTGCCGCCGAAGAGATGGGCGGTGCGGATCATTGCTATCTGACGCCGACCGCGAAGGGCAATTACCGCGGCGGCGCCGCCAGCCATCATGCGCTTTTATTGCGCGAAGAACGACTTCTTCACGAATCCTTGTTCAAGCGGAAAGACGGCATCGACGTTCTTTTTGCGACCTCGACCCTCGCTCAAGGGATGAACCTGCCGAGCGAGGTAGTTATTATTTCGGGCGACAGCCGCTTCGACCCTGAAGCAGATAAGATGGCACAGCTGGAAGCCCATGAATTGCTCAATGCTGCTGGACGGGCAGGACGGGCGGGTGAAAGCTCTCAGGGCTTCGTGCTTGTCGTGCCAAGCCGCGTCGTCGAATTCGACAATCAATCGAACCTGATCAACGCGCACTGGCTGACCCTGCAATCGATCTTCGCGCAGAGCGATCAATGCCTGATCATTGACGACCCGACTACCGCGCTTCTCGACAGAATTCATGCGGGCACTTTCGACCACGGAATGCCCGCCTATTTCCTGAGCCGGCTGCCCGCATCGGATGAGAACGGGACCGATACTCCCATCAGATCTCTTCTGTCGCGCTCTTTCGCCGCGTTTCGTGCTCGGCAAAAAGGCGATGCCGATTGGGTTGAGAGCCGCATCGCCGCCGCCTTTGCTGCGCGAAAGAAAGCCGAACCGGAAGACGATGCGAAGTGGCTCGATCGCGTTTCCGGGCTGACGGGCGTGCCGGTCGCGATCCTCAACGATCTCAACGACCTTTTCGCAAAGCCTGAAAATGCCGCAACGATCGAAGCGGCTATCGCCGCCTTGGTCGACTGGCTTAAAGCCAATCCGGCTTGGCTCTTGGAGCTTGTCCGACCGGAAAATGTCGAAGGCCTTTTCGGCACCCCATATAAAAACCTGACTTCAAATCACGACCGGGGAAACTACGCGCTGCCCGTGATCGCAGCCATGCTGGCGTCTTGGATGAACGGAGCGCCGCTAAATGTCATGGAAACGAACTACCCCAAAGGTGGCGACAAAAACCGCTGCGAATATTCGCGGCATTTCGTGCTCCGGATCGTGCCGGATATGGCCTTCGTTGCGGGGTTGCCCGCGCGCCTGTTCGCGGCCCAAAACGAAGAAGACACGCCGATACCTATCACGCTCGCGACTTTCGGGAGTTGCGTAAGGGAAGGCTGTAGTAGCCCCGAAAGCTTGGCCGTTCGTCTGAGCATGGGGCGGTCAGTTTCGCGCGTTGCAGCGCGCGCGCGCTACGACGAATTGCTTCCCTACTTCGAGCCTGGCGATCCAGAAGAGGCTTTCGACCAAACGATTGAGCGATATCGCGGTGCATCCACTTCGATGCTCTTGCGGGAGTTGTAGTGACCCCTGCTCTCTAGCTGTCGGGATCCATCGAGCAATGCCTTATTTGCCTGATCGACAGAGGCTCCTGTTTCAACTGAAGGCTGTTACGCCATCCAAATATGCAGCGCGGTCGGCTAGATCGCTTCCATGACCGACGAGGCGATCCTTCCACCCGACCCTTAAGGGCTTGGAGCATATATCCGTTTCCAGCGCGCGCAACTGCGTTGGAAGCAGGTCACGCTCGCCAGCATGGCGAGTGTTTCGCTTTCCACAATTGAACGCGTTGAACGCGGCGAACAGGTCCGCGCGAGCAGTCTTGAGAAGATCGCACTTGCGCTCGGACAGGAGCAGGACGCCTTTACCCGGCCTCGCCGTCAACTGAGCGACGACGAAATGGTCGCACACATGACTGAATGCCTGGCAATCTTCAGACACAAGATTCCCGCTATCGTCGCCCCGTTCCGCACCGAGCCACAACTTCGCGCGCTTGCGGCGACACATTTCGCCATCGTCGATACCGACATCGATGACCCCGACGCTTATGGCGATCTGGCGGGTTTGCGCGAATGGATCGATCTCGCTGCCTTCATGAAAGCTCAGCAGACCGGAGTATTCAAAATGCGTCGCGAACGCGAGTATCGCGCGCGCCAGTTCTATGGCGATGTTTTCGAGCATGTAGACGTGATCGAGCGCCGGCATAATGCCGTGTGCCTGGTGGGCACCTACGAGGCGGAGTGCGAAGACTCGGACTACGGCCCGGTCCCGGTCGGGTTGCTGACGCTACGTTGCAAGGCCCGCAATCCGGCGGCGGCGCTCGTTGATCAACTTTGGGTAGAAAAATCTATGTCGCTGCAAGGGGCATGGCAGCGCTTCGCAGAACAGGAGCCATGAGTCGACCGCGCACCTTCCGCGAGAGTTTCGCCGAAGAGTTCGGTAAATCCCTTGCGCGCGGCATCGTCCTGACGAGTTCAGCCATTGTCACACTCTTAGTCGATGCCGCCCTCCGCCATCTCGGATAGTGGCCGTTCCGCTCGCCCATTGCGCCAATCGACGGCTGCTGAACGAACGACGGCTTTCGAGAGCGCCGGTCGATTAGTCGAGTGACCGCGATTAGGGCGCGTTTCCGACCGGCCGCTTCAGAGCTTCCGACGTTACAAAGATGACGATCGGTGATTGCCCAAACAACCTATGGCCAAGATCCCAACCTGCAGGCGGTCTTTATCTACGAGGTTTTTGTCCGGCCAGCATTGGAACCACCCAAGAACTGATCTTGGGGCAGTCGTCAGACGCTGACGACGGAAGTAGTGCGCGACTGGCTCACCGATCAGGGATTACGGAGCGGCATAGAGGTGTAGCTTCCGGCAGTATGAATCCGAAGAGCGAAAACCTGGCACCCGCGCCTGTCGACGAGATCCGCCATTGTGGGCCTCTTCGAGATTTTTTTGCTCGTGTCATTGAAGCGATCGACGAGGCTCTTCCCAAGTCCCTCTTCTGTGATAGCTGATACGTCAGGTATAATCACGCCGTCAGCATCACTGTCAAGCGGGTTGCCGCGGTGGAATCGCATAATCCCGAACGGTTCCTGCGGCAAGTCCCCCGCGCGGTTTGCCAACTCTTCACGCAGCCAGAAATCGTAGAGAGCCACATCTTGGTGTGCGATTTTCTCGATCGGATAATGGCGGTTCTGCGAGATCAAGTATTCAAAAAGGGCGTCATTACTTAGCTTTGCAAATTCGACGCGGGCACGTTTTTCGAAATCAGTTGGTTTGGCCATCATGGAGAAGTGGTTGCTCAAGGCCAGGAATTCAACGAATATTCTTTCGACCCTGAGGCGGGCCGACGATTTTTCGGTCGCTATGGTAATCAGGTTCTAATTCGCCTTAATGCCGACGTCCAAGTCCGCTTCCGTCCCTCTGGGTAAACTGCTGAGGAGCCGTTCAGTCGACTTCATGTTCGGACCCGCCATTGCGATACCAAGTATAGTCCCGAAAATCTAAGTTGTCGTCGGGAAGTTCGAAAGGTGGCCGGATTGCGAGCGATTTGCCACCTACGTCGTAAACCTGGTCGAAGGGTGTTACGACACGATTGACGTCCACAAGCAATTTTCCGCGGACATCGCCCTTCAGGTTGGCAGCCGTGACGACTGCCTCGATTTGAGCCTTCGGCAGCGTCCCTGCAAGTATTTCGAGGGAGATCTCGGCCGTGTGCGTTTTTTCCTGCCTAAAGGACTTGCATGAAAGGATCAGATGATCGCCGGGGCCGCGCTCTTCCCAGTAAAACGAAAAAGCCTCCCGGTGCGGCGTAGCGAAATTGGCAGGATTCAGATGCGGAAGCCGCTCATGCAACAAGCGCGGATGCGGGGCACCCGGACCAGTGACGAGCACCCAGTAAGGGATCGAGTGCAGAACGGCATTGCCAGAGCGGATCTCCAGTGAAAGATCCTCGGCCGAAATCGACCCCGCATTTTCAATGGTCACCCTGACGCGATGCTGAGCATGCAGCTTCGTCAGGCCACGATGCATCAGCATCACGTCCTCGCGCATCACCGCCTGCCACGCCTTGATCCGGCCGTCGTGAGAATAGTCGTAGGATCCCATGCCGACGCCGAACGGACCGCCACGGGACTGCGTCGGCGCGGTCGCCAATTTGGCTTCGAGAATCGCCGCCGCTTGATCTTCCGGCGCCTCGCCCACCTCTCGATAGGTCCACGGCGTCGGCGTAACCGCCTCAATCCGGACCTTCAGCAGCGGCTGGTCAGCGCTGAGAAGCTTGTTCCTCGCCTCAAGCTCTACGATGCGGCGTTCGTGAGGGGAGGGCTCAGGATCTCGTAACCAACCTTCGGGCAGCTTCACTGCGCTGAGACCGTGGGTCGCCGCAGCGTCACGCGGCCGCATGTCGTGGCTGAGCAGGACTATTCTGCTTGGATCATCCAGGATGGCGTTCAGCGCTTGCGCCACGATCCGGTCGTCAGGATCGTCCCGGTCGAGATCGTCCAAAGCATCCCAGTCGATCGGCCTATTAGCCACGGTGGCGACGTCCACCTTTGGGTTCGAGAGAACCTCGGACGGCACTCGGTCTACGATGTAGCCATCAAGCAGCTTGTTGAAAGCCCGTGCCCTCTTGCCCAACCGACCGTCATTTTTACGTCGGTCGATCTCGGTCTGCACCTGCCTGGCTACGAGCAATAGGACAGATCCCGTAAATAGGTCGCTCCACGGCAGCTGATCGAGAGGTTTGGCCTCCAGCACAACCTGCGAGTCAAGCAGGACGACATTGTCGTATGCAGTGGTGCTTAATGGGATCGCCGTCATGTCCGTAAGATGGGACGGCAGATACGTCGGAGCAACGACATTGTTCGTGACGGCACGAATGTTGGCCTAGCAGCAACAAGGGCGTGCCGAGCGAAGGACCGCTTCTAGAGTGTCGGATCAACTTATGGGCGACCACGACGGGGCGCGTTGTTGCCGTGTTCTTTATCATGAACGAACGGCAGCTTTCGAGACGCGCCGCAGTCAGCTCGACTGACGAATTCTGGGGCGCACTGTTGCCATCCGCGCTAGTATAAATGAACGACCGCTTTCGGGCAGAAGTCGCATCCACTTGAATGGCCAAGATTGGGGCGCTCAGCAGCCATCCAATCGGTCGGGACCGGACGGCAGCTGAGCGGTCAGGTAGTCCTGCTACCGCTTGATGATGCGTCGCGGCGGCCTACGTTTCCAAACAGATCCGAGGTTCATCAGGACAATGTGCGACATGGCAGGAGAGACTGAAGGCGCGATACCGCCCTGCCCTTTCCGGCCTCGAGATCTTCCGGAACCGTATCAAAGCGAACGACACCTTTTGCCTCCAAGCCGAACATCCTCGGCGACGTCTCCGAAGTCACCAGCCACGCGCGATCTGATCCGGCTGGCAGATATAGATGGCAACTCGGGACCGTCAGCGTGCCGCGATCTTGCCAGATGAATAGCGCCAGTTCGGTCATCTGGAACTCGTCCTCGCTCCATTCGAACCCGAGGCGAAGCATGTCATGCCGGGTAGTCTGAACGACCTCAGCAATTGTGACGGTATCTTGCATGGTGCGGCGATGCCCGGCACTAAACGCCAATCCTGGCTCAAGCCTATCGGTCCCCACCAACATTTTGTGGATTGCGTTCGCGTAGGCCGACATCACCTTGGTTTCGACGTTGCTAATCATCTAAATCTTCCTCGTTTTTCCTCCCCCGATCCGGGGACATTTCTACCTCGATTCAAGAATTCTCACGCGGAAATGCCCGCGGGAGGACAGCATCCCGCGGGCATCTCTCTATCTGTCGTCTAAGCAGTTCGGCGGCGGTGCTTGTCCCAGAGTTCGGACAGAATCCCCTGCCCTTCGTCACGCAGCAATTCACAATCGAAAGGAGCATGGCGAAGTCCGAGACCGTTCAACACGCGCGGGACGACGAGCAGGTGGGCATGCAGAGGAAACGCCGCACCGATGGAGCCTGGGGAATGCAGAATCACGATTGACGCGAGGTCGCGCTCGGATGCGAGTGTCACGGCAAACGAGCGCGCTTTTTCCCAGCCGACGTGAAGCCGGTCGGCATCGGACAGCGGTAGGGTCAGGTAGGTGAGCAGTCCGGGTTCGTTAAGCGGAGCGCACTTATCTACTTGGTGCAGAAGCAGATCAGGGTCGCTCAGCATGTCGTCTGCTTGGGATGGCAGGATAACCTCTACCTTCTCGGCATTGGGCGCCCAGTGCGTGCGGTCCGCGTTCACGGATGACGCTCCCGGATGGCACTTCCGAAAACCGAACTCGTGGGCGGTATTCGTCCGCCCCCTGAAAGTCTTCCTCAACACTCCGAATACGAGACCGTTCGAGGACTTCTCAGGGTTCACAAAGAGCCAGCTGAGCGGATCCTTTTCATCCGTTTTGGAGGGCGAACTCGCTTTCTTAGCCCGCGGCTTGGATTTGGTCGCAGCCATCAGAACGTGACTCCCCGCAGGAACCGCGAGATCTCGTCGGCCAGGCGGTCGCATCCCCCCTTCAATTTCTTTGGCGAGATGGGCGCTTTCCAACGCATGGCGAGTCCCTTTTCCGTGACCTCTACGCTCCTTCCATTTGAGCTCGGCACGAACCACAGCCTCTCCTTCTGCCGACACGGGATCAGGTTCGTCAGTAGAATCGGCTCTGCGGTCGAGCGAAGCACGATGTCGGCCAGCGCCGGGAATTGACCGGCAGTCATCCGCATCAGCAGGATGTCACGATCGTGATCCGTCGACGTTTTCAGCATCGCGAAGTCGAACCGCTCGGCGTCCGCAGTCCCGGCCAGGACGAGATTGCACTCCGGTAGGTCGAGGCATCCTTGCGGCATACCTGGCAACTGCCATTCGGCAACCTTCGTTGCTCCCACTAAAAGCAGCGGCAGCGCCAAGAGGCGCTCGCAAGGCGCGAGGGGTTTGTTGTTAAGTTCTTTCATTTCGAGCTTTCTCTAAAGGGTCACCGCTCGACTTGAGCGGGTCAGGCTGCCTTCAAAATTTCCTCCGAAGGACAGCTTCGCCCTTTCAAAACACTCTTCTTCGGTTGCGCTGGGCGCGACCGACCTCACGATTGTGCCCGCGCAATCCCCGAAGCGGGTCTTCCGCTTCGGTATGCTGAGCGACCGAACATCCATGTTCTCGTGATCGTGTGCACAGCGCAGCACACGATGCGATCATTCGCTCGCACGTTTTCCTTGCTCGTTTCCACAATGCAGCCGCCTATCGGCTGGCATTGGGGAACCGAGCTTCGGGCAAAGCCCGAACAAGGCTGGTGGGTTCGCAAGGGAGGGCGCAGCTGCCTCCCTCGCCCGCGCCTTTTTGACGTTCATAATATGGCCTCCATATGTGAACGGCAAAAAGGACTAGCGGGTGTCCTTTTTTTCAAAAAGAGACATGGGGGCCTTCCCCTCCCTTCGGTCGGGGCCCTAAACTAGATGCATGTCCCACTTTGTAAGCGCCCGTCTCGTCCCGCTCAACGCCTTGCTGCTGCGTCAGGCAGAGCTTCATGGACGGCGCCTCGACGATGTTGCGAAGTCGCGCAAAGTTCGCGACGCCGACAGCCTTACTTGGGTGCCGGACGGAGTGACCGGGGATCCCCTGGCACTTGTCGATCGGCTTGAGGAGCATGTCGCCGGCGCGTTCCGACCGAAGGGCGGAACCACGATCGCGCAACACATGATCGTGAAGATGCCTGATAGCATACCGACCGAAACAGAGGGCGATGCCTATTTCGCGATGAGGCTGGCTGTGTATTTCGCGCAGGAAACGTTCGGCGGTCAGGCTGTCTTCGCCGCCAGGATCGACCGAGACGAAAAATCCACCAACAATGTCGATCTGTTCCTCGCACCGATTTACGACAAGAGCGACAAGAAAGCTCCCGGCGGCAGCAAGAAAGCCGTGTCGATGACGCGGCATTTGAAACTGCTCGCCGAGAACTATGGCTTCGATGTGAAGGGGGCCCGGTCCGCGAAGGAATCCAAGCAGTCGCAAGGTAAGGCGCTGCAAGACGCTTTCGCCGACTATCTCATGCATCACGGATTCCAAGCTTTGAGGGGCAAGCCGAAGACGGCCAAAGGCTCGGACCGGGTCTCTCCAGAAATCTATGGCGCCAAGCGTGACCGCGAAGCTGCAGGAGAGGGTCTCGAACTGATCCAAGAGCAATTGAAGACGCATATCAATCGGTCCCAAGAATTGGATTCTCGGGAAAGAGGGCTTGATGATCGCGCAGCGTCGATCCTCAGCGACGAGAACGACATCGTCGAACGTATCGCCGAACTTCAAAAGCGAGAAACCCACGCCCGGGAACGTGAGATCGATCTCGACAATCGCGATACGAGGCTCCGGACCGAGGAGGATTTGGTCCGGGAGAGGTCTGCCGATCTTGATACTCGCGCTGAAGAAATCGAGGCAGACGCCAATGCCGCGGTTATCGATCGCATGAAAGCGGCTGAGGAACTCAAACTAGCCGAGGAAGCGAGGCGAAAGGCCGATCAAGAGCGCGTGCTTCTTCGAAACAAGCTGAAGTCTGCCGCCAAACGGGAAAATATCGCTTCGCTAGAGATGGCCCGGAATGAAGCCCGTGACCGGGAACTTAGGGACGCGGAAGATCAGGTGCTCCGGACCAAGAAAGAGGCAAACCAAGCTCTGATGGAAGCTGAAAGCGAGCGAAAATTGGCAAAACAGGAGCGAACCCTCGTGCAAAACCTCTTGGCCGAATTGGTTAATTTAACGCAGCCGATCCAAGACATGGCTGCGCGGGTCAGGGCGGCAGTCGGCTCGGTCCGTAAGGCTCTAATGGCGAGCGGTGGTGCCGAGGCGATCGAGGCTTCCAATAGCCCAGAGATGAAGCGAGTGGTCGCTATTGCAAAGACCAGTGAGGAACCTCGTGGCTTGTTCGACGATGCCAATGTCAACGACAAGGCCCAGGGTTGGGGAGATTAGACCGACACGGATGGCACCGGCGCTCGCCGGATTTTGAATGCAATCATAATTTATGGTCGATAGGAGGGGCGTATGTTCGAGAACGCTTTCAACAATATCGACCGGGCCATGCGCAATGACGAGGGCCTGTCGTCGGAGCTGGATTACGCCGAGCAGACCAGCTGGCTTCTGTTCCTCAAGTATCTCGACGATCTGGAGCAAGAGCGGCAGGATCAGGCCGAACTGGAAGGCCGCGACTACACGCCTATCCTCGACGAGGCGTATCGCTGGCAGACCTGGGCTGCGCCGAAAGACGAGGACGGTGAGCTCGATCACAATGCCGCCAAGACCGGGCAGGATATGATCGACTTCGTCAACGGAAAGCTGTTCCCCTACCTGAAGACCTTCAACGCCAGCGATGCCGATGTGGATACGCTTGAATACAAGGTCGGCGAGATTTTCTCCGAACTCGCAAACCGGTTCCGCTCCGGCTATTCGCTGCGCGAGGTGATCGACATCGTCGACACGCTCGATTTCGGCAGCACCGATGCCAAGCACGAGCTGTCCGATCTTTACGAAACCCGCATCAAGCGGATGGGCAATGCCGGGCGCAACGGCGGCGAGTATTATACGCCGCGCCCGCTAATCCGTGCGATGATCAAGGTGGTCGACCCGAAGATCGGTGAGACGATCTATGATGGTGCCTGCGGATCGGCTGGCTTCCTGTGCGAGGCGTGGGACTACCTGCGCCGCCCGGACCTGTCCGGCGAGGAATGGGAAACGCTCCAGCGCCGCACCTTCTACGGGCAGGAGAAGAAATCGCTCGCCTATGTGCTGGGCGTGATGAACATGATCCTGCACGGGATCGAGGCGCCGACGATCCGCCATGCCAACACGCTCACCGAGAACGTGATGGATATCCAGCAGGCTGATCGTCACGACATCGTGCTGGCCAATCCACCCTTTGGCGGCGGCGAGAGGCGGGAGGTGCAGCAGAACTTCCCGATCAAGTCAGGCGAGACGGCCTACCTGTTCCTGCAGCACTTCATCCGCAAGCTGAAGGCGGAGGGGCGCTTCTCGCACGGGCGCGGCGCGGTGGTGATCAAGAACACCTTCCTCAGCAACACCGACAATGCCAGTGTGGAGCTGCGCAAGGAATTGCTGGCGACCTGCAATCTGCACACGGTGCTCGATTGCCCCGGCGGCACGTTTCAGGGCGCTGGGGTAAAGACAGTGGTGCTGTTCTTCGACAAGGGCACACCAACAAAGGAGATCTGGTATTACCAGCTCGACCCCGGTCGCTCGCTTGGCAAGACCAACCCGCTCAATGACGATGACCTGAAGGAATTTGTCGAGCTGCAGGAGAGCGAGGCCGACAGCGACAAAAGCTGGACGGTGAAGGTCGGCGACCTTGACCACACGACGTGGGACTTGTCGGTCCGCAACCCGAACGCGCCTGAGGAAGAACCGCTGCGTGAACCCGCAGAGATTATCGGTGCCATGCGAGCGAGGGAGGAGGAAACGGCCAAGATACTAGAAGACATCCGGGGGTTGCTGTGAGTTGGGATGCTGCTCCGCTTTCGAGCGTTTCGAAAACCTTCGCTGACGGAGATTGGGTCGAAAGCAAGGATCAAGCGGAAGATGGCATTCGACTTGTTCAGACTGGAAACGTCGGAGTGGGGCGGTTCAAGGACAGGCGTGATAAAGCACGGTGGATATCTTCTCAGACCTTCCACCGCTTAAATTGCACAGAAGTCCTGCCCGGTGATGTGCTGGTTTCCCGGCTGCCTGACCCTGTTGGCCGCGCTTGCCTCGTTCCTGAAACCGGCGATAGAATGATCACTGCCGTGGACTGCACGATTGTGCGCCCGGACGTGGGGACGTTGGATAGAGAGTTTCTGGTCTATTACACGCAGTCCAAGACCTACCAGCGAGATATTGAAGGCCGTTGCACTGGCACGACGAGGAAGCGAATAAGTCGAAAGAACCTTGGCTTGATCCCAATCCCGCTTCCCCCGCTCGAAGAGCAGAAGCGGATTGTCGCAGTGCTTGATCAGGCCTTCTCCGCCCTCGACCGCGCCCGCGCCAACGCAGAGGCCAATCTTGCGGATGCGGATGGGATGGTCCAGATCGAGATCGACCGTGCGTTCGCAGAATTAGCCGAACAGTATGACCAGCGTTCATTCGAAGACATTACGAAGACTACCCTAATCGGGCTGGTGCGGAGCAAGAGGGAACAGCCTGAAACTGGTGAGTTTGCCTATGTGAAGATGAACCACATCTCTAACGATAATAGATTTATAAACGAGATCTTAGATCGAGTGAATTGCGAACCCAATGAGTTTCCTAGGTTCCAAATCCGCGTTGGGGATTTTCTATTTAATACACGAAACAGTCGAGAGCTCGTAGGTAAAAGCTGCGTTGTGAATTCAGCAATACCAGATAAGACGGTCTTCAATAACAACTTAATGCGTGCTCGCTTCTCGGATGAAGTTAATCCGCAGTTCGTTGCTTTTGGGTTTCGTTCGACGCTAGGCCAGAGGCAGCTGGAGGAGATGAAGAGTGGCACCACGAACGTTGTCGCAATCTACCATAAATCTCTGAAAGGGATGAAACTTCCAATCCCGATAGTGGACATTCAGAACGCGACTGTCCGGACACTGTCGGCACTTGAGGAAAAGGTCCTCTTACTGAAGGATTACTACGAAAACACTTTGACGGACCTTGAGGACCTCCGCCGATCCATCCTTACGAAGGCATTCGCTGGGGAACTGACGTAGAGCTATGCAGGAAACTGAAGACGATACCCGCGCCAATCGTATCGACCCGGTCCTGCGTGACGCTGGCTGGGGAGTGGTTGAGGGTTCGTCCATATCTCGAAATTACCCGATCGCGCCGGGACGGATTCTCGCTGGTGGCGAGCGTGCCAACACCCTTTTTGCTGACTACGTCTTAACCTACAAGGGCCGCCATATGGCGGTGATTGAGGCCAAGCGCGCGGGGCTTGGTCATACTGCCGGCGTCGGACAGGCGAAGGACTATGCCCGCCGCCTCGAAACCCGCTTCGCCTATTCGACCAACGGGCTCGGCTGGTATGGCACAGACATGAACACCGGGAAGGAGGGCGATCACGACCTTCCTTTCCCGACGCCGGACGAGCTGTGGCATCGCTGCTTCCCGCAGGGCAACGACTGGCGCGAACGGTTCGGCGCGGTCCCGTTCGAGACCGGTGGCGGCAAGTGGCAGCCACGCTATTACCAGCACAACGCCATCACCGCAGTGCTCGAAGCGATTGCCAAGGGCGACAAGCGCATCCTCTTGACGCTCGCGACTGGCACCGGCAAGACCAGCATAGCCTTCCAGATCGCATGGAAGCTTTTCCAATCCAGCTGGAACCTCAGTCGCGAACCGGTGCGCCGTCCGCGCATTCTGTTCCTCGCCGATCGCAACATCCTAGCCGATCAGGCCTACAACGCCTTCAGCGCCTTCCCGCCCGACGCGCTTGTCCGCATCGATCCGGAGGAAGTGCGTAAGCGCGGCGGCGTGCCGACCAACGCCAACATCTTCTTCACGATCTTCCAGACCTTCATGACCGGCGGGAAGGACGGCGAGACCGAGTTCACCTTCGAAGGCTATGCGCCGGACTTCTTCGATTTCATCGTGATCGACGAATGCCACCGCGGCGGCGCGCGAGACGAAAGCACTTGGCGCGCGATCCTCGAATATTTCGCGCCCGCCGTGCAACTAGGCCTGACCGCCACGCCCAAGCGCGACACCAACGCCGATACCTACAAGTATTTCGGCGAGCCGGTTTACACCTATGCGCTGAAAGAAGGCATCGGCGACGGCTTCCTGACGCCATTCAAGGTGCGCCAGATGGCCAGCACCATGGACACCTACACCTTCAGCGACGAGGACGAGGTGATCGCGGGCGAGATCGATCCGGACAAGGAATACAAGGAAGCCGATTTCAACACCAAGCTTATCATCGACGCGCGCGAGATGAGCCGCGTGCAGGAATTCATGGACCAAACCGACCAACGCCAGAAGACGCTGGTCTTCTGCGCCACGCAGGATCACGCCGCCCGCGTCCGCAATTTTATCAACCAGATCAAGGACAATCCGGACCCGCATTATTGCGAGCGGGTGACGGCAGACGACGGCAAGCTGGGCGAGCAGCACCTGCGCGAGTTCCAGGACAACGAGAAGGCGCTGCCGACCATCCTCACGACGTCGCAGAAACTGTCGACCGGGGTGGATGCGCGCAACGTGCGGAACATCGTCCTGCTACGGCCGATCAAGTCGATGATCGAGTTCAAGCAGATCATCGGTCGCGGGACTCGCACTTTCGACGGGAAGGACTTCTTCACGATTTACGACTTCGTGAAAGCATACGAGCACTTCAACGATCCCGAATGGGATGGCGAACCGGAAGACCCTGCAGATCCCCGACCACCGCGTCCCCGACCCGGTGGACCCGATGGGCCGGACGATCCACAAGACCCCGAAGACCCGAAGGAGCCGACCGAGAAGGTCATCGTGCGGCTAGCCGACGGCAAGGAGCGCAAAATACGCTACGATGGGGTTACGACCTACATGTTCAATGGCCGCCCCATAACCGCGCAAGAGTTTATGGAGCACCTCTTCGGTGACCTCGGAACACTGGTCACCGACGAAAACGAACTTCGGGAGGTCTGGAGCGATCCGGATCGCCGGCGGGCGTTTTTAGAGCGGCTTACAGAAATGGGATATGATCGCGAGCGCCGGGACGACATGCGCCGGCTGATCGATGCGCCGAACTCAGATATCTTTGATGTGCTGGCATTCATTCGATTCGCGCTCGCCCCCCTCGCCCGCACCGATCGGGTGGAGACAGCCAAGTCTACCGGTTTGGACGGTTATGAAAAAGAGATGCGCGAGTTCCTTGAATACGTGCTCGGCTCATACGCGAGAGAAGGGATCCGCGAACTTGATCCGCAGCGGTTAAGCCACTTCATACGCAGTCGTTATGGCAGCACCAACGATGCCCGGCGCATTCTCGGGACGCCTTCCGAGATACGTGCTGCCTTCCTCGGAATTCAGCGCACCCTTTTCTCGGTCCCGTCAGCGAGGGTCGCGGCTTGAAACGCTTGCTAAGGCCAAACAGGAGGATGCTTGAAGCGACCCTAAATCGTCACTTGCTTACTGTAGCAACAGATTGTAGCAAGAACATGTGCGGGCGCCGCCTGTAAGCCAGTGAAATCAACGACTTAGTGCTGTTCTGATTTTGGCTGGGGTCCCTGCCACCCCAGCCACTCCCGCAGGAAGATGCGGCCCTTGTCCGAACTGACTGCCTCAGCAGCCGACTAACGCTAGCGTGCAAGGGCCATCATGGCTCGAAGCGAGCGAGTCTTCGGTCGGAATTCTAGGACGGATCATCGCGGCATCACGCGAGCGATCTCGCCGGGCTTTGTGAAAGCGGGCCGCACTACCGAAGGCGCTTCGAACTTTCGCATGAAGAGTGATGCCCGGCGGCATCTGTCGGCTGGATTTACGCCGAAGCCGCGCACGGCGCTATCCGACCTGCGGTGGCAGATCGGATAGCCTCGCCATCGGTTTTCGTCTCAGTCGGCGCGTCGCAGTTCGACGGATTCGGAGGCGTTCGCCACCTTTCCCCTGCCCGATCCGTTCCACGCCCGATCGTGGAAATAGAAGGCGACGGTCTGCACCAGCGGCTCGACAATGCCGATGGCCAGTGCCGCCTTCCAGCTTCGGGTCAGCAGATACGCGACCGTGATCGCCACCATGAAGTGCATCAGAGCATAGCTGCCGGTCTTGTAGCAGGTGATCCTGAAGCAGCTCGCATGGGAATGGGCCATGGGTCTACGTTTCCTTGACTCGTGCCTCAGCTCGAAGCGGCGCTCATCCTGAGGTTGCCGTTCACTCCGTTCGGGAAGAACCCGCCGCCGGTCGTCGACATGGCCGTAAGATAGGCGATGTTAAGAACCTGGCCGGTCGTCCGGCTGAAGACGATCGCGTTATTATCGGTCGGGACGATGTTCGTGCCTTCGCCGAATTGCGTGCTGCGCGGACGCAAACCCTGGTCGAGATCGGTCGAGCCGTCGAGACTGTCGCGAGCGTTCGAGATCGCCTCGCTCGCATCGATCAGGGCAGGCGCCTGCAGGCCCTTGCGATAGAGCACCGTGCGCACGAGACCAGCATGATAGGCTTCCGCTGCGAGGATGCCCGCAGCCGCTTCGAGGAAGGTCTTGTTGCTGATCAGCGGCGATGCGCCCTTATAGGCGGTCACCCCGACATCCTCGAAGATATACGCCGCGAGCAGGAAGTTGTTGTCGTTCGCGTAAGGATCGAAGCTCTGGTTCGGGCCGACCAGGCCAGCGGCGCGCGCAGCGGACGAGAAAGCGCCGTTAGGCGAACTTCCGATGTCGATCGCGGGCTGTGCCACGGCCGCTCCACCCAGCGCACTGCGCAGGAACGCGACGTGAGCGCGCTCGTCCGAGGCGATTTCTCGAGCGTATTGTGCCACCAGCGGGTCGGTGAAATTCACCTGGCGCCCACCGGTCACCTGACCGCGAGTACCGGTTCCGTCGAGCAGGTTGCTTGCCAATCCGGACCCGATCGCAGCGTAGGAATAGAACTGGGCTTCCAGATATTCCAGATTCAGCGCGAAGTTCAGAACGTCCGCATCGGTCAAAGCCGATGGCGGCGTCGGTGTGGGTGTCGGCGTGGGCGTCGGCCCGGGCGGCGTCCCACCGATGGGATTGTTGTTGTCGTCCCCGCCGCAGGCCGCCAGCGAGAACGCTGCGGTGCTGGCTCCGGCGAAATGCAGGAAGCGGCGGCGCTCGATGCGGCGATCGGTTCCGGCCTGCAGAACCTCAAGGATGATATCGCGATCTTTCATGCTCTTATCCTCTCGGTTTCGTTAGTTCGCCGCGCTCATGCGCAGGGTGCCGTTGACGCCGTTGGGGAAGAAGCCCCCGCCGGTGACGGCCATATTGTTGAGATAGACGATGTTGAGCACCTGTCCGGCGGAACGGCTGTAAGCGAGGCCGTTCTCGTCGAGCGGCGCGATGTTGCTCGCCGTGCCGCCGAATGTCCGGCTGGTCGTCAGGCCCTGGTCGAGGTCGCTCGACCCGTCGAGGCTGTCCCGCGCATTGGAAATCGCGATCGAAGCGTCGATCAAAGACGGCGCCTGCATCCCCTTGGCGTAGAGCGTCGTGCGCACCAGGCTGGCATGGTAGGCTTCGACTGCCAGGATACCCGCCGCCGCTTCGAGGAACGTCTTGTTGCTGATGAGGGGCGATGCGCCCTTGTAGGCCGTCACGCCGACATCTTCGAAGATATAGGCGGCGAGAAGGAAGTTCTCGTCGCTGGCATAGGGATCGAACGACTGGCCCGGGCCGATCAGACCGGCGGCACGCGCCGCAGTCGAGAAGGCACCATTCGGACTGGCGCTGATGTCGATCGCCGGCTGAGCGACGGCTGCGCTGCCGAGCGCACCGCGAAGGAATGCCACGTGGGCCTGCTCGTCCGCCGCGATCTCGCGGGCATAAGCGGCCACCGCCGGATCGGTGAAGTTGACGCGGCGTCCGCCGGTCGCCTGTCCGCGCGTTCCGGTACCGGAAAGGAGGCTTTCCGGCAGGCCGGCCCCGCTGGCCGCATAGACGTAGAACTGCGCTTCGAGATATTCGAGGTTGAGCGCGAAATTCAGGATATCGCCGTCCGACACGCTCTGCGCGGCGACGGGACTGGACTTGTTGGCGAGGACGAACCCGCCGGCTGCTGCCGAAGCGGCGGCGAAGCCACGGAACATGTCGCGCCGGTTGGTCCTGCGTCCCTCCCGCGCCTCGAAGGCCTCAATAATCTGCTGATCGTCTGCCATCGGATACTCCTCGAGACTCGCTCTTGCTGAACGGGCAGAAAGGTAATCGG
Organism: Erythrobacter sp. A6_0; assembly: GCF_017744235.1. NCBI lineage: Bacteria > Pseudomonadati > Pseudomonadota > Alphaproteobacteria > Sphingomonadales > Erythrobacteraceae > Erythrobacter > Erythrobacter sp. A6_0. The sequence continues at coordinate 1,038,879 of NZ_JAGHQR010000001.1, forward strand.
GATGGCCGGGCGTACAGCGCTGCGTACGGCAACGTACAAAAAAGTGGCGTCAAACGGGCGAAACTTAAAAGAGTTTATCTCCAGCGGCGACATTGTTCGGTACATCTTTGCTGACGCTACGATAAAAACGGGGCCAAGCATGTCTCGGCGCGGAGCGTATGGGAGGCATGGATGCAGCAGGATACATCGCGAACCGGTTCGCTTGGATCGGTTAACAGCTTTCTTGCCAGCCTGCCGGAAGAGGATTGGAAGCTGCTTGCGGCACGACTTTCACCGGTTCGCTTCAAGAACGGCGATTGTCTGGCGCACGACACGCTTGACGGACCGCACGTACTTTTCCCGCTGAACCTTGTCGCCTGCCTCCAGTTCACACGGCAGCGCAGCGGGCTCGGCCTAGTCGGTCGCGAAGGGTTTTTCGGCTGGTCCGCCGTCCTCGATGACAATTCGCAGGACGAGGTGGAAGCCACGGTTCTGATGGATGGTGGCACCGCACTTGCGATTTCGGTCGAGGATATGCGGCAAGCCTGCCTTTCCAGCGCGACATTGTCGCTCTCCCTTCTCCGGTTTTTGGGATCTTATACCAGCCAGCTCGCCTGGATGATCCGCGCCCGCGATCGCGGAAGCTTGAAGGAGCGCCTGTGCGCCTGGCTGCTGATGTTGCATGACCGGGTGGATAGCGACTTTTTACGCGTGACCCACGGGGGCCTGGCCGCGCAATTGGGCGTCAGGCGCGCGAGCGTGACCGACACGCTGCATGTTCTCGAAGGTGAAGCGTGCCTGCGATGCAGTCGCGGGATAATCTGCCTGACGGACCGAGCGCGCTTGCAACGCAATGCCGGGGTGTCGTACGAAACGCCGCGCATAGCGGCCAAGCAGGCGATACCGTCGACAGACACGGCCTCGATAACGGCAGCCCATCAGGTCTGTGAAGCCGACGCTGTCTGAGGACGCGATTGAAAGGGTGGAATGAGTTTTCGACCGAAAGAAAGTTCCGCCGAGGTCAAGGATAGAAAAGTCATTTCGCGCCTGACCGGTTTCGCAGATCTCGATCCTGTGGAAATTCAGCGGCTTGTAGAGCTGGGCGGTTCGAGAAACCATTTCGAGCGTGGCGACATCATCCGATCGGAAACAGAGCATAACCTCTACCTTCTCGTCGATGGATGGGCGGCGAGCGCGGTGATCCTGGCAGACGGGTCGCGTCAATTGGTCTCGGTCAATCTGCCCGGCGATATCCTGGGGCTCCCGGGCCTGGCGATGCGCGAACCGATCGATGCCGTGATGGCGCTTACGCCGGTCGAGACCATCCGCATCGGGCAGGATCAGATTGGCGAGCTGTTCACGGCAAGTCCGCGAATTGCAGCGATCATGTTCCTGATATCACAGGAAGAACGCTCTCTCCTCATGGAACGGCTGGCGCTTACCGGGCAGGCCGATGCCCTGACGCGCCTGGCCGCGCTGATCCTGCGATTGCACGAGCGACATGCCCTGAGCGAGGAGGATCCGGAGCGCGGTTTCTTCATGCCGCTCACTCAACGCGAAATGGGCGAGCTGATCGGTGTCAGCAGTGTCCACACCAACAGCCTGATCAAGCAATTGCGGGTCGAGGGCGTGGTGTCGGTCGCGAACCGGCGCATGGTGATCCACGATCCCGCTCGCCTGAGCGAAATCGCGGGCGTGCCGCCATGGCATAGGTCGAAACCACGGTGGCTTCCCAAGACGGTCGCGCCGTAGAGACCGCGACGATCGCCGCCCAAATGGGCTTTCGAAGACGCTAGCCGCGATTGTCCGGATCGGCGGGCATCTGACGAATTGTCGCAAGCTTGCGCTCCCACGCTAGCGCGTGGACGATGATCTCTTCCAGATTGGCATGGCGAGGCTTCCAGGGAAGCGTCGCTTTCAGCCGACCGGGATCGGACACCAGCGCTGCGGGATCGCCCGCCCGGCGAGGTGCGAAAATCCGGTCGATCTTCCCTTCGGTGACTGCATCGACCGCATCCAGTACCTCGAGGACGGAGAAGCCCCGGCCATAGCCGCAATTCATGGTCATGGATGTCTGCGGTTTGGCGATCAGCTCTTTCAAAGCCAGGACGTGAGCGTCCGCGAGGTCGCTGACATGGATATAATCGCGCACGCCGGTGCCATCGGGCGTATCGTAGTCCGTACCGAACACCGAGACGCTCTCGCGCCGACCCAATGCGGCTTCGACGGCAACCTTGATGAGATGCGTCGCGCCCGCAGTGGACTGCCCGCTGCGCGCCTGAGGGTCGGCCCCGGCGACGTTGAAATAGCGCAGCGCGCAGTAATTGATCGGATGCGCGGCGGCGGTGTCCGCCAGCATCCGTTCGGTCATCAGCTTGGACCAGCCGTAAGGATTGATCGGCACGGTCGGCGCTTCTTCGCGGACCGGCGAGCTTTCCGGCACGCCATAGGTCGCGGCGGTGCTGGAAAACAGGAAATGGGGAATGCCAGCCGCAATGCACGCCTGCAGCAGGGACCGGCTCTTAGCCGTGTTGTTGCCGTAATATTTGAGCGGATCCTCGACGCTTTCGGGTACGACGATCGAGCCAGCGAAATGCATGACGGCGCGTATGCCCTGCTCGGCAAAAATGCGCGCAAGCAGGTTCGTGTCCTCTATATCGCCTTTATAGAAAGGGACATCGTCCGGTACGGCGAATTCGAAACCCGTCGTAAGATTGTCTATAACGGCAACGGGCCAGCCTGCATCGCGCAGGGCGAGGACGGCGTGGCTGCCGATATAACCGGCGCCTCCGGTGACAAGAACCGGTACGGTTCTGTCCGCAGGGGATGATGTCATAATAGAATGGCCCCTTCTTGCCGTAACACTTGATTGTCGGGCGAATATCATTTTGGTCTGACAGCGCAACGCTACGATGCGTTCGTCCCCTGGAAGAGGAGGCGACATTTAGATGACGAATTCGATACGGTCCTTAAAACAATTCCCGAAATCCCGCCTCAGCCTTCAGGCAGGGACTGGGCATGAAGCTTCATCCCCCGACCACGTTCATTCGGAGAAGAATTCGCGTGCGAAGGCGCTGGGCCACCTCGCTTATCGTACGAGCACGAGGTTCGATTGACACATTCGGCTTCCATGGGATCGATACCCGTCCGCCAACCCAGAGGAAATCCATGATCAAAAGCTTCTCCTCCCAGCCATTCGCAGGCCAGAAGCCTGGAACGTCCGGCCTGCGAAAGAAGGTGCGCGAGTTCGCACAGCCGGGTTATTCGGAAAACTTCATCCAGGCGATCTTCGATACTGTCGAGCGTCCCGATGCCAGCACGATCGTGATAGGTGGAGACGGCCGGTTTCATAACCGCACCGTGATCCAGCAAGGGCTGCGGATCGCCGCCGCCAACGGCTACAGCCGGGCGCTGGTCGGGCGCGGCGGCATCCTTTCTACGCCAGCGGCCAGTCACGTCATCCGCAAATACGGCGCGAGCGGTGGTCTGATCCTGTCTGCGAGCCACAATCCTGGCGGTCCGGACGGGGATTTCGGGATCAAGTACAATGTCGCCAATGGAGGGCCGGCGCCCGAAGCGGTGACCGAAGCCATCCATGCGCGCACGCAGACGATCGATCGCTGGCTGGCGGTGGAAGCGGAGGATATCGATCTCGACACCATCGGTTCGACGCAGGTGGGAGAAATGCAGGTCGAGGTAATCGATCCCGTCGCCGACTATGCGAATTTGATGGAAGAGCTCTTCGATTTCGCCGCGATCCGCGAGGCCGTGTCGAACGGGCTGACGATGTCCTTCGATGCGATGCATGCGGTGACCGGCCCTTACGCTGCTGAAATCCTCGAAGGACGGCTCGGCTTTGCTCCCGGCACGGTGCGAAACGGAACCCCGCTGGAAGATTTCGGCGGCCATCACCCCGATCCCAATCTCGTCCATGCGCGCGAACTCTACGACAGGATGATGGCGGACGATGCACCCGATTTCGGGGCCGCCAGCGACGGGGACGGGGACCGGAACCTCATCATCGGGCGCGGCATCTTCGTAACGCCGTCCGATTCGCTGGCGATGCTCGCGGCCCAAGCCCATCGCGCGCCCGGTTATGCCGGGGGGCTTTCCGGTATAGCTCGCTCCATGCCGACCAGCGCCGCAGCCGACCGGGTTGCCGAGGAGCTGGATATCCCGGCCTGGGAAACGCCCACCGGATGGAAGTTCTTCGGCTCGCTCCTCGATGCCGGAAAGGCGACGATCTGCGGCGAGGAAAGCGCCGGCACGGGCAGCGACCATGTTAGGGAAAAGGACGGATTATGGGCCGTCCTATTGTGGCTGAATATCTTGGCCGTGACGGGCAAGAGCGTGGCCGAAATCGCTGAGGACCATTGGCGGAAATTCGGGCGCAATTATTACGCGCGCCACGATTACGAGGGAATCGACACCGAAATCGCGCAATCGATGATGCACGATCTCGTCGCGTCGCTAGGCGATCTTTCGGGCCGGACCTTCGGCACCCTAACCATCAGCGCCGCCGACCAATTCGACTATACCGATCCCGTCGATGGATCGGTCAGCCGCAATCAGGGCGTCCGCATCTTCTTCGAAGGCGGGGCAAGGATCGTCTTCCGCCTGTCGGGTACGGGAACCGAAGGCGCGACCCTGCGCATCTATCTCGAGCGGTACGAGCCGCCGACCGGTAAGCTCGACGCGGAGGTGCAGCCCATGCTGGCGGAACTGGCCGCTGCGGCAGGCGAATTGACCGATCTCGTCGCCAGAACCGGGCGCAAGCAACCTGACGTAATCACGTAAGTCCCTTTACCGGACGCCCGCGGGCGGGCACCGGACTGTCCCAAAATGGGATGCGCGCGTCTCCACATCATCGCCGCATCCACAATCGATTAAACGTCCTCGAAGCTGAACATGCACGGAGACCTTTCCATGAGTTTCAAGCCGATCAAGAAAGCCGTTTTTCCAGTCGCGGGCATGGGCACGCGGTTCCTTCCGGCAACCAAGGCCGTTCCCAAGGAACTGCTTCCGATCGTTGATCGCCCGCTGATCCAGTACGCGGTAGACGAAGCGCGCGAGGCGGGGATCGAGGAGATGATTTTCGTCACCGGCCGGGGCAAGACCGCGATTGTCGAACATTTCGACGTGGCTTACGAGCTTGAAACGACGATGAGCGAACGGGGCAAGGATCTCGGTGTTCTCGACTCGACCCGGGCGACGCCGGGAAGCATCATCACGGTTCGCCAGCAGGTTCCGATGGGTCTCGGCCACGCGGTATGGTGCGCGCGCGCCATCGTGGGCGACGAGCCCTTCGCGATTTTCCTGCCCGACGAATTGATGATCGGAGAGCCGGGCGGCGCTGGTTGCATGAAGCAGATGGTCGATGCCTATGAAAAGACCGGCGGCAATCTGGTGAGCGTGCTGGAAGTGCCGCATGAAGAGGTATCGAGCTATGGCGTCATCGATCCAGGCACGGTCGATGGCAATCTTACTGAGGTGAAGGGCCTGGTGGAGAAACCCGCTGTGGCCGATGCGCCTTCGAACAAGATCGTGTCGGGTCGCTACATCCTTCAGCCCGAAGTCATGGGCATCCTTAAGGATCAGGAAAAGGGCGCAGGCGGCGAAATCCAGCTGACCGACGCGATGGCGAAGATGATCGGCGACCAGCCGTTCCACGCAGTCACTTTCGACGGCAAACGTTACGATTGCGGCAGCAAGCTCGGTTTCGTGGAGGCGACACTGGCGCTGGCGCTGCAGCGCGAGGATCTGGCCGACAGCGTTCGCGAGATCGCACAGCGTATATTGTCGGAATGACGCGCCGATAAACGTCCTGCGAGCGCATTGCTTGCCGCACCATAAAGGGGAGCGGGTCCTGGTGCGCAAGCACGTCGGGGTACACGACGTTCAAGCTGCGCGGCGACTAAGTACGGTCAGGGATCAACCGAAAGGCTGATCCCTGCACCCAATCCAACTGGTTTCAATCGCCTAATCGGGCATCGCCGCCAGCACCCGGTCGGGCGTCATCGGAAAGTCCAGAACCCGCGCGCCGCAAGCGTTGTAGATCGCGTTCGCGATCGCACCGGCTCCGCCGCACATGCCGAGTTCGCCGATCCCCTTGGCCTGGATCGGGCTGGCGACCGGGTCGCGTTCCTCCACCATCAGCACCTCTACCTCGGGTACGTCGCGGTTTACCGGGACGTGGTATTCGGCAAGATCGCAATTGACGAGATGGCCATCCCTGGGATCGAAATGCAGCGCTTCGGTCAGCGCGGCACCGATACTCCAGGTAATGCCACCGAGGCATTGCGAGCGCGCGGTCTTGGCGTTCAGCACGCGGCCGAAACCGAACGCGCCGAGCATGCGATCCACCCGCGTCTCGCCGGTAAAGCGATTGACCCTGACCTGAGCGAAGAAAGCTCCGAAACCCGATGCGGTGTGCGTATCGGCGATCTCGCCGGGCTCGTAATGCCCCTCTTCCGACAATTCCTGTCCATCGAGCAGATCGGCCAGCGATTTACCGCCTTCGACAGCGCCGTTGCGCAGCGCCAGATCGGACTCGTCGGTGCCTGCCTTTTGCGCCAGCTTCTCGCGCAGGGCGCGGCAGGCCAGATAGACCGCCGATCCGATCGAGGCCGCGCCCCAGCTACCGCCAGAACCCGACCCGCGCGGGAAATCGGTGTCACCCAGCTGAACAAGCACATCTTCCACTCCGAGGCCCAGCATCTCTCCAACTATCTGCGCGACGATGGTGTAGGTGCCGGTGCCGATATCGGTCATGTCGGTGCGCACTTCGGCGGTGCCGTCGGGCCGCAGCGTGACCCTCGCCCGCGCCTCGCCGACATTGTGAACGCGCGCGGCGCTCGCCATGCCGGTGCCGACCCACCATTCGCCATCGCGCGTCTGGCGCGGCTTACGAGGACCGGCATCCCAGCCGAATTTCTCCGCGCCCTGTTGCAGGCACTCGGCCAGCTTGTGGGAGGAGAACGGCAGATCCTCTTCGGGATTGCAGTCGGGAATGTTGCGGATCCGCAGTTCGACCGGATCGACGCCGGTCTTTTCCGCCAGCACGTCCATCGCGACTTCCAGCGCCGGCATGCCGACAGCCTCGCCTGGCGCACGGACCGATCCCGCGGTCATGCGATGGATGCGCGCGACTTCGAGTTTCAGCGCGCGGTTCTTTCCCCCGTAAAGAAAATGAGAGGATTGCAGCACCGGCTCCGCGAAGTCTTCTTCGGGAAGATTGGAGACTAGAGCCTCGTGGCCGAACCCGTCGAGCCTGCCCTCGCCATCGCTGGCGAGCCGCAGGCGCTGCTTCGTTTCACTGCGCCGCATGACGCATTGGAACACCTGCTGGCGGCTCATGACGACGCGCACCGGACGCCCGACCGCCTTCGCAGCGATGGCCGCGGCGACGACCTCCTCGCTGACGCCCAGCTTCGAGCCGAACCCGCCGCCGACATAGCGCGAGACGAGCCGTACCTTTTCCTCGTCCAAGCCGAGGCTGTCGGCCAGTTCGGTGATGTTGTAGTTCAGCATCTGCAGCGAGGCGTAGACGGTGACCTTGTCGCCATTCCATTCGGCAATGGCTGCATGCGGCTCCATCGCGGCGGACGCATGCCCTTCGGTCGAAATTTCGAGGTCGGCGGCATGATCGGCGCTCGCCATCGCATGCGCAAGATCGCCCTGATCGACGGTCTCGTCCTCCTGCTCTTCGGCTTCGACGTCAGAAGGATCGAGCGGAGCCCCTTCCTCCTCGCGATATTCGACGGAGAGGTGCTTGGCCGCATCGCGCGCCTGCTCGAAACTTTCGGCGACGATCACGGCGATGGGCTGGCCCCAATAATCGATCTTCCTGGGATTCTGCTGCGGGGCCTCGTTGGCGGTGCCTTGCGCCGCACGCGTGGTAAGGCACTTGTCGTCGATTACCGCCAGCACGCCCGGCATGGCGAGCGCGGCGTCCTTGTCGATAGAGACGACTTTGCCGCGCACGATCGTGGCAGTGACGAGCACGCCTTCAGCCACATTTTCGACCGGATATTCGGCTGCATAGGGCGCAGTACCGGTGACCTTGGCAAGCCCTTCGATCCGGGAGACGGGCTTGCCGAGCACACCCTGCTTCATGGTGTCGAGGAAGTTGGCCGTGTCGGGCTCGTCCTGCTTGAGATGGGCGGTCATAATTCGGTCTCCGTCGCTTCGGCCAGCACAGCAGCGAGCGTGCGCCGGGCGAGCGGTATCTTGAAATCGTTCTCGCCATAGCCCTGCGCATTGTCGAGCAGCAGATCGGCGGCGGAATCGAACAGGGCGGCGTCGGGCGCCTTGCCCACCAGCAGGTCGGACAGGCGCGGATCGTACCACGGCTTGTGCGCCAGCCCGCCGAAAGCGAGATCGGCGCGGGCGATCGTATCGCCGTCCATCGCGATGATCGCCGCGACCGAAACCAGAGCGAAGGCATAGGATGAACGTTCGCGTACCTTGCGGTAAAGCTGCTTGCCTTCGACCGGCGCGGGCAGCGTGACCGCCGTAATGATCTCGCCCGTTTCCAGCACATTGTCGCGCCAAGGCGTGTCGCCCGGCAAAAGGTGGAAGTCGCGCACCGGAACGCTACGTTCGGACCCGTCCGCGCCCATGATCTCGACTGTCGCGTCGAGCGCGCTCATCGCCACCGCCATGTCGCCGGGATAGGTCGCGATGCAGCTCGAACTGGTGCCGAGAACGCCGTGCAGGCGCGCGATGCCCTCGATCGCGCCGCAGCCCGATCCCGGCTCGCGCTTGTTGCAGGGCTGGTCGATATTGGTGAAGTAATAGCAGCGCGTGCGCTGGCACAGATTGCCGCCGGTCGTCGCGCGGTTGCGCAATTGCTGGGTCGCGCCTGCCAGAATGGCTCGGGCCAGAACCGGATAATCGCTGCGAATGCGCGCATCATTGGCCGTCGCCGTATTGGTGACGAGCGCGCCGATGCGCAGGCCACCATCCTCGGTGGCCTGAATTTCGTTCATGCCGAGCCGATCGATCGCCACCAGGCGTTCGGGCACTTCGACCTGAAGCTTCATCAGGTCGAGCAGGTTCGTTCCACCCGCGATCAGCGTGGCGGTCTCGCCGGTCGAAAGATTGCGCGCGTGTTCGAGGCTGTCGGGGCGTTGGAGGTCGAAAGGTCTCATACCGCGCCCTCCTGGCTCGCCACATCGCGGATCGCGGCGACGATATTGGCATAGGCGCCACAACGGCACAGATTGCCGCTCATCCGCTCGCGGATTTCATCGGCGCTGGCCTCCATCTCGCCGTCGAGGCTCTCGCTCGCATCGCTGGCGAAACCGGCCTTGATCTCGTCCAGCATGGCAGTCGCCGAACAGATCTGGCCCGGCGTACAATAGCCGCATTGATAGCCATCGTGTTCGACGAAGGCGGTTTGCAGAGCCGAGGGATTTTCGGGCGTACCCAGCCCCTCGATCGTCGTTACGTCGTCGCCATCGTGGAGCGCGGCGAGCGTCAGGCAGCTGTTGATGCGCATGCCGTTGACGATGACCGTGCAGGCCCCGCACTGGCCGTGATCGCAGCCTTTCTTCGTGCCGGACAAGCCAAGATCGTGGCGGAGGAAATCGAGCAGGCTAACGCGCGGATCGCTCGGCAGCGTGTGATCGGTTCCGTTGATGGTGATGGTATCGGGCAAGACGGTCTCCTTGCCCACTCAACAGGTAAGCCGCGCTAAAGGTCCGAAACGCCAAGAACAATTTGGCTTTGATGCGACGTGCCGTGGCGGCATAGCGGCCCGATGACCGATTATCATTTCTACGAACCCGAAGACGGCCACCGCTTGCCGCACGATCCGTTGAACGCCATCGTCGCGCCGCGCCCGATCGGCTGGATCTCGTCGCAGAGCGCCGGCGGCGTCCGCAATCTGGCGCCTTACAGCTTCTTCAATCTCATCAATTACCGCCCGCCACTGATCGCTTTCGCATCGGCTGGGTGGAAGGATTCGGTGGCCAATATCGACGCCACCGGCGAGTTCGTCTGGAATCTGGCGACCCGGGGGCAGGCGGAGGCGATGAATGCGAGTTCGGCCAATGTCGACGCAGGAGTCGACGAGTTCGAGCTGGCCAATCTGGCAACGCTGCCTTCCAAAATGGTGAAACCGCCGCGCGTCGCGGGCAGCCCGGTGCATTTCGAATGCAAGCTCACGCAGCTCGTGCGCCTCGAAAACAGGCAGGGGGACGCGCTCGACCAATGGCTGGTGATCGGCGAGGCGGTCGGCATCCATATCGAACCCGCCATGCTTGAAGACGGGGTCTACCAGACGGCGCGCCCCGTCCCGATCACGCGCGGCGGCGGCCCGGCGGACTATTTCGCGATTACGCAGGATGCGCTGTTCAAGATGAAGCGTCCGGGCTGAACGCGCCTAAAGCGAGCGCTTAATATCCTTGCGAGCCGACCGCCGCATGGAAGGCCACATGGGAGGACGCCAGCGCGGCTTCGCTGTCGATCAGCGATTGGCGGCTGGCGATCAATTGGCGCTGCGCATCGAGGACGTCGAACAGCGAAGCGAGCCCTTCGCGGTAGAGAGCATCGGACTGGCCGAGCGCGGTTTCGCTCTGCTCGATCGCCTCCGCCAAGTCATCGTTGCGCTGCCCATACGCTTCGATGGCGACCAGCGCGTTCTCGACCTCACCCAGCGCGTCGAGAAACGTCGCGCGGTATTCGGCGAGCCTTGCGCGGCCCTCGGCCTGAGCCGCCTCCACTTCCGCGCGCCGCCTGCCCCCATCGAACAGGGGCAGGTCGAGCGCGGCTCCGACGCCCGCCAGAAAATTCGTGAACAATCCACCCAGCGTCCCGTCGCCGAGGCCGATCGTGCCGGGAATCGTAAGGGAAGGTCTCAGATCGGCCTGCTCGATCCCGATCCGCGCCGCCGCCTGCGCCAGCCGCGCTTCGGCGGCGAGAAGGTCGGTACGGCGGCGCAGCAGATCGGCCGGCGTCCCTGCCGCCGGGCCGCGACTATAGTCGGGAATGGCACTCGCATCTTGTGCGGGCGGAGGCGCGAAGGTGCCGGGCGGTTCGGCGATCAATATGGCGAGCGCATTGGCCGCCGAAGCGCGCGCGATTGCGACGAGGCCGCGCCGGGCGCGCGTCTGCGCCAGATCGGCGGCAGCTCGGCGAACGTCGAGATTGGCGGCAAGACCGGCTTCGAAACGCAAGGTCACGATGCGGAGCGTGCGCTCCTGCAAGTCGGTCGATTGTTCGAGCAGGTCGAGTTGCGCGCCGGTACGGCGGTATTCGATATACTGGCTGGCGATCGCTGCGGCGACGAGGCGGCGTTGATCGGCGAGGATGTAGTCGGCCTCGGCGTAATCGGCGGCGGCAGCACGGATTTCCGCAGCGAGCCTTCCGTTTAAATCGGGATCGAACCGGCCGAACAGGCCTGCACTCGCCCGCACGCGATTGTCGCTGCCGAGATCGACGCCCGCTTCGCCTGTCGCATCGAGTGTGGGCAGCCGATCCGACCGTTCCGCGGCGAGCAGTGCGGCGGCGGCATCGAGCCGGTCCGTAGCCGCATCGATATCGAGATTGGCCGCAAGTCCGCGCGCGACAAGGTCGTTCAGCGCCGGATCCCCGAACCCTCGCCACCACGCCTCGTCGAGGCCTGCGGGTGGCAGATCGGTGGCATAGATAGGAGGCGGAACGACCACCGCGACCAGCTCGGGCTCAGGCCCTGTGGCGCACCCTGCCAGCATTGCGGCACCTGCCAGTGCAATGCCTCTGCAACGCCCCTGCATCATGCCGGCGCCATCGTCATATCCTCATCGGTCTCGTCGATCTCTTCACGCAGACGCTCGAGGTCCAGCTTGCGCGGCTTTCCAAGCCTGGCGACCCCGAGATAGATAACCGGCGTCAGGAACAGAGTGAACAGTCCGGCAAGACCCAGCCCGCCGAAGATCACCCACCCGATAGACTGGCGCGCTTCCGATCCGGCTCCGCTCGCCAGGATCAGCGGCAATGCGCCGACCACGGTCGAGATCAATGTCATCGCGATCGGGCGCAGGCGGATGGCGGCAGCTTCCTCCACCGCTTCGCGCACGCTGCGGCCCTGATGGCGCAACTGGTCCGCGAATTCGACGATCAGGATCCCGTTCTTCGCCATCAGCCCGATCAGCATGACGAGGCCGATCTGCGAATAGATGTTGAGCGAGACGCCCGACAGAAACAGCGCGAACACCGCCGCCGCCAGCGCGAAGGGCACCGTCAGGATCACCACCGCCGCGCTCGTCAGGCTCTCGAACTGCGCGACCAGGACGAGGAAGACGATCACCAGCGCGAAAGCGTATGTCAGCAAGAGATCGTTCGAAGTTTCCTCCAGACTCTCCGCCTCGCCCTGAAGGATCATGTCGATCCCCGGCTCGACGGCTTCCTCGGCCAGTCGCTCGATTTCCTGAACCGCATCGCGCAGGGGCGTTCCGGGCGCGATATCCGCGCTGACCTCGATCGCGCGGCGCTGCTCAGTGCGGTCGAGCTCTGCGGCGATGCCTTGCTCCTCGATTTCGGTCACGCTCGACAGCGGCACCAGCGTGTCGTTCGTTCCCCTCACGTAGAGATTGCGCAGATCTTGCGGATTGGTGACAGTCACGGCCTGTGCGGTCAGGAAGATCGGGACCGCCTGATCGCCGACATTGAGATCGACCAGATCCTCGCCACCCACCATTGCGCGCAGGGTCTGGGCAAGATCGTCCAGATCGACGCCGAGATCGGCGGCGCGCTGCCGGTCGATGCGGATCGAAAGCTGGGGCTGGGTCGGCTGATAGGAGATGTCGGGGTTCGAAAGGATGTCCGAACCTGTATCGATCGCCGTCGCCAGCGCGGTCGCGGATTCGAAAATCGTTGCATATTCGGGGCCCGTCAGCGCCACTTCGAGCCCGTCGCCCCCGCCCCCGAAGCTGAGCGTGCCGCGCCCACGCGCATTGGTACGAGAGCCGGGAATTTCCTGCAGCGGTTCGTTCAGTTCCTCCACAATCTCGGTCTGCGATCGGTCGCGATCGTCCCAGTCGGCGAGCTGGGCGGTCACCCGCACGCGGTTGGGATCGTAGCGACCGACGATGGAGAAGGTGCTCTCGATCTCGCCGCTGTCAAGATAGGGCTGGAGCACCCGTTCGACCTCGTCCAGCTCGCCATCCATGAAATCGATGCCCACCCCGTCGGGCCCGGTCGCATCCACGGTGACGACGCCGCGATCCTCGTCCGGCACCAATTCGTTGTCGAGCTGCGTGTAGAGAAGCCCTGCGGCCACGGCGAGCAGGACCGAGACGATCCCGGCAAGGCGCGGACGATCGAGGCACTTGGTCAGCAGCTTCGAGTACCCTTCGGTCGCCTGTCCGCCCCACCGGGCAAGGCGTCCGCGTGACTGTTCCTCGCTCGTCAGATCGAAGCGGGCGGCGAGCGCGGGCACCAGCGAGAGCGCGACGAAGCTCGACAGAATCACCGCCACCGCGAGCACGAACCCGAATTCGCGGAACACCCGCCCGACTTCGGACGGCAGAAAGCTGATCGGGACGAACACGCTGACGAGGACTGCCGTGGTCGCGACAACCGCGAAGAACACTTGCCGCGTGCCGATGACGGCGGCGGCCCGGCGGCCCAGCCCCTTGTTCTGCAGGCGCTGCGCGTTTTCGAGCACGACGATCGCATCGTCCACGATCAGGCCCGTCGCCAGCACCAGTGCCAGCAGGGTCAACAGATTGATGGAAAAGCCCATCATCCAGATGCCCGCGACCACGCCGACCAGCGCAACCGGGATCGTCGCGCTGGGCACGATCGTGGGTCGCCAGGCGCGGAAGAACAGCAGCATCGTGCCGACCACCACAAGCACTGTGAAGCCGAGTGTTATCAGCACCTCACGCACCGAAATTCGAATGAATTCCGCATCGTCCGACACGATTTCGATGCTGAGATCGTCGAACCGTTCGTTGAGGCGATCGACCCCGCTGCGGATCGAATCCGAAATCTCGATCGTGTTCGAACTCGCCTGCCGCACCACGCCCAGACCGACGATGGGCCGTCCGTCGAGCCGGACGAAATTGGTCGCATTGGCTGGCGCAAAATCGGCCTGCGCGACATCTCCGATCCGGGTCGTGCCCGAGATCACGACGTTTTCGATACGCGCGGGATCGGTCGCGCTCGCCTCGGCGCGCACGATCAGCTCCTGCGCATTCGACCGGAACGAGCCGACCGGCACGTCGTAGGGCGCATTCTCCAGCGCCGTGGCCACGTCGGCCAGCGTCAGGCCGAAGCGATTGAGCCGCGCCGGATCGACCGAGACCCGCATCTGGCGCGCGCGCGTGCCGAATTCCTCGATACTGGCGACGCCTTCCGCCGCGAGCAGTTCGGGCACGATGTCGTTTTCGACGATGCGGGTCAGCTCCGCCTGATCGTATCGTGTCGACTGGACCGCCAGCGTCATGATCGGCTGCGCGTCCTGATCCGCCTTCACCACCGTGACCTGCTCGACCCGGTCGGGAAGATCGCGCGAGGTGCGGCTGACCGCCTCGCGAACGTCGGAAGCGGCAGTGTCGAGATCCACGCCGGGATTGAATTCGACCCGGATCCGCGAATTGTTCTCCTCGCTGGAGGACCGGATTTCGCGCACGCCGGAAACACGCGCGACCGCGTTTTCTAGCCGGCTGGTGACTTCGGAATCCATCGTTTCGGGCGCCGCGCCGGGAAGGCTGGCCGTGACGGACACGATCGGGCGATCGACATTGGGCAGCTCGCGCACTTCGACGCCCATCAGCGCGGCGATCCCGGCGATCACGATCAGCAGGTTGAGCACGCCGATCAGCAGCGGCCGTTTGACCGCCAGCATGGGAAGATCGTTGCGGTCCTTCACTGCTCCGCCGGGGCTGGAGCGGGCGTCTCCGATCCTGTCGGGCGGACCTGGACCGTCCGGCTACCGGCGCCGCCGCCGCTGACGAGGCGGATGTCCTGCCCGTCGCGCACCTTCTGAACCCCTTCGACGATCACCCGATCGCCGCGCCGGATCGCGCCGTCGACGAACACCAGCCCCTCGCGCCGCGCCGTGATGGTAACGGGCACGCGCACCGCCTTGCGATCCCTGACGACGAAGACGTGCGAGCCCTCCCCGCCCCACACGATCGCCTGTTCGGGTACGACCGGTCGCGGCTCTCCCTGCCGTTCGAACACCACGCGGAAACTCATGCCGGGACGCAGGCGGTCACCCTCGTTGGGAATGGCGGCGCGCACGATGAAGTCGCGGCTGTCCTGCGAAATCCTGCTGTCGGTGGTGACGACGCGCGCATCGATCGTGCGCGATCCGTCGGAAAAGGGCGTCACCTGCACGACCTGGCCGGGGCTGAGCGCGTTGAAGACCGCTTCGGGCGCGGGAAAATCGACATAGAGCGTGCCGCGCTGGTCGATCTGGGCGATGGGTGTCGCATCGCTCACCCGGTCGCCCGGATCGATCTCGGTCAGGCCGACATGGCCGGAGAACGGCGCGCGCACGGTGCGGTCGGCAAGATCGGTCTGGGCCTGCTGCAGCGCCACCCGCGCGCTGGCGAGTGCGGTTTCGCCCGCCTCGATCTGGCTGGCGGACAGGGCTCCGGTATCCTCGATCCGGCGATAGCGGGAGAGGAGCTGGTCCGCCTCGCGCACCTGAACCCGCGCGGCTTCGACCGCCAGCCGCTCGGCCCGCGCATCGAGCTGGAGCAGCGGGGCGCCGTCGCGCACGAAATCGCCCGCTTCGAACAAGACGCGCGTGACGCGACCCGCCGTTTCGGGGTAGATTTCCGCCGATACAGCAGCGCGCGCGGATCCGATCGCCTCGATTTCGAGCGTTTCGGGAAGGACGCGAATGTCCTCGGCAACCACAGGAACGGGATCGCGTTCACGTTCGGGTTCCGCTTCGGCACAGGCAGCCGCCCACATCAGACAGCAAACGGCGAAGGCGTGGGAAATCGATTTCGCCATGGTCCGGCTCCTATCGCACTCAAGCCTGCGGGGAAAGGCGCTATTCCGGCAGCGTGCGTGGGCGTTGCGGGGTGCTGATCCGAAGCTTCAGCGAAAGACGACGGTGCGGATACCGTTCAGGAAAGCGCGCCGCTCGGCCGTCCAGCGCACGGCGCGGGCCAGCACCCGCGTCTCGATATCGCGCCCGATGCGGACCAGATCCTGTTCGGTCGCGCGGTGGTCCACGCGCTCGATATCCTGTTCGATGATCGGCCCTTCGTCGAGATCGCCGGTGACGAAATACGCGGTCGCCCCGATCAGCTTGACGCCGCGTTCATGCGCCTTGCCATAGGGCCGCGCGCCCTTGAAGCTGGGCAGAAAGCTGTGATGGATAATGATGCAACGCCCCGCGAGCCGCTGCGCCATGTCGGACGATAGCACCTGCATGTAGCGCGCCAGCACCAGCGTATCGGCGCGCGTCTCTTCGAACACGCCAAGAATGCGCGCTTCCTGCTCATGCCGCCGCTCCGCATCGACGGGAAGGTAGTGATAGGGAACGCCGTGCCATTCGGTCAGGTCGCGCAGGCCTTCATGGTTGGAAACCACACCGACGATCTCTACCGGCAGATTGCCGGTCTGCCAGCGATGCAGCAGATCGTTGAGGCAATGGCTGCCCCGCGACACCGCGATCAGGAGACGGGGCCGATGATCGGCGGGCAGCAGATCCCAGTCCATTGCGTATCGGCTGGCGATCGAGGCGAAGCCTGTCCGCAGATCGTCCACCGATTTGGGGAAGGATGCGCCCTCCGCACGAAATTCGATCCTGAGAAAGAAGCGCCCTGCATCGAGATCGGCATATTGCTGGCTGTCGAGGATGAAGCCCTCAATCGCGGCCAGATGGCTGCTGACCGCGGCGACGATGCCCACCCGGTCCTCGCAGGACAGGGTAAGGATGAAGGCGGGTTTTCCTGCATCGTTCGCGGTCATGCGCGCGCTTTTAGCAGCGCAAGCCCCGCGCGCCAGAGCTTTGGCACGTGAGGTACCGGCCTATGCGGAACCGGATCGATTCACCGGCGGAGTAGCCCCGGAAAAGGAAAGGAATCGCCGTTCATTCCTCAGTGGTGGGCGTGGTGCCCCGCCCCCGCCGCGCTCGTCGCATCCCGCAGGCCCTTGGCGCTCGCCTGACGATCCGAAAGGGGCGCATCGACCGCCGGGCCGTCGCTGTCGCGATATTGGCGACGGAGCGCTTCCAGCTTGACCTTCAGCCGCGCGACCTCGTCCTGCACCTTCGGATCGTCGATGCGATTGTGCATCTCGTTCGGGTCGGTTTCGAGATCGTAGAACTCCCACGCGTCGATATCGCCGTAAAACCGCATCAGTTTGTAGCGGCCCTGCTTGACGCCGTAATGCGCGCGGACCGCGTGGAAGCCGGGATATTCGTAATAGTGGTAATAGACCGCGTCGCGCCAGTCGCCGGGCGGCGTGCCATCGACCACCTCGCGCAGGGAACGGCCCTGGATCGCCTCGCGCCCCGGCAGTCCCGCATAGTCGAGGAAGCTCGGCGCGTAATCGACGTTCTGCACGGGGGCCGCGATCCTGGTGCCGGGCGCGATATGGCCAGGATATTGCATCACCAGCGGCGTACGCAGGCTTTCCTCGTACATGAAGCGCTTGTCGAACCAGCCGTGCTCACCGAGATAGAAGCCCTGGTCGGAGGTGTAGACGAGGATCGTGTTATCGGCCTCGCCGCTTGTCTCCAGCCAGTCGAGCACTCGGCCCACGCTGTCGTCCACCGCTGCCACGGTGCCGAGATATTCGTGCATGTAGCGCTGGTATTTCCAGATCGCCATCTCGCGATCGGTCATGTTCGCCGCGTTCATCGCGTCGTTGCCGGGCTGCAGCGCCCCGAAATAAGCCTCGCGCTGTTCAGGCGTCATGCGCGCGAAATCGTCGGTCCACGGATTGAAGCGCAGTTCGCGGCTCCCCTCCTCCACCGTCATCTTAAGGTCGTGGCCCTCATACATGTCGCGGTAGATGTTCATTTCCTGCGCCTCTGCCGCAGGGCGACCGTCGTAATGGTCGAAATAATTGGTGGGCACGGGAAACTCGGTGCCGATATATTTCTGCACATGGCGCAGCGCGGGCATGAAATTGCGATGCGGCGCTTTGTGGTGGATCAGCAACGCGAACGGCTTGTCGCTGCCCGCGCGCGCATCGAGCCATGCAAGGCTGCGATCGGTGACGAGATCGGTGGCATAGCCTTCCACCACTTCTCGCCCGTCGGGCGTGATGATATCGGGATTATAGTATTTGCCCTGATCGTCGAGCACGGCCCAATCGTCGATCCCCGCACCTTCGGGCGAGTAATTCAGATGCCATTTGCCGAACAGGGCCGTGTCATATCCCGACGCGCCCAGTTCGCGCACCCAATTCCACTGGGAATTGTCGAATTTCTGCCCGTTCCTGGTGAAGCCGTGCATGTGGCTGAACTGGCCCGTGAGCATGGTTGCGCGGGCCGGTCCGCACAGCGAATTGGTGACGTAGCTGTTTTCGAACAGAGCGCCGTTCGCAGCTATCCGATCGATATTGGGGGTCGGTGCCAGGCGGCCGATCTCGGTTCCGTACGCGGAGATCGCGGTCTGGGCGTGATCGTCCGACATGATGAATATGATGTTCGGGCGGCGTTGTTCGACGTGTGCGGGCTTCGTCTGCGCCACCGCCCCCGCACTCTCGGTTGCGGCGGGAACTGTGGCGCAGCCCGGCAGGACGAAGGCCAGGGCAAGAGCCGCGAAAGCGCTGCGTCCCGTCATCCCGCTCACTCCGTCAGCGTGAAAGTGACCGGCGTGCTCGCTTCCGCACCCGAGCTGGGCGCGATCCAGAGGCGGAACTCGCCCGGCTCCCAGCCATGCGACATGTCGCCGCGCGTGAAGGCCAGGTCCTCCGGTTCGAGAGTGAAGCTCACCGTGCGGCTTTCGCCCGGCTGCAGCATCACCTTCTCGAAACCCTTCAGTTCCTGAACCGGCCGCGTCACCGATCCGACGAGGTCGCGAACGTAGAGCTGCACCACCTCTTCGCCCGCGCGGCTGCCGGCATTGGTGATGGTGGCGCTGGCCGTGATCGATCCGCCCGCCCCCATCCTCGGGGCACTCAGCGTGACCGGCGAATAGGCGAAGTCGGTATAGCTCAGCCCGTAACCGAACCGATAAAGCGGGCTATTGGGCGTGTTGAGATAACGCGAGACGTATTTCGCCCCCGGCTCGCCCAGTTCGATCGGGCGGCCGGTGTTCTTCATGTCGTAATGGATCGGCGCCTGTCCGACATTGCGCGGGAAAGTGACAGGCAGTTTGCCCGACGGATTGTAATCGCCGAACACCACATCGGCCACCGCATGGCCGCCCTGCGTTCCGGGATACCAGGCGTGGAGGATCGCGGGCACGTTTTCGTCCGCCCAGCCGATGGAATTGGGCCGCCCGCTCATCACCACCAGCACCACCGGCTTGCCGGTCGCGACGAGCCGTTCGAGGAGGGCCTGCTGGTTGCCCGGCAGGTCGAGCGAGGTGCGGCTCGCCGCTTCGCCCGTCATGTCCCATTTCTCGCCCATGACCGCCACGATCACGTCGGATCGGTCAGCCACTGCGAGCGCTTCGGCGAAGCCGTCGGTTTTGCCTTCGGCGTCGAATTCGTAGCTTGCGCCCTTGGCGTATTCGACGCGCACGCCGCGTCCGGCACGCGCCTTGAAACCTTCGAGCACGGTGACCGGGCGGGTCTGGCGGTCGCCCGCAGCGGCCCAGCTGCCGATCATGTCGGGCTTGCTGTCGGCGAGCGGACCGATCAGCGCGATGCTCTGCGCCCCGGCGGCGAGCGGCAGGGTGTCACCTTCGTTCTTCAACAGAACCATGGACTTGCGGGCGACATCGCGCGCAGCTTCGAGGAATTCGGGCTTGTAGAGCGTGGCTTCCTGCCGTGCGTTATCGGCATAGCGATAGGGATCCTCGAACAGGCCGAGGCGATATTTCATTTCGAGCACACGGCGCGTGGCGGTGTCGACCTGATCCATGCTTACCCGTCCCGCGGCGATCGAACCGGCGAGGTTTTCGAGGAAGACCGCGCCCTGCAGGTCCATATCGACGCCGGCGTCGAGCGCCTGTTCGCCCGCCTGTTCGAGATCCTTCGAATAGCCGTGCGCCACCATCTCGTTGATCGAGGTATAGTCGGTGACGACGAAACCATCGAAGCCCCATTGATCGCGCAGCACATCGGTGAGGAGATATTTGCTGCCGCTGGCGGGCACGCCGTCATATTCGTTGAACGATGTCATGATGCTGCCCACGCCCGCATCGATGGCGGCCTTGAAGGGCGGCAGGTACACGTCGCGTAGCGTGCGTTCCGAAATGTCGACCGTGTGATAGTCCCGCCCGGCCTGCGCCGCGCCATAACCGGCGAAATGCTTGACCGTAGCGAGCACGGTGTCGGTGGCCCCCAGATCGTCGCCCTGATAGCCTTCTACACGAGCCTTCGCCACGCGGCTGCCGAGATAGACATCCTCGCCCGCCCCTTCCGATATGCGGCCCCAGCGCGCATCGCGGGCGATGTCCACCATGGGCGAAAAGGTCCAGTGGATCCCTTCCGCGCTCGCTTCTTCGGCGGAGACGCGGGCGGATTTCTCCACCGCATCCATGTCCCAGCTCGCCGCCTCGCCCAGAGAGATCGGGAAGATCGTTCGATGGCCGTGGATCACATCGTATCCGAACATCAGCGGGATTTTCAGCCGCGTGTTCTCGACCGCGAGGCGCTGCAATTCGCGCGTATAATCGGCCGTATAGGCATTGAAGATATTGCCGACCTTGCCCGCGCGAATATCCTCCTGATAGCTGTCGCGCATGGTGGGGCCGGTGGATTCCCAGTCGCTGGTGAGCAGCGTGAGCTGGCCGACCTTTTCCTCCAGCGTCATCTTGCCGATCAGCTCGTCGAGAAACCGATCCATCTCGGCATCGCGCGCCGCCCATTCGGGCTGCGCCGGCTGGATCGGCACGGTGCCGACGGTGGCAGTCGTGGCTTGGGCGGCAGGAGCCCGCTCCACTGGTGCGGTCTGCGCGGTGGCGCAGGCCGTCGTCGCCAGAAGCATGGCGGCCAAAGTGCTTGTGCGAGCTATAGGGCCCTTCATCGTAATCTCCCGCTCCCTGACGGCTGACCCTTCCTAGTGGGCCTCTGCCATCCTTGATCATATTTTCGGAATCGTCCGTTGCAGGGGTTCTATACAACCGGAATGAAACCGGTTACAAGCCCGTTCCATATTCAATGATTCGATCTGCAGAGAATGCTGCGGCGGATATTCAAGCCTCTGGAAAAGGGGCGGAAAATGGGGAGGAGAATTGCCATGATCTTTTCGCATGCGAAGCGCACGTCCGTTGCCGGCCGCCTGGCCGGTGCCCTCGCCATCACCAGCGCGACCGGCGCCCTCGCCATCGCGCTCGCCGCGCCCGCTCTTGCGCAGGAATCGAACGCGTCCCTGCGGGGCAATGTGACCGGCGCGACGCAGATCACGGCCGTTGACGTGGCGACGGGTTTCCGCCGCACGATCGATGTCACGCAGGACGGTCGTTACAATTTCCCGCAACTTCGCCCGGCGACCTATTATCTCGAAATCACCAGCGTGGACGGCACGGTTCGCCGTACCGATGAATTTACGCTCCAGATCGCGCAGGACGCGGTTCTGGACTTCGACGACATCGCGCAGGAACCGACCGTGGCGGATGCCTCCGCCACGCCGGGAGCCGAAGACAATCTCATCATCGTGACCGGCGGGCGGATCGTCACGCTCGAAGGCGGCGAGGTCGGCGCGAACATTTCGCAGCGTGAGATCGAGACGCTGCCCCAGAACAATCGCAACTTCCTCGCCTTCGCCGATCTGGCGCCGGGGGTGGTATTCGAAAATCCCGATGGCCAGTCGCGCATTCAGGGCGGCGCGCAGAACAGCCGCACAGTGAACGTCTATATCGACGGGATCGGCCAGAAGGATTACGTCCTCAAGAACGGCGTGACCGGCCAGGACAGCTCGGAAGGCAACCCCTTCCCCCAGCTCGCGGTCGGCGAATATCGCGTGATCAGCTCCAACTACAAGGCGGAGTTCGATCAGGTCAGCTCGGTCGCGATCACCGCGGGTACGAAGTCGGGGACCAACGAATTCCACGGCACCGCCTTCGTCGATTACACCGATACCGACATGCGCCAGGAAACCCCGCTGGAACTGTTCGGCGGGCGCGAAAAGGCGGAGACCAAGGATATCCAGTTCGGCGGCGCTCTCGGCGGGCCGATCGTCAGGGACGTGGCGCATTTCTTCGTGACATACGAAGGTAAGCGCCGCCGCCTGCCCGTCACCATCGAGCCGGGCGCCAATTTCCCGGTCAGCTTCTTCCCGTCGGATCTTCAGGGCCTGTTCGGGCCGACGCAGCGCGAGTTCAACGAAGACCTGTATTTCGGCAAGCTGAGCTTTCAGCCGACCAGCCGCGACCTGATCGAGGTTTCGGGCAAGTACCGTAAAGAGACCGGCATCTTCCTGAGCAGCGGCAGCACCGCTGCGGAATCGGCCGCGTCGCAGGACGTGGACGAAAAGCGCGGTCTGCTCCGCTGGGAACACAGCGCCGATAATTTCATCAACGATTTCAAGCTCACTTATGAAGAAGCTTTCTGGTCGCCCCGCCCGCAAAACTTCATTCCCGGCGCGCTCTACACATATAGCGGTGTCAGCCCCGTCACGGGCAATATTCTGGACAACGCGCAGATCCTGCGGCTAGGTGGAAGCGCCAACTTCCAGGACAAGGGCCAGGAAGGCTACAGCGTCCAGAACGACTTCACGTGGATCGGTTTCGAACGGCATACGATCAAGGCAGGCGTGAAATCGAAGTGGGTCAAGCTGACGCGGGACGAGCAGAATTTTTTCAATCCGCAATATTCATATAACGTCAATCTGACGCCAAACGGCTTCAACACCACCATCCCCTATCGTGTCCAGTTCGGTGCCGCGACCGGCCAGGGGACTCCGACTGTCATTTCGAAGAACTGGCAATTCGGCATCTATATCCAGGACGATTGGGACGTGAACGATCGTCTGACGTTGAATCTCGGCATCCGCTGGGATTACGAGGAGACGCCGTCCTATCTCGATTTCGTCACGCCACCGGAAATCGTCGGTGCTGTATCAGAAGCGAACTATCCCAATATCTATAAGCCGGGCGTCGAGTACGACATCAACGATTACATCACCGACGGAACGCAACGCGAAGCGTTCAAGGGCGCCTTCCAGCCTCGCCTCGGTTTCACCTACCAGTTCCTTGATCGCGGGCGTCTGGTGCTGTTCGGTGGTTACGGGCGATCCTATGACCGCAACCAGTTCGATTTTATCGCCCAGGAAGTCAGCATCAACGCCTACAGCACGCGGACCTTCAACTTCCTCACTGGCGATCCGAACAATGACGACTGCAATCCCAGCCCGACTTGCGTGCGCTTCGATCCGATCTATCTGACGGAAGAGGGTCGCCAGCAATTGATCGCCGGCGCCGGTTTCGGCGGTGGCCGGGGCATCCGACTGATCAACAACGACCTGAAGGTGCCCTATTCCGACCAGTTCAGCATCGGCCTGCGCAGCGATCTGACCAGCACGCTGAACGTCGAAGTCGGGTTCCGCCATATCGAGAGCCGCGACGGGTTCGCCTATCTACTCGGCAACCGTCGTCCCGACGGGACATTCTTCACGCCTCCGCCTGCCGTTCCGGGCTCACCCTTCGGCTTTGCGCCCCGCGGCTTCGGTTCGATCATCATCGGAACGAACGGCCTGAAGACCAACGAGGATGCGGCGCATATCAAGATCGCGAAGCGCTACACCCAGGCCTCGCCCTGGAACCTGACCGCGACCTACACCTACACCGATGCGACCGAGAACCGGGCTTTCGGCGAATATTTCTCGTTCGATTTCCCGACGCTTGAGGATTACACGGTCAAGACTTCCAGCGGCCTGCGCAAGCATCGTCTGGTGATGGCCGGATCGGTCGATCTGCCGACGAATACGGTGATCTCCGGCAAGTTCCAGATCGCCTCCCCACGCTATCTCAACAATTTCGTGCGCACGATCGGCGGCGATGAGCCCCTGGTTATCGATACGATCAAGACTGCGGGGAATGGCGATCGGTGGGGCTTCCGCCAGCTCGACCTTGCCATCACGCAGAATATCGATCTCGGTTTCCTGACCGATCGCAGCCGCATCTACGTGCGCGCCGACATCATCAACGCGCTGAACGATCGCAACTACAACAGCTTCCTCGGCACCACGGGTGAGCGCAATCTGCGGTCCTTCAGCACGGACGGCCCGCCGCGGACCCTGAAGGTTTCCGCCGGCTTCGAATTCTGATGTCTCCTCCCTGCGCCGCCGCTTCTTTCGGAAAGCGGCGGCGGCTTTTCCTTGTCTGCAGGTGACCGCCATCCTCTTCCGTACCGTACCGCTCGCCACATCAGCCGCCCTGTTGCTCGCCGGATGCGCCAGCGTCCCGAGCACCCTTCCACAGGCCGCATCGGAAGCGCCGCCCGCTTCGGCTCAAGCGGTCTTCTCGGAAGATCTGACCAGGCGTACTTTCGCCTATTTTTGGGAAACCACCGATACCGATCGCTGCCTCGCGCCCGATCGGTGGCCGTCCAATCCCTTTTCCTCGATCGCCGCGACCGGTTTCGCACTGACTGCATACGGGATCGGCGCGGAACGGGGCTATGTCAGCCGTGAGGACGCGGCGGAGCGCACGCGCGACTGCCTCGAATTCTACTGGAACGCGCCGCAAGGCCCCGCCGTATCGGGCGTGTCGGGCCATAAAGGCTTCTTCTACCACTTCCTGAAGAACGAGGACGGCACGCGGTTCGGTAATACCGAACTCTCGACCGTCGACACCGCGCTATTGCTCGGCGGAGTGCTCTTCGCCCAAAGCTATTTCGATTCCGACGATCGCACCGAGGCCGCGATCCGCGACCTTGCGGAGAAGATCTACGCCCGCGTGGACTGGACCTTCGCCCAGCGCGAAAACAGCGCGATTCCGTCCGCCAATGGCGGAAGCGGCAAGGCCATCGCGATGGGCTGGTATCCCGAAAGAGGCAATGGCGGCGATTTCGGTACGCATGACTGGGTCGGCTATAACGAGGGAATGCTGGTCTATATCCTCGCTGCGGGCTCGCCGACGCATGCGATCACCAAGGAAGCGTGGGACACGGGCTGGGCCGCCAATCTGGATAAGGACTGGGGGACCTATTACGGCTACGAGCACCTCCAATTCGAGCCCCTGTTCGGACACCAATACAGCCATGTCTGGGTCGATTTCCGCGACATTCGGGATGCCTATATGGCGTCCAAGGGGATCGACTATTTCGAGAACAGCCGCCGCGCGACTTTGAGCCAGCGCGCCTACGGCATCGACAATCCGAACGATTGGATCGGTTATTCGGGCGATCTGTGGGGCTGGACCGCGTCCGACGGGCCGACCGGCGCCGCCAATGGCCGCCTCGTCAACGGAGAACCGCGACAGTTCCAGGCCTATTCCGCACGCGGGGTCAGCGCCGAACGTGTCGTGGATGATGGCACGATCGTGCCCACGGCGGCAGGCGGATCGATAGCCTTCGCGCCGGAAGTCACGATCCCCGCCCTCATGGCGATGCGCGATGCCTATGGGGACAAGCTCTATACCCGCTACGGGTTCAAGGATGCGTTCAATCCCAGTTACACCTTCACCGATGCGGGCAGCCGCAGCGGCACCGTGGATGCGCAGAGCGGCTGGATCGCGCGCGATCATCTCGGCATCGATCAGGGGCCGATCCTGACGATGATGGAGAACCATCGCAGCGGCCTCGTCTGGCGCACCATGCGCAAGAACCCGCACATCCGTCGCGGCCTCGAACGGATGGGCTTCACGGGGGGATGGCTCGACCGCACGGATCCGTGAACGTCGAGCGCGCTGGCCGATCGCGCGCTAACGCACTCGCAATTTGAGGTCCACGACCACCGGATAATGATCGGACGGCAGGCGCCCGCCCCAATGCTGCGTGATCGTCGCATGGCGCAGGACCGCGAAGCGATCGGAGACGAGGATGTGGTCGATCGGTTCGGCGGCGTTTCGGGCGATATCGAACCCGGTAAAGGTTCCGGTTGGTCCGAAAGGGGGAGCCTGTGCGATCGTGCGCGTATCGGCGAGCCCGCTGCGTCTTCGATCGGCGAGGATCCGCATCGGTGCGCTCGACGGGGCGGCGTTGAAATCGCCCATGACGATGACGGCCTCGCCCGCCCCGCGATGCCGCTCGGCCCAGGCGGCAATCTGCGCCGCGCTCTCTTGCCGCGCTTCCTCGCCCACATGGTCGAAATGGGTGTTGAGCACGCGCACCAATTCCCCGGTGCCCCTATCCTGAAGGAGAGCCCAGGTCGCGATGCGCGGCAGGGCAGCGTCCCATCCCTTGCTCGGCACTGAGGGCGTGGGGGATAGCCAGAAAGTGCCGCTTTCCAAGGCCTTCCAGCGCGCACGCTTCCACGCCAGCGGCGAGAATTCCCCCTTGCTTGCCCCATCGTCTCGCGCGACGCCGGCAAAGGCATAGCCGGGAAGGTCCGCTTCCAGATCGCGTTTCTGGCCGAGCAGAACCTCCTGCATACCGAGCACGTCGGGCGCCAGATAGGATATCGTCTGGCTCACCAGATCCTTGCGATACGGCCAGGCATTCGCCCCGTCCGCTCCCGTGTCGAGCCGGATATTGAACGTCATCGCTCGAATGCTCGACGGCTCCGCGCTTTGGGTGGGGACATGGGCACAAGCGGGAAGCAGGGCGAGAAGGCCAAGGCCTGCGATCAGGGAGCGGAACCTCATGCGCTTAGTCCTCGATCCCGCGCCGATGGCTCAGCAGCCAGAGATACAGCGCCGGGTCGGCATAGGCCGGATCCCAGGCATTGTGGCCGAGATCGGGATAGATCGTCAGGCGGCTCTTGCGCCCCCCGCATGCCCGGATCGCCCGCGCCATGGCGAAGCTGCCTTCGGGCACCACCACATCGTCGCGATCGCCGTGCAGCGCCCAGACGGGCAAGTCCTTCAGCGCGCACGCGGTCGCGGGATCGCCCCGCCCCGCCACCGCTGCGATGGCGGCAAACCGCGTCGGCTCCTGCGCGGCCCAGCGCCAGGTGGCATGCCCACCCCGGCTGAGCCCGGTGAGATAGACCCGGTCCGGATCGACCGGCAGCGTAGCCATCGCATGGTCGAGGATCGCGTCGAGCTTGGCGATGTCCCAATCCTCTTCCTCCGGGAGCAATGGCGAAATCAGGATGAAGGGGAAGTCGGGATCGCGATCGGCGATCTTCGGCGGACCGTGCGCCTTGACCCGCGCGACATCGCTGCCCCGCTCTCCCGATCCGTGAAGGAACAGCAGGAGCGGGAATTTCGCGCCGTCTTTCTCAAGGCTCGCAATCGGCGCACCCTGGGGGACGAAGAGCTGATATTCGTAGCCGCCCGCCATGAGCGCGGGCTGCGCGTGCTGGCCCGCCTGCGAAGGAGGCGCCGCTTCGAGCGGCCCCATGGATGCGCAGCCCGACAACAGCAAAAGCGCGGCGAGCGGACGCAAGGAGCGAGTGACGGCGAATGACATGATGCGGTTCTCCCGATCCGAAGTCTTCGGCTCCGGAATCATCCGCAATGTATACGGTTACATCGTCCGTCGCCACACCTGCATATCTAACGAAAGCGAGACTTCGTTCAGCCCGTCGTCGATCCGCGCACGGCCAGGGTCGGGGGTATCACAAGCGAAGCCTCCCCGCTTGGCTCGCCGCCCGCCAGCATGCGAAGGAGCATCTGCGCCGCCGCGGAACCCAGCCGGGTGATGTCCGAATGCACGGTGGTAAGCTGCGGCGTGACGTAACGCGCCAGCGGAATATCGTCGAACCCCGCGACGAGAATTTCGCTGCCGATCGCAAATCCCGCTTCGCTCAGCTCGGCCATGCAATCCACCGCCATCATGTCGTTCCCTGCGAAAACGGCATCGAAGCGCGTGCCGCTGGCGATCAGATGTCGCGCGGCATCGCGCCCCGCATCCTCGCGGAAATCGCCGGGCAGGATCAGGGGATCGGCAATTCCGAGCCCGTCTTTCAGCGCATCGCGAAAGCCCCGCTCACGCTCGCTGGCATCGCGATTGTTGGTCGGCCCGGCGATGTGGACGATCCGCTTCGCGCCCCGATCGATCAGATGTTCGGTAACCATCCGCGCCCCGGCGTAATTGTCGACCGCCACGAATGGCGTTGAGCCATCGGCGGCCTGCGCGTTCAGCAAAACCGCCGGGATTCCTTGTGTCAAAGCCCGATCCAGCATCTCGGCGCTGGAATTGGGCGGCATCACCAGCAAGCCATCGACACGTCCGCGCATCGCCCGGATCGCTTGGCCCGTTTCCTCCACGCTGCCATGCATGTTGCCGAGCAGCAGGTTCTTGCCCGCCCCCTGGACCGCCTGATCGATCCCGCGCACGATTTCGGAGAAGAATTCACCGAACAGGTCGGGAAGGATCACGCCGATCGTGTCGGTCCGCTGCCGGGTCAGGCTGCGCGCGCCGCTGTGGGGAACGTAATTCAGCTCGGCCGCCGCCGCTTCAATCTTGGCGCGGGTCTTCGCCGTCACACTGCTCAATCCGTTCAGCGCACGCGAAGCCGTCGCCACCGAAACTCCGGCGGCCTTTGCCACTTGTCTGATCGTTATCGACCCACCCACCAGCTTGATCTATCGCCGAATGCCCGAACCGCCAAGTCTGAGAACAGCGAAATTCTCAGCTTTCGCGCATGGTCGCTAGCAACAGACATGCCAGTGCGGCCAAACCGGCAAGAAGGTCGAAAAAAGCGGAAAAACCGAACAGCGGTATCAGCAGCAGCACCAGCCACGGCATGATGAGAGACGGCACGGTATTGGTCAGGTTGAATATGCCGAGATCGCGCCCTCTTGTGCGGGTTCGCGGAAGCACGCGCAGGGTCTGGCTGGAATGGAGCGCGAGGAACACGCCCGCCATCAAGCCGAACAGAATATAACCGACCGTCCCCGTTTGTAGATCCTGCGAAAACGCCATGAATGCGAGGCCTAAAGATGCGCCGCCCGCCGCCAGGGTCAGCGGCAGACGCGGGCGTCGCGCCCGATCCGACCAGCGCCCCGCCAGCAGCGCCAGAGGAATGCAGACCACCGCGATCAGAGTGATGAGCCGGGCCGCGCGATTGTCGCTCACAGCCGGATCGAGCGAGCGCAGCCAGAGCAGCAGGAATGCGAACAGCGCTGCTTCGGCGATCTGGACCAGAAGGCGCGCCAGCCACATCCTTACGACCGGCTCGCTGCGGCGGGGAAAGGCGGGATCGTCGTTCCCGTTCGGGGTACCTCGCTCGCGGTCGATCGTTGCCTCGACGAGATGCGGCATCGGGCGCGGCCTGCCGAAGACCAGCACCGGCAAAACCATCGCCGCCACCACCAGAGCGTTCAGCACCAGCCGGGTCTCGGCATCGGCCAATCCCGGCAGGGTCAGCAGCATACCGACCAGCGCCCCTGCCGCAGGCGAGATCGCCATCAGGCCGCCCAGCGTCCCCTTCTGTCCATCCGGCACGCAATCGCCCGCCCAGGCCATCAGAGGGCCCAGCATCATGTTGAGCGCAATCTGCCATGCGGCAATCGCCACCAGGAACAGGCCCACGCTCTCGATGCGGAACAGACCCGTCAGCAGCAGGCCCGACAGGATCGTCCCGGCAAAAATCCACGGCTGGCGCGTCCGGGTGATATCGCTCAGCCAACCGAATGCGATGTTCGAAAGGCTCGCTGCGATCGCGCCGACGAAGGCGGCATAGGACAGGACCACGATCGCCTCATCGCCCCACACGACAGATGCGCGCAGCGGCAGGAACAGGGTCAGGAAAGGCGCGTAGGCGGCCGATCCGCCCGCCACGGCCAGAGCATACAGCAGCAGATAGCGGCGCGCCTGCATCGGCGGGGGAACGGTTTCTGCCTGGCGATCCTGCATGGTCGGCAGGTCTAGCCGCGATGCGAAGCCGCTCCAAGCGAATGCAGCGCGCTTGTCGCTTGCGATGTGGCGCGCTAGCCAGCGGACATGGCACGGCAGAGCGATCGGGAAAGTGGCGAGAGCGGGGAACGCAGGCGGGTAACCTCCTTCGACGTGGCGGAGCGTGCCGGCGTTAGCCAATCGACCGTCAGCCGCGCGCTGGCCGGCCTGGAAACCATTACCGAAGCCACCCGCCGCCGCGTGGAAGAGGCGGCGCGCGAACTTGGCTATTTCGTCGATTCCCGCGCGGCGCGCCTGCGCAGCGGAGAGACCCGCACTGTCGCAGTGGTCGTGATCGCGCGCGAGGGCGGCGATGCGCGGGCGGTGAATCCCTTCCATTACACCCTGCTTGGCAGCACCTGCGCCGCGGCGGCCGCCCGCGGCTATCAGGCGCTCGTCACTTTCCAGAGCGAGCCGGATAATCTGTTCGGGCGCTTCGTCGAGGAACGCCGCGCCGATGCCGTCATCGTGATCGGCACCACTGCCAACCGTCCGGCATGGGACCACTTCCGTGCCCTCGCCTCCGATCAGCCCAACATGGCGTTCTGGGGCGCCGGAGCGGAGGACGAGGAGTGGGTCCGGTCCGACAATCTGGAAGGCGCGCATCTGGCGGTGCAGCGCCTCGTCGCGGCAGGCCATCGCCGCATCGCCTTCGTCGGCGAGACGGAAGGCCATCAGCGCCAGTTCGAAGAGCGATACGAAGGCTATCGCCGCGCCATGGAGGCGCATGGCCTTACGCCCCTGCCCGCAGCCACCGGTGAAGGCCGCACGCGCGACGCGCAGGGCCGTTCGGCGATGGAAAATCTGTTGAGCGGCGACCGGCCCGATGGTCTGTTCTTCGCCTGCGATGCCATGGCGCTGGGCGCGCTCGATCATCTGGCGCAATGCGGAATCGACGTGCCGTCCGATCTCGGCGTGGTCGGGTTCGACGGGCTCGGCAGCGGCGCGCATTCGCATCCCCCGCTCACGACTGTGGAGCCCGAATTCGCGCTGGCGGGGGAAATGCTGGTATCGGTGGCGCTCGATGCCAGCCCGGTCGAGCGCCGCGTTCCCGTCAGGCTGGTCGAGCGGCGCAGCGTGCGCGCGCCGGTCTGATCCCTAACCGGTAAGGTCGCGGACGAAATCGGCGGTCCATTTCTGGACGTTATCGTCGCGCACGGTCCCCACCATCTTCTCGTAGCGTTCGCGCCTTTCGTCGATTTTCATGTCGAGCGCGCGCCCGATCGCGTGGGCGACGTCGTCGGGGCTGTGCGGATTGACCAGCACCGCATCCTCCAATTGATGCGCCGCCCCGGCGAAACGGGACAGGATCAGAACGCCCGGATCCTCAGGATCCTGCGCCGCGACATATTCCTTCGCGACCAGATTCATCCCGTCGCGCAGCGGCGTGACCAGCCCGATCTTGGCGGCGCGGAAGAACCCGTAGAGCTGCGGATGGGTGTAGCCGCGATTGACGTAACGGATCGGCACCACATCCACTTCGGAGCGCGCGCCGTTGATCTGGCCGGTCTTCTGTTCCAGCAGCGCGCGGATCTGCTGATAGCTTTCGACATCCTCGCGGCTGGGCGGTGCGACCTGGATATAGACGAGATCGCGCACGCGTTCGGGATGCTGGTCGAAGAACCGGCCGATGCCGTCGATACGTTCCGGCAGCCCCTTGGAATAATCGAGCCGATCGACACCGATCATCGCAATGCGGTGGCGCGTCGAGGACAGGAGCCGCTGTTCGGCCTGGCGCGATTCCCCGCTATCGCCCTGCGCATGGAAGTGATCCCAGTCGATCCCGATGGGATAGGCCTTCGCCGTGACGGTGCGCCCGTCGAGCGTGACCGAGCCGGTCGCCTCGTCCACCTCTGCGCCCAGTTCCTTGGTGCAGTAATGCAGGAAGCTGTCGAGCCATTCCTGCGTCTGAAAGCCGACCAGATCGTATTGCAGCATCGTGCGCACAAGGCGCTCGTGATACGGCAGGGAGACGAACAAGCGCGTCGGCGGCCAGGGAATATGGAGGAAGAACCCGATCCGGTTCGTAATCCCACGCGAACGCAATCGTTCGCCGAGCGGCATCAGATGATAGTCGTGGACCCAGACGAGATCGTCTTCCTCGATCAGCGGCGTGACCGCTTCGGCGAAGGCTTCGTTGACGCGCTCGTACCCCTTGCCGGTCTCGCGCTCGTATTCGGTCAGGTCCAGCCGGTAATGGAACAGCGGCCACAGGGTCGCATTGGCGTAGCCGTTGTAATATTCGTCGATATCGCGCTTCGAAAGGTCGACCGTCGCGGTCGTCACGCCATCATGGGTCTGGGTATTTATCCCGCCGCCGGCACCCTCTTCGCTTTCCTGCCCCGACCAGCCGAACCAGACGCCGCCATGCTTGCGCAGCGCGGAATTGAGCGCCCCTGCCAGCCCGCCCTGTGCCCCGGCAGCGCCGCGGGCCTTGGGCACTGCGACACGGTTCGAAATGACGACGAGTTTGGCTATCGGACTTCACTCCAGGGTTTGGACAACAGACCAGCGCAATTGATTACCCCTACCAGCGAGTAGGTCTGCGGGAAGTTCCCCCACAACTCATTGTTTTCGTAATCCAAATCCTCGCTCAACATGCCCGATCGGGTGGTGTGGCCCAGCATCGTCTCGAACAGGGCGCGCGCTTCTGCGTCCCTGCCCGCTATGTGAAGCGCCTCGATCAGCCAGAATGTGCAGACGTTGAAGGCGGTTTCCGGCGCGCCGAAATCGTCTTCGGCCGCATAGCGAAGCATGTGGTCCCCACGCCGCAATTCCCGCTCGATCGCGGCGAAGGTGGATGTGAAGCGAGGGTTATCGGGCGAGATGAAGCGCAGTTCGATCATCTGCAACAGGCTGGCGTCGAGATAATCGCTCTGGAAGCTCGCGCCGTAATGGCCGCCATGCTCGCTGTCTTTCCACGCTTCGGTTTCGATGCGCTCGCGGATCGCGTCGGCCCGCTGCCGCCAGAAATCGCACCGGTCCGCCTTGCCGAGATGATCGGCCACATTGGCCAACCGGTCGCAGGCCGCCCAGCACATGACGGCGGAATAGGTGTGGACTTCCTGCCGCGTGCGGAATTCCCACAGGCCCGCATCCGGCTGGTCGTGCATGGCCCAGGCCGTTTCGCCGACCTGTTCCAGTTTTTCGAAATCGTGATCGTCCGCCATGCGCAACAGGCGCCGGTCGAAGAAACCCTGCGCGGTCGGCATCACGATCTGTCCGTAACAATCGTGCTGTACCTGCGTGTATGCTGCGTTACCCCGCCGCACGGGCCCCATGCCGCGATAGCCTGCCAGATCGGTGGCGAAGGTCTCTTCCAGCTCGTGTTCGCCCATCACGGAATAGAGCGGCTGAATCTGCCCGCCTTGGGCAGAATCGACGATATTGCGCAGATAGCCGAGATATTTCTCCAGCACGTCGAGCGCGCCGAGCCGGTTCAAGGCCTGCACGGTGTAATAGGAATCGCGGATC
Source organism: Erythrobacter sp. A6_0 (assembly GCF_017744235.1). Taxonomy (NCBI): domain Bacteria; kingdom Pseudomonadati; phylum Pseudomonadota; class Alphaproteobacteria; order Sphingomonadales; family Erythrobacteraceae; genus Erythrobacter; species Erythrobacter sp. A6_0. The sequence goes on from NZ_JAGHQR010000001.1 coordinate 1,072,350, forward strand.
CAGCAGAACCGGTAATCCCAGTTCCGCTCGCTGCCCGGCGCTTCCGGGATCGAGGTGGTCAGTGCGGCGACGATGGCGCCCGTTTCCTCGTGCTGGCACAGTTTCAGGCCGATGGCGCAGCGGATCACCTCGTCCTGCCATTCCAGCGGGATATGCAGGCCGCGCGTCCAGATCTTCCAGTAATCCCGCGTCAGCGATTCCATCCGCCGCAATTCTGACCGCAGATTGCCGACGAAGGGCTCGTCCGGGCCGAGGAAGAAATGCAGATCGCTTTCGACCCGGAAGTAACGGTTTTCCAGCACGTATCCAATCGGCGCATCGCTGCTGAGCCGCAGCGCCTGCGGGCCGATGAGATAGCGTACGTGATTGGTCCCGTTCGTGGTCGGCGCGATCTCCGCCCCGTAATTGCGCATCGGGTTCAGCACGACGCGAAGCCGCGGATTGCCGGCGACCGGGCGGACATTGCGAACCCAGGCATTGGGCCGGTACATCCGGCCCGAGCTTTCGAAGCGCGGGCAGAAATCGCGGATTTCGATCGCGCTGCCATCCGCTGCCGCGATCCGGGTGACGAGAATCGCGGTATTGCGCTCGTAACGCTGTTCGACCGAAGTCTGCCCTTCGAGCTCGAAGCGCCAGATCCCCGCATCGCGCCGATCTCCGTTGAGCAGCGCGCAGAAGATCGGATCGCCATCCACCCGCGGAACGCAGCCCCAGACGAGCGCACCCGTCCGGTCCACCAGACCGCTGACCTGGCAATTGCCGATAGGCCATAATTCCAGATCGGCCTGGTCGAAATCCTCGCCTGGATCGGAGATGCGCTGAGAAACCGTCATAGGCCCAACCATTCGATGGTTCGCGCCACGTTCGCAAGTGCGAAATCGGCCGTGCTGTTTTCGCGGTCGCCCACCAGCACGCCGCCGCCGCCCAAGTCGGAACAGGCCGAAAACCCGTCATCGTCGGTCACATCGTCGCCCACGAACCAGGGCTGTGCACCTGCGAAGACCGGGGTGGCGAGGAAAGCGCGCACCGCCCCGCCCTTGTCCGCCCCCGGCCGAACCAGCTCGACCACCGCGCGACCCGTTTTGACCGCAAGACCATGTTCGTCCGCCAGATCCTGCGCGAAGGCCAGCACCGCCGGGCCTTTTTCCGGCCCGGCGCGATAATGCAGCGCCCCGCCATGGCTCTTGGTTTCGTAAAGCAGGCCGTCGCGCTCCGCGATCCCTCGCATGGCATCCGTGACCACAGCGGGAAGGCCCTTCGGCTCTTCGCCCAGCCAGCGGCCTTCGGGATATTTGCGCGCCGCGCCATGCGAGCCCGCGCGCGCCACCGCAATCCCGGGCAGATGCTCCTCGATATCCGCGAGCGCGCGGCCCGAAACCAGCGCCAGACGCCCTTCCAGCCGATCGGCGAGAGCCTTCAGCCGTTCGCACAGGGTTGGGGGCACATGGATGCCATCGGGCGTGTCGGCCAGTTCCACCAGAGTTCCGTCGAAATCGAGGAAGAGCGCCAGTGGCGCATCGCCCGCTAGCCGGTCGAGAGGAGGCGGCGAAGGCAGCGCGTGGGAAGAGCTCATGCCGGTCGCCTTAGCTACCGGCGGCCCACACGATCAAGCGATGTTCGCAAAGCCCGGTCGCCCAACGGGTTCATGCAACGATCGGCGATGCCCTGCGTTGAAATCATGAGGCTCCAGACGAGCCGTTACCGTCCCTCACATAACAGGTTGCTTGACATGAAAATTCTCATCGCAGGTTCCACCGGCAAGACCGGCCTCCGCCTGACCCAACAGCTCAAGGAGGCCGGACATCAGCCCATCGCGATGCACCGCGCCTCTTCCGATATCTCCAAGCTTCCCGAAGGCGTTGCCACGCGCGAGGCCGATCTGACCCAGCTTACCGACGATGTCTGCGACGGCGCGGACGTGGTCGTATTCGCGGCCGGTTCCGGAGGAGATACGAGCGCCCAAATGACCGACAAGGTCGATCGCGACGGCGCGAAGAGGCTGATCGACATCGCCGCAAAGAACGACATCGACCATTTCGTAATGCTGAGCTCCGTCGGCGCGGAAAATCCCGATCCCGAATCCGACCTCGCCCATTATCTACAGGCGAAGCACGAGGCCGACGAACATCTCAAGGCGTCGGGCCTGTCCTACACCATCGTCCGACCGGTCACGCTGACCGACGAAGAAGGCTCACGCGATATCAGGCTGGGCGACGAGGTCGACCCGAAGGGTGAGGCTGCGCGTGGCGACGTCGCCGCGATCCTCGCCCGGGCGGCCACCGACGACACGCTCGAAGGCAAGATTTTCCTAATGGAAAGCCTCGGCTGAATCGCTCTGCCGATCCCTTGGCCGGATGGGAAAACCAATGGCGGAGGCGGAATTGTTTCGCCTCCGCTAGCGATCAAGCGCCCGCCTTCACTGCCGCCCAGCCGAAATCACGAAAACCTCCACGTCTATTTGCGTAATTTTGCGTGCCGGGCGAACGTATTCGAGCAGCCGATCCTCAGACTACTTGCAAAAAACGGCTCAAAAGCGCCCTCCTTGGCGCTATGTGCCTAGTGTAAAAGCTTTTTTCACCAACCCGTCGTAAAACTTCTGGTCATGGACACAGAAAACGCCACCGGTTCGACCGAACTCACCCTCGAAGATCGCCTGACAGCGTTCAATTTTACGAAGACGACTTTCAGCGCGTTTCCAAGAGTACGCAAGGCGATCAAGCAGCACGGCGCCTCGGCCCTTGCCGATCTCTACGATTTCATCCGCTCCAAGCCGATGCTTGCGAAGATGTTCCGGTCCGATGCGATGATGGGCGAAGCGCGCAAAAAACAGTTCAACCACTGGATGAATCTGTTCGCCGGCCCCGTGGGCGAGGACTATAATAAAGCAGCCCATCGTATCGGAACGGTTCACGCCGCGATCGGATTGGCGCCTACCTGGTATATCAGCAGCTATGCCCGGATGCTCGAAGCCACTCTTCCAGCGGTGATCGGCCGAAGCGTCACGGATCCGTTCGGAAACCGCAGCAAGGCGGCGAACGCGCTCATCAAGGCTTCCCTGCTGGACATGGATATTGCGCTGTCCGCCTATTTCGACGTCGAAGAAGCCAAGCGCCGCAAGGTCATCGACGGTGTCAGCAAGGCGCTCGACCATCTCGCCAGCGGCAATTTTTCACAGCGCATGGCTGACCTTCCGGAGGGCTACGAAGCCTTGAGTCGCGATTTCGAAGCGATGCGCATGCGGGTTTGCGAAACGCTGGCACAGGTGAAACACACGGCGACCGAAATCCAGGCCGAATCCACCGATATCAGCGTAGCGGCCGACGATCTGTCCCAGCGCACGGCACAACAGGCCGCCAATCTCGAACAATCGGCGGCCGCGATGGCGGAGATTACGCAAGCGGTGCAGGATAGCGCCGTCGATACGAGCAAGGCGGACGAAGCGGTGTCGCTCGCCCGCGACGAGGCGGTGAGCGGCGGCGCGGTGGTATCCGAAGCTGTCACCGCGATGGACGCGATCGAACGGTCTTCCGCCGAAATTACCGAGATCATCACGATGATCGATGGGATCGCCTTCCAGACCAACATCCTCGCGCTCAATGCAGGCGTGGAGGCGGCCAGAGCGGGCGATGCAGGACGCGGCTTCGGAATAGTCGCCGCCGAAGTCCGTAGCCTTGCGCAACGCACTGCCGAAGCTGCGAACGAGGTCAAGAAGAGAGTCAACGCTTCGTCCGAACAGATCGGCGTCGGTGTCGAATTGGTAAAGAGTTCGGGCGACTCCCTAGAACGCATCATATCCAGCGTGGCCGAAGCAAGCAGCGCGATCCGCACCATCGCGGAATCCGCACAGCAACAGGCTCGCGCGCTGCAACAGGTCAATATCGGTTTGTCGGAAATGGATCAGGTGACGCAGCAGAATGCCGCCATGGTCGAACAGACCACAGCCGGCGCACGCAGCCTGGCCGAAGAGGCGACCGATCTGGCAGACATGATGGCCGGCTTCCAGTTCGAAATCGGAGGGTCGCAGGACATTCGGCCGATCGAGCAGCTCCGCGCAGCCTGAACGATGCAGGCGGGACGTCCAAACGGCTTGATCAAAGATTGGTAGCGGAGGAGGGACTCGAACCCCCGACACGCGGATTATGATTCCTAGGGTTACCCAATGATTTCAATGGGGCGCGTGTAAACTGCGCCCTTTTGGACCCTTGGAATTCCGCCACTTTCCGACACGGTGTAAACCGTTTCATCATGCTGTCAGCCTGTCTGCCAGTTGGATCACAACCCGCTCTTCGTCCACGTATCGAGCGCGAACGGCCGCGATCTCTTTGGCGGTCCAGCCCAGCACCATCGCCGCCTCGCTATCGGTCGCGCCGGACAGGATCAGGCGCGTAGCGAACGTGCCTCGCAGGTCGTGGATGGTGCGATCGAACCCGGCAGGCTTCGCCTTTTGGAACACGCTCCCGAGGCCGCTTTCCGTCCACGGCTCGCCGCGACTGTTGCGCAGGATGGCGCCACTGTCGCGTCCGATCCGGTCCAGCAGCTTGCGCGTTTCGGGCAAGAGCGGAATCACCGCTCGCCCACCTCGCTTGCGCGTCCGCTCGATCACGATCGCGCGCGGTCCGACATTCTCCCACGCCACCCGCACCAGGTCCGCCAGGCGCAGGCCGGTGAAGCCCGCCAGCATCAACGCTTCGCGCAGGTGGCGAGGCTTGTTGGCGAAAGCGCGGATATGCTTGCGCTCCCATACCTCTTTCGAACGATTCACCCGGTGCAGCGTCTTGATCCCCGCCGCGACATTCACCGCGAGGATGCCGCGATCGACACCCCAGCCCAGCAAGGTCGCCATCATGACGGCCGCCTTGTCGGCAGTGCGTGGCTGGTTGATCCAGGTATCTCGCCAGAGGATCACGTGCTCACGCATTCGGCTATCCGCGAACGCCGCCAGCGGTGCGGTTCCGAAGCGCGCCGCTATGCGATCCAGCCACAGGCGGTAATCGCGCTTCGTCGCATCGGCGAGGCGGATATATTCAGGGCTCGCGCGATAGGCTGCAATCAGGCTGTCGAGGTCGCGCGCGCCTCCCGCGCTGCCCTTGATCCGCTCGGCGGCGGCCTTGTCGAGCAGCTCCGGCCCGATAGTCGGGCGAAGCCCGTCCGCAACGTGAATGCAGGGCCCACCACGCCACGCATACACGTAAAAGCGATCGAGCCCTGCCCGCCGCTTTCTAACGACGTGCAATCCGGTCACCACCTTGGTCCGTTGCTTGCCACTGGTCAAAAGCATTCCCCACGGATTGCTGCGGCGGAGAGACGGTCACACCGTCCGCACGAATATCGATAGCGCCGATCGGCACGCCCAATCGCCTTAGCAGCTGGATATGCTGCTCCACCTCGGAAGGCGGCACGAGACGGCGCTTCGCGCTCAATCGTCAAGCTCCGACGGATGCACCATGTTGAACAGGCGTGCGTAGCATCCGTTTGCGATCGCACCGACTGGCACCACCAGATCCACACCCAGTTCGACCGGAACATCGCCCGGCTTAATAACCTTGAGTTCGCCGTCAGGCATCCGCATCAAACTGAATTGCCAGCGGAACAACGCGCGCAGCGAATCCACCCTCCCCTCAATTACCTCACGCGCTTCGGCGAGAGCCTGCGGCGCGTAGGCCGCAACGGATAGCTGCGCGATCTCCGGTGCGATATCCATCGACATCTCCAAGCTCCGAAGAAAGAAGGTGATGTCGAGGCGCAGCAAGTCGGCGATACTGAACCGCCGCTTCCGTCCGGGAAGGTCTAGCGCTGGCACAAGATGGCCGTACCTGACCCAATTCTCGATCGTGTTCCGATCAGCGAGCGAAGCCGAAATGAGCTGCGGCATCGTCAAAACCGGATCATCGATCGTTTCGAATTCCACAACTATCTCCGCACCGTTACCGAAACATATCTCGGTAACGATGCGGAATGTCAAGCGATCACTTTTTTATAGAGGTTCGCACCATCGGGCAGGTCGCGCAGACAGTGGGGAACGCGGCGGCGATCTCGGCCTCCAACGTGTCGCGGTCTTCCGTTCGTATGGGCGTTCCAGCCTCCATCCACTCTATCGCAGATTTCAACGCACCTCGCGCGCGCTTGGCGAGGTCGGAGCCGTAGAGTTGGGGGACTGCGAGCATCGCGGCGAGAAAGGCCTCCTCGTCAATCGAGAAGGCTTCGCGCTCTATTTTCGTTTGCATCATTTCGGTTTCCTAAGCTTGGCTTCTCACAGCCTGACCGCTTCGGGCGATCGCCGGGGGTGAGAACCTGCTTAGGACAGGTCGACGGCTTTTAAGCTTTCGCTCTGGACATGGCGCGCCGCTCCCGGCTAGAACCCTAGCCGAGCCGAGCGCGCCAACGCTCCGCTTCCACATTCGACGATCACCGCGCCAACGGGATCGCCGCCTAAGTCCGGGTTCTCACACCCACCGGACATCTTGCCCTACATCAGATTCGAGTGCAAGCTTCCCCGAAAGGGGATTGAATTGCAGGACGATAAACGAACACCGATAATCCAAGGGATAGCGGTGACAGGGGCCATCACCGCCTATTTTGCAGCGCCAGTTCTCGACTGGTTGAACCCTGGGTTTCTCGCTCTTCTTGGTGGGGCCCTCGGCTTCTCAGCAGGAACTATTTGGCTAGAATTGAGTACCCCTTCGCATTCAAAATGGTGGCTTCGTTTTTTCGCGCTCACATTCTTCCTGAGTCTGATAGGAATTGTCGTGCTTACGACGATCGGCCAATTGCGATACAGTAGAGTATCCGAACAATGTGAAGAATTAGAGAGAAAAATGCTCCTTGCGGATGACAACTCGTCCCGAATTGCAGAAGTTTATCAAGCATTAAACTGCAAGCCATTTGCGCCAAATTTAGATCAAAAATGAGCGGTGTCTCTCTGCGCGTCTATGACTTGCCCCCGTCGATCACCGTGAAATTGCGGTCCGAATGGAAAGGTCGATTGGCGATGTTCGCGATTATGCTGTTCAGCCCCGTCCGCAGGACCGGATCGTCGGTGCCGCAGCGCTTGAGCAAGTTTTCGACATCGCCTTCCTCGATCGCACCTCTGCGAAGCAGAGCTTCGTGAAGCGCAGCGAACGCGATCGAGACGGCTGACAGTTGGCTTTCGAAATCAGTCGCTTTCGTCATCCCGTGATTCCTCCAGGTGTCATCCCCCGCTTGCTTGACCGATACATATTGGCGAGCGCCGAGGAGGATGCAGCGTTCACAAGGTGTGGCGCCGAAGCGGCAATAACGCGCCCAGCTTGGTCGCGAACCATGGCGGCAAACCCGTCGCTATGTGCGACCACCTCGACTTGCAGCTTCCCGCCCGGTGCGCCCCCTGCCGGTGTGACGCTCAGCTGCTCACCTCGGCTGACCATCGCCAATGGAGCCCCGTTGAGTTCGAGCAGATTGCGATCGACGCCGGGATAGCCCTTGATAATCCCGCCGCCCCCATTGTTCCAGCGCGGCAAAGCGGTAGCTCTCGCGCCTGCGATCGGCGTCCAGCCAGGCATTCCGACCCCTGCCGCCCCCGGAGCGCTTGCCGACTTTCCGGTGACGGCGGAAAGAAACGAAGCGAAACCGCCAAGCAGTCCCCCCCTGCCGGATGATTCCGACGCGCCCGCGCCGGGGAACAACGCATCTGCAAGCGGGCCGATTATTGCCCGCTGCACTGCGATGCGAAGCAGATCGGCGACGATCTGGTCGGCAATGTTGCTGAACACGTCGCCTAGGGATTTCACGCCTGTCATCGCATCTACCAACCCATCATTGAGCGCATCCAGTCCGTCGAGCTTTATACGGTCCATCGCTTCATTGATTTGCGCCGGCGATCGATCCAACTCGCGCAGATAGCGCTGCACCGGCGTCTCGGTTCGGCGCCGCGTCACCTCGCGCCGCTGGTCGGCCGTGGCCTCAAGCGATTGCAAAGCTATACGAGCCTGTTCACGCTCGGCATCCGCAAGCGCCTCATTCGCAGCGACCGCATTGAGTTTGGCACGAAGGAAAGCGTCCTCGGCATCGAGAATGCGCAGTGCAATTTCCTGCCGTTCGGCGTCGGTTTCAGCGAGATCGTACTCCAGCTGGAGCGACTCGCTCGAAGCGCGGAAGCGGGCCTCGGCAAGCTCAGCCTGTTCACGCGCGATCTGCACCGCGCGATCCTGCTCCACCTGCATCGCGTAAAGCGACTTCATCCCATCGCGCACGATGATCGTCCCGTCCGCCAACAATTCGCCGGTGGCGCCGTAGAGACGTTCGATCGAAGCCAGCGCCGCATCGCGCTGTTCTTCGATGATCGCGAGACGCGCCGCACGCTCGGTTGCGCTAAGGTCCTTGTCCTGCGCCACCATTCGGGCGGCCTGTTCGGCCTCGGCTTTGATCTGCGCGTTGCGATCGTCGCGCTCCAGCTCGAGCAGATCGCGCTCCAGGTCGGCCCGTTCGGTCACGGTTTTGGAGAGCTGAATCCGGGCACGCAGTTCTTCCTGATCCTGCCGCGCCTGGTCCGCGCGCGCCTGCTCCGCCATGCGCAGGCGTTCGGATTCAAGTTCGGAGGCGCTGGGGCCTGTCGGACCCTTGGGTGCGGAGGGCGTCTTTATTGGTTTGATATCGGCGGCTTGTGCGTAGTCTTTCGTGCCGCCGCTGGGCGTGTCCGTATCAATGTTGTTCTCGTTCGCCAGAGCTAACAACCGCATCCTTGCCGCTACTTTCTCTTTACGAGCGTCAAGTTCCGCGATCTCGGCCTCTTGGTGCGCCGATGGGCGGTAATTCTTGGCCTTCTTAACCCGATAACCCAGGTATCCACCGGTCTCGACCTGAACATAGCCTCCGCCAAGATCGACGCCCTTCTTCCGCTCTTTGGCGCGGTCGATCCACTCCAGTTCTTTCTTCAGCTCCTTGATTTCAGCTACGCGGGCGAGCGTCTGAATAAGCCGCTTTCCGGCCGCATTGGCGTTGTCCATGGACGAGGCGAGCGAATTGACCCCTCCCGCAGCCCCGGCGCTCTTATTTCCGAAATCATCGACTTGGACGCCCGCCGCGCGCAGCTTCGCCGCCAACTCAGCATTGCTTTCCGTCAGTTCGTCGGTTCGCTCGCTGGAGGTCTGCGCGTTATTGGCGAGCAGCGCGACACCAGTAATCAACAGACCGAGCGGGCCAAGCATAACGCGCATAGCTGCGCCAGCTGCGATGGCAACGCCGCGAAATATCGTCGCTGCGCCGATCAGCTTGCCGAACCCGATCACCAGCGCCCCGATCGGGTTCACGATTGCGGTCAGTATGGCGAGCAAGGGAGGAATCACCCCGCGCATGGTCATGAACCTGACCAGGAGAAGCGGAAGCACCAGAGTGGCGAGACCGGATAGCGCGACTACCACCGGCCCGATCGCAGCGAGAAACACGCCAAAGCCGACTGCGACTTGCTTCACCCAAGGCGGCAAGCCGCGAAAAACTTCAACGACACCCTCTACCACCCCCGCCAGCTTTTGCGCGTAGGGCACAAGGATCTCGCCAATCTCCAGCGCCAGCTCGTGGAAGTCGCCTTTGATCTTTCGCACCCGGTTCGCCAAGCTGTCCGAGGTCCGCTCGACATCACCTTGTGCGTCTCTCAAGCCCTCCGCGATCAGCGCCGATCGCGCCATGATCTTGCCGTACTCGTTCAATTCCTGACCCGTGCGAACGAGGCCGAGTTCCAACCCCTTGGCCGCTACGTCCGCCTCGGTCAGGAATACGCCGAATTCGCGCAGCGGCTCGCTCTCACCGGTCAGGCCGGATCGGATTTTGCCCATCGCGGTGTCGAAATCCGTGTTGTAGAAGCTGGCGGCATCTTGGGCGAGGACTGTGAACCGCTGCGACAACCGCGCTGCCGCCGCTTCGTTCTCCGCCGCGCCCTTGAACAATTGCCCGAAGGCGAGCGCACCCTGCTGCATTTCGCTGGTCGCGCGCCCCATCGCATCGCCGGTGTTCTCCGCCCAGGCGTTCATGCTGCCCTGCATTCCGCCGAACGTATGGTCGAACGCCGATTGCAGCTCCGCTGCATCCGCCGCCACTTTGGTGAAAAGCACACCAAGGCCGGTGATCGGCAACGTCATGCCGACGGTCATCTTTTTGCCTGCCGCCGTCACGGCGTCGGCAACCCGGTTCGCTGCTCCGATGATGCTGGTGAAACCAGCCTGCACCGATCGGGTCCCACGCTCGAAATCGTCTAGGTCCCAATCGAGCGTCGCGCTCAAGTTAGCGATTGATCCCACCGTATTCTCCTATGCGAAAAGCAAAAGCGGGCGCGATGCCAGGACTAAAGCACCGCGCCCGCTGCACTGCCCGCCGCGACAGGCAAGCCCCTGCGATCGATTACGCCGCCGCCGCGATCTTCATGAGGATGATGGCGTTGGGATCGAGGACGCCGCCGCCCACGCGCTTCGTCGTGTAGAACAGCACGAATGGCTTGTTTGTGAAGGGATCGCGCAGCACGCGGGTGCCGATCCGATCGTTGATGAGATACCCGGCGTTGAAGTCGCCAAAAGCGATCGGCAGATTGCCCGCGGCAATATTCGGCATCGATTCATCGATCGTTACCGGGCGACCGAGCAGCGTGGCGGGCTCGTTTTCGATCAGGCCTTCGCGCCAGACGAAATTGCCATCGCCGTCCTTCATCTTGGCGATGGCGGCGGCGGTCTGCGAATTCATCAGCCAGCGAGCGTTCTGCCGGTAGGGTGCGGCCAAGCCGTATTTGAAGGTAATGAGCGCATCGGCATTCGGAATGTCTTCCGCCGCACCACTGTCGATCGTGGCCAGATCGCCTCCGGGATGGATCCCCGCCGACAGTCCACCTTCGACATAGGTCAGCAAACCGCGCGGCTTGTTCACGCCGTTGCCCGAAATGAAGGCGACACCCTCCTGCCGCGCGAATTCGGTCTCGATCGAGCTGGCCAGCCAGTTCTCGACATTGATCGAAGCATCATCCAGCAGCCGCTGCGTGGCGGCGGGCATCGCGTAAATCTCGCCGCTCTCGAACGTCAGCTGCGATAGCTTCGCGCCTGTCGTTTCCGGTCGAGCTGCCGTCTCGCCAACCCAGCCCGATCCCCAGCTATCATCGTTCCACAACGTGGTGAACGCGCCAGTCGAGGTTTCCTGCACCTGGGCGATCGAGCGCATGGGCGAAATGTCGCGCAGCTTGGCGCGAATGTTGCGGTCCCACTCGACCGGCGCGATGTATCCGCCGTCCGAATTGGAACCCACCGACATGGCCGCTTGGATCGTCTGCCGGTCACCGGTCGCATTCGCTTCGCGCAGCGCAGATTCAACATCGCTTGCGCCGCTGCGAAAATAGCTGGCGAATGTTCGGCTGTATTCGGGATCGGTCGGCGGACCTCCCACCGAATTGCTGCCCAGCGCTTCAGTTGCGCTGCGAAGTCCGAGCGCGTCGACCGCTGCCCCAATCTCATCCAGGCGCGAATTGTGGGTTGCTTTGAATTCATCGAACCGGTCCGCCAGACTACGAACGAAGATCTCGGCTTCGGATCGGTTCTGCGCATCGGGCGCTGCCGCCATGACGGCCCCCATGCTGAACCCGTGGGAAATTGCGCGCGGGATAGTGTTCATTTTTCAAGCCCTCAAACGTGAAACTGAGCGCCTGTCTGACCTGTGCCGATTGGCAGGAATACGGTTTCTACCAATTTTCAAAAATTATTTCTGGGGCCTTCGGAAGCGCTCAGTCAGCCGCGCCGCGACGGCTTCGACAACCTCGCGATCGGCATTTTCCCGATCGGCAGGCGCAAGCCATTGGCACCCGTTCGCCTCGAACCTGCGCACCGCTTCTGCGCGCACCATGCCCGCTGCGTCGAGGTCGGGACACGCCGCGAGGTTCGCCAGGCACGGCGTCGCAATCGACACCTCGACCCGCCGCAAGGCTGGAACAGGGTCGTTGCCCAGGTCTCTCAGGTCAGCCAGCGCCAGAACCGCCACGCGCCGCGCTACGGCCCTTGCCTTCGCCAGCTTGGATCCCTTCACACCGATTTCTCCGGCGGCAGCCGCTACCAGTTCGCCCTCGATCGCGGAACGCGCAGGCCGTGCCATCGCATAGACGCGGAGCAGCCCCCTACCCACGGCGCGGCACGCCTTCCATGATACCGCGCTCCAGCGTGTCGCAACCGGTGCGTAGCCATTCGACCGCCCCGGCTTCCGGCCCCGCGTGCTGCTCGGCAATGTCGAAAGCCGCATACAGCGCCGCAATGGCAAGCTCTTCTGCCGTCGCTCCGCCTCGCTCGGCACATTTGGCCAACGCGCTGCGCAGCACTCGTCTGGTCGCCTCGATCCTCGCTAGGCTCGCATCGTCATCCGGCCCGGTCATGGGTTCGCCACCATGATGATCGGAAAGCCCTTCAACGCCCGCGTCAGCCGCTTCCGATCCCCACGAGAAAGGCCGGTCGCCAGCAACGCGTCGTCCAGCTCGCGTGCGTTCATGGGGCGGGTCACTTCGTCCAGCACCTCGGCCAGCTCGCGCCGCTCGCGAGCAGGCAGCGCCTCCAGCGCCGACCGCACCCGCCCCTCGCGCCCCAGCGCCCCGCGCATCGGCGCGGCGCTCGGCGGCAGAATATCCCGCGCTTGCGATTTCCAGGTCGGCTCCATCACGATTCTCCTTTGGCTTGATCGCGCTGTTCCCGCCGCCGCCCACTCTGCGACGACGACTCCAGCTCGAGCGGATAGTTGAGCAGCAGCGTCGGATGGCTGATCCCGATCGCTGCCGCGATTTCGAGGTGCGTCCGACCCGCCGCGTGGAGCAGAGCGACCGTCGCCCGGTCCCGATCCGTGGGCACGTAGCGTGGACGACCGGGTCCGCGCGAGGCGGTGACCGGCTCCCCAAAGAGGTCGGTCGCCACGGACGACAATTTATTCCCGCTCGAGAACGGCTCGGCTCGATCACCTCCGCACGGTTCACTGGCAGGCCCATGGCGCTCGCTCGATGCACTCGCGACGAGGTTGGTCTTTTCAGAACCCGTCACAGCGCGCGCGCTCGTCGGCAGTCGTCTGGCTTCTGGCGAGCGCGAGTATCCCGCCCGAGGTCTGAAATTCCTCTTTCCGAGAAAAAAGTCTCCCGATGAGAGATGCGGTGGTTCAAGAGCCCGCCGCTTTTGGAACTTTCGACCACCCCCCACCCGGTGCGCGCCCCGGACCGGTTCGCTGCGCTGGCGAGGGATGCGCCGATCAATTGCAATCCGGTCCCGAGAGCGTGGCGATTGTTGGGCTTGGACTGCGAGCGAGGCGCTACCGATCGAGCATCTTGCTCCATATCGCCGCCTGACAATCCACTTGCCGCGTTTGCCTCCATTTCGAAACGAGCAATAAGCCGAGCGCTATCAGTTACTTGCTCTCCATCTTCCCCATTTGAAATAGAGAAATGGAGGAATGGAATAGAGATATACACCACTCTCGCGCGCCCGCGCCCGCACATACGAGGCGGTGCGGATCGCCGCTCCATTCCTCCAGACGCGCAGAGTTCTGCCGAAAACCCGACGTTAATTCGCTCCAAATCTCGCTCCATTGGAGCAAACCAGCGCCATCTGGACCTGATTTGCGCGTGCGCTGGCCCGTAAAAGCGACAACATCGCCGCCTTTCCCCATTGTCGAACCTCCGCACGGTGCGCTGTCCAGCTGGAGCGAAATCGTCATAACCCGACGCGGGGTCGGGGGCGAGCAGCTGCGCTACGCCGTAAACAGGTCGGGGAAACTTGCTGCCCGACATCACAGCAGGGAGCCTTGCGGTGCGCCAACCGGCGCGAGGTCCCGCCAGTGCGAGCCATTTGAGTGAATGGTCGAGAACCCCCTCGCGATCATGGCTTGCCGGAAAGCGCGCCTGGTCAGCTTTTCCTCCCCGGTCTCGGCGCACCAATCGGAGTAGGCTTTGTAGAACGGCGTCACCCGATACCGCGCACCGATCACGCGAATGGTACAATGCGCGAGGAACGGTGAGACCGTATCGCGTTCGGGCTCGGCATAGCGATAGGTTCGCTTTACGCGCTCGAAGGAAGGCACCGGGTCGGTCGAGGGTCGGCCTAGTCGGATTACGAGCGCCATTTCGCCATCGATCGAGACCAGCTCGAACGCGCCGGGATCGATCTTCATGTCACTCTCCCATCAACGGAGAGGCTAGTTACTCTCGGCGTATAGGCGCACCCCCACCCCTGTTTCGGTGAACAAGGAGGCTGGTCCAAACGGATCGAGGAACAACGACTGCGGAGCGAAAGTTTACAGCCAAGTGTAAACCCATTCGCAGGCGGGCACGTAAGTCTTTGAAAAATGGTAGCGGAGGAGGGACTCGAACCCCCGACACGCGGATTATGATTCCGCTGCTCTAACCACCTGAGCTACTCCGCCCCATCGGCGCACACCGCAAGAAAGTGGGTGTGCGATAAGGGTGCCCGGTGAGCCTATCCGACCCCGGGCAGGCGGCGCGTTTAGGGCGATGGCCGGATTCGGTCAACCGGGAAAAAGAGACCGAACCACGCGGCTCAGCCGCGAAAGGTGAAGCTGCGCACCAGCTCCCACGGACCGCCCTTGTAATGGAAGAGCGAGAGGCCGGGAAAGGCGAAATCACGCACGCTGACTGTGCCTGCCATCCGCGCCTGCAGGGCCTTGGCTTCCTTCGATGTAACCTTGTTCTGGATCGTCACATGCAGGCGGGGGCGATGCTGATCCTGCGCGGTCAGCATGCCGTGGAAATGGTCGGCGATGTGATCGCGCAGGCTGAGCATGTCGGGGCTCGACAGCTTAAGCGCGGTCCCACCGCCCAGCGACATCAGCCCTTCGAGCCGCGCTGGCACCGGAGCCACCTCGCCCGCCAGACGCGCCAAAAAGCTGCGCGCTTCTGGCTCGCACTGGGCGGGAATGGCGTGGAAGAGCGTGACATGCGCTTCGAGATAATTGCGCTCGGGCGGAAAATGCTCGTCGCGCAGACCGGTCGCCCAGCTGTGGAGATCGGGCGGCAATTGCGCCGTCAGAATCAGCGGCGCATCGCTCACATCTCGCCCCGTTCGCGGCGCAGGGCGAACCATTTTTCGACGTTGCGGTTATGCTCGTCGAGCGTCTGGGCGAAAGCGTGGCCGCCCGTCCCGTCCGCCACCATGTAACGCGCATCGGTCTTGGCGGGGTTCAGCACGGCGGCGATCGCTTCGCGCCCCGGATTGGTGATCGGCGCCTTGGGCAGACCCGTCATCGAATAGGTGTTGTAATCGTTCACCGCCGCGATTTCGGACTGACGGATGCGGCGGCCCAGAGGCTTGCCCTTCGTGATCGGGTAGATGATCGTCGGATCGGCCTGCAGCAGCATCCCGTCCTTCAACCGGTTGGAATAGAGCCCCGCCACCATGCGCCGCTCTCTCGCGACGCCGGTTTCCTTTTCCACGATCGAGGCAAGCGTCACTGCCTCCTGAATCGTGTCCACCGCGATATCGGGCCCGCGCTTTGGCCAGGCTTCGGCGAGATAGTTCTGCATCGCCGCCTGCATCCGCGCGAGCACCTTGGCGCGCGGTTCGCCGCGCTCGAAATCGTAGGTGTCGGGAAGGATCGATCCTTCGACCGGGACCGGGATTTTGCCAGTCAGGAGCGGTTCGGCCATCAGGCGCTCATGCACCAGAATCGACGGCGTACCTTCGGGGATCGTCACGAAGCGGCGGATCGGCTGGCCATGCTGAAGCGTATCGAGGATGCCGGCGGGGCTAGTCCCTGCGGGCAGCAGGAATTCGCCCGCCTGCACCGGATCGCCGCTGCCGAGCAGCTTGGCGCGCAGCAGGAAGCCGTTCGCCGAATCGATCGCGCCTTCCGCCGCCAGCTTGTCGGCGACCGCCGTCAGCGTGGAGCCGGAGGCGACGGTGAATTCGCGATCCTCGTCGAGTTCCGAAGTCCCCCACCAACCGGCCACCAGCCAGACGATGCCGATGAGCGCGACCAGAACGGCCACGCTCCCCGCCAGCAGGCCGATCCGCTTCATCTCAGTCGACCTTCTTGACCACCAGCGAAGCGTTGGTCCCGCCGAAACCGAAGCTGTTGTTGAGCGCGGCGTTCACCTCGCGCTTCTTGGCGGTGTGGGGGACGAGATCGACGCCTTCGGTCCCCTCGTCCGGATTGTCGAGATTGAGCGTGGGCGGCACGATCTGGTCGCGGATGGCCAGCATACAGAAGATCGCCTCCACCGCGCCCGCACCGCCGAGCAAGTGGCCGATGGCCGATTTCGTACTGCTCATCGAAGCGCCGCACAGATCGTCGCCCATCACGCGCTTGACCGCGGCAAGTTCGATCGTGTCCGCCATGGTCGATGTGCCGTGGGCGTTGACGTAATCGATGTCGCAGACATCCAGCCCGGATTTCTTCAGCGCCATGCGCATCGCCAGTTCCGCGCCCTTGCCTTCCGGGTGCGGGGCGGTGACGTGATAGGCATCGCCCGACAGGCCGTAACCGACCACTTCGGCATAGATTTTCGCGCCGCGCGCCTTGGCGTGCTCGTATTCCTCGAGCACCACCACGCCCGCGCCTTCGCCCATGACGAAACCGTCGCGGTCCTTGTCGTAGGGGCGGCTGGCTTCCTTGGGCCGATCGTTCATGCTCATATTGAGCGCGCGCGCCTGCGCGAAGCCAGCCACGCCGAGCGGGTTGATGGTGGATTCCGCCCCGCCCGCCAGCATGATGTCGGCATCGTCCAGCGCGATCATCCTTGCCGCGTCGCCGATCGAGTGCGCGCCGGTCGAACAGGCGGTGACGACGGCATGGTTCGGACCCATCAGGCCGTATTTGATCGAGACCTGCCCGCCGATCAGATTGATCAGGCGTCCGTGGACGAAATGCGGGCTGACGCGTCCGGGGCCGCGCTCGGCGAGAACCAGGCTCTCGCTCTCGATAC
The DNA here is from genome assembly GCF_017744235.1 of Erythrobacter sp. A6_0. Lineage (NCBI taxonomy): Bacteria > Pseudomonadati > Pseudomonadota > Alphaproteobacteria > Sphingomonadales > Erythrobacteraceae > Erythrobacter > Erythrobacter sp. A6_0. Next base: position 1,089,259 of record NZ_JAGHQR010000001.1, read on the forward strand.
CCGGAAGGCCACCAATGCCCGATCCGATCGAAACGCCCGCGCGTTCCTTCGTCGCCTGGTCCATATTCTCGAGGCCCGCATCCTCGATCGCCTGTCCTGCGGCGTCGATGCCGTAGACGATGAAGGGATCGACCTGGCGCTGGACCTTGTGATCCACCCGCTTGTCCGGATCGAAGCCCCAGGGGTGATCCTTGGGCTTCACCTCGCAGGCGATCAGGCATTTCTGGCCCGTCGTGTCGAAGCGGGTGATCGGCCCCGCCCCGCTTTCGCCGGCGAGAAGATTGGTCCAGGTGGTTTCGACATCGCCGCCCAACGGGGTGACGAGGCCCAGTCCGGTTACGACGACGCGGCGCATAGGAACTCTCCGAAAAATGCAACAGGCCCGACCCGGCGAGGGGCTCGGGCCTGTCCGATCCCGCCCATGACGAGCGGGTTAGCCAGAAGGGCGATCAGCCCTTGTGCTCTTCGATATACTTGGTCGCGTCGCCGACGGTGGTGATCTTCTCGGCCGCATCGTCGGGGATTTCCACGCCGAATTCTTCTTCGAAGGCCATCACCAGTTCCACGATGTCGAGGCTGTCGGCGCCCAGATCGTCGATGAAGCTGGCATCCTGCGTCACCTTGTCGGCTTCCACGCCCAGATGTTCGACAACGATCTTCTGTACGCGCTCGGCAGTATCGCTCATTTTATTCCCTCTCGAAAAATGGGAGTTTGAAAATTGGGTTTCGCCCTAGTGAACGGGGCGGCGCAGCGCAAGGGCATCTCGCCCCGTTGTCAGACCAAGCGCCGAACCGATGCGACGTCCCGCGCATTGGCATCATACTACCAACCTCGTGAAGGGACGCAAATCAATGACTTCCACCGTATTCAAGAGCCTGACCGACACCACCTTCGATTCGGTCGAAGGCTATCGCAAGGCGCACGAAAAGGCCAAGAGCGCCCAGCTGAAACAGGCCCTGCAGCAGCGGCTCGAGAAGCGCCAGCAGACGCTCGGCACTCTGAACGCCCAGCTCGAGCGCCAGGGCGACGAACTCGTGACCAAGGGCACGGCCACGGGCGGCCTGCATCGCCTGTGGGTCGATATTACCGACCTGTTCGAGAATGGCGACGAAGCCGCTGCCGAGCGTGTCGAAGAAGGCGAGGATTACATCAAGGACAAGTTCGAAAAGGCGCTGGAAGGCGACGATCTCGAAGCCGATGAGCGCGCGATCGTCCAGCAGTGCCTGGCCGAAATCAGCGAAGGCGAACGCTTCGGCGACATGATCGAGAAACAGTACGACTGACCGTCGGACAGCAATTCAAAAAGAAAGGGCGCGGATCGAGTTCCGCGCCCTTTTCGTATCAGGTATCTATCAGCGGCCGTCCGTCAGCCGTCCTGCGCCTACGGATCTTCGTCGCGAACGGTGGCGTTCGTGTTCATATCCGTGCTCTCGCCGCTGCGGGCGGCTTCGGTCGCCTCGCGCGCCTTGGGCGACAATTGGATGTTCAGTTCGCGCAGCTGCTTGGGGCTCACCACGCTCGGCGCGCCCATCATCAGATCCTGCGCACGCTGGTTCATCGGGAAAGCGATGACTTCGCGGATGTTTGGCTCGTCGGCCAGCAGCATCACGATACGGTCGATCCCCGGCGCGGAGCCACCGTGCGGCGGCGCGCCCAGCTTGAACGCTTCGATCATGCCGGAGAAGTTCGCATCGACTTCTTCCTGCGAATAGCCGGCCAGCGCGAAGGCCTTGTACATGATTTCCGGCTTGTGGTTCCGGATCGCGCCCGAACTCAGCTCGTAGCCGTTGCAGACGATGTCGTACTGCCACGCCTTGATATCGAGCGGATCCTGCGTCTCCAGCGCTTCCATCTCGCCCTGCGGCATCGAGAACGGGTTGTGGCTGAAATCGACCTTCTTGAGGTCTTCGTCCCATTCGAACATCGGGAAATCGACGATCCAGCAGAATTTGAAGCAGCCTTCCTCGATCAGGCCCAGCTCTTCCGCAACACGCGTGCGCGCGGCCCCGGCCAGCTTGGCGGCGTCCTTTTCCTTGCCCGCGGCAAAGAATAGCCCGTCGTTTTCGCCGAGGCCCAGCTCGGCATAGAGCTTCTCCATGCCTTCGGTGCCGTGGTTCTTGGCGATCGGGCCGCCGAACTCACCCTGCTTGCGCGTGACATAGCCAAGGCCCGCAAAGCCTTCCTTGCGCGCCCAGTCGTTCATCTCGTCGAAGAACTTGCGGCTCTTCTCATGCGTGTTCGGCGCAGGGATCACACGCACCCGGCCCCCGCCGCCGACGATCTTTTCGAACAGGCCGAAGCCCGAGCTGGTGAAGTGCTCGGTGACGTCCGAGATGATCAGCGGATTGCGCAAATCGGGCTTGTCGCTGCCGTATTTCAGCATCGCTTCGGCGTAGGGAATGCGTGGGAATTCGCCTGCGGGCGTCACGCTCTTGCCGCCGGAAAATTCCTCGAACACGCCTGCCAGCACCGGCTCGATCGTGTTGAACACGTCTTCCTGAGTCACGAAGCTCATTTCGAAGTCGAGCTGGTAGAATTCGGGTGAGCGATCGGCGCGCAGATCCTCGTCGCGGAAACAGGGCGCGATCTGGAAATAACGGTCGAAGCCCGCGACCATCAGCAGTTGCTTGAACATCTGCGGCGCCTGCGGGAGCGCATAGAAGCGCCCGGCGTGAAGGCGGCTCGGCACCAGATAGTCGCGCGCGCCTTCGGGGCTGGATGCGCCCAGGATCGGCGTCTGGAATTCGCTGAAGCCCTGATCGGTCATGCGGCGGCGCAGGCTCTGGATCACCTGGTTGCGCAGCATGATATTGGCATGTACCCGCTCGCGCCGCAGATCGACGAAGCGATATTTGAGGCGGATATCCTCGGGATAGTCTTCCGCCGAATTGACGATCAGCGGGAGGTCGCTCGCGCGGCTCTGCACTTCGATGGAGCGGGCGAAGACCTCGATCTCGCCGGTCGGCAGATTGGCGTTCACAGCCGCTGCGTCGCGCGCCTTCACCGTCCCGTCGATCGTCACGACGGATTCGAGCTTCAGCTTTTCTAGAACCGGCAGCGCCTCGCTGTCGCTGTCGGCAACGATCTGGGTGATCCCGTAATGGTCGCGCAGGTCGACGAACAGGACGCCGCCATGATCGCGCTTGTTGTGGACCCAGCCGGACAGGCGGACGCTCTGGTCGACATCGTCCTTGGTCAATTGGGCGCAGGTGTGTGTGCGATAGGCGTGCATCGAAAAACTTTCCAAAATCGGTGCTATGGCGCTAGGGGCCGCATCGCCCCCGATCGCGGCCGGGCCGCGCTGCGCTCCCTCTAGCAGGAAACGCGCGCGCTAACAGGGCAAGCCTGCCTTTTTGTCAAGGCAGGTGCGCCGCCGGACGGCACTCCGTCCGACAGACAGAAAAGACATATGAAAATCCACGACCTCATCACCACCACCGAACCGCTCGCCGAATTGTGCGAAAGGCTGGCGCAAGGCGATTTCGTCTGCGTCGATACCGAATTCATGCGCGAGAACACCTATTGGCCCGAACTCTGCCTGGTGCAGATCGGGAACGAGGAGGAAGCCGCCGCCGTCGATCCGCTGGCCGACGGGATCGATCTCCAACCGCTCTGGGACTTGCTCTGCGACAATGAAGACGTGCTCAAGATCTTCCACGCGGGCGGGCAGGACGTCGAAATCGTCTATAATTTCACCGGCAAGACGCCCCAACCGATCTTCGACACCCAGATCGCGATGATGGCGATCAGCCAGTCCGAACAGATCGGCTATGCCAATCTGGTCGAAAGCTGGCTCGGCTTCACGGTCGACAAGGGCGCGCGCTTTACCGACTGGAGCCGCCGCCCGCTGACCGACCGCCAGATCGAATATGCGATCGGCGACGTGACCCATCTCGCCAAGATTTTCCCGCGCATTCTCAAAAAACTCATCAAGACCGGGCGCGGCGCCTGGCTCGATGCGGAAATGGAGAAGCTGGCCGATCCGGCGAATTACGCCAACGATGCCGATACCGCCTGGCACCGGATCCGCTCGCCGGGTCGCAACGCGCAGGTGCTGGGCCGCCTGAAAGCGCTCGCCGCCTGGCGCGAGAGCGAGGCGCAGCACAAGAACATCCCGCGCGGCCGCATCATGCGCGACGAGACGCTGGCCGACATCGCCAGCCACCCGCCCAAGAGCCAAGGCGATCTCACCAAGGTGCGCGGTCTTTCTAACGCCTGGAAGGACAACGATATCGGCAAGAGGCTGATGAAGGTGCTCGAAAAGGCCGAGCCGCTTCCCAAGGACGAAATGCCCGAAAAGGCCAAGCGCGGCGCGCCGCTCGGCAAGGAAGGCGCACTGGTCGCGGACTTGCTCAAGCTGCTGCTCAAGATCCGTGCGCGCGAGATCGATGTGGCCTCGCGGCTGCTCACGCGTTCGGACGAGATGGAAGCGCTGGCCGCCGGGGCGCGCGATCTGCCGATCCTCAACGGCTGGCGATACGAGGTCTTCGGAAAAGATGCGCTCGAACTCGTCGAAGGCCGGATGGCCTTTGCCGTGAAGGACGGCAGATTGCTGATGACCCGCGTCGATACCGCCGCCGACGATGTCGAGCCGGTGGTCGAAGACGCGGCGGAGTGAGCGCGAACCGGTGAGCACCTACCTCCCGACCATCAAGCAGCTGCAATATCTTGTGGCGCTGCACGAACACGGCCATTTCGGCCGCGCCGCGGAAGCGAGCTTCGTGTCGCAATCGACATTGAGCGCGGGGATCCGCGAACTGGAATCGCTGCTCGGCGTGACGCTGGTCGAACGCAGCCGCCGGGTGGTCCGCTTCACGGCGCTGGGCAATCAGGTGGTGGAAAAGGCGCATCGCATCCTGCGAGAGGCGGAAGAGCTTTCGGACTTGGTGCAGGCGGCGGGCAAGCCGCTTGCAGGCCAGTTGCGTATGAGCGTGATCCCCACGATCGCGCCCTTCATGCTCCCCCGATTCCTGCCTCGCCTGCGCAAGGAGCGGCCCGATCTCGAACTGTTCCTGCGCGAAGAGACCAGCCAGGATGCGGTCGAATCCTTGCAGCACGGGCGCGTCGATTGTGTCCTTCTTGCCCTGCCCTTCGCGACAGGCGAGGTCGAACAGGCGCATATCGCGGACGACAAGCTGTTCGTCGCCTTCCCAAAGGACGATCCGCGCGATCCCCCCGCCACCATCTCCGCCGAGGAGATCGACGCGATGAGCGCGGGCGGACGGCTCCTACTGCTTGAAGACGGCCACTGCCTCAAGGATCACGCGCTCGCCGCCTGCAACCGCCCGGAATTGCGCGGCTCGGCCACCATGATCGGGACGAGCCTGCACACACTGGTGCAATTGGTGGATAACGGCCTCGGCCTGACGATGATTCCCGAAATGGCGGTCGATGCAGGTATTCTCAAAGGCACCAATGTGGTCGCCCGCCCGCTCGAAAGCGCCAGCGGCGCGCGCGAGATAGCCCTGATCTGGCGCAAGAATTCCCCCCGCCGCAGCGATTTCGAACTTCTGGCCGAGGAATTGAAGGCGGGGTGATCGAGCGCCGTTGCCGACATCGCGCCCAAGTCTTAGCATGCGGCACTGATGACCCCGCCACAATATTGTCTGCGGCTATATCGGAAGTCGTGTAATTCAGGCCGATCCCTAATCCATGTGCTTCAAGCCGACGCGCAAATAATCCCATCCGGTAATCAGCGTCAGCACCGCTGCGGCCCACAGCGTCACCAGCCCTACGGTGTGCGGAACGTTCGCTTCCAGATCGCCCAGCATCACGGTCCAGTCCGGCAGGCCCTGCCCGAGGATCAGCGAACCCAGCGCCACAAGCTGGAAGGTCGTCTTCCATTTGGCGAGGCGGCTGACCGGCATCGAGACCTGCAATCCGCCCAGAAATTCGCGCAGGCCCGATACCGCGATTTCGCGTACAAGGATGATCAATCCCGCGATCACATGCGCATCGCCCACATACGGCCCGCGCAGCACGCCTTGGGCCGCCAGCACCAGAATCACCGCCGCGACCATGATCTTGTCCGCGATCGGATCGAGGAAGATGCCCAGTTTCGAGACCGCCCCGCTGGCGCGGGCCAGATAGCCGTCGAAATAATCGGTGATGCCCATCAGGCAGTAAAGGCCGAACGCCACCAGAAAACCCGTCGCCCAGTCCGGCCACCACAGGAACCAGGCGAGCAAGGGAATCGCGAAAATGCGCGAGAGCGTCAGGATATTGGGAAGGCTCAACATCGGTCCCTCCCCTAGCGCCTCGTCCTGGGAAGCAAAAGCCGCGTCTTGCCCCGCTTGTGTCATTTCCGCCGCCTAAAGGGCTTTGAAGCGCGGCTCAGCGTGTTCTAGGGAGCGGGCGGAGCCGCACCGGAGCGGCAGGGGACAGATTTTGACGATCACCACCCATCTGATGCGGACGCGGCGATTCCTGCCCCTGTTCTGCACCCAGCTGCTGAATGCCTTCAACGACAATCTCTACAAGACCGCGATGGTCCTGTTCGTGGTCTATCAGGTCTACGATTCCGCCGATGCGGAAGGGATGTTCAGCGCGGTCGCTTCGGGTCTGTTCATCCTTCCCTTCTTCCTCCTGTCCGCGCTCGCAGGCCAATTGGCCGATATGCGCGACAAGGCGGCGATCATCCGCCGCGTGAAATTCTGCGAGATCGGACTGATGCTGATCGGGGCGAGCGGGCTCTATCTCGCCTGGCGAGGGTACGATCTGCCGGTGTCGATTCCGCTGGGATTCACCACCATCGATACGACGTTTCCCATCGTGCTGATGCTGTTCGCGCTGTTTTTGACAGGGGTTCAGTCGACTTTCCTCGGCCCCATCAAATACGCGATCCTTCCCCAGCATCTGCGCAAGGAAGAAGTGCTGGCAGGCACCGGCCTTGTCGAGGCAGGGACTTACGTGGCGATCCTGGCCGGCACGATCCTGGCGGGCTGGATCCCGGTCGAATGGGCTGCGGGATTGATCATCGTGACCTCGCTGGTCGGATACGCCTCCGCACGACAGGTGCCCAGCGCGCCGCCCTTGGGCGAGATCGAGCGCATCGATCGGCACATCCTGCGATCCTCCATCGCGCTGATCCGCAAGACGATGCACGATCGCCAGATCTATTACGCGATCCTTGCGATCAGCTTCTTCTGGACGATCGGAGCGGTGCTCTTCATCCAGTTCCCGCCGCTCGCCAAGAACGTCATTTCGGCAAGTAAGGAAGTGGCGAGCCTCTTCCTCGTCATCTTCTCGGTCGGAGTGGCGATCGGATCGGTCGCGGTGAACCATCTGCTGAAGGGCACAGTTTCGGCGCGCTTCGCCCCTTTCGCGGTCATCGTGATGGCGGGTTTCGTGGTGGCGTTCTGGTTCGTCGCGCGGATCTGGCCGGTGCCGACCGAAGGACCACTGCTGGACGTGCCGCAATTCCTGTCCGTCCCGATGGCCTATCCGCTGCTGGCCTCCCTGCTGGGGATCGCGGTGGCGGGCGGCATGTTCGTCGTCCCGCTCTATGCGTTCCTGACCACGCGTGTCGCGCCCGAACAGGCCTCGCGCACGATCGCGGCGAACAATATCGTCAATTCGGGAGCAATGGTGGGCGGCGCCGTGCTGGCGATGGGGCTGACCGCCATCGGAATAGGCATCACCGATCAGGTGCTGATGAGCGCGGGCATGTGCCTGATAAGCTGCTGGCTGGCGCGCAGACTCGTGCGCGCAGAGCGGGCGGCGGAACTGCCCGCCTGATCTAAGTCAGCTGATCGAAGTCAGAAAATGAACGCGAGAGTCGCGGCGAGGCAGGCGAAATAGGCCGTCGCCACCCCGCGCACATCGCTTGCCGTGACGCGCCAGATCGATTCGTCATGCGCGGAAGCGTCCTCGGTGCGGACATGCGGGGGAAGCGAGGCGCGGAACGGGTGCCGGGCGGCTTCATCGGTCAGGACAAGGGAGCGTCTCATGATGCGACCTTAACGCGATCGTAACCATTCCGCTCCCCGAAATCGCAAGGCCGCCTCGTTTCGGGACGACAACCATCTCAGATCGCGCTTTACCCGACAGGGAAACCGTGGCGACCGCGCCAGCGATTGCCTGCGCCGAACGGGCGCGGTAACGCCGCACCATGACCGAAACGCCTGCTCCCACGCCCGCCGCCGCACGTTTGCTCGTCGATTGCCTGATCGAACAGCGCTGCGACCGGATCTTCACCGTTCCGGGGGAAAGCTTCCTCCCCGTGCTCGACGCGCTGCACGGGCAGACCGCGATCGACGTCGTCACCTGTCGCCAGGAAGGCGGCGCGGCTTTCATGGCCTGTGCCGATGGCGCGATGACCGGGCGGCCCGGCATCTGCTTCGTCACGCGCGGTCCGGGTGCGACCAATGCCAGCATCGGCGTCCATGTCGCCATGCAGGATTCGCAGCCGATGATCTTGTTCGTGGGCGATGTGGCGCGCGGCATGCGCGATCGGGAAGGCTTTCAGGAGCTCGACTTCGCAGCCTTCTTCGGCCCGGCGTGCAAATGGGCGGCGCGGATCGACGATGCGGAGCGCATCCCCGAATATGTCGCGCGCGCCTATGCGACTGCGATGGCCGGGCGGCCCGGCCCCGTGGTGCTCGCGCTGCCCGAAGACATGCTGCACGATGCCGCCTCGGCCCTTCCGCGCCCCTCGGTAGAGCGGCCGGCGCAGGCCCCTTGCCCCGACGCGATGCAGACGCTGTTCGCCCTGATCGAGGATGCGGCATCGCCCATCGCAATCATCGGCGGGGCAGGCTGGAATGCGAAGGCGCGCGAGTTCTTTCAGCTCTTCGCCGAACGGCTGGGCATCCCCACGGCCACCGCCTTCCGCCGTCAGGATGCGATCAGCCCTTCCAGCCGGGTCTATGCCGGCAATCTCGGTTACGGGCCCAATCCGAAACTCGTCGCGCGGGTGAAGGATGCCGACCTGATCCTGACCGTGGGCGCGCGGCTGGGCGAGGCGACGACGGACGGCTACACGGTGCCACCGCTGATCGACAAGGATCGCAAACTGATCCACGTCCATCCCGATCCGGAGGAATTGAACCGCGTCTATCCCGCCGATCTGGCGATCTGCGCCGATCCGGCGGAGTTTTCGGAAGCCGCAGCGCTCTGGGCCGATGACGACGCGCTCGATTTCGACGCCGGGGCCGAGGCTCACGCGGAATGGGAAGACTGGGCCACGGCGAATCCAGACCGTGCTGACGGCGATCATGCGCTCGACATGGCGGCCTGCGTCCAGTTCATGCGCGATACCTATCCGGTCGATACGATTATCTGCAACGGGGCCGGTAACTTTTCCGGCTGGTGGCATCGCTATTGGCGCTACGAAGGATTTCCCACCCAATTGGCCCCTACTGCGGGCGCAATGGGTTACGGCGTGCCCGCGGCCATCGCCGCCGCACGCCGCCACTCCGATCGCATGGTCGTGGCAGTTGCCGGCGATGGCGACTTCATGATGAACGGACAGGAATTGGCGACCGCCGCGCAATACGGCGTCGACCTGCTCGTGATCGTGGTCGACAATGGAACCTACGGCACGATCCGCATGCATCAGGAGCGCGAGTTTCCCGCCCGGATTTCGGCCACCGAACTCACCAATCCGGACTTCGCAAAATTGGCGGAAGCCTATGGCGCCTGGTCGGTTCGGGTAGAAACCACCGAAACGTTCAAACAGGCGCTGACGGATGCCAAGGGCCGCAGCGGGCTGCGGCTGATCCACTGCCTGATCGATATCGAGCAGCTATCGGCAAGCGGTCTGAGCGTCAGCGCGCTGCGATCTGCACTTGAGCAGGCCTGACACGACGAAGGGCCGCTCTCCTGACGGAGAACGGCCCTTCGATTAAGCACTGCGGCAACTTAGATGTCGTCGCCGAGCTTGCCTTTGACTTCACCTTCGAACTGCTGGGCCTTGCCCTTGGTTTCCTGGTTCTTGCCTTCGGCGTCGAGCGATGCGTTGTCGGTGGCATCCGCCACGCCCTGCTTGCCCTTGCCGATGGCTTCGTTGGCATTGCCTTTGATCTTGTCGGTCAGTTCACCCACGGGATGTCTCCTTATCGCCGCACGAAATCGTTTCGCGCTATAGTAAGATAAACATCCGGTAATTCAGACGGTTCCCTAATAAAAAAGGCGGAGGGACTTTTTAAGCTCCTGCCATCTCCAGAATAATACCCCATTCCCGCTCCGTGATTTCGGCCACCGACAGGCGGGAAAGCCTGACCAGCTCGCACTCTGCAAGATCGGGATTTGCCTTGATCGCCTTAAGGGTCACGGGATTCTCCAGCTTGGTTTTCGGTTTGACCTTAACCGCAGCCCATTTGCCTTCCGGATCGGTCGGATCGGTGATCCCGGCCACGCTCACCTCGCAGATGCCGACGATCTCCAGCCCTTCGCGCGAGTGATAGAAGAAAGCCTGATCGCCAACTTCCATCGCGGCGAGATTGTTCTTGGCGCGGTGGTTGCGCACGCCGTCCCACGTCCCTTCCCCTTCCGCGACCAGATCGTCCCAGCTGTATTTGAAGGGTTCGGATTTCATCAGCCAGTATCGCGCCATCGTTCAATCGATCCTTAAGAAAGTGCGGGGGTCCGGCCCGCGATAGAGCCTTGCCGCGCCGCCCGCTACCCTGTGGAAGCCATCGGAAACCGGCGGCCTTTAACCGCTTCTTCAACCTATCGCGCAATATACGGCCAAGATTTTGCAGCGAGCGGCGGCTATGCCCACACAGACTGAAAAACCCAGCCGGACGCCTGGATCCGGGACATTTCGCGATGATGCAGTTCACGACGGAACGCGTTTCCGTTCCACGCGCGAGATCGTCACCCTTGGCGTGGCGCTTGCCGCCGTCATGCTGTTCGCCGCGATCGGCGGAACCGTAATCCCCCAATTGCTGAGCGCGTGGCGCGGGCTAACCGATGCGCCGGACAAAGCGCTGGCGAGCGCGATGCTTCTGAACATCGCAATCATCCTGATTGGTTGGCGGCGCTACAACACGGTGTCGAACGAACTGAAAAATCGGACCCTTTCCGAAGCCGAAGCGCGCCGTGAGGCGCTTATCGACCCACTCACCGGCTGTCACAACCGCCGCAGTATCGCCCCCGCCATGAGCGATTTGCATCGTCGTGCCGAGACGCAGGATCGCCGCGTTGCGGTCGTTCTGGTCGATCTCGACGGTTTCAAGCACATCAACGACGTGCACGGCCATGCCTTTGGCGACGACGTGCTGCGGCAGGCGGCGCAGCGGATGCGCGATCTCCTGCCGGCGGACGCTTTGCTTGCCCGCATTGGTGGTGACGAATTCGCAATCGCTCTCAGCCATGATCGCTCCGCCAACCAGGATGTCGAAAGGCTGGTCTCCCTGCTTATCGAAGCGGTCGCCAAACCGATCGTGCGCGACGATATCGCGATCGCGACGAGCATGTCGGTCGGTATCGTCGGGTGCCGCGACGTCGCGCCGGGCCTCTCTATGGACGAGTGGCCGAACGAAATGATGCACAAGGCGGACATCGCCATGTATCACGCCAAGAAACACGGCAAGAACCGCTATGTCTGGTTCGAACCCGTGATGGAGCAGGAACTCAAATTCCGCAGCCAGCTCGAAAACGGCATCCGCGCCGGGATCGCAGCAGGCGAGTTCGTTCCCTTCTATGAACAGCAGGTCGATATCGAAAGCGGCCGACTGGTCGGCTTCGAAATGCTGGCGCGTTGGCAATCGCCTGCGCTCGGCCTGGTCGGCCCGGATATCTTCATCCCCATCGCCGAGGAAATCGGCGTGATCGACGAATTGTCCGAATGCCTCATAATCCAGGCATTCAAGGATGCTCGCGAATGGGATCCCAGCCTTACGCTCTCGGTGAATATCTCGCCCATCCAGCTTCGCGATCCGTGGTTCTCGCAGAAATTCCTCAAACTCCTGATCCAGCACAATTTCCCTGCCTCCCGCCTGGAAATCGAGATTACCGAAAGCTGCCTGCACGATAACATATCGTCGGTCCGCACGATGATCGCTTCGCTGCGCAATCAGGGCGTCAGCGTCAGCCTCGACGATTTCGGCACCGGCTATGCCAGCCTTTCGCAATTGCGCACGTTGCCATTCGATCGCATCAAGATCGACCGCAGCTTCATCCGCGAGATCAACAATGGCGAGGCCAGCAGCAAGCTGGTGGATGCGATCGTGGCGATGGGTGCGGGGCTCAAAATGCCGATTACCGCAGAAGGGATCGAGAACGAGGATATCCTGAACTCCCTGCGGTCCATGAGCGGGCTCAAGGGCCAAGGGTATCATTACGGTCGCCCCGAAACGGCCTCCGCAGTGATCGACCGGCTGCGCGAGCATGGGCTGCTCGCAGCCCCGGATAATGAGCTGGGCAGCGCTCCCCGCATGGCGATCGGCGGAGCCTGATCGCGAAAACCCGCCGGATCGGCGGAGCCTGATCGCAGCAAAGATCACGATCGGCGGAGCCTGATCGCACCAAACAATAAGAGCGGTGGAGCCTGATACCGCAGGCCCGGAAACGCGAGAGGCTGGACCCGAGTAGCCGAGCGATTTAGACGCGGTGGCGATTATGCGCGTTCCTTTCACCAAAATGCACGGCTTGGGCAATGACTTCGTCGTGCTCGATGCGCGCGGCGATGCCCTACCCGCGATCGAACCGCGCATGGCGGCGGCTCTGGCCGACCGCCGGGAAGGGATCGGATGCGATCAGCTGATCCTGCTCGAACCGAGCGACAGCGCCGATTTCCTAATGCGGATATTTAACAGCGATGGCGGCGAAGTGGGCGCGTGCGGCAATGCCTCGCGTGCGGTCGCCATCCTGCACGGCGCGCCCGCCTCGGTCGAAACCGCAGGCGGAACTATCGCGCTGGAGCCAACCGAGACGGGCGCAAGCGTCGATATGGGCGTGCCGCGCTTCGAATGGGACGCGATCCCGCTCGATTATCCGATGGATACGTTGACCATGCCGGTCGGGTGGGACGATTTGCGCGATCCCGGTGCCGCCAGTGTCGGCAATCCGCATGTGGTGTTCTTCGTCGAGGATATTGATGCCATCGCGCTCGACCGGATCGGCCCGGAGATCGAGATCGATCCGCTGTTTACCGAACGCGTCAACGTGAATGTTGCGACCATAATTGACCGGACGCGGATACGCCTCCGCGTTTGGGAGCGGGGCGCCGGTCTCACTCGCGCCTGCGGCACGGGCGCCTGCGCGACAGCGGTGGTGGCCATGCGCCGAGGGTTTGTGGAGCGTGAGGTCGCGGTGGAATTGCCCGGCGGCGAACTCACGATCGCCTGGCAGCAGGATGGCCGCATCCGCATGACCGGCCCCGCGACCGAAAGCTATCGCGGCAGCTTCGAGTGGGACGATTACGCGTGAGCGGTGCCGAACTCGTAACGCTGGGCTGCCGTCTCAACATCGCCGAGAGCGAGCGCATGCGCGCCATGATGGCGGGCGAGCGCGATCTCGTGGTGGTCAACAGCTGCGCCGTCACGCGCGAGGCGGTGCGGCAGACAAGGCAGGCGATCCGCCGCGCCCGTCGCGCCAATCCCGCCGCACGTTTGATCGTAACCGGTTGCGCTGCCGAGACCGAGCGCGAGGCGATCGCCGCCATGCCCGAAGTGGACGGACTCGTCGCCAATGCGGCCAAGCTCGATCCGCGCGCCTGGAACCTGCCCGAAACTGCACCGCCCGCGCCCAAGCACCGCACCCGCGCCTTCGTGGCGGTGCAGAACGGGTGCGACCACGCCTGCACTTTCTGCGTGATCCCGCAGGGACGCGGGGCCAGCCGTTCGCTGACCATTGCCGAAGTGCTGCGCGAGGTGGAAAGGCATCTCATGGAAGGCGCGCCGGAAATCGTCCTCACCGGCGTCGATGTGACGAGCTGGGGCCACGATCTGCCCGACCGCCCGCCGCTGGGCGCGCTGGTCCATGCGATTCTCGAGGGTTTTCCAGACCTGGCCCGCCTGCGCATGTCCTCGCTCGACGGGATCGAGATCGATCCGCTGCTCTTCGAACTGCTTGCGAGCGAAAAGCGGCTGATGCCGCATCTCCACCTCTCGCTCCAGCACGGGCACGATCTGATCCTGAAGCGCATGAAGCGCCGCCATTCGCGCGCTCAAGCGGTAAAGCTGGTATCCGATCTGCGTGCGAGACGTCCGGACCTTGCAGTCGGGGCGGACCTCATCGCGGGCTTCCCGACTGAAAGCGATGAGCATCACGAGGCCAATCTCTCGATCGTCCGCGAGCTCCAGATCGTCCATTGCCACGTCTTTCCTTATTCCCCGCGCGACAACACGCCTGCCGCGCGCATGCCGCAGGTCGATCGCGCGATCGTGAAGGCCCGCGCCGCCGAACTGCGGGCGGTGGCCGCCGCTACGCAGGCCGAGTGGTTGGCGACGCTCGTCGACAAACCGCTCAGCGTCCTCGCCGAACGCGACGGCAGCGGCTATGCGGAAAACTTCGCCCGGATCGCGCTTCCCGACGGCATGGCCGCCGGGACCATCGCGACCCTCACCCCGCGCGCAATCGAAGGCAGACTTCTCGTATGAGTTCACCCAGCTGGAGCGAACGCCTGTTCGGTGGCTTCCGCAAGACGTCGGAGCGGCTGGCCGCCAATCTCGACGTGGTCGGCACCGCGCGGCTGGACGAAGCGACGCTGGACGATGTCGAGGATGCCCTGATTCTCTCCGATCTCGGCCCCACCGCCGCGCGCCGCATTCGCGAACGCCTGCGCGAAAAACGCTTCGGGCTCGAAATCAGCCAGCGCGAATTGCAGGAAGCCGTGGCCGAGGAAATCGCCGCGATCCTGCGTCCGGTGGCAAAGCCTCTGGAAGTTACGGCCTTTCCGCGCCCCCAGGTCGTGCTGGTGATCGGCGTCAACGGCAGCGGCAAGACCACCACCATCGCCAAGCTCGCCCACCTGTTTCAGGAAGACGATTACGAGGTCATGCTCGCGGCGGGCGACACGTTCCGCGCCGCGGCCATCGGCCAGCTCGCCACCTGGGCGGAACGGATCGACGTACCGCTGGTGCGCGGCCCCGAAGGCGGCGATCCGGCCAGCATTGTGTTCGACGCGGTCAAACTTGCCACCGACAAGGGCACCGATGCCCTGATCGTCGACACGGCAGGCCGCTTGCAGAACAAGCGCGAGCTGATGGACGAGCTGGCCAAGATCAGAAAGGTGCTCGGGCGCTTGAACCCCGAAGCGCCGCACGATGTCGTCCTGGTACTCGATGCGACCAACGGCCAGAACGCGCTCAACCAAATCGACGTTTTCAAGGAAGTCGCGGGCGTGACCGGTCTCGTCATGACCAAGCTCGACGGCACGGCGCGCGGTGGTGTCCTCGTCGCCGCGGCTGAGCAATACGGTCTGCCCATCCATGCCATCGGCGTGGGCGAGAAGATCGACGATCTGCGCCCCTTCGATCCCGATCTGGTCGCGCGCGTGATTGCGGGAGTGGCCTGAAATGAGCGAACCGCAAACCAAGCCCAAATCCGGCTGGCTCAACACTCTCGTCGATTACGGGCCGCTGCTCGTCTTCCTTGGCGTCTACAAATTCTACCAGCCGCCCGAAACATCCACCTTCGGCGAGATCGCGGCCGTCATCTACGGCACGATCGCCTTCATGATCGCCGCCGTCGTGGCGCTCGCCTTCTCGAAATGGAAATTCGGCAAGATCAGCCCGATGCTGATGCTCTCGACCGCGCTGATCGTCGGCTTCGGCGCGCTGACCATCTGGCTGCGCGACGAACGCTTTATCCAGTTCAAACCGACCGCCATCTATCTCCTGTTCGGCATCGTGCTGATCGGAGGCTGGCTGCGCGGCAAGGCGATGCTGCAAGTGCTGCTGGAAGCCGCTTTCGAAGGCGTCGACCGGGAAGGCTGGCTCAAACTGTCGCGCAATTGGGGCATCTACTTCTTTGCCATGGCCGCGCTCAACGAAGTGCTGGTGCGCACGATGAGCTTCGAAAGCTGGCTATGGGCCAAGCTGTGGGTGTTCCTGCCGCTGAGCTTCGTCTTCACCCTCTCGCAAATCCCGATGCTCCTGCGCCACGGCTTGGCGCTGGAGGATGAAAAGGACGTGGTGAAAGACGAGCCGCCGACGGCCTAGGGGCTGAACGGTAGGAGGCGTATGCCCGTCACGATCGATCGCGATCCACCCGAAGCCATCCGGTCCGCGCTCAGCAAGGGCATCGCGGGTTCAACCGCCACACTATTCCCGATCTCGAACCGAGCGAGGCCGAGATCCGCTTCCACGCGATCGCTACCGATGAAGCGGGCGACCTTGTCGGCGGCCTGCGCGGCGCATGTTACTGGAACACGCTTCACATCGAACTGCTGTGGCTGGCTGATCACGCACGCGGAACCGGAATCGGTCGACAGATGATCGAAAGCGCGGAAGCTTTCGCGGTCGCGAACGACTGTGAAAAGGCGCTGGTCGAAACAACCAGTTGGCAGGCGCGCCCGTTCTACGAGCGAAATGGATACGAATTGCTGGCGAGGCTCGAAGGCAGGCCCAGGGGACACGCCTCGCATTACCTGGCGAAGACGCTTTTACCGACCGATGCGACGCCCTGACCTTCAAAAAGGTGCAGCGATCAAGACGTTCAAGGCTCGTTTACGAATTTGTGTGAAAGTCCCTTCGGGACCACTGAGAAACTGTCATGAACCGGGCGGGGCTTGAGGAACATTTCGATCTGAAGGGGCGCCCTGCGCTCGATCGCCTGCTGCGCTTCGAGGCGCCCATCGCGGCGCGTTACGATGCGGAGCATTCTGCGGAGCGTGTCGCCGACCTGCGCTCCGCCATCCTGGTCGGCCTCGTCTTCTACAATCTCTACAATATCACCAGTTTCGCCCTGTTGCCGGACACTATCGGCCTTTCGCTGATCCTTCGCCTCGGCATGGTCACTCCCCTGGCGCTGGCGCTGGTCTGGGCGATTGGGCGCATTTCCCCGCTCTGGACCGAGCGGTTCGTCGCAGCAGCGGTTTTCGGCACATACGTCGTGCCGGTATTCCTGTTCTGGAATTCGCATTCGCCGCTGGGCCTGTTCACCTTCGGCGAATTGTCGTTGACCATCATCTTCGCCAATATGTTGCTGACATTGCGGTTTTTCTACGCGATCCTCTTCACGTCCGGCGCTCTGGCGGTCACGCTGCTGGCGATCGCGTCGAAAAGCGACCTCGGCACCCCGCTTGCCTTCGCCTTCACCGTCCAGGTCCTCACCGCCTGTGCCTTCGCGCTGTATGCGAACTATCGCGAGGAAAGGCGGCGCTCGCTCGACTATCTCGCGACTCTGTCCGCCAAGCTCGAAGCCAGCGGCGCGCATGAAGCGACCCGAACCTATCGGGATCTCTCGCTCACCGATGCGCTCACGCAGCTCCCCAACCGCCGCAGCTTGACCGATCAGCTCGAAAAGGCTTTCGGCCAGCGTCGCCCATTGGCCGCGCTGATGATCGATATCGATCACTTCAAGTCCTATAACGACACGCTGGGCAACCCGGCTGGAGACGACTGCCTGCGCCGGGTCGCGGATTGCTTCGCCCGGATCGCCGCGAATACGGACGGTGCGTTTTGCGCGCGTTTCGGTGGGGAGGAATTCACCTTCCTCCTTCAGGATCGCGGCGAACTCGTCGCCGCGCGACTGGCCCGACTGATTCTGCGCGATGTCACGAACTTGGCCATCGTCCATCCCGCGCGCAGCGACGGACTGGGCATCGTGACAGTGAGCATCGGCGTCGCGCGCGCAAGCTGGGGTGCCACCGGATCACCGCAGGATCTCCTGCACGCCGCCGATGCCGCGCTTTACAGCGCCAAGCGACGGGGCAGGAACCAGTTCAGCCTCTGGGACAGCCAGGCCGAGCAGTCGACAGTCGTCATCTGAACCTCAGGACGGCAACAACCCGAAGACCGTTCTAAATCTCCACCTGGCTCCCAAGCTCCACCACGCGGTTGGTCGGCAGGCGGAAGAAATCCATCGCAGTCGCCGCGTTCCTGAGCATCCAGGCGAAGATCTTCTCGCGCCAGATCGGCATGCCTGGCTTCTCGCTCGGCAGCAGGGTCTGGCGGCTGAGGAAAAAGCTCGTATCCATCATGTCGAACTCGCCCCCGCAGCGTTGCATCTGCTTCAGGCCTTCGGGCACGTTGGTTTCCTGCATGAAGCCGTAATGGAGGACGGCGCGGTAGAAGCCATCGCCCAGATCCACCATTTCGCACCGCTCGTGCTCGTCCACATAGGGCGTGTCGTCGATCAGCACGGTCAGGATCACGACGCGTTCGTGCAACACCTTGTTGTGCTTGATATTGTGCAGCAGCGCAGATGGCACGCCTGCGGTCTGGCTGGCCATGAAGATCGCCGTGCCGGGTACGCGCGTGGCGCTGTTCTTGGCGCTCTTGGCGAAGATCTCGATCGGCAGGGCGATCTCGCTCATCCGGTCGCGCATCAGGGTGCGGCCCTTCGCCCAGGTAGTCAGCAGCGTGAAGGCGACCACGCCCACCACCAGCGGGAACCAGCCCCCATCGGGTATCTTGACGAGATTTGCCGCGAAATAGGCCCCATCGACGATGAGGAACAGCACCACGACCGGTAGCGCGTACCACCACTTCCATTTCCACACCCCGATGAACAATACGCCCATCAACAGCGTGTCGATCGTCACAGCGCCCGTCACCGCGATACCATAAGCCGCCGCCAGGCTGGACGAGGTTTGGAAGGTCAGCACCAGCACGATCACTGCGACCATCAGCGCCCAGTTCACCACCGGAATGTAGATCTGGCCCGCTTCGGTCTCGCTGGTGTGGCGGATCGACAGGCGCGGGATAAAGCCCAATTGCATCGCCTGATGCGTGATCGAGAACGCGCCCGAAATCACCGCCTGGCTGGCAATGAAGGTCGCCATCGTGGCCAGGATCACGAGCGGAAGCCGCCACTCCTCGCTCGCCAGCAGGAAGAAGGGATTGCGCACCACTTCGGCCGCCTGATCCGCTGGCAGGCCTGCGATCATGGCACCCTGGCCGAAATAATTGAGCAGCAGGCACGGCATGACGAAGCCGAACCAGGAAAGGCGCATCGGCCCGCGCCCGAAATGTCCCATGTCGGAATAGAGCGCTTCCGATCCGGTAACCGCCAGCACTACCGCGCCCAGAGCGAGGAAGGCGATCGTCCCATCGGTGATGAAAAACATCGCCGCGTAATAGGGGTTGAGCGCCCACAGGATGTCCGGATTCTGCCAAATCTGGTTGATCCCCAGCCCGGCGATCGTGAAGAAGTAGACGATCATCACCGGCGCGAACAGCGCGCCGACCTTGGCCGTGCCGCGCTTCTGCAACAGGAACAGCGCGACCAGCAGGACGAGCGCGATCGGTATCACCAGCGGATCGAGCCGGTGATTGACCACGGTGAGCCCCTCCACCGCCGATAGCACGGAGATTGCGGGCGTAATCATGCTGTCGCCGTAGAACAGCGCTGTCGCGAAGACGCCCAGCAGAACGACCAGCCAGCCATAGCTCGACTTGCCGATATGGCGGCTAAGCAATGCGACGAGGGCCAGACTGCCGCCCTGCCCCTTATTGTCGGCGCGCATCAGAATGGTGACATACTGGATCGCGACGACCAGCAGCATCGACCAGAAGATCAGGCTGACGACGCCCAGGACATGCATCCGGTCGATCGCGATCTGGAAGCTGTTCTGCGGCGAGAATGTCTCGCGAAAGGCGTAGAGGGGGCTGGTACCGATATCGCCGAACACGATCCCGATCGCGCCGACGGCAAGCGCCGTCTTCGAACCCGAATGGCCGTGGCCGCGATCGGCGGAGCCCGGTGCGCTTTCCAGCGAGGCCGGTTCGCCCGGAAGGGACGATGGCGCGGCGGAGGTTTGGGTTGGGACGGTGTCGCTCATGCTGCAATCGAACTCTCGTTCACGCCCGCCACTACGGCAAAATCGCCGGACCGAGCCGCAAGGAGCGCGCGTCTAGCACTGCGGCTTCGCACCCGCAACACGCCAGCGCCGCGCTCATTCGGCCCGCCGTTCCTGCTCGATCCGCGCGATCGCCAGATCGAGCGCGGCAAGGCGGGCGGCGAGATCGGCGCGATACCGGGCATCCTCGGGTGCCGCTCGAAGGGCGGCGGCCCACAGCTCGCGCGCTTCTTCGAAGCGGGAATTGCGGATCATGGCGATACCCTGGAAGTAATCGGCGGCGGCATTGTCGGGATCGGTCGCTCTGGCGCGGGCATAGGCGAATTCGGCCGCTTCGCTCAGCGTGCCGTTGGCGTGTTCGACCAATACGTTCGCCATCGCCACCCAGGCTTGCGAGTCGTTGGGGTTCTCGGCGACCGCATTGCGCAGGAAATCGATCGCGTCGCGATACTGGCCCCGCCGCGCAAACCCGTCCGCCGTCACGACATAGCGGGAGGGCAGGACGCCCTCGTCGTAAAATTCCTTGCGCGCTTCCACCATCGCTTCGCCCGATCCCGGATCGAGCGCCTGCGCCGTTTTCGGCGCGGCGGGCTGGTCGGGCGCGCCCTGCGTTGCGTAACCGGCGAGACCGAACAGGAGAGCGGCGGCAAACAGCGTCCACGACGAACGCGGCAGTTTGAGCACGAATGCCGCGAAGGCAAAGCCTGCGACCGCAAGCGCGAGGATGGCCAGCCAGCTCATCCCCGCCTCGCGAACCGGCGACGGAAAATCGCCAGCGCGGCGATCAGGATCAGCACCGGCACCGCGAAAAGCGGCCAGGTGGTCGCACCGACTTCCGGACGATAGCTGACGTAATCGCCGTATCGTTCGACGAGCCAGCTACGGATTTCCTCCGGCGTTTCCCCCGCTGCGATGCGAATGCGGACCTGATGGCGCATATCGCCCGCCATCGGCGCGTCGCTGTCCGCGATGGACTGCGACTGGCAGGTGAGGCAGCGCAGCGTTTCCATCAGATCCTGCGCCTGCGCTTCCTGCGCGGCATCGTCCAGCTGACGATAGGCAAAGGGCGCAGGCGGCAGCGATTGCTGGGCCGCCAGCGGCCCGGCCGCGACCAGCGCAAGGACGATCGGAAGAAGGCGCGCCTTCATTCCGCCGCCTCGCGCAGTTTCTCAAGCAGGATCGGAACGTCGCGCTCGCGAATGTCGCCGATATGCTGATAGGCGATCTTGCCGGTGCCGGTGATAACGAAGGTTTCGGGCACGCCCGACGATCCGATGCCGAGTTGGACTTCCGACAAATCGTCCGATCCGATCGCGGCATAGGGATTGCCGTGGCGCTCGAGGAATTGCGCGACATCTTCCGGCCGGTCGCGGATCGCGACGCCGACGATGGTTGCACCCTCCTCGCGAAGCCGTTCCAGCTGCGGTGCTTCGGCGATGCAGGGCAAGCACCAGCTCGCCCAGATATTTAGAAGGCGCGGCTTGCCGTCCTTGAAATCGTCGCTCGCCGCGCCGGGCAGACCAGAAGTGGCGGGCTCCAGATCGAAATAGGGCAATGCCTTGCCCACCATCCGGCTTTCCACCACCTCGTCGCGCGGCTGCGTCAACTGATAGGCGGCAAGGCCGAGAAAGCCAGCGAACGCAAGCAGGGGAACCCACAGGCGCCAGCTCATGCCGCGATCTCCTTGCGCCTGGCCGCAGCCTTGCGGCGCACGAAGCGGCGGCGAAGATCGTGACGCACATGGCCTATC
Source organism: Erythrobacter sp. A6_0 (assembly GCF_017744235.1). Lineage (NCBI taxonomy): Bacteria > Pseudomonadati > Pseudomonadota > Alphaproteobacteria > Sphingomonadales > Erythrobacteraceae > Erythrobacter > Erythrobacter sp. A6_0. The sequence continues at coordinate 1,110,922 of NZ_JAGHQR010000001.1, forward strand.
AGAGCGAGAGCCCCGCCGATCGCGATCAGCACGCCGCCATACCAAATCCAGGTCACGAACGGTTTCCACCACAACCGCACCTGCCAGCGCGCGGGCCCGTCCGCCCCTGCCTCGGCCTGATTGCCGATCACGGCGTAGAGCTGACCGTTCCAGCGCGTTTCGAGAACGCTTTCGGCGGTCTGCTGCGGCGGTGCCCAGAAGGTGCGATGCTGCGGGTTAAGCGAAACAGGTTCCCCGCCCTCCTGCCGCGCGGACAGCTGTGCTTCCATCGCCGTCCAATTCGCGCCCGCTGCCGGAGCGACCTGTTCCAGCTCCACCGTCCAGGGGCCAACCGTGGTCGCTTCGCCCGGCGCCAGCGCGGCGAGGCGTTCCTTGGTAAAGGCGCTTTCGCTCGCCATTCCGAACAGAGCGACCGCGAGGCCGAGATGGCCGAACACCATCCCCCATGTCGCGATCGGCACGCGGCGCAGATTGCGCCCCTTCAGCGGCATCACGCTGCCCACGGCAAGCACCGCTGCAAGCGCAAGCCCCAGAAGCGGCAGCAAGGCGACGTCGCCGAGCAGCGAGACCAGGATCAGCACTGCCAGCAAAAGCGCCGCCAACAGCGCCAATTCCTTGCGGATACGTCCGAACCCGTCCTTGCGCCAGCGCAGCAGCGGTCCGACCGCCATCACCGCCACCATCGGCAGAGCGAAGATCGCGCCGACGGGATTGAAGTAAGGCGGCCCGACAGACACCCGCACGTCGAACGCTTCGGTTAGAAGCGGATAGAGCGTGCCCAGCAATACCACCGCGAGGATCGCGGAGAGCAGCACGTTGTTGACCACCAGCGCCCCTTCGCGGCTGGCGACGGCAAACCGCGCGCCTTCGCTCACCGCGCCGGCTCTCAATGCGAACAGCAACAAAGCCCCGCCGATGTAGATGGCGAGCAGGAACAGGATGAACGTCCCCCGCTCGGGATCGACTGCGAAGGCGTGCACGCTCGTTAGGATGCCGGACCGCACCAGAAACGTGCCAAGCATGCTCATCGAGAAAGCGACGACGCCCAGCATGATCGTCCAAGCGCGCAGCGCATCGCGCGCGGCAAGGACGCTGGCGGAATGGAGCAGAGCAGTCGCAGCGAGCCACGGCATCAGGGATGCGTTCTCGACCGGATCCCAGAACCACCAGCCGCCCCAGCCCAGCTCGTAATAGGCCCAATAGCTGCCCGCCGTTATTCCGAGCGTGAGGAACACCCAGGCGCCCAGCACCCAGGGCCGCATCGCGCGGGCGAAATCTGGCGTCACCTGCCGCGTCACCAGCGCGCCCACGGCGAAGCTGAAAGCGACCGACAGGCCGACATAGCCGAGATAAAGCGTCGGCGGATGGAAGGCGAGGCCGATATCCTGCAGCAGCGGATTGAGCCCTGCCCCTTCCTCGACAGGAATCGGCAATCTTTCGAAGGGGTTGGAGCTCAAGAGCAGAAACGCATAGAAGCCCAGCGCCACGAAGCCCTGCGACGCCAGCACCGCCTGCATGGTGCGTTCCGGCAGGCGCCGCTCGACCAGCGCGATCAGCGCGCCCGACGCGGCAAGCACGGTGACCCACAGCAGCATCGAGCCTTCGTGATTGCCCCACGCGCCCGACAATTTGTAGATCATCGGCTTAAGCGAATGGGAATTGTCCGCGACCAGTTTCACCGACAGGTCGGTGACGGCGAAGACGTACAGCAAAGCCGCGAAGGAAAGCGCGGCCAGCAAACCCTGCACGACCGTGGCGGGCCGGGTTAGGTCGGCGATGGCGGCCTCGCCTTTGCGCGCATCCTGCCGCACGGCAAGCGCGCCGGTGACCAATTGCAGCGCCGCCAGCGCAGCGGCAAGCCATAGGGCGGCAAGGCCGAGTTCGGCGATCATTGCAGGCCCACAGTGGTTTCCTCGGCCATTTCGGCGGCCTGCCCTTCGCTCATGCCTTCCAGTTCGCGCGGCATGTAGTTCTCGTCATGCTTGGCGAGGAGATTGTCGGCGATGAATGTCCCATCGGCCCCCAGCCTGCCTTCCGCGACCACACCCGATCCTTCCACGAACAGATCGGGCAGGATGCCCGTGAAGCGCACGGGAATGGCGGATTCTTCCCGTCCGGTGACGGTAAAGGCCACGGTCACACCGTCGGAAAGCGTGCTGAGCGATCCCTGCTGCACCATGCCGCCCAGGCGGACTGCCTGCCCGATCTCCGGCGGATCGTCGCGCATCTGCTCGGGCAGATAGAAATAGCTCGCCTGGCTGCGCAGCGCATAGGCCGCGAGCAGGCCCGCTGCGATCAGCACGGCAAGCGCGATCAGAGCGAGCACCAGCCGTTGGTGCTTGGGCTTGAACCGCGCGCTCATCGGCGGCGCACCTCGTCCCGCCGCCGTTCCGCCCGGCGCATCGCCAGCCAGCTCCAGACGAGCATGGCGACCGTCCCCAGCAGCCCGACGGCATAAGCCGCGATCACGAAGTCCCACTGGTCGAGCGCCTCGCGCATCACGCCGACTCCATCGCCCGGCGCCGCAACCGGGCCTCGGCCTGCGTGTCCGCCAACAGAGCGCGCATTCGCATCAACACGACTGCGCCGAACAGCAGCGAGAAGCCCAGCACGCTGACCAGCAAAGGCGTGAGGAAGGCGGCATCGATGGAACTGCGCCCCATCGTAATGCTCGGCGGCTGGTGCAGCGAATTCCACCACACCACGCTGCGATTGATGATCGGGATATTGACTGCGCCCAGCAGGCCGAAAATGGCGGGTATCCGTGCGCTCACACCTTCGCGCTCGGCAGCCTGGGCCAGCGCGATATAGGCGACGTAGAGGAATGCCAGCACCAGCATGCTGGTCAGCCGACCATCCCAAACCCACCACGTCCCCCAGGTGGGCCTGCCCCAGATCGAACCCGTAATGAGACAGATCAGAGTGAACACAAGGCCCGGCACCGCCGCCGCCCGCGCAGCAAGCGCGGCCAGAGGGTGGCGCCAGACGAGATAGACGAGACTGGAGAGCGCGATGGCGCTCCACCCGCCCATGCCGAGCCAGGCGGTGGGTACGTGAAGAAAGAGAATGCGGACCGTCTCGCCCATCAATCGGTCGGGCGGGACCACGAACAGCCCCCATGCCAGCGCTCCGCCTGCCAATACCACGCCGCTCACGAGCAACAGCGGCGTGAGCCACTGCGCCAGCGACAGGAAGCGCTTGGGATTGGCGAAGACATGCATGGGTGATTTATCCGCAAGGCCTTTGGCAGGCGCGGAGCCGGGGGGCAAGTCCGGCTTCATGGGATCGGCACAAATCGTCATGCTGTCTCGTCGCCGACGCGCTGGGCACAGTGCATCACACAGTTTGCTAAGCGCGGCGAGACTTCGCCGAGGGTCGCTAAATCGAGGCCGGATGGCGGCGCCGGCGCCCCCTGCGCCGAGATTACCGTCCGATAAGCTCCTGAGCCATGCGGTCGGCTACCTGATCGGGTGAAACGCCGGATCGGTCGCTTTCCTGCCAGATCTGCTCCAGCCGCCCGGGAATCGTCGCGATGCGCTCTCGCACGTCGTTGATGTCGCAAGCCTGTCCATCGGTCCGCGCGAGATATTCGAGCGTTACCGAGATGATCCCGCCGGCGTTGATAACGTAATCGGGCGCGTAGAGGATGCCGCGCTCCGCCAGCATCGGCCCGTGATGGGCGCGCGCGAGCTGGTTATTCGCCCCGCCCGCCACGATCTTGCAATCGAGCCGCGCGATGCCCTCGTCGTCGAGAATCGCGCCCAATGCGTTGGGGCTGAAAACGTCGCACGATACGCTCATGATCGCGTCTGATGCGACCGCTTTGCCGCCCAGTTCGCGGGCGAGCGCTTCGGCGCGCGCGGCGTCGATATCGGCCAGCGTGAGCCTGGCTCCGTCCTTGGCAAGCAGACGCGCGACACCGCCGCCGACGCTGCCCGTGCCCTGGATCGCGACATGCACGCCGTCGAGCGAATCCTTGCCCAATTTGTGGCGCACCGCCGCCTTGATGCCGTGATAGATTCCCATCGCAGTGAACGGGCCGGGATCGCCGCCTGCCGCATCCTTGCCCTCGACAGGGAGGCCGGAGACGTATTGCGTGCGCTCGGCAACGCGGGCCATGTCGGCTTCGCTGATGCCGACATCTTCCGCCGTAACGTAACGCCCTCCCAGCGCCTCGACCGCATCGGCGAAGGCAATGAGCATTTCGGGTGTCTTGGTGCCCTTGTCGTCGGCCAGAATCACGGCCTTGCCGCCGCCCATGGGCAGGCCCGCCATCGCGTTCTTGTAGCTCATGCCCCGGCTGAGGCGCAGCGCGTCGCGCATGGCATTCTTGGGTTCGGCATAGTGCCAGAACCGCGTGCCGCCCGCGCCCGGGCCGAGATGGCTGGAATGGACCGCGATGATCGCCGTGAGGCCCGATTTCGGTTCACGCACCACTTCGACCAATTCGTGGTCGTCATAGTCCGGCTCGGTCCAGAATGCGGTCATGCTGCCAATGCCCCGTTACACGCAAAAAGGAGGGAAATGGGGCGATCGACGGGGTTTGAACCCGCGACCTCCGGTACCACAAACCGGCGCTCTGACCAACTGAGCTACGATCGCCACATACCCTGGGTCCGGACGGATCCGAACCGCGAACCGGGGCTGATACTGCGCCGCGTCGGCCCGTCAAGGGACCGAACGACACGCACGCGCCTGTTGCACACGATGCTTCGAAAGCAAAGGAAAAATCGCGTCAAAGCCAATGCCAACGCAACTATCTTGCAAGCACTTGGAAAGGGCACTGCAACCGGCTTGCCCCGCCCGGGCGTTTGCATATGGTCGCATGTCATGACGGGCCCAGGCGATTCTAGCGCGAAGACCATTCTCGACCATGAAGGGGCGCAGCGCTTCCCCACCGACAAACTCGATCTGTTCCAGTTGCGCGGGTTCGCGGAGCCGGATCTGTGCGCGAATCTGATCGCTCGGATCGAGACCAATCGGCGCCCTTCCACTCTGGCCGACCCCAATGGCGACGATTATTTCCGCACCAGCGAAACCTGCGACCTTCCGCCCGACGATCCCGCGACCATCGCGATGGAGGCGAAGCTTGCAGCGCTCAGCGGAATCGATCCCGCTTACGGAGAACCTCTGCAGGGCCAGCGTTACGATGTCGGGCAGGAGTTCAAGCCGCATTGCGACTGGTTCAATCCCGACGGCCAGGATTACGAGAAATACTGCTCGGTCGCGGGCCAGCGGACCTGGACCTTCATGGTCTATCTGAACGAAGTCGAATCCGGCGGCGCGACGCGGTTCAAGGCGATCCGCAAAAGCTTCCAGCCCGAGACCGGCAAGCTGGTGTGCTGGAACAACCGCCGTCCCGATCTGCGCCCCAACCCCAATACGATCCATCACGGCATGAAGGTGCGCAAGGGCGTCAAATACGTGATCACCAAATGGTATCGCGAGAAGCCGTGGGGCTGGTGAGGGTATCACGCATAAGAAAAGGGCGGCCCCGCAGGACCGCCCTTTTTTGATCTTGTCTGATCTCGCAGAGAAAGCCCGCGCTTACTTCTTGAGGCTGAGACCGCCGAAGCGCTTGTTGAACGCGGCGACTCGGCCACCTTCCTGAAGCTGCTGCTTGCCGCCGGTCCAGGCCGGGTGGCTCGTCGGGTCGATGTCGAGCGTCAGCGTGTCGCCTTCCTTGCCCCAAGTGGAGCGGGTCTGGAACTCGGTGCCGTCGGTCATCTTGACGGTGATCATGTGGTACTGGGGGTGCGCATCGGCCTTCATGGCATATGTCCTTCGAGCTTCGGAACGGTTCCGACCGGTCCAGCTGTTTGTAAGAGAGACGCGCCCCATACAGCGACGCGCCGAATTTGCAAGTATCGTCGTCGAAAACCGGTCCGCAGCGCGCGGACGGAAATCAGGACGCTAGGCGTCCGGCGCGTCTGCAATCATGGCCGTGAAATTGACCTCGCAGGTAACTTTCCCGTCGACGCTCGCTTCGCCCGCGAATTTGCACACGCGCGCGCGCTTCTGGACGAATTCAGCCTTGAGATCGAGCAACACGCCCGGCGTTACCGGGCTGCGGAACTTGGCGTTCTCGATCGCCATGAAATAGACGAGCTTGCCCGATCCGGCGAGGTCGAGGCTTTCGACCGCGAGCACGCCGGCGGCCTGCGCCAGCGCTTCGATCTGGAGCACGCCGGGCATGATCGGCGCGCCGGGGAAATGGCCCTGGAAGAAATCCTCGTTGAAGCTGACCGCCTTGATCGCGTGGATCTGCTCATCGCGAACCAGGCTTTGGACCCGGTCGACCAGCAGCATGGGATAGCGATGCGGCAGCGCTTTCAGCACCTGCACGATGTCGAGGCTCGTCGCCCCGCCGTTCCCGCTCGTGTCGTTCGCGCTGTCGCTCATCGCTATCCCCTGCCCGTATTCGCTTAGCGGCCGGTCGGCTGCTGCTGGGCCGGCTGCGCCTGGCCCTGCTGTTCGGCCTGACGGCGAGCATTGGCCACCATCAGGATCTGGGTGATCTGCTGGTACATGTTCACTGCCTGCTGGCTCGGCTGCCAACCCTGCGGAGGCGTGATCTGAACGCTGGGCGCGCGGGTGTTGAGCGCGGCGACCACCTTTTCGTCGATGAAGGCGGCGGGCTGCGCCGTCACCACCGCATCGCGGTCCAGGATGACCTGCAGATTGTTCTGCTGCTGCACGTCCTGAATGGCAGCACCGTACTGGCGCAGGATCTGCTCGATCGCATAGACGCGCGCCGCTTCTATCTGATTGGTCAGCTGAGCGACTTCGGTTTCCAGCGTCTGGATCTGCTGGGCCTGCGGCGCGGTCTGCGCGGCGCGCTGCTCGGCCTCGTCCAGATTGCCGTCATTGTTCGTGTCGAGCTGCTGCAGCAGGGTCTGCACCTGCTGGTTCTTCTGCTGGATCTGCGTCGACTGCGCTTGGAAGGTGGTGCCGATCTGCTGATAGGCTGTGCGGAAGGCGTTGGTCGAAGCGACCACGCCCGGCGCACCGACGACGCCGATGGAGCCCGTCACCTGCGCGCTGGCAGGCAGCGCGGTCAAGGAAGCGGCGGCAAGGCTGGCGCCGGCGAGAATCTTCGAAATCGTGTTCATCAGAATTGCGTTCCTACGTTGAAGGAAAAGAGTTTGGTGTCATCGCCTTCGACCTTCTTCAGGGCATAGGCGAGATCGATGCGGAACGGGCCGAAGGGCGAGTTCCAGTTGACCCCGACACCGACGGAGATGCGCGGGCTCGGCGTGTCGCCGAGGAAGACTTCTTCGAATGCGTTGGTACCCTGGCCTAGTGCAACGAAACCGTCTGGAATGGCCTGACCGTCAGGAATTGCGAGGGTAACGTCGTCTTCTCGGTTTTCCGGCGTGCCCTGATTGTTGAAATACAGGGGTACGCCGCCCGCGTTTCTCTCCGGGAAGAACCGCTCCGCTCCGAACGGATTCTGGATCAGCACCGGATCCTCGACATTGAAGACCGCGCCGATATCGACGAACACCGACGGACGCAGGCCCAGCGAACGCGCGCCGCTACCCAGCGGAATATCGATTTCCGCCCGTCCGAGATAATAGGCCGTGCCCCCGATCGCATCGTCCTGAATCCGGTCGCGTTCGGTGATCACGACCGGATTGCCGTCTTCACCCGCCATGATGGGGCGGCGCAGCACGCGCGGGCCGACGCCGCGAATGTCGAAGCCGCGGATCTGCGGCGATCCGAGGAAGAAGCGGTCCGTCAGGCGGACATCGTTGGTGCCGTCGCCGTCCTCGTCACGGAAACCGCGGATCGCCCCGCCTTCCGCCGTCAGCGAGAAGACGAAGCCGCCGCCAAGCGGCCAGTACTGGCCTGCGCGCCCGCGAATGCTGAGATATTCGACCGACCCGCCGAGCCCCGCATATTGCGCGGTCAGCGACAGGTTCCGGCCACGCGTCGGGCGCAGGCGGCTGTCGGTGGCATCCAGATTGAAGCTGAGGCCGAGGATCGAGCTCGTCCGCTGGCCGATCGCTTCACATAGATAGCGTCCGGCGCGGAAGGGATCGCATTCACGCACGCCATCGCCATCGAGATCCGAGAAGAACTGATTCTCATCAAGGGTAACGTCGTCGTAATTGAGCGTATAGCTGCCGATGAGCGAGCTGTATTCGGTCAACGGAACGCCCGCGCGCAGCGAGAATCCGGTGGTCGCCTGCTTGTAGGTGGTGTTGCGATCACTGCGATTGAAATTGAAACTGCTGTAATCGCGCCGATAGACATCGACGCCCGCCGAAATGTTGCGATCGAACAGATAGGGTTCGGAGAAGCTGGCTTCCGCCGATCGGGCGTAGCGCGAGTAATTGACGCTGAGGCCCACGGTCTGGCCGCGTCCGCGGAAATTGCGCTGGCGGATGGAGCCGGCGAGAATGAAGTTCTCGATCGAGGAGAAGCCTGCGGACAATTGCAATTCGCCGGTCGCCTGTTCCTCGACATTGGCTTCGAGTACGATCCGGTCGGGCGCGCTGCCTTCGACCTGATTGATTTCAAGCCCTTCCTGGAAGAAACCCAGCGAGTTGATGCGCGCTGCGGAGCGGGCGACCTGGAGCGTGCTGAAGGCATCCCCTTCGACCAGGCGGAATTCGCGGCGCACGACCTTGTCCTGCGTCAGCGTATTGCCGTTCACGTCGACTCGCTCGACATAGACGCGTGGCGCTTCCTGGATGATGAAGTTCACGTCCATCGTGCGCGTTTCCGGATTGCGGGAAATGCGCGGCGAGACGTCCGCGAAGGCATAGCCGAACGATCCGGCCAGCTCGGTCAACTGCTCGACCGTGTCTTCGATCAGCTTGGCATTGTAGAATTCGCCGGTCTTCATCGGCAGATTGCGGCTCATCGCGTCGCTGTCGAAATCGCGCAGTTGGCTATCCACGGCGACATCGCCGAATTTATAGCGCTCGCCCTCTTCCACCACATAAGTGATGATGAAATCGCGCCGGTCTGGCGTCAGCTCCGCCACCGCGGACACCACGCGGAAATCGGCATAGCCTTCGGTCAGGTAGAATTCGCGCAGCTTCGCCTGGTCGAAGGCGAGGCGATCCGGATCGTAGCTGGTGTTGGAGCTGAGGATCGAAAGAAGACGGGCCTCCTTCGTTACCATTTCGCCCTTGAGATCACCGTCCGAGAACACCTCGTTGCCGATGATGTTGATCTGACGGACCTTGGATTTGGGCCCTTCATTGATCTCGAACACGACATCGACGCGGTTCTGCGCCAATTGCACCATGTTCGGTTCGACCGTGGCGGCAAATCGGCCCTGGCGCTTGTAGAGCTCGATGATGCGCGCGACATCGGCCCGGACCTTGCTGCGCGTAAAGATCTGGCGCGGCGCGAGGCGGATTTCGGGGACGATCTTGTCGTCCTTGATCCGCTCATTGCCTTCCAGGATGATGCGATTGACGACCGGATTCTCGACGATCTCGATCAGCACCGTACCATTATCGTAGCTGACGCTCGCATTGGCGAACAATTCGGTGGCGTAGAGTTCCTTCAGGACCTGGTCGCCCACGACCTGGTTCCATTCCTGCCCAGGGCGCAGCTGGATGTAGGAGAGGATCGTCTGCGGTTCGAGCCGCTGTGCGCCCGAGACGGAGATCGTGCGCACGATCTGCTGGGCCTGCTGCGTGGCTGGCTGCGCCACCGGTTCGGCGGCGGCTTCCTGCGCCGCTGCGATCCCGGGAACGCCTGCCAGCATAGAGCCGGCCAGCAATAGTGCGGGCATCCGCCCGGTCAGTTTCGATCCCTCGGCGGCCATCAAATATCCCATCTTCGACAAGGAAAACCCGTCCCATTCATACGTCGGACCCGGTGGCGTTTCGTCTGCCCGGCGATCGGGATTTCCCGACGAGGCGACGAAGTGCGCCGCCCCTTGCCCGATGCACCGGAACCTTTCAAGCGCCGTGGCGGTTGATAAAGTCCGCTGCCGTGTCCTGTCCCCGGTCAGCTACCGAAAATCGGCAAGCTCACCAGATCGTTTATCGTGACGAATATCATCAGCATGAGCACGAGGGCCATGCCGGTGCGAAACGCCAGTTCCTGACCGCGCGGACCCACCGGCTTCCGACGGACCGCTTCGGCCGCGTAGAATGCCAGGTGCCCGCCGTCGAGGGCGGGAATTGGCAGCAGGTTGATGAATGCCAAGTTAAGCGAGATCAGCGCCGCGAAGTTGACGAAGGAGGTCAGGCCGAGGCTCAATTGTTCGCCGGAATATTTGGCGATCTTGACCGGTCCGCCCAGTTCCCTGACCGACCGTTCGCCGGTGAAAATTTGCGCGATACCGGTCACCATCATGTCGACCAGCTTGAGGCTGTGCTCCACCGCCAGCGGACCTGCGGCAAGCAGGCCCACCGGCTCCCACGCGATGGGCGCGGAGTAGATGCCGAGCCGCCCGATGCGCGATGCATTGCCGAAGCTGTCCTCTTCCACCGTCGATCCAATCGTCAGCGGAATGGAAATGCGATCGCCCGCGCGTTCCACATCGATGGTGACGTCCCTGCCGGGGAACATCATCACGCGATCGGTAATGTCGGAGAATTGCCGCACCGGCTCCCCGTCGATGGCGACGACACGGTCGCCCTCGCGCATGCCTGCTTCCTCCGCAACCGAGTCCTGCGCGAAGCTCTGAATGACATTGGTCTGTTCGGGATCGGCGGCGACCGGCTGGCCGAAACTGGCAAAGAACGCCGCGAAGATCGCCAACGTTATCAGGATATTGGTCGCCGGACCTGCGAAGACGATCAGCGCGCGCTTCCACAAGGCCGCATGGTGGAAGCTGCCGCGCTTCTCTTCCTCGCTTGTCTGGGCCGCCGCCTCTCCGTCCGGCATGCTGGCCGGGTTCATATCGCCCTTGAACTGGACGTACCCACCCAAGGGAAGCGCACACAGTTTCCAGCGCGTGCCACGTTTATCGGTGAAGCCGGTGATTTCCTTACCGAAACCGACCGAGAACGCTTCCGCCTCCACCCCGAACCAGCGCCCGACCAGATAATGGCCGAGCTCATGCAGCGTCACCAGCGGCCCGAGCAGCAGGGGGAAGCCGAGCACGTAATAGACCCACAGAGGGATGGCACTTTCCAAGTCAGGCGGTCTCCAGCAATTCGGCGGCCCGCGCCCGCGCGGCCCGGTCCACCATCAGCACGTCTTCGAGGGATTGCGGGGCAGGCGGTAGATTGCCGCCGTCCAGCACCTCGGCGACCAATAAGGAAATCCGGCTGAACTTGATCTGACCGGCGAGGAAAGCGGCAACAGCGATTTCGTTGGCGGCGTTGAGAACCGCCGGGGCCGCCCCGCCCGCCTCCGCCGCTTCGCGTGCCAGACGCGTAGCCGGAAAGCGCGTCTCGTCCGGCGCGAAGAAGGACAATTCGCCGATGGCCGCCAGATCGAGCGGTTCGCAGGGCGTGTCCATGCGTTCGGGCCAAGCAAGGCAGGAGGCGATCGGCACGCGCATGTCGGACGGGCCGAGCTGCGCCAGAGTCGACCCGTCGCGATATTCGACCATCGAATGGATAACGCTTTGCGGGTGGACCACGATCCGCAATCTATCGAGCCCGACGGGGAATAGGTGATGTGCCTCGATCAGTTCGAGGCCCTTGTTGAACATGGTCGCCGAATCGACGCTGATCTTGGCGCCCATGTCCCAGTTCGGATGCGCGACCGCCTGTTCCGGGGTGACTGCATCCAGATCCTCAACCAGCCGCAGCGGCCCCCCGCTCGCGGTCAGAGTAATCCAGCGGACATCGTCCAAACTGTTGTCCGCAAGGCATTGAAAGATAGCGTTGTGTTCGGAATCGACCGGAAGCAGTCTTGCCCCGTGACGTTCGACCGCGCGAGTCATCACGTCGCCCGCGCTGACCAGCGCTTCCTTGTTGGCGAGCGCCACTGTGCCGCCGCGCTCGATCGCCGCCATGACCGGGCCGAGCCCGGCACAGCCGACGATGGCAGCCACGGTGATATCGGCGGGCCGCGCCGCAGCCTCGCACAGTGCCTGCGTACCCGCAGCGGCTTCGATATTCGTCCCTGCAAGCGTCTCGCGCAGCGCCTCCAGCCGGTGCTCCTCGCCGATCACAGCCAGGCGCGCATCGAATTCGCGGGCCAGACGAGCCAGATCGTCCACATTCGTGTGAGCGGTCAGCGCGACGACATCCCACGCCTCGCGATCGCGCCGGATCAGATCGAGCGTCGAGCCGCCGACCGAACCGGTCGCGCCCAAAATGCTAATGGATCGCCGATCGGTCATGGGTGGGCGAAGAACCACAGCAGCCCGGCGACGATCGCCACCGGCAGCATTCCGTCCGCCCGGTCGAACACGCCGCCATGGCCGGGGATCAGATTCGAGCTGTCCTTCATGCCCGCCTTGCGCTTGAGCCAGCTTTCGAGGAAATCGCCCGTCTGGGCCAGCACGGCAAGCCCCGCGCCGACGGCGAAGGCCCCTGCCCCCATTGCCGAAAAGGCACGATCGCCGACATTGGAATAGAAGAAGCCGAGCGAGACGAGCCCCGCCGCCACCATGCCGCCGCCAAGCCCGGCCCAGGTCTTGGACGGGCTGATCCGGGGCGCGATCTTGGGCCCGCCGATCGTCCGCCCGCTGAAGTAGGCGCCGGTGTCTGTCGCAACCACGACCGCGATCACGCCCAGCACCACCGGGATCGGCAATTCGATCAACATCCCCGCCGCCGCGCCGATATAGATGATCGCCGCCGCACACCCGGCCACCACCAGCGCGCCGGATGCGTTGCGACCGGCCCTGCGGATCAGGCGCACAGCTTCGAACAGACAAGCCGCCGAAACGAGAATCACGAAGCCGTCGAACCACAGCCCGCCCAGCCAGAGCGCCGCGCCCGCCAGCGTCAGCATCACCACGGCGGAAGCGGCGCGCCTCGGCAGATCGCTGGTCCGCACCGACAGCGGAACGGCCATCGCGCGCATGGCGAGCGCCTTTACTCTGTCTCGCTTGCGGTTGTCCGCCAGCTCACCTGCCGCCAAAACGTCTCTCCCGTGCCGCGAACGCATCGAGCGCAGCCTTCAAGTGCTCGGGCGTGTAGTCGGGCCAGAGCACGTCGGTGAACACCATCTCCGCGTAGGCGGCCTGCCACAAGAGAAAATTGGACAGGCGGACTTCTCCGCTGGTGCGGATTAGGAGGTCGAGCGGGGGGAGATCGGCGGTGTAGAGATGGCGCGCAATGCTCGCCTCGCTGACCTCGCCTTCCTGCGCGGCGAGCGCTGCGGCGCGCGCGATTTCCTGCTGCGATCCGTAATTGAGCGCGACGGCGAGAATGCGCTTACCCTCTGACGTACGCTCGATCGCATCCTCGATCGATTCGACGATATCGGGCGCAAGTGCCCGGTAATCGCCGATTATTTTCAGCCGAACATCGTTGGCAATGAATTCCGGCAGATCGGTCTCGATGAAGCGCCTCAGCAGCCCCATCAGATGGTCGATCTCGTCTTCGGGTCGTTTCCAGTTCTCGCTGCTGAAGGCATAAAGCGTCAGGCAGTCGATCCCCAATGGCTCGACCGCGCGGACCAGCTTGCGGACCGCCTCGACCCCGCGCCGATGGCCGAGCGCGCGCGGCAGGCCGCGGCGCTTCGCCCAGCGGCCATTGCCATCCATGATGATGGCGACATGGCGCGCGCGTGATCCGGAGAAATCAGACATGAAGGGACGCGCCGGCCGCAGTTCTCACTGCGTCAGGATTTCCTGTTCCTTCTTCGCGACTGCATCGTCCACTTCACCGACATGCTTGTCGGTCATCTTCTGGACGTCGTCCTCGCTGCGCTTGCGGTCGTCCTCGGAGATTTCCTTCTTCTTCTCGTCTTCCTTGAGCGCTTCCATCCCGTCGCGCCGGACGTTCCGAATGGCGATCTTGGCCTTCTCGCCATATTCGCCCGCCAGCTTGGCGAGATCCTTGCGGCGCTCTTCGGTGAGGTCGGGCATCGGCAGGCGCAGGGTCTGGCCGTCGACGATCGGATTGAGGCCGAGATTGGACTTGGCGATCCCCTTCTCGACAGCAGTCACATTCGCCTTGTCCCACACCTGGACCGACAGCATGCGCGGCTCGGGCGCGTTGACCGTCGCCACCTGGGCCAGCGGCATCATCGCGCCGTAGACTTCGACCACGACCGGATCGAGCAGGCTGGTGTTCGCGCGGCCGGTGCGCAGGCCGGAAAGATCGCCTTTCAGGCTTTCGACTGCACCCTGCATGCGGCGGTCGATATCGGATTTATCGTATTTGGCCATGATCGGCTTCCTCTGTTTCGTATTCTGTCTAAGGGCGGGTCTGGACGATGGTCTGAACACCTTCGCCCGAAAGCACACGCGCCAGATTGCCCTTTTCGCGGATCGAGAAGACCACGATCGGAATGTCGTTGTCGCGGCACAGCGCCACCGCGCTGGCGTCCATGACCTTGAGATTGTCAGCCAAAACGCGGTCGTAAGTTACGGTATCGAAACGCTGCGCGTCCGGATCCTGCTTGGGATCGGCGCTGTAGACTCCGTCGACGCTGGTGCCCTTCAGAAGCGCGTCGCAGCGCATTTCCGCAGCTCTCAGCGCCGCCCCGCTATCGGTGGTGAAATAGGGCGCGCCGACACCAGCGGCGAAAATAACGATGCGGCCCTTTTCCAGATGCCGTTCCGCGCGGCGGCGGATCACCGGCTCGCACACCTGATCCATCTGGATGGCGGACTGCACCCGTGTCGGCACGCCAATCTGTTCCAGCGCGTTCTGCATCGCCAGCGCGTTCATCACGGTGGCGAGCATGCCCATATAGTCGGCCTGCGCCCGGTCCATGCCGCGCGCCGCGCCCGCCATGCCGCGAAAGATGTTGCCGCCGCCTATGACGAGGCAGATTTCCAGCCCCGTCTCCTTGGCGCGCTTCACTTCGTGGGCGAGCTCCAGCACGAAATCGGGATCGATTCCGTATGGCGCATCCCCCATCAGCACCTCGCCCGAAAGTTTCAGGAGGACGCGTTTCATCGGGGGCATGGGCATCGGTGCGGCAATCTCGTCAAGCGGTTGGAACGGGGTTCCTTAACCGCGAAGGCGGATCGGCGCAAAGGGTATGGCGGCGCAATGCCCCGTCAGATCAGCCGATCTCACGCGAGGTGGCCAGCACCGACACCACCAGCCCATCGCGCGCGATCATCGGCTTGAGATTGACCGACCAATGGCGCGGATTGCCCTTCGCCGTCGGGCAGGATGCCTCGAAAGTCACCGTGCGGCCACCGAGCGCGTTCTTGAAATTATCCTCCACCATCGCGCGGGAGTTATCGGGCCAGAGAGTCCACCACAATTGTCCCAGGACCCTGCTGGGATCATCGATCTCCATCGCGCTCAAACCGTTGCAGCTCATGAAGTCCAGCGTGCCGTCGATGCTGAGAATTTTGACGCAATCCTCGCTCTGTTCGAGCAGGCACAGCGCCAGATCGTCTCCGTTTAGACCGACCGAACGGACAGTCGAAAGCGAATCGGCGTCGGGCGATTGACGAACGGGTTCGTCGCTTGATGCATCAGCCAATGATCTCCTCCCTCAACTTGTCCGCTCATTTCACCTTTCGCAGTTTGAGCATGAAATCCTCAAAATTGCCTTAAAAATTCGACCGTTGCGGCGCGAAACGAAAACGGCCGCCGAACCCAAGAGGTCCGGCGGCCGTCCGCATTTTCAGGTTCGGAAGGGTCAGCCCTTGACCGCCGCAGCGACTTCCGCCGCGAAATCGGTTTCTTCCTTCTCGATACCTTCGCCGAGCTGGAAGCGAACATAGTCCTTCAGTTCGATCGGCTTGCCCGCATCCTTGCCGGCCTTGGCGACGACTTCCGAGATCGGGGTCTTGTTGTCCATCACGAAGATCTGGCTGAGGAGCGCATTTTCCTTGGCGAACTTCGCCACGGCGCCTTCGACCATCTTGTCCTGCACGTTTTCGGGCTTGCCGCTTTCGGCAGCCTTTTCCTTGGCGATGGCGCGCTCGCGCTCGATCAGGTCGGCGTCGAGACCGTCGGCATTCAGCGCCTGCGGGAAAGCGGCGGCGATGTGCATCGCGATCTGCTTGCCCAGAGCTTCCAGCGTGTCCTTGTCCGCCTCGCTTTCGAGCGCGACGAGCACGCCGATCTTGCCGAGGTTCGGCGCAACCGCGTTGTGCATGTAGGGTACGACCACGCCGTTCTCGACCGAGACGGTCTTCATGCGGCGGATCTGCTGGTTTTCGCCGATGGTGGCGACATTGTCGGTCAGCTTGTCCGAAACGGTGCCGCCGGTGGGATAATCCTTGGCCTTCAGCGCCTCGACATCGTCGCTATCGGTGGTGATCGCGACATCGGTGACCGAGCGGACGAAATCCTGGAACTTGTCGTTCTTGGCGACGAAGTCGGTTTCGGAATTCACTTCGACGGCAACGCCCTTGGTACCTTCCACGGCAACGCCGATCAGGCCCTCGGCCGCAGTGCGGCTGGACTTCTTCTGCGCGGTGGCGAGACCCTTGGCACGAAGCGCGTCGACCGCTGCTTCCAGATCGCCATCGGTTTCGACGAGCGCCTTCTTGGCATCCATCATGCCCGCGCCGGTGCGTTCGCGCAGCGCCTTGATGTCGGCGGTGGTGAAATTCGCCATGGTTCGTGTTCCTCTTGGATAGAATTGCGGCGCCGGGCCGCCTCGTCTGGCGGCCCGGCGCTTAGGAATATTGGGTTACGCAGGCGTGACGCCCGCGCAAATCCGCTGGATCAGGCCGCGGCTTCTTCCGGCGGATTGGCCATCGCGCCGACATCCTGGCCCGAATCCTGGACGCCTGCGCCCTTGCCCGAACGGGCGGCGTCGGCGATCGCATCGCAATACAAGCGCACGGCGCGGCTGGCGTCGTCATTGCCGGGGATCGGGAAGGCGATGCCCGAGGGATCGGTATTGGTGTCGAGCACCGCGACCACCGGAATGCCGAGCACGTTGGCTTCCTTGATGGCGAGGTCTTCCTTGTTGGCATCGATCACGAACATCACGTCGGGAATGCCGCCCATGTCGCGAATGCCGCCGAGCGACAGTTCGAGCTTGTCGCGCTTGCGGGTGAGGTTCAGCACCTCTTTCTTGGTCAGGCCGCTGGTGTCCCCGGCGAGCTGCTCTTCGAGCGACTTGAGTTCCTTGATCGAACCCGAAATCGTCTTCCAGTTGGTGAGCATGCCGCCCAGCCAGCGGTGATTGACAAAGTGCTGGCCCGAAGAGAGCGCAGCTTCGCGAATCGCATCCTGCGCCTGGCGCTTGGTGCCGACGAACAGCACCTTGCCGCCCGAACGCGCGGTCTGCTGCACGAAGTCGAGCGCGCGCGCGAACAGCGGCACGGTCTGCGACAGGTCGATGATGTGGATGCCGTTGCGCGCGCCGAAGATATACGGCTTCATGCGCGGGTTCCAACGGTGGGTCTGGTGGCCGAAATGCGCGCCGGCCTCGATCAATTGCTGCATCGTGACGGTAGGAGCCGCCATAGATAATTCCTTTCCGGTTGTGCCTCTGGAAAGCTGGAACCCGTATGCGGTCATGTCCCGCGGCGGGCACCGGTATGTGTGCCTTCCATGTGGATTTTTGCCCGTTTCGAACCGGCCCCGGACGGGGCTGCTCATGACGAACGCGCGGCGCTTAGCGCGTTCTGGAGCGAAAATCCAGTCTCTACTCATCGTGCAATTGCAGCATTTCATCGCGAAAAACGCTTGACGGAACGGAACAAATAGAGAACACCGGCCTTAACGCTGGAACCCCAGCGGACAACCAATGTTATCCACATACTGTCCACAGGCTGTCAATCGGTCTGTCGACAACCCAAGATTTCCGGATCGGGTTTGATAGAAAGATATTTCGATGTTCGCACTCGCTCTTGTCGCCGCCTTTGTCGTTCTGGCCTTCGCCAGTGCGGCGGTCCTCGCCGATAGCGGACTGCGCTGGTGGTCTGCTTTCGGGCGACTGCGCAGTGAACTTGCGGGATCGAAAGAGGGTCGCATTCATTCGACCGGAATTCGCACGCGCAAGACAAGCCGCGTTCGTGCCGCGACTTGCCGTAAGCCGCTCGCCGTTTCGGTCAAGCGCGCTGCCGCCTGATCCTGGCGTAACGGAACCATCCATAGGGTAGGAGCGCGAGATAGATTGCGCAGATGCCGACAAGCGTCCACCACGGCTCCAACAGCAAGGCCGCGAAGAACAGTCCGGCGAACGCCAGCAATTCCAATCGAACATTCCGACGTGGGCGAAGCGACGTCCAACTGAGCGTCGCAAGGTTCGAAATCATCAGCGCCGCGATCAACGCCACCCACGGCCCGACCAGATAGGGCGAGCGGAACAGCGCCTCACCGGTCGCAATCCACAGATAGAACGGCAGGAAGACCAGGCCCGCTCCTACGGGAGCCGGAATACCGGTCAGGAAACCCAGCGACTTGTGCGGTTGCACGTCGGTATCGATCTGGGCGTTGAAGCGTGCGAGCCTCAGAGCGCAGCACACCGCGAAGGCGAGCGCTGCGAACCAGCCGAAACGCGACAGATCCTGAAGCGACCACAGATAGACGATGATCGCGGGCGCAGTACCGAAGCTGAGCGAATCGGCCAGACTGTCGAGTTCGGCTCCGAATCGCGATTGCGCATTCAGGAGCCGCGCGATTCGCCCGTCGATCCCGTCGAGAACGCCGGCGAAGATGATCGCCAGAACGGCGAAGCCCCAATCGCCCGCAATGGCGAATCGAACGCCCGTAAGCCCAGAGCACAGCGCCGCCGCCGTAATCGCATTCGGCAACAAAGCGCGCAGCGAAAGACCGCGCCGCACCGGAACGGGTGCAGCATCGAACGGCTCGTCCTCGGTGGCTTTCGGGCCCAGACGCGGGCGTTCTTCGGGAGAGGGGGACGTCATTGCGCAATTCCTTCGATGAGCTTGCGTGTGCCGACTTCGCCCAGAACCGTTTCGCCCGCGATTACGCGCTGGCCCAGGAGGACCTTCGAATCGGTTCCCGCGGGCAGATACACATCCACGCGGCTACCGAAGCGGATCAGGCCGACCCGCTGGCCCACACCCATGGTGTCGCCGACCTTGACGAAGGGCACGATCCGCCGCGCGACGAGACCTGCGATCTGTGTGAAGCCGATCCTTACTCCGTCGGCCCGTTCGATCATGATGTGCTGGCGCTCGTTCTCTTCGCTCGCCTTGTCGAGATCGGCGTTGAGGAACTTGCCGGGCAGATAGACCAGCCGCCGCACGACACCGCCGATCGGGGCGCGATTGATGTGGACGTCGAACACACTCATGAAAATCGAAACGCGTGTCACCGGGCCTGTCGGAAGGCCTTCGATCCCGCTGCCATCGTCGATCCGCAATTCCTCGGGCGGCTCGACCTGGGAGATCAGGGTCACGAGCCCGTCCGCAGGCGATACGATGGCTACATCGTTTTGCGGAACAACGCGCTCGGGATCGCGGAAGAAGGCGAAGACGCCGCCTGCGAGAGCCAGCAGGGGCCAGCCGATCCAGTCCCAGTCCAGCAGCAACAGGAATATCAGGCTGATGCCCACGGCAATCAGTCCGAACTTGCGCCCTTCCGGATGGATCGAGGGCAAGGACCAGCTGGCATCGCCCCGCCCGTGATTGTCTAGCAGTTCACCTGGCATAGTCTGCGTCTAGAGACGCGCGGGGCACCCGGCAAGCGCCGGGGCCATCTCATCCCATCTTGCGCACGAAGACAGTCCCGGCGGAATATCCTGCGCCGAAGCTGCAGATCAGGCCGCTATCGCCGCTTTCCAGATCGTCGCTGTTCAGGTGGAACGCGATAATCGACCCCGCGCTCGACGTATTCCCGTAGGTATCGAGCACGGTCGGACTTTCATCCTCGCTCGCCTCGTGGCCCAGAACGCGCTGGGCGATCAGGCGGTTCATCCCGGCATTGGCCTGATGGAGCCACAGGCGGCGCAGCCCCTGCGGATCGATATCCAGCCGCTCCGCTTCGGCAACGATCATCTCCGCCACCATCGGGACGACCTCCTTGAAGACCTTGCGTCCTTCCTGGACGAACAATTTGTCCGCCGTGTCCGTGTCGTCGGGCGTGGCGCGATTGAGGAAACCGAAATTGTTGCGGATATTGTTCGAGAACACGGTCTTGAGCTTCGTGCCGAGAATGTCCCAGTGGCCGGCAGGTGCGATACTCGCATCCTCGACCAGCACGGCGGTCGCGACATCGCCGAAGATGAAGTGGCTGTCCCGGTCGCGCCAGTTGAGATGCCCGCTGGTGATTTCCGGGCTGACGACCAGGACGCTTTTCGCGTTGCCCGCGCGGATATAGTCCGCCGCAGTCTGGATACCGAAGGTGGCGGAAGAGCACGCGACATTCATGTCGAAGGCAAACCCGTCGATCCCCAGCGCCTGCTGGATTTCGATCGCCATCGCCGGATAGGGCCGCTCCATATTCGACGCCGCGCACAGCACCGCATCGACATCCGCCGCGTCGCGCCCTGCCCGCTCCAGCGCCTGACGACACGCCAAAACACCGATCTCGGCCATCATCGAAAGCTCGTCATTCCCGCGCGCGTTCCACCGCGGCGCCATCGTCTCGGGATCGAGAACCGGGTCTTTTGCCATGACGTGGCGAGCCTTGATACCGCTCGCCTTCTCGATGAATTCGACCGAGCTCGGCTGGAGTGCATCCATCTCGCCCGCAGCGATTGCATCGGCGTGCGCGGTGTTGTGCCGCTCGACGAAGGCGTTGAAGCTTTCGACCAGCTCGGCGTTCGAAATGCTGTGTTCGGGCGTAAACAATCCGGTGGCGGAAATGACCGGATGATGGGTCGCGTTGGAGTGAGTCATCGCGTCCGGTTAGGCCTCGCGCAGCGCGCGGGCAAGACCGACGTCATGGGGACTGCCGTCCCGCCGAAAGCACAGCGAAGCGGTAGATCGGGAGAAAACTGGTGGACAGGGCTGGATTCGAACCAGCGTACGCTTGCGCGGGCAGATTTACAGTCTGCTGCCTTTAACCACTCGGCCACCTGTCCATCGGCTTGCCGATATCGCGGAATACGCGACGGGCTGCGGCGGGCTGAGCCGCCGGGAGGCGCCCCTTTGGCGAAGCGGCGCTTGCCTGTCAATGGGGCCGCTGGCACAGGGCGCGCCGACACAAGGAAGGATTTACCGCTATGGCCAAACCGGAACGCAAGCGAGCCCTGCGCGGCCGCGCCGGACGTATGAAGGGTGGCCGCGGCAGCGGGCGCGCTAGCACGGGCCAAGTGCGCCTGTGGGGCCACCATGCGGTCGAGGCTGCGCTGATGAACCCCGCCCGGCGCCATCACAAATTGTGGGCGACGCGCGAAGCGATCGCCGAACTCGACGGCGAGCTGCCGCAGGATTTCGCGGTGGAATACGCCGCGCCTTCCGATCTCGACCGGCTGGTGTCGCGCGATGCGCCGCATCAGGGCCTGGTGCTCGACTGCGCTCCGCTCGACGACGTGTTCCTCGACGACGTGCTGGACGGCGATCCGACGCGGCCCATCGTGCTGCTGGATCAGGTGACCGATCCGCACAATGTCGGCGCGATCATGCGCTCCGCGGCAGCTTTCGGCGCGGCGGCGATCGTCACGCAGGATCGCCACGCCCCGCCCGAAGGCGGCGTGATCGCCAAGACCGCTTCCGGGGCGCTGGAAATCCTGCCCTGGGTGCGGGTGGTCAATCTGGCCCGCGCGCTCGACGATATCGCGGAGGCGGGATATTGGCGCCTTGGCCTGGCGGGCGAAGCGGAGGCGACTCTGGCCGAGGCCCTGCCGAAAGGGCCGGTAGCACTGGTGCTCGGGGCCGAAGGGCCGGGCATGCGCCACAATATCGGCCAGCATTGCGACGCTCTGGCGCGCCTGCCGATCGGCGATTCGGTTGAAAGCCTCAACGTCTCAAACGCCGCTGCGATCGCATTGTACGCCATCGCCGCGCGATAAGGCCGCCATAAAACGAAAACGCCGCGCCGACCCCAATGGATCGACGCGGCGTTTCGTGTTCCGAAGATCCGGTCTTAGTTGACCGAATCCTTGAGACCCTTGCCGGCCTTGAACTTGGGCTGGTTCGAAGCCTTGATCGTCATCGGTTCGCCGGTTCGCGGATTGCGACCGGTCGATGCCTTGCGCTTGGCGACCGAGAAGGTTCCGAAGCCGACCA
This sequence comes from Erythrobacter sp. A6_0, assembly GCF_017744235.1. Lineage (NCBI taxonomy): Bacteria > Pseudomonadati > Pseudomonadota > Alphaproteobacteria > Sphingomonadales > Erythrobacteraceae > Erythrobacter > Erythrobacter sp. A6_0. Next base: position 1,133,093 of record NZ_JAGHQR010000001.1, read on the forward strand.
GGCGCACTTCGTCGCCATTCGACAGCGCCTTGGTGATGGCATCGAACACGCCTTCGACCGCGCTCGACGCGTCGTTCTTGGACAGGCCGCTGGATTCGGAAACCGCGGTGATAAGGTCGTTCTTGTTCATTGTGTTGGATCCCCCAAGATTGAGATTTCGCCTTCATGACGAACTGATCGGTTTGACGTTGAACCGGTGAATCACCGGCTCGAGCGCGCGAAGAGTGAGCGCATCCGGCGGGGCCTGTCAAAGGTAAATCGGCGTCAAAGCCCTGCAAATCGGTCGAAACGACGCCGAATATGGTTAACCCGGCGCACCAGGGATGCGCCGGGTCGAGAATTGCAGAATTTACAAACTTATCAGGACGTCAGTGCGCCGTGGGAGGAGAGGCAGCGCCTCCCGCCGTGATCGGCTGGCTGGCCAGATCGTCCGCCTCGGTCCATTCGATCGCGTCCAACGGAGCTACGAGCGCCCGCTCAAGCACCTGATCGACATGGCTGACCGGAATGATCTCCAGCCCTTCCTTCACATTGGCGGGAATCTCCGCGAGGTCCTTCACGTTCTCTTCCGGGATGAGCACCGTCTTGATGCCCCCCCGAAGGGCGGCGAGCAGTTTCTCCTTCAGCCCACCGATCGCCAGCACCCGGCCGCGTAGAGTGACCTCGCCCGTCATCGCGACGTCGGGCCGCACGGCCACGCCGCTGAGCGTCGACACGATCGACGTCACCATTCCGATCCCCGCACTTGGCCCGTCCTTGGGAACGGCACCTTCGGGCAGGTGGATATGGATATTCTTGCGCTGGAACAGGCTCGGCTTGATGCCATAGGCGGGCGCGCGGGCCTTCACGAAGCTGAAGGCGGCGGCGACGCTTTCGTTCATCACTTCGCCCAATTTGCCCGTCGTCTTCGCCTCGCCCTTGCCCGGCGTGGTGACGCTCTCGATCGTGAGCAATTCGCCGCCCACTTCGGTCCAGGCAAGGCCCGTAACCGCACCGATCTGCGCCTCTTCCTCGCCCATGCCGTGCTTGTGGCGGCGGACACCGGCGAAATCGGCCAGGTTTTCGGGCGTGATTGTTACGCTTGTCGTCTTGCCTTCGAGAATGCGGCGCAGGCTCTTGCGGGCCAGCTTGGCGATCTCGCGCTCCAGCGTGCGGACCCCGGCCTCGCGCGTGTAATAGCGGATCAGATCGCGCAGAGCCTCTTCGGTCAGCTCGAATTCGCCATCCTTGAGGCCATGCTGCTTGACCTGCTTGTCGAGCAGGTGACGCTGCGCGATCTCGACCTTCTCGTCTTCCGTGTACCCTTCCAGCCGGATGATCTCCATCCGATCCAGCAGCGGCTGCGGCAGGTTGAGCGAGTTGGCCGTGCAGACGAACATCACGTCGCTGAGGTCGATATCGAGTTCGAGGTAATGGTCCTGGAACTTCGAATTCTGTTCGGGGTCGAGCACTTCGAGCAGCGCCGACGCCGGATCGCCGCGGAAGTCCTGGCCGAGCTTGTCGATCTCGTCGAGCAGGAAGAGCGGATTGCTCTTGCCCGCCTTTTTGAGATTGGTGACGATCTTGCCCGGCAGCGACCCGATATAGGTGCGCCGGTGGCCACGAATCTCGGCCTCGTCGCGCACGCCGCCCAGCGACTGGCGAATGAATTCACGCCCCGTCGCCCGCGCGATCGACTTGCCGAGCGAGGTCTTGCCGACGCCGGGCGGGCCGACGAGGCACAGGATCGGGCCCTTGAGCTTGTTGGTGCGCGCCTGCACTGCGAGATATTCGACGATCCGGTCCTTGACCTTTTCGAGCGCGTAGTGATCCGCGTCGAGCACCCGCTGCGCCTCGCCGATATCCTTCTTGAGCTTCGATTTCTTGCCCCACGGCAGGCCCAGCAACACGTCCAGATAATTGCGGATGACGGTCGCCTCCGCGCTCATGGGCTGCATGCCCTTGAGCTTCTTGAGCTCGCTTTCCGCCTTGGCGCGCGCTTCCTTGCTCAGCTTGGTCTTTGCGATCGTCTCGGTCAGTTCGGCGATCTCGTTGATGCCGTCCTCGTCCCCGTCGCCCAGCTCGTTCTGGATCGCCTTCAACTGTTCGTTGAGGTAATATTCGCGCTGGGTCTTCTCCATCTGCCGCTTCACGCGGCCGCGGATCTTCTTCTCGACCTGGAGAACCGACAGTTCGCCTTCCATGAAGGACATAACCATTTCCAGCCGCTTGAGCGGGTCTTCCTCGCTCAGCAGGCTCTGCTTGTCGGAGACCTTAGCGGCCACGGCGGCGGCGATGGTGTCGGCGAGTTCGCCCGCATCGTCGATATCGCCCAACTCGTCGCCGGCACCCTCGCCCAGCTTCTTGTTGAGCTTCGCATATTCGCCGAACTGCTCGATTACCTGCCGCATGGTGGCAGTGACCTGACTGCCCGATGCCGTGCGTTCCTCGCGCACTTCGACCGATGCGACCACGTAATCGCCTTCGACCTCGAAGGATTCGATCTTCGCGCGGTCCGACCCTTCGACCAGCACGCGCACAGTCCCATCGGGCAGCTTCAGAAGCTGAAGCACCCGCGCGACCACGCCTACATCGTACAGATCCTCACGCGCGGGATCGTCGCAGCCCGGATCGAGCTGGGCGAGCAGGAAGATATCCTTCGATCCTTCCATCGCCGCTTCCAGAGCGGCCACGGACTTGTCACGCCCGACGAAGAGCGGGACGACCATGCCGGGAAAGACGACGATGTCACGAAGGGGGAGAAGCGGGAATGTCTGGTTCATGCCCCGAATATGGGAAGTGTGGCGGAGCGCTGCAACGGGGTCTGCGTGGGAAGCTGTGGGGAAGCGGGTGGGGCGTGATTAGCGTCGCCCCCGCGCGGTCACAAAGCAATGCCTGCAAGGGTGCTGAAGATTGCTGCGAAGAAAAACGAATAGATTGCAACCCATAACCCAAAAGTTCGGCGTGTCGAGCCGACGCGCCCCCCTCGTCTGAATCTAACACCAAAGAGAAATAGGAAGACGAAAAGAATGGCCGATACAACATCCGAATTGCCATAGACGCCAAGTAGACGCGCGATCAGCGAGCTAAAAAGCATTGCGAAGGCGACAGGAATGCCAGCCAAGGTAATTCCTGTATAAAGCCTCACGGCTTCCGCATTGTTTTTTCTAAGTTGACGCTGAAAGGGACCTTGGTTGTCGTTCATTGTTAAAAACTCAAACGGCTGCCAAATGCCCGAAATGGGGGTCGGAAGCGGGGACTCCCTCTAAAGAAGGTTGGCCCGCTTACTCCCGAAACCCAGGATCGATCCGGTCGAGCTTCCGCAGCAACGCCGGCCAGGCCAGCCGGTCCGCCACCATGCCCATCCCGGCGGCGGACGACTGAGTCTGGACCTTTTCGGGCGTGCCCTGCGGCGGGGTGTTCAAATTCTCGCGGCCCGCGCTCAGCATCGCGACTTGCGCTTCGCAGGCGCGCTCGATGAAATAGAGGCGCAGGAAGCACTGGCCGACCGTCTTGCCGATCGCGAGCGTGCCGTGATTGCGCAGGATCATGGCGTGCTTGTCGCCCATGTCCTCGACCAGCCGCTCGCGCTCCTCGAGGTCGGTCGCGATGCCTTCATAGTCGTGATAGGCGATGTCGTGCCGCGCGATCATGCCGGTCTGGGTGTGCTCCAGCAGGCCGAATTCCATCGCGCTGACCGCCTGGCCGTTCGGCGTGTGAAGATGCATCACCGCCGCTGCATCCTCGCAGTTCATGTGCAGCGCGGAATGGATGGTGAAGCCCGCCGGATTGACCGGGTGGCTGGTTTTCAGAACCGGCTGCCCCTCGACATCGATCTTCACCAGGCTCGACGCCGTGATCTCTTCGAACATCATGTCATAGGGATTGATCAGGAAGTGATGCTCCGGCCCCGGAACGCGCGCCGACAGGTGCGTGAAAATCAGATCGTCCCACCCGTAGTGCGCCACCAGGCGATAGGCTGCGGCGAGATCGACGCGGACCGCCCACTCTTCGTCGGAAACCTGCGCGCGGACATCGCTGTCGTTACCGCTCGCATTGTCATTCATCACCGTTGCCATCTGATCTCTCTCCTCTGGAGGCGCTTGTATCACGAACGCGGCGGCGGTTCCATCAGACCGAGTGGCCGTCGTGCCTTGCCTTGTCGAACGTGTAGAAACAACTGAAGGTAAACCGCTCGCCCGCCGTGATTTTCTCCACGCCGTGGAGGTAGCTCGCGGTCGAGGGGAAATAGGCGAGCAGGCCCGGCTTCAGATCCGGGCGCAGGCCGAGTTTCGGGAAATGGATCGCCCCGCCCTCATATTCGTCGTTCAGGTAGATGATCGAGGCGAAGGCGCGCCACGGGAACTGGTTGGGGCTGCCATCCGGCTCCTCGCAATCGGCGTGCGCCGCCTGATCGTCGCCGACGCGCCAGCGCACCAGCTGGAGCGTATCGGCATAGATCGGATCGGCGATGCCGTAATCCGCCGCGATATGCCTGGCGGTGCGGCGCCTGATCTTCTCCATCAGCTTCAATATCTTGGGCGGCATGGAGCGCGGATTGATCATCCGGCCATGCCACACGTCGTTTTTCGGGAGATAGGTTTCCCACGGCGCGTCGGGCGAGCGGGCGAAGTGCAGCAATTGCTTGCGCTCCGCCTCGCTCAGGAAATCGTAGGCCAGGCCGACCTTGTTGCCGTCCAGCGTGCGCGCGTGGCGGAATGTCTGCGCCACCGGCATGCGCGACGCCGTGCCGAGACCCGGCATGGCCATGCCACATAAAGGGGATATTGCCCCTGCGCCGGGGCGATTGGAGTTGTTGTTGAAAATCGACATGGCGCTCTCCCGATCGCGTATCGTTTCCGTTTCTGCGGGTTATCCCATGCCGGGCAGGTTGAAGCCCGGCGGCAAGCCCATGCCCGACTGCAATTGCGCCATTTCCTCGCCCGCGCGGCGATCCGCCTTGTCGCGCGCATCGTTGAAGGCGGCGGTGACGAGATCTTCGAGCATCTGCTTCTCGTCGAGATTCATCAGGCTGTCGTCGATCGCCACGCCGAGGATGCGGCCGCGTGCGGTGGCGCGGACCTTGACCATGCCGCCACCGGCATTGCCTTCGACCTCAATCGTATCGAGCTTGGCCTGCGCCTCGCCCATCTGGTTCTGGATCGTCTCGGCTGCCTTCTGGGCGGCGGCCATCATTTCTTCCATCGATTTCATGCTTCACGTCTCCAATCGCGCCGGGGGGACGGCGTCTGGGTTTCTTCCAAGAGTTCGGCATCCGGGAAAGCGGCGAACGCGGCCTTCACCATGGGATGTTCGCGCGCCTCGCGCTGGGCGTCGGCGGCGGCCTGCTGTTCCTGTTCGACCAGCGAGGGTGCACCGCCCTCCGGCGCTTGCTCGATCTGCCAGCGTTCGCCCGTGGCGGCGAGCAGCGCCTCGCGCAATTGCGGGCCGATATCGTCCTTGTAGCGCGCATCGCGGCTGTATCGCAGCAGCCCACTCTCGATCGCGATCGGGCGGATCTGCAATTTCATCGTGCTGGCGGCGAGGTGCTGGCCCGCATCCTCGACCTTGGCGACCAGATCGCGCCAGTCGATCGACTTCGCGGCAGGAGCCTCGGCGGTGCCTTCGCTTCCGGTCGTTGTCGGAGCGCTCGGCGCATTGGCCGCGGCATCCGCGATGATCTGGGCCAGCCGCCCCGGATCGGGAAGGTCGTTGGCGTGCAGCGTCCGCAGCAGCGCCATGCGCGCGGACACGAGCGGATCGGGCGCCTGGCGCACCTCTTCATGCCCCTTCAGCAGCAATTGCCACAGGCGATGGAGGCGACCCGCAGGGATCGCTTCGGCCCAGGCGGCGAGCTCGGCGCGCTCCTCGGCGCTCGGCGCGTCGGGCTCGCCGCCTGACACTTGCGACACGGTGATCCGGTGGACGATGTCCATCAGCGCCCGCATCATCGCAAGTGGCTCGACTCCCAGCGCATATTGCTCGTCCACGCCTGCGAGCAGAGGCCGCGCCTCGCCTTCCAGCAAATGGCCCAGCAGGCGGCGCTGCGCCCCTTTGTCGGCGAGGCCGAGCATGGACTGGACTCGCTCGGCGGTGACCGTGCTGTCCGATCCTTCATCGGCGCCCATATCGGCATGAGCGATCGCCTGGTCGAGGATGGAGAGACCGTCGCGGACCGATCCTTCCGCCGCATTGGCGACGATGGCCAAGGCCTCGTCCTCCGCCTCGACGCCTTCCTTGCGGCAGATCTCGGCGAAATGTTCCTTGAGCAGTTCGGCGGGAATACGCCGGAGGTCGAAGCGCTGGGTGCGGCTCAGAACCGTTACGGGCAGCTTGTCGACTTCGGTGGTGGCGAAGAGGAATTTCACATGCGCGGGCGGCTCTTCCAGCGTCTTCAACAGCGCGTTGAAGGCGTTGCGGCTCAGCATGTGAACTTCGTCGATGATATAGATCTTGTAGCGTGCCGAGACCGCAGAATAGCGCACCGCCTCGATGATCTCGCGCACGTCGTCGACGCCGGTATGCGATGCGGCATCCATCTCGATCACGTCGATATGGCGGCCTTCCGCGATGGCAGTGCAGGGTTCGCACACGCCGCACGGATCGATGGTCGGCCCACCCTTCCCGTCCGGCCCGACGCAATTCAGGGCCTTGGCGATGAGGCGCGCCGTGGAGGTCTTCCCCACCCCGCGAACGCCGGTCATCAGGAAGGCATGGGCCAGCCGGTCGCGCGCGATCGCATTGGCGAGCGTGCGGACCATCGGTTCCTGCCCGATCAGTTCGGAAAAGGTCTGGGGCCGGTATTTGCGCGCGAGCACGCGATAGGGCTGCGCCGGATCGGGTGCGGTCGGTTCGACCAAGGGTTCCGAGGGAACCGTGAGGGCGACGTCCGGCGTTTCTTTCGCAGGCGGCACTTCGGTTGCTGGCGGCGCGGCGGGTTCCGCTTCGGCAGCGCCGAACATCGATCCCTGGCCCGCATCCTCCAATTCGGCGGCGCTGGGCGCGTTGTCGTCCGGAGCGTCGCCCGCTCCGGTCTCCCAAGGGAGGCCGTCTGAATTGTCCGGTGAATCACCCATGCCCGTTAGGTAGGGGCACCGGCCGCGCTTGTCATGCCATGGTGATCGAAAAAGGAGCCGAGCGACCCGCTGCCATCTACCTGGGCTGCTTCCTTCCGGACCTGACCCGGTGAGCAGACGCGAACGTCCACCCGACTCCCGGGCGGCCATATGGCGGTGGCGGCGTGGGTTTGCAAGCGTCGCGCAGCCTCGACCGCGCCGCGCGTGAAGCCTCTAGCGAAAATTATCCGCGTAAGCCTGCAATTTCAGGGATTTGGGCGGCGTCGCATGGACACGCGCGGGGATACCGTATTTCTCGGCATAGGCTTTCGCCTCGTCCTTGGAGGGGAATTTCAGCTGCACCTGCACCTGCGTATCGCCGCTGCCCGTCCACCCCATCAGCGGATCGGCGCGGCGCGCTTCGGATTGTTCGAATTCGAGCACCCACTCATCGACGCGCGCCTTGCCGGACTGCATCGCACTCTTGGGTCGCTGATAGATACGGGCGGTCATGGTCGCGAGTCCTTGTTTTGTCCCTCAAACGCCGGGCGCGAGCCGTCCGGCTCGCTTGGCTTCCTCGCATAAGCTCGGGCGCGCGGTCGCGCTTGCGGGCCGTCTTTGCGACCCGACGTGCTGAAAATCAAGTATTCCCACGTGAAAAGGCGTTCTTCGTCTTGAGGCTTGGCGCCTCGGCCCATGGCTCGTCCGGCCAGCGGTGCTTGGGATAGCGGCCCTTCATGTCCTTGCGCACGTCCAGCCAGCTTCCCCGCCAGAAACCCGGCAGATCGCGGGTCGCTTGGATCGGGCGGCCCGCCGGGCTCGTCAGCTTGAGCAGGAGCGGCGTGTCGCCCACCATCGGATGCCGCTCCAGCCCGAACAGCGCCTGCACGCGCACTTCCACGCTGGGCGCGTCGTCCCCGGTATAGTCGATCGCGTGGTGCGTGCCCGCAGGCGACACGAATTCCCGCGGGGCCAGCCGGTCGAGCCTCTGGCGGCTGTCCCAATCAAGCAGGCCGAGCACTGCGTCGGTAAGACGCCCCTTCGCCAGCCCGAGATCGCGGCGCCCTTGCAAGAGCGGGGTCAGCCATAGCTCGGCATTGTCCGCAAGCGCGTCGAGAGACAGCGCGGCGATCCCGGCATAGCGCGCCCGCGCCAGCAGGTCGGCAGGCAGCAATACCCCCAGCCTGTCCCGCGCCTTATCCACAAGCTTTTCCACAATCGCTTGCGCGTCCGGAGACGGATCGGGTCCGCTCGACAGCCGGATCGCGCCGAGCCGCCGTTCCAGCCGCGCTTCGATTCTCTGCTCGTCCTCGTTCCAATTGAGGACCGATTTGCGCTCGATCAGAGAGGGGAAATGCGTTTCGATATCGGAGAGAACCAACTGCGCCGCCGAAGTGATCCGCGCGCCCTTTGCCTGCCCCTGCGCATCGGCGACGATCAGCCATTCGGCCCGCGCCAAAGGAGAGGTCGGTTCGAGCATGAAGCCCCGCCCGCCTGCGGAAATCCAGCTTTCGCCCGAAGGATCGCGGGGTTTGGCGATGAAGTCGGGGCGCGCGGCGGCCAGGAACAGCGCGGCACCCATGGCTTCGCCACCGCTCCCCTCGAAAGCCTTGGCATCGTCGGCGATCAGCTTTTCCGCCCGCCGCGCCCAGTTCTGTGCAAGTTTCCGGCTGGCTTCCGCTCTCGCGCTGCGATCGCACCGCCAGCGTGCGAGGCGCGCCGACAGATCTTCGCCGCGCCCGCCCAGGCCTCTCTCCTGCGTCAGCAAGATCAGCTCGGCAGCGTCTCGCGCGCGCCCCGCCCCGGCACCGTAGAGAATCGCCGCGGCCCCTTCGGGGTCGAGCGGCATGGAAGCCAGTCGCCCACCGAACGCGGTGATCCGCCCGGAGGAATCGAGCGCGCCGAGTTTTTCCAACCGTTGCTGCGCTGAAGCGAGCGAAGCTTCGGGCGGCGGATCGAGCCAGCGCAGGTCCAGCGGATCGCTACCCCATTGCGCAACCTTCAGGACCAGCGGCGCAAGGTCGGCCGTGACGATTTCGGGAGGGTCGAATTCGGGCCGCCCCTTGTGCCCGCCCTGCTCCCACAGTCTGTAGGCCGTGCCGGGGGCCTGTCGCGCCGCACGCCCGGCGCGCTGCGCGGCGGCGGCCTGGCTGGCCCGCATCGTCACGAGATGCGTGGTCCCCGCCGCGCGATCGAATTCGGCCCGACGTGACAAGCCGCTATCGACCACGACCGAGACGCCATCCAAAGTGAGCGAGGTTTCGGCGATCGCCGTGGCGAGGACGATCCGCCGCCGCCCTTCGGGATCGCGCCGTATGGCCGCGCGCTGGCCCGCCGGATCGACCTGTCCGTGCAGCGGCAGTACCAGCGCGTCCGGCAGGCGCGCTTCGATCCGCTCGCGCACGCGCTCGATCTCGCCCACGCCCGGCAGGAAGGCGAGAATGTCGCCCTCCTGGTCGCGCCATGCGGTCGCGATTCCATCGGCGACCGCATCCTCGCTTCGCTGGTGGGGCGAGCTGCCCAGCCATTCGATCGCCAGCGGGAAGGCACGCCCCTCGCTTTCGATAACCGGTGCCGCATCGCCGAGCAGCCGCGCGAATCGCGCGCCGTCGATAGTCGCCGACATGACGAGGACGCGCAGATCCTCGCGCAGGAAAGCGCGGCTCTCCAGTGCCATGGCGAGGCCGAGATCGCTGTCGAGATGGCGCTCATGCGCTTCGTCGAACAGCACTGCCGACACGCCGGGCAATTCCGGATCGTCGAGGATGCGATTGACGAAGATCGCTTCGGTCACGACGAGAATGCGGGTCTTGGACGATTGGCGACTGTCGAGCCGGGTGAGGTAGCCGACGGTTTCGCCCGTCTTTTCGCCCAGTTGGGCCGCCATCCGTTCCGCCGCCGCGCGCGCCGCGACCCGGCGCGGGCTGGTGAGGATGATTTGGCCGCTGCACCAGTCCTCCCCGATCAGTGCAGGTGCCACCGCCGTCGTCTTGCCCGCCCCGGGCGGCGCGACCAGCACCGCGCCGGTCTGCGCGCGCAGGGCCGCCAGACAATCGGGAAGGACGGCGTGGATGGGAAGGTCGGAAGGCATCGGCCTGCCCTATGCAGCTGAATCAGTAGCCCCGCGCCACTGCGAAACGCGCCGCTTCCACCATCGCCTGGCGGGCCTTGCCATCGGGGAAGATCGCCAGTGCATCGATCGCGCGCTGGGCGAAATGGCGGGCTCTCTCGCGCGTATCCGCCAGCGCGTCGTGCCGGGCGATCAGAGTGCAGGCATGATCCAGATCGGCGTCGCTGGTGCGGTGGCCGATGATCGCATCCTTCCAAAAGGCGCGCTCGTCCTCGCTTCCGCGCGCATAGGCTAGGATGACCGGAAGCGTCATCTTGCCCTCGCGGAAATCGTCCCCCCGATCCTTGCCCATGGCGGCGGCATCCGAATCGTAATCGATCGCATCGTCGACGAGCTGGAAGGCGACGCCCAGATTGCGCCCGTATTCGTCGAGCGCATCTTCCTTCTCGTCGTCGCATTCGGCGACCACCGCCGCGATCCGGGCGGCGGCGGCGAACAGAGCCGCCGTCTTGGCTCGGATGATGCCGAGATAGCGCTGCTCGCTGGTGTCGATCCGGCGCTGCGCGGTCAGCTGATCGACCTCACCCTCCGCGATGATGGCGCTGGCGCCGGAGAGGATTTTGAGGACGCGCAGGCTGCCGTCCTCCGTCATCAGTTCGAAACTGCGGCTGAACAGGAAATCGCCCACCAGCACGGTGGCCGGGTTGCCGAAGATAATGTTCGCGGCGGTCTTGCCCCGGCGCATCTCGCTGCCGTCGACGACATCGTCGTGAAGCAGCGTGGCGGTGTGAATGAATTCGACCGCGGCGGCGAGCTTGTGGTGGCGCGCGCCCTGATAGCCGACGAGCTCTGCGCCTGCGAGCGTGAGCATCGGGCGCAGACGCTTGCCCCCACCCGAAATCAAATGCCCGGCCAGCGCCGGTATCAGCGGTATCTCGCTCTGCATGCGCGAAAGGATCACGGAATTGACCGCGTTCATGCCCTGCGCGGTCAAAGCCAGCATGGGGTCGAGCGAGGGGTTGGATCCGCGATCGTGAAGGGGAATGATTTCGGCGCTCATCTGCCATCGGCAATGGGGAGGCTGGCCGCGCTTGGCAAGGGCGCAATTGCTGCTAGCTTGGCACGATGTCCCGGCAAACACCCTCCGCCCAGCCCGCTTCGGCCCAGCCATCGAACCAATACTCTACTGGGGATGCGACCCTTGCCGGGTATCGCAAGAGCATCGACAATATCGATGCGGCCCTCATCCACATGCTGGCCGAACGGTTCCGCATCACTCAGGCGGTGGGGGCCTACAAGGCGAAGGCGGCGCTTCCGCCCGCCGATCCGGGCCGCGAACATGCGCAGATCGCCCGGCTGCGGGCTCTGGCGCAGGATGCCGAGCTCGACCCCGAATTCAGCGAAAAATTCCTGCGCTTCATCATCGATGAGGTGATCCGGCATCACGAACAGGCGCGCGAGACCCGCTGAGCCCCACCGGCGAGCGACCGAATGTGACCAAAATGCAGCACCAGCGCGGCCACGGTGAAAAAGTCCCTTCGCGTTGCCCTTGGCGGGTTGAATCCCCTCGTCGGTCTCAATAGGAACCATCCTCGCATTTTCGCTCAAGGGGAATTACCATGAAATTTGGCAAGACAGCTCTGGTCGCTTCGGCTGCCAGCCTCGCCGTTGCTCCGATCGCCGCTCAGGCAGCCGATCGCGCCGCCGCTCCGGTTGACGGGGAATCCGAACTGGCCGGCAATGCCGGTGGCATTCTGGCGATCTTCGGCGTTCTCGCCATCGCCACCTTCATCTTCGCTTCGGGCGATGACGAGCCCGTCAGCCCGTAACGGTTACTGAACTGGACACATTTACGAGCGGGGTCGGGTTTCCGGCCCCGTTTTCGTTTGGGCGAGCCCTATTTCGCAAAAGCCAATTCCGATCTGCCCTGCCGCGGTCTGATTAGCGGGTCAGTCGAAACCGTCTCCGGCCCTCGGCAGCTCCAGCCGGACCAGCAGGCCGCCCAGATCCTCGCTCTCGGCCAGCGACACCGAACCGCCGTAGATTTCCGCCACGTCGCGCACGATCGCCAGGCCCAGGCCCGTGCCCGGCTTGCCGGTATCCAGCCGGGCACCGCGATCGAAGATGCGCGGCCATTCCTCTTCGGGAATGCCCATTCCGTCATCCTCGATCCAGATCACACAGCGCGAAGATGAAGGTTCGGCATCGACAGTGACGAACACGCTGCCTCCGCCATACTTGGCCGCGTTCTCGATCAGATTGCCGAGGATCTCGTCGAGATCCTGCCGTTCCATCGCGGCCACCGCGTTCTGATTGCCGTCGAGATCGAACCGCGTTCGCTCGTAGATTCGCGTTACCGCCCGCAACACGCTTTCGACGCTGGGCCAGATTTCCGCCCGCGAGTGGCCGCTGGCGCGCCGTCCCACGGCGCGGGCGCGGGCCAGATGGTGTTCGACATGGCGCTGCATCGTCTTGGTTTCGCGGCAGACCAGATCGGACAGCTTGGGATCGTGCGCGGTGGCGGCGTTCGTCAGCACGGTGAGCGGCGTTTTGAGAGCATGGGCGAGATTGCCCGCATGCGTCCGCGCTTCTTCCGCCTGCCGTTCCGAATGAGCGAGTAGCGCGTTGACCTCCTCGACCAGTGGCTGGACCTCCAGCGGAAGCGGCTCGTCGATCCGATTGGCGCCTGCGCTTCGCATGTCCTGTATCGCGGCCCGAACGCGCCGCAGCGGGCTGAGCCCGATCCAGTTCTGCAAGACCGCGAGCGCGAACAGGCCCAGGCCCAACAAGGCGAAACTCCAGGCGAGAATGGCCCGGATGCGCGCTATCTGATCGTCCAGTTGCTGCCTTGCGGAGGCAACCGCAAAGGTCCAGCGCGCCTCGCTGTCCGGCAGGATCACGGTGCGCTGCGCGATGCGCAGGGGCTCGTCGGCGAATTGCTGGCTGTCGTAGAAACGTGGCTCGAAATCGTCGGCTTCCTGCCGCACGGTGAGCGTGTTGTCCCACAGCGAACGCGACGGATACCCTTCCTTACCGGGCGCGCTGATCTGGTAATAGAGGCCGCTATTGGGTTCGAGAAAGCGCGGTTCGCCCAGCACGCGGTTGAAATAGACCTCGCCATCCAGGTCGATTTCCGCCGTCACGATCATGGCGTTAAGGAGATATTCGAGCTGATCGTCGAAATTGCGCTCGACCAGATTGGTGAGCGTGCGGTCGAGTGCGAAGCCTCCGGCCAGCAGCAGGACAAGAATCCAGCCCGCCGCGATCGCCATCATCCGGCGCGCCAGACTGCTCTCGGCCCGGGGCGCCGTGTTGCGCGCAGCAGCCGAAACCACCGGTTCCGCCGAGCCCCCGCCGACCGGAACGGACGGCGTTACGAGCGCTGCGGAATCAGGCGCGCGGCTGGTCGGCGGGATCGTCGAGCGAGTAGCCAAGGCCGCGGATCGTGGTGATGACATCCGCGCCAAGCTTCTTGCGGATGCGGGTTACGAAAACTTCGATCGTGTTGGAATCGCGGTCGAAATCCTGATCGTAGATATGTTCGATCAGTTCGGTGCGGCTGACCACCTTGCCCTTGTGGTGCATCAGATAGCTCAGCAGCTTGTATTCCTGAGCGGTCAGCTTGACCGGCTCGCCCTTCAGCGTGACCCGGCCCGAGCGCGTGTCGAGACGCACGTCGCCCGCCGTCAGTTCGGCGCTGGTATTGCCCGAAGCGCGGCGGATCAGTGCCCGCAGGCGCGCGATCAGCTCTTCGGTCTGGAAGGGTTTGGCGAGATAGTCGTCCGCGCCCGCGTCGAGCCCAGCGACCTTGTCGCTCCAGCTGTCGCGCGCGGTCAGGACCAGGACCGGGAAGCCCCGCCCTTCCTTGCGCCACATGCCGAGCACGGTGAGCCCGTCGATTTCCGGCAGGCCGAGATCGAGGATCACAGCGTCGTAATCCTCGGTGCTGCCGAGGAAATGGCCGTCCTCGCCATCGGTGGACAGGTCCACGGCATAGCCGTTCTGTTCCAGCGTCGATTTGAGCTGTTGGCCGAGCGTGGGCTCGTCCTCGACGATCAGAATCCTCATTATATCTTGGTCCCCGGTTGCGCGGTTGCGGCCCATCGGCCGCCTGTCGCCGTGATGTCGTTCACGTACATGAACACGTCAAGCAGCCGACAGTTTCGCGGTCAGAGTAGGAAAGCGGGATTTTCAGTCGCTGCGCCCGAGCACGCGGCCCGTCCGGGCATCCACATCCACGAACAGGACGCGCCCGTCGCGGATGAATTTCAACCGATAGGCCATCGCGGTCGAATCGTAGGCCGGGCCGAGATATTCCGCCCCGCGCATGGTCGGCACGATCCGAGCCTCGATCTCGCGCAGGGACACGAGATTGCCCGCGCGCATCTCCTTGCGCGCTTCGCCCTGTTCGCCCCGCGCCTGCGCAAGCACAGGCGCGGCCATGGGCATCGAAAGCGCAAGAGCGAGACAGGGGATCAGCAAGCTTTTCATGATGCCTTTCTGACTAGTGCGACAGCATTGAACAAGGTGTGAATGCGCTGCGCCCCACCTGCCCGATCAACGCGTCAGTTCGTATTTGACCGTCATCGTGACCTGCGTGCCGACCTGACCGGGGCGTGTCGGCGTCGAAATCCGGCTTCCGGTTACTTTGATCGCTTGCGGAGCAGCATCGTACATCGGCTGTTGAAAACCCATCTGTTCTTCGACGGCAAGCAGGCGGACGCCCGAATACCCGGCCATGCGGGCATAATCCTGCGCCTGCGATTGCGCCGCCGCGAAGGCGGCCTTGCGCGCCTCTGCCTTTTGCGGTGCGTCGTTCACGATTTCCCAGTTCGGGCCGCTGAGATTGGTGGCGCCGGCAGCGACAAATGCATCGAGCACCGGCCCGATCCGGTCGAGATCCCGCAGATCGACCGTCACGCGATTGGTCGCATCGTAACCGATGAATTCAGGCGGCATGTTCTGGCGGTGATTATATTGCGGGTTCAGCGTGATGCCGGCGGTCTGCACGCGGTCCTCGGGAATTCCCAGCGCATCCATCCGCTTCAGCACACGGTCCATTTCGACGGCGTTCTGCTGCATCGCCGCAACGGCGGTCTGCGCGCGCGTGGTTACTCCGGCACTGATCGTCGCCTTGTCGGGATCGCCCAGAACCTGCTGCGATACCTGCAATTCGATCACGGGTCCGGTCGCGGCGATCGAGACTTCGGCGGCATTCGCCGGGAATGCGACCACGGCGGGCGCCAGAGCGGCGGCGGCGAGCGAAAGGGCGAAACGTTGCATGATCGATACTCCGGTCGGTGTGTTGGTGTGGCGAATGCCTATGACGCGCTTACGCCCCGCTGAACCGATGGGTTCCGCGATCGGGGCGTGACAGGCTGCGAATTTGCAAGCCTTGCGAGGGCCACACCGGCCTTGCCGATCACCGCGCCCGCGCCTACCTGCCGCGCTCCATGGCACAACCTCCGATCCTCAGCTGGGAAGGTCTCGGCCTGCAACAGGGCGGCCGCTGGCTGTTCGGCGGGCTCGACCAGGACCCGATCGACCTTCATATCGGCGCGCGCGACCGGCTTGCGCTGATCGGCCGCAACGGCGCGGGCAAGACCACTCTGTTCCGGCTGATCGACGACCGGATCGAAGCCGATCGGGGCCTGCGCAAGGTCAAGCCCGGCACGCGCATCGTCGTGTTGGAGCAGGAGCCCGATCTTTCGGGCCATGCCACGCTGATGGAATGGGCGCTGGTGGGCGACAATCCCCCGCAGGAGCACGAGGTCGAAGCGATCGCGGGCCAGCTCGGCATCGACATGGCGACCCCGACCAAGGGCGCAAGCGGCGGCGAAAGGCGCCGCGCCGCCATCGCCCGTGCGTTGGCGCAGGATCCCGATCTGCTGTTGATGGACGAGCCGACCAATCACCTCGATCTCGCCGCGATCGACTGGCTGGAAGGCTGGCTCGATCGCTATAAGGGCGCCTTCGTCGTTATCAGCCACGACCGGACCTTCCTGAAACGCCTGACCCGCGCGACGCTCTGGCTCGACCGGGGCACCATGCGGCGCAAGGAGGTCGGGTTCGGCGGGTACGAGGCTTGGGAAGAACAGGTCTATGCCGAAGAAGCGCGCGCGGCGGAAAAACTGGACGCCAAGCTGAAGCTGGAAGCGCACTGGCTGGAACGCGGCGTCACCGCGCGGCGCAAGCGCAATCAGGGGCGGCTGGAAAAACTGCACCAGATGCGGGCCCAGCGCGCCTCGATGATCTCCGCCGGCGGCACCGCCAAGCTGAAGCTTGCGACGGAAGAGGATTTCAAGAGCAAGTCCGTGATCGCCGCGGATTCGATATCCAAGACCTATGGCGATCGCACCGTCATCAAGCCGTTCAGCCTTCGCATCCAGCGCGGCGATCGGATCGGGATCGTCGGCTCCAACGGCGCTGGCAAGACCACGCTCTTGAAGATGCTGACGGGGGAACTCGCCCCCGATACCGGCAGCGTCGATATCTCGAACAAGCTGACCGGCGTGATGATCGACCAGCAGCGCGCCCTGCTTTCACCCGACAAATCCGTGCGCGAAGTGCTGGCCGAAGGCGGCGACTGGATCGACGTGCAGGGCCATCGCAAGCACGTGCAGGCGCATCTCAAGGACTTCCTGTTCGATCCCAAGATCGTCGACACCAAGGTCGGCATCCTGTCGGGCGGAGAGCGCAGCCGCCTGCTGCTCGCGCGCGAATTCGCGAAGGCGTCCAACCTTCTCGTGCTGGACGAGCCGACCAACGATCTCGACCTCGAAACGCTCGACCTGTTGCAGGAAGTGATCGCCGATTACGAAGGCACGGTCCTGCTCGTCAGCCACGATCGCGACTTCCTCGACCGGACGGTGACGCTGACGCTGGGCCTTGACGGCAGCGGCAAGGTCGACGTCGTGGCAGGCGGTTACGAGGACTGGGAGAGAAAGCGCAGCGAGACCGTCGCAGTGGCGCGCGAGGCCGCGTCGAAGGAGACCGGCAGCGCGCCACTGCGACGGTCTCGCTGCGCT